>CAVVEG010000001.1:0-195621 GCA_963747255.1 uncultured Alphaproteobacteria bacterium
TGTCAACAACCGCAACATCGATACCGCATCTTACGAAAAATACTTGCGCGCCGTCGCGCTTATCAAGGCCCGAGGCGGGGAGCCAACACCCGCGCAGGAGGCCGCGAACGGTATGCTGGCAGCATCGTTGCTGGACGACGTTATCGCTCGAAATCCAAATTACGCGCCGGCTTGGATGAGCTTGGCTGCGGCGTATTTCGTCCTTGCCTTCCCCAACACGAATACCGGCGATGTTGCTGAGGCGCGTGCACGCATTGCCGAATTCCGCAACAAGGCCGAGGCCGCGGGCAAAAAAGCGATCGCACTAGACCCGAACCTACCGGGACAGTACTCCGGCTTGGGGTGGCTTGCGCGCTCGTACGGCCGACAGGTCGAGGCCGACCAGCTGCTCGACAAGGAGCTGCAGCGGGACCCGCTAAGCGTTCCGGCGCTCTATGACAGAGGAATGTTCGCCGCCGCAGCGGGCCGTCCGAAGGAAGCCCTGGAATTCGCTGAGAAGGCGCACGCGCTGGATCCATTTTATCCAGCTCTGGCAACCTTCACGGTTCAGGTTCGCTGGTTGAACGGGCACACCGACGAAGCCATCGCACTGGCGCAGACACTGCGTTCGAACAATCGCGGCGTAGAGCTCGCACTGATTTACGCGTCGATCGGACGCTTTGGAAATGCAGCGGACGCACTGATGGAATTGGCCGCTGGCAATCCGGATTCCGATGCGGCGCAGGCCGCACGACTGCTGCGCAATGGTCCGCTAAAGGTTTCTCCCGACAGGCTACCAAGGCTCCGGCCGACGCTGGAGATGCTCTATCTGTACCTCGGAGCGCCGGATCGGGCGTTCACAAGCTACATACGCAGCGCTGACGTCGATAACCTGATCGGGGGAAGGGGATATATCTGGCATCCGGATTACGCGCCTGTGCGCAGGACCGAGCGTTTCAGGACCGTTATGCGCAAGCTCGGATTTGTCGATTATTGGCGCGCAAAGGGCTGGCCGCCGCAATGCCATCCCACCACCGGCGACGATTTCGAGTGCAGTTGATGTCCGACGAAGCTAACCGCACCGAACTGCCGCCGGACCGGATAGCCGCGCTTTGGCGCCGGATGAAAGAGCACCGCGTCGCGCAATGGACGGTCGGATACGTCGCGGTCGCGTATGGCATCCAGCACGCGGTCACGCTGACCAGCGAAGCTTTCAAATGGCCCGATGCCGTCCTGCGCGTTTCGATGTTGCTCCTGATTCTTGGCCTGCCACTCGCCATGATCTTTGCCTGGTACCACGGCGAACGTGCGACGCGGCGCATCTCTGCCGGCGAGATGACGCTCGCGTCGCTGCTGCTAGTGCTCATTTCACTGGTCTTTTACATTTTTGTGCGGCCGTCGGAGCAGATAGCGCGCCACACCTCCATATCCCGGCTTCAGGGCGCGGGAAGCTGCGGCTTCGACGATTTCAGTGGCCGTTTTGCCATTCCTGAACCTCTCGTCCGACAAGGATCAGGAATTCTTCTCCGATGGCATGACGGAAGAAATTACCGCTGCGCTCGCCAAGGTGCCTGACCTGCGCGTGGTGGCGCGTACTTCTGCATTCGAATTCAAAGGTAAGAACGTCAACATCCGCACGATGGGCGAGGAGCTTGGCGCGACTCATCTCATCGAGGGGTCAGTGCGTAAGGCCGGTAATCGCTTGCGGATTACTGCACAGCTCATCAAAGCCGACGATGGGACCCATGTGTGGGCTGAGGACTACGATCGCGAACTGACCGACGTGTTTGCAATCCAGGAAGACATCGCCCGCGCGATCACGACCTCGCTGCACATGACGCTGGGCCTCAAGCCAGGCGAGAATCTCGTCAACAACCGGAACATTGATCCGGAGTCTATATCAGCAATTTCTTCGAGCGAAGGCTCGAACTCACGCGGGAGGAAATGCAGCGTTCGCAGAATCCACAGCGCTTTTGGAACAGGTTGTCGCGCGCGATCCCAATTACGCGCCAGCTTGGGCCTGGTTGGGTCTCGACTACGGCACCGCCGCCACTTCCGCGGCTCGCTCAGGATCGCTCGAGGAGGCGCGGCGCCTAGTCGATGCGCTGACTTCGAAGATGGAATTGGCAAGCCGGCGCGCGATTCAATTGGACCCGGGTCTGCCGGATGGATTTGCCATACTGGCCGTATTGCAGGCTGCGCGCGGGCAGCTCGTTGCAGCGGAAGACTTGCTACGGATGGCACTCGCGCTTGATACGGGCAACCCTGATGTCTTGAATTATTACAGCATCTTGCTCGCGCGTGTGGGGCGGCTCAAGGAAGCGCTGCCGATCCGCATGACGCTGCAGTCCGTCGAGCCTTTCGTGCCGAACTACAACGAGACTACCGCAGGCCTGTTGTGGCTGAACGGCCAAAACGAAGAGTCACTTGCATTGTCCAAAACCCTACCTGTTGCTGGCTTGCGCCTTCGCGCTGTCGCGAGGGTTTACGCCACGACCGGACGGTACCGCGAGGCCGCTGATGCTCTGACGGATATGCCTCCGAACGGCGCTTTTGAGTCGGCCGCCATTATACAGCAGGCGATCCGCCTCCTGCGGTCGTCCCCTGCGAAAGTGTCTTCGCCGGCCAATCTTCCAAGCATGGGGCGGTTCGGTTGGGTCTACCTTTACGTTGGCGCCCATGAGCAATCGATTCAGCACCAGGAGCGAATGGCCAATCTCAAAGTTCTTGCCGGCGATGAAAGTTGGGAAATCTGGCACCCCGATTACGCGCCCCTGCGAAAGACAGAACGGTTCAAGATTTTCGCGCGCAATGCTGGTCTCGTCGATTATTGGAAGGCGCGCGGCTGGCCACCGCAGTGCCATCCCACCACCGGCGACGATTTCGAGTGCAGCTGATGAGCGACGAAGCCAACCGCGCCGAATTGCCGCCTGACCGGATTACCTCTGGATGGCGGCGACTGAAGGACCACCGCATTGCGCAGTGGACAATCGGCTATGTCGCGGTCGCGTACGGGATTCAGCACGCGGTTACACTGACCAGCGAAGCATTCAAATGGCCGAATGCGGTCCTGCGCATTTCGATGCTGCTGCTGGTGCTGGGTTTGCCTGTCGCGATGACTTTGGCCTGGTACCACGGTGAACGCGCCAGCCGCCGAATGTCCGCCGGCGAATTCTCGATACTTTCGGTGCTGCTGGTCGGCGTTTCCATACTGTTTTTCGCCTTCGTGCGGGCATCGCCGGAGTCCTTAACCGCTGCGCCCGCCCCCGTGCAGGAAGCGAGCGTAACGGCTGCGCGTGCCGCGGCTGCATCACCCAAGGGTGCTATTTCGGTGGCTGTGCTGCCCTTCCTGAATTTGTCTGACGATCGACAGCAAGAGTTTTTCTCGGACGGAATGACCGAGGAGATCACGACCGCTTTGGCGAAAGTACCGGATTTGCGCGTCGTCGCGCGCACGTCTGCTTTCCAGTTCAAGGGAAAGAATGTCGATGTACAGAACATTGGTAGTCAGCTGCATGCGACGCACCTAATCGAAGGTTCCGTGCGCAAAGCCGGTAACCGTGTACGAATCACGGCGCAGTTGATCAAAACCGATGACGGCACTCACGTCTGGGCGGAAGATTACGATCGCGACCTGACGGACGTATTCGCGATCCAGGAAGACATCGCCCGGGCAATTACCGCGTCGCTGCATATGACGCTGGGTCTCAAGCCGGGGAAAATCTAGTCAATCAACGCACGAGGGATGCGTCGGTTCATGACGAGTATCTGCGGGGCAAAGTCCTCGTGCGTGAGGACGTCCCGGAAGCCATCCGATTGCTGAGTGATGCCGTTACGCGGGACCCGAATTATGCCCCGGCATGGGGAGTACTCGCCCGCGCATATACTCTTTCGCTGATCGGCAACCCCGCTGTGCAGCGGCTGGCGATGGATGAAGCCATGACGTTTGTGCGCGACTACCGGGACAAAGCCATTGTTGCCGCCGAAACGGCGTACAGGCTCGATCCGAACGACTTCGACGCGGTGTATGGCTACTCGGAAATCGAGTTGCTACGTGGACACAGGCACTCGGTACGCAGAATGGAGCTACTCGAACGCGCGCTGACGCTCGACCCGGATAATCCGGAACCGCTGCAAAATTACAGCTACACGCTTGCATCACTCGGTTTTACGAAGCGCGCGCTCGCAGTGCGGGAGCATCTGCTGCAGGTCGAGCCTTTCGTTCCGGCCTATCAGGACGGTGCGGTGCGGGTGCTGATGGCGGACGGGCAGTTCGAGGCGGCGGAAGTGGCGAGCCAGCGCGCAGCACCGATTGCTAAGGCACAGGCTTATGCCGCACTGGGTCGCTTCGCTGCAGCTGCCGATGCATTGGCAGCAATTAAGGTCCGGGACACACCGCGGCAAGAGCTTCTGGCCAATGCGGTTCGGATGTTGCGCGGCGCACCTGCCATAGCGCCCGAGAATGACCGGCCCGCGCTCGGAGTTTGGGACTGGATCTACGTGTACCGGGGCGCTCCGGAGCGGCTTGCAGCTGCGTACGAAACTCTGTCTGCGGCTGGCATTACAACCGGTCCACTTAGCGGGCTCCTGTTTACGCCGTCCTACGCGGCGATGCGCAAAACGGCGAGCTTTAAAAGGCACATGCGCGATTCCGGGGCACTCGAATACTGGCGCGCAAAGGGCTGGCCGCCGCAATGTCATCCCACCACCGGCGATGATTTCGTGTGCAGTTAAGTCGACGTGGACCCGATCAGCATCGCGAAACCTCAATATTTCTCCACAGTTTAGCCGGCGACGATTGACAACCTGAGCGGGCAAGCGGAGCCTACTTTTGGTTGACCGCCTGGGGAGTTGCCTCGGATGGGGGGCACGCGCGTAAACGACGACCGCGTCTTTGCCAAATGCGCGTGGCGGCTGCTGCCGCTGGTGTTTGCCGCCTATGCGGTTAATTACATTGACCGCACGAATGTCGGCTTCGCGGCGCTAACGATGAACCACGATCTTGCATTCTCGCCATCCGTATACGGATTTGGCGCCGGGATTTTCTTCTTCAGCTACTCGCTCTTTCAACTGCCGGCGAATGTCGCGCTCAACCGGATTGGTGCACGGCGTTGGCTTTGTTTCATTCTCGCGGCCTGGGGCGTGGCATCGAGCTTGGGCGCGCTGATCCGAGATCCGTTCAGCTTTTACGCATTGCGCCTTTTGTTGGGTGTCGCGGAAGCGGGTCTCCTGCTCGGCGTTCTGCTTTATCTGACATTCTGGTTTCCGAAAGCGTGGCTCTGCCGCGCGAATTCATTCTTCCTGGCGGCCTATGTCGCAGCTTCCGTAGTCGGCGGACCGCTGGCAAGCGTCATTCTTTCACTAAATGGCGTCGCTGGTATCCGGGGGTGGCAATGGTTGTTCCTGCTGGAAGGCGTCGTGCCGTTGCTGCTCGCGATCGCAGTATTGCTGGTTCTTCCTGATCGGCCAGCGAACGCACCATGGCTGAGTGACGCGGACAAGAGGTTGGTTGCGGAGCGCATTGCGCAGGAAGATGCGGACAAGCAGACGAATCTGCGGAGGGCTCTGCGGGATCCGCGCGTGTTTCTGCTGGGCCTCGCACATGCCTGCTGGCTGGTGACCACGTACGGCCTGGCTTTCTGGCTGCCTCTGGTCATCCAGGAAATGGGATTCTCGAATACCGCAACGGGATTTACCGTCGGGGCCATGTGGTCGGCAGCCTTGCCGGTGATGATTTTTTGGGGCCGATCCAGTGACCGCAGCGGCGAACGGTTCTGGCACGCCGCCGTCCCCGCGATGACGATATCCGCAGGAATGGCGGTCGCCGCACTCGGCGCCGGCAACGCCACCACGTTCGTTGCGCTGGCCGCGACGGTGATGATGCTCAGCAGTTGGTCCGCACCGTTTTACAGCCTTCCGCCGCTGTTCCTGAGTGGCGCAGCAATGGCAGGCGGTATTGCCGTCCTGAACGCCACGGCGAATCTCCTCGGCGGATTTGCCGGCCAATATCTGCTCGGCGCAGTCCGTGAGCAAAGTGGGGGCTATGCTGCCCCGTTTGCGGTGATGTCCGGACTCGCACTGATCGCGGCGGCAATCGTGCTATCGCTCGGGCGATCGATCGTGCCGGCACGCGCGCCCGCACCGGTTGCGGCGCAATGAACGAGGATCGTGTCTTTCGCAAATGCGCGTGGCGGCTGATCCCGTTCATGGTTCTGCTTTATGTGATCAGCTTCATTGATCGGTCGAATGTCGGCTACGCCGCACTGACGATGAACAAGGATCTCGGATTTTCGCCGGCGGTGTTCGGTTTTGGCGCCGGCGTGTTCTTCGTTGGCTACTCGCTGTGCCAGGCACCTGCCAATCTGATCCTTGAACGGATTGGGGCGAAGCGCTGGATTTTCTGCATTCTGGCGGTGTGGGGTCTTCTCTCGGCATCGAACGCATTTGTTCGAAATCCGGCGAGCTTTTATGCGCTGCGTTTTCTGCTTGGGACGGCGGAGGCGGGGTTCTTTCCCGGAATGTTGTTGTACCTGACATATTGGTTTCCGCGCGCCTATCTTGCGCGGTGCACGGCGAATTTCATGGCCGCCATTCCACTATCGTTCGCCATTGGTGGACCGCTTTCCAGTGCGATTCTGGAAATTGACGGCACAATGGGTCTTCGTGGCTGGCAGTGGCTGTTCCTGATCGAGGGATTGCCGGCGGTTCTGTTTGCCTTTGCGGTGCTCAAATTTTTGCCCGATCGGCCGAGCGACGCGTCATGGCTTACGGCGGATGAAAAGAAGATCGTTGCCGCGCAGATTGCTGACGGCAATTTGCCCAGCCAATCGACTCTGTGGCAGGCGTTGTCCGATCCGCGCCTGCTCGGCCTTGGTATTGCCAGTTTTGGCTTTCAATCGTGTGCCTACGGTTTGACTCTGTGGTTGCCGCAGATCGTGCATGCGATGGGCTTCTCGGTTCGCGCGACGGGTGTCGTCGTGACCCTACCCTATGCCGCAGGCATCGCGGCGATGATCATCTGTGGGCGATCGAGCTCCATCAGACGGGAGCGGATTTGGCATACGTCGCTGCCGTGGCTCGGTGCTGCTTCCAGCTTGGCGATCGCGAGCGTCATGCAATCTGACACTGCGATGCTGGCAGCAATTACAGTGGCTCTGATCGGCAATTTCGCTGCATATGGTCCATTCTTCAGCCTGCCATCATCGTTTCTGCGGGGCACGGCGGCTGCAGGTGGCATCGGCCTCTTCAACACAATGGGCAGTCTTGGCGGATTTTTTGGGCCAACTCTCATCGGCATACTGAAACAGGCGAGCGGCGATTACGCGAGCGGAATGGCAGCACTCGGTGTCGGCTATCTGCTCACAGTCGTTGTCGTGTTGGCGGTCGGCCACGCGCTGGCGTCGCGAACCCCGATTCTCGCAGCGACACCGGTAAGCTGATGAGCGATGATCGCGTGTTCGCGAAATGCGCCTGGCGGCTGCTGCCGCTCCTGCTCGCCGCCTACCTCACCAACTATATCGACCGCGCCAACATTGGGTTTGCGGCGCTGACCATGAACAAAGAGCTGGAGCTTTCGCCTTCCGTGTACGGATTTGGAGCGGGCATTTTCTTTCTCAGTTACGGTCTGTTCCAAATTCCATCGAATATCGCCCTGCACCGGGTCGGTGCCAGGCGCTGGATTTGTCTGATCATGGCATTGTGGGGATTCGCTTCGGCCGCGACTTCCCTCATTCGCGGAGCGGACAGCTTTTATTTGATGCGCTTCTTCCTCGGGATGGCCGAAGCCGGCCTCGTTCCGGGAGTGGTACTTTACCTCACTTACTGGTTTCCAAAGGCATGGATCGGACGTTCGACGGCCGTGTTCATGACCGCGACAATCGTGGCACCGGTTATTGGCGGCCCAATCGCGAGCATCATTCTGCGCCTTGATGGACTGCTCGGGATTCACGGGTGGCGGTGGTTATTTCTATTAGAAGGTCTGCCGCCACTAATCATTGCCGCAATGGTTATTTGTCTCCTTCCCGACCGGCCGGCGCGGGCATCATGGCTCACGCCTGCCGAAAAGCAGTTGATTGCGCAGCGAATCCAGCGCGAAGACTCAATGAAAGAGCAGAGTATGGCGCGAGGCCTGCGCGATCCTCGCATTTTGCTGCTGGGGATTGGCTACGGCCTGTACTTGTCCGCCGGATATGGGCTCGCCTTTTGGGTCCCGCTCGTGGTGCAGCAAGCCGGATTCTCAAATTTCGCAACGGGCTTTGTGACAGCGCTGATTTTTATCGCCGCGGTGCCGGGGATGATAATTTGGGCATACCTGAGCGATCGGAAAGGCGAACGCATCTGGTTTTCTGCACTCGCGGCACTGTTGATTTCGGCAGCATTCGCAATTGCGGCGGTAGCGTCCAACAATCTGGTGTTGCTGCTGGCGCTTGCCTTCGCGGCTGTCGGATCGGGTTCTATCCTCGCGCCCTATTACGGAATCCCGCCGTTGTTCCTCACCGGCCCGGCCATGGCGGGGGGATTTGCGCTCATGAACGCAATCGGCAATTTGCTGGGCGGGTTTGGTGGGCAATATGGAATTGGCTTTTTGCGGCAGTTAGCCGGAAATTACACTGCGGCATTTGCCGCCCTCTCCGCAGCAACCTTGTTGGCGGGCATTATTGTGCTTGCCGTTGGCCGCTCGATTGCGCCGCAAATGGCTCCAGTGGCGGTTCCGGCCGCATGAGCCGGCGTGTTCGCAAAATGGCCTCGCGGATTCCCGAACGTACGTCACGGCGGCTTTTGCCTCCGATAAATATTGTTATTGCGCTGGTCGTCGCCTCGGCAATCACACTCCCCGCTTTCCGGTCGTCGCGGAGACGCAGCACGCGGTTCCCGATTTTTCGGGCGTATGGCACCGATGGTTCCGGCCGGGGCTGGGACCGTCCGCATCCGGTCCGGGTCCGCTGATCAACAGGTCTCTCGCCGGCGGGGTCAGCAACTACAACCAGCTCGTCGGCGATTACACCAACCCGATCCTGAAGCCACAAGCTGCCGCGACCGTAAAGCAGCTTGGGGAACTGTCGCTGAAGGGTATCGGCTATCCCACGCCGAGCAATCAATGCTGGCCCAGCGGCGTGCCTTACGTATTTTGGAATTTCGGGCTGCAATTTCTTCAGCAGCAGGACAAAATCACGTTGCTCTATCTCCACGATCATGAAGTTCGGCACGTGCGGCTGAACCAGCCGCATCCGGCACATGTAACGCCCTCCTGGTATGGCGATTTAGTCGGGCATTACGAAGGCGACACGCTGGTCATCGACACGGTCGGTGTGAAACGCGGGCCCTATCCGATGCTCGACATGTACGGCACGCCGTTCAGCGATGCGTTGCATGTGGTCGAACGCTATCGGCTCGTCGATTACGCAATCGCCAAAACCGCGATCGACCGGGAAGCAAAAATCAACACCACCTATCCGCCCGGCCTGAATGCGATCGAGTTCGACCCGAGCTACAAAGGCAGGCATCTTCAGCTCGAAATCGCCGTGGACGATCCGAAAGTTTTCACGACAC
The DNA here is from genome assembly GCA_963747255.1 of uncultured Alphaproteobacteria bacterium. Taxonomy (GTDB): domain Bacteria; phylum Pseudomonadota; class Alphaproteobacteria; order Micropepsales; family Micropepsaceae; genus CAIYRG01. The sequence continues at coordinate 9,529 of CAVVEG010000001.1, forward strand.
CTTGGACTTCGGTCATGATCTACGGCCGACCGTCAGGAAGCTGGGCCGAGCACGTGTGCGCCGAGAATACCGAGGAATATTACAACGGGAGGGTGTCCTCGGTCCCGACCGCCACCACTTCGGATTTCTGAAACCTCGATTTTGCGGACACAGTGCGGACACGAAAATTGAAGCCCCGGAGATGCTCTCCGGGGCTTCGTGTAATCCATTGAATTTCAATGGTTATTTGGTTGCGGGGACAGGATTTGAACCTGTGACCTTCAGGTTATGAGCCTGACGAGCTACCGGGCTGCTCCACCCCGCGAAATGTCACTCAACCGTCAAAAACGAAAGGCGGATATAGGGGACGCACCCGATGCTGTCCATATCCGCGCGTGGAGTATTTGCGTCCGAAACACCAAAATGGCGGCGCCGCGGCAATTCGCAGGTCCTGCAGGCGCTGTCAGAATTCCGATTTGGCAGCAATCGATATGGCTAATCGCGGGCGAGCGGTTCTGCATCGACCAGGACCGCAACCAGCAGAGCAGGCTCGTCGCCGCGGTTCACCCAACCATGGTTGGTCCCGCGCTGAATCAGGACGTCGAATGGCTTCATCGCCACTTCACCAATATCGAAAAGTGCCGTTACTTCGCCTTTCAGCAGCACGATGTAATCCAGCGTGTCCGTCTGGTGCATCGAGGGATGCCGGGCCATCGACTGGCGCGCTTGCCCGGCCTCCGCCGCTTCGAACATTTTAGCCATGCGCGCGTCCCGTTCCTCTTTTGACAGTCCAGCCTCGTTCTTTTCCGGCGCAATCTGAAAAAAACGAAAGAGTGTTCCACCCTTCGAAGGGGCCAACGGGAAGGGAGCACTCACAGCCGGATCGTCATCACCGCTGTTGCGGGCAGGCACCGATTCTGTCCGCCAGAAATTTATGTGACCGCGATCAGGATCCGAGGGATTGGGCAAGAGATTCCTGGCTGGCCCGTCGGAGACCACCACCGAACGGCCTTGCGCGTCACGCCCGGTCACAATGCGACGCGCCCGGTACAGCGACACGTGCTACCATGCGCCGGTGTTGGGCATTGACGCCCAGGGTTCTTCCGGAGGAAGTGCCGGACCGCGCTGCAAGAGCTCTATCGAAATTCCGTCCGGAGAGCGCACGAAAGCCATATGCCCGTCGCGCGGCGGGCGATTGATCGTTACGCCGCCATTCATCAGCTTGCGGCAGGCTGCATAGATGTCATCCACCCGATAAGCCAGATGGCCGAAATTGCGGCCGCCGCCGTAGTTTTCGGGGTCCCAGTTATAGGTCAACTCGATCATCGGGCCTTTGCGCTCGCGCGCGAGATCCTCGTCCCCGGGAGCGGCGAGGAAGATCAGGGTGAATTGGCCCGTCTCGTTTTCCGTGCGGCTGATCTCCTTCAAGCCGAGCAGGCCGCAATAGAAATTCAGGCTTTTATCAATGTCCGCTACGCGGACCATGCTGTGAAGATATTGCATGTCGAGATCCCCCGCCCTCGGGCGATTGAGGGCGCGGGGACGGCATCGCGGCCGCCCCCCTATTCGGTTATTGGTTAGGTGCCCCGCGGCCGGCGCGACCGCCCCCGCCGGCAGGAGCACGTTGCGCCGTCAGATCCGGAAGCAGCGGCGGTTGGGGACCGACCACCTGCTCCAGTGCGTCGCGAGCACACATTTCTTCGCCATAAGTCGCATTGCGCTCGGCCGGCGGGATGCCGCCAACTCCAATGGCGCCAATCAACTGTCCGTTGACGATGATGGGCAAGCCGCCCTCCTGCGTGGTCAGTCCGTATCCGGACATATTCTGATTCGTGAAGGGGTCCTGAACGTTCCGGTTGGTCAGCGCATGCGAGGCTGCGCGCGTGCGCAACGCCGTCAGCGCCTTCTGCTCGGTCGCCTTGACCTGAACCCAGCCCTCGCCGTCCATCCGGTGCTCGTGCACCACAAGTCCCTGCGGATCAAGCACGGCAACAACGACCTGGCTGTTGTTCCTTTTGGCAATTGCTTCACAGGCCTTTGAAAGCCGTTCCGCGGTATCGGCATTGATCGACATATGGTCGTGCAGCCGGTCTGCCGCTTTGCCGGACAGCACAAACTGCTGCGGCACCTGACCATTGCCGTCGTAAGTCGATGCGGCATTTGCGGCAGTAATGGCCAGCGCCGATATGGAACAAATGAGGATTGAACTCAGGCGCATTTTCACTCTCCTCCCAAAAGCTCGATGCATCGGTATCCCAAACAGCATCGCATGGACGCCGTTTGCGTGACAATAATGGGCAGGAAGAAAGGACTCCGCAAATACAGAGCCCTCTCAACTTCCCAAAGCGGTAAAACACAATTACCGGTTTGCAGCACCAGCAGCGCGCTGCCCCGCACCGCCGCCTCCGGCATTGCTGATGGCGAACGGATTTGGAAGATCGGGCAACAACTTTGGTTGCGGTCCCAGCACGGCAGTCAAAGCGTTGTGTCCGCAGATCTCATCGCTCCAGGTCGGTGGATTGGCCGGCATACCGCCCACACCAATTGCGCCGAGGAATTGTCCATCAACGACGATCGGGAGGCCGCCGGCATTGGCGAAATTGCCCTGCCAGATCACACGCGATTCATTGACTGCACCGGTGCGCACGGCGTTCATCTGCGCTTTGCTTGGAGCGCGCGTGTTCAGCACCGTCCGCGCTTTCCAAAGCGCCGATTCCGTGTTGGTCTTGTTCTGACCGTCACCGCGAACGTAATAGGTGATGGTTCCGAACTGGTCGAGAATCACCACGCTTACACCAAAGCCCTTGCTGGTCGCCTCGTTCAGACAATGATCGCCAATCGCCCTGGCGGTCGCGAAATTGATCTGATTTTTCTCCATGACTTTGTCGGCTGCGGCGCCTTTCTGAATGACATCGCTCAGCGACAGCGCAAAAGACGAGCCTGCAAAAGCCGTGGCCGCCAAACCGGCCAGCAGCGCGATTTTGAATTTCATGATTGTCCCTCCTGGTTAACGATGCCGGCGGGCACCGCCGTCTCGACAATGCCACGAGCGGGCTTTTGTAGCGAGGCGGGAAAACCGGATTGCGATCTCCGGAAGAAAAAAAGGCGGGCAGAATATCTGCCCGCCACCCGGTATTTCGACTTTTTAAAGCTTACTGATTCGGGGCGCCCGGGGCGCGAGCCCCCGCACCACCTCCCGCCTGGGCGTTGCGCTGCACATCGGGAAGCAGCGGCGGCTGCGGACCGATCACTTTGGTCAGCGCGCGCCAGGCGCAGATTTCGTCGCTCCACACCGGCACCTTCGGGGCCGAACCACCCACTCCGACAACTCCGATCAGTTGATTTCCGTTGATCACGATCGGCAATGCGCCGGAATTGGCGAAATTGCCAAAGGAATATTGCCGAAGTTCCGACGACCTTCCCTGCAGGACCTGGTTCATGATCGTCTTGCTTGGCGCGCGCATGTTCAGAGCCGTTTTTGCCTTCATAAAGGCCGTATCGACGTTGACCTTTCCCTGCCCATCCATGCGATAGAACCAGACCGGCTCACCAAACTGGTCCGTAATGACGACACTGACCTTCACCCCTTCCTTGGTGGCTTCGTCAATACAGGCCTTACCGATCGCTTCGGCCGTTGCGATATTGATCGTATTCTGTTCGAGCAGAACTTTCGCCGCATCACCCTGCTGAACGAATTTGCCGGTCTCGGCGGAAACGGCGACGCCGGCGAAAGCAACGACCGCAGCCGCTGCCGCAAATCCAGTGTAAAGCTTCATGGCTTTCTCCAATTTTCCAGATTCGATGATTACAGGTTGGGGGCGCCATTGCCGCGACCGCCACGTCCACCGGCGGCAGTCGCAGGCGTAATATCAGGGAGCAGCGGCGGTTGGGGACCCATGACTTTGGTCAGCGCGCGCCAGGCGCAAATCTCGTCGCTCCACACGCCAGGCGTCGGAGCCGAGCCGCCGACCCCGATCGCGCCGATGAACTGGTTGCCATTGACCACGATCGGCAATCCGCCGGAATTCGCGAAATTGCCGAAGGAATATTGCCGGAGTTCCGAAGCACGACCGGAAAGAACGGCGTTCATCGCTGCCTTGCTAGGCTGACGCGTATTGAGAACGGTGCGCGCCTTCATGATGGCCGTATCGATCGCAATCTTCGGTTGCCCATCCATCCGGTAGTAATAAACCGGTTCTCCAAATTGATCGAAAATCGAGATGCTTACGCGCACGCCCTGCTTGGTAGCTTCATCAACGCATGCTTTGCCGATGGCTTCGGCGGTCGCCACATTGATCGAATTCTGTTCGAGCAACTGTTTGGCCGCGTCGCCGCGAATGGTGAATTTGTCACCGTCGGCCGCCATGGCCGCGCTGACAAGGACCGTCACCGCAGCGACAGCCGTCAATGCGCTTAAAGCTTTCATTCTAACCCTCCATAGACGATGCACGCTCCCGCATCTGTTCCCATTTTGCCGTTTTGTTCTTGTGCTTACAACTGCTGTTCGGGGGGGTATGGTCACGAAGGTCTGTTCCCCGTTGCCCTCCCCGCATTTCCGGCGCTAGCCGCATTTTCCGCCGAAGTGGCTGCCACTTCGGCGACGAAAATGCGGCAATCCAAATGAGTTAGAGCGCTTTCCGATTCCTTCCAATCGGAAAACGCTCTAGCCTCGACGCTTCCACCATCCCCCATCAGGCAGCGGAGTGCGAAAAATGGCTCAAAACATTGAAACCTGGCGCGATCTCCTGGAAAGCAAGAAAGCCTTTGCCCACATAGCCACACTGATGGCGGACGGTACCCCGCAATCCACACCCGTCTGGATCGATTACCGCAATGGCAAGGTTTTGGTGAATTCGGCGAAAGGACGGGTCAAGGTCAGGAATTTGAAGCCCGGTTCGCCGGTGGCGATTTCGATTACCGATCCGGACAATCCTTACCGTTATGTCCAGATACGCGGCAAAGTCGCGCGTGTCACCGAAGAGGGCGCTTCAGAGCATATCGACAAAATGGCAAAGAAATATCTGGGTAAGGACAAATATCCCTTTGCGCAACCGGGCGAGGTCCGCGTGCTTTTCGAGATCGAGCCCAGCGCCGTCAGTGGGAACAAGTAGGGCCCTTCGGGTAGATCAATGTTCCGTCCGTCCGGGTTTCGGCAGCCGGCGTGATTTGCGCCGGTTCGGTCCTGCTCGCGCTCAGAATGTGGAAAACCGCTTCGCCTGATGCGAGCAGGTAATCCGCGATGATTTGGCGATGGCAACGCCACCACACCGCCTCGGCGCACATGATTGCGCAGTTCTGCCTTGTACCCATTCTGCGAAGGGTATCCAGTCCCCGCCGGAATGGCTCACCGGCCGCATAATCGGCATAATTCCGAAAGCTCGCATTTTCCCAGAACCCGTTCAGGGAGCCTGGCTGCTGTTCCTGGCGTGAGCGAAGGCCCCCGAGCTCCGGGATGTGGCGATAGGATATGCGAGACGACTCAAGCGATGCGCCGATTGTATCGAGGTTGAATTGCGGATTTGTCTTCGAGCGTGGGATGCGGCGCACATCGGCAAGCATTGTAATGCCGGCTGATGTCAGCAAAGCGGCAAAATCGCCGATGCTGCGCGTCGAATGTCCGATTGTGAAAAACACCTTCCTGCCGAGTTCGTCCCCGGAGATGGTCAATCCGTCTTCAGCACCCGTCCTGCGACGGCATCCAGACGGGAAAAAAGGGCGGCATCGCGCTTTTCCGGGGCGGTTATGACGGCGGAGTCGAGAACATGTTCAATTCCGAGCGGGGACGGCGTGCGCTCAGGCCCGAGTTTCGGCAGCGCGAGCTTCAGCAGACCCCTCGCCCGGTCGGCATTTTCGAATAATAAACGGACGACCTGATCCACCGTGACGTGATCGTGGTCGGGGTGCCAGCAGTCGAAATCCGTTACCATTGCGACGAGCGCGTAGGGCAGTTCGGCTTCCCGGGCGAGCTTTGCCTCCGGCATCGCAGTCATTCCGATGACGTCGCAACCCCATGAACGATAGAGCCTCGATTCCGCCAGGGTGGAGAATTGCGGACCCTCCATTGCAAGATAGGTTCCGCCGGTGCGGAAGGGTATCTGCGCCTCGCCTGCCGCTTCCGTCAAAACTGTCAGCAGCCTTGGACAGACCGGATGAGCCATTGAGACATGGGCGACAAAACCACGCCCGAAGAAAGTCTTTTCGCGCGCGTGGGTACGATCGATGAACTGATCCGCCAGGACGAAGTGGCCGGGTGGCAGATCTTCCCTCAGCGAGCCGCAGGCAGAGATGGAGATGATGTCCGTACACCCAACCCGCTTCAGCGCGTCGATATTGGCGCGATAATTGATTGACGTTGGCGAATGCACATGGCCCCGGCCATGGCGCGGCAGGAACACCACTTCGACGCCCGCGATTCGGCCAAACAGCAGATCGTCGGATGCTTCGCCCCATGGCGTTTCCACGTGCCACCAGGAGGCGTTTTCGAGGCCGGCGATATCGTAGACGCCCGACCCGCCGATAATTCCGATGACCGCCTTTGTCATGGGCGTCTCAGGGCGCCAGGCGCGTCTCGTCGCCCGTGCCTTCCCCGACCGCACCGACATCGTGGTGCCCATGCCAGATGCGCCGATATGAAAAGTACAGCAACACCGTAAGACCGATCAGATAGAGCATGACGGTAAATCCGGTTTGCTTCCTCTCGTCCATTTTGGGTTCGGAAGCCCAGGTCAGGAAGGTCGCAATATCGTGCGCCTCCTGATCAATGCTGTTCGGTGTACCGTCGGAAAAGGTGACGGAGCCGTTGGTGAGTGGTGGCGGCATTGCGATCTGGTGTCGCGGGAAATAGGGATTGTAATACAGCCCTCTGGCGATGGTCTCTCGGGGTGGCGGAGTTTGGCCGAAGCCGGTCAAAATCGAGTAAACATAGTCCTGGTGACCGTCGCGTGCCTTCACAATCAGCGACAGATCAGGCGGTAGTGCCCCATTGTTTGCCGCGCGCGCCGCCTGCTCATTCGCAAATGGTGACGGAAAATAATCGGCTGGAGCGGCGGGGCGCGTCAGAGGCATGCCGTTGGCGTCAACGGTTTGTCCCTGCTCGTTGGGGCCTGCCGGAACCTTGAAACCGGCCGCGATGGCCTTGACTTCGTCCTGCGAGAATTCTGGGCCGCCGGGGTCACCCAGATTGCGGAATGCGACATGCGACAATGCGTGACAGGCTGAACAGACTTCCTTGTAGATCTGAAACCCGCGCTGAAGGCTTGCGCGGTCATAAACTCCGAACGGGCCATTGAACGACCAGGCAACCTGCTTTGGCGGCAGCGCTTCTGTCGATGGTGCGGGGGCTTGTGTGCTTTGAGCCGCTCCACCGGCGGGCGTTTGAGATCCAGAACCATTGGGGGGTTGGGCTGGCGCTGCGGAACTCGTGGTTGGAGCGGCCGCAGCGGGAGTGGCCGGCGGCGTTTGGGCAAGAGCATTGACGCCGGAAATCACCAGAGCCGTTGTCAACAGAAAGCGGTGCACTGGACGCATGGCCCGCTCCTATTCGGCTGGCGTGCTGGCGAGCACGGATCGGGCAATGCTGTCCGGAATGGGTCTTGGTGTCTCCACCACGCCCACCAGGGGCATGATCACCCAGAAGTGCAGAAAGTAATACAGGGTGGCTATTCTGCCCAACCAGACCAGGGGTATCGGTGTGTTGAACAGGAAGGCATCCACCGGCCGTGAACCGACATAACCGAGGATCAGAACGTCCACGACAAGGATCCAGAAGAACTGTTTGTACACCGGTCGAAACCGGGAAGACCGGACCGATGATGTATCCAGCCAGGAAACGAAAAACAGGGTGATAAGCGAGAGAAACAGCGCGATTACGCCGATCAGCTTGTTCGGAATGGAGCGCAGGATTGCGTAGAACGGCAGGAAATACCACTCCGGCACGATATCTTCGGGAGTCTGGATCGGATTTGCCGGGACGTAGTTGATCGGATCGCCGAGCAGATTTGGATCGAAAAACACGAGCCAGGCGTAAAGGATCAAAAAACAGGAGAGATAGAAGGCGTCCTTGACCGTGTAGTAGGGATGGAACGGAACAGTGTCCTGCGGACCCTTGACGTCGATGCCGAGCGGATTGTTGTTTCCGGGCACATGCAGCGCCCACACGTGAACCGCGACCAGTCCGGCAAGAACAAAAGGCAGCAGATAATGCAGACTGTAAAACCGGTGCAGCGTCGCGTTATCGACGCCGAAGCCGCCCCATAGCCATGTGGTGATTGCGGTGCCGAGACCCGGGATCAGTGCATCCAGGGCGCTGAAGAAATTGGTGATAACGGTTGCGCCCCAGAACGACATCTGGCCCCAGGGCAGCGTGTAGCCGAGAAATGCCGTTGCCATCATCACGATGTAGATCAGTACACCGATTATCCAGATGACCTCGCGCGGGGACTTGTACGAACCGTAATACAGTCCCCGGAACATGTGGATATAGACGGCCAGGAAGAACATCGACGCGCCGTTGGAATGAAGGTAGCGCAGCAACCAGCCCGCGTTCACGTCGCGCATGATGTGTTCGACCAAATCGAATGCGAGCTGGGAGTCCGGCGTGTAGTGCATCGCCAGGACGATGCCGGTGAGAATCTGTATGACCAGGATGACCGTCAGGATGCCGCCGAATACGTACCAGACATTCAGATTGCGCGGCGTCGGATACCAAACGACGTTTTCCTGGCTGAACCGGATCAGCGGCAGCCTGCTGTCCAACCAGCGTGCAACGCGCCATTTGGGGATATACGAAGGGCCCTGCATGTTTTTTCCTCAGCCAACCCTGATGCGGGTGTTTGAAAGAAAGGCATAGGGCGGAACCGCCAGATTTTGCGGAGCCGGCCCGACGCGCACCCGGCCAGCCACATCGTATTGAGAGCCATGGCAATGGCAGAGCCAACCGCCATAATTGCCCTGCGGAGCGGCGGGAGTGCTGGCCTCTGGTGTACAGCCGAGATGCGTGCACACGCCGACGACGACCAGCCATTCGGGCAATTCGGACGGAGATGCATTTGCCGCCGGGCTTCCGGGCGTCGCAGGCGCACTGGCAGACGGTACATGGGGCGTCAGCCGGTTGTCGTCTGTGGCTGGAGCATTTTCAGGGAGATTGGCATTCCGGGCGATCGGATCGAGCAGATCCTGAACCGGAACCGCGCGGGCCTGGGCAATTTCTGCGGGGGTCCGGCGCCTGACGAAAAGCGGATGGCTTCTCCACGTGAACGTGACGGATTGCCCGGCTTGTATGGGCGAGAGGTCAATCTCGATCGACGCCAGCGCAAGAACATCCGCAGATGGATTCATCTGGATAATCAGTGGGATAAGAGTCGCTGCGGCTCCCACCCCTGCCGCTGTCGTGGTGGCGACAAAAAGAAAATCCCGTCGCGTCGGTTCGGCCGTTTCCGAATAAGCCACAGTTGATGTTCCCTTGAAACTTTCGCCTTTCAGGCTGTCCGCCTGGAGCTCGAAGCTCTTACATGGCCTCCGGGCAATGAGTGAATGGCGTGGTGCCACCCCGGACGTGCGGCACAGCCAAATCGCGCCACCCATATAGAGAGAGATGTTTTCGGATGGTTTGCGGCACGATGCCGCATAAAACTGTCGAGAACCACGTTAGTTTCACGGAATGCGAATTGCCTTGTTCGAACCGGATATTCCGCAAAACACCGCAGCGATTATTCGTCTGGGTGCATGTCTTGGTGTTGCGGTCGACATCATTGAACCGTGCGGTTTTCATTTCAGCGATTCCGGCTTTCGTCGCGCGGGGATGGATTATGTGGAACTCGCGGATGTGAGTAAGCATCGTTCATGGGACGTCTTTCTTGCCGCGCGCAGGGGCCGAATCGTTCTGATGACCACCCGGGCCCTACGTTCTTATGCCGGGTTTTCGTTTCAGGATACGGACATTATTCTACTGGGTCGCGAAAGTGCCGGTGTCCCTGAGATAGTGCATCAGGCCGCGGATGCGCACCTTCGCATTCCCTTGCGGCGCGGTTTGCGTTCGCTCAACGTAGCGCTCACCGCTGCCATGGCGGTCGGAGAGGCGCTTCGTCAGACGGGGACGTTCGAAAAAATGGATGGGGCAATGCATGACCCAGCGTAACCCTGGAACAGATTCCGGAGAAGACCAAAAACGCCTTGCATCGGAGTGGTTTGCGCTGCTGCGGGACCGTCTGTGTGCGGCATTCGAAGCGATTGAAAAGGAATTCGCGGGTGCTCCGGAACAGCCGCCGGGGCGCTTCCAGCGCAAGGATTGGAAACGCCCTACACCGGATGGCGTGGACGGGGGCGGAGGGACGATGGCCCTGATGAAAGGCCGGGTTTTCGAAAAGGTCGGGGTGAATTTTTCCACAGTTTTCGGCCGCTTTGAGCCGCAATTCGCCAAAGAAATTCCCGGTGCCCAGGACGACCCGAGCTATTGGGCCAGTGGGATTTCGCTGGTGGCCCATATGCACAATCCGTATGTGCCCACCGCCCATTTCAATACACGCCACATCGTGACCACGCGCTCCTGGTTTGGCGGCGGGGGCGACCTGACTCCCATGGTTGGGGGGCAGCGAACGCGCGATCATCCCAACACGGTCAGGTTCCATGAAGCTTTCCGGACCGCCTGCGCGGTGCATGCGCCCGACTACTATGACCGCTTCTCCCGTTGGTGCGATGAGTATTTTTTCATAAAACACAGGAATGAGACCCGCGGCGTTGGCGGAATTTTTTACGACTATCTCGATAACGACTGGGTCAGGGATTTCGCCTTTACCCAGGATGTCGGCCGCGCCTTCCTTGAGGTTTATCCCGCCATTATCCGCGCGGGTATGTACGAAGCGTGGGATTCGGCCGTGAAGAACGAGCAACTGATCCGGCGTGGTCGCTACGCAGAGTTCAATCTTGTCTATGACCGCGGTACGCGTTTCGGTCTCATGACCGGCGGCAATGCCGAGGCAATACTCATGTCGCTCCCGCCAGTCGTTCACTGGCCTTAACGCGGCGCCAGGATTGAACCTGTTCTCCTCTTCCGCGCTGTTCGCACTCTTTCAGGTGCTGGTCATCAACATTGTCATGTCGGGTGACAACGTCATCGTAATCGGCATGGTCGCAGGACGGGTCCATTCCAAAGAGCGGTCGAGAGTGATCGCCTGGGGAATGGGCGCGGCCAGTCGCGCTTCGCATTGTGTTGGCATTGCTTGCCGTCGATCTGCTGGCCATCCTCGGCTTGACTCTCGCGGGGGGCATTCTTCTGCTTTGGGTAGCCTGGCGCCTTTACCGGGACGCAATCGTTGGCGATCAGCGGGCAAAAGGCTCCGAATTCGGCGTGTCGATCGCGTCCACGCCGTAAGCTTCGGCCGTGCGATCGCGCAAGTCGCCATCGCAGATGTCTCCATGTCCGTTGACAATGCGCTCGCTGTTGCCGGGGCAGCGAACCAGAACCTGCCGGTGCTTGTCACCGGGCTTGTGCTGTCGGTTGCATTCATGGGGATTGCTGCGACTTACGTTGCCAGATTGCTGCAGCGGCACCCATACCTGTCTTATATCGGCGTTCTGCTCGTGCTTTACATCGCCCTGGAAATGATCTGGCGCGGCAGCAGCGATTTGCCGGAAATTTTGCGCCACCTCCAGCCCTCCCTTTGATGGACTTCACGCACCGGTTGCGCGAAGCTGAGCTGTTCCATGGGAGGAGCATCGACATGAAATTCCGCCATTTTGCGATTGCGATCATCGCCGCCCTGACAGTTCTTGTTCAGGCGCGCAGGCGCCCAATCCGCCGTCAAAACCCAATATGTCGATTACAGGGACGGCGATACCCCGCTCAGCGGCTATCTCGCCTATGACGACAGCCTCACTGGTAAAAGACCCGGGGTGCTGCTGGTTCATTACCGGGGCGGACTGCAGGACGAGACCCTGCGCGATGCGCAGATGATCGCATCGATGGGCTATGTCGTATTCGCAGAGGACATTTTCGGCAAAGGTGTTGTACCCAAAACTGTTCCCGAAATGACCGCGCTCACCGACATCTACAACAGGGATCGGGCCAAAATGCGCGTGCGTGCGCGTACGGGATTCGACGTGCTGGCGCGAAACCCGCGGGTCGACGCCGGAAAGATTGCCGTGATCGGGTATTGCTTCGGTGGCACCGTCGCGATGGAACTTGCCGAAACCGGCGTTCCGGCCATTGGAACGGTTGCGGTACACGGATCATTCCGCGACTTCCAGCATGATGCCGCCAGGAACATCAAGGGACGGGTGCTGATCCTGCACGGCGCCGAAGACATGGTGGCGCCGCTTGAAGAAGTGAACAAATTGGTCGGCGACTTGCGCGCGGCAAAAGTGAACTGGGAGCTTCAGATTTTCAGTGGCGCACAACACGCGTTCACCAGCCCCACAAATGCTTCCGAGGAGCGGGCCGACCGCGAATACAAAGTGGCCATTCAGCGCTTCTTCAAGGATATCTTTGGGACCTGAAGCAGCTTTCGCCTGGACCTGGAAAACCCCTCAGCCGAAGCCATACAGCTTTTCCGGGTTTTCGACGAGAATGCGATGGCGCGTTTGTTCGTTGGGCGCCCAGTCAAGCAGCAGATCAAACAGCATGGCGTCGTCGGGTTTGCGTGGTCCGGGTGAGGTCGGGTGCGGCCAATCGCTTCCCCAGACCAGTCGTTCCGGTGCGGCTGCGACAAACGCCCGCGCGACCGAGGTTGCTTCGGGATAGGGCGGCCCGATTTTGCTGTTCAGATAAGCGCCGGAAAGTTTCACCCATGCGCGGCCGTCGTCCAGAAAGCGGCGAATGATCTGATGTGACGGATGAGACGTGCCCGCGGGCAAAGGCGGGTTGCCGAGATGATCGAATACCATCGGGACCGGGAGACGCCGGAGCACATCCGAAAGGGCTACGATTTCCGCGCCGCCCATATTGAACTGAAGATGCCAGCCGAGATTTGCTATGCGCTTTGCCAGCGGCTCGATCATATCCGGTGTCACGACGGCGCTTGCGGGATCGCCCAGGCTGAAGCGGATGCCGCGCACTCCCGCGGCATCGAGCCGCTTCAATTCCCGGTCGAGTACCGTTGGATGCACCACCGCTATTCCTCGTGCATTCCGGCCCATTTCACCAATTGCGCTGACGGTGGCGTCATTGTCCGTTGCGTAATTGCGTGGAGTGACGATGACCACTCGGGTTGTGCCGATTCTTTGCTGCAGCAGCCGGTATTGCGCGAGAGCGGCATTATCCGGAGCCACGCGCGGACTGGGAGGCATCGGAAATCGCGCGGGATCGTAAACATGCATATGGCAATCCGTTGCGTTGGCGGGCGCCTTGAGCTTCGGATGTTCGGTGCCGCTGGAGTTCGGCACCGGTTGCTGCCCGGCAGCGGCTGACGACTTGATCGCGCCGATTGCAACCATGGCTGTCACCCCGATTTTCAGAAAAACGCGCCTGCCAATTTCTTCGCCGGGCATGCATTTCCTCCCGCAATCGGCAATCCCGAGATTATCCACAAACCCGCAACAGCAGGGCAGTCGCATCATCGCTGGTTTTGAACCGGGGAAATTTTACACCCCCGGGATCGGACATTTCGATAGCCCGTAACTCTTCTCCGAGTTTGCTCAAACCGCCGCCCTGCGCAGCAGAATACAATGCCTCTGGCGTAAATCTCCGGTAATCGCTCGCAAGCGCAAGAAACCCGTCGGACGCAAGCAGCACCACCATCCCTGGCGCTGTACCTATCTGCGCACTCTTCGCGTGTCCGGCGCAATTCACATCCGGTGCAAACAGCCATTCGTCCCCGGTATTCGCCAGGTTCCGGCTTGCCCTCAGGACGGGCAGGTAATCCTTGCGCAATATCTTGTCTGCCGGCCGGCTGTTCTCACCCTTTGAGATCCTCTCAACTCGGACGCGTTCGCTTTCACGCTTCTCCAGAGTGTCACCGAACAGAAAAAATCGACCGCTCAGATTTTGCAACAATTCGGCACAATCCCCGAACCATAGTATCCGCAACTGATCGCCATCCAGTGCCGTAGCCACGCCCGATGCATACGGAATTTCGTAATTCTCGCGCGGAGGCCGCCGCCGCAATGCGAGAAAGCTGTTTTCGGCGTCGCGAGCTGTCGCATGCAGCCAATCCCGAATTCCACCCTGACCGCTTTCGGCATGCGCGCAAAACCGGCGCGCTGCGAAGGTTGCCAGCCACTGCGCATCCGATGGGCCCGGCATCAACTCTTCGCCGAGACCGGTCGCGCCATCAAACACGCATGCCGCATTCCGGACAAAACCCAGGCTGTCCTCGTTGGGTTTCCCGGGATTTCCCGGCAGTGAAAGAGAATCAAGCTTTTCGAAGCCCAGCGTCATCCCGGCTGCTTTCGCACGGCATTGCTCAACTGCCGCAGCAGTTCGTCGCGACTCGGCACGAAATCGCGCTCGATCCACCACTTTTCCGCATCGTGCAGCCGGATTCCGATCTCCGGCCCCTCAGGGATTCCAAGGGCCATCACGTCATCGCCGCCGACCGGAAATTCCGGGATATTCCAATCGCGTGCCAGTGTCAGGAACGCCCGCCATTGGGGATCGGCAAACGAGGAGCCAGAATCCGCCCACTGAAGCAGCAGTTGATCGCAAAATTTCGCTTTGCCGTTTCGATAAATCAGTTCTCTGATACGGGACGGAGGTGCGGAAATCGCAATTCGCGTGTCCTTCTCTGCGGCGGTGATCAGGCGATCGCGTGCGTCGTTGGAAAGTCTGAGAAGCTGCGCGATCTCGCGTGCTTTGGCGGTGGAGTCCGGCAACAGGGCTGCGAGACGAAGCTCGGCGTCCGGTGCTTTGCCGGTTTCTTTCCCGATCGCGATCAGCCGCTCGAGCCGATCAGGCTGCAATTCACATTGAACAATTTCGCGCAAAATCCCGCTGCGCTGCATGATCGCGAGGACAGGCACCGGATCCGCGGCGCCAAGCAGCAACATCAGTTCCTTTTGTACGCGTTCACCGGAAAGAAGCTTCAGCCCGTTCTTTTCCGCGATACAATCTGCCACGGCCGTGCCGTCCGGCTCGCCGCGGCCATACCATGCGTGGAAACGGAAAAAGCGCAGGATCCGCAGGTAATCTTCCCGGATTCGTTGCCGTCCATTTCCGATGAACCGGACGCGCCGCGCTGCGATGTCTTCAAGTCCGCCGAAATAATCGAACAGACTGCCGTCTTCGCCTGCGTACAATGCATTGATCGTGAAATCGCGGCGAGCAGCGTCTTCCGCCCAGTCGGTGGTGAACGCCACAATCGCGCGCCGGCCAAACGTCTCCACATCCCGGCGCAGCGAAGTCACTTCAAAAGGTTTGCCGCCGGAAATCGCTGTTACAGTGCCATGTTCAATCCCCGTCGCGACCGCTCGCAGACCGGAGGATTCCAGACGCTGCAGGACTTCGTCCGGCGTGAAGCGTGTTGCGATATCGACGTCGCTCACCGGTTCGCCAAGCAGAGCGTTTCGCACCGCTCCCCCAACGAACCGCGCCCCATCCTTGTTTGCCGCGAGCGCCGCCATCACAGCGCGCGTGGACGGCGCAGTCATCCACGGTTGCCGGGATGGATCGAGCTTCACCGGCCCGGCGCCATCTCGACCTGACCGGGAACAACCCGGCCGTTTTCAAGATGCGCGGGAACATAGTTTCCCAGCCTGCCGGATCCTTCCGTGACGCCCCATACAACGAAGCTTGCTGCTACCAGAACCAAACCCGATATCAGCAGATAACTCCACGGGTGGGTTGCGGCTCGTCCATTCGGGCTCGGCGAAAATCGCCAATACAGGCCATAGAGCCCAAACGGCAGCAGGAACAGCAACAGGTCGAAAAGAACTCGCCGGATCATGCGTTCCTCAGCCGTTCCGAAAGATTGACGATCATGGCTGCAGTGGCGCCCCAGATTTCGTGTCCGCCAAACATGATAGCGTAGAATTCGCGCATTGCGCCGCCGCGCTCGGCACGCTTTAGCATGTGATTGCGCGGATCGATCAGAAACGAAAGCGGTGCTTCAAAAACTTCTGCCACCTCGTCGGAATTGACCGTCAGCTGGAAGCCCTCATCCAGAAAGCCAACCACCGGCAGAATACGAAATCCACTGTTCAGCGTGTCATAGAAATCGAGAAATCCGGCGATCCGAACATTTTCCGGTGAGAGGCCTATTTCTTCTTCCAGTTCGCGCAGCGCGGTCCTGATGAGTGTCGCATCCGACGGAACGTAAGAGCCGCCGGGAAAACAGATCTGTCCGGCATGCGAAGGTAAATGGTCGGTCCGGCGCGTGAACAGCAATGACGGTTCCTGCCGGCGGATAATCGGAACAATAACCGCTGCGCGCCTGAACCGTGATTCACCGGAATGAATTTCGGGCGGCGTTTTGCACAGCGCGGACTCGATGCGCTCCGGGGTGATTTCCCCGTTCACCGCAGGACTTTGCATGGTCTTGGAGCTGTTTTCCACCATTGCCGATGCAGAGTTTCACGCCCTTGTGTCGCCGTCATAGTTGGGTCCGCGCTATGTTGGCGCGGACCAGGCACCCTAGGCTGTTGCATGGGCCGCGCAACGGTGCAACATGGCGGGCAGCCTGGGCCCATATGCCGGGTTCGCCAGGTTTGCGCAAATGCCGGGAAATTTGTCAGAATAGCGGAACCAACAGATGAACAATTTCAGTGGCGCCGAAACGGCGCAATTCAAAGGCTTTGCCCCGGGGATTGAGCCCGCCGATGCCGAGGCAATGGCCGACGAAGTGGGCGCACGTTTTGGCGCGGCGCGCGAGGCCATAGCAAACTTCATCTTCGGACAGAAATCCGTCGTCGACCAGGTTCTGATCACGCTCTTGGCTGGCGGGAACGGCCTGCTCATTGGCGTTCCGGGGCTTGCAAAGACAAGGCTCGTAGACACGCTCGGGACAGTGCTGGGCATGGAAACAAAGCGCATCCAATTTACCCCCGACCTGATGCCGGCGGACATTGTGGGTTCCGAGGTTCTCGAAGAGGCTGATGATGGTCGCCGTGCCTTTCGCTTCATCAAGGGTCCGGTGTTCTGTCAGCTTTTGATGGCTGACGAGATCAACCGTGCGAGCCCGCGCACACAATCGGCCTTGCTGCAGGCAATGCAGGAGCGTCACGTAACGATTGCCGGACAACGCTACGATCTTCCTCGCCCCTTCCATGTGCTCGCGACGCAAAATCCACTCGAGCAGGAGGGGACCTATCCATTGCCTGAAGCCCAGCTCGACCGCTTTCTGCTGCAGATCGATGTCGGATATCCGGACCGTGAAGCGGAACAGAAGATGCTATTGGCCACCACGGTCGGCGACGAAAAGCCGCCACAGCAGGTGATCGACCCGGATAATCTGATGAAGGCCCAATCGCTCGTCCGGCGGCTGCCGGTGGGCGAAAAGGTCGTGCAGGCGATATTGGGTCTGGTGCGGTCCGGACGTCCTGATGACAGCGCCAGCGAGACTGTACGGAACTTTGTCGCCTGGGGTCCGTCGCCCCGCGCAAGTCAGGCGTTCATGTTGGCCATCCGGGCTCGTGCGCTGCTTGAGGGACGTTTTGCGCCTTCGGTTGACGACGTTATCGCGCTGGCGCACCCGATACTGCGCCATCGCATGGCGCTCAATTTTTCGGCGCGCGCCGAGGGAGCCACGATCACGCAGGTGATTGATGGCCTCTGTCAGGCGTATCTGTAGCACTGCGCCGATTTTTGCCGGCAGTGGCGAAAGACCGATATGGCAAGCACGGCAAATCTGTCCATTAATGCGCAGCAGGCCGAGCACTGGGACCGGCCGCGCGAGGAAGCCGAGCAGCTTGCCGCGGCCCTTCCGCCACTACTCGTCGAGGCCGAACGCCTCACCTCGGGAATCTGGCTCGGCGTTCACGGCCGGCGCAAGGCAGGGATGGGGGAAACGTTCTGGCAATTCCGCCGCTATCGCCACGAAGACCCATCGACTTCGATCGATTGGCGCCAGTCGGCCAAGTCGCAGCACGTATTTGTTCGCGAAAGGGAGTGGGAAGCAGCTGAAACGATCTGGTTCTGGCGCGATGCGTCTGCCAGCATGCGCTATGCCTCGCTGAAATCTGTCCCTGAAAAATGGGAACGCGCCACCGTGCTGTCGCTCGCACTGGCATCGTTGCTCACACGTGGCGGAGAAAGGATCGGGCTGCTGGGCACCGGCGCGCCGCCTTCAAGCGGGCGCATCGCACTTCGGCGAATGGCGCATCGCCTGTCCCAGCCTGGCGAGGAAGAATCCGATCTGCCCCCGGATCTTCACGTCAAAAGACAATGCGAGATGGTTTGGATATCCGATTTTCTGCAGCCTCTCGACGCGATTGAATCCGCACTCAAGCGGCTCACCTACAGTGGCGCGCATGGTTATCTGGTGCAGATCATCGATCCGGCCGAAGAGGATTTTCCCTTCACCGGAAGGGCACGGTTTGAAGCCCGCACAATCCGTGACACCGCCATCCTTGGGCGTGCGGAGACCGTCAAGGCCAATTATCGCAAGCGTTACGACGCACATTCCGACGCGGTTGGCCAGTTTGCGCGACGCGTGGGCTGGAGCTTTCTCCGCCACCGCACCGACCACTCGCCGGCGACTGCGCTGATCGCGCTTTATGGCGCGATCGGTGGCGCAAGAGCGCAACGGGGATTTTGAACCATGCTCGCCAGCATCCTGACCGGACTGACATTTGGGGCGCCCTACGTGCTTTGGGCGCTGGTTGGATTGCCGGTCATTTACTGGCTGCTGCGCGTCACACCGCCCGCGCCCAAACGCATCGTGTTCCCGCCCTTGCGACTGCTGTTCGGTCTGAGATCCTCGGAAGAGACACCTGCACGTACCCCGTGGTGGCTCTTGCTGATGCGCCTCGTTGCCGCGGCGCTCGCAATCCTGGCTCTGGCGGAGCCGCTTTACGATCCTACGCCGGTTGCGCGCGGCGCAGGGCCGCTGGTCATGGTGGTGGACAATGGCTGGCCTTCCGCTGCGCAATGGGAAACCCGCCAGGCGGCGATGCAGCGCGGGCTCACCGGTGCGACGCGCGATAACCGGCCCGTGCTGATTGTGGCGACAGCTGAAACCGCGCCGGTCATCACGCAGTTTCTGGACCCTTCCAAGGCCCTGAAGACGGTGCAGGACATGGTGCCACGTCCATGGCTGCCCGACCGGGCCAAAACTCTCGCCCAGTTACAGCAGATGAAATTCCAGGGAATGCCGCAGATCATGTGGTTTTCCGACGGCATTGACGACGGCAAAGCAAAGACGTTCGCCGATGGTCTCGCCAAAATCGGCAACCTGGGCGTTTTTCAGGATACGCCGGAAAAAATGCCGATCGCGATGCGCCCGCCGGATAACGCAAATACCGGTTTCGGTGTGACGCTCGCGCGGATGCCTGCAGACGTTCAGCGCGAGGGCCGGGTCGCCGCCCTGGATGCGCGCGGACAGGTCCTCGAAACTGCTCCGTTCCATTTTGGTTTGCGCGCGACTGAAGCGAAAACCAACATAGCTCTGCCGCTGGAACTGCGTAACGATACGGTGCGGATTGCGGTGATGGCGAATGACTCCGCCGGATCGGTCCAGCTGGTGGATGCGCGTTTCCGGCGCCGGCCGGTTGGTATCGTCTCGGGCGGTGCTGCGGACAATGAACAGCCTTTGCTCTCCGACGTCTACTATATCGAACGTGCACTTTCGCCATACGCTGAGCTGCACAAGGGCACTGTTGATCAGGTCCTGAATAGCGGCGTGGCGGTTATAGCGGTTGCCGATATCGGGCAGCTCTCGGCCGAAGAACACGACCGCCTCGCCAAATTCGTGGAGGATGGGGGCGTACTTTTGCGTTTTGGAGGTCCGCGCCTTGCCGCACACAGCGATGATCTCGTTCCGGTGCGATTGCGTGAGGGCGAGCGTCTGATGGGAAGCGCCATGACGTGGGCGTCCCCCCAGCATCTGACCCCCTTTCCGGATGAGAGCCCCTTCCGCGGATTGAACATTGCGAGTGATGTTACCGTGACCCGGCAGGTCCTTGCTGAACCCTCGGTCGAGCTTGGCGATCACACCTGGGCGCGTCTCACCGATGGCACGCCGTTGGTTACCGGCGCAGCGAAAGGCCGCGGCTGGCTTGTCCTGTTCCATGTTTCGGCAAGCCCCGGCTGGTCTTCACTGCCCCTGTCCGGGCTTTATGTCGAGATGCTGCGACGTGTGGTCGAGTTGTCCGAAGGCGTACGCGGAGGCGCCGCTGCGGCAAAGACCGGCACGTTCCCGCCATTCCAGACGCTGGATGGGTTTGGTCATCTCGAGAAACCTTATCCCGAGGCAACGCCCCTGCGAGCGTCGGAAATTGAGACCGTTACGGCAGGTCCTTTGCATCCTCCCGGCCTGTACGGCGTTCAGGGAGCCCTTGTCGCCCTCAATGCGTTTGGTTCGCGGACCGTGCTGCGCCCGCTCGAGATTGGCCGCCGGATATTCCCCTATGCGGGCACGGCCGCTCAGGAGCTGAAATGGCCCATGCTTGAAATTGCGCTCATTATTCTTCTGATTGACGCGCTGATCTCGCTCATGCTGCGGGGGTATATCTCGGTTACAACGCGCCGATTCCGCAAAACGGCCGTGGGTTCGGCGACAGTTCTCCTGCTGTTGCTCTCACCGATAGGCCTTTTCGCTTTCGCCGGCCACGCGTTTGCGGCTCCGGCGCGCACGCCAACCCTCGAAGACAAATCGCTCGGATCGGCGCTTGATACCCGATTGGCTTACGTCGTTACCGGCGATTCCCAGGTTGATGCCATGAGCAAAGCCGGTCTGTTCGGATTGGGACTGGAACTCAAGGCGCGGACGGCATATGAGCCCGCGGATCCTGTAGGCGTGGACATAGAGAAGGACGATTTATCCTTTTATCCGCTGCTTTACTGGCCCATGGCCGCTGTCGAGAAAGATCTGTCTGCCGCTGCAGTGGCGAAAATCGACCAGTTCATGCGCGGCGGCGGCACCATTCTTTTCGATACCCGGGATGCGCCGATCGGTGGACTTGGAAGTACTGCATCTCCGGGCGAAGCGGTGCTGCGCCGTCTGCTCTCCAAACTGGACATACCTCCACTCGAACCCTGTCCCGCGGATCATGTGCTCACTCGAACCTTTTATCTGTTGAAGGAATTTCCTGGACGCTGGAGCGGTGGACAGGTTTGGGTTGAGGCTCTGCCGCCCGTTGATCCGAAAAATCCACCTTCCCAGCCGGTGGCGGCGCGCGGTGGCGACGGCGTTTCACCGATCGTAATGGGAGGCAATGATTGGGCCGCCGCGTGGGCGCGCGATGAAATGGGCAACCCTATCGCAGCCGTCGTCCCGGGCGGAGAACAACAGCGCGAGATGGCCATTCGCTTCGGGATCAATCTCGTAATCTATGCTATGACCGGGAATTACAAAACCGATCAGGTCCACGTGCCGGCACTGCTGGAAAGATTGGGAAAGTAGGTCGCAATGTCGTCATTCGGCATCGCCTTTGCCCCGCATTTGCCGCTTTGGCAATTCGCCGTGTTCGGCGGCCTGGCGCTGGCGATCCTGGGTTTCTCGCAGTATCGCCGTGCGCACGGCGCATGGGCGCGCTTGCTGGCCTTTGCAGTCATCATGCTTGCGCTGGCCAATCCGCTGGTCGTCAAGGAAACAAGGCAGGGTCTGTCAAACATCGTTGCCCTGATTATTGATCGCTCACAGAGCATGGAAATCGGCAGCCGCAAGGCCGATTCCGAAAAAGCACTCGCAACTTTGCGTGACAAGCTGAAGGCGATGAACGTCGAGTTGCGCGAAGGTGAGGTCCGAACCACAGCCGACGCGGGGGATGCCGGCGGAACCGCTCTGTTTTCCGCTCTTAATGGTGCGCTGTCCGATGCCCCTCCCGACCGGGTTGCAGGCGCAATTGTCATCACCGACGGCCAGGTACATGACGCGCCTGATCCAAAGACATTTCATCTTGGGGCGCCTTTCCATGTACTTCTTAGCGGCGCCCCCAACGAGCGCGACCGAAAACTCACGGTCGTGCGTGCCACCCGATTCAACATCGTTGGCAAACAGGCACAGATCACCTTTCGTGTTGACGATTTTGGGGGCTCTCCTGCGGCCAATGCGCAACTCTCACTTCGCATTGACGGGCAGGACCAGGGCAAACGCACGGTTCCTGTAGGCAAGGACACGACAATCAATGTTCCCGTGGCACACGGGGGTGAAAACGTTGTCGAACTTGAAGCTGCGCCGGGACCGGCGGAGCAGACGCTTCAGAACAATCGTGCCGCCGTTATCATCAATGGCGTGCGCGACAGGCTGCGTGTTTTGCTGGTTTCGGGTGAACCCCATGCCGGCGAGCGCGTCTGGCGAAATCTGTTGAAAGCCGATCCTTCGGTGGATCTCGTTCATTTCACCATTCTGCGGCCGCCAGACAAACAGGACAGCACGCCGATCAATGAGCTCGCGCTGATCCAATTCCCAACCCGCGAATTATTTGCCGAGAAGCTGAGCGAATTCGACCTCGTGATTCTGGACCGCTATCAGAATCGCGACATTCTCCCTCTCGCCTATTTCGACAATCTCGCCCGTTATGTCGAAAACGGTGGTGCCCTGTTGTTGTCTTCGGGACCCGAATTCGCGGACGAATCGAGCATCTATCGTACGCCGCTGGCGGCCGTTCTGCCGGCTCAGCCAACGGGCGAAGTCATCACCCAGCCTTTCAGACCGATGATCACCAGGGCTGGGTTCGCACACCCCGTGACCCGCGACCTGCCTCTGGTAAATGACGCTCTGCAGGCGGTGTCGGCACCGGACAATGGCGCCAACGCAGGCCCGGCTGGTGCAACGCCGGCACCGTTGCCGCCCGGGTCGGAAGAACTGCCGGCGCAACCGAATTGGGGGCGTTGGTTCCGCCTGATCGCGGCCCAACGGCTCTCGGGCAATACCGTGATGTCCGGGCCTGGAGATCGGCCGCTTCTGGTTTTGGACAGGGTCCAGAAGGGTCGCGTAGCCCAACTATTATCGGATCAGATTTGGCTATGGGCACGTGGGTACGAAAACGGTGGCCCGCAAGCCGAACTTTTACGGCGGCTGGCGCACTGGCTGATGAAGGAGCCGGAGCTCGAAGAAGAGCGCCTGACGGCTGAAGTCGCCGGCGGTGAACTCCGGGTGACCCGGCAAACCATGGCCGACCGCGCGCCTGACGTCAGCGTAACGACGCCCACCGGCAAGACAGAAGTTGTGCACATGTCTCCCTCGAGCCCCGGCCGTTTCGTGGGGCATCTGAAATCGGAAGAGTTGGGGCTTTATCGGATGAACGATGGCATCCTGAATGCCGTCGCCGCGGCGGGGCCATTAAACCCGCGCGAAGTTGCCGATATGCGTGCGACGGATGAAATCTTGCGCCCGTATGCGGATGCGACCGGCGGAGGCGTGCAGTGGCTGTCCGACGGGCTTCCCGACCTTCGCTCCGTCGACGCCGGATCGACAACGCACGGCAACGGCTGGTTCGGTATCGAGCGTCGCGGTGCTTATCGGGTGACTTCGGTGGACAGCGAGGAGCTTCTGCCACCCTGGCTTGCATTGATCATTGTTCTGGCGACGTTGTTGTTCGCCTGGCGCCGGGAATCCGTCTAACCAACCGGTTTCTCCCGCAGGCGGGGCAAAATCTGTTGCTGCCAGGGACAATATTTCAGCGGCGGTATTGCTGAACCTTGGTTGCTCGCAGTCCCGCCGGACCAAAGCTCTCTATCGCGCGCTGCCAGGCGAGAAATTCTTCTACGGTCAGCCGGTAGCGCCCACAGGCGTCATCAAGGCTGAGCAAGCCTGATTTCACGGCGACAACGACCTGCGCTTTGCGCCGAATCACCCAGCGCTTTGTGTTGGGTGCAGGCAAGTCGGAGAGAGTGAGTGGGTTTCCGTCTGCCCCAATCACGTAACTCACATGCTGCTGTCTGGCTTCGTTATGCCTCGCCATCACCGTTCCGAACCTTTCCTGTTTGCGGAAACTAGCGGAGGCTTATTTAAAAAACCGCAAATGGTCCGCGGCATCGGATAAATCGCACGTTTCGCATTCGTAAACAGGTGGGCGATTTTCGGGTTAACCGGTGACGAACATGCCTCAGTTGCGAAGTTCGAGTTAATCCTTCGCCGCATTTGGCCGGCCAAACACGAGCGCCGGGTTTGCGGGCGGTCCGAGATGTTGTCCATTCGCAAGCGTGGCGCTCATCAACTGACCGCCACGTGATCCATCCTTCAGTGGATGAAATTCGACCGTCACCCGGTCTCCCGGCTTTACGCTGTCCGGGCGCCATCCTGCGTAGGAATCCTGCTGCACGGATTGCATCTCGAAAGACCACTCTCGTGGAATTCCCTGCGCGTCCGGAGCCATCATGTGAATCCAGACATGCGGATTTGTCCATTCATATTCCTTTGCGATGCCCGTAATGCTCACCGCCTTGTTGCTGTCGAACATGGCAAAGGAGTGGTGCCCTGATGCAGGCGCCGCGATTGTCGCGATCAGCATGCCAGACAACACGCAAATTGTTGCCTTCACGTGAACCTCCCGTCAGATTCCGCCATCACCCGGCTTGACGCTCAGGAACCCGTCTGGAGGCGGGGGGCCGAGGCGCGTGCCATTTGCCAGGATCGCACTCGCCAATTGTCCCCCACGGGTGCCATCCTTCAGCGGGTGATATTCGATGGTCACCTTGTCCCCCGGTTTGACGGTGTCTGGCCGCCAACCTGCGCGCAAATCCTGCGCGATGGACTGCATCTCAAATCCCCATTCGCGCGGAACCCCTTTGTCGTCCGAGACCATCACGTGGATCCAGACATGCGGGTTTGCCCACTCATAATCCTTCACCACACCCGTAATCGAAGCCAGTTGATCCCGGTTGAACATTGCAAATGAGTGATGTGCGAAGGCCGCTGCCGGCGCTGCGGCAAGTGCAACCGCCAGCAGAATAACGTCACGTTTCATTGGTCATTTCCTCTTGAAACCGGCAGCCGTGGCTACGCCCACACTTCTCCTGCCCGAATGATCTTCGGCTTTACATCGCAAATATTCGGCTGCTAGTCCTGGGCGCCGGGCCTGCGCACCGGACCACCCAGCTTCCTGCCGTCTGCAAGAATTGCAGAAACCAGCTGTCCGCCGCGGGTACCATCCTTCAAAGGATGAAATTCGATCGAGACCTTGTCGCCCGGCTTTACCGAATCGGGGCGCCAGCCACCCGCCATATCCTGTTGAATGGCCTGCATCTCAAATCCCCATTCGCGCGGCGCACCGGTTTCATCGGGAACCACGACGTAAATCCAGACATGCGGATTCGTCCATTCGAATTCCTTAACCACTCCGGTCAGAGTGATGTTCTTTCCGGAATCGAACATCGCGAAGGAGTGGTGTGCAAGTGCCGGAGAGGCAATTGCGAATGCCATTCCGGCCAGAATAACTGCTTTCATCTTCATGCGCTTCTCCCCAGTAATCAGAGCTGTTGCAATTCAGCGTGCCGGAGCGGGCCGGGTGGCCGAGGATCCCAGCCGCTTGCCATCCGAAAGGGTTGCCGCCACCAATTCGCCTCCGCGCGACCCATCCTTCAGCGGATGAAATTCGACAATGACCTTGTCGCCCGGCTTTACTGTGTCGGGATGCCAGCCGCCCGAACTCGCCTGCGCCGTCGCCTGCATCTCGAATGACCATTCGACGGGCCTTCCGCTGCTGTCAGGCGCCATGACGTGCAGCCAGACATGAGGATTCGTCCACTCGAATTCCTTCACAATACCGGGTTGCGTGATCAGCTTCTCCGGGTCGAACATGGCAAAGGAGTGATGCGCAAGGGCTGCGCCTGCCAGCAGTTGAAAAGCTGCAACCGCAGGCACGAATATTGGAACCTTCATTGCATTGCTCCCCCAAAAGGCGAGTGGCTAGGCCGGTTTCTTTATTATAATATCATGAATATCAGGCCAGTGCGACCAGTGGGAGAAGGACATGCGCGGGATTGCCTTAGCAGTTGCAGCATTGATCGTTTCGGCGGTTCCGGCGAATGCGGCGTGGAAATACTATGCCTGTCCGTCCGATAATTTCGCGACCCAGTTCCCCGACGTTCCGAAGATGGAGTCGGTCAAATTTTCCATGCCGCGCCATAAAGATGCACTTTCGGCGCGGACATATACGACGACCGTGGACAATGTGATTTACCGAATGCTGGTGGCCGATTATTCGGACCGCGTTCCCGATGGTGCGTCCATTCTTGAGGAGGCGATCTTTCAACACACCGAGGCAGACGATCACGGTCTGCGAAACGGAAAAATCGTCGGGAATGACAGCGCGCGTATCGAACCCGTCGTGCGTGGCGCGACCTATGGCCGGCGCATCACGATGGATATGCCGAACAATGGCGGGCGAAATCTCACGACCTTCTATTTCCGGGGCGGTAAGCTGTACGAACAGTCGGTTACGATTTTGCCCGCGAATGGCGATTACACCAGCCCGAACGGTTCTCGCTTCGTCGAATCGCTGCTCTTCAACCTCACCCGGATGGAGGACGAGGCCGGTGGAACGCCGCCCAACATTGCGGGCTGCGGACCAACGATTCAGCCGTTTGAATTCAAATAGGCTCGGCCGACCCCGACGGCGTTGGCGGATACTGCAAGATCTATTCTCGCACGCCTGATATCGCCTGATAGTGAGGCAAGCGAGAATCCCTGCAGCCCCAGCCCGAGCACGCGATTCGGGTCCACCGGTCCGGGAAACCGGACCTGGCCCGGACTCAGGCGGCTGAATCCGGCTTTGGCGTAATATGGCTCGTCACCCACGAGAATGATCGCCGAATATTCCAGTGCAGAAGCGGCTCGAATGCCCTGCTGCATCAGGGAAATGCCAATTCCGCGGCCCCGAAGTTGCGGTACAACCGCCAGAGGGCCGAGAAGCAGTGCCGGTGTCGCGCCGGCTACCACCGGCCAAAATCGCACCGAACCCAACAGGGCCTCGCTTTCTGCATCCTGCGCAACAAATGACAGGCGCGAATCCGGCAGCACGCCTTCGCGGAGGCGATACGCGGTTTTCGCCAATCGCCCCGGTCCAAAGGCAAGATTGACGAGGCTTTCGATTGCGGCCTGATCTCGGGGGAGTTCGGCGCGAATGATCCATGTGCGGGCATTGGGCTCCGCGCCGGGTGACGCTGGTTTGTTCAAGGGCTTCATCCATCTCGCTTACAGGGATTCGCACGGGAGTATAGCGTCACGACTGAGCAGGTGCTCAACGCGCCTGCATCGCCGGCAACGTGGCGGGCGCCGGGCGAACCGCCTGTTCGCGCACATCAAATCCCGCCTGCTTCAGGCTCGCGACGATTTCGGCGGCATGCGCGCTGTCCCGCGCTTCTACCACAAGGCCAAGATCGGCCGATTTGGCCGACGCACCGGTCATCAGCCGGTTGTGGGATACCTCGAGAATATTGCCTCCCGCTTCGCCGATTGTATTGGAAACGCGCGCAAGCAGGCCTGGCCGGTCTTCGATCGAGATGTTAAGCGACAGTATCCTTCCTTCCCGCGCCAGTTCGCGCAGGATGACATTTGACAGAAGTCGCATGTCGATATTGCCGCCGGACACGACGATCCCGACCTTCCGGCCCTGGAATATCGCGGGATTCGCCAGCACCATTGCAAGCGCGGTTGCGCCCGCACCTTCGGCCAAACTCTTTTCGATCTCCAGCAGCCGGACCACGGCCGCTTCGATTTCGGCTTCTTCGACAAGGAGAATGTTTTGCACCAGAGCCGCGATTATTTTGCGGGTTAATGTGCCGGGATCCTTTACACCGATGCCTTCCGCGATGGTCTGTCCGCCGCAGGGCAGATTGTCTCCGGTCAGCGCATTGTGCATCGCCGGATAGAGTTTTGCTTCTGCTCCATAAATCCGCACATCAGGCTTGATCGCATGCGCTGCGATGGCAATCCCGGAAATCAGACCGCCACCGCCCACGGGAACCGCCAATGTGTCCAGTTCGGGAACCTGCCTGAAGAATTCCAGCGCAACAGTTCCCTGTCCTGCAATGACCATTGGATCGTCATATGGGTGAATCAGAACAAAGCCTTTTTGGGCAACCATCTCATTTGCGCAGGCAAAGGAATCCGACAGCGTGGCGCCTTCGATCACCACCTCGGCACCGAATTCCCTTGTGTGCTTGATCTTTGTGAATGGCGTTCCCTCCGGCATCACGATGGTTGCGGGAACGCCCAACCTTCCGGCGTGGTAAGCGACACCTTGTGCGTGATTGCCCGCCGACATCGCGATGACACCGCGGCGGCGCTCGTCTTCGGTCAAGGAAAGCAGCTTGTTGAGAGCACCGCGTTCCTTGAAGGACGCGGTGAATTGCAGGTTTTCGAATTTAAGGAAGATGCTTGCCCCGGCTATTTCGGACAGGATACGTGATTGCCGCGCCGGCGTTACTTCCACGGCACCGGCGATTTGCCTGGCCGCAGCCTCAATGTCAGTGAGCGAAATTGGCAATGCGCCGTTCATGGTCCAATTTGCCTGGGATTAGCGGGGATACGGATGAAACACCGTGGTTGCGAGCTACAACAGTCCGACAAATCCATAGCAGCCAATCTGGCGCTTTTGCCATGCCGAGACTGAAAGTCTTCCAGGCGCATCTCGGATTTTTCGACACGATCGTCGCTGCGCCCTCGCAAAAAGCGGCCCTCCAGGCCTGGGGTTCGCGGCAGGATCTCTTCCGCGATGGCACGGCGGCAATTGCAACCGATCCTGACGCCACGAAAGCTGCGCTCGAAAAACCGGGCGTCGTGCTGAAACAACTCTCGGGCTCAACCACTGCATTTGTCGAGCATCCGCCTCTGCCCGGATCGACCGGGCCCCGGCATAAGAGGGCGGCAGCCCAGCGCCGTACCCGAACGATTCAGAAAACACAGGACAGAAGCAAACTGGAAGCTGCAAAGCGCGCGCTCGCCGGTTTGAGGACAGAAGGGGAGCAGATGAGAGCGGAGTTCGTCCGGCGCGAAGATGCGTTGCGGAAGGAACAGCGTTCGCGGGAGAGGGAACTCGAAATGCGGGAAAACATGCTCGAAAAGCAAATTGCAGCAGAAAAGGCGAAATTCGGCGAGCGTTGAACGGAGATTGCGTTCACTCAGTCATATTGCGGACCAGTTCATTCAGGGCCGCTCATCAACTTGCCTATGGGATAAGTTGCTGCTTCTTCAAAAACCGGATCACCCGCTCGGCCAATTCTTCGGCCGAGGCTTCGGCGGTCGCCAATGTAAGTTCCGGATGAAGCGGGGGCTCATAGGGGCTGTCGATTTCGGTAAAATTTTTCAGTCCACCACTGGCTGCGCGCGCGTAAAGGCCTTTGGGATCCCGCGCCTTGCAGATTTCGAGCGGAGTATCGACATGGATTTCGTTGAACTCCCCGGGGCGGAAATACTCGCGCGCCATTTGACGCTCGGCCGCAAAGGGCGAAATGAATGAAACCAGCGTGATCATTCCGGCGTCCACAAACAGCCTCGCGACTTCGGTGACTCTGCGGATATTCTCGATACGGTCTCCCGGCGTGAAGCCAAGATCGCGATTTAGTCCATGTCGGACATTATCGCCATCAAGCAGGTAGCTGCGCCGGCCTTCCGCGAACAGGCGCTTTTCCACCAGATTGGCAATGGTCGATTTTCCGGCGCCGGAAAGCCCCGTAAACCACAGCACACAGGGCGTTTGGCCGTTCATATTCGCTCGTGCTTCCGCGTTCACTTCCAAAGCGTGCCAGTGAACGTTGCTCGCTCGACGGAGCGCAAAAGCGATCATGCCGGCGCCTACCGTCGCGTTGCTCTGCCGGTCGATGATGATGAAGCCGCCTGTATCCCGATTGGCGCGATAGGCATCGAAAACAACGGGTGCGCGGGTTGAAATATTGCAATTCCCGATTTCGTTCATATGCAGGATGCGGGACGCGACATGCTCGAGCGTGTTGACGTCAAGTTTGTACTTCAAAGTGGTGATCTGGCCTGAAACGCTCTGGTTGATGAACCTGAACAGGTATTCGCGGTGGGGAAACATTTCCTCACGCGCAAACCAGACGATATGCGCGGCGAACTGATCGGCCGTTTCGCAGGGTGATTCCGGTGTGGTCAGAATATCGCCGCGGGATACGCCGATTTCGTTCGACAGAAGGACCGTAACAGACTGACCCGCTGCGGCCTCTTTCAGATCCCGGTCCTTTGCCATGATCCGTGCAATTCGCGCCCGGGCACCGGAAGCCGCAACCACAATTTCCTGGTCCTCGGCGATGATGCCCGAGATAACGCTGCCGCAAAGTCCACGAAATTCCGCATTGGGCGGGTTCACCCATTGCACCGCAAAGCGCAGCGGCTTACCGGTTGATTCCGGATCGATGTCCAAATTCTCCAGATGCTCCAGCAGCGCCGGTCCGGAATACCAGGGCATATGGTTGCCGGCCCTGGCGACATTGTCTCCGGACCGCGCAGAGAGCGGGATTGGCGTGACCTGTGAAAAATCCAGTTTCGCCGTGCATTGATGAAATTCCTCGATAACCTCCGCAAAGCGCCTGGCGGAAAAATCCACAAGATCCATCTTGTTTACCGCGAGAACGACGTGCCGAATCCCGAGCAGGGCGGCAATATGCGTGTCGCGCCTCGTCTGAGCCACAACGCCCTTGCGCGCATCCACAAGGATGATGGCGACATCCGAATGGGAGGCTCCGGTTGCCATGTTCCGGGTGTATTCTTCATGGCCGGGTGTATCGGCCACGATGAACTTGCGTCTGCTGGTGGAGAAATACCGGTACGCGACATCGATGGTGATCCCCTGTTCTCGCTCGGCCTCGAGGCCGCGGAGCAGCAGGGCGAAATCAATGTCCTCACCTGTCGTCCCAAGGCTCAGCGAATTGCGCCGCAGCGCGGCAGGCTGATCCTCCAGGATCCCGCCGCATTCGAACAAAAGCCGTCCGATAAGCGTCGACTTGCCGTCATCAACGCTGCCGCAGGCCACGATCCGCAATAATGTCCTGGATGAATGCGCGGATTGGTCCTCGGCGACGGGTGAGGGACGCATCAAAAATATCCCTCGCACTTCTTCTTTTCCATCGAGGAATCTTCGCCGTGATCGATCGCGCGGCCCTGCCGTTCCGAGGTTGCGGACAAAGCGAGTTCCTGCACGCTATCCGCGACCGAAGCTGCCGTCGATTGTACTGCTCCGGTAAGCGGATAGCACCCCAATGTCCGAAATCGGACCATCCTGCTTTCCGGTTGTTCTCCGGGATTGAGCCTCATCCGTCGGTCCTCGACCATGATCCATGTGCCGGCGCGGCGGACAACAGGTCGATCCTTCGCAAAATAGAGCGGCACGACGGGAATTTCCTGTTCAAGGACGTATTGCGACCTTTTTCTTCATCACGCCGCGCGCCGCCAATCGCAGCATCGAAGCTGTACAATTCCAGCGCCTGGCGACTCGGATTTCAAGCCGTTGCAGATGGGTAAGACGCGACCGCATGCCTGTCGATATCGCATACCGTGGAAATGGTGAGACGCAAATTACTTGCAGCAGCGAAGGCCCGGTCTTGAGGACCGGCTAAGGCGATTTCGGCAATGTTGCGGCGGTTTGGCCAAACAGGATTTTTTTGGCATCTTCGCTCATCGTCGGCTGGGTGTTAATCGCTTTGGCGCGCTCATAGGCCGATTTCACAGCCGGTCGTGCCGCAATCGTTTCGAACCACCGCTTCAGATTTGGAAAATCTTCGAGTTTCTGTCCCTGCCGCTGATAGGGCACGACCCATGGATAGGCAGCCATATCGGCAATCGAATAATCTCCCGCTACGAAAGGCCGATCCGCCAAACGTCTGTTCAATACGCCATAGAGCCTGTTCGTCTCGTTAACATAGCGCGTGATCGCGTAAGGCAGTCTTTCGGGCGCGTAATTCGCGAAGTGATGGTTTTGACCCGCCATGGGCCCAAGTCCCCCCATCTGCCAAAACAGCCATTGCAGGACTTCCACTCGCCCGCGCAAATCGCCGGGAATGAAGCGGCCTGTCTTCTCGGCCAGATAGAGTAGTATTGCGCCGGATTCGAAGACGCTGATGGGCGGACCTGGCTCTGCAGGTTCCGTATCTATGATTGCCGGAATACGGTTGTTGGGCGAAATCCGCAGGAAGCCTGGTTTGAACTGATCTCCTGCGCCGATATTCACCGGTACGATGGAATAAGGAAGCCCAGTCTCTTCCAGAAAGATTGTGATCTTGTGGCCGTTTGGCGTCGTCCAATAATGCAGTTCGATCATTTCCTGACCTGTGTAGCGGTGGCCGACATTGGCAGTTTCACGAATACCAGTCCGTCCACATTGTGCGCAAATGCAGTTTGGTCTTACGGTTTGCTTACGCCCACGCAAAAGACTGGCATGATGTTATCGCCTGTGCCAGTTTGTGCTGGGCCTGCCGGATGCTGGAATTTCTCCTGCTGCCATTGCCCCGGGTATAAAGCGGCAGACACTTAGCCGATTTGACTTGCGACTCCTGGCGAGGTGCAGTTTTGCGTCTCCGGTTTCGCAACGCAGAGGTGGTATGCGCATCAAGCCGGAATTTCGGTTCATTGCCTGTGCGGGAGCCGTTTTCCTGATCGCTTCGGGCTGCGCCGGCCAAAATCCGCGCCCCAACCCCAACAGATCTCCGGCTCCGATTACGGAGACCGAGCAGAACATCAAACTGATGCTCTCCTATGACGAGAATAGCGACGGGATCGTAACCCGCCAGGAACTGGAAGACGGTCTGAAGCGGCAATACGCAACCGCCGACTTGAATCATGACGGGAAGCTCGATCTCAGGGAAATGCAGGTCGAGAATGACCGGCGATTTCGCGCCTTCGGTACGGAAGCTTCACCTCTGATCGACTGGAATCAGGACGGCATCATAGATTTTGATGAGTTTGCCAGTACGGCACGTTCCGTATTCGAAGAAATGGACAAGAATCACGATAGCAAACTGGAAAACAACGAGCTTCGTCTTCCCGCTCAACCGCGTGGCGCCCCCCCGCCTGTACAGCGCCAGGGTCAGGGCGGCGGCAGCTAGTGTTACCTTCCGTACGTGCGGGTGAGCGGCTAAAATCAGACCGTCAACTTTCCGCCTCGCGTCAGGTGTTGCTTCGATCGAGAGGAATACGTGTTTCGTCTTTTGTGTCGTCGAGCCCTGGCTGTGTCCGCAATCGCATCGGTCCCGATTGCGGCAATGGCTCAGGTCGGTGGGGCCGCCAAACCCGAGGAACCGGCCACAATCGTTGCCTCGGAGAGTTCAACCGGCATGGCAGCGACGGTCAACGGGACACTCATCTCGAATTACGATCTCGACCAGCGGACGGCTCTCTTTGTTGCGACCTCCGGGATTCGTCCTTCGAAAGATGATTTGCCGCAAATTCGCGCGCAGGTGATGCGTTCGCTTCAGGACGAAGTCCTCGAAATGCAGGAAGCGGCGAAACGCCGGATCAGCGCCAGTCCCGCCGAGGTTGAAAAAGCGCTCCAGAACATCGCTTCGGATAACAGGATCACCTCGGAGCAGTTGCTGGCGACCATCGGACAATCCGGAGTTTCGGCCGCAACTTTTATCGGGCAGCTCAGGGCCCAGATCGTGTGGCAAAAGCTTGTTGCGGCCCGCTACGGCGCGGACGTGCGAGTTACCGATCAACAGATCGACGAAGCCATGGCGCGTCTGAAGCAGGGCGCCGACAAGCCACAATTCCTCGTTTCCGAAGTCTATCTGGCGGTTGACCAACCCGAGGACGAGACATCGGTGCGATCCAGCGCCGATCGCATCCTGCAACAAACGAGGCAAGGCGCTTCCTTTCAGACAATCGCCAGCCAGTTCAGTCAATCGCCCTCTGCTGCCAACGGTGGCGATATTGGCTGGGTACTTCAGGGTCAACTTCCTGAAGAACTTGACCACGCACTGGTCAACTTGCGGCCGGGTCAAATCGCCGGGCCGATCCGCGCCGAAGGTGGATATTACATCATGCTGCTGCGGGACCGGCGCGAGCCCGCCGGGACGGCTGCAGCAGCGGCGACAATACAACCGCCGGATTCTGGAGCGGCTTTGCCGCTGGACCGTTTCTTAGTTCCACTGCCCGCCAATGCGGACCCGGCGTTGAAGGAACGCGCCATGAATCTTGCTGCGGATGTTAGAAACCGGGTCCACGCCTGTGCCGATCTGCCGGGGATAGCCAAACAGCTTCCTGGCACTGTTTACCAGCCATTGGGCACAATGAATCCCGCGGATCTCGAACCGCAACTCCGGGAGGCGCTGGCCGGAACCGGACCGGGAGATAGCGTGAAGCCGTTCCTTTCAGCTGCCGGCGTCGAACTGATCATGCGCTGCGATGTGGCAATTCGCGCCCCCGGAATTTTCCAGATGCCGGGTCGCGAACAGGTTCAGCAACAACTCGCAATGCAGCAAATGTCGATCTATGCCAAGGCTTACCTCGCCGAACTTCGGCGCAACGCCGTCATCTATTCGGGCGTAAAATAAGTTCTATCGTCGAGCGCCGGGTTTTCGCGCCCAACACGTTCGCGATATTCTGCTCATGTTTTGAGATGCGCATCGCGCTTTTGGTACAGTTCTTCATCCGAATACCCCATGGTATCCGGTCGCGCACGTCCAAGCATCACCTGAAAATAGACCGGTTCCAGGCTCTCATTCTGATAACCGTGAATTACCCCGGGGGGGCAGGAAATGCATTCCCACGGACCGAGCACGCGAGTGACGCGCCGGCCCGCCTCATCCTCGACGAATACGGTCA
The DNA here is from genome assembly GCA_963747255.1 of uncultured Alphaproteobacteria bacterium. GTDB lineage: Bacteria > Pseudomonadota > Alphaproteobacteria > Micropepsales > Micropepsaceae > CAIYRG01. The sequence goes on from CAVVEG010000001.1 coordinate 44,313, forward strand.
GATAGCCGCGCAGGACGAAGAACACCTCCTCGACTTCATGAGTATGCGGAGCATTACCCTGTCCCGGCGGCACGAACATGACACTGAGAGTGAAGCCCCGTGCCGGAATGACATTGGGGTCTGCGTGCTTCCCGGACCCTCCGGCGCCGATAAAGCGGTGCTGTGCGCGGCGATAACCCTCGAATTTCGCGTCTTCGAACGCAGCCCAGTCGGCGCGCTTTTCGCTGAACCGTCCGACATGAGCGCACATGATTTCTTCCAGTGTCGCCTGCTCCAGTTCGGGAGGACGCGGATGGCGCGCTACGGCCATGGGATGCCGCCTTTCATGTGGGTTTTTCGATGAAATCACGGAGTGCCTCGCCAAGCATGTCCTCGTCGAGACCAATATGGGCAATGGCAGAAGCGTGATTGTGCCCCTTCAGCCAAATTACCGGAGGCGACCTCCGCTTCGCAACACCCAGCCGATACACCAGCTCTGAGCAGTAAACATCGAGCAGCGGGTTTTCGAACTCGCTCCACGCGACAAGTGTCGGCACCGTTTCGCGATCGATATGCGAAACGGGCGAACAGCGATCGTAAAGGGAAACATCCTTGCCGTAATATTCTTCCACCCTTGCCGCATTGGGATTTTCGGGCAGATTGTCTGCTCTCACCCGCCCGCTGATCACGATCAATCCGGCAATGCCGGATTGACCCGCCGGGTGAAGTCGCCGTTCATAGGCATAAGTACCTGCATGTGCGGCGCCGGCGGAATGGCCCATGAGAAAAATCCGCGCCGGATCGATGTCAAACTCCGCCGCATGGCCACGGAGCCAATGTACGGCTGCACTTACGTCACGGCTGCCGTCGGGGTAGTGAATTTCCGGCGCGAGGCGATAGCCGATATTCACACCGACGATGTCATGTCGTGCAAAATAGCGCCCTACATTGGCATAGATTTCTGGGCTGCGATTGCGGTCGCCTTCCGTGAAGGCGCCACCATGCACGAACACGACCGCGGCGCGAAGTTTGCCAGGACCGGACGGAGCATAGATATCGAGCCTGTGGCGACTATGCGGGCCATAGGCAGCTTCGCGTGTTTCATCGACGCCGGTTTTGGCGATCGTTTCATGAACGCGGGTGAATTCCGCAATCATCAGTTTTACATTGGCGGAAGTCGCCGTGCCCCAGTGCGGGCCGATCTTGGCCATCAAGGCGCGCAATTCACGAGGGATTCCCGGCATCCGACTGGTCTCATTCCGCCGCGCGCGCGGTGGCGCGGGCATTCTCGACCAGTTCCCAGATCTTTGATGGCGAAAGCGGCAGATCGTGAGGCTCTGCGCCGAAGCCGTGAAGCGCCGAGGCGACCGCATTTGCAATCACGCCTCCGACCGGAATGATGCCGCCTTCGCCCGCGCCTTTCGCCCCCAACGGATTGATGGGCGATGGTTCCTCTTCCATCAGGAATACGCGGATATTCGGAAAATCAGCGGCGGTCGCCATCAGGTAGTCGGCCAACGAGGCGCTCAATGGCTGGCCGTGATCGTCATAGGCAAAGCGTTCGAGAAATGTCCCGCCGAGACCCTGAACGGCGGCGCCAAGCACTTGCCCTCGCAAAGTCGCCGGATTGATGATCCGGCCCACATCCTCCACCGCAACATAGTCCAGCACTTCGACATGCCCCGTATCGGAATCCACTGCGACATGCGCGGCATGCGCTCCGTAGCTGTAGGTGTGATGATGGTTGGCAAAACTTCCCTCCGCCGCGATGCCGGACTCGCCCAGTTCCCGGAAGTGCAAAGTCTTGCCATCTGGGCCTGTAACGCTGTCATCCCCGATCTGCGTTTCCGCCGGCGTACAGTCCCACTTCTTTGCCGCCGCCCGGCGAAGGGTGTCCCGGAACGCCGCTGCCGCGTTCAGAATGGCCGAACCGCCCATCACCACAGCGCGGGAATGATAGGACCCATAACCTTCGCGCAGAAGTGTGGTCGATCCGTGCAGAATCCGAACCTGGCTGAATGGCACTTCCAGCGCATCGGCAGCGATCTGCGCGAACACGGTTTCAAGTCCCTGACCGATCGCCGACGATCCAACCGAGACCACGATCTTGCCATCCTCGCCGAACCCGATTCGCGCATTTTCCTTCGGACCGGCTGCCCCGCCTTCAATGAAACAACCGATTGCAATTCCGTGATATCGCCCGCCGGAGAGACGCCCGGCCAGTTGTGATTTCCCGCGCCAGTCGAATCGCTCGAGACAGGCATCCAGCGTCGAAACATAGTTGCCACTGTCATACTCAGTCTCGGCCTCATAGGGCGAGATTTTGGCGATCGCGTAAGGCATCTCGGATTTGCTGACGAGATTGTGCCGGCGGAACTCCACCCGGTCGATGCCGAGATCCGAGGCCGCCATGTCAAACAGGCGTTCACGGAAGAAATCCGCTTCGTACCGTCCAGGTCCCCTGTATGTCCCTGAAGGTGTCTTGTTGGTGAACTGGACAAAGGATTCCATCTGGATGTTGGGGATCCGATAAGGGCCGGAAATGAATTGCGCGATATTGCGGGGGGCGACCAGGCCGTTGGTCCGGATATATGCGCCAACATCGCAGAAAGCCGTCCCGCGCAAACCGATGATCGTGCCGTCGCGCTCGCATGCGATCTCCACTTCGCATTCAGCATCGCGGGCATGCTGCATCGCCACCAGATTTTCTCGCCGGTCCTCCGTCCATTTCACCGGACGACCCGTCAGCCTGGCGCAAAACGGAATGAGAAAGTCTTCCGGATAGAATTCACCGCGGGCGCCAAATCCTCCCCCAACGTCATTCTCGATGAGATCTACCTGGTCCTCCGGCAGTCCCATTTTGGCCGCAAGCATCCGGCGATTGAAGAAGGCGACTTTGGCTGCTCCGCTGACGGTCAGTTTGCCCTTTCTGCCATCCCATTCGGCGAGCAACCCGCGAGGTTCCATCGGAACCGCGGCGTGTCGATGGACGCGGAATTTCTCCTTGCGACGGTACGGCGCGCGTGAGAACGCGGCTGACGCATCGCCAAGCACCGCTGTGTATCTGACGCCCAGATTGCTGCCATGTTTCGGAAAGAGCAGCGATTTCCCGCCGCGTGACTCTTCGATTCCGGTCACGGCTGGCAATGCTTCAATCTCGACAGCGACGGCTGCCGCGGCATCTTCGGCAACTGCCGCACTATCCGCCAAGAGCACCGCAATCGGCTCGCCGGCATAGCGTACGACTTCGCCGGCAAGCACCGGCTGATGAAACGGCACCAGCGATGGCATGGGTTGCAATCTGATATCCACACTCGGAATCGGATGCGGCAGATCGGACGCGACGATCACCGCATGAACGCCGGGAATCTTCAGCGCTGGCTGGACCGAAATGCGCTTGAGACGGCCATGTGCAAAGGTGCTGCGGAGAATGAAAGCGTGAAGCTGCTCAGCGCGCGAAATATCCGCAACATATTCGCCCTTGCCGCGCACGAACCTCAGATCTTCGGTGCGCGGGATCGGGCTTCCGATCAGCCGGTTCGTGGATCGCACCGCACGCCCTAGATTTTGCTGACGTCAATGACCGACGGGGAGAACAGATCCTCCACCCGCAATTTGCGCTGCACCAGACCCTGTTCATGGGCATAGCGGGTCAGCGCCTCAATCTCGGCGGCGTTTTCATGCACGCCATACCGCCAAAAATCCTCGCCCATGAGTTTTGCCGTTTCTTCGGCTTCCGCAACCAGCCACGGTAGCGTGATCGGCAGCGCATTGACCTCCCTGACATCACGCATGGCAAAGGTCTTGGCCTGACCGAAGGCCTTGTACAGGCTGGCCGGCAGCCAGGGATGGCGTTCGGCGATTTCCCGCTTGATCCCGATCAGGTGCATGATCGGAAACATTCCAGTTTTCCGGTAATATTCTTTCTCGACGGTGCGGTAATCCGGGAACAGCCGGCCCACATTGGCAGCGCCCCGCAGGAAACAGCTTGGGGCGCGCGCGCTGAACATGGCGTCTAGCTCTCCTTCCTCGAGCATTCCCGACAGAGTCTTGCCCGGCGGGATCGGCTTCAGGTCAAGTCCTGGAATCGGCTTCAGCGGCGTACGTTCCGTGCGCCCGGGCTCTTCTATTCCGCCCTGACGCCATCGGATGTCGGTCGGTTTCACTGCATATTCGTCCTGCATCAAACCACGCAGCCAGACAACGGCGGTAATCTGATATTCGGGCAACCCGATCAGCCGGCCTTTCAGATCGGCAGGCGCGCGAATTTCCCGATCGGTGCGGATGTAAATGCCGGAATGCCGAAAGATGCGGGAGACGAATGCCGGAATTCCGGTATAGGGCGACGTTCCGGCATCAATGGTTCGCAGATAGGAACTGAAGGACAGCTCGCAGACATCAAATTCCTGATGTTTGAAGGCGCGGTGGAAGATTTCTTCGGGTTCGAGCGGCAAATAGGTTACCGCACAGCCTTCGACCTGAACGCGTCCATCCCTGATCGCCCGCGTCCGGTCATAATCTCCGCAGGCAAGTGTCAGCGGAATCTGCGCAGTCATCTGGTCCTCACCTCCATCTGTTGACAGTCTATAACCTGCCGGACAGTTTGGGTGTCACACAAAATGGGGGAGCCGATGGGCAATTTGCGTCTCACGCTGGCTTGCGGGCCATATGACCGCACACAGGCTTTGCGTGATGGGACGATCAGGCCGGAAGGCATTGAATTCACCTATCTCCCGCTGCAGCCAGCCGAGATTTTCTGGCGCATGCTGCAATACCGGGAGTTCGACGTCTCGGAAATGTCGCTATCGAATTACACGAGCCTCGTGAGCGGCGGAAACGCGCCGTTCATTGCGATTCCGGTGTTCCCATCGCGTGTCTTCCGGCACGGCTATTTTTTCGTCAATGCCCATAAAGGCATAACTGCGCCGGAGGATCTGGCCGGCCGGCGCGGCGGTGTGCCGGAATACAGCATGACCGCGGCTGTTTACATGCGCGGTTTGCTCCAGCACGAATATGGCGTTGCGCCCAGCCGCATCGATTGGGTGCAGGGCCGCGCAGACCGGCTGGGTCGCGAATTGCCACGGGACATCCGGCTGGAGCAGGCACCCGCCGGGAGAGAGTTGGGTGATCTCCTCGACAACGGAGAGATCGATTTTCTGATGACGGCGAATAACCCGTTATCCTTTCGCCGGGGGTCTGCCAATGTGCGGCGGCTGTTTCCCGACTACGCCGAACGCGAGAAGGATTATTTTCGGCGTACACGGATTTATCCCATCATGCATACCGTCGTGATCCGCCGCGAGCTTTACGACCGCGAACCATGGATCGCCCTCAGCATTTACAAGGCATTCGCCCGTGCCAAGGATTATGCCTTCCGCCTGATCTCCGAGACGGGATCGCCGAAAGCCTCCTTTGCCTGGCTGCAGCCACTCATCGAAGAGGAACAGGCGATCATCGGGAAAGACTGGTATCCCTATGGAATCGAGGCGAACCGGCCGACGATCGAGGCCCTGCTGCAATACACAGATGAGCAGGGCCTTTCAGACCGCCGGCTTCAGGTCGAGGAACTCTTCGCGCCCAGCACCCTGCGTGACATCCCGCTCAGCGAAGGTCAGCACGTCTGATGGTCCCGATCAATTTCTCCCAATGCTCTGGGGGCGTGGCAAGGGTTCGCCGGTCTCCAACATCGATTTAAGGCTGGACAATACGGCAGGCCAGCCATCGGAAACCGCATCAATGAGCCGGTGCGGCCGGTCTGCTTCGTGCAGGACGGTGAGCTTCACCATTTCGCCTTCGCTCTCAATATTGAAGCTGCAGCGGGTGTGACCCTCGGCATTCAGTTCGGGCCGGAATTCGTTGCGCCACTTCAGTACAAGGCGTTTCGGCGGGCTCGCTTCCAGGACCTCGCCGCTGTCGGCTATCCGGCCGTCGGCGAATATCAGTTTCCAGGAGGATCCAGCTTTCCAGTCGCTCTCCTGGTAATAACCAAACCAGTATTTCCGGTTGAATTCCGGGTTCGTGAGAGCCTCCCACAGGTTTTCGGGCGTGGTGCGGATATAGGTTACGTACACGAACGATTGTTGCGGCATATCCATTCTCCTTCTTATCCTGTGGCCAGGTGATTTTCTGGCCGGCTTAACCGGCAGGCCTTATTTGTCCTTGCTTTCCAGCATTGCTTTCAGATCGCTGAGCGCTCGCAGACGCCCGCGCTCGTATTTGCCGATCCAGCGGTCGGCAATCTCCTGAATGGGAACAGGATTGAGGTAATGCAGTTTCTCGCGCCCGCGCCTGATGGTGGCGACGAGGTTTGCCCGTTCCAGAATGCCGAGATGCTTCGTCACTGCCTGGCGAGTCATATCCCGACCCTCACAAAGTTCGTTCAGCGTCTGCCCGTTTTGCGCATGCAGCCGGTCCAGCAAGTCGCGCCTGACCGGGTCGGCAAGCGCGTGAAAGACCGCATCCATGCTCATGCGGACAATATGCAACCATTTAGTTGCATATTGCAAGCAAAAATCAGGTTCGCAGCCGTGACGGTTATCGGCAAGACGACGCGCGAGTTTGACGAGCCTCTCGCGAACCTCTGCATGATGTCCTGGGTGCCAGCGTTCGAGCAGTGACGACAGTCGCGAGCGACGAAGAATCCTCAATCATGGAATCCTGTTCGTCAGGTCAAAACGGAGCCCCTTTGGTACAGTTGCGCGCTGATTGGTGCTCCCCGAGGACCTGCGCACCGGACAATTCGGGAAATTCCACTTTCATAAAGCCTTGTTTTTTGGGAACTTCCACGCGCCGCCAATTGCGCCGGTTCCCCGATGTCCGCTTCAGCCAGGTCTAAACCGCATCAGGCGCGAGCCCGGACAAAGTCCGAGCTGGAGTTTCAGGATCCCAACCGTGAATGGCGCCGGCTGTTTTCGGAGACCTGGGGCACATTTCTGCTCGTCCTTGTTGCAGCGGGAGGTGATGTCGTGGCGGCAAAATCCGGTGGTCAGGTTACGATCGCCATGTCCGCAACCGCGCCCGGACTTATGGTGATGGCGATCATCTATTTCATGGGCACGGTCAGCGGAGCCCATCTCAACCCTGCGGTCACATTCGCCTTCAGCTTGCGGGGCAATTTTCCATGGCGCCGGGTTCCTGGGTACTGGGCGGCACAATTCCTTGGTGCTGTTGCCGCGGCCCTGTTCCTTTTCGTGCTGTTCAACAAGACCGGCCAGGTGGGCGCAACCAGGCCCGCCTCAGGCATCGACAGCCTTCAGGCCCTTGCCTTCGAGACTGTCCTTACCGCCGGGCTCGTCAATACCATCCTCGGCACGGCCTCGGGTGCACGCAATGTTGGCACCAACGGTGCTATCGCGGTTGGTGGCTACATCGCGCTGGCAGGGCTCTGGGCAAAGCCGATCAGCGGCGCCTCGATAAATCCGATGCGGTCGATCGCACCGGATATCTTCAGGGGGGATTTTGGAACCACCTGGATCTACATCCTCGGACCGCTCATGGGGGCTGCTATTGGCGTTTGTTTTGAATGGATGCTGAAGGGACCCCCGACGGAGGCCGGTTCTCGAGCGGCACAGGGGGATATCGAGGAACCCGCCGCCCGCTAATGCATTTCGTTGCCGTAGCCTGAACGCCGGAATAAGGCGAATGGCGGCCCACCAAGTCTTCATCTGGCCGGTACAATGTCCAGACATTCCTGGCAGAATTCGCCAATCCCTTTCTGCTATTGATTTGTGAAGAGAGAGCCTGGGGAGGACCGCCCGCCGGGTTGTTTGCGGTGCGTGTGAACCAAAATCTCCCCGGATTGATCTGGGTCGGTGCAACTTCTCAGGCAAATGTCAGTGTGCCTGGTGAAAATGCGTCTGACGCGAGGCTGAACATAAGCCTTTATTTATGTTACCACATGCCCAACCTTTTTATAGGCGACTACCAGCGATGGATCAAAGAACCGGCAAAAATCCTTTCGACCCGCCCGGGCTGGACGATACGGCCGTTCGGGGGCGCCGGGGGATTATACGTTTTGTGCCTGGCGGTACGAAGACGATCGTGGTCGGTCTCGCCGCTTTGCTCGTCGCGCTGCTCGTATGGGCGATCAAACCCAATCCCAATGCGCGACCCGCAAATCCGTTCTTCGCCGGACGCAATGCCCCCGTGCCGGTCGGTATCGCGAAGGTGGCCCAGGGTGATATCGACGTCACGCTGAATGCCCTTGGTACTGTTGTTCCTCTCGCGACCGTGACGGTGAAACCGCAGGTGGGAGGGCAGTTGGTCAAGATTAATTTCGACGAGGGACAGACTGTCCGTGCCGGGCAGGTTCTGGCCGAGATCGATCCCCGGCCGTACCAGGCCACCCTGGATCAGGCCCAGGGTCAGTTGGCGCGCGATCAGGCTCAGCTGGCCAATGCCCAGGTGGATCTCAATCGCTATCAGACGCTCAGTACGCAGAATTCGATTGCCCAGCAGCAGGTCGATACCCAGGCCGCTTTGGTTCGCCAGCTGCAGGGGACCGTGAAATCCGATCAGGCCAATGTCGAATCCGCGACGATCAATCTCGATTATTCCTCCATCAAATCGCCAATTACCGGCCGTGTCGGTCTGCGGCAGGTCGACCTTGGTAACGTGGTTATCGCCGGACAGGCGACCGGAATTGCTGTTGTCACGCAGCTTCAGCCGATCTCGGTCCTGTTTCCGGTACCGGAAGACAGCATCGACCAGATCATGGCGCGCCTCCGTCAGGGTGCGCATCTCGGCGCCCAGGCATTCGATCGCGCTCAAACACGCATGATTGCTGCGGGAACGCTCGCCACACTGGACAACCAGATCGATACGACCACTGGAACGGTCAAATTGCGGGCCGTCTTCGACAACGCGGACAACCTTCTGTTCCCCAACCAGTTCGTCAATGTCCGCCTGTTGGTGGACACGCTGCACGATCAGATTGTAACGCCCGTTGCCGCCGTGCAGCGCGGAGCTTCCGGAACGTTCGTTTACGTGGTGAACCCCGATCACACGGTGAGCATGCGCGCGGTGACACTCGGTGTGACGAATGACGACCGCGTGGCGATCGCGCAGGGTTTGCAGCCGGGCGAAACCGTCGTGGTGGACGGCGCCGATCGCCTGCGCGACGGGGCACATGTGATTCTGCCGGGCGAACAGGGCTCTACGATTGCTGTTCCCCAGCCGGGCAGTCCCGCTGCGGCCGGGCGTGGCGGACGCAGAGGCGGCCGGAGAGGCGGTGCCGGGGGCGCGGCTGCGCCGGGTGGACCCACCACTGGCGCCACAGGAGCCGCAGTTGCCGGCTCAGCTCCGGATAGTGGCGCCACCCCGGGTGGCGGCCGCGGCCAGGGACGTGGACGTGGGGCAGGCGCAGGTCGTGCCGCGGGAGCCGGCGGCGGCGCAGCAGGGGGTACAAATACCGGGGCCGGCAGTGCTGGACCTGGCGGCGGTTAGGATGTCTCGTATCGTCGGGTCTCAACGACGATGAATCCGTCGCACATCTTTATCGTCCGTCCGGTGGCGACGGCGCTGCTCATGGCTGCCATCCTGCTGGTTGGCATCATCGGTTTCTTTTTTCTGCCGCTTTCGGCATTGCCCGAGGTCGATTACCCGACAATTCAGGTGCAGACCTTCCTGCCGGGCGCAAGTCCGGAAGTGATGACCACGTCGGTCACTGCGCCACTGGAGCGCCAATTCGGGCAAATGCCCGGATTGCGCGAAATGTCGTCGATCAGCTCGGCCGGCGCATCCGTAGTCACGCTTCAGTTCGATCTCTCGCTCAACCTTGATGTTGCCGAGCAGGAGGTGCAGGCGGCGATAAACGGGTCCGGCAATCTTCTGCCCCAGAATCTGCCGGCGCCTCCGGTCTATGCCAAGGTCAATCCCGCGGATGCCCCGATCATCACCCTGGCGGTGACGTCCACCACGATGGCGATGACCGAGGTTGAAGATCTCGCGGATACGCGCATTGCCCAGAAGATCTCGCAACTTCCCGGCGTGGGGTTGGTCAGTATCAATGGCGGACAGCGGCCCGCGGTGCGCATCCGCGCCAATCTTCAGGCGCTCGCGGCGTATGGTCTCAATATCGACGACCTGAGGACGACCATCGCCAATTCAAACTCGAATGCGCCCAAGGGCAATTTCGACGGCGCCACGCGTTCTTACACGATCAACGCAAACGACCAGATTCAATCGCCCCGGGATTACGCGCAGATCGTCGTGGCCTACCGCAACGGCGCGCCGGTTTTTCTCTCCGACGTTGCCGAAGTTGTGCAGAGCGCCGAAAACACAAAGCTCGGCAGCTGGATGAATTCGACGCCCGCCATTCTGCTGAACGTTCAGCGCCAGCCCGGTGCGAATGTCATCGCGGTGGTTGACAATATCAAGCAGATCCTTCCGGACATCCGGGTCAATTTGCCGACGGCCGTCGATCTGGCCGTTCTGACCGATCGCACCAATACAATCCGCGCATCCGTGAATGATGTCGAATTCGAACTCGGCCTTGCCGTCGTTCTCGTTGTGCTGGTGATCTATCTTTTCCTTCGCAACGTTCCGGCCACGATCATTCCCAGCCTCTCCGTGCCGTTATCGATCGTCGGCACTTTTGCAGTCATGTACCTGCTGGGATTCAGCCTGAACAATCTCTCACTGATGGCGTTGACCATCGCTTCGGGATTTGTTGTGGACGATGCGATCGTCATGATCGAAAACATCGCGCGACATCTCGAACTTGGCGAACGGCCACTGCAGGCCGCGCTGAAGGGGTCCGGCGAAATCGCATTCACCATCATTTCGCTGACGATCTCCCTGATTGCCGTACTGATTCCGCTGCTCTTCATGCAGGAAGTGGTTGGCCGGCTATTCCGTGAATTCGCCGTTACGCTCGCGGTCACTATTCTGATCTCCGCGGTTGTATCGCTGACGCTCGTGCCGATGATGTGCGCCAACCTCCTTCACCCGGAATCCGAGCAATACCACAGCCGGATCGGGCGCAAAGCGGCTGAACTGTTTGACCGCACGATCGCCGGCTATGGGCGCATGCTCGATTGGGTGCTCGATCATCAACCCATAACGCTTCTTGTTGCGATCGTTACGCTTTTCATCACGGTAGCGCTTTACGTCGTGATCCCAAAGGGATTCTTCCCGATCCAGGACACCGGTATCATTCAGGGCATCACGCGCGCGCCACCATCCGTATCCTTCGCCTCGATGTCCGAAAGGCAGCAGATGCTGGCCGATCTCATCAGGAAGGATCCTGACGTGGTCAGCCTGTCCTCGTTTATCGGCGTCGATGGGACCAACACTACCCTTAACACCGGACGCTTCCTCATCAATCTCAGAGATAAGACCGCCCGCTCGTCATCGGTGACCGAGGTCATCCGGCGCCTGACCGCCGCGGCCAGGGACATGCCGGGGATCTCGCTTTACCTGCAGCCGGTGCAGGATCTGACGGTTGAATCGACCGTTGGCCGCGCCCAGTATCTTTTCGTGCTGCAGGCCGCGAGCGCAGCAACCCTGACCCAATGGGTACCCCGATTGCTGGACCGGCTGCAGCAGGCGCCGGAACTGGAAAACGTTTCCACGAACTATCTCGATCAGGGACTGACGGCCTATATCGAAATTGATCGCGACACGGCGGCCCGCTTCGGAATCACGGCGGCGACGATCGACAATGCCCTCTACGACTCATTCGGGCAGCGCATCGTCTCGACGATCTTCACGCAATCGAACCAGTATCGCGTCATTCTGGAAGCCGATCCCCAATTGCAGAACTCGCTCGCCTCTTTGAACGACATCTATTTGCCGTCCGCGGGAGGCGGTCAGGTGCCATTATCGGCCATCGCCAAAGTGGACCAGAGGAATGGACCACTTGAGATCGACCATATCGGTCAGTTTCCCGCCGCGATGGTCTCATTCGATGTTGCGCCGCAGGCTTCCCTTGGAGCCGCCGTCACCGCGGTCCGCAATGCCGAGCAGCAAGCCGGATTGCCAGCCGAGATCAGCACGCATTTCGAAGGCGCTGCGCTCAGCTTCGAATCCACTCTCGGGACCGAACTGCTGCTCATCATCGCGGCCATTGTCACAGTCTATATCGTGCTTGGCGTTCTTTATGAGAGTTTCATCCACCCAGTGACGATTCTGTCGACGCTGCCTTCAGCGGGCGTTGGTGCGCTGTTGGCGCTGATCGTGACCGGTGAGGATCTGGATATCATCTCCATCATCGGCATCATTCTTCTGATCGGCATCGTGAAGAAGAACGCGATCATGATGATCGACTTTGCAATTTCGGCCGAACGGGAAGACGGCAAACCGGCGCGCGAGGCCATCCATCAGGCCGCGCTTCTGCGCTTTCGCCCAATTCTCATGACGACCTTTGCCGCTCTGTTCGGTGCACTGCCTCTGATGATCGGCAACGGTACCGGTTCCGAGTTGCGTCACCCGCTGGGAGTTTCGATTGTGGGCGGATTGCTGCTCAGCCAGCTTCTGACCCTGTTCACCACGCCGGTCATCTATCTCTATTTCGATCGAATGGCGGCACGCGTGCGCGCCTGGCGCAACCGTCCCTCCACGGAACGCGCGGAGCCGCTTCCGCCATGAACTTTTCCGCGCCTTTCATCGCCCGGCCCATCGCAACCACGCTACTGACCATGGGGCTTGCGCTTGCCGGCGCCGCCGCGTTTTTCCTGCTGCCGGTCTCTCCCCTCCCGAATGTCGACTACCCGACGATCTCCGTCACCGCACAGCTGCCTGGCGCAAGTCCGGAGACGGTCGCAACCAGCGTCGCTACGCCGCTCGAGCGCCATCTCGGAACCATTGCCGACGTGATGGAGATGACTTCGTCCAGTTCCGTTGGACAAACCCGGATCACACTCCAGTTCGATCTCAACCGCGACATAGACGGCGCAGCGCGTGACGTTCAGGCAGCGATCAATGCGGCGCGGGTCGATTTGCCAGCTGACCTGCGCAGCAATCCGACTTACCGCAAGGTCAATCCTGCCGATTTTCCGATTTTGATATTGGCGCTGACGTCCGACACGCTGACAACCGGACAGATTTATGATTCAGCCTCAACGATCCTGCAGCAGAAGCTGTCACAGGTCAGCGGCGTCGGCGAGGTTCAGGTCGGCGGTAGTTCGCTTCCCGCCGTCCGCGTGGAACTCAATCCGCGGGCATTGTTCAAATATGGCGTCGGGCTCGAAGACGTGCGCGCCGCGCTTTCCGCCGCCAACGCCAATGCGCCCAAAGGCGCCATCGAGCAAAGCGGTCAGCGCTATCAGATTTATGTCAACGATACGGCCACCAGGGCTGACGATTACCGCAACCTCGTCATCGCTTACCGCAACAACGCTGCCGTTCGGCTCAAGGATATCGCCGACGTCAACGACAGCGTCGAAAATGTGCGGAATATCGGGATCGCAAACGGCAAGCCTGCCGTTCTCATCATCATCAACCGGCAGCCCGGCGCCAATATCATCGACGTCGTCGATCGCATCAAAGCGCTGGTTCCGGAACTGCAGGCCTCAATTCCCTCCAGCATCACCGTCACGCCGGTGAACGACCGCACGGTCACAATCCGTCGTTCACTCCAGGATGTCGAGCAGACGATCCTGATCGCCGTTCTTCTTGTGATCCTTGTCGTTTTCCTTTTTTTGCGAAATCCGCGCGCCGCTTTGGTGCCCTCGGTGGCCGTGCCGTTGTCGCTGCTTGGCACGTTCGGCGCGATGTACCTTCTGGGCCTCAGCCTCGATAATCTGTCGCTGATGGCGCTGACGATCGCCACCGGTTTCGTCGTCGATGATGCCATCGTCGTGCTCGAGAATATTTCGCGCCACGTCGAAGATGGCATGCCGAGGATGCAGGCCGCACTTCTGGGCGCGCAGGAGGTCGGTTTCACCGTTCTGTCCATGTCTGTCTCCCTCATCGCGGTGTTCCTGCCAATTCTCCTGATGGGCGGAATCATCGGGCGCCTTTTCCACGAATTCGCGCTGACGCTTTCGCTTGCGATCGCCTTTTCGTTGCTGCTCTCTCTCACAACGACGCCAACCATGTGCGCCTATCTGCGCCTGAGAAGAGACGGTGCGAGACCGGGCCGCCTCATGTCCGTCTCCGAGCGTGTGTTTGCGCGCGCGTTGCGACTCTACGACAAGTCGCTGTCATGGTCGCTCGACAATCCCGGCACCATTATGATGGTTCTGGCGCTGACCATCGGGCTCAACGTCTATCTCTTCACGATCATCCCAAAGGGATTTTTCCCGCAGCAGGATACAGGCAGCATTATTGGTTTCATTCGCGGCGATCAGGCGATTTCCTTTCAACTGATGCAGCAGAAATTCCGGCAATTCGAGGAAGCCGTCCGCAAAGACCCGGCGGTGCAAAGCGTTGTCGGCTTCTCGGGAGGTGGTAACGGCGGTCCGGGCGGCCAGACCAACAGCGGCAACGTGTTCATCACCCTGAAACCTTTGTCCGAGCGCAAGTCGTCGGCCGGACAGGTGATCGCCCGCATGCGCAACGAGATTGGCAACATCCCGGGCGCCCGGCTTTTTCTGCAGCCCGTGCAGGACCTGCGCATCGGCGGCCGCCAGGGTAACGCTGCGTACCAGTACACCATACAGGCCGATTCACTGGAGGACATCAACACCTGGGTGCCGAAGATTACGGCTGCGCTGCAGGACGTGCCGGAGCTCGAAGACGTCAACTCCGACCGGCAGGAAGCCGGCCTGGATATCGAGCTGAAAATCGATCGCACAACCGCGGCGCGATTGGGGCTCACCACAACACAGGTGGACGCGACGCTGTACGATGCATTCGGTCAGCGGCAGGTTTCGACCATTTATGAGAATCTCAACCAGTACCATGTGGTCATGGAGGTCGCGCCCGAATTCTGGCAGAACCCCGAAACCCTGAGGGATATCTATGTCAGCACGTCGGGACTGATTAACGGGACGCAGCAGTCGGGCACCGCTGCCGGGACGACTTCCCTTGCAGCGTCCAGCACGGCAAATGTCGCCGCGCAGAACGCAAATTCGACCACGACGACCAGCCAGACCACGGTGAATATCGCGGCTGAGGCCGTCCGCAATCAGGCGCAAAACCAGATCGCAAACACGGCGCGCGGTGGAGCATCGAGCGGTTCAGCCCTCAGCACTCATGTGGAGAACATGGTCCCGCTGTCGGCGTTCAGCCGTTATGCGCCGGGACTGACGCCGTTGTCCGTCAATCATCAGGGCCCGTTCGTGGCCACGACGTTCTCGTTCAATCTGCCGGAAGGCGAATCGCTGGGCACTGCGGTCGATGCCATCCAGCGCACGATGGCGCAGCTTCATGTACCGATCACTGTGCACGGTGAATTTGCGGGCAATGCACGGGCTTATCAGCGGTCGCTTTCCAATGAACCCTTCCTGATCGCAGGAGCCCTGATCGCCGTCTATATCGTGCTTGGCGTCCTTTACGAGAGCCTCGTTCATCCTCTGACCATCCTCTCCACATTGCCTTCCGCAGGAGTCGGGGCCGTGCTGGCTCTTCTCATTTTTGGAGCGGAGTTCAGTCTGATCGCGATGATCGGGGTTATTCTGCTGATCGGTATCGTGAAGAAGAACGCGATCATGATGATCGATTTCGCCCTCGCTGCGGAACGCGATGACGGTCTCGACAGCCGAGCCGCGATTTACCGCGCCTGCCTCCTGCGCTTCCGGCCCATCATGATGACCACGATCGCCGCCATTTTCGCCGCGCTGCCACTGGCGCTGATCACCGGCGACGGCGCTGAATTGCGCCAGCCGCTGGGAATCTCGATCGTCGGCGGCCTCATCGTCAGTCAGTTGCTGACCCTGTACACGACGCCCGTCGTTTATCTCTATCTCGACCGCTTTTCGATCTGGGGCAAGCAGTTCTGGCGGCGGAGATATGCGGATATTTTTGGAGTTCCCCGCGAAGCATGAGACGGCATCGCAGAATTCGAGGGCTGCTCGTTCTCGCTCCGGGTTTCGGTCTGTTGGCCGCCTGCGAGGTCGGCCCGAACTACATGCGCCCCCCGGTCGATATTCCATCCGCTTACAGGGAGGTCGCGGGTTGGGCGCCGGCGACGCCCAGGGAAGCAGCAGGATGGGAGAACTGGTGGGCGATATACAATGATCCCGTTCTGGATGCCCTGGAAAAACAGGTTGATGTTTCAAACCAGAATCTGATCGCTGCGGAAGCGGCTTATCGCGTGGCGCGCGCCGATGTCGGCATCCAGCGTGCGCAATTGTTGCCGGCCATCGATGCAACCGCCGGTATACGCGGTGCCGGTACATTTGGACGTTCCAGCACGTCAAATTCAACAGGCACAGGGACCGGAACTGGAACGGGCGGAACAGGCAGCGGTGGTACGGGTAACGGGACCGGCACCGGCACTGGCTCGACCGGGCGGGGGTCCTCCTCGGGATCCACCTTTACTTACTCAACCGGACTTGATGCGAGTTGGGACCTGGACGTGTGGGGCCGCATCCGGCGAGCAACCGAGGCAAGCCTCGCAACCGCACAGGCCAGCGCCGCCGATATTGCCGCTGCTCGCCTTTCCGCGCAGGCCCAGGTGGCGGTCGATTACTTTCAGCTTCGCGTTGCAGACTTGCAGACCCAGCTTTACACGGCGGCCGTCGAAGATTTCCAGATGGCGCTTACCATTGCTCAAAATCGGCTGCAGGTCGGAATCTCCACTCTTGCGGACGTCTATTCTGCGCAGACACAGGTGGACAATGCGCAGGCCCAGCTCGTCTCGATTTCAGCTGACGCGGGACCGTATGGAACATGCGATTGCCGCGCTTATTGGAAAGACGCCGATCGAGGTTTCGATCGCCATCGCCGAACTTGGTGAGGATGTCCCGGTTGTACCGGTGCAGGTTCCTTCAACCCTGCTGCAGCGAAGGCCCGACGTTGCGTCTGCCGAATATGCCGTCGAATCGGCCAACGCACAGATCGGCGTGGCGCGAAGCCGCCTGGTATCCCGACATTACTTTGACCGGTTCCCTTGGATTGGCCGCCACCTCGCTCGGATCGCTTTTCAATGCCTCCAGTGCGACCTGGGCCTTCGGTCCCGGCCTCGCCGAAACGGTGTTCAATGGCGGTGCGCGTATTGCGACAGATCTGCAGGCCAGGGCGCGCTACGACCAGGCGGTGGCGAACTACCGTCAAACCGTGCTCACCGCCTTTCAGCAGGTTGAAGATGAAATCGCGACCCTGAAAATTCTTGAAGAGCAGGCAGCAGCGGAAAATCGCACCGTAAATGATGCAACCCTCGCCGAACAACTCACGCTGAACCAATACCGGGCCGGAACGGCCGATTTCACCACGGTGATCACCGCCCAGACCACGCGCCTCAATGCGGAAACCACCGCATTGAATGTGCTGAACGGCCGATTGGCCGGCAGCGTCAATTTCGTCATGGCGATCGGCGGTGGTTGGGACGAAACGCGTGTGCCACAACCGGGCCCGTTCTATACGCTTCCGGAAACCACCCGGAATGATGGTCCACAGCAGGACGCGGTTTCCCGGTCCGAAAGCCAGAGCGCCGGTTCCGGATCATTTTTCCAGCGTATCTTCCGTACGCTGAGCACCCCGTAGGCGAATCAGTTCGCGCTTACAAGCCAGCGCACCACCGCAAACTCCGCGGCCGCCAACTCGCGCGGCAACTCCAGATGCCCGTAATGAGTCAGCGGCAGGTCCCAGTTGATCAGCCTGATTTCCGCGTCCGGATTTTTTGACCGAAATTCGTTTGCGATGAATACCTCGACGCTTCGCATCGGTTCTTCGGGATTCCAGTGATTGCGATCGAAATGCGCAGTGGTCCACACCATGCGCTTGAATCCGTCCATTCTGGTGTAATGCGTTGCAAACAGATCCCCGGCGACATCCTCCAATGGAACCCGCCATGGATTGCCGCTCTTTTTCAGCAGAGCCTCAATCTGATCCTCGACCCAGCCCTTCTGCCCGAGATCGGGGCCGTGCTCGAGATTCTGCAGCTGCTGCTTGAAATTTGGACGCCGGCGTGCTTCCGCCGACAGCCATTTTCCGGCGATCTCCAGATGGGACATTCCCGGCTCGTAGAGCGGATTGAGAAACCCACTGTAGCCGCGTGCATAGCTCGCCGGGTCTCGGCGTTCGAGTTCTGCGATCGCCGCCCTTCCGCCCGGCGGCGAAGCGCCCGCACGCGCCGCAACCTGTTTGCCTCGCACGCTGCGCAGCAGATCAACGCGCGCCGGTCCGCCGCTCCCCCAACCGAGAAATCGGCCTTTCAGGCGCGGCGAGAGGTCAGGATCTTCATACGCCATCATGGCGAGTTCACCGGAGGTGGAATGGCCGATGAAAAGGATCTCGCCATTTGTGTGCTTCGTCACAAGGACTTTCAGCCCCTGCAGGATCAACGCGTTGGTGAAGATCGCATTCCGGACGTCGTATTCATCGGACGAAAGCTCCCGATCCAGAATATAGGCGGGTTGCCGCCGGGGATCGGATATGGCTTCGCGCCATCCGCCGTAGCGGAAATTGCCCGGGATGGTGACGATCATCACATTGAGCTTTTGCGCGAGATACTGCGCCCAACCCGGACGATTCTTCAGATCGACGAAGAACTCATAGAAATTCGCCGCGCCGCCGTTGATGATGATGAACCAGGGATAATGCTCCGCCTGGGAATCGAGGCTCGTCAACCGCAAGCCGGTGATGTCCCAATCGAGATTGTAACGGCTGAACCGCTCAACCACCCAATCGGCCTTGTAGCCGAGTTCCCGCGGCGAAATTCCGGCCACCTCGCGCGGATCGAAAGCTCCACCCGGCGCCGATGCCGCCAACCCCGAGACCGATCTCCCACCGTCCGGCAGGTCAATCGCCGCACCTCCCGCGCGAAACTCGGCCTCGGCCAATGCAACGTAAACCGCATTGGAATCGTCGAGCAGCTTGCGGATTATGTCATCGGTCGTTTGCAATCGTGTCACGAAGCTATTTGATCGCCGAAAGAAATTTCAACACGGGCCCGGAAACCGACATATCCGGCGTACCGATGGAGTACATCTGCGACACGTGGCTGTGATCCTTGTACACGGCGTAAGTCGGGCAATGGCCCACGGCGCAAAGTGCCTTATTCGCGTTCTCCGCCTGCACGATTGCATCGGGCAGATCGACTTCCGTATGGGAGATCATCAGTGGAATATTCAGCTTTTTCATCCCATCCAACGCCGAACGCGCTTTCAACTCATTTGCATCATCCCCGAAATAGGCAGAACTCCTGTTCTCGTAAAATCCGGAGTGCATGACCGCGGCTTTCACGCCCGGCCCACCAGGGCCGTAGAATTCCGGATGCGAGAGATAGGTCGCGATCAGACTCGCCCCGGCCGATACGCCCCACAGCGCGACGCGATTGGGATCGCCATCATACTGACCGATATTCGCCTTCACCCAGCGGATCACGGAGGCAAGGTCCTGCTGCGCATCGGGCCAGTGATTTTTCGGCGCCAGCCGATAATTGATATCGACGCCCACCATGCCGTGTGCGGTCAGGAACAACATCAGGTTGTCGTTAAACGGCGATCCGGGCTGGTGTTTATCGCCGCGTTCGAAAGCCCCGCCATGGGCAAAAATAACGACCATCCGACCACCGGCTTGCGCCGTTTGCGGTGTGAACACGTCCAGCCGGTTTTTGGGGTCCGAACCGTAGGAAATGTCCCGCGCCACTTTTACGTCCGGATACGGCTCTTTCATCTCACTGAACAGAGGAGCGTAAAGTTTAGTCGTGTTCTGAGTGTCCACAATCGGACCGATTTTCCGGATTCCGGCTGCGATATCGGCCGGGACCTGTGCAACGGCAGCGCCCGATATCAGCAGACTGATCGAAACCCCGAAAATCCAGCGCGTCATTTTGTATTCCTCCCAAAAGCTCGCTTTCTCTATACCACAGAATGGCGAGGGCAGGGCGCGTTGTCATGGTGCACGACCGGGCGTAGCATTGCTATTGCGTGACCGGGGAGGAGGCGCACATGGGACATCTTGCGAGAATGGCCATGCTTGCGGCTGGCATTTTGCGGTGCGGCACTGCTGCCGGCAATTGCGGTGGACATTGGGACGAAGACCGTGCCGGATCTGATGGTGGGTGGAATGGGCTGGAATTCGCTCGGTGGTCAGAATGGGCGCATCGGAAACGATTTCATTCCCGTTCCCGGCAGTCCGGACCCTGTCACTTATGATCTGGCCCATCCTTATGTGCCGAATAATGTCGGAAAGCAGCCTACCTGGCGGGTGGCCGATGTCACCAATCCCAATCTGACCCAATGGGCGAAGGACAGCCTCGGGAAGTCGAATGACATGATCGCTGCAGGATTCGCCATGTACAACCGGACTTCGCGCTGCTGGGAGCCCGGCATTCCGGTGCTGAACACCAGTCCCGGTCGTACCTATTTCCTTCAGACGCCGAAGGAGGTCATGATCATCTGGCAGCGCGATCAGATCGTTCGCCACGTTTATCTCGACGTCCCGCACAGCAAGAACCCAAAGCCTTCCTGGAATGGGGAATCTGTCGGCCACTATGATGGCGATACGCTCGTCGTGGATACGATAGGGCTCAGTACAAAGAGTTTTGTCGATAATTACCGTACGCCGCACAGCGAGAATCTGCACGTGATCGAGCGCTTCCGCCGAATCGACGGAAAAAAGCTGGAAGTCGAAATGACGATTGATGATCCACTCGCTTTCGTGAAGCCATGGAGGGCGCTGCACCGCTGGTCATTGGCCGAAACACGCGCCGAAAGCTCCGCGAACGTCACCGGCACATATGACGAGGAAATTCGCTGCATGGATGGCGAAATGGTCAATCCTCTGAATCAGATCGAGAGTGCGATGCTGGAGCCGCTGCCCACGGCCACGCGCGCCGATTTCTAATTCGTGAAGTAAGCCGGACTTCGGCAAATCCGGTTTCCTCTTCTGTAAGTGCCGGGAATTTTGCTGGCGCGTGCCCGTTTCATGGGCAGGCGTGGAGGCAGTAATTGGGCGAAGCATTTATCAACCGGATTGCGGCCGCGGTGCCGCCGCACGATGTGCATGCGGCCTTTCTGGAATTCGCCCGTGACAGTTTGATCCGCGCCGGCCGGAACCCCGAGCTGTTCAAACGCATGGTTGAGCGCTCGGGAATCGAGCATCGCTATTCCTGCCTCTCGCTGGACGCCGCGCCGGGCTTCTATCGCCGCGGAAGCTTTCCCGATACCGAGGCGCGGATGCGCCTGTTCCGCCAGGAGGCCGCCATTTTGGCCGAAAGGGCCGTTGAGCGTCTCCTGCCCCCCGCCGAGCGCGCGAAAATCAGCCATTTCCTGATCACCTGCTGCACGGGGTTCTCGGCGCCCGGCCTCGATTTCGAGATTATCGCGCGCTGTTCGTTGCCGCGCGCGGTTGAGCGGACATTCATAGGCTTTATGGGATGTTATGCGAGCATCAACGCATTGAAACTTGCGCGCCACATCGTGCGCTCTGAACGCGACGCGCAAATTCTCATCATAAATCTCGAACTCTGCAGCCTTCACTTGCAGGAAACCGTCGCCATCGAGCAGATCCTGTCGTTTCTGCTGTTTGCCGACGGTTGCGCTGCCAGCATCGTATCTTCCAAACCCGAAGGACTCGCGCTGGAACGATTTCATGCCGCAACGATTCCGGACAGTGGCGAACTGATCACCTGGAATATCGGCAACCGCGGGTTTGACATGGTGCTTTCCGGCAAGGTCCCAGTGGCCCTTCGACAAGCCTTGCCCGATAATGTTGGCGACATTCTTGATGGACATGCGCCGGAGTCGATCGGCCTTTGGGCGATCCACCCGGGCGGACGCTCCATCCTGGACGCGGTCGAGCAGGCCCTGGCGCTGCCTTCCTCCGCTTTATCGATATCGCGCGACGTGCTGCGCCGATTCGGCAACATGTCTTCGGCCACCGTGATGTTTGTGCTCGAGCGCATGCTCAACGAGGCTCCGGCCGGTCAGTTGGGCTGCGCCATGGGTTTTGGCCCGGGGATTGTCGCAGAAACCATGCTGTTCCGCACGGCAGGGATTGCCGCAGCGGATGCATGATCCATCTGAATTTCTGAATCGGCCGCAGACATTCATCGGGCTGCTGCCGTGAATCGCGTCCTCTCGCCGGAATTGCTGGACATACTGCCTGCGGAGGATTCGGAGGCGGTTCATTCGCGGCGCGATCTCCGGCGCATTAATGCGTTCATGCTGCAAAGCGCCGTCATGCGCAGGCTTTTCCTGCGTCACCTCGCCCGACCTCCGCGGCGGATCATTGAGTTGGGCGGTGGGGATGGCGACTTCATGCTGCGGATTGCGCGCCGGATCGGCAACTCCTGGCGGGACATCGAACTGATTCTCGTCGACCGGCAGGATCTGGTGGCCACGGAAACGCGCCGGGAACTGCGCCGGCTAAATTGGAATCTCACGCATTTTGCCGAGGACGTTTTCATTTTTCTCGAGCGCGGTATCACCGCCGATCTGATTGCGGCGAATCTGTTCCTGCACCATTTCGAACCAGCCGGGATCAAACGCCTGTTTGCCGGCGCCAGCGCTCTGGCCCCGGCAATGATTGCCTGTGAACCACGCCGCAATCGGTTTGCACTGGCTGCGAGCCATTGTGTCCGCGTGCTCGGCTGCAACCGCGTAACACGGCACGATGCTGTGGCGAGCGTACGCGCCGGGTTCCGCGAGCCTGAACTGTCCGCGCTATGGCCAGCGAGCGCGGGTTGGGACCTGCACGAGTACCCGGTGTCGCCATTCTCGCATTGTTTCGTTGCGGCGCGGCGGGGGCCGTAGCAAATGCGATTTGACGCCATCATCATCGGCGCCGGGCCGGCAGGCTCTATGGCGGCTACACTGCTGGCGCGCGAGGGATGGTCGGTTGCGCTCGTGGAGAAAAGGAGTTTTCCGCGGCAGAAAGTGTGTGGTGAGTTTATTTCCGGCGCCAGCCTGCCATTGTTGCGGCACGCAGGAATTTGGGAACAGTTTCATCTGCATGCCGGGCCTGAGATTCGCCGCGTCGGGCTGTTTGCGGGCCACACGGCCCTTTCGGCGAACATGCCGCGCGCCGGCAATGAATTCGGCTGGGGCAGGGCGCTCTCGCGTCGACATCTCGATTTATGGTTGGCTGCGTCCGCCATGCGCGCCGGTGCAAATATCTGGCAACCCTGGACCCTGGTGGCGCTGCGGCGTGACGGAGACTTGCACCATTGCACGCTATCGGCAAACGGCCGGAAGGCGGAGCTCTGCGCTCCGGTTTTGATTGCGGCCA
Organism: uncultured Alphaproteobacteria bacterium; assembly: GCA_963747255.1. Classification (GTDB taxonomy): domain Bacteria; phylum Pseudomonadota; class Alphaproteobacteria; order Micropepsales; family Micropepsaceae; genus CAIYRG01. The sequence continues at coordinate 67,572 of CAVVEG010000001.1, forward strand.
ATGGCTCGTGGGAAAAGGGCCCGTTCCACAACCGCGGAAGCTCTCCGCGGCCTGCGGATCTCTTTGCTTTCAAAGCGCGGTTCGCGAATGCCCACTTGGCCCCGGACCTCATACCGCTGCTGGCCTTTCCGGGCGGATACGGCGGTATGGTCACGACGGATTGCGGGTTGGTGACGCTTTCCTGCTGCATCCGGCGCGATGCGCTGGCCACATGCCGTTTAAGGTACCCCGCGCGGCACGCTGGAGAATCGCTCCTCGGCCATATCGCTGAACACTGCGTTCCCCTGCGCGAGGCGCTCGATACTGCTTTCATGGACGGTCGCTGGTTCGCCGCCGGCCCCATCCGGCCCGGAATCCGGTTATCCGCGGCCGATGGAGTCTTCCGGCTGGGCAACGCAGCGGGCGAAGCACATCCGGTGATCGCCGAAGGAATCGCGATGGCGCTGCAATCGGCGCGAATACTCTGCGATATCCTGATCGGCGATCCGCATCGGGCCGCAACGGCTGCCGGTGTGGCGCAGGCTGGCCAACTCTATGCGGCCTCCTGGAGGCAGGCTTTCGCACTTCGCCTTCGATCGGCGGCTCTGTTCGCGCGCCTGGCGATGTCGCCGCAAGCCGTAGCGCTGGCCCCACTTCTCGGAACTTTTCCTCGGCTGTTGAGTTGGGGCGCGCGGCTCAGCGGAAAGGCGCGACTCGCCGCCTGAACCTCTCCACGTTGCACCGCGCCGGAGCCTGTGCCAGTGAACGGACGCAGTTGCCTGTTTCGGGAATCATGTTCGACAGAATTGTAAAACTGCTGTCTGAGCCGGCGCCTCCCGGTGACCGCGACGGATTGCAGATCGCGGTTGCCGTGCTGCTGGTCGAAGCAGCACGAATGGACGATCACTTTGACGACGTTGAACGCAATGTGATCGGACGTCTGCTGGCCCAGAAGTTCCAGCTTTCGCCCGAGCAGACCCGCGAACTGATCCGAAGGGCGGTCGAAACCGGAGAGCGTTCCAATCAGCTGTATCCGTTCACCCGGCTCGCAGTCGAACGCATGGACCCGGGCCAGCGCATCGGCCTGATCGAGATGCTGTGGGAGGTCGCATATGCCGACGGCGTGCTCGACCCGGAGGAGGACGCGTTGCTGCGCCGGGTCGCGGGCCTGATCTACGTCTCTGACGTCGATCGCGCTGCCGCCCGCATCCGGGTCGCCGAACGGGTGGCGAAACGGCAGCAAAAAGAATAGCGGCGGCCAGGCCGTCAGAACCCCCGCGCACGCAGCGTCGGGGGCCTTGCTTGCGCGGGCAGACTTTTCACTTTGGCCACGGCATACGGCAATTGGCACACGGCTGAGTGGACTGCCGTTGTGGCGCAGTTCGCTTCGTCGCCAATATGCGAGATTCCCGCGAGACCCGGATGGCTTCGGCCGCGCACCAATCGCACGCGAAACAGTCGGGCTCATCCGTCAGCACTCGACGTGGCCTCCACGCTCTGCAATCCGTCGATCGTGTCGGGGTTGGAAACCGGCTCTGCGGCTGTCATGCAGTTTGGTATAGTTTTCCCGGTTGCGCCGTGCGGCGGCACCTGCGGGGTACCTGACCATGAGACCACAGCCGATTCTGCGTCGCGAAGTCCTGGGCCGATGCGGCGCTGGAGCTTTGGCTCTCGCCCTGCCGTCGTGGAGTGCAGCAGGTGCGCGCGCACGACCGGCACCACCAGAAAGCGATGGTGCACGCAACAGGGGCGGTCGGGCGACAATCCTGGAGGATGTCGCACGATGGCTGGCAGAATTGCGCTACGAAGAATTACCCGCAAATGTCGTCGCTCGCGCCAGGCGCGTGACCCTCGATACGCTTGGCTGCGCGCTGGGTGCTTTCGATGCGGAGCCGGTGCGCCTGGCGCGGCGCGTGGTCGAGCTGCAAGGGGGAAATCCGCAGGCGACTGTCGCAGGCATCGGCCGCAAGGTCTCCTGCGACCAGGCCGCCTTCCTGAACGCAATGGCGCTTCGCTACCTGGACTACAACGATTACATCGCGCTTGGCCGGCCGCATCACGGGAGCATGAATGTTGCTCCAGCCTTGGCTGCGGCCGAAATGCAACACGCGAACGGGAAGGATTTCATACTCGGCCTGGTTGCGGGTTACGAATTCGAGGTTCGCTTGCGCGACGCCATCGCGGTAAAGGAACAGGAAGGTTGGGACGGCGCCTCTATCGTCGCGCAGTACGCTGCAGCGGCGACAGCGGGAAAGCTCTTGCGGCTCGATGCCGTAACGTTGGCAAACGCGCTCGCAATCGCGGGAAGTAATGCCAATACTCTGGGCGAAGTCCGGCGTGGTGCCGAAATGACGCCCGCCAAGGGCTCCGCCGAACCGATGGCGGTGAGGAATGGGGTGTTCGCCGCGCTCCTTGCCCGCGAGGGTCTGACCTATCCGTTGACCATGCTCGATGGAGAGTATGGTTTTGGAAAGATGGGTCCGGGAACTCTCGACGAAGCGGTCCTGCGCAATCGCACCGGTGAATTCCAGATTCTCAAGAGCTGCATCAAATTGTGGCCTTGCGTCGGCACCGCGCAGGCGCCGATCGCCGCGGCATTGGAGATCTACAAACAACAGCCGCACGCGGACGAGATAGAGCGCGTAACGCTGGGCTTGAGCGAATTCGCCTATCGGCAGCAAATCGCTTATCCGGACGAAATCAACACCCGCGAACACGCCGATCACAGCGTGCCATACACGGTTGCCCGCGCACTTCTCGACGGCGCGGTCGTGGTGAATGATTTCGAGGAGAAACGCTTCCGGGACCCGAGAGCACTGGCGCTAACCAAAAGAATAACACTGCGCGCCGATCCCACGCTCTCAAGTGCAGACCTTGGCGCCAAACTGCAAGTCACGTCGCGGGAAGGACAGAACTATGACGCCAGCATTCCCATTCCGCCCGGCAATATGCTGAACCCTGCAGATGATAGCAGCCTGGCAAAGAAATTCGTCACTCTCGCTGAGGGTGTTCTGGGCCGGGGGCGTACCCAGGAGGCGATCGAGGCGATTCTCTCCGTCGACAGGATGCCGGGCCTCGGCAATCTGCTGGAAGCGATCACGCCTTCAAAGCAAGGTTGATACGGGGGAGATGTGAGCCCGGGACTGCTGTGGCGGATTTGAAGTTGCTGGCATCGGAAGGCATTTGATTCCGATGTCTGGCTATCCGGGCCAAAGGAGCGCGCGTCCGAAAGACGCGGGTCGCGGTGACCCCGATTCAGCGCGCCTGTTGGCAATGACTGCTATCCGTGCTGAAGGAGCGGCCGCAGAATGCGTATATCCGTTACGGTTTCCATCGCATTTACGGTCTCGATCAGCCGTTCCGATATTGCGCGTCCCAGGATCGGCGCGGTGAGATTGCGTGCCTTCTCGATTACCTCGGCGCGTGACATCGGGTTGCGTGGCGTGCCGCGGACGGCCTCCACGCGTTCGGAGAGCCGGGCTCCGTTGGCCAGCTGGATCTCGACAATCGCGACGCGCACAGGCAAGAGCCTTGCAAGCTCTTCGTCACGGACGAGATTCACTTTCGCGCGCTGGCGCAATGCGGTTGCGTCCTGCATGCGCGCTTTGTCGTGTGCGGCCTGAAACGAGACGGTTTTGTCGAGCAGCATCACGGCGACCATGTGCTGCAGGCAGATATCGGGGATGTCGCGGTTGTCCACCACTGAGGCAACCGACGGCGCCAGATGGACGGTCACGCGTTGCACCTCATCGGCGTCGAAGGGCCGCCTGGCGCGAATGGCCTCGATCGCATCGAGTGGCCCCTGGATCGGCGAGCCGACCGTCCATTTCTTGATGTCGGTTTGCACGATCTCATAGCGCTCGCCGAGCTTCTCGACCAGACGCTCAGGCCGTGCCTTCGGTGCGTATGCGAGGAAGAAGTTGCCGGGGCCCGAGAAGATGTCGTCGACGCCATTCCAGCCCGATCGCACGACGAGTGCGGAGGTGACGCCGTTGCGTGCTGGCATCCCGGCGAAAACGAACGACTTCTCAATGTGGTCGGTGTCGCGTTGCCAGGCGACAATGCCCGAGGATTGCTGAGCCGAGTAGTCGAGTACCCATCGCATTTGACGTGCATCAAGCCGGGCGACACAAGCTGCCGCGGCCGCGGCGCCGAATGTCCCGGCGATGCTGTGCGTGGCCAGGCTGCTCTCGTAGCTGAAGGCTGCGCCGTTCATGGCCATGACCACACGCGTCCCGACGTCGTAGCCGAGTGTCAAAGCGCGAAGAAAACGCGCCCCGTCGATACCGATTCCCTCGCCGACCGCGAGCGCTGCGGGCACGACTGCGCAGCCGGGATGCGAGCGGGAGGCATTGTGTGAATCGTCAGTCTCGTCAGCCTGCGCCATGAGACCATTGGCGAGTGCGGCATCGCCCGGCGAAGCCGTGAGAGTCGTTCCCGCGATCGTCGACGGCCCCGTTCCACTGAAAGCGCGGATGTAGCGCTGCGCCGCCTGCCCGGGCGCCAATTCCGATCCGGAAATCATCGATGCCAGCGTGTCGAGCAGATGGTGTTTGGCCTGTTCTGCGACTTCTGCGGGGAGTACGCGCGTCCCGGCGGCGCTCATGTAGGCGCTGAGCGCGTTCATTTCGGAACTGATCGCGGTCGCCTGCGCGAAAACGCGCCTGGGTGACAGGGTAAGCCCGATCGCCGTGGTCGCAAGAAAGCAACGTCGATCCATCGAATTTTCCCCCATGGTGCGGCCTCCCTGCGTCGAGGGCCAGTTCAAAGCGGCAGAGCCCACGGCCTCGGTGCGGCTCAAACGCGAACCGGACAATAACACTGCCACCTCGGAGGCGATAAGGCCGATGGCCGGGCCGGTCACCGGAAAGGCTGATGACTTCTAACGCATGTGCCCGTCTGGTTTGGCTTCATCGGCCGTGATGGGATCAGGGAAGGACGGCGGGGGATCGCCAATCTGGACATTTGGGCGGAAATTTGTGCTTCCTGCTCCTGACCGCTAGCGCGGATGTCCCAACCAGGCTCGGACAACATAACCGTAGGTCCCCGGTTTCGGCGGCGCCGGAATTCGCACACGAACTGCCGACATTCCTGTCCACGCCTTGTGGACTTCGTTGTAATCGCCCGTATTGGCTGGCTCGTTAGGCTCCCGATAGGTCATCCAGCGGTCCCCCGCGCTGTGAAAGAGCCTTAGCAAATACCGTGTCCCATCGCGCAGTTGCAGATCGTTCTGCTCGGTGCAGCCATATTGGCGAAAGAGGTCCACAAACTCTGCCACCAGGTCCAGTTCGCCCATCTCCAACACGGGATAAAAATTCTGGCGCAGAAAGCGGTACAGCCAGGGAGCATCTGCAATGTAGATCGGATGGCGGCCATAGCCGGTTGGAATATACGCGATGTGGGTCGCAAGATATGCTGTGTCGTAAAATGCCGGGTGTCGGGCACCTTCCGGAAATGCGCGTGCCGCTACCAGTGGATAGTGCCCAAGAAACCTCCAAAGCGCCGGCGGCAGGTCGCGGGCGCCAGCGGGCAATTCGAGTCCGGGAACCAACTGAGCATCGGTAAATGTGATGCTCCACATCGCCAGATCCCAGACATCATCGGTGGAAATATTTTCGGCTGCCAGCCTCTGGTGAAAGTCGTACCCCATCGCCATAGTGATCGAACCGCACGAGCGGTAGCTGGCATTCGTGAGCGCGACCACAGCCGGTATGCGCGCATCTTCCTGCGGCAGAAGAGCGTTCGCCTGGATGGCGAGATCAAGCAGAGTTGAAAACTCTTTACAGGTTGCCAGGCGAGAGCCATGCGCGAGATGGGGCGCAATCAACTTCGTCAAATTCTGCCGTGCCAGCTCGCGAGCTTCCATCTGGAGAGCGGGCATATTCGATGCAGAATAGGAGCTGTCGATAACAAACTCGACCGCGTCGATTCCGAGATCCGCGACAGCCGTCGGTCGGTTCGAGAAAAACGCCCTCAGTTCGTCAAACCCCATTATTACCGCATGCTCGGCGTCCTTCGTCTCGTTGTTGGACCACGGTTCGGCACTTAGACTTTTCTGCACCGCGCCTGAAGGCCGCCAGCTTTCGGGCATTATGTCAGGGGAAAGCACGCAAAGCGGTTCCGGACGTTCGGGCGCGCAGCCAGACGTTACCAGCAACATCAAAAACAACTTGGCGGTCATTCGCATGTTGCGATTCGATGCGCTCTGGAAACGTCATAAACGGACCGAGGCGAATGTCCAGTGCGACACTCTGGGTCAATCTCGCCGGATCGGTGACGTCTGCACCATGTCCGTTTAGCGTTCAACAACGACGGTTCCAGATTAGCGGCGCGGTTCGCTTCGTCGCAACAGTCGCTCGGCATTTTTCAGTAAGGCGTTCCGTCCTTGCGCGTACGAAACAATTTGCCGTCGGCATCGGCATGCAATTGGAGATCGTCATCTGGATAGTATGGCTCATCGCCTTTCGTGCGGTCACCAATTTCCAGATAGACGACATCGCGTGCGCTCTTGTTCACAAGGTGATGCGCGTCGCCGTTTCCTGCCTTGAAACCCGCGCACATGCCGGGCTTCAGGACTAACTCCCCCCCATTGGTTATGAGTGTTGGCTCGCCTTCAAGGATATAGATGAATTCATCCTGTTTTGAATGGGTATGGCGAAGGGCCGATTGGGAGCCAGGTTCGATCCGTGTGAGGTTGACGCCGAAATTCGTCAGCCCGAAAAAATCTCCGAGCTGCGCCTTGTCGCGGCCAGCGACGCGCTTGTTGAAGGGAGGCGGATAGATCGTTCCCCTCGGCCGGACAGGCACATTGCTCGCTGCAATGGCTGCTGGTTTCATTTCGCTCATGCTGTTTGCGCGCTCCCAAACTGACGCCGCAGATATCGCCAAGTCGGGCATGAGGATCATGGGTTCGTGCCCCGGATGCAATGACAGCTTGCGGCTGTCAGGTCCTATCCTGACAAGTACGCCTGTCCACGCCGGATTTTGGGGAAGCAATTCTCGCCGTGGGAAGCAGACAACACGCCTGCGCTCGTCTGGTTTGACTTCAGGAGCCCTGGCGCGATTTCGCGCCAAGGCACATCGAGCGGACAGAAGACCCTGATTCAGATATCAAGGCAGGAGAACCGGTGTTCGCTACATCCATCCTTTAATTTTACCGTAGCAGACGACGCTTCCGGTGTGACGGATCATTCGTTCGAACCCAATCCAAACCGGCACCATCTTTTTGAGTTCTGCTCGCTGTTTGCCGGTTGGCGCGTTTCGGGCAGCGATTTGACACTGTGTCGCGTACCGACGGCGGTTGTTGCGCGCTTTGCTGTCCGAAGGCGCTGGCGACCCGCCTTCATCGAACTCGGTTCACTGCAGTCCTCCTCGGCCCGGACCTGCGCACGCACCCTCCCCAAATCGGAGGTGTTCGAGCGTGACCATTTACGCCTTTGATACGGGTAGAGACTACTCGCTGGATCGGTCTCCCCAATTCGCTCCGGATACGACATTAAATTCATCAAGTGAATCAGGAACGTAAGGAGTCCAATTCAACCGCAATGGATTGTGTGGCGAGATGCTCCAAACGCGATATCTGCTCCTTCGGACACGGAACATCCGGCTTCGGACAGTCAGCAGACGGTCTGTCAAGGCAAGCCGCCTGACATTTCAGATGTGGACACGTTAGCGTTAATTCGTGCTCCGCCGGTTTGAACAGGCGGCTGCTATGTCGGTTGAGGGGCTAGTCCGGCCGCGCTCCTGGTCGGTCGGCGATAAGCTTCAATACGACACAACCATTGCCCCGCAATACGCCTCAGCGCCGATTCACGCTCGCCAAACCCGCGCCAATTACGGCAGCCCGCTCACCACATCCCAAGCGCATGATTGGCAAATCCGCATAGGCCCATTGCGCCAACACCCATCTCAAAAGGCGCGCGGTTTCGTCCCTTGGCGGTTTTCGGACGCCGCCCATCTCAGCGCCGTGGCCACCCCGAACTTCAGCGCAACCCTGCACACAAGACATTCTGGCTCTCTGGCTGATTCAATCCAAGCAAGAAAGTACCGGCGCGCATCGGGCTACCGGTCATGCTATAAACGGGCGATGTCGGGAGCCCCCGCCAGGCGGGTTGCCATCGGCCTTGCGCTAAAATGACGGGATGGCCTGTGTGCATCGTACGCTTAAAGACCGGTAAAACAGGTCAAACGTCACGACTGGCGCCTGCGTCGTCATTACGATTTGATACCCCCTCGTCAGACTTCAGCTACATGCGCATGGCAGTTATCGTTGCACGCAATCGGCAGCCGGCGGTCCCATCAGGAAGGACGGACTCCCTCACGCTTGTGCAACTGGTCAACGCAATCGCCAACAGTGCAGCGAAAGAACTATTGAGTGGGCATGCCCCAGCAACGCAACACACAAAAATCCGTATGCAAGGTTATCGAGGAGCGAATTGATCCCGGTCAAAGCGGTTTACAGCATTCTGCGCGCGCAGAAGGCTGTTCGCGTTCGCCACTGCAATATGAGCATGTCTCCTGAAACATGAACATCTCGGAAGTCTTCATCAAGCGGCCGGTGATGACGATTCTGATCATGGCCGCCGTACTCGTCTCGGGGCTGTTCGGCTACTTCTCGCTTCCCGTTGACGAGTTGCCGCAAGTCGATTTCCCGACGCTTGTCGTGTTGGGCCAAGTCCCGGGTGCGGATGCCGAGACCATGGCAGCCTCTGTGGCGTCCCCTCTGGAGGCTCAGTTCACTCTTATTCCCGGGCTCGACTCAATGAACTCGGTGAGTGTGCTGGGTACCAGCCGCATAACGCTCCAGTTCCGACTCGATCGGAACATCGATGCAGCGGCCCAGGATGTTCAGGCCGCGATCTCGGCCTCGACGCGCTCTCTACCGACCAACATGCCTTCCCCGCCGACGATGCGCAAAATCAATCCGGCGGAAGACTCGATCCTGCAGATCACGGCCTATTCGGAGACACTCCCGCTCGCCACCGTCGACGAATATGTCGAGACCGTTCTGGTGCGCGCAATCTCAACCATTGACGGCGTGGCCAATGTCGACATCTTCGGGCAAGCGCATCCGGCGGTACGTATCCAGGTAGATCCAAACGAGTTGGCCCTGCGCGGGATAGGGATTGACGAGGTTGCTGCCGCGGTTCGCTCTGCCAATGTTGACCTGGCGACCGGTACGTTGGACGGCCCACAGACGACTGCCGTGATCCAGACCGAAGGCCAGCTTACAAAGCCCGCCGATTACCTGTCCCAAATTATTGCCGACCGAAACGGCCGCCCGGTGCGTTTCCGCGACATTGGTACAGTCATTGATAGCGTCGACAACCTTTGGCTCTCCGGAAGCTACAACGGCAAGATCGGAATCACTATCGGTGTCAACCGCCAGCCGGGAGCCAATACGATCGCGGTCGTCAACGCGGTCAAGGCGAGACTGCCGGCGCTTACTGCGCAACTTCCACCCGCGATCAAAGTCGACATCACGCTCGATAAGAGCGACTCGATCCGTGCCGGCATCAGGGACGTGCAGATCACGCTCCTTGCAGCCGCGCTTCTCGTGGTGGCGGTGATCTTCCTGTTTCTGCGCACGCCCTCGGCCACGTTTATTCCTTCGATTGCACTTCCCATTACCCTCATCGGTACCTTCGGCGGAATGGCTGCGTTCGGCTACAGCCTCGATAATCTTTCCCTGATGGCGCTCACGCTGTGTGTCGGCTTCGTTGTGGACGATGCTATCGTGATGCTCGAAAACATTATGCGGCACATCGAGGCGGGCGAGCGTCCTTATCACGCGGCTCTGACCGGATCACGCGAGATCGCTTTCACAATCCTGTCCATGACCGTCTCGCTGATGGCGGTGTTCATTCCGGTGCTGTTCATGGGCGGCATTGTCGGCCGGCTGCTGCACGAGTTCGCCGTAACAATCGTGATTGCGATCATGGTTTCCGGCATCGTCTCGGTGACTCTCACGCCGATGCTGTGTAGCCGCCTGATCAAGCCGGCAGCGCACGGGAGCGCCGTCCATCACAACGCTCTCTATCGTTGGAGTGAAGCCGGTTTCAACGCGGTTCAGCGTCTCTACGGCCGATCCCTGGCCTGGAGCATGACGCATCGGCGGACCATATTCGGCATATTCGCGATCAGCCTCGTCGCCACAGTGATGCTGTTCCGCGCGATGCCCGAAGACTTCCTGCCCAGCGAAGACACGGGTCAGCTATTGGCGTTCACGGAAGGCGCCAACGGGATCTCATTCGAGGCGATGCAGCGGCACCAAAATGAGGCCGCTAAGATCCTCTGGAGCGATCCGAACCTGCAAGGAACGATGTCGAGCGTGGGTGCCGGCGGTGCGCGCGGCGGCGCCAATCAGGGTCAATTCCGCATCGCGCTCAAACCGCGCTCCGAGCGCCTTCCGATCAATCAGGTGATTGCCGAGCTTCGTCGCAAACTCGCCAACATCCCCGGGCTGAACGTTTACTTGCAGAACCGACCTTTGATTACGATCGGGGGACTTATCAGCAAGGCTCAATATCAATACACGCTTCAGGATTCCAACACGGCGGAGTTGTTCGCCGCTTCCGAGCGTCTCAAGAACGCTCTCGCCAGGACACCCGGCTTTTTGGACGTCACCAGCGATCTCGATCTCTCGACGCCCTCTGTCCACATCTCCGTCGACCGCGATCGCGCGGCCACGCTCGGGGTCACGGCGGGCCAAATCGAGACGGCGCTGGGTGCATCATTTGGCGGCCAGCAGATCTCGATCATCAACTCCGCGACGGACCAGTTCAAGGTCATGCTCGAATTGCTACCGAAATATCAGCAGGATGCTGCCGCGCTGAGCCGGGTCTATCTGGCAACTCCGCGAGCAGCCTCCGCCGCAACCACGAATATCGGCTCTGTCGTCCCTCTCCTGGCGGTGACGCATGTTACCACCGGAGCGTCTCCCTTCGCTGTGAACCATTTTGGTCAGCTTCCTGCCGTGACAGTCTCTTTCAGTCTGCCGCCCGGCGTTGCGCTTTCGGATGCCGTCACCAAACTCGAAAATATCGAGCAGCAGATCGGCATGCCTGCATCCGTGCTCACCAGTTTTCAGGGCACGGCGAAGGCGTTCCAGGAATCGATGAAAGGCATGGGCTTCCTGCTTATTGGCGCGATTATCGTCGTCTACATCGTGCTCGGTATCTTGTACGAGAGCTTTATCCATCCACTGACAATTCTGTCGGGCCTTCCCGCCGCCGCGGTCGGCGCCCTCCTGACCCTTTATCTCTTCGGGATGCCACTGACGCTCTACGCTTTTGTCGGCATGATCATGCTGGTCGGCATCGTGAAGAAGAACGCGATCATGATGATCGACTTCGCGCTGGCCCGCCAACGCGAACACGGCACCGATGCGGAAGCCGCGATTACCGAAGCCGCGCTGATCCGTTTCCGTCCGATCATGATGACGACGATGGCAGCCCTGATGGGAAGCCTTCCGATCGCGCTCGGACTGGGCCAGGGCGGCGCCGGGCGCCAGCCGCTCGGGCTTGCGGTCGTCGGTGGTCTCATAGTGTCGCAAGCGCTGACGCTTTACATCACACCTGTGATCTACAGTCATCTCAACCGCTTCGGCGCGCGATTGGAACACTCCCTGGCGGCCGACGTCCCGGCACAAGCGGAATAGCGCGCAGCAGGACCATTGAGGGTCAGATCCTGCCCTGGCAAGTACGTCTGTCCCCGTCGGCTTTTGGAGGCGCCGCGATCCTCGCCCTGGGAACCGGACAACGCGTCGTCCAAACATCCCCCTCGACGAACTCAAATTGCTGCCGGGTCAGTGCCCGGATATGCTAGGCCGATACAGGAGGGCGTTCATGAAACTTGCTTTGGCGCTGGTCTGCGCGATTGCGCTTGGATTCCCGACTTTTGCTCAGGCCCAACCGGGTCCGTCCACTTCCTATCCCGTGATTCTAGGGCAAAACATATAAATTCGAGAAAATCGCGGACGGGGTCTATTACGCAACGGGCGGGTTCGGCAGCAACAATGTCGTAATTGTAAATGATGATGATGTTTTGATCGTGGACACCGGCACGACCCCTGCCGCAGCACGCGCTTTCGTCGCCGATATCAAACTGCTTACACCCAAACCAGTCCGCTACGTCGTCAACACGCATTGGCACTTCGACCATACCGACGGAAATTCCATCTTTGGCCCCGAAGTGCAGATCATCGCGCATGATTTTGTGCGGACTGCGATCACAAGCTTCGACGTGCTGCATCGCGAACCTTTCCTCACATCGCAGGGTAACGCCGTACCTGCCCAGATCGAGGAACTGGGCAATCAGATCGCCGCAGAGAGCGATGCAAATCGCAGGGTGGCGCTGCAGCAGCAGCTTCTCGCAGTGCAACAGGTGCTGGTGCAGCTCAAGGATATCAAGCCTACGCCGCCAAACATCACCTATTCCGAACGGTTGGTATTGCACCGCGGTAATCGCGAGATCGATTTGCTGTTTCTTGGCCGGGGCCACACTGCGGGTGACACGGTCGTATGGTTGCCGAAGGAACGTATCGTCTGTTCCGGTGATCTGATGGAAAGCCGGATTGCCTATATGGGCGACGCCTATTTCGATGAATGGGTCGCCACGCTGGACAAGCTGAAAAATATGGATTTCGTCGTTGATCTCCCCGGCCATGGGGTTCCCTTCAGCGACAAGAACATGATCGGCGAATTTCAGGCCTACCTGACCGATCTCACGGCACAGGTGGCCAGGCTGAAGGCCGCCGGAGTGCCTGCCGAGGAGGCGGCACAGCGTGTCGATCTGACCGCGCATGCCAGATATTTTCCGCAGATTCAGGGACCCGGCGCCGACCTGCGGGGCGTGAAGCGCGTTTACGCCTGGTTGGAGGAGCGCGACCGGAAATAAACCCCGCGCTCTCGCGGGAGCGATCGGAAATGATACGGATTATGATTGCGCTACTGCTCGCAGGGGCTTTTGCACTGCACGCAAGACCGGCTGTGGCTGCCGCAGCGGTTCAGATCACGGGAAGCGAAATCGATAACGCCTTGCAAAGGTCGGCCGAGCAGCCCGAAAGCGATCAGCCGCTGCGGGTCCTGAATATCGACAACAATTACAATCTGGGCCTCTCGATCGTCCACCGGGCGCGCACCGGCGGACGTCAGATCGGGCCCGCCGCCCAGCACAGCGCGGTCACCGAAATTTTTCACTTTATCGCCGGCACAGGCACTCTGGTCACCGGAGGAACACTGACTGCGCCGCAGCAGAGTGAGACGAATCCGCTCTCCGGACCAACTGTGATCGGAACCAGGATCATGGATGGGACTACGCGTGCAGTCGGACCCGGCGACATAGTCGTGGTTCCGCCAAACACGCCAGTTCAGTTCACCGAAGTAAATTCCGGCGAACTCGTTTACCTTGTGGTGCGCGTGGCCCCGCAAGAAGTCCTTTCGGTGCCACCTCAGCGATAGACCCGGCAGCAAAGACGGGGGGGCTCCCGTTATCGCTACCAGTCATCGTGGAACGCGCCCACGAGCCGGCCCGTTATCAGGGTAGCGGTTCGATGCCTAAAACATGGAATCGCACCAGAACGGCAGGGATTTGATGGAAGTCGAATACTCTGCCGTTCTCATTTTATTCCGCTTCGTAGGCGCGCTTCAGCGCAGCGATGTTGAATTTTTCCATTTGCAGAAATGTGCGCGTCACGCGCGCAATACTGAGACAAATCACCCATCGGCCCGTTCCGCCGACAACAATGCGAGCAGCGCGTAGGTGGCGAGCCAGTGTTCGCCCATATAGTCACCCCTGATCCTCGGCATTGCGGTGCTGAGATGCCGTTCTGCGGCGATCCTGGCCAATGACCGGACAGGATTTTCGGGCTCCAGTAACGATGCGATTTCGAACCATGACCAGGCGCGGCTCAGATTGAGACCGTCCAGATGTACGATCCTGCCATCGCCACGGTCACTGACATGGGCCGGGTCAAACAGCGACGCGGGTTGTCCCTGCTGAAGCCGCGGGAGAAATCGCGCGAACCAGGCGCGAAATTCCTGCGTTCCGAGCGCCGCGCCCATGCACTGGACTTCCACGAGTGAAGGCGACAGAAAGTCTTCCCCGCATGGTTCCCGGCACTGGCAATCCGCATCGCTTTCGTACCATCGGAGGGCTGTGGAGCGCAGCAACCCGGCAAATGGATCATCTCCGGCCGCATGGGCGTAATCGAATGCGAGCCGGAGCGCAAAAGCCGTATTGCCATGCGTGCCGCAACGGACCGGATAAGTCGCGCGTGGAAGCCATTCAGCGAATTTCTGTACAAACGCGCGGGCGAGTGGAGAAAGAATCGCCGCCCACCGCGCGTCCCGGCCGGTATGCCGAAACAATTCGCCCTGAAGCCCAAGCAGCCAGGCCCAGCCATAGGGCCGCTCGAAGGTACCCGATGCCGGTCGAGCCAGATACGCAGCCTCACCCGCGACATTTTCTGGTGTGAACGCCCGTTCGAACAACTCCCGGATCGCGCCACCCTCCGGCAAGTCCGGAAACCGACGAAGCATCGTCGCAAGCAGCCAGTATGAATGGACACAGGAATGCCAGTCGAAGCTGCCATAGAAAACCGGGTGCAGCAGCCGGGGCGTTTGCAGCGTCCTCCGGCCCGGACAGCACGTGATCCAGTTTGTTCGGGAATTCGCGCGTGACATGGGAAAGCGCGGTGGATGCAAGAAAGGAGGCATTGGCGGAATCGAGCTTCATGCAGAATGGAACGCGATGGGACCGTGGCTGTCAACGAAAGACGAAAACGTACATCAGCATAGCGTTGACCAGGAGCAGCAGCATGGCCGTCGGGATTTGCGCCGCGATCACCGCATGACGGTTCTGCAACCCCAGCAATGCGGCCGGCACCAGATTGAAGTTCGCTGCCATCGGCGTCATCAGCGTTCCGCAAAAGCCCGAAAGCATTCCGATCGCAGCCATGGCGATCGCATCGCCGTGGAATTTCGTGACGATCAGCGGTAATCCCACGCCGATGGTCAGCACCGGAAAAGCTGCAAAAGCGTTGCCCATGACGGCGGTGAACAGGGCCATTCCAAAGCTGTAGGCCAGAACCGCCGCAATTCGGCTGCCCTCCGGAATCACCTGCGTCGCAATTAGCCCGATTGCTGTTCCGACACCGGTAATCGCGAACACCGCGCCGAGCGCCGAGAGCATTTGTGGCAGCAAAGCCGCCCAGCCAAGCAGATCCATCAACCGCCGGCCCTCATCAACGGCTGCAACAATGCGCTCCCGCAACAGGACGCGGCACAGAAGCACCGCAACAATGGCAGCGAGCGCCAATCCTGTCAGCGTGCTTTGCGACGGGTCAATCAGCGGCCGTCCGCCAAAAGACAGCCGCTTCAGAACCAGCGACGCAAATACGGTCATTAATGGAATCATCAGTGCAGGTATGAACACCAGATTCCCGAACCGGCGAGCCAGCGCGCTGCGTTCCCCGGGCGTGGTCGTGTCAACGCGCCCAATCCCCAGACCGGCGGTTCCGGCGATCGCCACCATTGCGAGCACCAGCACACCGTTTCCGAGGTCTGACAACCAGTCGCCAAACAGGAAACTGACCGAAAACAAGCCCCAGAACCCGGCATTCACCCAACGTCTGCGATTGCTCCGGTCTCTTGCGCTCAAGACGGCGACGGCAGCGAACAGCAGGCCCGCCAGAGCATAAACGGGCCCGATCCCGATCATTGCGTGAGTGACTTGAATCTGCGCCCGAACAGCACGATGCGCAAACTGTGAATCGCAAACGCCGCAAAAGCCGTTGGAATAGCCCAGAGAGACAGTTGCAGGGGATCGGCATTCACCCCGTTCTGCGCCAGAAAACCCTTGATCAGCAGAATCGAGCCGACGGCGACGAAAATGTCTTCGCCGAAGAAAGCGCCGACATTTTCCGCCGCCGCGCTATGGGCCCGGATGGCCTCCCGCTGCTCTTCCGTCAAACGCCCCAACCGCGCTTCTGCAGCGGCTTCTGCCATTGGCGCAATCAGCGGGCGCACCATGGTCGCCTGTCCGCCCAGCGAAGTCAGGCCAAATGCCATGCTCACCTGCCGCACCAGAAGATATGTGCACAGAATCGATGCCACTCCGGCGCCGCGGATTTTCAGGATCAGTTCGCGCGCCCTTTCCTGCAGGCCGGCGCGTTCCAGCGCCCCGATTGCCGGAAGCACCAGCCAGGTGAGACTCGACATACCGGTTCTCATTGAAGGCTTTGCCGAAGGTGGCGAGCACAACGGCAGGATCCAGCCCGCCTGCGATCCCGCTGACCAGCGCCGCCAGGACCACCACCACAAGCGGGTTGATCCGGGCGACAAATCCCAGCACCACGACGGCAACGCCGCACAATGGCAGAAATTGGCTCAGCCTTCTCCTCCAGGTGCGCCAAACCCTCCACCGCCGGGAGTCTCAATCACAAAACTGTCGCCGTCCTGCATCTCCACCGTTGCCGTAGCGCCGCAGATTTCAACCGGTCCGCCTTTGCGCACCACCAGATTGCATCCCGCACTTGCCGGTGAGCCGCCTTCCAGTCCAAACGGCGCCACCCGTCTCCTGTTCGACAAATCGAGGCGGTCATAGGCCGCCGGAATGTCAGTCTACGAACGACACCGTCGCCGCCCCGGTGAATTCCCGCGCCCCCGGAGCCCTCCCGGATTGAGAATTCCTCCAGCAGGACGGGAAACCGCGTTTCCAGCACTTCAGGATCGGTCAGCCGCGTATTCGTCATGTGCGTGTGCACCGCACTGGTGCCGTCATGATCCGGCCCCGCGCCCGATCCACCGCACACCGTCTCGTAATATTGCAGCTCACCGTTGCCGAAGGTGAAATTGTTCATTGTCCCTTGTGCTGCGGCCTGAACGCCCAACGCTCCATAAAGCGCGTCGGTTATGGCCTGACTGGTCTCCACATTTCCCGCCACCACAGCTGCGGGATAACGCGGGTTCAGCATTGAGCCTTCGGGAACGATCAATTCCACCGGGCGCAGGCACCCTTCATTCAGCGGGATCTCGTCATCCATCAGTGTCCGGAGCACGTACAGAACGGCTGCGCGGCAGACCGAGAGAGGCGCGTTGAAATTGTTGTCCAGTTGCCCGCTTGTGCCGGTAAAGTCGATGCGCAGACGGCGGTTGCCATGATCGGCTGAAATCGCAACGCGAATGACTGCCCCGCAATCCATCTCACAATCGAACTGTCCGTCGCGGATGCGCCCGATGATCCGGCGTACGGATTCCGCCGCATTGTCCTGGACGTGGCGCATATAGGCGTGCACGACCGCACGGCCGTGGCGGACGATCAGCTTGCGCAACGCCGCAACGCCTTTCAGACACGCCGCAACCTGCGCTTTCAGATCAGAGATATTCTGATCGGGATTGCGCGCCGGATACGGCCCGGAGGCGAGCACGTCCCGTATTGCTCTTTCCAGGAACTGACCCTCGTCAACCAGCAGAACATTGTCGAGCAACACGCCTTCCTCATCGACGTGCCGGCTCGAAGGCGGCATGGAACCGGGCGTCAGGCCCCCAATATCGGCATGGTGCCCGCGCGCTGCGACATAGGCAATGAGTTGGCCGTCTGAATCGAACCCCGGCATGATCACGGTCACATCGGGCAGGTGCGATCCCCCATGATACGGCGCGTTCAGCACATAGACATCGCCCGGTCTTATGCCACGGCCATCGCGACGATCTCCGCGCGCGGCGATGATAGTCCGAACCGAATCGCCCATTGAACCGAGATGCACCGGGATATGCGGTGCGTTCGCGATCAGTGCGCCGTCGCGATCGAACAGCGCGCAGGAAAAATCCAGCCGCTCCTTGATATTGACCGATGTCGCGGTGTTTTGCAGCGCGACGCCCATCTCTTCCGCAATTGCCATGAACGCATTGTTGAAGATTTCGAGTTGTACCGGATCGACCGCGCTGTTCGCCACAACCCGCTCCGGAGGACTGCCCGCCCGCTCCAGCACGATGTTTCGCCATTGATCGACGATCGCGCGCCAGCCCGGCTCGATCACCGTCGTCGCGTTACGCTCGCGGATGATGGCCGGTCCATCGACGATGCTCTCACGGGTGAGCAATTCCCGGTCGTGGACATCGATTTCCAGACGGTGCCCATCAATATGGGCCCAAACGCGGGCGCCCGAAAACGACGCCCTCGTCGCAGTTTCTTCGGCCGGTGCTTCTGTTTGCGCCGAAACCACGCCAATTCCCTCCACCGACAGCGTCTGAACGATGACCGGCCGGTCGCGCACGACAAAGCCAAACCGCTCGCGGTGCTGCGCATCGAAGGCTGCACGCATCGCATCTGCGCTGTCGAGGCGCACCCGCAGCGCACTGTCCACACCGGAATAGCTAAGCTCGGCCGTCGCAAAATATTCGATCCGCGCGAACGCCACCTTCTGCCGCGCGATCTCATCCCCCACCTGGTTGCGGAGCAATTCCGCAATTTCCCACAGCGCCGCCTGCTCAAGCGGTGCGTTCACGGATTGCTCGCGCAATCTGCGCACCTCCGCCATGCCAATCCCATACGCAGAAAGCACGCCCGCCAGCGGATGAATCAATATGCGCCGGATGCCGAGCGTGTCCGCCACAAGGCAAGCATGCTGTCCGGCAGCGCCACCGAACGCGACAAGCGCATGCCGCGTCATGTCATGACCCCGTTCCAGTGAAATTTGCCGGATGGCCCTTGCCATATTGGAAACTGCAATTTCGATGAAGCCCTGTGCAATTTCCGTGGGAGCGATCGCCTTTCCGGTTTTCGCCGCGACCTCCGCCGACAATTCCATGAACTTGTGCTCGACCACGGCCTCATCGATCGGGGAATTGCCGCCCGGCCCGAAGCAGCAGGGGAAAAACGCCGCCTGCAATTTCCCAAGCATTACGTTGCAGTCGGTAATTGTCAGCGGTCCACCCTGTCCGTAGCAGGCCGGGCCGGGAACCGCGCCGGCCGATTGCGGGCCGACCCGGAATCGCATTCCGTCAAATGTACAGATCGAACCGCCTCCGGCTGCGATCGTATGAATCTCGAGCATCGGCACGTGCAGCCGAACGCCACCGATCGATGTCCCGTGTGTGCGTTCATACTGCCCCGCGAAATGTGAAACATCGGTCGATGTCCCGCCCATGTCGAAACCAATGACAGAGTCAAAGCCGGCCTGCTTTGCCACGCGCGACATTCCGGCAATACCGCCCGCCGGACCCGACAGCACTGCATCGCGGCCCCGAAACGAGGCCGCTTCCGCCAGTCCACCCGACGACTGCATGAAGAACAGCTTTGCCGCGGGGTCGAGATTCCGCCGGACTTGATCGGCATAGTCGCGAAGCAGCGGTGACAGATAGCAATCGAGCACGGTCGTGTCGCCACGGGGGATCAGCTTGATCAGTTGCGCGATCTCATGGCTCATGGAGATCTGCGTGAACCCTGTCTCCCGCGCGATGACGGCAGCGCGCTGCTCGTGAGCGGGGAAACGGTAGGAATGCATAAGCACGATCGCGATACTGCGAAAACCGGCATCATATGCCGCTTCCATCATCCGGCGGGTTGAGGCTTCATTCAGTGGCCGGATGATTTCTCCTTCGGCCGTCACCCTTTCATCGAGTTCGATCGCGGATTTATAGAGTGGTTCCGGCAGCACGATGTGCCGGGCGAAGATCCTGGGGCGACTCTGATACCCGATCCTGAGCGCGTCGCGATGACCGCGCGTGATCGCCAGCACCGTGGATTCACCTTTTCGTTCCAGCAGCGCATTTGTCGCAATCGTCGTGCCCATTTTCACCGCCGAAATCGGACCGGCGCCGTATTGCTGCATCAGGCCCTGGATGCCGGCGGTCGCCGCGTCGCGGTATTGAGCAGGATTTTCCGAAAGCAGCTTCCTTGTAACCAGCGGACCACCCCGCCGCCACCCGATGATGTCGGTGAAAGTGCCGCCGCGGTCGATCCAGAATTCCCACTCAGCGTCGCTTTGCTCGCTCATTCTGGCAGGCGAATTCCGGTTGCAGGACGGTTAAATCGTCTTAAAACCCAATGTAACTGGGGAAAAAGCGTGGGCAATGCCATTTAATTCCTATGACATCGCACGATTCGTATTGTATGCCTGATTTGCATTGATTCTTCAGGGGGCAAAACCCAATGGCCGAAACCGGCAATACCGCAGTGAAATCCGCAGCTCCGAAGGCGAAGGTTGAAACCGTCACCAGCCGTCAACTCGCGATGCAACTCGCGGAAAAGCACGAGTTGAGCAAGAAGCAGGCGAACGCGATCATGGATGATCTCGCCGGCCTCATAACCAAGCAACTCAAGAAAGGCGTCCGCATCCGTCTTAACGGACTCGGCATTCTTCAGGTACGCAAACGTCCGGCGCGCATGGGCCGCAACCCTGCTACCGGTGAAGCGATCAAGATCAAGGCAAGCAAGAAGGTTGCCTTCCGCGTCGCTAAAGAACTCAAAGAATCCGTCTGATCTGCGGCCGATCATTCGGCCGGAATAGACGAATACGCTTCCCCCTGGGGACAGCTTTCTCTCAATGGCTTCGCGCAGCCTCCCTTTTCGGGGAGGCTGCATTTTCACTTCGCAAGAAATGCTGTTGCAGTGCTAGCGCGCGGCTACCGGCTGCTTCGGAAGAACCGCGTCAATTCCCACCTGCGCGCATTCTTCCTGTTTCTGCGCGCCGCCAACTCCGATGGCGCCGGCAAATTGACCGTCAATTACGATCGGAAGAGCTCCAGCCTTCGGGAAATCCTTGATCCACAGCGACGCTTCATTGCGCTGTGTCAGCACATCCTGTTCCAGAGTCTTCGTCGAACGTTGCCAATGTGCCGCGGTCTTGGCTTTGAGTATCGCGGTCTCCGCAACCGTTGGTCCCGCCCCCTCCATGGAATGAAAATCCATCAGCACACCTGCAATATCCACCACTGCGACTGCGACAAGAATATTGTTCTTTTCCGCAAAGGCGAGACATGCATCCACCATTTTGCGCGCGGCGGCCGTACTGACCTGTTTGCGCTCAACTGAGACCGCCTGAGCCCCGGCTGCCGAAGCCGCAAAGCAGGCGCACAGCAGCGCCGGTATGAAAATCTTGCCCAATTTCCCCTCCGCTGATTGTTCCCTCAAGCCAGTATAGCGCGTTTCTGGTCTCACCATGAAACCCGCGTAACCTCCAATTCGTCACAAACTCTGCTAACCTGCCGGTTGAGCGCAAATGACTGCAACCTCGCCCGCAAGCGATCTCGTTACCGGCGATAAGCCTGCCCCCGCCGGCCCGCGTTTTGCTGTTTCCGCGCGCAGTCCCGCCGTTGTGGCATCGCTGCTGCTGCATGTATTCGCGCTGTTGCTTCTTCTGAATCACATGGCGGCAAATGATCTGGATAGACCCGTCAGGGTCTTTCCCGTCGAAATTGTGCCCGTTGCCGATAGAGCCACGACTCCAGTTCCGCCGAAGCCGGAATTGCCGAGGCAGCAAACCGCGTCCGTCCGGCCGCAGACAAAAAAGGCGCCTCCGCAACTCATTCCGCTGCCGCTGCCAAGGCAGGTACCCGCGGCGCCCGAAATTGGCACAGAGCCGGTTCCCCTGCCGCCCAGGGACGAATTGCAAAGCCGGCTGGAGGCCTTCGCGAAGCTCAGCCTTCCCGGTAACGGTGCGGTATCCGCAAATTCAAACGGTTCAGCCTTCGGCCCCTCGGGTTATGACGTGCGGGATTTCATCCGGGCCCAGGTCGAGCGTCGCTGGAGTCTCAATCTCGATGCGCTGGAAGACCGAAAGGTTACGGTTTTCATCCACGTCGTTCTTACTCCGGACGGCATCATCAGAAAGGCGGATATCGTCAACGATCGCGACACGGACGCGGCGTATCATTCAATTGCCATCAGCGCCCGAAACGCCGTGATCCTCTCGTCTCCCATCACACTTCCGGCGGGAACCCTCTCGGGGATGCTGGATATCGTGCTCAGTCTCAGCCCCAAAGACACGCTGAATTAGCGGAAGCGCGAACCCTGTGACAACGCTGTGACAAGCTTGTGGCTGCGCAACAAAATCGGAACAAACAATCGCCCCACTTATTTACGCTTGGTTCCCCGGAGCATGCGGCGTGTCGCAATCGGATGACCAGTACCGCAGTGCAGCCAAATTTTGCCGCGAGCAAGCAGAACGATCCAGTTTTCCGGAAATGAGAGCCGATTGGCTGCGGTTGGCCAAGCTTTGGATGGCATTGGTTCACAAGCCCCCTCCCGAAGAAGGGCCGCGCAATAAGGAAAGATCCGCCTGATTTGGCGCATCCTTACGGCCAAGCTTGCGTAAGATTTTTGTAAGTCTGCTGTGTTAGCAATTGCCATTGCAGGGGCTGCAATCCTCCCAAGTCACGTCGGCCCCGCCCCCCAGGGGGCCCTCGTCTGGCTAACGGGGGCCCCACCCCCTTACGGCAGAGTACGAGCTACGCGAAAACCCGAGAGGGTGGAATAATCATATTCGCGGCTCTCCCCCTTGCTGCCCGTGCGGGCCGCAGACCGGACAAAGATCGGCAGATTGTCCCACGATCCCCCGCGAATAACGTGCTTGCTGCAATCGCCGCCTGTCATCCAGGCGCTCCCGTCCGCAGGGGCGCCAACATAGCTGTCATGCCAGCAATCGGCGGTCCACTGCCAGGCATTGCCCATGACGCCAAAGAGGCCAAACGGATTGGCCGTGAAGCTTTCGACATCGGCGAGATAGCGATAGTCGAAATCGCTGCCGCAACCATTGCAATTTGCCTGACCGTGGCCAAGCGTATCACCCCACCATCGCGCAGTCGTCGTACCCGCCCGGGCGGCGTATTCCCATTCCGCTTCGCTGGGCAATCTGTATGGGCCCGCTCCGTTCACCAGCCCGGGCCGGGCTTCGCGTACTTTGCGGTTGAGCCAGGCGATATAAGCCTGTGCATCGCTCCAGTTGAGACACACGGCCGGCCAGTGCGGTGGTTCGCCGACATAGGGCGGATGGGCAATACCCTTACCCGGTGAACGCCAGCCCAGATCCAGCAAGCTGTCGCAGGGTTGCGGTTGATACGCCGTCTCCTTCAGGAATTCCAGGAACTGCTCGCTCGTGACATCGAATTTTCCGAGAGCAAATGCGCGCACTGTGACCGGATGCCGGGGGCCTTCCGAGTCGAACCGCCCGGTTTCATTGACCGGACTCCCCATCGTGAATGTTCCGGCAGGAATCGCGACCATCACCGGACATTCCGTACACTCCTGGAACTCGCGATCCTGCTGGTTGGAACTTTCTGCTCCCGAGAAACAAAAAAGCGCGACAATCGCCACAGCAATCATCAAGTTCTGTTGTCCGGGGTTTGCACGACTGCGCATTACAGATAAAAAGTAGTTCTTGAACGGGATCGCCGCAACCGTTCGCGACCGCGGCATCTCACCGATTGCTCATTCACATCGGCGACTCTATGTTGCCGCCACACCTGAATTCAGGACCACACTATTGAGACTGATCGCGGCAATAATCGGGCGGGCGCATCGGTCCGCCACCCACCTGCACGCTGGCAAATTCCCGCTGTCGCTCGGGGTCGCGGCCTTTCTTTATCCGGCCATCGCCTTCGCCGCCGGGCCAGAGGGCGATTGGTGGGTCCATGACAAACAGGCGCGTATACGGATCGCCGATTGTGCGGGCGCTCTTTGGGGGGTGATCTCCTGGGAAGCGAAGCCCGGTGTGGATGAGCACAATCCGGATCCCGCAAAACGGGGCCGGCCCATGCTGGGGGTCCCCATCATCCTCGGTATGAAGCCGGCAGGCGCGGATAAATGGAGCGGGTCGATCTATAATTCGGCTTTTGGGCAGACCGTCAAAGGCGGCATTTCGCTGGAAGCGCCCGAGACGCTGCGAATCACAGGCTGTGTTCTCGGTCTTCTCTGTGGCGGCGAAAACTGGACTCGTGCCGAGGCGGACCCGGCTGGCGAGTCTTCGCAGGCGGACGCGCCTGAAGCAGTCTGCAAATCGGCGTCCGCAGGCCAGTAATGGATCCAGGCTCTGCTTTCGAACATCTCGTGCGGTTTTCGCTTCTCTGGCGAAGGTCGGTCCTTTTTGTGCTTTTGGTACTTGCCGGGCTGGGTGGGATCTATGTCGCCCGCCATTTCGAAATGGATAGCCGCAGCGAGAATCTGATTTCCGAGAGGGTACCCTGGCGCCAGAACGAACTGGAATTCGACCGCGCCTTCCCGCAGCGCAACAACCTTACAATCGTGGTGATCGACGGCGCCACACCCGAACGCGCCGACCAGGCCGCAGCGGCGCTGAAAGCTGCCCTCCTCAAGCATCCCGACCTGTTTCCCGTCGTGCGCGATCTCCAGGGCGATCCCTTTTTTGCGAAGAATGGGTTGCTGTATCTGCCGTTGCAGCAGGTTCGTGACACTACCTCCCAGCTTATTGCAGCGCAGCCGTTCCTCGGGCCGCTGGCAGCCGATCCCTCACTGCGCGGAGTGATGGATAGCCTCTCGACCGCACTCATCGGCGTCGAGCACGGTCAGGCCCCGCTGGATCAGCTTGCTGGCCCTTTCCGGCAACTCGCCGCTGTCTTCAACAAGGCGCTCGCGGGTCAGCCGGCCTTCATGTCCTGGCAGGGGATGCTTTCCGGTCATGAGCCCTCCCGCAGCGAGAAAATGCATATTCTTCAGGTGCAGGGTCGTCTGGACTATTCGCAACTGCAGCCCGGCGCTGCGGCCAGCGCGGCCATCCGGAATCTCGCGCGAGATCTTCAGCTCACACCCGCCAATGGCGTCTCCGTAAGGCTCACGGGTCCCGTTCCGATGGCCGATGAAGAGTTCGCCAGCGTAGCCGAACGCGCCCTTCCGATTGGTATACTGATGATGTCGGCGATTCTGCTGACGCTCTGGTTGGCGCTTCGCTCGGTAAAAATCATTGCGGCTATTCTCGTCACGCTGGTGTCCGGCTTCTTCATCACTGCGGCGGTTGGGCTCCTCCTCTTCGGTACCTTCAACCTGATTTCGGTGGCCTTTATTCCGCTTTTTGTCGGCCTGGGTGTTGATTTTCAGATCCAGTATGCCGTGCGCTATCGCGCCGAGCGTCATCTGCTGAAAGATCTCACACCGGCGCTCGTGCGCGCCGGAAGCAAGATCGGCCCTTCCCTTACGCTTGCATCACTTGCCACGGCACTGTGCTTCTTCTCGTTCACGCCCACCGATTACATTGGCATTGCGGAACTTGGCGTGATTGCCGGAACGGGCATGGTCGTGGCGTTTCTTCTGACCGGCACAATGCTGCCCGTGATGCTTGCGCTGCTCGCACCGGAGGGTGAACAGGACGAGATCGGGTTCATGCGTCTTGCACCGGCCGACCGTTTCCTGCGCCGCCGCGCAGGCTTTGTTCTGGGGGGCTTCTCTCTGCTGATCATTGTCGGCGCTGCCCTGCTGCCTTATCTGCGCTTTGACGCCAATCCGCTGCATTTGCGCAATCCGCACGCCGAATCTGTCGCCACACTGCTGGATCTGATGCTGGATCCGCAAACCTCGCTCGACAAGATCGATGTTCTCCAGCCAACCCTTGGCGCCGCGCAGACACTGGCAGCGAAACTCTCGCCGCTTCCCGATGTGGGACAGGTGGCGACCCTGCAGAGCTTTGTGCCAGCCGATCAGAAGGAAAAACTCACACTTATTTCCGATGCGCAGTCTCTGTTGGACGCGACGCTCAGCCCCATTGAAACAAAAGGACCGCCCAGCCGCGCCGAGACGCTCAGGAGCATCGCCGAAACAGAAAAGGCGTTGGACCGTATCACGACGACGGCCGCCGGGGCGGCGGCAGAAAGCGCCAGGCAGCTTTCCGCAACGCTGACCCGGTTACAAAAGGCAGATGCCCGCGTGCTCGATGCGGCGGAACGTGCTGTCGTTCCGCCTCTCGAAACGACTCTCACCCGCGCCCGCGCGCTGCTTACGGCTCAGCCGGTTTCGCTGCAGACACTCCCGCAGGATCTGCGCCGCGACTGGCTCACGGCGGATGGACGCGCCCATGTCGAAATCTCCCCGAAATATCACGACGATGCTTTCCTGGAAAACTTCGCGGCCGAAATCGAATCGATTGTGCCGCGCGCGACAGGAACGCTCGTGCTCATCGAGGAATCGCGCCATACCATCGTGCAGGCATTCCTGCGTGCCGGGGTTCTTTCACTGATTGCCGTGATTGCTCTGCTTGCTTTGCTGCTGCGGCGGCCACGCGATGTCGTGTTGACGCTTCTGCCGCTGCTCGCGATAGGCGTCCTTACTTTTGCGACCTGTGTTGTGGCAAGAGTTCACCTGAACTTCGCCAACATAGTCGTGCTGCCGCTACTGCTCGGCATTGGCGTCGCATTCTCAATTTATTTTGTGATGTTCTGGCGTGGTGGAGGGCGCGACTTTCTGCAGTCCAGCCTGACCCGAGCGGTCATTTACAGCGCAGCCACCACCGCTTCCGGCTTTGGAGCCTTGAGATTTTCAAGCCATCCCGGCACCGCCAGTATGGGCGAATTGCTGATGATCTGTCTCGCCTGGACACTTGCGATCACGCTCGTCGTCGTCCCCACGCTGCTGAACCGGGTGCACGCTCCGGCGCACACGACAGACCAAACCGGCTGAACGATGAACACAAAATCGGGGAGCCGAAGCTCCCCGTTTGGTTCATTGCATTAACGGTAGTCCGTTGTGTTTACTGACCGGCCATTTGCTTTTCGACCATCTCGTTCAGCTTTTCGACCAGACCGGAAGGGCCGAGCTTTTGAACCGTGGCGGCAAAATCGGCGCGACGCAGAGCCAGCTGGCTGATGTTCCCGTTCAGATAGATGTCCACGATCTTCCAATGCCCGTCCACCGGGTGCATTCGGTAATTGAACGGCACTGCATTGCCATCGGAGCCGACCAGCCTGGACTCCACGATCTTGTCGTCGCTGCGGGGTTTGGCTTCCGGTTCGACCACGAATTGCTCGCCGCTGAAATGCGAAAAATTCTTGGCATAATTGACCAGCGTCAGACGCTCGACAGCATCAACCAGGGCCTTGCGGTCCGGTTCGGAAATTCCCGACCAGGATGGCCCAACCGAAAGTCGCGTCATTTCCGAAAGATCGAAGGCCGACTCGGTTGCCGGTTTCAATTCGCGAAAGCGCCCCTGAATGCCAAGTTCCTTGCCGCGTTTCATCGTGTCCACAAGCGCCGCATAGAACGACTTGATTTCGCGAACGGCAGGATCGAGTGGCGAATCGGCAGCAGAAACCGGAGCGGAACCCACCGACACCGCTACAGCAATAGCGGAAGCAAAACCGAACAGTATTTGTCGCAAGTATGATCCCCTGTCGAAGCAAATGAGGCAACGGCAACCAACATGGGGTCACCCGGCCTGTCAAGCAAGCCACCTTCACCAACTCGCAATGGAACTCGGCGAAATAGCCGGATTTGTTAGTAATACTAACGGCTTGCAGATCGCAGTTCAGGGATCACGAGTCTCTGAACAGCAGATAATCCGCGAGCCTTCTCAGATTCGCGCCTTTTTCACCATAGGGTTCCACATGCTCCGCGCAGGCCGCGGCGAGCTGTCGCGCCTGCTGTTTGGCCCCTTCGGTTCCCAGGACCGACAAGAGAGTGGCCTTTCCCTGACTGGCATCTTTGCCGGTTTTCTTCCCGGCGGTTTCCGTTGATCCCAGCGCATCCAGCAGATCATCGGTAATCTGAAACAGAAGGCCGATATCACGGGCATAATTGCGAAGCCGTTCCTGATCTTCCGGTCCGGCGGCCGCAAGGACGGCCGCCGATTCGCAGCAGAATTCGAAAAGCGCCCCGGTCTTCATCCGTTGCAACACGACAATCTGTCCGAAATCGAACCGGCTTTGGGCGGCTTCCATGTCGATCATCTGACCGCCGACCATGCCGTCATGCCCGGCCGCACGCGCCAGACGGAAAACCAGTTCACAGCGGATTTCGGGCAATGGATGAGTTTCCCTGGCCGCCAGGATGCCAAAGGCCAAACTTTGCAAGCCATCCCCGGTTAAGACAGCGGTCGCTTCATCAAACGCTATATGTGTGGTCGGACGTCCGCGACGCAGGTCGTCGTCGTCCATGCAAGGAAGATCGTCATGCACAAGAGAATAGGTATGGATTGCCTCGATTGCGGCGGCGACCCGCAACGCCTGCGCGTGCTCCACCTCAAACAACCTCGCGCAGTTGAGCACCAGGAATGGCCTCAGGCGTTTCCCGCCGGCGAATACCGCATACCGCATCGCTTCCAGAATGCGCCTGTGAAGGCCGTGTGGCTGAGGCAATACCTGCTCCAGAACGGTATCCACTTCCCGCGCCGCCGAGTGCATCTCCGTGCGAAACTCTTCGAACCCCTCGTCCGGCGAGCCTGCAAGGCGGATTTGTCCGGAAAAGCTGGGTGCGGTCATGGTCCTACCGGTTTCTGCAGAAGTCTTATTGTTCCATTGCTTTCGGCCTTTCGCAAACCGGCGAATCCCGTCACCCGGCAGACGCTTGACTGAACCCTGCTTTTGCCGCAATGCCCTACGCCAATGTCAAGCCGCCGCCGGGTGTGTGCTTCAGATTGCATCGCGGTTGAATCTGGCGGAATGTCTGCAGGATGAAAGTCAGATCAATGCCGGATCCGTTGCAGGGCTCGTTATGATGCGCGTCGTTCTTGCCCAGCCGCGCGGCTTTTGCGCAGGGGTAGTCCGCGCCATCGACATTGTCGAACGCGCCCTGGAAAAATTCGGGCAGCCGGTCTTTGTTCGCCATGAAATCGTGCACAACCAGCATGTCGTGCAGTCCCTGAAGGAAAAGGGGGCACGTTTCGTTGAGGGCCTCGATGAAATTCCCGACGGGGCCGTCACGGTATTCAGTGCGCATGGGGTTGCCGAATCCGTCGTCCGCGAAGCCCACGCGCGGACCTTGCCGGTGATTGATGCAACCTGCCCACTTGTGTCCAAAGTTCACTCCCAGGCAAAGCACTACGTTGCCCAGGGCCGCACGTTGATTCTCATTGGTCATCAGGGCCATCCCGAAGTCGACGGAACCATGGGGCAGGTCCAGGCGCCGGTCTATCTTGTCTCTTCACGCGAGCAGGTCGAGCAACTGCAGATTCCGAACGACACGCCGATTGCCTATGTGACGCAAACGACGCTCAGTATCGATGATACCCGAAACATCATCGATGCCCTGGTCGCGCGTTTTTCCGACATCCAGGGTCCCGATATTTCAGATATTTGCTACGCCACCCAGAATCGTCAGTCTGCTGTACGAAAACTGTGCAAGGTTGCCGACATTGTTCTCGTGGTCGGATCGAAGAACAGCTCGAATTCCAATCGTCTGCGCGAGATTGGCGAGGAAGAGGGAATCCCGACTTACCTGATTGCGGACGCGAACGCTCTCGATCGGTCATGGTTCGAAGGCAAGCAGATTGTCGGATTGACGGCGGGGGCATCGGCGCCCGAGGAACTTGTACTGGACGTTATTGGCGCGCTCCGTGCCATTGATGGCGACCTTCAGGTTTCACAGATGGACGGGCTCGAGGAGCACGTTGAATTTCGCCTACCACCTGAACTGAGGGCCTGACGACGCAACTCACTTTTCGGGATCGCAGTACCAGTTCCAACCAAACACCAATCCGGGGAAACGTTCGCGTGGGAATACCGCTTTCGCAGGCAATCCGTATCGGCGCTTACGTTGCAAAACAGCACCTCACGAGGCGCAAGCGCTATCCTCTGGTTCTGATGCTTGAACCGCTGTTCCGCTGCAATCTTGCATGCGCCGGCTGCGGCAAGATCGATTACCCGGACGAAATTCTCAACCA
Organism: uncultured Alphaproteobacteria bacterium; assembly: GCA_963747255.1. Lineage (GTDB taxonomy): Bacteria > Pseudomonadota > Alphaproteobacteria > Micropepsales > Micropepsaceae > CAIYRG01. The sequence goes on from CAVVEG010000001.1 coordinate 97,372, forward strand.
GCGCCTCAGCGTTGCCGAATGCATGCGGGCAATCGATGAATGTGGTGCGCCCGTCATCTCCATAGCGGGGGGCGAGCCGCTGCTCCACCGCGAACTCTCCGAGATTGTGCGCGGCTTTCTCGCCCGCCGAAAAATCGTGATTGTCTGCACCAACGCGCTGCTGCTTGCCAAGAAAATCGACCAGTACAAGCCACATCCTGACTTCAACTGGTCGATTCATCTCGATGGTGACCGGGAGATGCACGATCATTCCGTCTGTCAGGACGGCGTCTATGATCGCGCCGTTGAGGCGATCCGGCTGGCGAAATCGAAAGGTTTCCGGGTCAGCATCAATTGCACCCTGTTCAATACCGCCGACCCGCCGCGCGTGGCGAAATTCCTCGACGAAGTGACCGCGCTCGGGATCGATGGGATCACCGTCTCGCCGGGCTATGCCTATGAGCGCGCGCCGGACCAGGAGCATTTTCTCAATCGCGAGAAAACCAGGCAGCTCTTCCGCGGAATACTTTCGCGTGGGCGGGGCGGAAAGAAATGGCCCTTTACCCAGTCTGCCATGTTCCTCGATTTCCTGGCGGGCAATCAGACCTATCACTGCACCCCATGGGGCAACCCAACCCGTACTGTTTTCGGCTGGCAGCGTCCCTGTTATCTGCTCGGCGAAGGGTACGCCGAAACATTCCGTGAACTGATGGAAGAAACGGATTGGGACAGCTATGGTGTCGGCAATTACGCGAAATGCGCCAACTGCATGGTCCATAGTGGTTTCGAAGCCAGTGCGGTGATCGACAGCGCAAACCGTCCGTTCACGGCACTGAAAGTCATGGCGCGCGGAGTGCGCACCGATGGACCGATGGCGCCCGATATCCCACTCGACAAGGCGCGGCCGGCCAAATTCGTCTTTTCAACGCATGTCGAGCGCAGGCTCGCCGAAATCCGGGCCGGCAAGTCGCCCTCCGAGCATGTCGAGGCAGCGGAATAGCGAAGCGAAGGCTACCCGCGTTTCACGCCCAACCCGGAGCAGCGCCCCGATCTGGTCCGGCCGCTTCAACAGCGAAAACAGGACCGCGCGGTAGTCGACCGTTCCGTGTTCCGTGACCGCCACAAGCGCAGCGGCCGGAAGTTCAGTCGCGGCCGAATCCGCGACCGCGCGTAAACACGCGAAGGGAACCCCCCTGCGCTGCGCAATTTCCGCTGCGATGTGCGATTCCATATCGGCGGCCAACGCGCCGGTTCTGGCGTAGAGCCGGGATTTCTCCGACGCATTCTGCAGTACGAACGGGGTCCCTGCGATCGCGCCCGTCACCGCATCGGGCAAGCGCCGCCGCAGCCCGCCGCTCCAGCCTGGATCGGTCGCGATCGTTGCGCCCTCTGCGATGATCTCCGAAGCGACGATGCAGGCGCCCGGATGCAAGTCGGGCGACAGCGCGCCGCAAATTCCGAAGCTGATGATCCCGCGCACTTCCCTCTCAAGTGCTGCACACAGTTTGCGGCGCAAAATCGCGGGCCTGCCACCGCAACTGATCGTGCATACCTCAGGTCCGGCAGCAATCCGCGCCTCCCGCCTCAACCCTGTCACCGCAATGATGCACAACGACTACAATCCCCACGCCACGCGACGCGAGTTGCCGGATTTCAGATTGCGATAGCGCGCCAGCGCCCATAGCGGAAATAATTTCGGATAGCCGTGATATCGCAGATAAAATACCCGCGGAAAACCGCCGCCGGTATAATGATCCTGCCCCCACAGACCCCCATCCGTCTGGTTGCGCAGCAGCCAGTCAATGCCGCGCAGAACGGCCTCATGATCGATGCGGCCTGCCGCCATCAGCCCCAGCAACGCCCAGGCGGTTTGCGATGCCGTCGATGGCGCCCTCTCATACCCATGGTAGTCGAGCTTGTAACTGTCGCAGCTCTCGCCCCAGCCACCGTCCGGATTCTGGATCGTGATCAGCCAGTCCGCAGCTCGCGACACGGCAGGGTCGTCGAACGCAATTCCCGCCGCGTTCAATCCGGCCAGCGCCGACCAGGTGCCATAGATGTAATTCACGCCCCAGCGGCCGAACCAGCTTCCGTCTTTTTCCTGGACGTCTCCCAGGAATCTTGTCGCTCTTGCCAATGCTTCTGTGGCCGAACCCGGAATCTGCGCGAACATTCCCACGCAGCGGCCGGTGACGTCGGCCGTTGGCGGATCGAGCAGCGCGCCGTGATCCGCAAAGGGAATATTGTTGAGGTAATGATAGGTATTGTCGGCGTCGAATGACGCGAAACCTCCATTCCAGCTCAACAATCCGCGCACCCATTCGCAGCCGCGGGAAACGGCGTCATCCCGGCAGGAAAGATCGAGATCCCGTCGCGCCCGATCGAGCGCCATCACCACAACCGCCGTGTCGTCGAGATCCGGGTAATATGCATTATTATACTGAAACGCCCACCCGCCCGGTCTCACCCGCGGGCGCGGGATAGCCCAGTCTCCCACTACGTCCAGCACCTGCCGCTCAACGAGCCATGACAGCCCGCGTCCCACGCCGTCCCTTGTTCCTGGCTCGCCCGTCTCCAAAAGGCTGTGGCAGACAAGTGCGGTATCCCACACGGGAGACACACAAGGCTGGCAATAGGCTTCGGTGGCATGCACGACCAGCAGCTTCTCGATCGCAGTTCTTGCCAGCTTGCGTTGCGGATAATCCGCGTCGAACCCAAGGACGTCATACATCATGACGCTGTTGGCGATTGCCGGATAGATTGCTCCAAGTCCGTCCTCGCCGTTGATCCGTTCATCCACGAATTTCACGCAGGCATCGATTGCTTTACGGCGCAACTTCTTCGGCCATGCGGGTTCGACCAGCTTGAGCATCCGGTCCAGCCCCAGGAAAAACGCTGCCCAATAGCGGTTTTGATGCGCCGCTCGGCCGGGAATCGCCACCCCGCTGCCGGTGAACAGTTCCGGGATATGCACTCCGCGGAAATTGCGTGCAGACGGTTTCAGCGCCTGCAGTACCAGCAAGGGGACCAGCACCGTCCGGGCCCAATAAGACATTTTGCTCAGATGCACTGGAAACCAGCGAGGCAGCAGGATCAGTTCAACCGGCAATGCGGGTGCCGCATCCCAGGGAAGCTCCCCGTAAAGCGCGAGCAGATACCGGGTAAAGACATTCGCTCGCGACGTGCCGCCACGGGTCAATATCGCATTCCGCGCTTCCGCCATATGCGGCGCGTCCGGCAAATCCCCGATCATCTTCAGGGCAAAATAGGCTTTGATGCTGGCGCTCAGGTCAAAACCGCCGCCGTAATAAAGCGGCCAACCACCATCCGCGCGGCGGATCCGCCTGAGATAGGCGCCGATTTTCCGTTCGAGTTCGGAATCGGCGGTTTCGCCGAGGTAATGCACAAGCAGCACATATTCGGCGGGAATTGTGGCGTCGGCTTCGAGTTCGAAAACCCAATGCCCGTCCGGCCGCTGCAGCGCCAGAATGGCTTCCGTCGCAGAGGATATCGCCAGATCCAGCGGGTCACATTTCACCGACGGCGCCTGTTCGGCCGGCTTGCTCATGTTCTGCCCAAACTAACCACCGCTTGCCTTCACCGCCAGCCGCGCCGCACGGCGGCCGGACCGCACGGCTCCCTCGATCGTTGCCGGCAGTCCTGTTGCCGTCCAATCCCCCGCCACGAACAGGTTTTCCCAGGCGGTGACGGCTCTTGCCCGCTTGTTGTCCTGTTCCGGTGTTGAGGCAAACGTGGCGCGCCGCTCCTTGACCACCTGCCACCGCGGTAATTCTGCCGGCATTTGCAGCGCTTCCGCGATATCCCGCCAGCACATTCTCGCAATTTCCTCGCGATCCGTTTCCATCAGCCGGTCCGCATTACTGATGGTGGCCGAAATACGATCGGGAAAACAGAAAATCCATTCGGCAAACCCCGAGATCACTCCTGTGATCACAGGGGTTTCCGCGGGAGGCGTGATGCCATAATGCACGCTTACGATTGCCCGGTGGTCATCCGGCGCCGGAAGACCCGGTACCAGCGATTTTGCGGTCCAGGCGGGGACCGCCAGAATGACCAAATCGCCCGGTGCAACCAACTGCCTGCGATCGGGAAATTCCAGTTCGCAAACCCGCCACCCTTCAAATGATAACCGCAGCAGCCGGTTGCCAAAACGGACCGAGCCACCACGTTCACTTATGAAGCGCAAGGCAGGATCGACGAAGGCTGCGGACAGTGTCGGGCATGCAATCCGCGGCCGGCAGGCCTTGCCGCCACGGCCCAGAGTTCCCAGCAAAATCGCGGTAATCAGATGCGATGCAGCTTCCTCCGGGTCCGTGTTGAGCGTGGCGAGCAATACCGGCCGAAGCATGCGGCGCCATAACACGTCATCGCGCTGCCGCAGTTCGGCCGCTGCGCGCGGACCCGATCCGGCAAGCGGCACGAACGAGAGATAATCGCGCGCAACCGTGTCCGGGACCCGCCGCTTGCGATCGAAAATCCACCACGGTATGCGTCCGTCATTCGGCTTCACCGTCCACCGCTTCCGCGTGGGGATTTCATAAAACACAAATTCCGCGTCCTCCGGACCGGCGAGATTTTGCGCTGCGCCAATGGCTTTCAAATACCGGATGGCCGAATCGTTTCCGGACAAAATCAGATGATTTCCATTGTCGATCATCATGCCCAATTGCGGATCGCGGTAGGATCGGCATCGTCCGCCCGCATTGCTGGCCGCTTCGAGCACTTCAACAGCGACACCCTCTTCGCAGATCGAAACTGCAGCGGAAAGTCCGGCAAGTCCGGCTCCGATCACGTAAATCATCGGTTCTTCACCGGGAGAATCCGTGCCTCAGGGCAATAAGAAGCAGCGGTCCGCGCCCGATCTGCACGCGCGGTTGCGGTGCGTTCCAGCCGGCCTGTTCCATTTTTCGGAGAAGGCGTCGGTATACCGCGCTCATCAGGCGAGGCGCCTGAAGCGATCCACTTACGGATGAACCCATCACCGCATCGGCTTCGCGATAATGCACCTGCGCGAGCCCTGCGAGTTTGCGACACGCGCTGTCGATCATGGGATGGGCAAGCACCTGCTGTGGGGTTCCGCCCCGAATGCCGGCTTCGGCAAGAATCTCCCGCGGCAGATAGAGGCGCCCAAGGCTCGCGTCTTCCGAGAGATCGCGCAGGATATTCGTAAACTGCAGGGCGCGCCCAAGATGGTGAGCCAGCCTGAAGCCGGGCGCCTCATCCATGCCGAAGACTTTGATCGAAAGGCGGCCAACGGCGGATGCTACGCAGTCGCAATAGTGATCCAGCGTCCTGAAATCGGGAGCAAAACTGGCGCCCGTCGCATCCATGGCACAGCCATCGATCACCGAAACGAAGTCCTCCTGCCTGAGGTCATAGCGTCGGACAGCCTGTGCGAGCGCGGCAGGAGTTTGCGCCCCGGCGTAAATTCGATCGATCGTGGCACGCCAGCGGTCGAGCTGCGCCAGGCGCTCATCTGCGCTGAAATTGCCTTCATCGGCGATGTCGTCCACCGCGCGATTGAAGGCATAAATCGCAAACATGGATTCGCGCCGGTTCTTTGGCATCAACCGCATGGCGAGATAAAAGGAGCTGCGCGAGACTTTCGCTCTTGCGCTTTCCCAATCGCGCTCGAGGGCGGGTGTTGAATTCATTGGCCCGCCGCAGCCGCCGGCCGCTTCTGCAGACGAAGCGCAATCAGTTGGCGAAACACCGTCGAAAAACCCAGCATGGCTGCTTCGGCACGCCCGTGGTGCACAGACTGCGATAATGGATCGCGCGTCAGCAAGCGGTGATTCAGATCCATCGCGAGCCTGTGGATCACGGCAACTTCCAGCGATAGCCGCCGGTCGCGTATCGCATCGGCAAATGGCGCGGCGCGATCCAGAAGAACCTGGGTGCGCGATGCCACGCTGCGGAAAACTCCGCGCAATTGCGGCGAAGCCGGGTGCTGCAAAAGCGCTTCCGGTGTCAGTCCTGCCGCCGCGAAGGCGTCCCGGGGAATATATACGCGGTTCAGCGCAGCATAATCCTTCCCGCAATCCTGAAGGTGATTGATGATCTGGAGGGCCGCGCAAAGATCGTCATTCAGCGCCCACGTCGCCCGCAATTCGCCATGCACGTCCAGCACAAAACGCCCGACCGGCATCGCCGAGACCGAGCAATAATCGACCAGGTCATCCCAGTCGCGATAGCGTAGTCTGGTTACGTCGCGACGAAACGCTTCCAGAAGATCGAGTGCATGCTCCGGTGACAGCCCACGTTCGGAAAGCCGCGCGCGCAGGTTCACGCCGGTATCCGCCGCATCGCTTTCGCCCACAAGAGTCAACCGCAGTTGCTCCAGCAGTTCCAGTTTCTGTTCCGGACTGGCTCTGGCGTGGTCGGCGATATCGTCAGCTTCCCGCACGAACCGGTAGAACGCGAGGATGATGTCCCGGTGCCGGGGCGCGATGAGGAACGATGCAACGGGAAAATTCTCGTCCCGGTGCGTTTTCCCCGAACTCCATCCCATGCTTTTCCCAGCATTTGCGGGAGTGCGGCAGTGGGACGACTCCGTATGGGGCCTTTCCCTCGCAGCTGTTGCAGCCTGGGCACGCCCCTTCCACATGCCTCCGCGTCCGCGCATATGCTGCACCGCCGAATCCAGCGTTAAACCCATGTAACAGCCGGCAATTGCCGGCAGGGAAAGCCCCCACAACGGGGTTTGCCCGTAAAACCGCGATATTGGCCAGAATGCCACAACCATGCACACCCACGCGAGCGCGCCGGCGATGCGCGTTGCGCCGGTTCCGAAAACCGCAAAAAAAACTGGCCCTCCGTAGACGATGGCCATCCCGAATATCGTTAGCACGAGCATGACCGGTGAGTAATCCAATTGTGCAAATGCAGAGCGTGCAACCATCGCTCGAATCTCGCCGAAATGCGCATAGTGGCGGATGCTGACGGCGCGGCGGGTCAGCCCCAGCCAGATCGGACCCTGCCGCTTCAGATTTCTTGCAACTGCGCAGTCATCGATGATCTCGCCCCTGATCGCTTCGATGCCGCCGCAGGATATGAGCGCGCTGCGCCGCACGAGCATGCATCCACCGGCGCCGGCAGCGGTTTGACTCCGGCCGTCATTGACCCGCGAAAACGGAAACAGCATGGCAAAAAAGAAAACGAACGCAGGAATAAGAATCCGTTCGGCCAGGCTTTCGCAGGACAATTTCGCCATCAGCGAAACCAGCGCCAGATCCCGGGCTTCCGCGCGCGCGACAAGTTGCGAGAGATTGTCCGGGGAATGTTCGATATCGGCATCCGTCAGCCAGAAAAATTCGGGCGTGGCATCCCTGGCCGCCGCAATGCCCTGGGACAGCGCCCACAGCTTGCCCGTCCAACCCGCCGGACGCGCAGCTCCGGACACCAACGCGATCCGCTCCGAAGCAACGCCCAGAACCCGCGCCGCCGTATCATCAGTACTCTGATCATCGACCACAATGATGCGGAGGGCGCCGGGATAGTCCTGTGCCTCCAGGCTGCGAATGGATCGCTCGATGCAATCGCTCTCGTTTCGCGCCGGCACCACCGCAACCACCCGGGGCCACGCCCCGTCACTTCCCCCTTGCGGGGGGCGCGAAAACGCATCGCGTTTTCGGGTGGGCGTATTGTGTTCCGGCCGATCATCCCGCTCCCGGAATAACCAGAACAGCCCGCGAAATCCGAGCAGGTAAATCCACGCCGCCAAAGACAGCGCTGCGATCGGAAAGCCGCTGGTCAATTCAGATATCCGGCATTGCGGAACCAGGAAATCGCATCCCGAATGGCCGTCTCATATGGCCGGGCTGTGTATCCCAATTCGCGCTCGGCCTTCGCGGATGAAAAAAACATGTGGTGTTTGGACATGCGTAACCCGTCCAGCGTCAGAAACGGAGTTTTGCCGGTCAACCGTCCGGCAATTTCGGCCGCGAGCGCCAGAGGGTATATCGGCACACGGGGAAGCTGAATTCGGGGCGGGCGGCGACCGGCGCATTTGGCGATGCTCGCGAGCATGGCTCGGAGGGTTACATCCTGTCCTCCGAGGATGTAATGCTCTCCGGTCTTGCCGCGCTCCAGGGCAAGCACATGCCCCTCCGCAACATCGTCGACATGCACAAGATTAAGTCCCGTATCGACAAAGGCCGGGATGCGTCCCATCGCGCCGTTTACGATGATGCGGCCGGTCGGGGTCGGTTTGACATCACGCGGCCCGATCGGAGTCGAAGGACTGACGATCACCGCCGGCAGTCCGTCTCGCGCGATCATCGATTCAACCACAGCATGGGCGGCAACCTTGCTTTTCTTGTACGCGCCCGCGGCTTCGCGTTCGGGCATGCGCGAATTCTCGTCTGCCGCCCGGCCGGGAATCGGTTTCAGCACCGCAACACTGCTGGTGTAAACGATCCGCCGTACCCCGCACTGCAGCGCGGCAGCCATGACCGAACGTGTTCCCTCCACGTTGTTGCGCATGATTTCCTGCGGATTGCGCGCCCAAAGGCGATAATCGGCGGCGACATGAAACAGGAATTGAACGTCCTGCATGGCGCGCAGGATGGAAACGCGATCGATCAAGTCTCCCTGGGAAATTTCGCAATCAAGGTCTTCCACATTGGTGCGAATACTGTTCGGCCGGACCAATGCCCGCACGGCGTAGCCGCGCGCCATGAGGGCGCGCAATACAGCCGAGCCCACAAATCCCGTCCCGCCTGTAACCAGAACGCGCCCGGCCCCAATCACCGATCAGTTATCCGCGCGGGCAGCAGTCATTGCGTGGTGACCTTCCAGCGCCTGCCAAAGCAGAAGCACCGGAATTCCAATGGCGATGTTCTGCCCCCGTTTCAGCAGAGAAACCGCAACCGCAGCTTCCGGCGTTGCACCCAGAATCGGCGCAAAGACCACATAGGCGAGTTCCTGCACGCCGATTGCATTCGGCACGGCAAAGGCCACACTCCGGATCGCATAGACCAGACTATCGATCGCGATGACCGTAACAAGATCAACCCGTGCCCCGAGCAGCCGGAATGCGATCCAGGTTGTCGCACCGCTTGCGACCCAACCCCCAAGGTGGAACAGAAATGACGCGCCAATCCGTCCCGGCGCGCGATAGATAGCTTTCAATTCGGCTGTAACAGCCTCCGTGTGTTCGAGCGCCTGCGGCAGAAATCGTGTCGCGAACACCCTGATCAATCCTCCTCCATACCGCTGGAGCGAGTAGAAGGAGGTTGCCGCAACCGCTGCAAGCGCTACACCGGTGACCAGCCAACCCGTTGAAGGGATGGTCCCCGAGTGTTTGATTTCCGTGCCCAGCAACGCGATCCCGAAGCAGACATAGATAAGCTGGGCGACCATTTCCGTCGTGATATCGGCAATCATCGAGGCCGCGGCCAGCCCGGGTGCAACGCCCTCCAGAATCGCCGCCCGAGTGCCGATCACAAACCCGCCTATCTGTGAAAACGGGAGTGTTTCCGCCGCCGAATCCCGAACCAGCCTTGCCCACAGGAAGGTTCGCCAGCCTTGAGCCGGTGGCGCTGCGACCAGGACCCACCAGCCACTGCCGAGCAGCCCGAAAATCAGCAGCGCGCAAAGGTAGAGTAGCGAAAATCCGGACCAGCCTATGGCCAATACGGCGGAAAAAATTGCGGCAAAGCCGATATGCCAGATCAGGTATCCGGTAACGGTCAACCCAATCATGCCAATCAACGCAACTCTGGTTCTCATGGGGCGAATCTTAATGGACTTTCATATTCGACAACAGAAAATCACTGAAAGCGCCGGCGCGGATTTCCGGCGATCGCGCCAGATCCACCACTTCAGGGTCAGTCAGCGCCTGCAGTTCCTCTGCATAGCGGTAGTTGCCAGCGGAACCGGGCCAGCCGCCGGAAAGGGCCGGATGGCAGTAGATTTCAGACACCCCCGCGGGAAGATTGCGCATCAGCGCCAGCATCCGGGTTCTGTGCATTGCGCCGGACCAGCGAACGCCGAAGACCTGATCGGGTGCAAGGAAACCCATTCTGCGAGCCTGCCGGGAAAGCCGGCCGGCGAATTTCCTCAGCAGCCATTCCCCACTAACCGGCTTACCCGGTTCGATCTGCTGCAGGACAGAAGCCGGTTCGATTGGCGCGCGGATCGAACGCAGCCCGAAATCGCGGCCGATCCGCAAAACAAGCTTCGCGACACAGGGATGCACGTGGAAATGTCTGTGCCCGTTGCAATGATCCAGCGGAATCCCGGTGGCTCGAAACGCTTCAAATTGCGCCACGATTTCCGCTTCGAGCTGTTGGCGCGCGGGACGGTTTAGCGCCAGGTTCAGTCCGGCAATGGCCATGTTGTCGCGGAACCGCCCGGAAGGTCCGATCAGATCCGGCACGGAGCCAGGGGGTAGCGCGGGAGCACCGTCGACCAGCACCAGATGCAACCCGACGCGAAGCGCCGGCATCCGCCGGGCCCGTGCGACGGCATCCAGCGCGGCGGCGCCGTTCACCATGAGACTTGTTGCCGTAACAATCCCCTTGCGATGGGCCTGTTCGATTGCCTCATTGACTTCGGGAGCGGCGCCGAAATCGTCGGCCGTGACAATCAGCTGCCTCAGGCGTGGCCCCGCCGCGCGCGCAGGAAATGAAAAAATTCCACGCCTTCGCGCAACCGTCTTTTCATCATCTGCGGACTCGCCAGCATTTCCGCGACGATCGAGGCGATCTTGGATGGGCGGAAATAAAACCGTTTGTAGAACTCTTCGACCGAGTTGAAGATTTGCGTGTGGCTGAGATGCGGATAGTGCAGGGGCGCGATCTGCACGCCGTCATCATCGATCAGCTCGGCGCCCTCATAAAGCCAGCCATTCTCCTGTGCCTGTTTGTAGAGAAAGGTCCCGGGATAGGGCGCGGCCAGCGAAACCTGGATCGTGTGCGGATTGATTTCTTTGGCGAAGCTTACCGTTTCCCGAATCGTATCGGCAGTTTCGCCCGGAAGACCCAGAATGAAGGTGCCGTGAATGACAATTCCAAGATCATGGCAGTCCCTGGTGAACTGACGCGCAACCTCGACCCTCATGCCCTTCTTGATATTGTACAGAATCTGCTGATTACCCGACTCATAGCCGACGAGCAGCAGCCTTAGCCCGTTGTCCTTCAGCACTTCGAGTGTCTTGCGCGGTACATTGGCTTTCGCGTTGCACGACCAGGTCACGCCGATTTTTGCAAGTTCTTTTGCGATCGCTTCTGCGCGCGGCAGATTGTCGGTGAACGTATCATCATCGAAAAAGAATTCCCTGACCTGGGGGAATGCTTCTTTGGCCCATTTCACTTCCGCAGCGACATCCTCGACCGAACGGACGCGGTAGCGATGTCCACCGACCGTTTGCGGCCACAGGCAGAAGGTGCAGCGCGACTTGCAGCCGCGTCCGGTGTAAAATGAAACATAGGGGTGCTGCAGATAACCGATGAAGTAATTCTCGATTTTCAGGTCGCGCTTGTACACGGGCGTGACCCAGGGGAGTGCATCCATGTTTTCAAGAACCGCCCGGTCCTCGTTATGGACAATCACGCCGGCATCATTCCGATAGGAAAGCCCCCGGATATTTTTCCATCCGATCCCGTCCGCCGCTTCCTTGATGGTGAAATCGAACTCGTTGCGCGCCACGAAATCCACCGCCGGCGCGTCCGCAAGGCTTTGCTGGGCTTCCACGGCGACTTTCGCACCAATCATCCCGATTTTGACGCCCGGATGGATGTCCTTGATCAATGCTGCGGTTTTTGCATCCGACCTGAACGACGGTGTTGACGTGTGCATCACGACCAAATCGCTGCTTTTCACGTCCGCGACGATGTCCTCAAATCTCAGCCGGTGCGGCGGCGCATCGATGAGTTTGGAACCTTCGACCAGTGCCGCAGGCTGCGCCAGCCAGGTCGGATACCAGAAGGAGCGGATCTCGCGGCGTGCCTGATACCGGGAACCGGCGCCACCATCAAAACCTTCATACGAGGGAGCCTGAAGAAACAGCGTGCGAAGCATTTTCTAATCCTGTGCCATGGCGCCCGCGGAACTCACGCGGAAACGGGCGCCGCGCCATTCGACCCGGCTGGCGAACAGCGCCCCAAAGAAGACAGCGAAAGATAATAAATCGCGAACCGGTACAAGCCAAATCGCATCGCGCGTGGAGAAGCGTGTATTGATGTGGACTGCAAGCCATAGGCGCGCCGCCAGGGAGACGGCGAGAATTGCCAATGGAACCGCGGAAAAGTTGAGCAAAAGACAACCGATCAGGCTCATCGGCAGGGCGTGCGTGACGATGCTCCCGAAAAATCCCGGGGGGTTGATCAGGCGGATTGTTCGTGCCCAGCGCAATTCGTGGCGGATCAGTGCCGATGCGGTCGTTTCGCTGCAGGAATGCGCCACCATGAGCGGCGGCACGGCGATCGCATAGCCGCGGGCGCGAACCGCGCGGCCGATCTCATAGTCATCGGCAAGCCTGTCCGCGAAGGCCTGAAGACCGCCGATCTCGGTCAGAACCCGACGGTTCAACGCGATCGTGGAACCGAAACAGGGCGCCGCCAGATTGTACGCCAGCGAAAACAGCACATCGGGCAGAAAGTGCTGATTGATCCCCATGGCAGACAATCTCGCCCAAAGCCCGGGGACCGACGTCCGGCCGGTATAGCAGCACGTTACGGCTCCGGTGCCTGGCCACTGCGCCGCCGCCATTATGGTGCCAAGATATTGTGGCGCGACACGAATGTCGCTGTCGCTGATCGCGAGCCAATGGTGTTTCGCCGCCGGGATCGTGTTGATAAGATTGCAAATCTTCGGATTGGTCCCGGGGCGCGCCGTGCCGGTCACAATCGCGATGTCCAGCTCCGGATGCATGGCTTTTACCTGGGCTGCGATGTTGTGCGCCGCGTGATCACCTGTCTGCACCCCGAACAGCAGTTGCACGGCTCCGCCGTAATCCTGCCGGCAAAAGCTTTCCAGGTTCTCCGCGAGATCGGCCTCGGCGCCGTAAAGCGGTTTCAATATGCTGACCGGCACCGGTGGAGCCTCGCCCGGCATAGTGGCGCGCGCAAACCGGTTCGCCGCGAAGACGCATGCAATCGCGTAACCCGCGCCGGCCAGCCCGCACGCGCTCGCCACCCAGCCAATCGTCCGGATCGCCTCGATCACCTCACGCCGCCGGATTCCGTTCGCGCAGGCAATGCCATCACTGTGGCGGCAATTGCTTCATGAACTCTGCCAGATGCGATTTCCAGATCGCGGCCCGCAGATGCGTGTAGTGGCCATGGGTCTTCTCACTCGCCGGGATCAGCACATATTCCGCATGCGCGATCCGCCTGACCGCGGGCTCAAGCACATGCAGTGAGGGGGGATTGGCTTCATCGTCGGCGAAATTGATTGCCATCAAATGCGCCTTGATCTTCTCCAGGTCTTTTGATGGGTCGTAATCCATTACCGCCTCGGTGCCATACAACGTGTTGTTTGCATCGTTCTTGCCGGCATCGGCGACCAGTTTTTCGTAAAATGCCACGGACGATCTGAAATCCGGGGCGGACTGCTGGATCTGCCAGGGATTGTCCGTCGTCATCGCGCCGAGCGGCGCTGTGTAGATCCAGTGCGTGGGATTCTTGTCGTAACTGCCATCATGATAATCGGGATCGTGCCGGATCGCCTCGATCCGGATCAGCCGGTTGATGAGATTCCGGCCGCTGATCTGAATCGGCATGCTGGCAATCGGTACCAGACCATCCATGAGGTCCGGATACATTTCGCCCCACATCCAGGTCTGCATCCCGCCCATGGAGCTTCCCAGAACAAGCCGCAGATGGCGGACGCCCAATCCTTCGGTCACCAGCCGATGCTCTGCTTCAACAATATCGTGGTAGCGGTAATGCGGGAATTTCGCTTTCAATCCATCGCTTGGCTTGCTTGATCCGCCCACGCCGATGCTGTCCGGAATGATGATGAAATTTTCGCTCGCATCCAGCGGTTGGCCCTTGCCGAACAATTCGCCGGCGAGCGTGGGAAGCAGCCAGTTCTGGCCTGAGCCGCTGGTTCCATGCAGCAGGACGACTCCATTCGTGATCGTGCCTTCGCCGTTCCGCTTCGCCGAGCCAAGCGTGATGTAGTGCAGCCGCAATTCGGGCAATGTCTCGCCGCTGGCGAAACGGAAATCCCGGATCGTGTAATCCGCATCGCGCTGATTGGGCCAGGTGGTTTGCGCCTCGGCGGCGCAGGCGATGAGCGCCAAACCGGCAGCAAGCATTGCGGGAAGCTTCATCTCTGGCTCCGGGAGTTGACGGCTTTGCATTATGTTGTTTCCTGCGACCCCGGAAAAGGACAAAGCAATGTCGAGAGCGGCGTCATTTCATTTTGGAGATCACCACTGGCCTACCGGTGTTCCACCGCTGCCCGGCGAATCGTGAGAGTCCGGACGTGGAACATGATCGACCCTGGATTTCGACCGATTGCGTCGTTTTTGACGAGCACGGTCGCGTGTTGCTGATCCGGCGCAAGAACGACCCATACAAGGGGTTCTATGCTTTTCCCGGCGGATTTGTCGAAGTTGGCGAAACGGTAGAACAGTCGGCCCTTCGTGAACTGAAGGAGGAAACCGGGATTGCGGCCGATAATCTGAGGCTGATCGGGGTTTATTCGAATCCCGGTCGCGATCCGCGGCACCACACAATCACAATCGCCTATCTCGTTTCCGTGCGGGGACAGGCGCCCAGCGCCGGAGACGATGCGGCGGTCGCGGAATTTGTCGAAGACGCAACCAAGGAGAAGCTGGCCTTCGATCACAATCGCATACTGCGCGACGCGCTCCGCTTGCGCCGGTGTTAACGATTGGCCCAGCCAGGCGAATCAGCGGTGGTTCGCCGCCTGCGCTTCCATCAGCGTGAGCAGGCCTTTCAGCAAATCGATGGGCCGGGGCGGACAGCCTTTGATGTGCAGGTCAACCGGGACCACCTCGCCAACGCCGCCCGCCACCGCATAACTCCCCGCAAACAGACCGCCGTCGAAGGCGCAGTCGCCTGCCGCAACCACCCATTTCGGCGCAGGGGTCGCGGCATAGGTGCGTTCCAGTGCCTCGCGCATGTTTCTGGTCACCGGCCCGGTGACCAGCAGCACATCGGCGTGACGGGGAGACGCGACAAACCGCAAACCAAATCGTTCGAGATCGTAGAAGGGATTACCCAGGGCCTGAATCTCGAGTTCACAGCCGTTGCACGAACCGGCATCCACTTCCCGGATCGAAAGGCTGTGCCCGAGACGGCGTCGGGCCGCCTGCTGCAAACGCGCCGCAATTTCCCGGATCGCGGCATCATCCCTGGCCGGGAGTGGCTCGGTCAGAGGGCTGTGGGACAGTCCTTCGAGAAGCAGCCTTCTCACAGATCGTGTCCCGAGTAGGAGCAGTTGAACGATTTGTTGCACAGCGGAAAGTCCGCCACGATATTGCCCTCGATCGCGGCCTCCAGCAGCGGCCATTGGAACCACGACGGATCGCGCAGGTGGCAGCGTGCGATACGGCCATCCTCGTTCAGTCTGAGGTAAACCAGAATATCGCCACGAAAGCCTTCGACCAGCGACAGTCCTTCGCCCGCCGCGACCGGCAAATCCGAACGGATCTCGCCCGGAGGCAGCCCATCCAGAATTTGCCCGATCAGGCTCAGCGATTGCCCGACTTCGCGGATGCGAATCCACACGCGTGCATTCACATCGCACCCCTCCAGCACGGGCGCCTCAAACGCGAGCAGATCGTAGGGTGGGTAGGGACGGGCTTTGCGCGTGTCGAATCCGCGTCCTGACGCGCGCCCGACAAAGCCGCCCGTGCCGAACCGGCGCACAAGTTCCGGTTTGACAATCCCGGTCCCGCCGGTGCGGTCCTGCAGCGAGGCCGTGTTGTCATAGACTTCAACGATGCGTGCGAATTTCGGCCCCGCATTTGCCACGAACCGGCGCAGCTGCGCCGCACATTCTTCGTTCAGATCGGCCGCCATCCCGCCCGGTACGATCACATCGCGCGCGAAACGATGGCCGAAACAGAGGTCCAGGGCGCGCAGCACTTCTTCGCGCAAAATCATGCAGTGCGCCTGAATCAGCGGAAAGGACGCATCGTTGCAGATAGCGCCAATATCGCCGAAGTGATTGGCACAGCGTTCCAGTTCAGCAATCAGGCCACGCAGATAATGGGAACGCGCCGGCGCTTCGATCCGGAGGGCGCATTCGGCCGCGCGCGCAAAGGCGAGCGCATAGGCGGCCGTGCTGTCACCGGAAACCCGGCCCGCAAGCCTGGCGCCCTGAGCGAGACTCACCCCCATCATCAGCGATTCGATGCCCTTGTGCACGTAACCCAGACGTTCCTCGAGGCGCACCACCGCCTCCCCATTCGCGGTGAAGCGGAAATGGCCGGGCTCGATGACGCCGGCGTGCACGGGCCCGACCGGAATCTGATGCAGGCTTTCGCCATCGGCCGGCAGAAACGCATAGGCAGGCGTGTCAAACGCAAGCAGCGGCCGTGTCCCGAGCGGGTGGCGCACCCCCCACTTTCCGTGGTCCAGCCACGGCCGATCATCCGGCGTTCCCTCTGCCTTCAATCCGAACAGATCGGTGATGCTCCGTTCCAATCGCAACGCGGGCGGATGATGGCGTGCAACCGACGGAAAATTCCCGCGCGGGCAGGGCAGGGTGACGATTTCGATCTCGCCCTCCGGCTCATCGAGCACCGCCATATGGACGCAATCGGCTTCGCCCCAGAGCCCCGAAAGCACTCCATCACCCGCGCCCAGACGCTCCGCACAGGCAGACCAGGTCCTGCCGTCCACAATGCGGTGCGCGAATTTCATTGCGTCCCTCCCGGCGAGCCCGATCACCCCAACAGCCCGGCGACGTGCTGAAACCAGATCACCAATGCCGGCGGAAGATAAACGCCTGCAGCAAGCACCAGCGCGAGATGCGCGAACATCGGCAGATAGGATGCTTCCACTTTCGCACGGCTGCCCGATGGCTCTCCGAAGGCCAAACCGTTCAACCGCAACAGCAGCGCGCCGAACGCGATCAGCAATCCGAAAACCAGTGGAATGGCCAGCCACGGCTGCATCGCGAAAGTCGAACTGACCACCAGAAACTCGCTCATGAAAATACCAAGCGGCGGCAGGCCTGCAATCGCCACCACGCCCAGCACAAGCGCCCACCCCAGCACCGGATGCGAGACGGTCAGCCCCCTGATTTCGGCGATCCGCTGCGTGCCCTTCACCTGTGCGATGTGGCCCACCGCGAAGAAAATCGCGGATTTCGCCAGGCTGTGCATCGTCATCTGCAGCAGCCCTGCGAAATTCGCCAATGGTCCGCCGATCCCGAAGGCAAATACGATGATCCCCATATGTTCGATCGACGAATAGGCGAACATGCGCTTGATGTCGCGCCGGCGATACAGCATGAAGGCCGCGAAGATCAGCGACACAAGTCCCATCGTGATCATCAGCGGCCCGGGCGCGATCGCGCCCGCATTGGCCGCGAGCAGCATCTTGAATCGCAACACGGCGTAGAGCGCCACATTCAGCAGCAGACCCGACAGCACCGCGGAAATCGGCGTCGGTCCTTCGGCATGTGCGTCGGGCAACCAGGCGTGCAGCGGCGCGAGCCCAACCTTGGTCCCGTAGCCGAGAAGCAGAAAAATGAACGCAATATTGAGCAGCGCCGGATCGAATTCGCCGACACGCGCGATCAGCACCGACCACACCATTCCCTGCAGGCCTTCGCCCACCACCGGCTGCGCCGCCATATAGACAAGGATCGTTCCAAACAGCGCAAAACCGATACCGACGCTGCCCAGGATAAAATATTTCCAGGCCGCCTCCAGCGCCTCATGCGTGCGGTAGATGCCGACCATAAGCACGGTGGCCAAAGTCGCCAGTTCGATTGCAACCCACATCAGCCCGATATTGTTTGCGGAAAGCGCAAGATTCATTCCGAACATCATCACCTGATACATCGCATGGTAAAACCGCAGATAAGCCGGCGTCAGTCGGCCGGTCTCCAGTTCATGCGCGATGTAGCTCGCGCTGAACACGCTCGTGGTGAAACCGACAAAGCTGTTCAGCACGATGAACACAATGTTCAGGTCGTCGAGCAGAAAATAATCTTCCGTATGCTCTGGAATGAAGACCAGGGAGATCCCGGCGATCAGCGTCAGCAGGCTCGCCAGCATGTTGACGCGCGACGACACGCGGTAATCCGGAATGAGGACGAGAATGGCCGCAGCAACCGCCGGAATCGCGAAGACGAGTATCAGGGGCGCCAGCATATTCATTGGCGCTCGCCCCGGAAACGGTCCAGAGCCTGGACATCGACCGTGTCAAAGCGCTCGCGAATGCGGAACAGGAAAATGCCGATCACGATGAACGCGATCAGGACGGAGAACGCCACACTGATCTCCACCACCAGCGGCATGCCCTTCGCGCCCGTGGCCGCGAGGATCAGCCCGTTCTCCAGCGACATGAAGCCGATGACCTGGCCAACGGCATTACGGCGCGACACCATCATCAACAGACCAACCAGAAGCACGGAAAGAGCGAAAGCCAGATCCTCGCGGGCGAGAGGCGATGCGCCCGGCGTCGCCCGCAGCATAACCACCATGGCGAGCGCGATCAGCGCCATGCCGGCGAGCATGGTCAGGCCGATCCCGGTCACCGATTCGATCTCCCGATGAATCCCGAGCCGCACGATCATGCGGCGGAGCGCCATGGGAATCACCACCCCTTTGAAGCCCAGCGCGATCGCAGCCGTGATGTAAAGATCGGGTTCGTCCTGGATATTGGCCTGCCACGCGACGGATGCGGCCAGCAGCAGAGCGTGCACCGCAAAGACGTTGATCAATGCCGGCAGGCGGTCCTGGTACAGCATCATAAGGCTCACCAGAACAAGTGAGCCTGCCAGAAGATGCGCGATGTCGAAGTCCAGATTCGGCATCTCAAAATCCCGCCGAGACAAATCGCAGCAACGCGCCCAGAAGCCCCAGCATGAATGCCGCGCCAAGGAATTCCGGCACCCGAAACACGCGCATCTTGGCGATCGAGGTCTCGAACAGCGCCAGCGCGACCGCGGCGATGGCGAGTTTCAGCAGCCATGCAGCAATCCCGATCAGCCAATCCAGCACGCCGCCATCCAACGGCGCCAGGCCCCAGGGCGCAAACACGCAGCCGATCAGCGAAATATACAGCAGCAATTTCAGGGCAGACGTGAGTTCGATCAGCCCGAGATGCCGCCCGGAATATTCCAGCACCATCGCCTCATGCACCATCGTGAGTTCGAGATGCGTCGCCGGATTATCGACCGGAATGCGCGCATTTTCCGCGATGGCGACCATGATCAGCGCCACCAGCGCCAGCCCCAGCGAGACGCGCAATCCGGCTTCGGGGGATTGCAGAAATGCTGCGATACTGGAAAGCTGTGTCGATCCGGCGATCAGCGCCAGCACAAAGATGATCATCATCATCGCGGGCTCGGCGAGCGAGGCGATCATCATTTCGCGGCTGGAGCCGATGCCTCCGAAGCTGGTGCCGATATCCATTCCGGCGAGCGCGAGGAAGAATCGCGCGCTGCCCAGAAGCGCGATGATGGCGATCAGATCGGCCGTCCAGCTGAAGGGAAGTCCGATGGCGAAAGTCGGTACCAGCGCCGCGGCAACCCAGGTCGTTGCGAACACCAGATAGGGCACCGCGCGGAACAGCCATGACGCATTGGCGGCAACCACCGCCTCTTTGCGCATCAGCCGCGCAAGGTCGCGATAGGGCTGCAGCACCGGCGGCCCGGTGCGCCGCATCAGCCGGGCTTTGACCTTGCGCACGAGCCCGGTCAGCGCGGGCGCGAAGGCGAGCACAATAACCATCTGCACGCCCTGCACGGCGTAAGGCACGATCACGTCCATATCGCGACCACGAGCAGAAGGGTGATGAGCGCAAGAAAGACAAGAGTCGAGGTATCGGCGAATGGTGAGAAATTGCAACATGTTCAGGCGATCGGCCGCGACGCCGACGGCCGACGCGAGCGGCGCATAGATGCTGTTCCACGCGAGGTCGTGCAGTTCGACGCGAAAATGCGCCGGCGCGGTTTCGCCGGGCGGCGGCATCGTGATCGTTTCACGGGCGCGGAACACCAGCGTTCCGAACACCCGGCGAATTGGCTGTGCAAAACTGCCGGCGCTGTACTGCGCAAGCGGAGTGGAATCGGGGAATCCGCAGTCCCAGATCTCGCCGCGGCGGATGGCGCGCGAGGCCAGCCAGTGGATTGCAGCCACCGTCAGCAGCGCGGATGCGCTGATGAATGCAAATACCAGCAATCCGTCATACGAACTTCGGCTGCCCTCGACAGGCACCAGCAGGAACCAGGGAATGCTCAGCTGCGGCGGCAAACGGGAATCCAGCAACGACTGAACCGCCCGTCCGAGTGCATCGATGCCCAAACCTGGCAGGATCCCGAACAGCGCGCACAATCCGGCCCAGACAAACATCGCGATGCGCGAAAAGTTGTCGGTCTCCTGTGCCGCGGCCGCAGGTGCGCTGCGGGGCCGGCCCAGGAATGTGATCCCGAAGGCTTTCACGAAGCAGGCTGCGGCCAATGCCGCGGATAGCGCCAGCAGCGCGCCGGTTGCGGGTACCGCCAGCCTTAATCCCCATTGCGGCAATGACGGGCTCAGCAGGATCGCCTGAAAAGTCATCCACTCGGAGACAAAACCGTTCAGGGGCGGCAAGGCGGAGATCGCCGCGCACCCGATCAGGAATGCCAGTGCCGTCTGCGGCATGCGGTGGATCAGCCCCCCGAGATGTTCCATGTCGCGTTCGCCGGTTGCCGTCAGTACTGCGCCGCTGCCGAAAAACAGCAGACTCTTGAACAGCGAATGATTGAAGACGTGAAACAGCGCGGCGGTCAGCGACAGCGCGGCCGCCGCATCCATCCCGTTCGCCCGGAAGGCCAGCGCCAGCCCGAGTCCGATGAAGATGATGCCGATATTCTCGATCGTATGATAGGCAAGCAGCCGTTTGAGATCGTGCTCCATCAGCGCATGCAGCACGCCGATGGCGGCGGTGATTCCGCCCAGCACCAGCACAACCATGCCCTGCCACCACTCGGGCGCACCCACCAGGTCGAAGATGATGCGGATGAAT
This sequence comes from uncultured Alphaproteobacteria bacterium, assembly GCA_963747255.1. Taxonomy (GTDB): domain Bacteria; phylum Pseudomonadota; class Alphaproteobacteria; order Micropepsales; family Micropepsaceae; genus CAIYRG01. Next base: position 118,539 of record CAVVEG010000001.1, read on the forward strand.
GCGTAGACCGCGACTTTGGTCATGACGCCGCTCATCAGCGCCGACACATGCGACGGCGCTGCGGGATGCGCGAGTGGCAGCCAGACATGCAGCGGCACAATTCCGGCTTTCGACCCGGCGCCCAGGAGCACAAGCAACAGAACGAGCGAGCCCAGCCCTGAGGCGGGTGCGCCGCCGCGCATCGCTTCGAAGGCGTAATTCCCGTCCGGACCCGCGAGAAGTCCGAAGGCGAGCAACAGGGCCAGCGTGCCGAAACTCGCCATCACCAGATAGACATACCCCGCGCGCGCGTTTTCCGGAGCCTGGTGATGGGCCATGACCAGAGCCCAGGACGACAGCGACATGAATTCCCAGGACAGCAGAAAGCTGAACGCGTCATCTGCCAGCACGACGAGATTCATGGCCGCGAGAAACAGCGGATAGAAGGGCAGTACGCGCGACGGCGCCTCTTCATGTTTGCCATAGCCGAGCGCGTAAAGACTGGCGCCCGCTGCGCCGAGATTCACAATCGCCAGAAACACCGCGGACAGAGCGTCTTCGCGGAAATGCGCTCCGATCCACGGCACGCCAAGCGGCAGGACTGCCGTGCTCGCATCTGCCCCGGAGATCGCAAACGCGACTGCGCTCCCGGTCAGCGTTGCGGCGAGCAACAGGCAGACGGTGTAGATGATGGCCGATGCCATGCGCTGTCCGGAGAGCGCGACGGCCGCGGGCGCGAGTGTCAGTAACGCGGCAACGCAGAGAAGCGTAAAGTTAACCGGCATGACGGCGGGCATTCATTTCGGCGATTTGAGGCGAATGCCCCGTCCGCCCGACGCGCTTGTTGCGCCCGCGGCGATCAGTTCAATTCCCCCCTCATCCAGCGCATGCACGAGTTTCATCAGCGAATCCACATTCCCGCGAACCACCCCATCGCTTGCTTCCATTCGCTGAATGGTCGGGACCGAGAGGCCGGCGAGTTCGGCAAGCTGCCTCTGATCGAGTCCCAGCATTGCCCGGGCGGCGCGCAGCTGCCCCGCGCTGATCATTGATAAAACATCATTTCAGATGGCCTGAACATTATGAATTATATTCATTCACGCAAATTTACTGCTCTATCCATGAGTTGAATTGCCGCAGGATGTGCCGGGTCATTCGCGGAATCCGTTTCGCGTCGCCCGGCGGCGAACTAAGGTGTTGCGCTGCCCCCGGATTTCGCCATGACCCTGATCCTCAGCAATGATGACGTCGAAGCGGTCCTGACGATGCCTGACTGCATCGCCGTATTGGAAGACACCTATCGCGAACTTGCGCGCGGCCGTGCGCTATCGCGAACCCGCTCGGATTCATTCTGCCCGACCTCCCGGAACGACGCCCTGTACAGCCTCAAATCGATGGATGGCGTTGCGCCGAAGCTCGGGGTCGGCGCGGTGCGGATCAATTCCGATATTATCACCTGGCCGGTGGAGGCGGGAAACGAACGGCGCGTAAAAGTGCCCGCGGCGCCCAATGCCCGTTATGTAGGCCTCGTGCTTCTCTTTTCGACCGAGAACGGCGAGCCGCTCGCCATATTCCCCGATGGGGTGACGCAGCGCATGCGGGTGGGCGCGGCAAACGGCCTGGGTGTGAAATATCTCGCGCGCGCGGATGCGAGGGTCGTGGGGCTGCTCGGATCCGGCTGGCAGGCGGGGGCACAGGCGATGGCGGTTTCAGCGGTGCGACCCATCGAATTGATCCGCTGCTTCAGTCCCAACGCCGCCAATCGTGAGAATTTCGCGCGCGAATGGAGCGCCAAACTCAAATGCGATGTCGTTGCGGTGGATTCAGCGGAAGCGGCGCTCAGGGATGCCGACATCGCGATGTGCGCCACCAACAGCATCGACAACGTTTTCTTCCGGCGTTGGCTCAAACCCGGCCTGCATGTCAGTGCGGTCAAGCGGCCGGAGCTCGAAGTCGCGGCGATGAAGCAGTGCGACCTGCTCGTCATCCACAACAATGTCGGTAGTCCGACCCATTTGTTCACCACGGGAGTCTCCATTCCCGAGAAGGCTGAAAACAAAGGCTGGATGCTGGCGGAAGAAATCGGTTTCGATTCGTTGCCGACGCTGCCACAGGTGATCGCGGGCGAAGCGCCGGCGCGCACGCGGGCCGATCAGATCACCTGTTTTCTCAACAATCTCGGGCTTGGTCTGCAATTCGCCGCGGCGGGCGCCGTGGCCTATCGGAAGGCGAAGGAGCGGGGTCTGGGGCGCGAACTTCCCACCGACTGGTTCACCGAAACCGTGCACCCATAGGGGGGCGGGCTTCTGCCGACGGAGCATGGATGGGCAAACTCACGGATCAGGTTGCGATCATCACCGGCGCAGGTCGCAACATCGGGGAGGCGGCCGCAAGGCTCTTCGCCTCTGAAGGCGCTGCTGTTGCGGTCGTGGATATGGACCTCGCGCGCGCGGAGAAAGTCAGGGCCGCGATCGCAGAAAGCGGCGGGCGCGCCAAAAGCTTCATTTGTGATGTTTCGCGGGAGGAGCAGATCATTGACACCGTGAAGGCAGTCGCGCGTGAGTGGGGGCGTCTCGACATCCTGATCAACAATGTCGCGATTTCCGACAACAAGCATCTCTTCGACATCACCAGGGAAGAGTGGGACCGCGTCATCGCGGTCTGCCTCACGGCGCCGATGCTGTTCAGCAAATATGCGGCAAAGGAGATGATCGCGGGCGGCCGCGGCGGCAGAATCGTCAATGTCAGTTCGACCTCCGGTCATTACGGCCGGCCACGCGCAATCGCCTACACCGCCGCGAAAGCGGGCGTCATCAACCTGACGCGCTCGCTCGCCATTCAGCTCGCGGCGCACAATATCCGCGTCAATTGCGTGGTGCCCAACAAGATCGGCTCGCCCGTGGGCAGGGATGAATTCAATCCTGACCGCAAAGTGGTGAACCTGCGCAACCGGCCCGGGGAGCCGATCGATCTTGCCCGCGCCATGCTGTTTCTCGCCTCCGACGACTCGGACTTTGTCGCGGGCGCGGAACTGTTCGTCGATGGCGGCTGCGCCGCCATGATGCCGGGCGGCGACTGAGCCGAACTGGCACAAGCCTTGCGTGAATATTCCCGTGCAGTTGGTTGCGGGGACCACGAAAGGCGCGGAATGAGCAGGCCAAACACGGCCCTGCCATTGACGGTCAGGGAGCACCAGCGCGCCGAGAGGTCCTTCGCGCAATCCCCTTCGCTCGGCTGGAGTGATGCGGAAATAGGCGAAGTGAAAAGCGCCGTGCTCGCAAAACTGGCACTGGCGCTCGGCAAGGACCCTTCGCAGGCGACCAATCGGGACTGGTTTTTCGCCACGGCGCTCGCGATTCGTGACCGCATCACCCATCTCTGGCTCACCGGCGAACGCCAGAATTACGCCAAAGGGCGCAAGCGCGTTTATTACCTGTCGCTGGAATTCCTGATCGGGCGGATTTTCAGCGATGTGCTCTGCAATCTCGACCTTGGGGAGCTGTTTTACGCCGCTCTCGGCGATCTCGGGGTCAATCTGAATGCGCTGAGGACGGCCGAACCGGATGCGGCGCTCGGCAATGGCGGGCTCGGCCGGCTTGCCGCCTGTTTTATGGAGAGCATGGCGTCGCTCGGTATTCCGGGCTGCGGTTATGGAATTCGCTATGACCACGGCCTCTTCCGGCAGGTCATTCGCGGCGGCTGGCAGCAGGAATATCCGGAGGAGTGGCTGTCATTCGGCAATCCATGGGAGTTCGCGCGATCGGACGTGGTTTACGACATCGGCTTTGGCGGCCATGTCGAAGAAACCTCCTGGCCGGGCGGCGCGCCGCGCTCGATCTGGCGCCCGGCCGAGGTGATCGAGGCTGTCGCTTACGACACGCCGATCGTGGGGTGGCGCGGCACGCACGTAAATCCCTTGCGGCTATGGTCGGCCCGCGCCGCCGATCCCCTGCGCTTCGACACCTTCAATAGCGGCGATCATATCGGGGCTTTTTCCGAACAGGCCCGCGCGGAAGCGATCTGCAAATTCCTCTACCCCGCCGACAACACCGCCATCGGCCTGGAGCTGCGCCTGCGGCAGGAATTCTTCTTTGTCTCCGCATCGCTTCAGGATCTCGTTCATCGGCACGTGGCCAGCTATGGCGACCTTCATCTCCTGCCTGCGCGCGCCGCGATCCAGCTCAACGACACCCATCCGAGTCTCGCGATCGCCGAAATGATGCGCATCCTGCGCGACATCCACGGATTGCCCTGGGCAGAGGCGTGGCGGATTACCCAATGGACCTTTTCCTACACCAATCACACGCTGCTGCCCGAAGCGCTGGAATGCTGGCCGGTTTCGCTGCTGGAACGCATGCTGCCGCGGCATCTGCAGATCATCTACCGCATCAACGCCGAGCATCTCGAACTGGCGCGTCGCCAGTCCGGCTGCGTGCCCGGGATGCTGTCGCCGTTGTCGCTGATTGACGAACACGACGGCCGCAAGGTGCGGATGGGTCATCTGGCCTTTGTCGGATCACATCGCGTGAACGGTGTGTCGAAACTTCATACCGATCTGATGCGCGAAACTGTCTTTCGCGATCTGCACCGGCTGTATCCCGGCCGGATTGTCAACAAGACCAATGGAATCACTTTTCGCCGCTGGCTGAAGCAGGCCAATCCTGGACTTGCGGAGATCATCCGGAATGTTTGCGGTGATAGTGTATTCGACGCGCCGATGACGCTGGCCCGGCTTGCAAAACATTCCGGCGACCGCGGCCTCCATGCGGAGCTGGAAAAGGTAAAACATCGCAACAAACTGGCGCTTGCGGCTCTCATCACCGATCGCGTCGGCTTGCGGGTCAATCCGCATGCAATGTTCGACGTGCACATCAAGCGAATCCATGAATACAAGCGCCAACTGCTCAATCTGCTCGAGACCGTCGCCATGTATCAGGCGATTCGCGCCGAGCCGAATCGGGACTGGGTGCCGCGCGTAAAGATCTTCGCCGGTAAGGCGGCGGCGAGTTACACGCGGGCAAAGCTTATCATCAAGCTGATCCACGACTTCGCCCAAACCGTGAACGAAGATCCGCTCGTGCGCGAATTCCTCCGGATCGTGTTTCTGCCGGATTACAATGTCAGCCTCGCCGAAACGATCATCCCGGCGGCCGATCTTTCGGAACAGATCTCGACCGCCGGTATGGAGGCTTCGGGCACCGGAAACATGAAACTGGCGCTGAACGGGGCACTGACGATCGGGACATTCGACGGCGCAAATGTGGAGATGTGCGAGCGGGCCGGTGCGGAAAACCTTTTCATCTTCGGCTTGCGCGCCGACGAGGTAACCCGGCGCCGCGTGGCCGGGCTGGACGCAACCGCGATCATTGCACAATCCGACGATCTCGCCCGCGTCATCGCCGCGCTCGAATCGGGTGTCTATTCGCCCGACGACCGATCGCGATATACGCCGCTCGCAACCGCGCTCCGCTACCACGATCACTATATGGTCACCGCGGATTTCCGTTCATACGCCGAAACGCAGCGGCGCATCGACGAAGTCTGGTGCTCGCGCAGCGAATGGATGCGGATGAGTGTGTCCAATATCGCCGCCATGGGCTGGTTCTCCTCCGATCGCGCGATTGCGGAATATGCCGATGAGATATGGAAGGTGCCGTGTGGTGGTCCGGGATTGAATTGACAATTATGGTGCAATGCAATAATTCATTTGTGCATCGCACAAATTTTCGTTGCGCGCAGGCCGTCAATCCGTAATTGTGCCGGCGACTGAGGAAGGAATTCGAGCCATGCCTGAACAATTGCTTGCAGACGCACATCGGCAAATTCGGCAATTGGAGTCGCGGGTTGGGCATCAGAAGGTGCTGGTCGCACAGCTTTCAAAGCACGGCTTCAAGGGGGCTGCGGCAGAGGCTCTGACGCTTCTGGATACCCTGCAGAGAAGGCTTGGCCGGGATCGCCGCAACGCAGAATTGCTGCGGGAGAATGCCACCCTGGAGGCAATTTAGGGCTCCTGCCGCGGCGCGCCATGAACGATGAAAGTCGCCAGATCCCAGGCGTTGCGAATTCCCGTCAGCAATAGCGCGAGCGTCACGACGCCAACGCCGTACGGGGCGAGCGGAGGCGCAAACCACAGCGATGCAGCCGCTACCCCGAGTGCGAGATAATTCATCGCCGGAAAAACTCCGTAGAAGAACTTGTCCGAAAAATCGGGTGGATTTGGCCAGTCGGGCGCCGACATCCGGCGCGTCGTCAGCAATGCGTAGGCAAGCCCCAGCACGGCGCTGATGGCGAGCAGGACGCCTGCGATTTTTGGCGGCACGCCGGGCGCCTCTGAAATCGCGCTGACACCCACGACAATCGCGAAATGGAAGACAACCGGCGTCAGGTAAACCTGCGCGCCGCGTGGACGCATTCGCGCATCGATGTTCGCCGTCAGCGTAACGACAACGAACAGCAGTCCGATAAGAGCGCCTGCCGCGGAACCAACGAGCAGATAGAAATTGTCCCAGCCATCGAACACCTGTTCAGGCGCGCGCAACGCGCGCGGCTGTAATCTCCTTGATCGTCGGCGTGCCCATCTGCTGCATGGTCATCCTGAGTTCGGCGCGCAGGATTTCCAGCACGCGTTCCACGCCCTCCTGACCGAATGCCGACAGTCCCCAGATATAGGGCCGGCCCATGCCGACGCCGCGCGCGCCGGATGCGAGCGCCTTGTAGATATCCGTACCGTGGCGAACACCGCCGTCGAGGAACACCGGCACGAGGCCGCGGACCGCCTGCACAACTTCGGGCAGGCATTCAATGGTCGGCCGCAGAGTCTCCGTCGCCCGGCCGCCATGATTGGAGACGATCAGGCCATCGACGCCATGCTTGACCGCAAGCTCGGCGTCATCCGCGCTGTCGATCCCCTTCAGCATCACCTTCATCCGGGTGAGTTTCTTCAGCCGGTCGAAGGTCGCCCAGGTGGCGTCAGCGGGATTAAACCGCCCTTCCAGGCCGTCATACATCGGGCGATAAATCGCGACGCCCGGCCCCCCGGTGTGGCAGGAGAGGCAATTGCGCGTGTCCTCGCGCGCGAAGCGGGTCATGGTCGGAGTGTTGCGTCCGCCAAGCAGATCGACCGTCCAGACAAGCACGGGACAGCCGGCATCTTCGATGCGCTTGACCAGGCGCTCGGTATCCTCCCATTTCAGCGGCATATAGAGCTGCTGCCATGGCGGCGTACCCAGCGTGCCGGCAACCTGCTCGACTGGAAAAGTCGTCACGTTGGAAAGGATCATCGTGTGATGGCGCGCTTTCGCGGCGCGCGCCGTCGCGAGTTCTCCCTCCGGATGAAAGGCTCGCTGACCACCCACGGGGCAGATGAAAATGGGAGTTTCCCAGCGAACCCCGAAAACCTCTGTGCTCAGATCCGGTTTGGATACGTCCACAAGACGCCGGGGCTTGAGACCGATATGCCGGAACGCTTCGACATTGGCCTTCAGGGTCAGATCGTCGTCCACGCCGCTCGCCATATAGCCCCAATGCGCCGGTGGAAGCGCGCGCCGCGCCGCGGCCTCGAAATCCATCACCTGCAGCGCATCCTTTGCGCTTTTAAGTGCGGCGGATTCCGGCGCGGCCGAAAGCTGCTGCGCGAGCGCGCGAGCCGAGGGTGCCAGCACGGCGCTGGCGGCGAGGAAACTGAGAAAGTCGCGGCGGTGTCGTGTCCATGAGGCATCCTAGAACATTTTGCGCAAGCCTGCCCATGCTAATCACGGGCGAACTTCGCGTTAAACAACGAATAGCGGCCGTGAAATCCGGTGCGGCTTGACTTCGGCAGTGGTTCATCTTTTCGTTCCGTTCCCGGGGAGAAGAGGAACGGCTGATGTCTGCGAAATCCGTTGATAATGGCGTGAATGTAGAAGCATTGCTCGACGCCCGCAAAGCGCTTACCGAGGCGCCGGATGCCGCAAAATTCCAGTGGCGCGCATCCTGCAAATGGATCAACGGCACCCATAGCCGAACGCTCGTGAAGAATTTCTTTGGATTGGGCGCGGAGCATGATCACCGCTCGGAATTTGCCTTTGACGCCGACCATCCGGAGATTTTTGCCTCCGAGGACAAGGGTGCGACGCCGGTAGAATATGTGCTCGTCGGCCTCGCAAGCTGCCTCACGGCCGGCATTGCGGCGGTGGCGCAAAATCGCGGGATCCAGCTGCGCTCGGTCGAGGCGAGTATCGAAGGGGGAATGGACATTCAGGGCATCCTCGGAATCGATCGCGACGTGCGCAACGGATTTGACGGCATCAAGGTCAAATACAAAATCGATGCCGATGCGACGCCCGACGAGATCCGGGCACTTGTGGCGCAATCGCAAAAACGCTCGGCCGTGTTCGACATTGTCACAAACCCCACCAATGTCAGTGTCGAGGTGAACTGACAGCCGCGCGAAACCGGTGAGCGGGGGGAAGAGCCGCAGGATTGCCTGCGTTATTATCGGCGCGGGGCATGCGGGGCTCGCCATGAGCCGCTGCCTCAGCCGCCGCGGAATAGAGCATATCGTGCTCGAACGCGGCGACGTGGCAAATTCCTGGCGCACCGAACGCTGGGATTCGCTCCGGCTGCTGACGCCGAACTGGCAGAGCCGTCTCCCGGATTACGGCTATGACGGCGGCGATCCGGATGGCTATCGCACCGTTCCGGAGGTGGTCGAATTCATAACCGGATATGCGCGCGCAATTTCGGCCCCCGTTCTCCCTCAGTCAGGGGTAACGGCGGTCGGCTTTGCCGATCCGGGTTACCGCATCGAAACCAGTCGCGGCACTTGGCGCTGTGATACCGCGGTGATCGCGACGGGCGCCTGTAACATCGCCGCGGTACCGCAATTCGCGGAAGCCGTGCCGCGATCCGTTCGCACATTGACCACGCTGCAGTATCGCAGTCCCTCGCGGCTCGAACCGGGAGGCATTCTCGTCGCGGGCGCATCGGCGTCGGGAATTCAGATCGCTTATGAAATTCACCGCTCCGGCCGGCCGGTGACCCTTTCGGTGGGAGAACATGTGCGCGCGCCGCGGCTGTATCGCGGAAAGGATATCCAGTGGTGGATGGATGCAAGCGGGCTTTCGGACCAGCGCTACGACGAAGTGGACGACATCGTCCGGGCGCGGCGGCTTCCCTCCATGCAACTGGTCGGTTCGCCCGAAAAGATGACGCTCGATCTCAACGCACTCAGCGCAATCGGCGTGCGGCTGGTGGGGCGCCTTGCCGGAATCAGGGATGGACGCGCGATGTTCTCCGGATCGCTCGCCAACCAATGCGCGCTGGCGGATCTCAAGCTCGGGCGGCTGCTGGATCACTTTGATGCCTGGGCGGAGACGGCCGGCCTCAATGGCGGAATGGGCGGCCCCGAGCGCCTACCCCCGACGCGCGTGCCGGCCTCGCCGCCGCTGGAATTGAATCTGTCAAACGGGGAAATCCGAACGATTGTCTGGGCAACCGGTTATCGCCCCGATTATTCCTGGCTCAAACTTCCGGTGTTCGACCGCAAGGGGCAGATCCGCCATGACGGCGGTGTGACGGAGGCGCCCGGCCTTTATGTCATGGGCCTTCAATTCCTGCGCCGGCGCAAATCCGCCTTCATCGACGGCGCCGCGGCCGATGCGGCCGATCTCAGCGCATTTCTGAGCCGGCATCTGGCGGGATAGCCACTTCTAAATCGGCAATTAAAAACAGTTTGGAGAGTGGCCTTTCCGATTCCTTCCAGCCGGAAAGGGCTCTACTGTGCCTCCAGCAACATTGTTGGGGATGCGAAGATGAAATTCCGCCTTGCACATGCCGCCTTCGCCGCGCTCGCGCTTGTCGCTTTTGCCGCAGGCCCGGGCTTCGCGGCCTCTGAGAAAGTGCCTGCCTTCGTCGCTGCCGCGGTCGCCGATCCCAACCGGCCGAAAGCGGACACAAACCGCGACGCCGATCGCCTGCCGGCGATCATGCTGGCGTTCTCGGGCGTAAAACCCGGCGACAGGGTGGCGGAACTGATTCCGGGGCAAGGTTATTCGACGCGGCTGTTGTCCGCCGTCGTCGGGCCGAAAGGACATGTCTATTCGCTCAACCTTGCCACGCTGATCCAGCGTATCCGGGATCAGATCAAACCCGTTACCGACAATCCGGCCTACGCGAATGTCACGGTTTCCGATCAGGATTTCAGCGACCTGAAACTGCCGGAGCCGGTCGATCTTGTGTGGACGGCGCAGAATTATCACGACTTCAAGGTTCCCGGGATGTTCTTTGTCGATACGGAGGCAATGGACCGGGCGATTTTCGCCGCGCTGAAGCCGGGCGGACTCTACGTCATCATCGACCATGCGGCGGCGCCCGGATCGGGCACGCGCGATACCACGGCGCTTCATCGCATCGATCCGGCGGTTGTGAAAACAGAGGTGACGGCGGCAGGATTCAGGCTGCTGCGCGAGAGCCATGCACTTGCCAATCCGAATGATCCGCACACGGCGCGCGTTCCCGGTCAGGGCGGGATTGGCGACAAGTCGGACAAATTCTTCCTCGTTTTCCAGAAGCCAAGGTAAATCCCGCTCTCCCTGAAACGATGCGCAAATCCTGCAGAATCCGCCCAATGCTTTCGCTGGCCCTTCTGGCAAGCCTCGCCGGAATGGGCCCTGTGCAGGCTGCCGTCGCCGGTGCGCCCCCCGATTTTTCCCCCACCGCCCAAACGGCCTGGATCGGTATCGGCATCGGCGCATTCCTTCCCGTTGCCGGCTCGCCAAAGCCGATCGCGCAGGACCCGGCCTATCGCTATATTCCCAATGGCACTCCGGGCGAGCAGCCGACCCAGCGCATCAGCGACATCGGCAACCCCAATCTGAAGCAATGGGCCAGAGACGTGATGAAGAAGGACAACGGCGAAGTGCTCGCCGGGAAATTCGCCTTCACCGCCCGTTCTTCCTGCCAGCCCGGCGGCGTTCCGGGCTTCGACGTGCTTCTCGGGGGTGCGTTGTCCATCCTGCAATCGCCGCGAGAGGTCACGATGATCTTCAGCGGCAACAGCGAAACGCGGCATATCCGGCTCGATGCGGCTCACACCGCCAATCCGAAACCGTCCTGGTACGGTGAATCGGTCGGCCACTACGAAGGCGATACACTCGTTGTCGATACGATCGGGCTCAACGACAGGACTTTCCTCGACAATTACCGCACGCCGCATACCGAAAAGCTGCACGTCACCGAGCGCTGGCGCCTGATCGAGAACGGCGCCAGGCTCGAAATTTTGTTGACCATCGACGACCCGGATACGTTCAACGCGCCCTGGCAGGCGCTGCGCCAATACGAACGTACGAACCGGACATTCGCGGAGGATATCTGCTCCGAGAACAATTCAAACCCGTTCGGTATCGACTACGGCACGCCGGTCGCGGGCAAGCCGGATTTCTGATTTTCTGCTCAATGATTCCCACTTCGAATTCCAGCGATGATCCCCCCGATCGAGGCTGCAGCCTGCCATTCGATTCGAAGGATGCGCTATGTGAAAGTGGTCCTCAATCTTCTCCACCCCGGAATCCGATGCAATAAAAGGATCTCGTCGCCTGATGCTCGCCGGTCATCCCGTTATCACTGACGATCTGCGGCGGACCCATGATCTGAGCATACTGAAAGCCTGAGAAATAGCATTGGTCCTGCGCATTGAGAAAAGCGCGTGACTCTCGGGTCAAGCGGTTCTGATCGGTATATTGATAGGTAACGCTTACCACCTTGAATCCTTGATTCGCGCAACCGGAGAACACCAATGAGACCGCTGCAATTACGACGTGGGCCATTCGGCGCGGGATAAGCCGGCTCGTAGGCGTCAGGAAGGAAACCTTCAGGCCGCGCTGATCGGAAGGAGGACGGCGAAGGCCCATGGGATCGCGTGCCCCGGTTCTTCTGCGGCGAACATCTCGACAAAACTGGCACATCCGTGTCGCGTACGGAATCAAATCATCGCGATATTCCGATTCCTTCCAATCGGAAAACGCTCTACGCGCCAGCACTCGTCCAAATTGAGACGATCCAAATGGCCCCTGCCGTGCCACGGCAAGCGTTATGATGGCAACGATCCAGACTTCTTCCCTTCTGCGCCTGGATCGTCTGTATCGCTCAGCCTCGTCATGTTCATGGAGGTTCGACTTCACGACCGCGCAAACTTGAGCAAAGGCTCAATGTCGTAGTTGTCCGCAGCCCTGAGTGCGGCAATGTAGCGTTTCCGCAACTCTCCTGGCTCCCGCAGACTTCCTGTCCCCCAGGAAAAGCGTTCGCCTCCGAGCTGCATGATGAGCAGATCGGCAATCAGGCGTGCGTGTCTCCCATTACCATTTGGGAAGGGATGTATATGAGTCAGGCGATGATGGAAACGCAGAGCGATTTCGTCAGGCGGGTAGGCCATGTGCTCGATCCACGTCTTTGTGTCATCAAGCAACATGCGTACAGCTGCTGGAATCTCCCAGTAATCGATTCCGATGTTGCGCTCGCTGGTACGAAATCGTCCGGCCCATCGCCACACGTCATTGAACATGTGAAGATGAAGCGAATGGACAAAACTCTCGGTGAGGATATCGCGGTGGCGGCGCGAGGCCCAATCCTGGCCGAGCGCGATGTTTTCCTGCTCCGCCGCATTCAATTCGGCGCGGGTGGTGATATAGGCCGGTTTAAGGTCACGCTTTTCCGCTTCGGTGAGCGGTGTTGCCGCGTCAGCTGGCTGCTCGAATATATCGCTCATGAATCATCCCACAGCGCACGCGGGTTCATGTCGCGTGCAAGGGCGTCGATACGCTCCGCAAAATCCTTGGCGGGCACGCTCTGGTCTTCGAGCAACATGGAATGCTCGACTGATTGCAAACGGCGCTTCGCCACTTTGCGCGCCTGTTCGCGAACAATGGTTTCGAGCGGGTCGTTCGGCACGAGCGCATAGACGAGGGTGCAATTCATCGCCTCGGCGATACGGCGCAGCGTCGCCAACTGGATCGTCCCTTTCATTTCGGACTGTTCCATCGCAACGACGGTGGGCTGTTTTATCTTCAGCCGTTTTGCCAGTTGTGCGGATGACATCCCGAGCGCTTCGCGGATAGCCTTGATCCACCCGCGCACTGGCGGCTTGAAGCGCGTGGCCGGCCGCATGCCTTCGAACCGGGATTCCAGGCTTTGGCGGGATTGGGTGGAAATACGTGTGTTTTTCATAGCCTATCGCCTATTAAGCAGTTCACTGATAATAGACTGTAGTCTATATTTTATGCGTTTTCATATAGCCTATAGGCTATCGAATTTCCAGTAACCTATAGCCCAAATGTTTGCGATACGCGCCTACTTCACCGGCGACGCTTCTTGCCCGGCCAGGGGAGCACGCCGTCCAATTCCCTCAGAGATCCTATGGGGAGGTGGATCGCGACCGGCACTCTGGAAGAGTGCGGTTGCAACCACCCACTCTGGGGACGACCATGCAAATTAGACCTGACCGACCTGAAGCGCCGAGCGCTATCCGTAGTGATCTTGGTGCAATTTTCGTTTCAATGGAACTCAGTCGCTCAAGCTGGCTGATCACCTCGCTGTCGCCGGGTGGCGGCGAGAAAATGTCGAAGCATAATGTGCCCTCGCAAGAGCGACGGCCATGCTTGTTGTTGTAGATGTCGAAGCTGAGCTGGTCGGTGGGCATGGTAAGGCCCGATTCTTCTGCAACCCACGCAACAACTTCGCCAAGGGCATACTTCAAAAATTCTTCGTCGATATGGCTTTCGTCGCGAAGGGTAAAATCAAGGTCTTCCGAGAACCGATAGGTAAATAGCATTTCTTGAGACAGGTGCCGCCCTTGAATACCCAAGAGTCGCAAAGTTCGGGATGTGCATTGATTCCCGGCGAGCATCCAGCCGAGAACGTAATCTTTCTCGACGACATTGGGGAGCAATCCGAGGGCAGAGGCGGTTTCAAGGATTTCGCGCTTGTCGATCATGCTGTGTTCGCCTTCCACCGCGACGGAACCCAGAGTCGCCAAGCGGTGACAAGTTGGTCGCACGAAAGCGCAGGATCGAGTTTTGCGTAGCCCTGTGTCAGCCGTTTACGGCAGGCGGCAACAAGTTCTTGATCGTGAAAACGTGTCTCTGCCAGAAATCCAAGGCGCTTGAAGTTCGCACCGTTTCCAAACTTCTTGGCGTATTGGATCAGGAGTTTGCGATCACTTGCCTTGCCGTTCAGATACGCGCTCATGCACTCAGCGACGTGATCTATTCCGCCGCCGGTTTCAGGCATGGCGATCATGTCAATCAAGGTACGCGGGGCGTCAGAGATCATGACGCGCGTCGATCCGCGCCAGAGTGCCTTGAGCCCGAAAAAGCGTTTATCCGAGGTGTGGTGCAACACGAAAACAACTCCTTGGGCGGTCGCACGGTTTTCGGTGACACGCCGGGTCGTGAAGACAACAGTTTCATTGAATAGCTGCTCGGTGAGTTCCCAATGGTGGGCTGCGGTCCATCCGCCTATATAGGAGTGGCCGAACAGCGTCGGAACGAGCACCCAAGGGTCCTCGATCACCTGCTCACTTCCGGCCAGATCAAGGGGCACGAGAACATAAAGTCCGTGTCCGATCCGCCGGAGCCAGCCTTGCTCGCGCCATCGTGCGAGGAGCTTCGCGGCACTACGCCGATCTAGTCCAAGCGTCTGCGCCGTGTTAGTGACCGACACCACTTCCTTGGTGGCGCGAAGCACGGCGGCAAGCCGGGCACGGGAGGCGGGCAATGAATTGGGCTCTCGAATCATAGCTATATTCTAACACACGAAGTTCGCATTTTCCATGAACTTCATGTGTATACATATAGCTGTCTAGGCCACAACCGGGGTATACGCGCTCACAATCGGCTGGATGTGATCCCTGTACCTGAGCTTCGCAGATGAGAAGAACCCGCCGCATTCAGAACGGACGGCGCAGCCTTCGCACTCGGGCATGTATTCGTTTTTCCAGTCGCTGATTGACTGCTTGGCATAGGGCCACAAAGCCCGGTCCGTGATGCAAAGCTGGCGATTGTAGATGGAAACCCGAACGCGATTTTCGGAAAGGATCATCGTCGCATCGAGAAGCTGCGGCTGGCAGTCGAGCGGATCGATCCATAAGTCATGCAGGTTGGCCTTGGTGAAGCCCGTCATTTCGAGTCCCATCAGAACCACCTGATCGACGAAAGTCAGATTTCGGGCAATGAAGCGGGCGAGTTCCGGCAAGCGCTCATAGGTTTGCTTATGGATGACAACGCGAATCTCTACGCGTTGCCCGAATTTCTTGAGATCTAAGATGCCCCGAATAGTCTCGTCAAATGCGCCGTCCGCCTGCACGACATAATCATGCACATCCGATAAATCCGAATAGATCGGAATTCCGACCATCAGGTCGTGATGCTCAATCGCGGCCATCTTCTCTGCAAATTGAGGATTTACAAATGCCCGACCGTTGGACAGAATATGAAGCGCGGTGTCCGGCAGATAAGATTTGCACTGGCGGACAAGCTGAAAGAATCGTTCTCCTAACAAGGTCGGCTCGCCGCCGGTAAATACGATTTCCATCGTGCCGGAATCGATCAACGGTATCGCTGCAAGCAGGGTATCGACAATCCAGTCGTCATTGATGTTCCGGGGCGGCTGCGAACACATCAGGCAGTAGTGATTGCATCGCTCCGTCAACAAAAAGCTGTTGTGCGGGGCCTCGCGCCGACACGGAACTGCTCCTCTGCGAATGCCCCGGACCACTAACCTCCCACGGTCACGGTAGGGTTCCACCTTTGGCAGGGGCGTCGTCAGGAGCAGACGCCGCAGGGCTGCCGCCTCGCCGTGACCCCGCCACAGTCACTGTCGCTGGCAGCCTGAAACGTGCGCCCGGAAGAGCCAATCGAGCGGTGGGTTACATCCAGCCAGGGATTCCGCGACCGATCGGGAAACAGAATCCTTTTCGCCCGTCGCGACGGATCAGCTGTTCATGCTGAGCGGCAAAATCGCGCCAGACCTGCACCATTTTTTGCAATTCGATGCGCTGCTTTTCGCCCGGTGCATTTTGCGCAGCGATTCTGCACGTCCTGGCATAATGGCGGTAATAGCTGCGCAAATCTGCCGATTCGACCGGTGAAGCAATTGGCGACTCAGGTTTGACACAAGTACTCAAACCAACCCTCCTGTTGAGGTGGTGCAACGTGCCACGCGCCTGCCGGGTTGCGTTCATTGCGCCGGAAGAGGAGATTTGATCCGTTCAGTGATAAATATGCCGCCAAGCTGAAGCAGCAATCTGCCAGGATGCAGCTTGCCGCCACCTTCGCGCGCTAACGATGGCCAGGCGCCGCCCGGATTTGCGTACTTCCAGGCTATCCGCGAACCGCGATCTACGGCCAGCCGTCAGGTTGGCAACAGGTTCTCGCCAGCTTCACAGTGCAAGATGCTTCGCCGGACGCGTTACGGCTGCTCGCGAATAGCGGCCAAGATGAGATTCGAACTCTCGGTACCGAGTTGGATCGTGAGCTCAATGAAATCAATGACTTAGGCGCGATCAAAAAACGGCGACAATGCTGGTGAGAGACGATTGCGAAGGGGAACTTGGTTTCGAACCCGACTTTGCTCAAAACTCGGTACGGATTTTCCGAGATGCGGACGCCTGGGGCTGCTGCCCCGCCCGTGTTTTCCGGGCGGGGACCGGGGCCTGGTTCGATCCGGATTTGGCTCGCGTTCGGCTCGATGCGCGGTTTTTCACCGGTACCGGTTTCTTCTTTTTGGCGGAAGCCTGCTTGCTTGGTTTGGCCACCTCCAAGCGCCGAAGCCGCTTTGGGGCGGTAGGGGCGGGGATAGGGGCGCCGTCGGGTTCGGCCATGTCCAGCCCGAACAGAGCCGCAACATCGCCGCCATCGAGCACATTGGGCGCAGGCGATGCCGCCTTGGTCAGCGAAAGGTCCTGTCCGGCGCTGGCAATCAGATCTTTTTCATCGACACCGCGCAGCACGAACAGAAGCTCAGGCTGTTCGTCGAGTTTGGCGCCGACGCCATAGAGAGCCGCCGCCACATGCTTGCACATGTCCGCCCAATCCGGACAGCTGCACGACAGCTTGATTTCCTTGGGCTGGGGAAACAAGCCGTCACCCTTCCGGCAAACCCGGTCCATGATGCCTTTCGCCAGACGGCCCTGTAGCAGCTCAACCAACGAATCAATAGTTCCAGCACAATCGCGGCAAATGGACTTCCAGCGTGGCAGCGCAACCGGCGCAATGGCGATCGTGATCTTGTAAAGGTCGGAACCGGCGACCATCGCCACGACCGTGCCCCTAGCGATTTGCAAATCCAAAACTGCCCCGTTGCGGATATAAGACCGGCCGCGCGGTAAACGGTTCTCATAGTCGCTGTAGCGTTCGAGATTTGTGCACCAGGATTTGCCCCAGAAGCTCCTGGCGATGGTGCGGCCCTCGATCTTTACGGGGGCAAAGGATGCTCCCCGCGTCTTGAGTTTGGCTAGTTTCTTTTCCGCTCGCCGGCGCTTTTCGGCCACTGGCACGTAGGGACGCCATCCGTAGTAGTTGTAATAGCCCATCCCCTCATCCCTCCGTCATCGCCGCACGCAGATCGAGAGTCACAAGCTTCAGCAAGTCCTCGTCTTTCATTTCGGTCAATAGCAGATCCGCCCCCCCTCCAAGAAAATCCCCAGCCAATTGCTGCTTTGCCTCGATCATCCGATCGATCTTGTCTTCCACGGTGCCGCGGCAGATGAATTTGTGCACGAGCACGTTCTTGGTCTGCCCGATGCGGAAGGCTCGGTCGGTGGCTTGATCTTCCACGGCAGGATTCCACCAGCGGTCGAAATGGATGACGTGCGATGCGGCGGTGAGGTTCAGCCCGGCGCCCCCGGCTTTGACAGAGAGTACGAAGAACGGGACGCTTTCGTCGTCCTGGAATTGGCGCACCAGATCCTTGCGTTTCTTGACTTCGGTCTCGCCATGCAGAACGAGGCCCGCCCGCCCAAACACGGAGCCCAGAAACGCCGCCAGCGGCGCCGTTGTCTCCTTGAACTGGGTAAAGACAAGGGCCTTTTCTTGCCGCGCGGCAGCGACCTCCCCAATGTCGCGCAGCCGCGCGAACTTTCCGCTGTCCTCTTCTTCCCACCCGCCGTCTCCAAGCCACTGAGAGGGATGATTGCAGATTTGCTTGAGCCGCATGAGCAAGGCGAGCACAATTCCCCTCCGCTTCATGCCATCGGCATCGGCAAGTTGCCGGGTGAAATCCTCCACCGCCTGTTGGTATAGCGCCGCCTGCTTGCGGCTCAGGGGGCAGAAGGTTTTCACCTCGGTCTTGTCAGGCAAGTCGGCAATAATGCTCTTGTCGGTCTTCAGACGCCGCAGGATGTAGGGGCGCACCAACTCGCGGAGCGGGCTGTAGGGATTATGCGGCCGCTCAGCGAGCTGTTTGACGAAGGTGGAAAACTGCTTGGAAGATCCCAGCAGGCCCGGATTGACAAAATCAAAGATTGACCAGAGGTCGCTCAGCCGGTTCTCGATCGGCGTGCCGGTCAGGGCAATGCGCGTATCGGCTTTAAGCGTCTTGACCAATCTGGTCTGTTTCGCATCCGGGTTCTTGATGGCCTGCGCCTCGTCAAGCACCGCCACTCGCCAGCGCGTACTCACCAACCTCGGTGAGCGCACCAGATATCCATAGCTCGTGATGACCAGGTCGACGTCCGCCAGATTGTCGGCACCGGCCGTCTTTAATTTCTCGGACGGTAGTGACGACGGATGGACCACGACCGCTTTTAGGCTGGGAGCGAAGCGGTCGATCTCCGCGCTCCAATTGGCGAGCAGCGAGGCCGGTGCCACAAGCAGACACGGCTTGTGCATGTTCCCGGCCTGGTTCTTCAGCACCAGCAGCAGCGACAACACCTGGATGGTCTTGCCGAGCCCCATGTCGTCAGCGAGGCAGGCCCCGAGCCGAAGTTGCGTGAGCAGATAAAGCCATTGCACGCCCGCCTGCTGATAGGGCCGCAGAGTGCCCTGAAGATGCCGGCCGGGATCGGCGCGTGCGAGCCCGTCGGGACGCCGCAAGCCCGCCAGCGTCTCCGCCAGCCAGGGACCGGCCACGGTCTCGCTCCAGCCAACATCGTCTGCTACGGCGGGGCCATCGCCGGTAATGCCGGCCCCGGCCAGCATGCGCACCGCCGCGCCGAATGACAGGCCGTCGCGGACCGCGCGGTGCTGGATCGCCTCGAATTGCTCGAGTGTCCGCCGGAGGCATTCATGGTCGACCTCAACCCACTTGCCGCGGATGAGGGCCAACCCATCGGAATGCGCCAGCAGACGCTTGATCTCGGCCCCCGTGAGGGTTTCTCCCTCCAGCGTCACCTCCATCCGAAAGTCGAGCAACGCATCGATCCCCAATTGCGCAGGCGGGTTGCCCCCGACCGTCGCCTTTACCTGCGGGCGGGCCGGGCGGTTCATGCGCCAGCTCGACGGCATGCGAACTACAACGCCAGCGCTTTCCAGCGCGGGCACGTCCGTTAGGAATTGCAGCGCCTGTTGCGGGCTCCATCGAAGGGGATGGAAGATTTCGCCCGCATCGACCATCGCCTTCAACCACGAGCAACGCTCAGCGGCGCGCTGGACGGGCATCAGGAGCGACAGCAGGCGTTCGCGGCTCTTCGCACCGGCATATTCCTGCAACGCCTTGCCGAGAGGCAGATGCCGCGCCTTGGCCACAGCCGAAAGATGCGTCGTATACGTCGCCAGAAACGCGAACGGGAAGTCTTCGTCCTTCCGGTTTTCGGCAAGGTTGAAATGTACGCGTCCAACCAGATTCCAGGCCGGATGACGGCCCTTGAGGAACTCCTGCACCGGGAGCTTAGCTTCAGCCAGCTCGTTATCGAATGCCGCATCCATACTACGCCACAGATCCGCCAAGACAGCGGCCGTCAAATATTCCGCGCCCGTCATAGGCGGAGCAGAAGCCGCAATCTCGTCCAACTGGCTAGTTGTGGGGATTGGCACGGGCGGCTTGGGTGCACCCGCGCCAATACCGGGAAGCACGCATAGCGCGGTCACGTAGCGTGCGCCGAACTCCCGCCAGTACGACCACTCCGGAGACAGTGCGGTGCCGACTTCATCGGCACCCAGGCAAAGCAGTCCATGCCCGGTCCCCTGGGCAAACGATTTCTCCAGCTGCGAGAGCTGTGCAGACTCCAGCGTCGGCGCTG
This sequence comes from uncultured Alphaproteobacteria bacterium, assembly GCA_963747255.1. Lineage (GTDB taxonomy): Bacteria > Pseudomonadota > Alphaproteobacteria > Micropepsales > Micropepsaceae > CAIYRG01. The sequence goes on from CAVVEG010000001.1 coordinate 138,727, forward strand.
TGTTGGTGCCCGCGAGTATTAGTGCACCATGTGGCGTGAGAACCGGCATGGGCATGGGCATGAGCATGAGGGCGACTCTCCCCGATGCTGCCAAATTGCCGGGCATGTGCGAGTGAGACAAGCGGGCTCCTACGACAGTGAGAATTGATTTGCCAGTCGAGATCACAGGGAGTGGCGGAGGGGAATACTTGTATCCCCACATAAATTGACGCTGCGCGGTGCCTTCGATAATCCTGCCGTTCGGTTGAAAAAGTTTCTTGCGAATGCGGCGGCACCAAAGCTGATATCATTGCTAGAGGGTTTCCAAATCCGTACTGCATCGACTCAAAACACCAACAATTCCCACGCCACGGTTTGACGCCGGTTCCTCTTGCGCCCCAAGAGGGATACGAAAAGCGCGGATTTCACACACCGAATAACGCTGGCAAATCAGCTAGTAAAAATCCGTACTGATTTGGCGAAGTCAGGAGCTTCGGAGACAACGGGCCGGAGAGAGCCGAATTTGGCCCCCCGCGTTGTTCACTCGGTCAACAGCTTTGGCGGAAAGCCCGCGCAGATACTGGGGATTTCGGAGGCGCCAAAAGGCCACGGAGAAAGTCACTGCCAAGGGCGGGTGCTGCGTGGCGGATCCTGGGAGGAATATCCTGGAGACGTGCGGGCTGCCGCGCGCGTCGGCAGCAGTGCCTGGGAACAATCGTGGTCTGACGGGTTCCGGGTCGCAATGACTCTGTAAAGGGCTGGCGGGAACGGAGCCGTCGCGCCGGCGCGGGTGATTTCGCCACCAATGAGTTGCATCAAGACTGGGCGTGCGCGCTACTTCTTGCGCGCTTTGCGAGCGGCATATCGAAGGTCCCGTGCCGCTTTTTGCTCGGCCTCCAAAGCGATCTGGCGACGCCGCGTTTCGGCCAGTTCTGCTTCTTGCGCGGCCTTGCGTTGCGCCGCAAAAGCCTCCTCATCCAGCCTGGCTTTTGTAAGTTCGGCCTCGCGGGCCGCCGCCCGGGCGGCTTCTTCCGCAGCTTGTTTTTCGATCTCCTGTGCTTTTGCAGCCTTGCGTTCGGCTATCCGTGCATTCCGTGCAATCTCCGCAGCTCGTCGTGCGGACTGCCGTTCTGCCAATCCCGGATTGTTCGCTGCCGCCATCGCGCGCGCTTTCTCGAGCTGCGCTTCTTTGGCCTTCTTCGATGTACTCAATCGCTCCGCCAGCGTGGGCTCATTCTTTTTCATTCAACTTTGTTCCATTCGATCGCCCCAAATCGGGGCCGAGATGTTCGTTCTGACGATCTTTGCCGGACATTCTGCGCCGCGATTTGGCTGGCGCCGCCCAATCAAATTGAGCCAAACCGCGCCCCGACGCAAATCGACGGCGTGCGGCATATGCTGCAATCCCGGGGCCGTGAACCGGCTCAATCATGTCCCACAAACTCGTTCCACCGGGAACGGCCAATATGGCAGTTTCAAGATGGAATGGGACTTTAAGCAATCGCGGGTAGCGTCGTTCCAAGGAAATTGAAGCGCCCGCGCCTATATCCGGCGCATGAGCGAACGATTAGCGCGGCTGGCGGCGAACTGTCAGCAACCCATAAAGCCCGAGTCCGAGCGCAGCAACAATGATGCCGCCCCACGGACTATCGGTCACGATGCCGGCAATAGCGCCGACCGTGATGATGATCAACCAAACTACTACCATACCGAGTTCGTCCATGAGCCGAAGGATAGCACAGCCAAGGCGCTTCCACACGTGGATTGTTCTGGAGTCGCTCAGAACGACCGCCGGACCGCTCTCCACCAACCAGATCATTGAGCGCGTCATGCGCGAACGCGGACTGGATCTGAACGACAGGCAGCTTTACCGGACTATGGGACGCCGCGTCGGGGCCTGTCTGAACCATTGGCGAAGGGTTCGGGCGTGATCCGGTCGCTGCCGGGACTGGGGCAGGGTGTTGCCGTGGGAGGTGGTGCGGTAGAGAATTTTCTACCGAAGCGTGGCTATTTGTGCAAAAGAGCCGCCGTGGTTTCCCTCAGCGACTCTTTGCGAATTGGAACGGGCGTAGGCTGAGCGCTGGATCATCCGGACACTGCAATGTTATTCCTGCGTTTCGGGCAATCTCGCGAACCCATTCTGTGGAATCGGCGAAAGGTGCCAATTCGCCGGGCGCAAATCGCGAAAAGCGCCAGAGTCCAATAAGACCTGGAAAGTGTCACGCTGGCAGGAACGATGCGCCTGCGCGCCCCGTATTCGTAATGCGTGGAACCGCGACTGTGTTGCGTTCCGAAAGGCGGGATTGGTGGCCGATGAAGGCACGGCAGAAAGGTACCTTGAACGCTCCGTGGAACTGCGGACCATCGCCGAGCAGATAAAAGACCCCAAAAGCCGCGAAACGCTGATCCGGGTTGCCGAAGGTTATGAACGGATGGCGGCGCGGGCGCGAGATTTGAAGTAGGGAACCCGCCCGTTGCTTCGGTTCCCATAAATGTGTCTTCACGGCTGAAGCGACCCCTAAAGGGACGGCCTGGTTCCGTGCACCACCAAGGTGTCCGGGCTCCCGGCTCTTCCCGGGTCCACGCCGGATTGGCATTGGAGCATCCCTCTTCCCGGGGTAGTCTATCGTTTGCTGGCCGAGTGGTGGGCGCCACGGTGGACGGATGCCCAGGCTTAATTCGCCGAGTGTCCTGGGGGCGGGAATTGCTCTGGTGATCCTGGGCTGCTTCGCTCTGGGCGCGCTGAACATTTTTCAGTTTGCCAGGATCACCCCCCAGATCGGGCAGAATCGCACGCTCGTCGTTCGTACCTTCGATGTCATCACCACCGCGCAATCGCTTGATCAGGCGCTCCAGGATGCCGAACGCGGCCAACGGAGCTTTCTGATCACGGAAGATCCCGTGTATCTGGCGCCTTATCGGCGGGGCATCGAGGCCGTGCCGGTATTGCTCTCGAGGCTCAAGCAGCTCTCTGCGCAAGATCCCGGGCAGGAACAACGTATCTCGGCTCTTCAGAATCAGATCGCGTATCGACTCGCGCGATTGAAGGACGACCTGGAAATCCGGCAACGGGATGGTTTTGGCGCTGCCCGCCGCAACGTTCAAACCAACGGAGGGCTCGATTCAATGCGCGCAATAAGCGCGTTGATCGACGTTACCGTTGCAGATCAAAACCGGCTTTTGACGGAGCGGCTGGCGCGAGCGTTCGAAGACGAACAGAACGTCGGAATGTTCGCGAAAACCGGCATGTTGCTCACCTTCGCCATTCTCGTATTGGGCGCGGGCTTGATCTGGATCGCGATGCGCGAGCGTGCACGACAGCAGGAAGCGCTGGAACGTGCCAATGCGGTCGTCGCCCAGGCTCAAAAGATGGAGACACTGGGACAGCTCTCCGGCGGCATCGCTCACGACTTCAACAACATGTTGGCGGTGATAAAAAGCGGAATCGAATTGTTGCGGCGGCGGCTCAAGACCACGGATCCGGAGGCATTGCAATTCGTCGACGGCATTGACGGCGGCGCAAACCGCGCCGCATCCCTGACTTAAAGATTGCTGGCATTTTCACGGCGGCGGCCTCTGGCCCCCAAACCCATTGACCCCAACCGGCTCGTTTCCGGTATGTCGGATATCCTGCGCCGGGCGCTTGGCGGGGGTGTGATCATCGAGACCGGTCTTGCCTCCCGTTCATGGGTATCGGCCGACCCCAATCAACTGGAAAATGCCATCCTGAACCTTGCCGTCAACGCGCGGGATGCGATGCCAAACGGAGGCAGACTGAAAATTCGAACCGCTGATATTGCATTCGACGAAACCACCGCGCCTGCACCCGAGACCGTGCCCACAGGCAAATACGTAATGATCCGTGTCAGCGACAATGGCCATGGCATGACGCCGGAAGTCATGAACAGGGTTTTCGAACCATTCTTCACCACCAAGGAAGAGGGACAAGGCACCGGTCTCGGTCTTTCCCAGATCCATGGTTTGGTCGAACAGTCGGCCGGCCATATCCGGATCGCCAGCGAGGTCGGTAAAGGAACAACGGTCACATTATATCTGCCCGTGGTCGCAGCCGGGTAAGGACAAGATGTTCCGTAAAGAAACCTTCGCCGCCAGATGCCTGACCTGAAATGATCAGCCCGCCGCGCGATCCTCTGGCGCTTCGTGCTGCTGCGGGAATGCTGTGAAATCGACACGCTCCGAAAGCGCCAGCCATATGCCCTCGAAACGCACTGAATTGCGCCGGCGTTGTGCCGTTCAGATACTGTCCCTGCGCAAAAACGCCGATGCGACGGATGCCTGATGCGCCGAATTGGCATCCGCCGCGCCTGCAGGGTGCGCGTAGAACAGTACAGATGTGATGATCGCAATCGCGGCCACGAAACAAAATGACGGAAGGTTGAACCGTAACGAATGCGTGGCCATTGCTGACTCCCGGCGTATGAACGCTCCGAATTTCCAACGGCCGTGAATGGCACGAGTTCCGGTCCGGGAGGAGCAATCACGCTCAACAGTTTGGCAAGTCTTCAGCCCAGCGCAATATTTGCGCTTGATCATTCATCGCAGTTGGAAGCAATGGACTCACTCCGCCGCTTCAGTTCGTCTGGAACAGAAGACACCCGGAATTAACGTCCGCCTGCAATCCTCCCTGCATGGATCAGATTCCGCCCGCACCCGAAGTGTCCCCGCTTGTCCGTTACGGTTTCGCCGCTATCTTCACCATGGCCTGTCTCTATAGGCTGGAGCTCGGCGTTCGTGTGGCGGGCGTGTTCATGCTGGGCTCGTCTTTCTACCAGGGCCTCCTCGGCAGGGTGCCACTGATCGGAAATTTTTCCTGGAAGACAAAGGGCTATCTGAAAGGCCCGGCCGCGACCGCGCTGATCGTAGCCATGATCTTCATAAGCGCGGTTTTTATTTTCGCCCCCGATCTGGTCATCCGGCTTGTTGCCATGGCCCATGCGGCGGACGCGTTGAACACGCCCTGAGAGGTTCAGCGCCCGGAGAGCTGATCGTGGGCGACCTGTTCCAGTTGCCGGATGACCTTTGGATCGAGACCGAGATCGTCGATTGATCTCTCCCGATCACCGAGGGTCAAAGGATCCAGCCCGGTGATGCGCCCGAACAGCATCAGCGTTTCCAGATAATAGCCATACGCGCTGGCGTGGTAGTGATCGAAAGCCCAGAGGTCGATCTGGTTTGGGGCGATTTCGTCGTAAGGATTGCGATCGGCAATACCTGTCTCCATCGCCCGATTCCACGCAAGACCAACCGGAATGACGCCGGCAATTCCGGGCGTCATCTGCGCGGCGATCCTGTACCCGGCATCGACATCCCTGGCCATCTGTTCGATCGGTTTGCCGTGCCACGGCGTGCCCGCGGGATAGGTCAGGTCCGCGCGGCTCCAGGTTGCGTCGAGATAAATCTGGACATCGGAATTGCGGCGGTGCAGGGCGTCCGAGAAAAGTTGCGTGTATTTCGTCACAAGCTGCGGATTTCCCGGGTGGCCGGCATCGAGCGTGCTGTAGCCCTGCAGGACAACGACATCCCACCTGCGGTCGAGCAGGGGCAGTTTCTCCGCATAATGATAATCCAGTCCTTTGCCGCCGGCCGTCTCCAGACTCGCGTCGTAATCGAGCCCCGCCTGCTCGGCGAAGGCTTTGAACAGGGCTGGCACGCCGCCAATTCCCGTCCCGTTCAGATCGGTGACCGAATTGGCCCTGTAACGCTTGAGCGCAGAATGTTCGCCATAGGTGAAACTGTTGCCCACGAAGAGAATGGTCTTCGCGGAAGCGGCTCCTGACAAAGCAACAAGGATCAGCGCCGATATTGCGATCCAGCTCTTTTTCATGAATCTCCCCGTGACGCGCCCCGGCATTTCGATCTGTCGCCGTAACGACAAGGGCCATCTTACGGCCCCGCCCGGATACTCGAAAGCCTTTCGGGTTTTTGCCGGTAACGGGCCCTTGCCGGGCCAACGCGACAAGTCCATTCTTTCACGATCATTTGGGAGGGGTGATTGCCGCTCCGAAGCAGAAGAACGGCCGTTTTTGCATTGGGCTGTGTGTTGTTGGGCGTGTCTTTTGACCGCCTGAGCGCCAACCCGGTCTCGCGTGAGTTGCCGGTGCGCACGGGCGAAACCGCTGGCGCGGACGATGACCACACGGATTATGTTCGGCGCGCGCTGTCACCGAGCCATCCGGCAAATGTCGATGGATTGCATCTGGCCGCAACCGGCACCGGCTTCTTTGTTGCCCCTTCTGTCCTTCTGACCAATTTCCACGTCGCCGGACGCTGCAGGGCTTTGACTGTCGGGAACAACACCGAAGGCGAAGAGTTGGGGGCTGCATTGTTGCGCGGCGACGAAGCTGCCGATCTGGCCATCCTTTCCGCCGATGATCCTTCGGCAAAACCGGCTCAGTTCAAAGTCGCGCTCGACCAGGAAACCGGAACCGGACTCGCAATCATTGGATACCCGGAACACGGACTGCCGGTGCTCCAGGCCGAACTGAGTGAAGTCGTCGCCAGCCCGGATGATCTCCTGGGCAATCGTCCGGGTTTTCCATTTGGGGGCGTTGTCCGGCGCGGAAACAGCGGCGGTCCGGTGCTCGATGGCAGTGGCGCAGTACTCGGGATGGTGCGCGCAAAAATCGACACGCCCGCAATGTATCGTGCGACTGGAGATGTTGTGGACAATGTCGGCTTTGCGATCTCGAATTCCACAATTCTTGGGTTTCTCCGCGCCAACCGGATCGCCATCGGGTTGACCCCACAACAAGCCAGCCTGCCGCCGGACCAGTTGTTGCAAAAGGCGCATGATTTTGTGCGCCAGGTCGGATGCTGGAACTAGCGCCCTGACAACGGCTGACGCGCCCGAGTTGGCATTGCTCCTCGCGTGCTCCCGCGTGCGGATCAGCCAGGAAGACGAACGCGCGATCCGTCTTTTACTGCAGGCGGGTATTGATTGGACAGCGTTCGCGCGCAGGGCAATCGAACACGGACTTGCCTGCCTGGCAGGGAAGAGCCTTGCAAGCGCTGCTCCGGATCTCGTGCCCGACGACATTCTCGACGCGTTTTCTGCTCTTATCACCCATGCAAGTCGCGCAAATACTACGGCCTTCGATGAACTCACCCGGATCATCGAAGCACTGCGCAAAGTTGGTATCGATGCCATACCACTGAAAGGCCCAACCCTCGCAATCCAGGCATACGGCGACATCGGGCTTCGCTCGTTCCGCGATATGGATTTTCTGATTCGCGATGCCGATTTAAAGCCTGCGGTGATGTTGCTCAACGACCTCGGCTACGACCGTGATCAGCCTCTGACGGAGACCCAGATTGAAAATATCCAGCGCCTGAACGGGCAGGATTTTTTGTTCAGCAGGGCGACCGGCATCGTCTTCGAGCCCCACACGCGGCTGACCCCCATCAAGATGGCGCTCGATATTGATTACGCCGGCCTGTGGCGGCGTGCGTATCGCACAATCCTCAATGGGCGCCAGTTCCTGGTCCTTTCCCCGGAGGACACGTTTGTTGTTCTCGCGATCCACGGCGGCAAGGAGATGTGGTGGAATTTAAAATGGCCCTGCGACATTGCAGCTTTCATCGAATCCCACCCGGATCTTGACTGGACTGCCGTGATGGAACGTGCGCGCGCGCAAGGCTGCCTGCGCATGGTTCTCCTGGCAACGGCGATGGCGCAGAAACACTTCCAGTCAAAAATTCCGGATGCGATTTCCGGGGCGCAGCGCGCCGACCCGGTCATCGACCCGATGGTTGGGCGCGTTGCTGCGAACTGGAGCGCCGAGCAACTGACAGGACCGCCCACTCACAAAACTATCTCATGGGACCGCTTTCTGCTCCATGATCGGAACTGGCAGCGAGCCCTTTACGTAACGCGTACTTTGTTTCTGCCCGGGCCCCACCACGTCGCCGCCATCCCGTTGCCCTGCGGCTTGCTCGGCTATGTACCCGTCAAGCTCGCGCACGATCTCATCGCACTTCCGCTATGGCGCGTTTGGCGAAATGGCAGGAGGAAAGCGGCGCTCCTTAACTAAGCTCACATAGAATCAGATGCTGCGAATGGATCAATTGCCCCGAATCCGATAAGGGTCCGCCGCCGACGCGGGCTTCGTTGTCGCGCTGAGCAACACGGCCACCGCAGGAGCAGTCACCGCCACTTTGGCCGCTGTTTTGACAAATGTGCGCCGCGTTTTTGCGGGCACTTCAGATGTTTCAGTCGTCAGTTCTTCAGACATGAAATGTCTCCCACTCAAAGACTGATCGGGCAAACAACAGCCGTATGGCTTGGGTTTGGGGTTATCGGGGCTGATAGGGAGTTGTCTGTGCCGAGGCGGGTTTCGTCGTTGCGCTGAGCAACACAGCCACCGCCGGAGCAGTCACGGCCACCTTGGCGGCTGTTTTGACAAAGCTACGCCGCGTTTTCTGCGACTCTTCACCGTTAATCTTAATTTCTTCAGCCATCGATCTATCCTCAAATTGCAAAATGCGGCGTTCACCGCGAGCGCCAATCGATCAGTACAAGCACTTTTTGTGCCAACGATCCGGTCAGCCTATATTTATCAACAGCTTAACACATTCCGCGGGAACTGCCGCAAATCGTCTTTGTAAGAACTATTGACATTGCGGCAGGGTTCGACCGGCCTGATGTGGGGTCAGGCTATTGAAACTGCTTGGTAATTCTGAAGAAATGCTCAGGTGTAAATGTTTGTGACATTAACCATGCATCTTTGTGACATTCGTCACGAGACGGACGGCTTCGTCGAGTGTCGAAAACTCGAGTGCGTAACAGTCGATACCCGAAATCCACCGCACCAGTTCTCCAACATTTTGCCGGTCCAACCTCCGGCTGAGTGCAAGGCATTCCCCCATAAGACGGCCGAGTGCATCGGTCCGCGTGATCGGAATCAGTCTGGTCGGCGTGTCTTTTCCATAACGCGGAAAAATAATATGGCTCACTTGGACCGCGGGTTGCTGTGCAACGCCGGATGGCGGGCGCGATGTAGCGCACCAATTTTCCGTCGCCCCGAAGATGTGTCGGCAATTCGGCAAGAGCCGGAAAATATTTGGTCATAAGATCCCAGCCGGTGCTCTTTACACAGATTGCAAGAGGCACCGGAGGCACGCGGAAATCCGCGCGTTGAATCAGTGCGACTTCGTCCGAATAGTAGAGAAATCCGCCGTGCACGAGCGCAGCCGTCAGTGAGGATTTTCCGCTCCCTGCCGCGGCCGGCATGAGCAAGCAAGTGTTGCCCAGACCAACCACGCCGGCATGAATATAGAAAAGGAAATCATGTGCATTGACGGCCGATTGCCAGAATGCACTTTTAACGATTGGCGCCAATTCGTGAAAGTCGTGGAGCATATCCCACCGGTTTGCCGTCGCGGTAAATATCGCTGCGCAGTTCGCCACCGTCGGTCTCAATTGCCGCAATATCCATCACGACGGTCGGCAGGGAATTACCATCTGTAAACAGATGGCCTATTACCGATTCGACCACGGGCAATTGCGCCGGATGGCCAAAACGGATGAGGAGAGATGTTTCGAGCAAGCGATAGCGTCGTTCAAATGCCGGGTTGAATGGCGCGTAGGGCCGAACTCCGGCGGCAGACTGATCGGACGCGGATTGATGCTGGTCCTGTTTTGCCGATGCCAGATCCGGGGTTTCGCCGTCGCAGAGAATCCCGTGAGAGCGAAATGCATCGATCGTTGTCGCCACCCAGCTCTGCGCTTCGGCCAGACCGGTCAACCCGGCGGAAACCACGGCGGCGGTCAGTTCCTCTTCGGTCAAACCGCGCTGAAGATTTCGGAACAAGAATGTTGCCGACGCATTGAGCCCGAGAACGATCTGCCTCTCTTCCGAGAAGACCGCCAATTCGTCATCCAGCGGGAAAACCATCAGCGGCCGCAGCTTCAATACCAGCCGCCCCGGAACAGAGTTTTTCATGTACAGCTCGAAAATGGCGGCGCAGGCAATCGCCCGTCAGACGGCACCGCCGCTTTCAATTGACGGCGAAGCAGTAGAACAACCCGGCGCCATGGGCGCGTGCAAAAGCCTCCTGGCTGCAGCCTTGCACCTCTTCCGACGAGTTCCAGGAGGTATTGCCACCGCCGCGGCGATCGGAATGTCCCACCCGAACCGAACCCGTCGTGCTGCTCGTCCAGTTGTTGCAGGTGTGGTCGGCATTGTCCGTGAATGCGCGGCCATCCGTGGTTGAGCCGGTCAGAATGTCATGGACGTTCCCGTTATCCGCTTCGCCGCGGATCATCTGACCCATCTCGTTCAGGATCGAGAGCTTCCACATGCCGTTGCCCTGCTGCGCCGCTTCCAGAGTGTCGCCATGCAATTCGTTCAGATCGGCAGCCATGATGCCGCCTTTGGAATTGTACCACGGCCCCGAACCGATTCTGTCGCGGGCATTGACTGCCGGTTGCCCGGGTCGCGCCTGGGTGCTGAGATAGGCGTGCCAGGTCCTGGTCGAACCCGCGGCCGTCGCGAGTGCCTGGCAGTGGGCATCGGCCCCCGCAATTCCCCCCAGATCGCCGCCTTTTCCGAGCCCGACACTCGTCACGAAGAAGCTCATCGGCGGGCGGGGTGGAGCACCGGCGGGAGCCTGCGCGGCCAATGCGAAAATGGAGCCTGCCATCAGCGCAATCGGCAGCCCCGCAACCACGGGCAAAGTAAGGTTCACTGCAATTCTCCGGGCTGACTCAATTGATGGCAAAGCAATAGAACTTGCCCTGTCCATGGGTGCGGACGACGTCGGCCTGCGAACAGCCGCCGGTCGAGTGTGCCGAATTCCATGATCCGTTGCCGCCGCCGTTGCGATCTGACATGCCGACCTGCATTGCGGGGCCGACGCCGTTGCGCCTTACGACCTGGCCGCTCGTTCCTGGCGCATTGCTCGTGTAGTTGTTGCAGGTGTAATCGACGTCCGTACCCGTATAGGCGCGGCCGTCCGGCCGCGAGCCGGTAATGGCTTCATGCCGGTTGCTGTAGGGCGTCTTCGTAACATATTCGATGGTGTTGTCCTTCGGATCCGGGAAATCCCCCAGGCCGTATACAATCTGTCCTTTTTCCGTGAGGTTGGTCAGCTTGGTGATGTTGTTGCCAAGCCGAGCCAGTTCCGGCGTATCGCCATGAAGATGGGCCAGGTCCTGCGCGATCATTTCGCCATTGGCGTTATACCAGGGACCGGTGCCGATGCGGTCGCGTGCATTGATCGCGGGCTGACCCGGACGTTCCTGCGTGCTCAGATAGGCACGCCACGTTTTGTTGCCTGCGCCCACACGGCTCGCGAGAAGCTGGCAATGCGCATCCGCGCCTTTAAGTCCGCCAAAATTGCCGCCATCGCCGATGCCGACGCTGGTGATGAAAAACGTCATCGGATGTTCGGGTGAACCCTGCTGTGCATATGCAAAGTAAGAGCCCGCCAAAGGCGAAACCGCGAGCACCGCGAGGATGAACATTTTGCGCATCTGAATCCCTGTCGCCGCTCCGATTTCCAGGCTGCAGCCCGTTGGCCGCTACGCCGAAACTAGCCCGGTTCCCCAAATCCGTGAAGGGCGCGACGGGACGGCAAACGATCACTGGACGATTTGACATACCAAATTGCAGGCCGGTGTGCTTGAAAGTGCATTCTCCACCCCGGGCCAGACTTCGGGCTTGACATTATAGGAGTAGGCCTAGTTAATAGGACAAAACAGAGGGAGTTCAAACTTTATGTCTTCGACCGCGGGACCTCTGCGTGCCGTTCAACCGGAAGATGCAGAAATTCGATCAACAAAACCAATTCGCGGGGCGAAAGTAACTTTTGTTGTAACGGTTGCAAAACCCGAAAACCACAAGGAATCCCTGAATTGTAACTTTGTTACGGTTGGGATGGGAAAAATCAACGGGCACAATCAAAGGTAGAACGCAATCCATGCTCATCATCAACAATTCCGACGTCTCGCAGCTCCTGACCATGGCCGACTGCATCCGGGTGCAGGAGGAGGCCTTCAGCAAGATTCCCTATGGCGGCGCGATCCATCGTCCGCGCATCGACATCTACATGCCATGCGAGCGCGACGACGGTTATTACCGCTGGAGCACCATGGAGGGCGCGAATGACGGCTATATGGCGATCCGGATGAAGTCGGACGTGATCACCTGGCCGCGCGATCAGGACGGCAACTGGACCGAAGAGAAATATTGCCGCGAACCCGGCACCTATTGCGGCGTGATCTATCTGCTCTCCACCCGGAACGGCGAACCGCTCGCCTTCATCAATGATGGCGTGCTGCAGCATATGCGGGTCGGCGGGGGCGCCGGGCTGGGTACCAAATGGCTGTCACGCGAAGATTCGCATGCCGTTGCGATGATCGGCTCCGGCGGCATGGCGCGCACTTTCCTCGAAGCCTTCACCTGCGTACGCGACATCAGATTGTGCAAGGTTTACAGCCCGAATGCCGCACGGCGCGAAGCCTTTGCGGAGGAGATGTCGAAGAAGCTTGGCATCGAAGTACGCGCCGTCGATTCTGCGCGCGAGGCCATTCGCGGCGTGGACATACTCTCCAGCTGCACCGATTCCATGCGTCCGGTTTATGATGCGGAATGGATCGAGAAGGGCATGCATGTCACCAATCTGGGCCGCCGCGAAATGCCCGATGCGGCGGCGGAAAAATTCGACGTGGTGGTGCGCCAGGGCGTTGCAGGGCTGCAGATGCGCCAGACCGGGCGCTTTCAGGCGGAGCGCGGTCTTTCGCCCGCCGCCTATCTCGGCGGCAGCGAGGAGGAAATGAAGCGGATACCGGCCAGAAACACCCAACCCGGATTCGGCGGCGATACGCCGGAATTCAACGATCGCGGCCGGGGCGGGGACAAGCCGGAATTCGCCGATCTCGTCACCGGAAAATGCAAGGGGCGCACCTCCCGCGATCAGGTCACCTTCTACCGGAATGTCGGCAACCAGGGTCTGCAATTCTCCTGCGTCGGCGGCTGGGTGTATGAATTGGCGCGGAAGCGCAAAATGGGACGCGCGATTCCGACCGAATGGTTCCTGCAGGACATCCGGGATTGAGGATAATGGCTTTGCGCACCGCAGCGGCATTGTTGGGGGCGTTCATCCTGCTTATGCCGCAAACTGCGGCTGCGGCCGGCGCCGGTAATTTTTTCGCCGGCCGCACGATCTATCTCGAGATCGGTTTCGGTCCCGGTGGGGACAACGACATCTGGGGCCGGATGATTGCGAGCCATCTCGGCGATCACATTGCAGGTCATCCACGCGTGATCGCACAGAACGCTCCGGGTGCAGGCGGTCTGAAGCTCATCAATCAGCTCTACAATGTGGCCCCCCGGGACGGCAGCGTGATCGGACTGATCAATCGCGGAATTCCTTTCGAGCCGCTGCTCGGGGGCGACGGGGTGCAGTTCGATCCGCTGAAAATGAACTGGATCGGCAGCCCGGATCGCGACACGACCGTCTGTGTCGCGCGAAAAGATGCACCTGTGAAAGCAATGCGCGACCTGTTCACCAGGCAACTCGTTGTCGGCGCCACAGGTTCGGGTGCGGATACCGCCGTTTATCCGGACTTCCTCAATGCCCTGCTCGGAATGAAATTCCGCACCGTCAAGGGTTATCAGGGGACGAAGGAAATCTCGCTGGCGATGGAGCGCGGCGAAGTCGAAGGCCTCTGTGTCGCTTATGACTCATTGCTGCACGAAGCACTGGCGCGCGAGGGGCAGGTGAATATCCTGTTCCAGGCGGCACTGACGCCAGATCCGCGGTTGAAAAACACGCCCGTTGCCAGTGATCTCGCGCGGTCGGATTCGGATCGCGCGGCGCTCAACCTGTTCTTTGCACGCGTCGAGGTTGGGCGTCCCCTTGTGTTGCCGCCTGGCGTGCCGCCGGAGCGCGTGCGCATCCTGCGGGATGCACTCCGCGATACCGTGCAGGATCCGGGATTCCGGCACGATGCAGACCGGCAGGGGCTGCATGTCGAATATATCGGCGGCGAAGAAGTCGAACGCAGAATCGCGGCCGCCTATCGCGCGCCGAAACCGGTGATCGAGCGCACCAAAGCGGCGCTTGGCCGCGCGGGCAATTAGCGATGACGCAAATTCCACCTCTGACGGCATTTGGCGGCGGGCTTCTGATCGGCGTGGCCGCAGCGCTTTTTCTGCTGCTGTCCGGCAGGATCGCGGGCGTCAGCGGCCTTGCCGCAACAGCGGCTCGGATCGGGTCGGGGAGTACGCCATGGTCGCAGGCGGTTGCCTTCATCCTGGGGCTTCCGATCGGCGCATTGCTCGTGGCCCGTTTCATTCGCCAGCCTGAGATCATCGTCACCGCATCCGTCCCGGTTCTCGTCATCGCGGGGCTGCTGGTGGGTTTCGGGACAAGAATGGCAAATGGCTGCACCAGCGGGCACGGCGTTTGCGGTGTGGCGCGCCTGTCGCCGAGATCCCTGGCTGCGACGGCGGTGTTCATGGCATTGGGAATTGGGACGGTGTTCGTGTTCCGGCACTTGTTGGGGGTGGCCTGATGCGTTCCATGATCTCAGCGCTGGTGATCGGGATATTGTTCGGAGCGGGCCTTGTGCTTTCCGATATGATCAATCCCGGCCGCGTGCTGGCCTTCCTCGACCTGGCCGGGAATTGGGACCCGACGCTTGCTTTCGTAATGGCCGGAGCGGTGATCCCAACCGCGCTGGCATTCGCAATACGGCCGCGATTGAGACGGCCGCTATCTCGAGTCCGGGTTTTTCGTTCCCGAAAACTGCAGCACAGACCGCCGGCTCCTGCTGGGCTCGGCAATTTTCGGTATCGGTTGGGGTCTCGTCGGCTTCTGCCCGGGGCCTGCAATTTCCGCGCTGGGCTTTGGCTTGTGGCAACCATGGTTATTCGTCGCCGCGATGCTTGCCGGAATGGCGATCGAGCGCGCTTTGCCCCTGCAGCTTTCAGCGAAGGGTGCTCAATCCAAAACGTTTTGACGCAGGCGTCAGTTGCGGACGTATTTGGTTACGCCGCGCAAATTGGCTTCGGCGGTGTACAGATTGCCCGCAGGATCGATCGCAATGCCCTCACCCATGGCGCCTTCGGGGTTGCCGGCCTGATGCGGCGGCACGAACATGGTCACCTTGCCGTCGTTCAGACTCCCTATGCGGATACCCCTGAGCCAGCCGGGATGGACACGCGGATCCGATTCGGAATCGGAGACGTAAATCGTATCGTTGGCGTCAATGGCGATTCCGCTGGCCCGGCTGAAGTCGTGATATTCGCCGATATAGTTGCCGCTTTTGCCCAGGATCTGGATGCGGTGATTGTGGCGGTCGGCCACGATGAGTCGTCCCTTCGAATCCCAGACCAGACCGTGCGGGGTTCGGAATTCACCGGGGCCTGAGCCGGTCTTTCCTATGACCCGCAGGAATTTCCCGTTCCTGTCAAAGACGGAAATGCGTCCGACGAGATTCGGATCGTTCACGTCGGTATGGCTCTCCGCGACGTAAACATCGCCATTGGCGGGATCGGTGAGAACGACGGTTGGTTCGGTCAGCGCCTCAGGTGGATTTCCCTTGGTGCCGGGCTTTCCGAGGGTCAGCAGCACTTTGCCTTCGGGACTGAACTTCACGACGAAGCTGCCCTTCCTGTCTTCGCCCGGATATTTCTTCAAATCATCGGCGGTGGGGGCGCGGGAATCCGCGACCCAGATATTGCCGTCCCGATCGACATGGATGCCGTGCGGCCACACGAACATGCCGCCGCCGAAACTCCGGATCTCCTTTCCGTTCTCGTCGAAATGGTGGATCGGATTGGCCTTCGTCCCGAGGCAGCCCGGGACCGTGCCGGGCGAACAGCGATCTGTCGCCCAAACGGTTTTGCCGTCCCGGTCAATGGCCACGCCGTTCGACCCTCCCCACGGGCGCTTTTCGATGGTGAGCTGCGCCCAATCGCGGATCACGCGATAGGGATTGGCCCCGCTGTTGACCGCCGGAACGGAGCGCGTCTCAGGCGTGCCGGATGGCTCGGCCGCAACGGCGGCCATGACCGTCGCGGCAATAGCCGCAGCCGCAAGGCCATATTTCGCGATTGTGGAGATCGGCATCCGGGCGCTCCTTTGGGTCAAGAGGGCCCGTTTTTAGCACGGCGCTCCGGCCATCGGAAAACACTTCGCCGGATTAATCCCCCGGGTTCAGGCGCAGGAGCGTAGAGGCGTTGCGGCGGTAAATCTTCTCTTCGACATCAGGCGAAACATGGAGGTCGGCGACCGAGCGGATCCCCTCGCGGATAAACATGGCGCCGCCTTCCGGATCGAAGGGACAGTCGCTTGCGAACAGCACCTTGTCGGGCCCGAAGAAATCGAGCCCGCAGCGGAGCGCCGCAGTCGAGCCACCCAGAACCGTGTCGCCATAGAACATGCGGAAATAGTCCATCAGCGGTTTGGTCATCCGTTTGAGAATGGCGCCATAATCCGCATCCGCGGTGCGCGATCCGAGTTGCGCCCAGAGCGTTTCTGCACGACCCGAGAAATAGGGAATCATTCCGCCGCAATGATGGGTTACGATGCGCAAATCCGGCAAGCGATCGAACAGCCCTGAAAATACAATGCGCGCCATTGCGGCGCTGGTCTCGTATGGCCAGCCAAGCACCTGCCAGATTTCATACATGGATTTCTGTTCCGTCCGGTAATCGGCGAAGCCCTGCTGCCGGACCGGGTGCATCCACACACCCAGCCCATGATGACGCGTGATGCGCTCGAACACGGGGTAGAATTCGGGATCGTCAAGCGGCCGGCCAAGAATGTTGGTGCCGATCTGAATGCCGCGTGCCCCAAGCTCGCCAATGGCACGATCCATCTCTTCCAAAGCGCCCGCGGTGTCATTCATCGGCAGCGAGGCGATGAAGCCCGGGAATTTGCCCGGCCATCTCCGGCAAACGGCCGCCAACCCGTCATTGCAGAGGCGCGCCGCCCTGATGGAAATTTCCGGACCACCGAGGCCTTCCGGATGTGGAAGACCGAGCGTCAGGATCTGCTTAACCTCCGGCCATTGCTGCAGCAGGTCAAGCCGCGCCTCGATGTCCCACAGCACACGGATGCCGGTCATCCGTTTGACGATGCCACTATCCTTCGAATGCTGCTGAATGAGTTCAAGATAGGCGGGCGGGATATAGTGGTTATATGCATCGATTTTGGCGGCGATCATGCGGTTTCCTTTTTGCGCGGCGGACAACCGGACTCGAACCGGCGTCATCGGTTATTACCGCGGAACCGAAGAGGAGGAGAAGGCGGGGAGAAGACGAAGCCGGCGGCCAGAACCGGGCAGCAACTCGCGCGTTACCGGATTGCTGTCAACGCCAGCACCGGGCGTATGGCACCGGCATGACAATTCCCTCCAGCGGATGAGATGCACCGCAAAGAAAACAATCTGCGCATTGAGGATTACGGGCTGATCGGGGATTGCACGACCGCCGCTTTGGTCGGGCGCAATGGTTCCATCGATTGGCTATGCTGGCCGCGGTTCGACCGAAGCTCCTGTTTTGCGGCGCTGTTGGGCAATGCCGATCACGGTCGCTGGTCGCTCTGTCCGGTCGAGGAACCGGTCCGGATCAGCCGCCGCTATCGCGGTGAGACCATGCTGCTGGAAACCGTGTTTGACACGGCATCGGGCAGTTTTGCCGTGATCGATTTCATGCCCTTGAATGCGCCGTCTTCGGTGATCCGTATCGTCGAGGGGCGGGGAGGCGAGGTGCAGGTTTGCATGCATCTGACGCTCCGGTTCGATTACGGCGCATCGGTTCCGTGGGTGACGAGGCTGAAGGATGAGAATGGAATAAGCGCCATAGCGGGACCGCACCTTGCGGTGCTGCGCACACCGGTTGAGCTGAAAGGCGAGAATTTTGCGACCGTGGCGCAATTCACCGTGCGCAAAGGTCAACGCATTCCATTCGTACTGACGCATGGGCGTTCCTATCAGGAGTTGCCGCCGCCGATTATTGCAGAGACCGCCTGCCGGGATACCGGGAAGTTCTGGCGCGATTGGGCAGGGCGCTGTCAATACCACGGTGAGCGGCGCGACGCGGTGATCCGTTCACTGCTTACCCTGAAAGCAATGACGGATTCGCGCACCGGCGGCATCATTGCGGCGCCAACCACATCGCTGCCGGAACAGATTGGAGGCCCGCGCAACTGGGATTACCGCTACTGCTGGATTCGTGATGCCACGCTGACTCTGACGGCGCTCATGGGCGCGGGCTATTATGACGAGGCGAAAGCATGGCGTGACTGGCTGAGGCGTTCGGTGGCAGGCACACCCGATGCGCTGCAGATCATGTATGGCATTGCGGGCGAAAGGCGGCTCGCCGAATGGCAGGTGCAATGGCTTCCGGGATACGAAAACTCGTCACCCGTACGCGTTGGCAATGCGGCGTCGGGTCAGTTGCAACTTGACGTGTGGGGCGAAATGGCCGACGCGCTGCATGTCGCGCGAGAGGGCGGATTGGCGCCACTGGAATCCGGGTGGGACGTTCAGGGCAAAGCGCTGGAACATCTTGAACAGATCTGGTGCGAACCTGACGATGGCGTTTGGGAGGTGCGCGGAGGAAGGCGCAACTTTACCCATTCCAAGGTGATGGCCTGGGTGGCATTCGACCGCGCCATAAGCGATGCGGAGAAATACGGGTTCCAGGGACCGCTGGAGCGATGGCGCGCTGTGCGCGATCAAATCCATCGGGCGGTATGCGACCAGGGCTTCAGCCGAAAGAAAAACTCATTCACCCAGAGCTTCGGCAGCGAAGAACTGGATGCCAGTCTGCTGCTGATACCACAGGTGGGCTTTTTGCCGATCGAGGATCCGCGTGTGGCGGGCACGATTGCGGCTGTCGAACGCGAATTGCGCAACGATGGCTTTGTCATGCGCTATCGCAGCGAAAGCGGTGCAGACGGGTTACCACCCGGCGAAGGCGTCTTTCTGGCGTGCAGCTTCTGGCTTGCCGATGTGTGGCAGCGGCAGGGACGGACGGACGAGGCCAATAGGCTGGTGGACCGTCTGCTCGGGCTGAGGAACGATCTTGGCCTGCTGAGCGAGGAGTATGACACACGACTGAAACGTCAAGTGGGCAATTTTCCCCAGGGCTTTTCCCATCTCTCATTGGTGCAGACGGTTCTGGGGTTGCACCATCAGGCGCCGCTGAGAGAAAAGCTTTTGGACAGCGCTAGCCAATCAGCAGCGGGCGCATCCTGATTGCAGCATCGCGCAGCGTGGGCAGGAAAAGCTCGGTTAACTGCTTTTTCGGCGTACGGCTGGCCTGCGCGCTTACGTTCATCGCCGCAATAACACGCCCGGCGGCGTTCAGCACCGGTACCGCAACGGACCTGAGATCGATTTCCAGTTCCTGATCCACCAGCGAATAGCCGTTGCGCCGCACCTTTTCTATGGAAGTGCGGAGTTCCGCCTTTCGGGTGATGGTATGAGGCGTGTAGCTCGCAGGTCGGGTGCGCGCCAGAAAGGCTTCGAGGTCGGAATCCGGCAAAGCCGCCAAAAGCACACGGCCCATGGAAGTGCAATGCGCAGGCAGACGTGCCCCGACATCGCGATGGAGCGAACCGATACGTTTGCGGGTGGAGCGCGCGATATAGATCGCTTCATCCTCATGCAGGATCGAAAGCGAACAGGATTCTCCGAGCGCGTCACTGACACTTTCAAGAAAACCCTGCGCGATGCGCGGCACCGGGCTCGAAGCGAGATAGGCGCGCGCAAGCGTCAGCACCTGCGGCGAGAGGCTGAACAATTTGCCATCCGCGTTCACATAGCCAAGTCCTTGCAGGGTCAGGAGTGCCCGGCGGGCGCTTGCCCGCGGGAGTTCGGCGATTTTGGCGACTTCGGAAAGTGTCAACCGCTCATGCTGTTCGTCAAATGCTCTTAGCACCGACAGACCACGCGCCAGCGCGGTCACGTAGGAACGCGAACTCGTCGGTGGAAGCCATCATGATTCACCCGGAGCAGGCGGTCGCATTGACGGACAGGCAGCAGCGGCTAAAATGTTCGAAATCAGAACAAGATGTTCGCATAGCGAACAGATAGGCGGAGCCCCGCATGCTCGTCAAGGAACAGAATGACTATGTAACCCGGACCGGACCGGGTACTCCGATGGGGCAGTTGTTTCGCAGCTACTGGGTTCCGGCGCTGTTGTCCTGGGAGTTGCCGGAAACCGATTGTCCTCCTGTGCGCGTGCAGATCCTGTCGGAGAAGCTGATCGCCTTTCGCGATACGCAAGGCCGCCTGGGGCTTATTGAGGAATTCTGCGCCCATCGGCGCGCTTCGCTGTGGTTCGGAAGGAACGAGGAAAACGGTCTTCGCTGCCCGTTCCACGGCTGGAAATTCGATGTGACCGGACAATGCGTCGAGATACCGTCAGAGCCGTCCGGCAGTACGCATTGCCAGCGCATCCGCATAACAAATTATCCGCTGGTCGAGCGCGGGGGAGTCCTGTGGACCTATATGGGACCGCCGGACCGGCAGCCTCCGCTTCCGGAATGGGAATTCGCGATGGTGCCGGATTCCCACCGTTATGTGTCCAAGCGCTGGCAGGAATGCAATTGGCTGCAGGCGCTGGAGGGGGGCATTGATTCCAGCCACGTGTCCTTCCTGCATCGCGGCGATCTTGAAGAAGATCCGGTATTCAGGGGCGCGAAGGGCAATAAATACAATCTCGGTGACCTGATGCCGGTGTTCGACGTGGTGGAGAGCCCGGGCGGTTTGTACATCGGCGCGCGCCGCAACGCGGAGAACGGAAACTATTACTGGCGGATCACGCAATGGGTGATGCCCTCATTCACAATGATCCCGCCGCGCGGCGATCACCCGGTCCATGGCCATTTCTGGATTCCGATGGACGATGAGAACTGCATGGCGTGGAGTTTCGATTACCGGGTGAAAGGAGCGCTGGAGCCGGAACTCGTTGAAGCCATGCGCAATGGCGCAGGCATCCATACGCCGGTCGATCCCAGGACTTTTCGTCCGCTTGCCAACAAAGACAATGATTATCTGATCGATCGCGCTGCGCAGAAGCGCGGGCGCACTTATGGCGGCGTTGCCGGATTTGCGATGCAGGACGCCTCGATACAGGAGAGCATGGGCCCGATCGTGGACCGCTCACGCGAAAATCTGGTGGGTACGGACAAGGGCATTGTCATGGCGCGCCGGCGCCTGATGCGTGCGGCAAAGGCGCTCATGGACGGGGGGACGCGGCCACCCGGAGTGGATCCCGCCCATCAACGGGTCCGTTCGGCCTCGGTCGTGCTGCCGCCCGATATTTCGTTCGCAGCTGGTGTCGCAGACGCGCTCGCCGCACGCGAGGGAGCAGCACACGCCTCGATTTGAGTGCGGCCAAAAGCGCGTTGCGCCGCTTCGCGGCGTAATGCGGCGCGATCGATTTTGTTGGTGCTGGAAAGCGGCAAGGCATTCACGAACCAGACGAAGCGTGGATGCTGATAGGCAGCCGCGTGGGCGAGCGCGAATTCTTTCACTTCGGCTTCCGTCAGTGCGGCGCCGGGCTTCGCGACCACAAAGGCGACCGGTTTTGATCCCTTGATCTCATCATGAACGGGCACGACGCAGGCTTGTGCGATGCCGGAATGGCGTTCCAGCATGCGCTCAACGTCGCTGGGGTAGATGTTCTCGCCACCGGAAACGAACATGTCATCGGTGCGCCCGGCAAAAAAATGAAAACCGTTCGCGTCGCGCCGGAACACATCACCTGTGCGATAGAAACCGTCTGCCGTGAACGGGCAGGGGAGTTCGGGGCGGTTGTGGTAGCCGTTCATCAGGGCCGGGCTCTGCATGTGCAATTCGCCGATGTCGCTTTCGTGCCCCGATTCGTCGACAAGGCGGGTTTTCACCTGCGGATGCGGATAGCCGACCGACAATTCCGGTTGTGATAATCCGTGAGGGTGCGGACCGAACACGACCGGCCCACCTTCGGTGGTTCCGTAGGCGTTCGTAATGCTGGCGCGCGGCAGGGCGGATTTCAGCCCGGCCATCAGACTTTCGCTGACCGGCGCCGAACCCATGCGGATGAATTCCACGGATGAGAGATCGGTGCGCGCAAGGCTTTCCTTCTCGCGCAGCATCATCGCCATCATCGGCGGGACGCCGGTCAACCAGGTGCAGCGAAAACGCGCAATTGCGTCAATATAGTGCCTGGCGGAGAATTGCGGCAGCAGGACGACCGTTGCATGAGCCGCGGTTGCAAGTTGCGCCAGCGATAACGCGTTCATGTGATAGAGCGGCGCGGCGATCAGGTAACGGTGGTGTGAGAGGTCCTGACCGCCAAGCCTGGTTTCGACAACCCACAAATGGCTCTGGTGTGAAAGCACGACGCCCTTTGGGATGCCGGTTGATCCGGAGGTATAAAGAAAAATCGCCGGTTCACGTTGGGCAGGAATGACCGCAGTGAAGGCACCGGGCGACAGAAAATTTGTTTCGTCGCCGAATGGGATGACAGGAACATTCGCGGGACAGGCCGAGCGCCGTTCGGCATCGCAGAAGATGAGTTTCGCGCCTGAGTCCGAAAGTATGAATCCGATCGTTTCCGGGGGAAATTTGAAATTCACTGGAACCGCGACGAGGCCGGCGCGCATGATACCAAACAGCGTCGCGACGTATTCGGCGCGGTTCGCGGAAAGAATTCCAACGCGATCACCGCGGGAGAGACCGCGTGCAATGAGCGCCCGCGCGATGCCATTCGCATATCCGTCGAGATCGCGGTAGCTGAATTCGCGCGGGGGTGCCTCGCCGCCAAGATCGATGATAGCGGCCTTGCCCGGATCGCGATCTCTACGGATCAGGTCGCCAAGATTTCTGAAAAGTAGCCATCAGGTCTTTGCAGGCGGAGCGGTGAAATAGGTGCCGCGTCCGCTGGCGATGAGCTTGCCGCTTGCATCGTGAACATGCGCTTCTGCGGTCGAGAACTGACCGCCGGTCTTCACGATGCGGCCCTTCACGGTCAGATCACCCGGCATTGCGGCCGCGTGATAGTCGACGCGCAAATCGATCGTCGGAACGCCGCGCCCGGTGTGCCGCACCAAAGCCCAATCGGCGGCCAGATCGATCAGGGCGGCGAGAATTCCACCATGTGTATAGCGGCGTTCGGGATTGACCACCCATTCTTCGCGCCATTGCGCCTTCAGTTCGATGCCGTCCTGCGTGAGCGCGATCACCTGAATCCCGAGCCATTGATGGAAGGGAGCGCGGGCGATCAAACGCTGTACGGTTTCGATCGTCATATCGTCGCTCATGGGGTGACCACGATTTTGCCGATGACCTTGCGATCGGCGATCAAACGCAGCCCGTCCACCGCCTGTTCCAGCGGGACGGTTTTGTCGATCACCGGTTTGATTGCCCCGGTCTCGATCATGCGCATCAAAGCGATCAGGTTCTCATCGTAGAAGCTGTTGGATCCGATGATCTGGAGCTCGAAACTCCAGATGTAACGCAGGTCTTCTTTGGGATCGTGTCCGGCGGTGGCGCCGCAGACCAGGAGCTTCCCGCCGCGTTTCAGGCATTTCAGAGAGGGCTGCCAGGTCTCGCCACCGGTAAAATTGATCACCACATCGACGCCGCCGTCATAGCTGCGCCGCTGTGGTTTGCCGTAGCGCCCGACAGCCCAGCGCGAGAAATCTGTTTGCGTATAGTCGATTACCTCGTCCGCCCCGATTTCCTTCAGCTTGCTGAGTTTCTCGGGCGAACTGGCGCACGCGATCACCTCGGCGCCCAGTTGTTTGGCGAGGATGACGCAGCCGGTGCCCACCCCTCCGGAAGCGCCGAGAACTATGACACGGTCGCCAACTTTGACCGTTTTGTGGGTAACCAGCATGCGATGCGCCGTGCCATAGGCGACAGGAAGCGAGGCGGCATCTTCGAACCCGACGGCGTCCGGCATACGGATGAGCTGTTCGGCGGCAACGCAGCAATATTCCTCCATGCCGCCGTCGAGCATCTCGCCCATCAGACCCTTCTGCCTGTTGAGGGGATTCACGAGCACGCGGTCGCCAAGCTTCCATCCTTCTACACCGGCGCCGACTTCGGCGATTTCACCCGCCATATCGAGGCCGATTACAACCGGAAGGGGTACTTTGATGCCTGGCATCCCCCTGACCGTGAAAACGTCGTGGTAATTGAATGAAGACGCGCGCACCCGAATGACGACATGGCCGCTGCCGGCCTGCGGCACGGGGTGATCCTGCACGAGCTGGAGATTTTCGAGCTCACCGTGCCGGGACAGAACAAGAGCTCGCATAACTCAACCTCGCCTTTCAGCCATGCACAAACCGCCCCCTCTACGGCCTTTTGGCCGGCCGGTCCCGCAAAAGGGGAGGAATTGTCCGGCGAAAGGGCCTATAGCCCGGCTGCCGCGGATTGGCTAGTTACTCGGGCAGCGAACAGCGAAAGACACGGGATGCAGGAGAATTTCAGGCAATTTCTCGATCGGTTGCGCGATGCGGGCGAGCTGATCGATCTGAAACAGCCGGTTGATATCCGGCATATCGCGACGCTGGTGGATCAATCGGACAAGGCGCTGCTGTTTCACAACGTGATCGGCTATCGCATGCCGGTGGTGTCCGGAATAATCCGTTCGCGTGAGCGCGCGACGTTGTCGATGGGCTGCCGGACCTACAGTGAAATCGAAGAGAAGTTGAAGCGCGCCATCGATCATCCCATTCCTCCAGTGATGGTCAACACGTCCCGCAGCCGCGAAGTCACGATGTTGGGTGAAGACGTCGATCTGTTTCAGCTGCCTATCCCGATGTCGTCGATCTATGACGGTGGACCCATGATCACGGCGGGCGTCGTGATTGCGAGGGACCCTGCGCTTGGCTGGAACAGCGGCATTTATCGTTTCATCGTCAAGGAAAAGTCGCTGACCGGCATCGATATCGTAACGCCCAACAATATGCGACTGTTTGCGCAGCGGGCCCTGGAAGCGGGGCGTCCGCTGCCGATCACGATCAGCATCGGCACGCATCCGCTGGAGATCATGGCTTCCGGCTACCGTGCGCCCCTGGGCGTGGACGAGATGGCAATCGCGGGCGGATTGCGCGGCGAAGCGGTGCAGCTTGCGCCCAGCGAGACTGTGGACGTGCCGCACATCGCGGATGCCGAAATCGTGCTGGAAGGGGAAGTCCTCCCCACAGGATGGACATGGCCCGAGGGCCGCTTTGGCGAATTCACCCGTCTGATGGGCGGATTGCACTGGAATCCGCTGGTGAAGATCAAGGCGATTTCGTACCGCAAGGATGCGATCTATTACGCGCTGCATATGCCATGGGAAAACACCTGGCTCGCCGCGCCGACACGCTATGCCGCGATCCGGCAGGCGCTGCGCACCGCGGGAGTGACCGTCAAGGACATCAATGTGACGCTGGGCGGATGCGCTTTCTGGCACGCGGTGATTTCGATCAGAAAACAGCCGGGTGAGGCAAAGAACGCGATTTTGGCGGCCTTGTCCGTGATGGATTTGAAGCATGTCGTGATCGTCGATGACGATATCGATGTTTTCAATCCAATGGATGTTGAATGGGCGATCGCAACGCGCGTGCAGGCGGACCGTGACGTGCTGATCATCACCAATGCGCGTGGGAAGCCACTGGATCCCAGCCTCCCGCCGACACCGCCGGGCGTGGTGCCGACGACGGCCAAAATGGGAATCGATGCGACGATCGGCGAGGAAATCCCGAAAGAGCGCTACGAGCGCATTGCCTATGCTTACGCGGATAAGGTGAAAATCGGCGATTACGTCAAGGGCAAGCCCGATGCATCGGGTCGAACCGGCGATGCCACCGGTGTCGCAAGGCTGGCCGAAGAGATCCTGCACGCGATCGATGAGAAGCCGCTGTACTACACCGAGATCGCGGAGCGCTTTGCCGGGTTTGACTTCCAGACCGTCGCGCGTGCCCTGGGACATCTGCATCAGAGCGAAAAATTGTGGCAGGACCCGGAAGGACGGATGTGCCGGCGGGGTTCGCGTTTTGCGGCGAAACCTCCGGGTCAGGTGTGAGATGCGCATCACGCTGAACGGCACGCTGGGATCGGGGAAATCTACCGTCGGCAGGGAATTGGCCCGGCGACTGGGTGTGCGCTACGTCAGCACCGGACAGATTTTCCGCGAACTCGGGCACATTTCCAATCTCGATGCGCTGCAAACCAACCTGGAGGCCGAGACCAATTCGGCACTGGACGAAGCCGTCGACAGCAAGGTCCGTGATCTGAACAAATCGGATCAGGATTTCATTATTGATTCGCGAATGGCATGGCATTTCATCGGGAACGCGCTGCACGTGTTCTTGAGCGTAACGCCCGAAGTCGCAGCACGCAGGGTGATGGAAGACCGCACCCGGTTGAACGAACAGTACTCCTCCATCAATTCGGCGATGGAGTCGCTGCGCGCGCGCCGGGACAGCGAATTGCGGCGGTACCGTCGCCTCTACGGTGTAGACATCGAGAATCCGGCCAATTATGCGCTTTGGATTATTACCGACGATGCCGAGATTGAGGACATTGTCGAGCTGATCTCACGGCGTGCGGAAGGTGTTACCCGCGAGAAGAACTGGATACCAAAGTCGCGCCTTGTCCCTCTGATCCCTGTTCCCCGAACAGCCAAAGCCGGGGCGCCCGCAGCCGGATTTGTTCGTCTGCCGCTCTCTGTCCGGGACAATTTTGGCTTTTTCCAAAGCGAAGCCGAGGAGTTGGCGAAGGCATTGGCCTGTGAATTAAGTCTTGTGCCCTATGAAGAAATCGTACCGCAAACTTTGCCGCTGCACGATCCGGTCGCACGCACGCTATCCACCTTGAAGCCGGAACAGTTGCGCGCATGGGAAAAGTTATCGGGTGTGCCGCTCGCTTTCGTTCAAAGACTGGCGGCCGCAAACCCGGACTGAATTGCGATTTTCAAAAATCCGGGCTGATCGCCTGCGGTGTCGGAAAGATATTGTGCCGGAAAAAATCCGCATTGTTCTCGGCGCAGACGGTTTCTTCCATTGGCCCATTTCCCTTAAACCAGACCTGCTTCATGGTTAGCGGTTCGATGAAGGTGCCGGGGTCGTCCACCCGGACTATGGCGGTCATGGTCTTGCCGTCTGGCGCAATGGTGAACCGCTCGATCACGTGCTCCTGTTCGGTGTGGGGGGTGCGGAAATTGTCGAGGTAGCTGTCATGGGTGGACAGTCCGATTGTGTCCACCACCAGCGTGTCGCCGTTTTCGTAATGGCCGATCGATTCGCCGAACCATGACGGCTTCAGATTGGTGGAGTGCTGCCGGTCGAGGAAAACACGGCGCACCATATGGTCGCGCTGCCAGATCATCCAGACTTCCTTCGGCGTCTGAATGAAATAGAGCGGCTCGAACGGATAGAGCAATTGGCCCGGAACGCCGCCCGGCGAGCAGCTTGCCTGGGCTGAGAAAGGTTCTTCGCGCTGGCCGGTGAGCACCTCGTCGTTGCTCTTCCGCATCTGCTCCTGTGCCCAGGCTTTGAGGACCGGGTCTTTGCTGTCGGCAAGCCTAACATTCGAGTTTTTGCCAAAGCGGCTTCCTTCGACACTGCCGAGATATGGATAGGCGGGGTCGCTGTGGATCGGTCCGTGCCCGAAGCCCGGCGGCGGATCGAGCCAGTCATCATGCGTGGTGATCCAGCCGAATTGCGCCGAGGCGAATGATGGAATGCGCTCCTCGCCGGGCTGCGCGGAGGCTCCTGCGACGAGCATCGTTACCGCGATTCCAACGACGGGGATTACTGACTTTCG
This sequence comes from uncultured Alphaproteobacteria bacterium, assembly GCA_963747255.1. Lineage (GTDB taxonomy): Bacteria > Pseudomonadota > Alphaproteobacteria > Micropepsales > Micropepsaceae > CAIYRG01. Next base: position 166,496 of record CAVVEG010000001.1, read on the forward strand.
CAAGTTTTTGGACATCGGGAGCCTTTGGTTCCATTTCACGTTGAACATGAATGACGTTCAGGAAATTCGCATGTGAAATTGCAGCAATGTCCCGTGTGTTTCGCGTGACCCTCCGGGCCATGGAAATTACTGAAAGCAAAATTGCGTCATTGGCCAAACCCCGATCATTCAGACAGTCCGGAAATTTGGCTCTGCTCTAGACCTTATGATTGCTGGGCCTGAGGGTGGCCCGTCATCCGATATGCAACGGTACGAGGGTTAAGCCGGGTGTCCGGCACAGAGCCTCATGCATAGGAGACGGGCCTCATGGAACATACTCGATTTGTTGGCTTGGATATTCACAAAGAACGGATCTCGATCGCAGTGGCTGAGAGCGGCCGCTCCGGGGCGCTGGAATATCTGGGAGAGATTGCCAATGACCCTGGTGCGATCAGGAAGCTGTGCGAGCGTCTTGGTCGTCATGGCACTCCGCTGACGTTTTGTTATGAGGCCGGACCGTGCGGCTATGGCGTTTATCGGCAACTCACAAGCCTCGGCCATCGCTGCGATGTGGTGGCGCCGTCGCTGATTCCGAAGAAGTCTGGCGATCGGGTGAAGACAAATCGTCGCGACGCCACCATGCTGGCGCGTCTGCATCGGCCGGAGAACTGACAGCCGTCTGGGTGCCTGACGCTGATCACGACGCGATGCGCGATCTGGTCCGGCTGCGCGGCGTCGTGCGACAAATCGTGACTCACGCGCGTCAGCATCTTCAGGGTTTTCTGCTTCGTCACGGTCGCAAGCACGGGCTTGGAACGGCATGGCGAATGGCCTACCGGCGGTGGCTATCGACTTTGGCCTTCGAACATCCCGCTCAGCAGATCGCATTTCAGGACTATGTCGATGCCGTCACGGATGCGGAACGGCGCCTGCAGCGAGAGGAGCTGTACGTTCCTCGCAGCCGGAGCGCACGCTGTCTGCATGATGTTGGTTCGTGGACGACCCCGGCGGATTGGTGCATGGATATGCGGTTAGGGGTTTGGTTTGGGCCACAGCAAGTCCCCGGCTGTGAATTGGCGCTTTCGCTCAAGGGCCGGAGCGCGTGGAGCCTGGACGGGAGAGTGCGCGCACGCGGGCGCGGCGGGTGGCAGTGAAGGCTCGCATCGTGAAGCTCGACCCGCAGTGCGGATCCAAATCATTACCGGCGCGGTTTTCGCGGCCTGCGTCCATCCTCAACGCCGTGCCGAACTTCGAAGCGTTGCCCGGCCTCGTGACCAGCGTTGTAGGCATCGGCGAGCACAGTGCGCCCGCCATTACGCGCGCGCGCGTGGAACCGGATCCCAAGCCGGGCCAATTCCTCATCGACCACCGACGCCTTGATCGGCACCAGGTCGCGCCCACTCGAGCGTATCATCCCCGCCTCGCGCTCCCTGCGCATGGCGTCGAGCTTGCGAGCCACGCCGTGAGCCAGGCCGATTTGAAACGAGTTCGTGCCGCTGCGCCGCTCGGTCGTGTGCAACTCCGCGTATAGATTCTCACGTTTAAATCGTTCGGTCTCTGTAACGAATGTCACCTCGATCAGGTCATAGAGATAATGGGCGGCCTCGACATCGGCAGGAAGGCCGAAGAAGACGTAGCGCAGAAGGCCTTCTTTGGTCTTTTCGCCCCACACGCGACAATCGAAGAAGGCGGCGACAGCGGGGACGCAGTCGTCGATGGGGCCCGTGCGCTTTCGGCCCGTTTCGACCCCAACGCCCTCGCAGGCTTGTTGGCGCAGGTCGAGCTCGCTCAAGGACAGGCCATAGCGGTCCAACAACTCGGCCACCTTTTCGGCGGCGGCCAGCGCCTCCTGCTCAGTACAACCCTGCTCGACAGTCTTGGCTCTGAGCGCCTGAATGCGCTGGATCAAGGAGACGAGCTTGGCGTCGTCGTGACTGCCGGCCGGCGCCACGCGCACCCTGCGGCGCAGATCGTCAAACAAGGAGCGGACGAGCGGGGGTAGTTCTTCCCGCGCAATCAACCGCTCGATCTCGGCGGCGACTGTATCCAGCGACGGCGTTCGTTCACCAAAGCCGGAGGTAGCGCGCCGCTGCAGTGTCTCCATCTGCACGGTCGCGACGCGCGCGTAGGCCTCGGCCAACGCGTCCCGTCCGCACTCTCGGGCGAAAGCCGAGGTCGATACGGCTTCTATCAGGTAATCCAAATTGGCCAGCCTGCGGGCGGCCAACAGGCTGTCAGGCGAAGGCTCTGTCCCGGCCGGAAGTTCTGCCCAGGCGAAGGCCAGCGCGTCCAGTTCGCTGTCGTCGGGGCCGTACGGGAATTCCGGCTTGCCATCGAACCCCTCAGGCGGCCGGTTGATGCCGGCGATCTCGGCGCCGCCATGGCGGAGCACATGGCGGTAAATTGCTTCGGCGCAGCGATGAGGGTTGGTGAGCCCCTTGCCTCCGGAGCGGATGAAGCTTGTGGCCACCCTCAGGACGGAATCATCGAGTGGCAGCGTGGAACCCAGGGTGACATGGCCGTCGGTTCCGGCGACCGGGCATAGCCGAGTCGCGATCACCTGCCCGACGGCCGAGACAGGAATGCGGTCGTCGAACAGGTGCATCGACTCGCCAGTGGCGATGTCCTCAACAAGAAAGACGCCGCCGGCCTCTGCCGCCCGGATCTGCAGCAGTCGGAATCGCATTTGCCGCAACGCAGCGACCGCTTCTTTTTCCCGCGGCGCCGGACACCGATGGCGCAGCAATCGGTCGATTGCGGTGGAGCCGCTGGCCGACGGCTGGGTCATCGAGAGGTCGATGGCAAATGCTACGGCGTCGGCCAATACCAGTGCGGTCCTCGGATCGTCGGGATCGAGGCTTGCGCGGTTGAGCCATCCGCGCACGGTCGCATCGATCTTGGCACGCGGCGCGAACGTCAAGGCTTCTATGCCAATCTCATTGACCACGGCGCGCAGCCGACGCGCCCTGTCGAGCGCATCCGTCGGCGTCACCTGTGCATGCATGTTCATTGATTCTGCCGCATCGAATTGTGTTTCGCGGCACCCATCATGAAATCGCCATCGCGGTTTCGCAGCCCCCCGCCGTAGTTTTTTGGTGTTTTTCCACAGCTTAGCCACAAATCGGGTGTTTAGGGTTCTTTAGGACCGGCGCAGTTGCATTGGTCTCAGTTGAGGAGACTCACCGTTCATCACACACGTATTGCGGGGCGTGCGCGCGCGGATTCCTCGTTGCAAAGCTCTGAGGTCATTGGCGAGTTCGCATTCGAAGCGGGCGCCCAAAAGATCGCGCGCTTGTTCGGGCCTAAGATCGAAAGGCCGCCGCAAGCACGTTGCTCGGCGCGTCCCATGCATCAGCTGGTGTAGCCGTTGTAGCCGGCCACGCCCCCGGCGATCTGCCGACACCGTACTTCTCCACTGCGGCCGCTGTCCGCCACCGCCCGCAAATTGTTGCCTTGTGGACGTCCAATCCAACGTAGGTGATATCGTTCATTAGGCCATTCTTTATGTCGTGGGCGGGCCGCCGATCTACTCAGCGACGAACATAGGGTCTAGAAATCCGCTTCGGAAGCTTCCGGGATCGCGTAGAGATTCTGGTGGAAAAAGTCCGCGTTGTTCTCGGGGCACACCGTTTCGAGCATCGGCTGGTTTGCCTTGAACCAGTACTCCTTCATCGTGATCGGGCCATTATATGCACCAGGATCCTCAACGCGTGCGATCGCGGTCATGCTCTTGCCGTCCGGAGCGATCATGAAGCGCTCAACCACATGTTCCAGCGCGCTGTGGGGCGTGCGGAAATTGTCGATGTAGCTTTTCTCTGTTGAGAGGCCGATGGTATCCACCACCAGCGTATTGCCGTTTTCGTAGTGGCCAACGGATTCACCGAACCATGAAGGCTTCGGGTCTTTCGAATGCTCCCGGTCGAGAAAAATTCGGCGCACCACATGATCGCGCTGCCAGATCATCCAGACTTCCTTTGGGGTCTGAACGAAATAGACCGGTTCAAACGGATAAAGCAGTTGGCCCGGAACGCCGCCCGGCCAGCAGCGCGATTGCGCGGTGAATGGCACCTGACGCCGGCCGCTGAGCAACTCCTCGTTCGTCTTCCGGATTTCCTGCTGTACCCAGGGCTTGAGGATCGGGTCCTTGCTGTTGGTGATGCGAATGGTGGCCTGCTTGCCCTGACGATTCGCGTCCGCGTTGCTGAGATAGGGATAGGCTGGATCGTTGCGGATAGGGCCGTGGCCGGATTCGGGAGGCGGGTCCTGCCAGTCCTCGAGATTGGTTTGCCAGCCGAATTCCGTTGAGGCGAATTGCGGGATGCGTTCATCGCCCGGCTGGGCAAAGGCCGCAGGAACGAGCAGTGTCGTCGCAATAGCGACGGTCGCGATGCTGTTAAGCAAAATTCGGGCAGCCATGGAACACCGTTTCTCCTGTCTTCTCCGAATATGCGCCAGACCGCATCGATATTGAAGCCGGATCATCATGGGGAGTTCCCGAAGCAAGGGAGAGGAATCATTGGGCAAGGAGTTTCGTGCTGAATCACTGTCGATCGTCATTCGCGCGCTGGAATTTGCTTCGCGCGCAAGCACAGTACGCAGCGGCGTGAAGATCATCGGGCGTCGCCCAATATCTATCATCCAATTGCGCGGTTTCGATCCTTGCGGTCGAGGCAGGCATTCACCCGCACTGAAAGATCTGTTTGAGGAGGCGCTTGCCAGACAGCCGGTCGGCAAGACGCCGCCAGGAAAAGAACTACCGCCCTGCGGCGTAGGCTTGCATTCCGCGCGGATTGGCGGCGGCTTTGAGGCGTCGCCCCTCGCGCGAAGCGGCGGTCAGACGGCCCTCTGACCATGCGTGATTCACGTGCACGATGTGCCCGCGCCGGTGCAACTCCCTGAGTGTTGCATCGGCAACGCGTGATTCCACGAGCAGAACGCCGGGACGAGCCATGCGCGGCCAGAATGAATTCGGGAAGTGTTCGGTGTGCCAGGCCGGGGCATCGATTGCCTGCTGCAGATTTTGCCCGGCGTGGATGTGCCGCAGCAGCAACTGACAGGACCACTGGTCCTGCTGATCGCCGCCGGGCGAGCCCCAGACGAGATACGGTTCCCCGTCCCTGTAGGCGAGCGTTGGCGACAAGGTGGTACGTGGACGTTTCCCCGGTGCAAGCGCCGCCGGGTGGCTTTCATCCAGCCAGAACATCTGCGCCCGGGTTCCGAGGCAGAAACCCAGTTCGGGAATCACGGGCGAAGATTGTAGCCAGCCTCCGGAAGGTGTGGCTGAGACCATGTTTCCCCAGCGGTCGATAATGTCGAAATGCACGGTATCGCCGCTCCCGACACCGGGAATTCTCACGGTCGGCTCCCCGGCGCCTGGGGCTACCTTTACCGTGTCCGCTCCAGTGCGAACGATTCCGCCAAACCCCGGAATTGCTCCGGGCCGCAATTCAAGGCTCGCCCTTTCATGCACCAAATGACGGCGCGCATCGTTATATTCGTCCGACAGCAGTTTTGCGCCGGGCACCTGCACGAAATCCGGATCGCCATAGAAACTGTCGCGATCCGCAAAAGCGAGTTTTGCGCACTCGACCTGCAGGTGGATGAAATCGGGCCCTGCCGGATCGAGCCCGTCGAGGTTGAAGCCTTTCAAAAGCGCGAGTTGTTGCAGAAGCACCGGTCCCTGGCTCCAGAATCCGGCTTTACAGACGGTGTACCGGCCATAGTCATAGGTGACCGGCGGTTCCGTATGCGGCACCCATGCGGCCATATCTGCGCCGGTCAGCAATCCGCGATGCGGGCGCCCGCTCGAATCCATGACCTCTTCGTTGCGGCAGAAGCGGTCGATGGCATCGGCGATGAAGCCATGCGACCACGCCGCTCGGGCGCTTTCGATCTGGCGCAGACGATCGCCGCCTGCGCTTTCCGCCTCGCTGAGCAGGCGCTCATAGGTCGTGGCAAGCGCGCTATTGCGCAGGAGTTGGCCGCGCTGCGGTACACGCCCACCCGGAAGCCATATTTCGGCGGATGATTTCCAATGCTGGCGGAAGATGGTTTCCACGTTCGCGATCGTGTCGGATTCCAGGTCGACGGCGGGATGACCTTCACGGGCGTAGAAAATTGCGGGCGCAATTACATCCCGCAAACGGAAGGTGCCGAAATCGCGGAGCAGCATCATCCAGGTCTCGAACACGCCCGGAATGCAGGCGGCAAGCAGTCCGGAGGCCGGCACCATATCGAGCCCCAGCGCGCGAAAATGGTCGATCGTCGCGGCAGCCGGCGCGGTGCCCTGACCGCATATTACGAGGGGGCGCCGGGCATGTGCATCGTACAGGATCAGCGGTACATCGCCACCGGGGCCGTTGAGATGCGGTTCGACAACTTGCAGAGTAAAGGCGGTTGCGACAGCAGCATCAAAGGCATTGCCGCCGCGTTCCAGGATTCCCATTCCTACGGCCGTGGCGATCCAATGGGTGCTGGCGATGACAGCAAATTGGCCGTCGAGTTCAGGTCGGGTGGTAAAAGGAAGCCATACGCTCATGCGCCGGTACGCCAGGGAAGCTCGCTCGCCTGCTCGACGAAAATCCACGCACCCGTTCCAAGCTGTTTCGGAAACGGGATGAAAAGCATATGGTCGCGCTGCTCGAAGCTGTTTCCTTTCGAGCGCAACAGATTGGCAGTCGCGATCAGCGAATTTGTCCGCACGGCATATGCGCCGATGAATGGCAGTGCCGGAACCGGCACTCCGGGCACCAGCCGGGAGAATGTCGCGGCATCGGTGAGATGAACGGCGCCGCGATCGAGCTGAATCGTGCGGCCGATTCTGTGTTGACCGGGCATTCCGGCCCGTGAAGCGTGCATATCGCGCGGCGGCTTCTGCGACATCCGGAACCGCGATCAGCGCATCGAGCAGGGCTTTGGCGCCGTTGGGATGATCGAGCCAGCGACTTTGCCATACGGCATCTTCTGTGTGATGGGTCAGAAGCTGTATGCGACCCTCGCCCATCTGACCCTCTTCCACGCGTGCGACCGTGAAAGCCGCTTCGGCTTTTCCCGTTTCGGTGGTTACGGGCCGGCGCAATTCGACCAGAGGGCTCGTGCGAAAACCCGCGGATTTTAGCCTTGCGCTCTCCTGCCGCGCATTGGAGACCGAAAAGGCTATCAGATGGACGCCCGGGAATTGCGTGATTGCGCGATCGAACTCCTGCCCCAGGATTGTATCAGCCGTCTTGAACAGCACCTCAATATAGCCGCGCGGCATCATTGCAGTGACATTTCCAGTGCCGGTCAATTTCCCGCCATCGGTTTGAACAGAGATTGGCGTCGGCGCAAAACCTGCGCGCGCGAGCGCCCCGGCAGCTTCGTTGCGGTCTGCGACGAAATGCGCCAAGTGGTCGAGAAAGATCTCTCCATCCAGCGGCAACTGACGTTCGACGTCCATTCAGGTACCGACGCGAAGCGGTGAAACCATTTTTCGCAGCGCTGCAATAACCGAGAGAGCGGTAATGCGGCCGGTCTTCGGGTTTTCGCTCGGCACATTCTCGATCGCCATTTCGAAGCGGGCGGAATCCGCTTCGACCACAACCCGATGCATGTTGCGCTTTACATTCGGATCGGCCCAGATTTCGATGATCGTACGATCGGGCCCGATTCCGGCGAGCGACAGTGCCGCTGCCACATTGACATTTTCAGGAAAGCCCGTTGCCGCATCACGTGCGCTGCCCTGAAAAACACAAAGTGGTTCGGAGAGATTCGAAATATCGATTCCGTTGCGGACGAGATGGGGCGCGCCCATCAGCCCATTGACCGGCTTGCGCGTGATCATCGTGACGGAACGGATTTCGCCTTCCGCCGCCGCGGACACCGCATCGAAACCGATCAGTGCGCCGGTAGGAACGATGATCTGTCCGCCGCTCTCTCGGGCGAGTTGCACGAGTTCGGGATGGCGCAGCAACTGGCCTGCACTCAATGCGATAAGTTTCTTCCCGGCCGAGAGCACGGGAATGGCGATATCGGCGAAGACGGCAGCCGGTGCGCACTCGACCACGGCATCGGATCGGGTGGCAAGCTCGCCAATTGAGACCAGAGGCGCGAGGCTCGCAATTTCCTGGAGGAAGGCTTTCCCCTTTGCGGCGTCACCCGTCGTGGCACCGGCGAGCACGACTTTCGGAATCGCACCAGCATGAATTTTCCGCGCAAGCACGCGTCCAATCGCGCCGAGCCCGGCAATGCCGATTTTCAGCTCGCCAGTTGTCATGTGGTTTCCAGCGACTTTTTCCGGCCGGGCGGCGGAAACGCGCGATCCAGCGCAGCGAGATCTTCGTCATCGAACTGGACACCCAGCGCCCCGTGATTTTCGCGCACATGCGCTTCGGTACCGGCTTTTGGAATGACAATCATGTTTTTGTGCCGCAATACCCAGGCGAGCGCCACCTGGGCCGGCGTTACCGACTGACGCTTCGCAATCTGTTCGACTTCGCGCGAGCGGAGCAGTTTGCCCTGGTCCAGCGGGGAATAGGCCATGATGGGGATGCGGTGCTTCTCGCACCACGGAATCAGCGAAAACTCAATGCCGCGGCGGTTGAGATTGTACATCACCTGATTCGACGCCAGACCTGCGCCACCGGGAAGAGCCATGACGGCATCCATTTCGCGAACATCGAAATTGCTGACGCCCCAATGGCGGATCTTTCCGCTGCTTTTCAGCGCCGTGAATCCTTCAAGCGTTTCGGAAAAGGGCACATTGCCCGGCCAATGCAGCAGGTAAAGATCGATGGTCTCGATCTTGAGGCGCTTGAGGCTCTTTTCGCAGGAATTGATTGCGGCCCGGCGGGAGGCGTTTTGCGGCATGACCTTGGTGACGATGAAGATTTCATCACGACGTCCCGCAATGGCTTCTCCCACCACCTCCTCCGCCCCGCCGGAGGCATACATTTCCGCTGTATCGACCAGTGTCATGCCCAAGTCGAAACCGAAACGGAGCGCTGCGATCTCATCCTTTCGCCGGCGCGCATTGTCGCCCATGGTCCAGGTTCCCTGGCCGAGCGTGGCCACTTTCTCGCCGGTTGGAAATGTTGCGGTGGGGACAGAGATCATGGGCTCAGGATAGATCGCTTTCCGCTCCGAAGGAATCGGAAAGGCGCTCGTTTCAGTCTGGCGCATTTCGCTCTCAGACGGGCATGCCCCGATTTTGAAAATCGGACGGTTTGGGTAAATTGCGCCATGAACTTGCTGAGGGTTGCGACCAGGGTTCTTGGGGTATTTGGGGCAGGTCGTTCGCCCGCTGCTCTGCTGAATTTCACGGTGCCGCGCCGCGGCTACAAAGTTCTGCGCGATATTGCTTATGGCACGGGGTTGCGCCACCGGCTGGATCTGTATTTGCCGGAGTCCACCTCCGTCCGCGCATCGGATAAGTCCCCCGCAGACCGGGAGGAAAACCCGGTGGTGGTGTTCTTCTATGGTGGGGCTTTTCGCGCCGGACGAAAGAGCGAATACCGGTTCGTGGGCGAAGCTTTGGCAACAGCGGGGATCATCGTTGCAGTTCCCGATTACCGGATTTATCCGGAAGCACGTTTTCCTGATTTTCTTCAGGATGGAGCACAGGCGGTGACGAGAGTCCGTGAGATTGCCGCGTATCACGGAGGAAATTCGGAACGTTTGTTCATCGCGGGCCATTCGGCCGGCGCTTATATCGCGGTTATGCTGGCTGCGGATGAAAGATGGCTGCGCAGGCGCGGAAGCGACGGCTCATGGGTTCGCGGAGTGATCGGGCTATCCGGGCGCTACCATGATTCTCCAACGCAGGACGAGATTGCGAACGTGATTTTTCAGGGTCCGCCGCGCGATGAAACACGTCCTGCGTCGTTCATTCGTGGCCGCTGCCCCCCGATGCTGCTGGCCGCCGGCTCACGCGAAAGCGGCGTGGTGCTGGCGAGCAAGCAGAACCTTGCGGCGCATCTTCGGCAGACCAGGAATGAAGTGGAGGAGACGCTTTACGCGGGCGTTGGCCATGCGGGGATTGTGGCGGCGCTTGCGCCGGGATTTCGTGGGCGTGCGCCGGTGCGGGCGGACATCATACGCTTCGTGAACGCGCTTTGACTATTGCCACAGGCGGCGGGAGGCGATGCGGGCGCCTTCTGCGAGTGCTTCGAGCTTGGCCCACATGATCGTCGGGTGGACTCGACGATGGAACGGACCCTGAGCAAACCCGCAATCCGTGCCCGCAATGACGTTCTCACGCCCGAGCGCATTGGTGTAGCGCGCGATCCGCTGCGCCACCAGCTCCGGATGCTCCACGATATTGGTCGCATGGCTGATGACGCCTGGAATCAGAATTTTCTCTTCCGGCAGTTTCACGGATTCCCAGATTTCCCATTCATGCTCATGCCGCGGATTGGCGCCCTCGATCAGAAAAGCTCCAACATGGGCTTTCAGTAAAATGTCGACGATTGAAGCGAGCGGGACGTCCGTGGTGTGAGGACCTGGCCAGCTGCCCCAGCAGACGTGATAGCGTATGCGGTCCGGCGGAATACCATCGACGGCGTGGTTGAGTACCTCGATCTGATGTTCGAGCCAGCGGCGGTAATCGGCAAATGTCGCGGGCGGGACCATGCGATCATAGGTAACCGCAGCGCGCGCATCATCCAGCTGCAGCAGTATTCCGGATTCCGCTATGGCGCGATATTCACTGCGCATGGCTTCGGCGATCGCTACCAACATGTCTTCGTCGCTGCCGTAATATTCATTTTTACGGTCGGGGATGACGCTTGCGGGTGCGGCAACCGGCAGGAAAGCTTCCGTCATCGCCACGCCATTCAGTGCGGTTTTCAGATCTTCGATGTCGCGCCGAATCGCTGCCGCGCCGGTATAGGTGATGGGTCCGGTGCAAACCGACTCCCAATCGGATGAGGGCCCCTGTTGTGCATCCAGTTCGGCATAGAACTCGGGAAATCTGGCGCGATCCGCTCCGGCGTTGAACGGATTTGTTTCCAGGCTCACCTCCCTGCGTTCGAAGCCACTCAGCCTTTCGATGGCATATTGCGCCCATGAGATGTTCTTGCCGTATTCGCCGTCATCGATAATGTCGATTCCCGCCCCAACCTGGCGCTGCACGACCTCGGCAACGCAGCTTTTCAGGCATTCCGAATAAGCGGCCTCGTTCATATCTGCGCCGCTCCGCCGGGCCTGCAAAATCTCCAGCAGTGGTCTTGGGCGAATCAGGCTGCCCACATGAGTGGTGAGGATGCGTTGGGTGCTGCGTTTCATTGCCACGACCGGAAAAACTTTCTTTTAGCCGTAGAAGAATTTGCATGAACCTACAATGCGGGGATTTTTGCGCAGGCAAATTGATGCCGTGCGCCGAATTCGATAGACAACGCTGATGGCCATCATCGATATCCACCCACACGTCATTTCTCCGGATACCGCGCGGTATCCACGTGCGCCCATTGGCGGCCATCAATCTGACTGGTCGCGGGATCGTCCGGTCAGCGTCGAGGCGATGATCGCCGCAATGGATGTGGCAGGTGTTGCCAAATCGGCTCTCGTGCAGGCGTCCACCTGCTACGGCCACGACAACTCCTATCTTGCGGATGCCGTGGCGGCTCATCCGGACCGTTTCACGGGTGTGTTTTCTGCCGACATTCTCGCCCCCGACGCCACCGAAGCGCTGGCATTCTGGATGGATAGGGGCCTGACAGGGCTGAGGCTGTTCACGACCGGCAGCACCATGCCCGGGCAGGCAGGCTGGCTGGACGATCCGCGTTCCTTTCCCGCCTGGGAGTTTGCCCAGTCGCATAATCTTCCCGTGTGCCTCCAGATGACCGCAAAGGCCATCCCCCAGTTGCTCGGAATCCTCGATCGCTTTCCGCGGTTGGTGCTGATTCTGGACCATTGTGCACGTCCTGAACTTGCTGACGGCCCGCCCTATGCTGCTGCCGCGCCGTTGTGGCGTCTGGCAAAACATCCAAATGTTTTTCTGAAACTCACCCCCCGGGTTTTTCAGGGGTCGAAAAGCGGTGAAGCAACTCCGGAAAGCTTTTTTGGGCGGCTGGTGGCGGATTTTGGTGCTACCCGGCTGGCCTGGGGATCGAATTTCCCGGCAGCGGAAGGCAGTCTGAAAGAGCTGTTGGACCTTGCTGATGATTGTGTCGGATTTCTTCCCGCGAGTGATCGCGAATGGATCTTCTCGCGAACGGCACAGATACTTTATCCGGCACTGAAAGGATAAACATGGTTGACGCCGAACCAATGATTCTACACTCGCTGCTGGGAAATCATCCGAACACAAAGGCGATGAAAAGCGGCGCCGTATCGTCGCCGCTGGTCAAATTCGATTATTTCGAAGTGAAGGTCGCAAACACGCAGTTCAAAGCGATGGTGCGTGATTTCAAATATGGCTTTGGCGAACTTGCCGTCGTCACCTTTCTGCAGGCAAAGCATTACGGCAAGCCATATGTGCTCCTCCCGGCGACGATCGTCGGCCGCAATCAGCACCACACGATTTTCTACAATGCCGATAAAGGCCGGCTTGCGCTGCGTGACCTCAACGGATGCCGTATCGGGGTGCGTGCCTATACCCAGACCACCGGTACCTGGGTGCGCGGGTTTCTCGCCCACGACTATGGCGTGGACCTGAACAGCATCACATGGATCACCTTTGAAGAGCCGCATATCGCCGAATACCGCGATCCGCTCAATGTGCGTCGTGCGCCTGAAGGCAAAGTCCTGAAACAAATGCTGCTGGATGGCGAAGTCGATGCGGCCATTCTCGGCGATGTCGCCGAAGAGGGGCCGATCCGGCATTTGATTCCGGATCACGAAGCGGCCGGTCGTGCGTGGGCCTCAAGGCATGGTGGCGTGCCTATCAACCACCTTGCCGTGATGCGCGAGGACATCGTCCGCTCGCGTCCCGACGTGGTGCGGGAAGTCTATCGGGTGCTGAAGGAGAGCCGCGCCGCGGCTTCGCTTCCCACCGGGGCGGATGATCCGTTGCGTTTCGGGATCGCTGCAATCCGGCAATCGTTGGAGCAGATCAGTACTTTTGCCGCCGAGCAGAAACTGATTCCGCGTGCGTTCTCGGTCGCCAACTTGCTGGAGGACGCGGCCCGAATTCTGGGGCCGGCGGGAGCGTAATGATCGAGATGGGGCAGCGCGCAATGACGTGCGCAGAGATCGAACTCCGGGCCCCGGTTTCTCAAGAGGTGTGGCTGGCATTCGCGCGGGGCTGCGCTCCGCGCAAATGCGCTTCTTGTTAATCATTTCGGACGAGTAGCGCGGTTAGCAGGATCAACGGGATCCCGCCAGTGACGACCGCCTGACGCAGCAGTAAACGCACGATCAGTGGCAGCCCCTGCAGCGTCTCGCCCGCGACAAACAACCCGCCAATGCCCAGCAGCAGAGCAAAGCCCGCGATAATGAGTTTGGTCTCGTCCCACTCCACCGGCGCAAGGTGATGGATGGCGTGGACCATGACGATTCCGAACAGGATCGTGGCCAGAGCGGAGAGGATCGGCGACGGTACCAAAACCAGCAGCATGTCGAATTTAACGCAAGCCCCAAGCGCGACCAGCAGCAATCCGGCCGCGAGCACGGCGAAGCGGGAAGCAACCCGCGTTGAGCGCAACAGCGCAAGGTTGTCCGGATAGACAAAGGTGCTGAATGTGCCCAGGACCGAAGCGAGGATGCCCCCCAGCGCGGCACTCATGAGGCCGCCGGACATTCGAGCGGGGGTAAGCTTCTCGTGCGTCCAGCCTCCGACAAGCTGATACAGCACCATTGAGCCGATGCTCGCAGGTACGAGGACCAGCAGAAATACAACCACCACATCCAGGCGGACCGCAAATCCGAACGGGAAGAATTGCGGAGTGACGATCCATGGCGCCTCGACGACCCTGGTAAACGAAATCGGAATGATCGCCGTGTAACAGAGTGTGCCTATACCTGCGCCGATCAGCATCGCCACGCGGCGCAGGTTCTTTCCGCCTCGCAGCGTCACCGCCATCAGAACGGCGATGGCGATCGCGCCGCATAGAAAATTTACCAGCGGATAACCGGGGCTCTGACGTTCCCCGATCCAGTTGGGTACCGATGCCGTGGCGAGCTGCACCATGGTCAGCAGGACCATGATTCCGGATATCATCGGGTTCTGCATGAAGCGCACGAAGACTCCGCAAAAGCTGCGGCCCCGAATCGGAATGGTGAGAAGAAGCCAGATCGCGCATGCGACAAATGCGGATCCGAAGGCCACAGCCAGACCGGCATCGCGCATGACGCCCAGGGTGAGCAACGCGGTGAAGCTGCCGACATAAGGTCCATGCACGATGGGAAGCCGCAGGATCAGCAGGGTCTGTGCCGCTGTGACGAGGCCGGAGACCACAAAGGTCATGCCGTAGAGATAGGCGATCTGTTCGACAGGAAGATGCACGGCCTGTCCGAGAATGCCCGGGAAAATGAACATTCCGATCATGCCAAAGATGTTCTGGAAACCGAGCGCGACAAGCTGGCCAAAGGGCAGTTTGCCGTTCAGGCCGACATCGAATGCAGCGGCACGCCCAGCGCTTTCCGGCGCTGCGGCAACAGGCCGATCGGCGCCGGCGGTTTCCGTCGTGCTGGTCATTCGGATGCGGATTTGGTTTCGATTGCCTGGGCGGGGGTCTCCGGCAACACTCCCTGTCGCGTGCGGGCAAGAGTATCGGCACCGTTGATTTCCCAATCGCCGGCGGCTGCCCGTTGCGCGAACAGCTCCCAGCGATCGCTCCATTCACCCAATTGATACCCATGCCAGGGGGCTGCGGCCGTTATCGGCGGGAATCCCAGTTCGTTCCATAATGCGCGGGCGCCTTCCATGAATGCGCGCGTGGGAAGCGCAAGCGGCGGCATCGGATTTTTCAGGGTGGCATCAATCAGCATGCAGGAATCCGATTTGCTTCGCCCGTATTGTGAGCCCTGCAGCCCGCCCCCATGCGGCGCGATGTGAACGTCCTCGCGCGGATTGGAGCGGTACGCCAGGGACCATAAAACGCCATCGAGATTTTCCGGATCGATGTCCTCGCTGACCGCGGCCACCATCTTGCCGCAGCCGGCCTGGAAATTGGCTATGGCGTAAAGGCCGCGCCAGACTTCGGATCGCGGCGAGCCATGGGCGAATTGCAGAAATATCACCGGGCGGAGATTGGTCAGTCTCTCGTGCATGACCACGCGTCTGATTCCCTTGATCGCGAGGTCGCGCTGCAGATGAGCAAGGAACATCGGCTCATATGCAACTTTCTTGATGACGCTGGATTCCGAAGGTGTCACCTGGCTGATGATGGAGGCAAATACTGCAGAGCGCTTCCGTGTGATCGCCGTCACCTTCATGGGCATATTAAAGGCTTCGAGCGCCACATAACCGTTGCTTTCGCCGAAGGGCGCTTCCGGTTCGAGGATGTCCGGCTCGATCAGCCCCTCGATCACGATTTCCGAATCTGCCGGCACATTGAGATCGACAGTCACAGCCCGTGCGATCCGGACCGGTTCGCCCAGGAGGCCGCCTGCAACGGCGAGTTCGTCCATGTCGATGGGGAGCTTTTGCGGTCCGGTGAAGCAAATGGCGGGCGCGCTGCCGACCACTATGGCAATCGGCATGGCCTCTCTTCGGGTGCGATATTTCTGCCAATGGAGGTAGCCGCCTGCGCCGCCGGGTCGCGCCACCATACGGACCGCGAGCCTGTCCTTCGCCTTCAATGCAGCCCGATAGGTACCCATGTTCTGGATCCCGCTATCCGGGTCCCTGGTAATGCAGAGTGTCGCTGTCAGATAAGGTGCCGCATCGAATCCCGGTGTTGAGACCGGCACCGGCAGCGCGGAAAGTCCTCCGCCATCGCGCAGGAGTTCACTTCCGCGCATGATCACCTGCTGGCAAGGCGGAGAGGTGGCGTATTCGGGCGGAATCGGGGCGGCAATGGCGCGATTCCAGGCGGGCCCAATCTCCTCCACGGGTACACCCATTCCGAGTGCGTAAATGCGGGGGTTGGCAGCAAGGGCGCCCACCGCAACGGGCATGTCGTAGCGCCGTCCCTTTGAATCGATGACATTCGTGAACAGGAAGGCCCGGCGATCGGCTTCGGTTATGCCGCCCATGAATTGCCAGCGCACCAGCGGGTGCAGTTCGGTGTCCTTGTTGATGGGCCGCGTCACGCGGTGCAACAGACCTACGCGCTCGAGCAGCCGCAGATGTTCCTGAAAATCGCGGGCGGCGCCGGGTGATCCCGACGCGTTGGCGCCGTGAATCGGCACAATCTGATCCATTCCTCCCAACGCCCTTTTTTCAGATTTCGTTTTGCCGGAAACCCGGCGTAAACGGCACAATGGAGTGATCTGCCCGCTTTGCAAAGCCTGCGGGGAGCGTTTATTCAAACCTCCGATTCGCAAGCACCCACATTGTCCGTCGTTGCTGCTACGCAGCCTCGCGGGTCACTTCTCGGCAATGGATGCAGCGCGGCTCGTGAAGGAGTGAGCATCAGGGATGTCGGCAAGGCAGGATAATCAGGGTGGAGTTCGCGCCAACCGGCCCAGATTTTTCGGCGCGGCGATGAAGCGTATCGAGGACCCGGCGCTGCTCAGGGGCAAGGGTCATTTCGTCGATGATTTGCGTTTGCCCGGCACGCTTCACGCCTGCTTTGTCCGCAGCGCGCATGCACATGCAAAACTCCGGCGTATCGATGCTTCGGCTGCGCGTGCGATCCCCGGTGTGCATCTTGTTCTCACTTACGCCGATTTGCCGGCGCCGGTGCAGAAGCCATTCTCGCTGCTTGTACCCAATCCTGCGATCACCCAGCTGTTCATGCCGTATGCGCTGGCAAAGGATGAGGTCTGCTATGTCGGCGAGCCAATCGCAATGGTGGTCGCGGATACCCGCTATATCGCGGAAGACGCGGCCAATCTTGTCGATGTGGATTACGAGGTGCTTCCGGCCGCTTCCGATTGCCTGGCGGCGATCGCCCCGGCCGCGCCCGTGGTTCATGCCGGAACGCCGTCGAACATTGCGGCGCGCGTGCCCTTCAGCCACGGCGACAATGACGATGCGTTTGGCAAAGCCGCTCATGTCTTTCGCGAAAATCTGAAAACCCATCGTGGTGGCCCGTTTTTCATGGAATGCCGCGGACTTGTTGCGACGCATGATGCGGTGACGGACAGTTTCACGGTTTATGTTTCTTCGCAGAGTTCGCATCGCGTGAAACGGCAGTTCCTGGATGCGCTCGATCTGAACGATAACCAGTTGAGGGTTATTACGCCCGACGTTGGTGGCGGTTTCGGACCGAAGGGCGTCCTTTATCCGGAATATCCGTGCGTCGCGGTCGCGGCGCAGACGCTTGGCCGGCCAGTGAAATGGATTGAGGACCGCCGCGAGAATTTCGTCGCCACGCATCAGGAACGCGACGAATACTGGGACGTCGAGATTGCGGTGGACGGCAACGCGAAGATTCTCGGCCTGCGCGGCGTTATGGTGCATGACGAGGGCGCCTACCTGCCGTGGGGACTGACGGTCCCTGGATCGCAGCTACAACGGTGCCGGGGCCCTATGTTGTGCCGAGTTACAAGATGGACGTGGTGGTGGCCTTCACGAACAAGATCTCCACCACGCCTGTGCGCGGCGCCGGCCGGCCGGCCGGCGTATTCGTAATGGAACGGCTGATGGACCGTGTGGCGCGCGAACTTGGGATGGATCCCGCTGAAGTGCGCCGCCGGAATTTCATCAGGCCGGAGCAGATGCCGTATAAAGTCGGCATCGTCTTTCGTGATGGCCGTCCGGTGACCTACGACAGCGGGGACTATCCTGCGTGTCAGGCAACAGCCTTGAAGGCGGCCGATTACGATGATTTCGAAAATCGTCAGCGGCAGTTGCGCAAGCAGGGCCGGTTCGTCGGCATCGGTATTGCGAATGCCGTCGAGGCTACCGGGCTTGGGCCATACGAAGGCGTGACGATCCGTATCTCAACGACCGGCAAAATCAGCATGTATACCGGCGCGACTCCGCATGGACAGTCGCACAAAACCATTCTGTCGCAGATCGCCGCCGACCAACTTGGTGTCGATTACGAAGACATCACCGTTGTCACCGGCGACACCGCCGGCATTGCGTTCGGCATGGGCACTTTCGCGGCTCGAACGGCCGTGAATGCGGGCTCGTCGGCGCATCTTGCGGCCGGTGAACTCGCAAAGAAGATGAAACAGATCGCCGCAGAGATGCTGCAGGCGCCCGCTGGTGAGATCGAACTCAGCAACGGTTTTGCGCTGTTGCGCGATCAACCCGAGAAGCGCAAAAGCTTTCGCGAGCTTGCGTTCAGGGCAGCCGGCATGCCCGGGGTCTCAATGGCGGGCGGAATGGCGCCAGGACTTGAACACACCGCCTATTTCACGCCCGACCAATCGACCTATTCCAACGGCACGCATGTCGCCGAAGTTGAAGTCGATATTGAGACCGGGGGCGTGGAAATCCTTCGCTATGTTGTGATGCATGACTGTGGAAACGTAATCAATCCCATGGTCGTGGAAGGGCAGGTCCAGGGCGGAGTTGCCCATGGTGTGGGCAACGCACTGTTCGAAAAGATGCTCTATGATGACAACGCACAGCCTCTGAACATGAATTTTGGCGAGTATCTCCTGCCGGGCTCAACCGATGTACCGGCCGTCGAACTGCATCACATGGAGACACCATCGCCGCTCAATCCGATCGGCGTCAAAGGCGCGGGCGAGGGCGGGACGATCCCCGCCATCGCGGCTATCATCGCAGCGATCGACAATGCGCTGCAGCTCTTCGGGGTGAAAATCAGCGAAGCGCCGGTGTCGCCGAGTCACATTCTCGGGCTGATCCGCAATGCCGAAGCGAAGATTGCAGCGGAGTGATTGCATTCCGCTGATCCTGAACCGCACCGCGCAATGGCCAGGCCGTCGGCACGCCATCAAATCCGGTCCAGCACATCCGGTTGTAATCGAAGAGCTTGCATTTCCGGTAAATCGCCCGGTATGTGCCGACAGACAGCCTGTATTCTAACAGGCGCGGAAATGCCTTCCTCAACTCGGCCTCAGCCTCGGGCAGCAGATAAACCGGGATCCGGATTTGA
Source organism: uncultured Alphaproteobacteria bacterium (assembly GCA_963747255.1). GTDB lineage: Bacteria > Pseudomonadota > Alphaproteobacteria > Micropepsales > Micropepsaceae > CAIYRG01. Next base: position 185,575 of record CAVVEG010000001.1, read on the forward strand.
GCGTGATGCGACGTATGGGCCATCACCTTGGTGTAGAGCGGCACAAGATTTACCGGCATTACGATTGATGCAGTATCTGGCGCATGGCCGCGCAGTCTGAGCCAGCTGTCCTCGTCGTCAAACCAGGGAATTGAGGGATGTGTGTGGTTAAGATATATCGTGAAGCCCATCAGATAATTCCACACCGCAAATGGAATTGCCCAGCCGGTGAGAAGCACGATCCATAGCGGGCGCTCCGGTGTGAGGGTTTTTCCAATCGCAGCAATAGCCGCCAAAGTGCAGATCAATCCGACGAACGCGAACGCGGTGTCCGGCACATGCCGGCGCCATTCCTTCCGCAGTTCCGGCGCGAGTGGAAACAGAACACGGTGTATCCAGAACGCGATGTAATAGTAGATCAGGGGCCCCGCAGGGCCGCGATATACCCTCTCCAGAAGTCGACGAATGGGCGAAGAGCTTTGGTATTCGTCCGGGCTCATTGGCGCCCAGACGCCATCCACGCCCTTGAGATTGGTGCGCGCATGATGATGCTCGTTGTGGATAACGCGCCAAAGACTCGCGCCGTGAACGCAGGGCACAAATGCGATTCGGGCAAGCCAGACATTCCAGGAACGTCCTGGTACGAAGCTGCCATGGGCCGCATCGTGCCCGATGATGAACAGCAGAGCGATGAAGACACCATTCGCGATTGCGAACACAAGATTGAGTGAAGCCGGCAAGGGCGCGATGGCGCCGATCAGAGTCGCAAGATAAAGCAGGAAATGCACCCCGAATACGCGCAGTCCCGCTGAAAGCGTGCGCCTTTCCTCGGCGATGCTGGTTATGTTGTAAAGAGCGCCCCTGGTAAGGCCAGGAGTCGGCGCCAGCACATTTGCGTACATGGATGATCCGTTTGAAAAGAGCGGATCATGCAGTGTTTCGGCTAATAAACTGTTAGCAGGATGCGTCTATTGCAACGCAAATCCGGCGCCGGTCGGTTGTGGAGCATGGGCAGCCTCGAGCCGACACCAAGCGTCACGGGCAGGGTCGTAGAGCTTGCAGTCACGCGCAAGCCGCCAATGATAGGCCGGTGTCCACCTTTCAATGACCGCGCTGTCACTCTCCCGGGCGATAACCAGAGCTTCTGCCCCCTTCAGCCGATAGAGCGGAACCATCGGGTTCACATGATGGGCAATGTGTTGCATCACCCGATGAAAGAACCAGTCGATCGGTTCGGGAAAGCGAAGATGCACGGTTCCACGAACCTTCTGCTGGTGAGTGGAGGGCCGGCCGGTGGGCAGAATCCAATGCGCCCGGGGTCCGGTGTGCTGAACAATGGTGACGAAGGAGATGAAGAGATTCCATACGAGAAAGGGAATCACGAATCCGAATACGGTAGCGTTCCAAAGCGCCTCGCCCAAAACCTGCCCGGAATAGGAATGCGCGAGCAAAATGAGGGCGATTAAAAAGGAAACAAGCCACGCGTAAACGATCGCCAGATCGACCCAGTCGGAAAGGCGAAAGCTGCGGGCCTGGTTTGGCAGCGGCAAGAAAATTTTCGGCAACCAGATATCGATCATGTAAAAGAATGGCTGGCCCGCAAGACTGCGCATGAAGCGATAATAGAGACGCCTGCCGATCGAAGCTTTGCGGTACTGCTCAACCGTCATGGGTGAATAGGCGTTGTCGACCCCGATCTGGGCCGTATAACGATGGTGCACGCGGTTATGATGATGCTCCCAGCGAGCGTAAGGATGAAGCGCGGGAAGGAAGGCGAGTGTTCCGACAATCCGGTTGAGCCAGCGTGAAGAGGTAAAGCTGCGGTGAACCGCGTCATGGCCTATGATCGCAAGATTTGCGATGAACACGCCTGCAACAATTGCGAAGGTGATTTTGACGGCGGTGTTCCCGGCGATTACAGCGCCTGCCACGCAGCTGAGGTAAATCCCGCCGGAGACCAGAAAAATCGCAAGCGGCAATAGGACTTGGCGCCCCACTTGACGCGAGAGTACCGACTGATCAAACGGCTCCGATTCCGCGCCCGCTGCACCAATTACGCTCACCTGCGCCCCCTGCGTCTGCCGCAATCTGAAATATGGTAAACAAATTCTTAACGGAGGTGGCAAATTGTGGCAATGCTTTTATCGTTAATCGGTTCGTGTGCGGATTACAGGCGCCCTGACAGCAATACGGGTAATTCTACTAAGCCGTTTATATTGCTTGGACTTTTAATGATGCATGTGCGGCGTGACCGTTAAAAGGCCAATGGCGAGTGTTCGCGCCTTGCGGCAATCCACGCGGGAAATCAGGGCGAGATTTCTTCCAGAATTAGGCCGCTCGTCTCTTCGGCGAAGATTTGCACGACAATGGCAGCCGTCAGCGCGACCAGGCCGAACACGAGGAAAACCGGCCCAAGATTTCCGCGAGCCACGAGTGCGCCCACAATATTTGGCCCAATAATGGATGCGAGCCGAAGCCAGGCGGTCGCCATGCCGACCCCAAGCGCCCGGCTGCGCGTCGGGTATAGCTCGGGCGTGTAGAGATAAACCGCGAGCGACATGGTGCCGATGCACATATTGCTGAGCGTCCCCAGAAGAAGGACATGTTGGGCGGTGTCTGCGCCCGTGTACCAGAGCGCGAGCAGCGCCGCGGCAGAACCGGAAAACGCCGCGACGAACCAGGCGCGGCGTCCCGTCCGATCTATCAAAATTGCGCAGACGAAACTGGAGCACAAAGTCGCCATATTGGTGAGCAGCTGGTACCGGAGCGCCGTGCCGAGCGGCAGGTGAAAGACCGTTCGATAGAGAGTCGGCATCCAGGTGGCGAGCCCGTAATTGCAGAAATAAGTGGCGAACCAGATCACCCACACAACCAATGTGCGTCGCCGATAATGCGGCCCGAAGAGGTCGGACCAGGAAGCTTCCCTGACCGGCACTGAAATGGCAAGTTGCGGCGCCGGTAGACGGCGTTTAAGCGCACGTTCGGTGCCCGCTTCGACGACGCGGATGGCGGCTTCGGCTTCGACGCGACGGCCTTTTGCCGCCAGCCAGCGCGGGCTTTCCGGCAGCAGCCGCTGCAGGACAAAGACAAGCAGAGCCGGAAATGCTCCGGCGATGAAGATCGCCTGCCAACCGAAATTCGGTACCAGCCAGACGCCCAGCACGGAGGCGGCAAGGATGCCAGTGGGGAAAACCAGTTCGAACAGCAATACGAAGCGCCCCCGCGCCCGGGCCGGCGCAAGCTCGCCGATATAGGTGGCAGCAACAGGGACTTCGCCGCCCAACCCGAACCCTTGCGCTGCCCGGCAAAGCAGCAGGGACAGGTAATTCCACGAAAACGCGCAGGCGAGACTGAGCGCGCCGAATATTGCGATGGATCCCATCAGCGATTTCAACCGGCCGAATCGCTGTGCGAACCAGCCGAAGAAGAGGGCGCCAAGCAATTGGCCAAAAAATCCGCCGGAGATCAGGATACCGGCCTGCTGCGGCGACAAGTGCCAGAGCAGCACAATGACGGGAAGAACATAAGCGATCGCCAAGGCATCGAAGGCGTCGAAGAAGGTCGCCGTACCGATGATGATGCGCGCACGGATCTGCCAGGAGGACAGGGGCAGGCGTTCGATCCGCGCCGCCATTTCGGACGCGAGCTGGTCTGCGGCTATGGCAGCCGTTTCGATCGCTGCAGTCATCAGCTTTCGGTACCGTCCTCCAGGAATGCGAGCGACACCATTCCGCAGCAGGAAATTCGGAGACATGGGATCGCTGCGTGGCCGGGCGCCTTCTGCGCCAGTTCGGCTGAGGTCAGGCGCTGGACGGGCTGTTGTTGGCCGGCAATCCGGCTCCGATGGACCGGGCCAGCGGCCGCGCGCTCGGCCGCCGTCGCGTCTTCATCAACATCCAGCGTGTCCGGATCCAGGATAACCCCATAATAATCCCGCGCAGCGGCAGGCGACACATAGCCTTGCCGGACATCATCACGCACCTGATCCGCCGGCCGTTCCAGCGGCGAACCGAAACCGCCCCCGCCGCCCGACCGCAGAGCATATGCATCGCCCTTTTTCAGCTGTGCCGTGAGCACCTTGGCGTTGACGCGTTCGGTCTCCCAGCCGGCGCCGCGCCGCAGCAGGACCTGGTTTCCGGTACCCTCCAACCCGCCGTGCAAACCCCAGGGCAGGCAATGCGCGCGATCGATGCTGGCATTCATGGTCACATCCGTCAGTGCACGAATGACCGTCTCGCAGCCCAGACCGCCCCGGTGACGCCCCGGCCCGCCGGAATCCGGGATAAGCGCATAGCGTTCGATCAGCAGTGGATATTTGGCCTCAAGTTGCTCGCGCGGCGAGTTATGCGTGTCGCCGTCATTGATGCAGACGGTAGCAGATACACCGTCTTCCGAGAGTTTGGCGCCCCAACCTCCGCCCAGCGGTCCCATATGGGCGAGGAAGAATTTGCCGTCTTTGGGATCAAACCCGTGTACCAGGGAAACACAAAGATCGGCGTGATGGCCGGCGATAATCTTTTTGGGAATCGCATCGGCAAGCGCTTTGAAGATCGTATCGATGACGGTCATGGGAAACGTCATCCACCACCGCATTGGCGCTGGCCTGGTCGCGCTGATCACGCGGCCTGGTGGAACGATAACGGTCAGATTTCGGAACGAACCGTCATTGATTGGATAATCAGTTGGCGAAGTCAGGCATTTGAACGCCACCTGCGCGCAGGCGTGGCCCGTGGTGATGCCCGAATTATAAAAGCCCCGCACCTGCCCGGAGACGTCGGTCAAATCGACGATCATCTCGTCCCCTTTGACTTCGACGCGGACCTTGATCGGAATGGGCGTGCCCACGTTCACGCCGTCATCGTCCATGAAGGATTGGGCTTCGTAAATGCCATCGGGAATGGCTCGCGTACGTGCCCGTGCGGCTTTTTCGGATTGATCCATGATTGCCGCAATCGCATCCAGTACTTCCGCGCAGCCATAGCGGGAGACGAGTTCGAGAAAACGCTTCTCGCCGGTCTTGATCGCCGTGATCTGGGCGCGGAGATCGCCCATGGCGCGTTCCGGGATGCGGACATTCATCCGGATGATGTCGACAAGGTCCTGATTGATCACACCCCGCCGCGCGTATTTAATGACCGGAATCTGGATGCCTTCCGAAAAAATATCCGTGGTCACGCCCCCCAGCGTACCGCCCACGTCCTGCCAGTGGGCCATGCAGCAGGCAAAGGCGATCAGTTCGCCATCGTGGAAAACGGGCAGCGAAAAAGTCATGTGATTGAGATGGCTGCCGGTGATGTAGGCGTCATTCGTGAGCAGGATGTCACCGGGCTCGATATTTTCCCGGCCAAAATGCTTCAGTTTCGCCCCGATCGTTTCCGCCATCCCGCGGATAAAGGTCGGCAGGCCAAGTCCGATAGAGACAGTCTGCCCGTCCGCGGTGAACAGGCCCACCGTAAAATCCAGCGCCTCGTAAATGATCATGTTGTAGGCGGTACGCATGAGATTGGTCTTCATCTCTTCCGTCACCGCCATCACGCCATTGCGAATGATTTCCACCAGAACGGGATCGACACGCGTGGTTCTATTCATGGATCAAAAAAAGGCTTTGGGACGCCCTGTCTCCCTTCCTCGGGGCGCCGCCCGACCCTTCCCGTAATGGGGAGCTGCTGGCCGCCATATTCAATTGGCACCGACTGAGATCATGAGATTACCGGAGGGATCAACGATCAGTTCGTCACCGCGAAGCAGCACTGTGGTTGAGGCGTGTTCCTCGATAAGTGCGGGGCCCGCGATCCGATTGCCAGAACCCAGCAGCGCGCGATCGAATACCGGCGTATCGACGAAGCTGCCGCCGAACCACGCGGGGCGCATTCCCCGGCTTGGCAAGGCGCGGCGGTTCCCTGCCGCCGGCGAGGGCATGCTCAAAGGGCGGTTTCGCGAGAAGACCGGTCACCGAACTGCGCAGCGAGGCGATTTCCGCACGTTCCTCCGGCGCGGACGTACCATAGCGCTGTAAATGGACTCCGTCGAACAGGCGCTTGATCGCGGCTCGGTCCTGTCGCGCGAAATGCCCGCCTGGTACCTCAATGGTCACAAGGTGCTCCTGGCCGACATAGCGCATGTCGAGGGCACGCGTTATCACGACCGAAGCCGCCGAGACGCCCGATTGGGCAACTGCACGGCGGCCATCCTCTTCCATCCGGCCAAAGTCTCGTTCGAATTCGGCAAAATCCAGTTCGTCGAGCCTGGTAAAGCGCGTCTGGACGAAATCATGGCGCAGATCACAGAACAGCATTCCGCAGGCGGAGAAATGGCCGGGCGCGCGCGGAATGAGCACACGACGGATGCCGGTCTCCCGCGCGAGGGCAGAGGCGTGCAGCGGCCCGGCTCCGCCATATGCGGCAAGCACGAAATTTCCGATATCCAGGCCCCGCGCAGTGGTAACACTTTTCACCGCATAGGCCATTTGCGTGACGGCAATGCGGAGGATGCCGTTGGCGGCGTCCATAAGGTTGATGCCAAGCGGGGCGGCGACTTTGCGGTAGATTGCGTGCTCGGCGGCGCGTGCTATCGAGCCGCATTTCGCCGCCCAAAAATCGCGTCGCACCGAGCAGGCCAAGCAGCAGATTTGCATCCGTGACGGTCGGTTCATCACCGCCCAAGGCATAGCAGGCGGGTCCGGGTTCGGCGCCGGCGCTCCGCGGACCGACATGCAATGCTCCACCCTCCGAGACAAAAGCAATCGAGCCGCCGCCGGTGCCGACCTCGACGATGTCGATCATCGGGATTTGGACCGGAAGCGCTTTCTCATAGCCACCGACAAGGGCCGTGCTTGTGGTCAGCACGTGGCCCTCGGAAATGACACCCGCTTTTGCCGTAGTGCCGCCCATATCGAAAGCAATGGCATCAGGAATTTCGGCGTCGCGACAGACGGCTTGCGCCGCGATCACGCCGGCGGCAGGGCCCGATTCCAGTATGCGCACGCATTGCTGTCGCGCCTGCTCGAACCCAAACAGTCCGCCGGTCGATTGCGTTACGAGAAATGTGCCGGCAAATCCGGCCGCTCGCAAATGGCTGTCAATCCCGGAGAGATATCCCGCAACACGAGGCCCGATATAGGCATTCGCCGCCACGGTCGAGGATCGTTCGAACTCGCGATATTCCTGCGACAACTCATGCGATACGGTGACGAAGGCGCCCGGCAGCAACTCCTGCAGAATGCGCTTGGCGCGCAACTCATGGGTGGCATTGCGGTAACAGTGCAGAAACAGCATGGCGACCGCTTCGATCTTTTCCTGCCTCAGCTTTTCGGCGATGCCGGAGACTTCTGCTTCGTTCAGCGGCGTCAGCACTTCACCATTCGCCAGAACGCGCTCATCCACCTCGAACCGGTGGATGCGCGGAATCAGCGGTTGGTGCTTCCTGAAATAGAGATTGTATGAATCCGGCACGGTTGACGCGTCCGATCTCATAAATGTCACGGAAGCCTTTGGTGATCAGCAACGCCGCTTTCGCTCCGCTGCGCTCCAGCATCGTATTGATGGCGATTGTCGAGCCATGCAGAAACAGGGCGGCTTCCGCTACTTCGCAGCCGGTCCTGGCGACTCCAGACTTCGATGCCCCTGACCAGTTCGCCGGGCGTGGAAAGTGCTTTTCCCAGCAGGAACTTCCCACTGCTTTCATCGAATGTGGCGACATCCGTGAAGGTCCCGCCGACATCGGTCGCGATACGCAGATGACCTTCCTTCTTCATACCGGCCGATCATTGTTCCGGTACGCCCACACACCTCCCGCCGGAAAAATTTTGCGCATCCGGCCTCCGCACCAGGACAAGGCGATGGAGGGAACCGTCACCCCTTTTCGGCCTGGGCCGCGAGTTTCACCACATCCGGGGGCGTTGCATAAAGCTCCTTGATCAGCTTTTCGACGTCCGCGCCAGAGACCGGGCGCACTTCCAGCTCAAGCCGTTTTGCTTCGGCAAGGAATTGCGGGTCCTTCATTGTTGCGTCGAATGCTGCGCGCAAGGCCTGAAGGCGTTCGGGGGCAAGGCCGGGCGGCGCGGCAAACGGCCGCGCGATGCTCTGGCGCGAGACGATCAGCTTCAGCGCCGCCTTGTTCTGCGGCGTTGTCGGCAAGATCCATGACCGAAGGCACATTCGGCAGGTCTTCGTGCTTCTGCAGCGCGAGTTGCAGCACGATATTGATCTTCTTCGCTTCCAGCAGAGATTTGCTCTGACTGAGGAGGCTGCTCCAGGACCAGCCGCAGCGTCCGCCGATTTCGCCCCGTTCCATGCCGAGATTGATATCCGCGCCACCGTTGGAAAATCCGGTAACCACTTTGGTGGGCAGATGGAACAGGTTTCTCAGCACGGTCGGGAAGATTTCGCTGTCCGCGCCGGCAGCAGACGCGCCGATCGTGGAGGGCTTCGTCTGCATGTCCTGCCACGTCCTGATGCCACTGGTGTTCCAGAAGGCGCAGATCGAGACTTCATTGCTGACGCTGCCGACCCAGCCGAATTTGGTCGCGTCAAATTGCATTCCCTGCACATGACCGAGCAACGGCTCAATGGCGAGGCCGCGGGCAAAGGTGGCGATCACCGTGCCATCTTTGCGGGCGACATCGTAGAGATAGTTCATCACTTTGACGCCGCCAGCCCCAGGCATGTTCTGCGGCACCATTGTCGGATTGCCGGGAATGTGCCGGCCCATATAGCGGGCAAGCGTGCGTGCATAGAGATCGTAGCCGCCGCCGGGGCCGAAACCGACAAGCACCTGAACGGTTTTCCCGCGGTAGAAATCGGCAACCGCATCGGCCGCGTGCGCCTGGCCCGCGCCCAGAGTAAGCAATGCCGGCATGGCTATGGACGCAACCGCCCGCCCGAATCCTTTCATCTCAATCGCTCCACAATGCAGATAAAGAAAGAGCGCACATTCCCCGGCATGTGCGCTCTGTATTTTTTCAGGCGTGCAGACCGGCCGCCATATGTGCTTTCGCCTGGACCTGCATGTCCACGAGCTCCAGCGGTGATTCTGTCTGTTCCAGCATGCCCCAGCTTTTCAGCCACTCGGTCGTACGCTGCATCTCCTCGATCGGGATCGGCGCTGGATCGCACACGACGATCCGGCTTTCCCGGATGTCCTCCGGCCTGAGCGTGCCAATCTCGGGATCCTTTGCTTTATGGTAATCGATGAAGTAGTGCAGGTAGGCCTTCTTGTTGGCGTTGATGCGGGCAACCGCCTTGCGCACAGCGCGATTGAATGCGCCATAGGTTTCAGCATCGACGCGGTCGGATGCCACTTCCGTCCCGTGGTAAAAGGCAGAGCAGATTGTCCGGCAGCCCTTCTTCTCCGCCAATGTGATGTATGGCTCCGTCAGGGTGGTGGCTTCGAGTTCACCGCGCATCATGGAATCGAAGCGATAACGCGAGCCGTTTGGCGCCTTGCAAATCTTGATCAGGTTGCGCGGCAGGAAACCTTCCAGCAGATGCAGTGCAAGATAATGCGTGCCAAAATAGAATGGTACGCCAATATTCCGGTTGGCGAGCTGTTGGGGCGTGTAAACCGGAGATTCGGGACGGACTACGATGGCCGCATAGCTGACGATGCCGCGGCGCCCAAGCTGTCGTGATCCGACACCGGTATCCTGCACCCGGCAATAATTTCCCCACTCGCAGGCATTGTACATGTCGGCTTTGCCCTGCTCGAGAAGACGGCCATGACTGGAGAACGGGTCAAGCCCCTTTTCGCTGGTCACACCGGTTTCGGTTTTCTTTTCGACGCCTTTTTCGCGATCGGCCCATTCGATCTCCAGGCCTTCGGCCGCGAACAGACCTTCATCATAGGCAACCAGCTCCGGCAGTCCCTGAAACGGGGCCGTGGTTTCCAACACAAGCTTCTTCTTCATGTGATGCTCCTTTATTTTGATCCTTGTGGCGATCTGCGAAAGGCCAATGGAAGCCGCGATCAGCCGTAAAACGGATATGCATTAATTAAGCCCAACGGGTAGTTGCGTCAAACAAGCGCCAGCTTGAAGACTGGTACATCAGTTTGAATTATGGGGGCGGCGCG
>CAVVEG010000002.1:0-332758 GCA_963747255.1 uncultured Alphaproteobacteria bacterium
AAATGCGCCATGCGGCGATTACATCGGGGAAGCGGCATGATGGATTGGACCGGTAAGTTCAAACGGGAAATCATGCGGCCTTTCGCGCGTCGAGCCCCTCTTTCACCACCACTCGATTTTTCTCCATTCCAGAAATCGCTTCTCCGGAACGTCCGGCCCTATACCATGACTTCGGACGAACGGGTGGCTGTGCTGGAATCGGCGGTGCGCCACGTGGCGATGAATTATCCCGGCGATTTTGTTGAATGTGGCGTGGCGAAAGGCGGCTCGATGATGGCAATCGCCTATACGCTGTTGGATCTCGGAATTCGCGATCGCGATCTGTTTCTGTACGACACTTTTGAAGGCATGCCCGAACCCGACGATTTCGATCGCGGCCGGTTCGGCGAAAAGGCTCATCGCAGATGGCGGCGGAGGCGCGATGCCGCGGGACGGTCAACCTGGATCAATCATGGGATCGATGAAGTCCGGCACAACCTGGCGCTGACGGGCTACCCCGAAGCGCGGATGCACTTCATCAGGGGCAAGGTGGAAGAGACGCTGCCCGCATCAGTACCGCCCGGTGCGGTCGCACTGCTGAGATTGGACACCGATTGGCATGCATCGACCAAGGCCGAACTGGATTGCCTCTATCCGAAGCTGGTGCGCGGCGGGATCCTGGTGGTGGACGACTACTTCCGCTGGCAGGGAGCCCGCAAAGCAACCGACGAGTATCTTCAGCGGCACGGAATACCGATGTTTCTGGTTCGGGTCGACAACTCCTCGGTGATCGGCGTTAAACCGTGAAGTCAAAGTTCCCTCGTTCCGGGCGGAGCGGATTTATGGCAGAATATGGCGTGGACCCAGCAGTGTTTCAGCCAGGGAGGACCCCCTCATGAAGAGCTTCGCACGTCATATGTTTGCCGCCGCAGCGGTGGTTTCAGTCGGTAGCCTTGTTCCGCAGGTCGCCGCAGCCGACGCCCAACAGGCGATCGGCATTGCCGCCCAGCATGCCGGCCTTGCGTCCAATGCCGGCAATATCAATACGGTTCACCTCCATCTGCACCATGTGCTGAATTGCCTGGTGGGACCGGGCGGCGATGGCTTTGACGCCATGCCGGGGAATCCCTGTGCGATGGCGGGCGGCGCCATTCCACAGGAGAACAATGCGGAAATGAAAACCAAGCTGCTGAACGTCGCTGCATCCGTGCGCGCCGGAATTGGCGAGAGCAATATGGCGGACGCCAAAAAGATCGCGACAGACGCACAGAGCGATCTGAAAAAATAATTGCCTGGAGCACCCGCGGAGAGCGGGTGCTCCAGCACCTCCACATTGCGGCGCGGCGGACCTATATAGACCGGATGCCGCACAACAACGGTTCCGGATTTCGCCGGCTCCCGGGCATGGCTGAAAGTCGGACAGACTTCAGCCATTTCACTGGCGCAGAATTGACCGCATTTGTGCCGCATCGGCCGGCACGCCCGGAGAAAACCGAGGGCGGGAGACAATTCCGGCTGGTGTCCGAATATCAACCGGCGGGCGACCAGCCACAGGCCATCACGGAATTGGCTGACGGTTTGGCGGGCGAAGGACCAACCGGCGCGCCCGAACGCGACCAGGTCCTGCTGGGGGTTACCGGATCGGGCAAGACCTTCACCATGGCGAAGGTGATCGATCGGCTGCAGCGGCCCGCACTGGTCCTTGCGCCCAACAAGACTCTTGCCGCGCAGCTCTACGCGGAAATGAAGGGCTTCTTCCCCGAAAATGCGGTGGAATATTTCGTATCCTATTACGACTACTACCAGCCCGAAGCCTATATCCCGCGCACGGACACCTATATCGAGAAGGATTTCCTCCGTAAACGAACAGATCGACCGGATGCGGCACGCCGCGACCCGGGCGATCCTGGAACGTGACGACGTGATCATTGTGGCTTCGGTTTCCTGCATATACGGCATCGGGGCCGTCGAGACCTATTCCGGGATGGCCTTTTCGGTGCTGCGGGGCGAAAGACTGAATCGTTCCGATTTCCTGGCACGGCTTGTGGCGCTGCAATTCCGGCGCAACGACGAAGCTTTCGCGCGCGGGTGTTTTCGGGTTCGGGGCGACACAATCGATGTTTTCCCGGCGCATTACGAGGATCGCGCCTGGCGCGTCGCACTGTTCGGTGACGAGGTGGATTCGATCTTTGAATTCGATCCGCTGACTGGCCGGAAAACAGCAGAACTTGATGCGGTGAAGATTTACGCCAATTCGCATTATGTCACGCCCCGGCCCACGCTGGCGCAGGCGAGCAAGGGTATTCGCGAGGAACTGCGGCAGCGCCTCGATCAATTCCGTCGCGAAGGGAAACTTCTGGAAGCGCAGCGGCTCGAACAACGTACCCTGTTCGACCTGGAAATGATCGAAGCGACCGGTTCCTGCGCCGGAATCGAGAACTATTCGCGCTGGTTGACCGGCCGGAAACCGGGCGAACCACCTCCGACGCTGTTCGAATATCTTCCCGACGAAGCCATTGTCTTTGTAGATGAATCGCATGTGACCATTCCACAGCTGGGCGGGATGTATCGCGGCGACTACCGTCGCAAGGCGACGCTCGCGGAGTATGGTTTCCGGCTGCCGTCCTGCATAGACAACCGGCCGTTGAAATTCGAGGAATGGGATGCGATGCGCCCGCAGACGGTCTATGTCTCCGCCACTCCAGGTCCGTGGGAGCTTGCGCGCGCCGGCGGTGTATTTACCGAACAGGTCATTCGCCCGACCGGTTTGATCGATCCTCCGGTGGAAATCCGCCCGGTCGAACACCAGGTGGACGACCTTCTGGCCGAATGTAAAGCCATCGCGGCGAGAGGCTATCGCGCGCTGGTAACCACCCTCACAAAACGCATGGCTGAGGACCTCACCGAGTATCTGCATGAGCACGGAGTGCGCGTGCGCTACATGCATTCCGATATAGAGACTCTGGAGCGGATCGAAATCGTTCGTGATCTGCGGCTCGGTGCGTTCGACATTCTGGTGGGCATCAATCTGCTCCGCGAGGGCCTCGACATCCCGGAATGCGCCCTGGTCGCCATTCTGGATGCGGACAAGGAAGGTTTTTTGCGCTCGGAAACATCGCTCATCCAGACCATCGGGCGGGCATCACGCAATGTGGACGGAAGGGTTATCCTGTATGCCGACCACATCACCGGGTCGATGTCGCGCGCGATGGCCGAGACGGAGCGCCGCCGGCAGAAACAGCGGGCCTATAATGTCGCTCACGGCATTACGCCATCGAGCATCAGGAAGAATATCACCGACATTCTCGCCTCCGCCTATGAACGCGATCACGTGCTCGTCGATTCAGGACTGGCAGAGGATCCGGTTCCGGTTGGACGCAATCTCAAAGCGCATTTGGCCGAACTGGAAAAGCGCATGCGGACAGCGGCCGGCAATCTCGAATTTGAAGAAGCCGCTCGTCTTCGCGATGAGATCAGGAGGTTGCAGGCGACCGAGCTTGCGATCGCAGACGATCCCTTCGCGCGCCAGACCGCGGTTGAGGAGTCGGTCGAGTCCTTCAGACATGAGACCAACCCGGAAGGCGGTGAGCGCGCCAAATCACGCCGCGGAGCGCCCGGGACCCGCGCAACGCGAAGCAAGAGCAAGTCTGCACGCTCACCACGACGCTTCCGCTGAGTCTTCCAAGCCGCTAAACTTCGGGAAATTCCGGGAGGTCTCGATGAAGTCTGGTCACAGCCTTGCCTTGCTTTTTACCGCTTCGATCACGGTTGCAGGAGTGGCGATTGGTTATCCGGCGCTCGGCGCAGCGCCTGCTCCCCAACCCGCCGGAGGAGGACTACAAATCCTGGAATTCAAGCCTGCCATGGACGATCTCATGACCATGATGATCCAGCCGCGCCACATGAAGCTGTATTACGCAGGCCAGCAGAGGAACTGGACGCTTGCGGCGTTCGAGCTGAATGAGCTGGGCGCCGCTTTGCGCCGCATCGGCCAAACCATCCCGAAATATCGCAACATCAGCGTGGATCCCACAGTCGCCTCCATTTTCGCGCCCAAGATCCAGGCGATGAGCGCGGCCATCAAGTCGGCCAACCCGCAGCAATTCAATTCCGCCTATGCCGATCTCACCGAGGCGTGCAACACCTGTCATCAGGGACTTGAGCACCCGTTCCTGGTCGTCAAAGTCCCGGATGGTCAGAATTTTCCGGATCAGGATTTCCGGCCAGTCGCCGCAGCAAAATAGGCAGCACCAGCGTCCCAAACGGCCAGATTTTCAGTCGATGTTCGGCGTGTCGAAGGATTGATTGGGTTCGTCGTGCATCGTGAGAGCGACGGTGGCGCCGGAGGCCGGCAAGTCAACCACGACTTCCGGACTTCGGACCGCGCCGGCGACAAAGGCCACAACCCGATAGGATCCAGGGGGCAACCGGAACTGATCGGCCGGGCCGTTACAGGCGAGAGTAACAACGGGGCCACCGTTCACGTCGGACACCATAACGACCTGATCCCCGCGATAAGGACCGTAGCGATCGTTCACCTGCACTTGGAGCGGAGCTCCGATATCGCTGGGCGAACCACGTCCGACACAAGCTTCGAAGCTATTCTGAGGCGGGACGGGCCAACTCCCCGTTTCCGCGGCCGCCGCTCCGATCACACCCACCGCCAAACCAAGCGCCAAAGACAGCAACACCGCCCGAGTGGTCGATTTTCTGCTCCACATGAACGGGTAACGAACCCGATGGGGAGCTGTTCCGTCAGCAGATGGTGATCCGCTCGATGGCCACTCAGTCGAAGAGGCTGGAAACGGATTTTTCATTGGCAATTCGGTCGATTGCTTCACCCAGAAGATTGGCAATCGAAATACGCCGGATATTAGGACATTTCCGGATGTCCTCCGTCGCAGCAATCGAGTCAGTCACCACGAGGGATTTCAGCTTCGAATCGCGGATCCGCGCCACAGCGCCGCCGGAAAGCACCCCATGGGTGGCGTAGGCGTAAACCGCCTTTGCCCCCTTTTCGAGAAGCGCTTCCGCCGCATTGCAGATTGTTCCGCCCGAATCGACGATGTCATCAACAAGGAGACAGGTCCGGCCGGAAACATCTCCGATGATGTTCATCACTTCAGATTCTCCGGCCCGTTCGCGCCGTTTGTCCACAATCGCCAGATCGGCGCCCAGCCTTTTGGCCAGTCCACGCGCCCGCACGACGCCGCCTACATCGGGCGACACCACCATGAGATGTTCATTGTCGAGATAATCCCGGATATCGCGCACCATCACGGGTTGCGCATAGAGATTATCGGTCGGAATGTCGAAGAAGCCCTGGATTTGTCCCGCATGCAGATCAACCGTGAGGACGCGGGATGCGCCGGCCTCGGTGATCAGATTTGCGACCAGCTTGGCCGAGATCGGCGTGCGTGGCCCGGGCTTGCGATCCTGTCGCGCGTAACCGAAATAGGGAATCACCGCAGTTATGCGCTTGGCGCTCGAACGCTTCAGAGCATCAATAATAATCAGCAATTCCATAAGGTTATCGTTGGCTGGAAAGCTCGTCGACTGGATCACGAAAATGTCCTCGCCACGGACATTCTCCTCGATCTCGACAAAGACCTCCATGTCGGCGAACCGCCGGACCAGCGCTTTGGTGAAAGGAATGTGCAGATGCTGGCCGATGGCTTCGGCCAGCGCCCGGTTGCTGTTGCCGGCCAGCAGCTTCATTCAGGAGCACCTGCATTGTTCAGTGGAAAGGTGAGCTGTTTTAGCAAGGCGATCATGGACCGTAAACATCGCCGCTCCGGACACGTCAAATGCGCCAACAGATCAGGCCGAAAGCACAATGGCCGACAACTGACGGCCATAATCGGATTCCTTGCGGTGCGTTGTTCGGCGATAGGAGAAGAAATTTTCCTCCTCCTCATAAGTGCACCGTCCCAGAACTTCCACCCGTTCAATCGACGCCAGCTTGAGCCGGTGGGCAACATAGGCAGGCAAATCAAAGTGCGGGCGTCCGGAGTTCGGATATCGGGTGAAAAACCGGGCATTACTCGAATCGGCTACGAGGAATTTCTGCTCGAACTCCGAGCCGACTTCGTAAGCGGCAGCTCCGATGCAGGGACCGACCGCTGCGCGGATGCGCGCAGGATCGGCCCCAAGCCGGCTCATGGCGTCCAACACGGAATCGGTGACGCCCGCGAGGGCACCCTGCCATCCCGCATGCGCCGCACCGATAACTCGGGCATTTTCATCAAATAGCAGCACCGGCGCGCAATCGGCAGTCAAGATGCCTAACGCGATGCCGGTTCTGTTGGTGGCCATTCCATCGGCGCGGGGATTTCCGGAAATCTCCCATGGCTCGGCAACCGTGATCGCCTGAGCGCTGTGCACCTGGTACACGGTGACGAGAAAGCAGTCGCAGGAGAGCGCCTGGGACGCGCGGCGGCGATTCTCGATCACCGCGCTACGGTCGTCGTCCGACCCCGGCCCGCAATTGAGGGACGCATAAACTCCGTTCGAAACGCCACCGCGCCGGCCGAAAAATCCGTGCGCAACTCCGTCGGCCTTCAAAATGCCGGAGGCGAAAATCAGCACAGAGGAAAGCCCGGCAGCGGCGGAGCCTCAGGCGAGGAAAACCCGACTGCTTTGAACAGTGAACCCATTTTCGAATCCCCGATCAGCCGTTGGACACCCGCATCGATCATGGGACCATGGTTTTGAGCTCTGCGCTTCAATGCCTCTGCCCTTTCGCGAATCCCCAACGCGGTCAGAAAACGGCTCTGGGTAACCGGGCCATAAGTGACTGCGCCGCGTGATCGTGCCGCCCTGGCGAGCGCCGCGAAATCGACATGGCAGGTGAGATCTGCCTGGCCGGGATTGGCCAGAGGATCCGCGAAAGCATGTTCCTTAACGGCCTGAAACGTATCGGCGCATCCGGACAGAAGATGCCCGTAATCGATGATCAGCGCAGCGCCCCGGGTCTCTACCACGCAGCAGGCTATCTCCTGGGCGAGCAATTCCGCCTCCTCGGAACGTTCGAATACGGCTCCTTCTGGCGCATCGCGGAGCGAGCGCGGGATCAACTCGTCCGATTCGATTCCCGACTCGGTCGCAAAGCAGAAGAGATCTCCGTCCGATACGATTTTGCGCTCGCGCCAGCGGTCATTCTGACGCACAAATTGCCTTACCGGGAGCGCATCAAAAAACTCGTTGGCGAAGACGAAGGCTGGCGCATCGACGGGAATATGCCCGAACTCCGCATGCCACTCGGTCCGGGGAAATGCCACGGCGCGCTTCTGCATGTCGCGCAGAACCGGACTGATCTCGACCAAATCGATACTCGCGGCGTCCAGGAATTCCGGGCGAATGCGCACGGCGCGCAATATGTCCGCCATCAGCGTGCCACGTCCCGGGCCAAGTTCGATAAGCCGGATCGGCTTCGGCTTGCCGCGATCCTCCCAAAGTTTCACAAAGAACAGCCCGATCAGTTCGCCGAAAATCTGACTGATTTCCGGGGCCGTGACGAAATCGCCCGATATCGGCTCCCGCCGGACGTAGTAACCGGATTGCGGATCGCTGAGTGCAATCCGCATATAATCGGCAACGCCGATGGCGCCCTGCGCCGCAATCACCCGGCGAATTTCGCTGACGCAGTGATTCACGTCGACGCTTTGTTGAGACGCTGGTTGAGCGCGTACCAGAACAGCACCGCCGCGGCGATCCACATGGGTAGACTCAGGGCCTGACCCATGCTGAACCAACCATAAATCTTCGATTCGGAATCGCGGAAGAACTCGCCGATGAAGCGGAACAGGCCATACAGCGTCAGGAACCAGGCGATCACCATCCCCGGGCGGCGGTGAATTTGGACCCGCACAACAAGATAATAGAGGATCAAAAACAGCAGGATACCTTCCATACCTGCTTCATAGAGCTGGCTGGGATGTCGTGGAATTCCGGGCGGAAAGGCATTGGGGAACACCATCGCCCACGGGACATCGGTAATCTTTCCCCAGAGCTCGCCATTGATGAAATTTGCGATACGCCCGAAAAACAGCCCGATCGGCGTTGCCGCTGCAATTAAATCCGCGATCGCCATCAGTCTTAGTTTCCGGCTTCGGCAAAACAGCAGGATCGCGATCACTACTCCCAGCAATCCACCATGAAACGACATGCCGCCTTCCCATGCGGCGATGATCTTTACGGGATCGCTGAAGTAGGCCTCGGGCAGACCGCCGCATGCCGGTGCGCCATGCCCGGCAAAACCGCAATAGAGCACCCCGTAAAGCAGCACGTAACCCAGCCGGCCGCCGATGATCACACCGAGTGTCACCCAGACAAAGAGATCGCCGATATCTTCCGGGGTGGCCGGCGGCTTGCCCATAAATGGAACGCCGGCCCACAACCTCTTGTTCCGCAACAACTGCACGACATAAGCCCAGCCGAGCAACAGACCCACAATATAGGACAGCGCGTACCAGCGAATGCTGATCGGTCCGTAAATATGGATTAGAACAGGATCAATGTTCGGATAGGGTATAACAGCTTCGATCATGGTGGCGCAGACATAAGGTCCGTTTTAGCTGGCGCACCCGGACGGTGCTGTCAAGTCGGGGCGGCCGCCGCATTATTTGAACATTTCGTGCCTTCGGCAGAAGAATGGCCGCTTGTGCCGGGGCGAGCCATGGCGCATAGGAAAAAGGTTCGAGACATGCAGACAGAAAATCGCTTTTTGGATGGAATGGCCCGCTTTCTGACCGATGCGGCGGGCGCGGCACAGGCTTTCCGATCTGAAATGGAAAGCATGATGAAAGCCCGTTTTGACCGGCTGATTTCCGATTTCGACCTGGTTCAGCGCGAAGAGTTTGAGGCGGTGAAAGCGATGGCGTCCAAAGCACGCGCCGAAAACGAAAGACAGGCGGCTCGCCTGGCAAAACTCGAAACCGTTCTTGCAGTCCGGACGGCGAAAAATCCCCGGGGCCGGACCCCAGTTCGGAAGCCGGCGAACAGACGGAACAAAGGAAACCTGTGAATTGCTGCGTCAGTTCACGCTTCGAATTCACTAGTGGACGGGGGTTGCTCTTGTCAGCCGTCAAAATCTTGTGTCAGGCTGAATCAACTGCTTCGCTCCAACGCGCCCGGGTGAAATAATGAAGCTAGCCACCACCGAACAACTCCCCGCCACGGAACACCCCCTCGACATGCTCGAGCAGTCGGTCGAAGACAATGGCTGGCCTTTCGAGCGCTCTGCCCGGGACGAAATCAACCTGACAGTCGCTGGGCGCTGGTGCGACTATCATTTCTGCTTCACCTGGCGGGAGGATCTGCAGGCGCTTCATGTCTCAGCCGGCTTCGAGATGCGGGTCTCGAAAGAACGTCGCGCGGAAATAGCTGAGTTGCTGCTTTCCATTAACTCCCAGCTCTGGCTTGGACATTTCGACCTGTGGTCGGAGGATGGAACCGTTCTTTTCCGCCACGTCCTGATTTTCCCGGATTCACAGGTCAGCCCGGCGCAATGCGAGGCTCTGTTGCAGCTCGCCGTGGAGGCTTGCGAGCATTATTACCCCGCTTTCCAGTTCGTTTTGTGGGGTGGAAAATCGGCTCAGCAGGCAATGGCGGCTGCCATTCTGGAATGTGCCGGCCAAGCCTGACGTGACCAGCACCGTGTTGCTGCTGGGTGCCGGGCGAATGGGCGCGGCACTGCTTCGCGGCTGGATAGCAGCAGGCCTCCTTCAGAAGATTTATGTTGTCGAGCCATATCCGGCTGACACGGTGAAAGCGCTGGCCGAGGCCGGTTCCATCGTGCTCAGATCGGCACCGGATTTCACGCATCTTCCCCAGATCCGCACAGCGGTGATCGCAATGAAACCCCAGGCGATCCGCACCGAAACGGTGCTGCTGCGAGAAGTGGGCGCCATCGTCCCTTTGGCATTGTCGATTGCGGCAGGAATTACGACGCCCTTCCTTGCTTCTCATCTGGGCGCTGGAACAAGAGTGATTCGCGCAATGCCGAATACGCCAGGCTCGATCGGGCAAGGCATAACGGTGCTTCATGCAGCGCTGGGTATCGGAGCCGAAGACCGGATGTTGGCCGAATCGCTGATGGCGCCCTTTGGAGAGACCCTTTGGCTGGACAACGAGTCTCTGCTGGATGCGGTGACTGCACTATCCGGATCAGGTCCCGCTTACGTGTTTCTTCTGGCCGAGGCGCTGGCGGCCGCAGGTCGCGAACAGGGTCTGGATCCTGCGATGGCGGACAAACTCGCACGTTTCACCGTTTCCGGTGCGGGTGCGCTGATGGCGACGGACCCGCGCGCGCTGGAGGAATTGCGCCGGGAGGTTACCAGCCCCGGCGGTACAACGGAGGCGGCGCTGAACGTATTGATGGCGCGAGGCGGATTGGTGGACCTGATCAGGCGCGCCATAGCTGCGGCGACCGAGCGCGGAAGGTCCCTGGGAAAGAACAGTTAGGCATGGCGGGGCGGAGGCCCCGGCCATGCCTATTGCGGATTATTCTGAAGCATCCCGTCCGGTCGGCGCTTCGGCTCCGCCGGCACCGGGAAACCGAACCACCACGTGACCCGGGACGTGGACGGTGATGTCTTTGTGACCCGCGTCTGCCACATCGACGGCCACATGATAGGTGCCCGGAGGCAGCATCATCAGAACCCAGGGCCCGCGGCAATGTACGGACAGATTTTCTCCGTGTCCTGAGACATTCACCGTTTCATCTCCGAGATATTGCCCGGCCTGACCGGCGAATTCGAGCCGAAGGGAGTAGTTTTTCCACTCCGGATTCATGCGCGTATCGCTGGTGACGCCGGTGCAGACGGATTGAACTCCATTCACGTCCATAGGTTGGCCGTCGGACAGCGTGTTGCTTTGCGCGTAAGCCACTCCTGACGCTGCCAGTCCGGCGAGCAGAAATGCAGTTTTGGAAGCGAGTTTCATGGGGGTCTTTCTCCTTCGCAACGCTCTCGTTCCTGAGGACATGAGCATGGCCCTTGAAGTGAAACTCTCCCGCTCTGTTGCGGGTTCCGGGTGTCGCCGATAGCCCGGAATTGGTCAGCAAAGCTTGAGTTTTGCTGATCGTAATTCTAGTATTCGTGATGCAACGGTCTGTTCGAAGAAGCGCGCCTGTTTTGCCCCGACCCGCCTAAAGCGCGCCTTGGACGAGACAGCTTAACTTCCCAAGTCGAAAGTCCCGGAGCAATGCGCCTGGCATTTTGCCTCAGCGCCAGCGATTGAGCAGGAGCACTCATGGCAGTCGGAACGGTGAAATTTTTCAACACGGCAAAGGGGTACGGGTTTATTTCTCCGGAGGGGGGAGGCAAAGATGTGTTTGTTCATGCTACTGCGGTGGAAGCAGCAGGAATGCGCACGCTGAACGAAGGACAGAAAGTGGCTTTCGACATTCAGCCGGATGCGCGCGGCGCCAAAGCGGTCAATCTGCGCGCCGCCTGATCCGGAATTTGATGACAACATGGGCGGCGCGGAACACCACGCCGCCCAATTTCTTGCGGACGAGGAATGCGCGCCCTTCACAACATGCAGATGTCGGGCAATTGCTACAAAGGCCGGCTGGTCGCGCGGCATTTGCAGATTCCAGTTCACCTGATCGAATTTCCGATCGGTTCGGGGAATGGCCGCGGTCTCGCCGAATCGAATGGGTTTGACCTGGTGCGCTACCCTGCCATTTGCGCCTGGCTGAAAGGGGTTGCCGAGCAGCCCGGACACATGACCCTAAACCAAAACTGGTAAGTGAAGATGGCCGTAGCCACCAACGAGTTCTGCTTTCTGTATTCGACCTACCCCGATCTCGACAGCGCTCGAGCCGCGGCGCGGCTTGCGATAGACCAGAAGCTTGCCGCCTGCGTGAACATCTATCCGAAAATGACCAGCATCTATATGTGGCAGGGAAAGCTCGAAGAGAGCGCCGAATTCGCGGCTTTCTTCAAGACAAGGCGCGCGCTTATCGATCGGGCCATCGAAGCCCTGTGGAGCGTTCATAGTTACGAATTGCCATGCTTCGTCGTGCTTCCGATCGAAGGGGGCAGCAGCGATTATCTCGCCTGGGCGCGCGACCAGACCGAACAACAGCCTGCGGCCATTTAGGCTATCCCACGAATCCAACGCGTTCGCGGACCTCGCGCATTACCGGCTCGGCAATCGCCCGTGCCCTCGCCGCGCCGGATACAAGGACGCGATCGAGTTCGGCGCGATCCGACAGATAAGCCTTCATCGCGCGCCGCAATGGGGGTCAATTTCGCGACGGCAATATCGGCCAGCGCGTTCTTGAATGTTGAGAATTGCGCGCCGGAATATTCCCCCAACACAACCTCCGGGGACTGATCGCAGAGGCCCGCGTAGATATTGATCAGATTCTCTGCCTCCGGCCTGCTCTCGAGTTCTTTCGGGTTATCGGGCAAAGGATTTGGGTCGGTTTTGGCCTTACGGATCTTCTGCGCGATCGCATCGGAGTCGTCCGAGAGATTGATTCGCGAAAAATCCGATTCTTCCGACTTGGACATTTTTTTTGTCCCGTCACGCAAACTCATGACGCGCGTGCCTGGTCCCGTGATGAATGGCTCCGGCAGCGGGAAGAAATCCGGCGCTGAAAAATCCGTATTGAATTTTTGCGCGATATCGCGCGCCAATTCCAGATGCTGCTTCTGGTCCTCGCCTACCGGCACATGGGTTGCGCGATAGGCGAGAATGTCCGCGGCCATCAGGTTGGGGTAGACAAACAAACCAACCGATGCGTTTTCGCGATGCTTGCCCGCCTTGTCCTTGAACTGTGTCATCCGGTTAAGCCAACCGATCCGGGCAACGCAGTTGAAGATCCAGGCGAGTTCGGCATGAACCAGGACCTGCGATTGATTGAAAAGAACCGACCGCTCAGGATCAATGCCGACCGCCAGGCAGGCAGCTGCCACCTCGCGCGTGGACGCGGACAGTTCAGCCGGATCCTGCCACACCGTGATTGCATGCATGTCGACGACACAGTAGATGCACGGCATTGCGTCTTGCAGCCGAACCCAGTTTTTCATCGCACCGAGATAATTTCCGAGATGCAATTTGCCGCTCGGCTGAATGCCGGAGAAGGCGAGCGGCCGGTGTTTGGCGATATCGTTCATGGCGAATTCTTGCGAAGGGGCCGCGGCTTATCGCAGAGCCTCAAACGGGCAGCAAGGCTTCGTTTTCCTCCAGCGCTTTCATCAGCCTTGATTCGATTTCCGCGAGCCTGCTGGCATTGACCAGTTTGTGGCCAAATCCATCACGAACGTAGAACACATCCACCGCCAATTCGCCGTAAGTGGCGACAATGGCCGAAGAGATGCTCAATCCGGCTTCAAACAGCGCGCGCGTAATGTCGTAAAGCAACCCGATCCTGTCCGTGCTTTCAACTTCAATAACCGTCGAGGCAATGGATGCCTCGTTATCGAAGAGCACCCGTGATCCGCGGCGGAAGGCGGCAGCACGCTTGCCCTGTGGCCGTTTCGCAAGCACTTCCCGTGGCTTTATTTCACCGGACAATGTTCGCGCGATGGTCTGCTTCAACCGGTCAACCCGTCCGCCATCGCCGAACGGCCCGCCAGCGCTATCATGGACCCGGAATATGTCCACCGCATATCCGTCAGAAGTGGTGAATATTTTGGCATCTGCAATCGAGCCATTGGAGACCGAAATGGCGCCGGCGAGGCGCGAGAACAGGCCTGGGTGATCGGGCGCGTATATGACGATTTCCGTGATGCTGCTGGCCTTATCATCCCGTGCGCCGATTGCAAGCTTCTCACCCTTTTGGTCGGCATCCCGTATCAGGCGGGCATGGAATTCAAGTTCCTCGGGGCTGAAGGCAAGCCAATAGCTGTCGTAATGACGCGAAAGGGCCTGCCTGCGCGCGGCGATATCAAAGTCGCCGAGCCGGACCTCAAGCGCGCATTTTGCCTCGTCGACGCGGGTCGACCGGGCGGGCTGCGCGTCGCCGCCGGACATCAACGTCTCGGATTCGAAGTACAAATCACGCAACAGTTGCGCCTTCCAACCGTTCCAGACGCCGGGTCCCACGGCACGAATATCTGCGGCCGTGAGAATCAACAGTAGCCGCAGACGCTCCGGGGTCTGCACGGCACGAACGAAATTCTGCACCGTTCGGGGATCGGCAACATCACGCTTCTGGGCCGCGTCACTCATGACCAGGTGATTGAGCACAAGCCATGACACCGTCGCGGTATCGGCGGAAGAAAGGCCGAGCCTTGGGCAAACCATTTCCGCCATTGCCGCGCCGATTTCGGAGTGATCGCCGGGAAGGCCCTTTGCCATATCGTGCAGCAGACCCGCGGCATACAGTACCTCGCGCGATTTGATGCGCTTCGCAAGGTCCGTGACGAGAGGCAGTTCGTTGCGCAACTCACCGCGTTCAATGCGGGACAGATTTCCAATGGTGACCAGCAAATGCTCGTCCACGGTGTAGTGGTGATACATGTTGAACTGCATGAGGGCGACGACCCGTCCGAATTCGGGCATGAAACGGCCCATTACCCCGGCTTCATTCATGCGGCGCAGCGCACGCTCCGGATCTCTCCTTGAACAGACTATCTCGAGAAAGAGGCGATTGGCCTCCGGATCATTGCGGAGCTCGTCGCCGATCAGGTCCAGCTTGCGTGTGACCGAGCGCAGCGTTGCGGGGTGGACGTCCAGCCCCTTTGCGTCGGCGATGTGAAACAGACGGATCAGATTGGCGGGATTCTCGCGGAGCAGACCGGAGCGCGCGGCGAGGCGTCCATTCTCGACATAAAAATCGTCGGATGGGCTGCGAAGCTTGAGGAATCCCGGAATCAGCCGCCGGACCGATGGATGGCTTTTTCGATGCTGCTCCTCCAGTGCCGCGCAAAAAATGCGCGTGAGATCACCGACATCCTTCGCCACGAGAAAATAGCTGCGCATGAAGCGCTCGACGGCGCGATGCAGACTGGGGTCGGTATAGCCCAGCCTTTTCGCGATTTCTGGCTGGACGTCAAACGACAGACGTTCTTCGGCGCGCCCCGTGAGGTAGTGCAGATGACAGCGCACCGTCCACAACCAGGCTTCGGCCTTCTGAAATGTCTTATATTCGTTCTTGGTGAATACGCCGTGGGCGACCAAGTCGCTGGGGTCGGTCACGCGATAGAGATATTTTCCTATCCAGTACAGTGTCTGGAGGTCGCGCAACCCCCCCTTGCCGTCCTTGACATTCGGTTCGACGAGATAGCGGCTCTCGCCCTGTCGGACATGGCGCGCATCACGTTCGGCCAGCTTCGCTGAGACAAAATCCTGCCCGCTCCCCGTGGCGACATCGTTCCAGAATTTCTGCCGCAGCTCTTCGAACAGCGGCCGGTCGCCCCAGAGGAATCGCGCTTCCAGCAGCGATGTTCTTATGGTGATGTCCTCTTTCGCGAGGCGAAGAGATTCGGGAACAGACCGCGTCGCGTGGCCGACCTTCAGGCCCATGTCCCACAACATGTGCAGAATGGATTCAATAACGCTCTGCTCCCAGGCGGTTTCCTTGTAAGGCCGGATGAACAGGAGATCGATATCGGAAGCCGGCGCCAGCATTCCACGGCCATATCCGCCAGTGGCCACAATCGCCAAACGTTCGGCAGTGGTCGGATTTGGCGCCGGATAGAAATGCCGCACCGCCAAATCATAGAGAACCTGGATCGTAGTGTCCTGAAGCGCCGCCAGGGCCCGAGCGACAGCAACCCCGGGACTCAAACCGGACTCCATGCCAGCCCGCACTTTATCCCGGGAGGCCTGAAAGGCAGTCTTGATCGAGGCAAGCGCAATCTTCCGCAGATTGCTGCGGTCGCCACCGGAAGCGCGCGCAAGCGCCGCGAGATCGCGGCGCAGGGCATCGCCGTCAAGCGGCTGCGCGCCATCCGCAATGGATGAGAGAAACGGGGGGCCAACGCCCATGGTTTGATCCATCTCTGTTTGTGGTCATACAATGATGGCCCAGCCACAAATTCAAGCGGCAGTTCTAATGTCGGATCAGTTCCGCGCGATGCAGTTGGAACGCGCCTGCTCACCCCTGAGGGCGGTGAAGCGCCATTTGCGGCCGGTTCGGCCGGGTGAAGTGCGGATTTCCGTTCTTGCCTGCGCCATCTGCCGAACCGATCTGCATGTCGTTGACGGCGAGTTGCCGGATCCGGTTCTGCCCATCATTCCGGGGCATGAGATTGTCGGCAGGGTAGAGGAAGTCGGGCAGGATGTGGGGCTTCTTAAACCGGGTGACCGGGTTGGGGTTCCCTGGCTCGGCTGGACCTGCGGGATTTGCGAATTCTGTACCACCGGGCGCGAGAATCTTTGTCCCGGTGCCCGCTTCACGGGTTATCAGATCGATGGCGGATTTGCCGCTGCAGCCTATGCCGATGCCCGTTACATGTTCCCCGTTCCGCTAAGATTTGGGGATCTCGAGTGCGCGCCTCTCTTATGCGCGGGCCTGATAGGCTGGCGGGCTCTGAAAGCAGCGGGCCACGGCGCACGCCTTGGGCTCTATGGTTTCGGCGCGGCAGCGCATATTGCCGTTCAGGTGGCGCGCTATCGGGGACAGGAAGTGTTTGCTTTTGTCCGGCCGGGTGACGAACAGGCGCGAAAGTTCGCGTTGCGCATGGGTGCGGTCTGGGCCGGACCATCCGACCGTGCAACTCCCACGCCATTGGATGCGGCAATCGTCTTCGCTCCGGCGGGTCAGTTGGTGCCCACAGCTCTCTCCGCCATAAAACCCGGAGGTACGGTTGTTTGCGGTGGAATCCACATGAGCGACATTCCGAGCTTCCCCTACGACCTGCTGTGGCATGAACGCGTGCTGCGCTCTATCGCCAACCTCACGCGGAAGGACGCCGAAGAGTTTCTGGCTTTATCGGCGAAGATACCGGTTCACTGCGAAACCGTGCCCTACCCGCTCCAACAGGCAAATCAGGCAATAGCCGATTTGCGAACCGGAAACCTCTCCGGCGCTGCGGTTCTGATCCCCTGATTTCGACAATTGGCGCTCGCCAATGTAGAGAGAAGACATGACACCGGGGATTAAAACGGTTCTCGTGACCGGCGCGGCGAAACGCCTCGGGCGTGCGATCGCTCTGCACCTGGGGCGAACCGGGTGGTCGGTCGCCGTCCATTACAACCGGTCCCAGGCGGAGGCTGAAGAAACGGTTGCTGCGTTACACCAGCTCGGAGTGCATGCCGCGGCTCTCGAAGCCGATCTTCTCTCGGAGGAAGATACGCAACGGCTCATTGCGCGCGCCAATGCAGCGGTTGGTCCTTTGACCGCACTGGTGAACAACGCCTCGGTTTTCGAGAATGACGTGCTTGCGACGATGACACGGTTGTCGTGGGACAGTCATATCGAGACCAATCTGCGAGCGCCTCTGGTGTTGTCGCAGAATTTCGCGGAACAGCTTCCGTCGCATGCCGGCGGCGCGATTATCAACCTGCTGGATCAGCGGCTGTTCAAGCCAACGCCGCAATTCCTTTCATACGGAGTAAGCAAAGCAGGTCTGCACTGGCTGACCCGGGTTCTGGCGCAGGCGTTGGCCCCCCGCATCCGTGTCAACGCCGTTGCTCCGGGCCCAACCTTGCGGAACGTGCGTCAGAGCGAAGCTCATTTCAAACGGCAGCAGGCATCGACAATTCTCGGGCACGGCGCCTCACCGGAAGAGGTTTCCGCAGCGGTGATATACCTGCTGGAAGCCCAGGCGGTCACGGGACAAACCATTACCGTCGATGGTGGACAGCATCTGGTCTGGCAGACGCCCGATATCACCGGGGTAATCGAATGAGCGAAATCGTGGTGCTGATTCGGAATCTTGAGATACTGGCGCGCATCGGCGTGCATGGGCACGAACATGGCAAGCCCCAACCGGTTCGCATCAACGTGGCGTTGACGGCCGATGTTGCGCCGGTTGATGACCGGCTGGAAAACGCTGTCGATTACGAGGCCGTAACGGAGAGGATCCGCGCGATCGCCGGAGTCGGCCACATCAACCTTGCTGAAACCCTGGCGGAACGAATTGCCGCTGCCTGTCTCGAGGACTCCAGAGTTAACCAGGCGCGAATAAGAGTGGAAAAGCTCCATGCTTTGGCCGGGGCTGAAGCAGCGGGCGTCGAAATCGAACGCCGGCGCCGGGATTAAACATCTAACCCTGGCCGCCTTCGACAGCGCAGCCTTCGGCGCGCCAGCGCAGCATCCCGCCGGAAAGATTCGCCACCTTTTCGAACCCGGCGTGGCGAAGGATGCTGGTGGCCTGCGCCGAGCGCCCCCCGGCACGGCAGACCGTAACGATTGGCTGCTCGCGTGTGATTTCTCCTGCACGTTGGGCGAGCGAACCCAGCGGAATCAGCCTGGCGCCCGGAATTCGTCCAAGCGGTCCACTGAACTCCTGAGGCTCACGGACGTCGATGATCTGGATGCCGGCCAGATGTTCCTCCAACCAGGAAGGCTGAATCTCCCAAATTCCCGCAAAGGTATAGTTGAGCGGCGCCCAATCCGGTTGACCGGGCTGCACGCTGGATTCGGGCGCACCGCATTTCAGATTGGCCGGAACGGCTATGGCCATTTGTTTCGGGTGCGCGAGATGCAAATTCTCCATATAGCCGGCGAAATCGTCCTCAGACAGCGCCCCTCCGAGGCGTGGGTTGAAGCGCTTTTCCTCCGCTACGCTCGTGACCGTCAGACCGCGGTAATCATGGGCCGGGTAGAGCAGACAATTCTCGGGCAGGCTGAATATCTGCTGATGCACGGAGCGGTAAAGCAGACGGGGATCCCCTTCCTGAAAATCGGTGCGTCCGGTGCCGCGAATCAGCAAACAATCGCCGGTAAAGGCCATGCTGCGGTCCACCATGACATAAGTCATGCAGCCATTCGTGTGTCCGGGGGTGCTCAGCGCTTCCAGACCATTCCTGCCGAACGGAATGATCCGCCCCTGCTGGAGATAAAGGTCCGCGCCCCTGGCGCCGCCGGCCGCGGGAACAGCAATGCGGCTGCCACAGCGAAGCCTGTGCAATGCCGCGCCGGTCACGTGGTCAGCATGTGTATGCGTTTCGAGCGTGAGAGTCAGTTTCAGGTCCAATTCCGAAATCAGTGCTGCGTCGCGCTGCACCTGCTCGAAAACGGGATCCATCAACACGGCTTCACCCGTCAGGCTGCAACCAAGAAGATAGGTGTAAGTGGAGGATTGAGGGTCGAACAGCTGCCTGAAAATCGGCATTACAGTCTCGCGCCGGGTTGAAGTTGCGGCATGGGTATGGATGATCTCCGTACTATAAATGCGATATGGATCAAAATTCGCCTGAAAATCCTGAAACCTCCGGAAGCAGGCCCGAAGCGCCGCTGAAAGGTGCCGCCCGCATAGAGGCGTATCTGAAGACCTTGCCCGATGGCCCCGGCGTGTACCGCATGCTGAACGTCAAAGGTGAGATTCTATATGTAGGCAAAGCGCGGAGTCTGAAGAAGCGCGTAGGGGCCTATGCGAAACCGGCTGGGCTTCCCTATCGCATCGCGCGCATGGTTTCCGAAACCTCGGAAATGATCTTCATCTCCACCGCATCGGAAACCGAAGCACTGCTTCTGGAAGCCAATCTGATCAAGCGTCTGAAGCCCCGTTACAACGTCCTGTTGCGGGACGACAAGAGCTTTCCGAATATCCTGTTGCGCACGGATCATCCGTTTCCCCAGATCTTGAAACATCGTGGCGCGCGGGCGCCAAACGGCACCTATTTCGGGCCATTCGCTTCCGCCGCGGCTGTAAACACAACGTTGAACACGCTGCAACGCGCTTTTCTTCTCCGCTCGTGCTCGGATGCGGTCTTCCAGGGTCGAAGCCGCCCCTGCCTGCTGTACCAGATCAAACGCTGCAGCGCGCCCTGCACGGCCCGAATCGATGCGCAGTCCTATGCCAGACTTGTCGAACAGGCGGAAAAGTTCCTCATCGGAAAAAGCCGGGACGTCCAGGATCAGCTTGTCAACGAAATGCATACCGCGTCCGAGCAGATGGAATTCGAGCGCGCCGCACAGCTGCGCGACCGGATCGGGGCGATGAGCCAGATTCACGCGCGGCAGGGGATTAATCCCGCGACAATTGCGGAGGCTGACATATTTGCCTTGCATCGCGAGGGCTCCCAATCCTGCATCCAGGTTTTTTTCTTCCGTGCAGGTCAGAATTGGGGTAACCGGCCATTCTTTCCACGTCACGCAGCCGATGTGGAGAGCCGGGAATTACTCTCTTCTTTTGTCGGGCAATTCTATGACACCAGACCACCGCCGTCGCTGATCCTGGCAAGCGAAGATATAGCGGACCGGGAATTGCTTGCGGAGGCGCTCAGCATCCGTGCAGGACACAGAATCGAAATTGCCGTTCCGCTCCGCGGAGAAAAGCGGGAAATCGTTGCCGCTGCGGTGCAGAACGCACGGGAACAATTGATCCGCAGCCTTGCTGAAAGCGCCAGCCAACGCGCGCTGCTTGAGGCTGTCGCGATTGCTTTCGGCCTCGAAGCAAGGCCAAAGCGAATCGAAGTTTACGACAATTCGCACATTCAGGGCACGCATGCGATCGGCGCGATGATCGTCGCTGGTCCCGAAGGCTTCGATAAGAAGGAGTATCGCAAATTCAACATCAAATCGGCCGATCTCGCTCCGGGCGACGATCTCGGTATGATGCGCGAGGTTCTGATGCGTCGTTTCGGGCGGCTTGTGCGGGACGAAACGGGCGAGGCAGAACGCAGCGATAAATGGAACAAGTGGCCCGATCTCGTCCTCATCGACGGCGGGGCTGCGCAAGTGGACGCGGCATATTCCGCACTTGCCGAAGTGGGCGCGGCTAATGTGACGATCGTCGGAATGGCAAAAAGCATAGAGCGCGAGTCCGGGCGGGAACATTTCTTCCGGCATGGTCAACCGCCCTTCCGCATGGACGAAAGGAGCCAGGTACTGTACTTCCTGCAAAGACTCCGGGATGAGGCGCATCGCTTTGCCATCGGTGGTCACCGCAAGAAGCGCTC
Source organism: uncultured Alphaproteobacteria bacterium (assembly GCA_963747255.1). Taxonomy (GTDB): domain Bacteria; phylum Pseudomonadota; class Alphaproteobacteria; order Micropepsales; family Micropepsaceae; genus CAIYRG01. The sequence continues at coordinate 21,010 of CAVVEG010000002.1, forward strand.
AAAAGCCATTGGCGTCAGTCCGCTGGACGAAATTGCCGGAGTGGGACGATCGCGCAAAAAAGCGCTGTTGAGCCATTTTGGCTCGGCACGGGCGGTGGCGCAGGCAAGCCTTGCGGATTTACAGGCGGTTCAGGGCGTAAGCTCCGCTCTGGCCTTAAAAATTTACGAATTCTTTCATCCGGAGTAGGCTCCGGCCGTCACGGCGTTCCTGTACACTGGTACCATGTCGTCTCTGCCAAATACGCTGACAATCGCCCGTATCGCGATCATTCCGCTGTTCGTAGCGGGATTTTACGTCTCGGGTGACGAAGGGCGCTGGGTTGCGTTCGGGATTTTTGTCGCTGCGGCCATCACCGATGCGGTCGATGGAATCATCGCACGCAGATGGCAGGCCGAATCGTCCCTTGGGAGAATGCTCGATCCGATCGCCGACAAGCTGATCGTCGCAACCGCCCTCCTGATGCTCGCATCGGACGGGACGCTGCAGGGAATCAATTTGATTCCGGCGCTCGTCATCCTCTGCCGCGAAATCCTCGTTTCCGGCCTCAGGGAGTTCCTTGCAGAGGCGGCCGTCAGCCTTCCGGTGACCAGCGTCGCGAAGTTCAAGACCGTCATGCAGATGATCGCGATCGCAGCTTTGATTGCGGCCCGCCCCGGCGAGCACTTCCTTCCGGAAGTGAGGGCAGCCTCGCTGATCGTATTGTGGATCGCTGCCGGTTTAACCCTCTATACCGGGTATGCCTATTTCAGAGCGGGCCTTGTGCATGCGCGGACAGAACCGCACAAACGAAATGCGTCGCGGGCGCGCGTGCAGCGGCAGCAAAATCCGGTGAGATCGTGAAACTGCTTTATTTTGCCTGGGTCCGGCAGAAAATCGGCATTTCAGAAGAGCGGATCGAAATGCCGCCTTCGGTTACCAATGTAGCGACCTTGGTAGACTTCCTTCGTAAACGCGGCGCCGGTTATGACGAGGCGTTTCGTGACAGGGCGTCGATCCGCGTCGCGGTCAACCACCAGCACACGGATTTCAACGCAGTCGTGCATGCGGGCGATGAAATCGCGTTTTTTCCGCCGGTGACGGGCGGATGAGCGATATCCGGATCCAGCAGGAAGATTTTGATCCCGGCGCGGAAATAGCCGCAATTTCGGAAGCGGACGGCAGGGCTGGCGCAATCGCCACCTTCATCGGGGTCGTCCGTGGCGAGGGCGGACTTTCCACCATGACACTCGACCATTACCCGGGCATGTGCGAGACCGAAATCCTGGCGCATGTCGGGGAAGCGCGCAGGCGCTGGCCGATTCTGGGCGTTCGGATCGTGCATCGCGTCGGCGAGTTGAAACCCGGTGATCGCATCGTGTTCGTCGGCGTCGCATCGGCGCACCGCCATGCGGCATTCCAGGCTGCGGAATTCCTGATGGACTATCTCAAAACCCGCGCGCCGTTCTGGAAACGCGAGCGGCGAGGCGAGGCGGAAACGTGGGTCGCGGCGCGCAGCGAAGACGACGATAGCGTCAAGCGCTGGCAGTAACCGCTTCCGGCCGGCGCACTTCGGCCGCATAGTCGTTCATCAGCAATTCGCTGATTGCGCCGGGTTTGAAGCGGTAAGGGCCGATTTCCGCGACCGGCGTGACTTCCGCCGCCGTTCCGGTGAGAAAACATTCGCTGAACGAGGAAAGTTCGTCGCGCGATATTGCGCGTTCGCGAACCGGAATTTGCCGGGAAGCCGCCAACGCCATCACAGAACGACGCGTAATCCCGTCGAGGAAGCAGTCGGGCGTGGGCGTATGCAGCTGCCCATCCCGAACGAAAAAGATATTCGCGCCCGTCGCCTCGGCCACAAGTCCGCGATAGTCGAACATCAACGCATCCGAATAACCTTTGCGATTCAGCGGCGTGTTTGGACAACGTGCAGATCATATACAGCCCGGCGGCCTTGGCCTTGGTCGGAGCCGTGTCGGGGGCCGGCCGGCGCCATTCTGAAATGTCGAGACGAATGCCTTTCAGCTTCTCTGCCGGGTCGAAATAGGAAGGCCAGGGCCACACCGCGATCGCAACATGCACACCGGCGTTCTGCGCGGCCACGGTCGGCATGGTAGCCGCACCACGAAACACCACAGGCCGCACATAGCCGTCCCGGATGTTCTGGACTTTGGCCGCCTCATAGCAGGCGCGATTGATCTCTTCTTCCTTGTACGGAATGGAAATTCCAAGGAGCGCAGCCGATCCGAACAGCCTTTCCGTATGCTCCTCAAGCCTGTAGATGCGCCCGGAATAAATGCGCTCGCCTTCGAACACGCAGGAGGCAAAATGAAGCGCATGCGTCAGCACATGCACTTTGCCTTCGCGCCAGGGAACGATCTTTCCGTCAAACCAGAGCGCGCCATCGCGTTCGTCGAAAGGTATGATTTCCGCCATTGAGGTCCTCGAAGGATTGAAGGCGCGGGCCTGCGGTTCCGGGATCGCGCTTGCCCGGCAAACCGGGCCAGCCTATGGATGTCTAACGGAGTCAAGCCGCCCATGTCCATATGCCCATGAACGGTTCCGATAGTCCTCACCTGCTTGTGGTCGACGACGATCATCGGTTGCGTGAGCTGTTGCAGCGTTACCTCGCGGCCAACGGCTTTCGGGTCTCGGCCGCATCCGATGCGTCCCACGCCCGAAAGCTGATCCACAGCATCACGTTCGATGGCCTTGTGCTTGACGTCATGATGCCTGGCGAGAGCGGTCTCGATCTTGCTGCCGATTTGCGCACGCGACACGATTTTCCCATTTTGATGCTGACTGCGCGCGGCGAACCCGAAGACAGGATCTCGGGATTTGAGCGCGGCGCCGATGATTATCTGGCCAAACCGTTCGAGCCGCGCGAACTGATGCTGCGCCTGAATGCGCTGCTCCGGCGTTCGCGTGCGGGACGGCCGCCGCCGAACCGTGAAATCCGGATGGGATCCTGCCTGTTCGATGCGGAACGCGGAGAACTGAGCCGTCGTGGCAAGCACGTGAAATTGACCGGAGCGGAACAGCAACTGATGAAGCTGTTTGCCGCCAATGCAGGCCGGCCATTCAGCCGGGCGATGTTGTGCGAAAGACTGAACCTCCAACTCGAGCGCTCGGTGGATGTCCAGGTGGCACGGCTGCGGCGTAAAATCGAAGACGATCCGAAAGTCCCGCTGTACATCCAGACCGTGCGCGGCATGGGCTATGTCCTTGTCCCAGATCGCGTCCGATAGCGCTCCGCGAACCTCGCGCTTACGCCTGCCGCGGCTCTTTTATCTCCGGCATCCTTTCCGTCTGATCAAACGCCTGATGCCGCGGCGCCTGTTCGGCCGTTCGCTGATCATCATCGTGGCCCCGATGATCATCCTCCAGGGTATCGTCACCGCGGTCTTCTTCGACCGCCATTATCGCATTGTGACGGCGATCATGACCCGCGGAGTGGCAAACGATGTGGGCTATATGGTGATGCTGGAGAACAGACTCCCTGCGGGGCCCGATCGCGATCGCGAAAGGAAGATTGCGGCTCAGGCATTCGGTTATCCTGCGGAATTCCTGCCGGGTCAGCATTTGACGCGCGTCGTTTCTACCCCTGCCACCGTACTCGATCGACAGCTCGCCTTCATTTTCTCCAGCGAACTTCCGGAGGCCGCCACCTTCGACACCGGCCGGTTCCGCAATTACGTCGACCTGCGGGTACAACTCAAGGATGGAATATTACGGCTGCTGGTGCCGCGAGAACGCGTGACCGCTTCCAATGCCGATATCTTCGTACTGTGGATGATTGGTTCATCCCTTGTTCTGATCACGATTGCGACGCTGTTCCTGCGCAATCAGGTGAAGCCGATCGAGCGGCTGGCGCATGCGGCTGAAAGTTTCGGAACCGGCCGCTCCTTCAGCGGATTCAAACCGCATGGTGCACAGGAGATTCGCCGGGCGGCGATGGCGTTCATCGAGATGCGCGGGCGCATCGAACGTTTCGTTCAGCAGCGCACCGAAATGCTTGCCGGGATAAGTCACGATATCAAGACACCGTTGACCCGGATGCGGCTCCAGCTCGCGATGATGAAACGCGACTCGGATGTGATCGCAATGGAAGGCGACATCGCCGAGATGGAGCACATGCTGAATGAGTATCTCGATTTCGCGCGCGGCAGCGGCGGCGAAATCGCAACGGAAACGGATCTGGCAGTGCTGGCGGCGGAAGCCGCCTCCGCTGCCGAACGCACCGCTGACCCGCGCCACCGCGTCGTTCTGAGCATCATTGAACCGGCTGTGCTCAGCGTGAAACGCAACGCCCTGAAACGCTGCCTCACCAATCTGCTCGATAACGCCCTGAAATACGGAAAACTTGTGCAGCTCAAACTGCTGCGCAAAGGCAACCGTATCGAACTGGTGGTGGAGGACGATGGACCAGGCATCGAAGAAACGCGGCGGGAAGAAGCCTTCCGGCCATTTCACCGGCTCGATGAGGGGCGCAATCTTCAGACGGGTGGTGTGGGGCTTGGACTCGCAGTGGCCCGGGACATAGCGCGGGCGCATGGCGGCGACGTCAGGCTGGAACAGAGCCCGCTCGGCGGTCTTCGGGCCGTGATTTGGCTGCCGGTATAAAGAAAATACTGCGAGATCAGCATCTTAGAACGTAAAAAAGAACAATTGCAGAACATGAACAAATCGTGTACAGAATCACCATTGACGCGCCAATCGCGGCGCTGGGCATTTTGCAGATGCTGTGAAATAAGGGGAGAGATGAGATGACTCAGGCGGTTTTGCGGGTGGTCGAAAGAGAAGATAGCGACAAAAAGCGTGCCCTCGAAGCCGCGCTCTCCCAGATTGATCGGGCGTTTGGCAAGGGCTCGGTGATGAAGCTGGGCCAACGCGAAAAAGCGGTCGATGCTGATGCGGTGTCAACCGGCTCCCTTGGCCTGGATATCGCACTTGGAATCGGCGGTCTGCCGCGGGGACGCGTGATTGAAGTCTATGGCCCGGAATCGTCGGGCAAAACCACCCTGGCGCTGCATGCCGTTGCAGAAATCCAGAAGCGCGGCGGTATTGCGGCTTACGTGGATGCCGAACATGCCCTGGACCCCGGATACGCAAAAAAGTTGGGCGTGGACATCGACGAATTGCTCATCTCCCAACCCGACACAGGCGAGCAGGCGCTCGAAATAACCGATACGCTAGTGCGCTCAGGCAGCGTGGATATCGTGGTGATTGATTCGGTCGCGGCCCTCACTCCCAAAGCGGAAATCGAAGGGGAAATGGGCGACCAGTTGCCTGGTCTGCAGGCGCGGCTCATGAGTCAGGCGCTGCGGAAATTGACCGGTTCAATCTCAAAGTCCAATACCATTGTACTGTTCATAAATCAGATCCGGATGAAAATCGGGGTCATGTTCGGCAACCCGGAAACCACCACGGGCGGTAACGCGCTGAAATTCTATGCCAGTGTCCGCCTGGATATTCGTCGCATCGGTGCGATCAAGGACCGCGACGAAGTGGTCGGAAATCAGACCCGGGTCAAAGTCGTCAAGAACAAGGTGGCGCCGCCTTTCCGTCAGGTGGAATTTGACATTATGTATGGCCACGGGATTTCCAAATCCGGTGAACTTCTGGACCTTGGCGCCAAAGCCGGAATTGTCGAAAAGTCCGGATCCTGGTTTTCGTATGAGGGTAATCGCATCGGACAGGGCAGGGAAAACGCCAAACAGTTCCTGGAAGCGAACAAAGACGTGGCCGCAGCCATTGAAGCCGCAATTCGCGCCAATGCGGGGCTACTATCCGCCGGTCTGGCCGCAGCGGGCGACGAGGCAGCCGAATAGTCGTTTCCAGCGGCATGGAAACGGCTCCCGAAGGGCGTCCCGTTGGGGCGCCCTTCTCCTTATCGCGAGACCGTTTCCACCTTAACCCTTCGTCGTAGTTGGGCGGATTTTGATCGGGTACGGTGAGGCTGCTATGAGACAGGCATGAGCAGCCTGAAAGAAATCCGTCATTCGTTCCTCGAATTCTTCCGCGAACGTGATCACGAGGTCGTGCCCTCATCGCCGCTGGTCCCGCGCAATGACCCCACCCTGCTCTTCACCAATGCCGGGATGGTCCAATTCAAGAATGTGTTCACCGGCGCCGAAAAGCGCAGCGTGCCACGTGCAGCAAGCGCCCAGAAATGCGTGCGCGCAGGCGGCAAGCACAACGACCTTGATCGAGTCGGATATACCGCGAGGCACCATACGTTTTTTGAGATGCTGGGAAATTTCTCCTTTGGCGATTACTTCAAGGAGCGCGCCATCGAACTGGCCTGGCAGTTGGTCACCAGGGACTTCGGTCTGCCAAAAGACAGATTGCTGGTCACCGTCTTTTCCGAAGATGATGACGCGCACCGGCTCTGGCGCAAAATCGCCGCCCTTCCCGATTCGAAAATCATCCGGATTCCGACTGCCGATAATTTCTGGTCCATGGGAGAGACGGGGCCTTGTGGGCCGTGCTCGGAAATCTTCTACGATCACGGAGAGCACATTCCCGGCGGCCCACCGGGTTCGGCGGATGAAGACGGCGACCGCTTTGTCGAAATCTGGAATCTCGTTTTCATGCAGTACGAGCAGCAGGCAGGCGCCACGCGGGAGCCGCTGCCGAGGCCGTCGATCGATACGGGCATGGGGCTTGAGCGCGTCGCGACGGTGATGCAGGGAGTCCACGACAACTATGATATTGACCTTTTCCGGCACCTGATTGCGGCCTCGGCCGAGGAATCGGGCACGGCTGTGGCCGGCCCACATGCCGTCAGTCATCGGGTGATTGCAGACCATCTGCGATCTTCGTCATTCCTGATAGCTGACGGCGTGCTGCCTTCAAACGAAGGGCGGGGATACGTGCTCCGGCGGATCATGAGGCGCGCCATGCGCCATGCTCACATGCTGGGCGCGAAAGACCCACTGATGTACCGGCTGGTCCCCGTGCTCGCTGCGGAAATGGGGGAAGCCTATCCCGAACTGAAGCGCGCTGAAACTTTGATTTCCGAAACCATGAAGCTCGAAGAAGCACGCTTCCGCGAAACGCTGGCACGTGGCCTCAAGCTGCTGGATGAGGCGACGGTCACGATGAAACCAGGCGACACGCTGTCGGGCGATATCGCCTTCAGGCTTTACGACACCTTCGGATTTCCGCGCGATCTGACGGAAGACGCACTGCGTGAACGCGGCATGAAGCTCGACAAGTCCGGCTTCGATACGGCGATGGCGCATCAGCGCACGGAGGCCCGCAAGGCCTGGGCCGGATCGGGGGAATCAGCGACTGACCAATCCTGGTTCGCATTGCGCGAAGAAGTGGGCCCCACGGAGTTCCTGGGTTACGGAACGGAAGCGGCCGAAGGAGCAATCAGCGCAATTCTGAAAGATGGAGATCGTGTTGGTTCCGCGATGGCCGGCGAGACTGTTCGCATTATTACCAATCAGACGCCTTTCTACGGTGAGGGCGGAGGTCAGGTCGGCGACACAGGCGCGATATTCTCCGGACACGGTGCGGAAGGAACCGTGTCCGATACCGAGAAGAAATTGGGCAACCTGCATATCCACGTCGTGCGGATCACGCGCGGCCAGTTCAAACTTGGCGATGCGGTGGATCTTCGTGTCGATTCCGAACGCCGACGCGCAACGCGCGCCAATCACTCCGCCACGCATTTGCTGCATGCGGCGTTGAAACATGTTCTGGGTCCGCATGTGGCGCAGAAGGGCTCGCTCGTATCCCCCGACCGGCTACGTTTCGATTTTTCCCATCCCCGCGCGATGACTCACGAGGAGCTCAAGCGTGTCGAAGATGAGGTCAATCAGGTCATCCGCCAGAATAATGACGTTTTGACGCGGCTTATGCCGACGGTAAAGGCAATCGAAGCCGGAGCCGTCGCGATGTTTGGCGAGAAATACGGCGACGAGGTCCGCGTGCTTGCCATGGGACACGACCTCGCCTCGGGCGCTCAGCCATATTCGGTGGAGTTGTGCGGCGGCACGCATGTCCGGCGGCTCGGTGATATCGGACTTTTCACGATACTGTCCGAATCCGCAGTAGCTGCCGGTGTACGCCGCATCGAGGCGCTGACCTCCGAAGGCGCGCGACGGCATCTCGAGGCGCAGGCTGAGGCCGCACAAACCGCTGCAGCAGTTCTGAAAACCAGCCCCGCCGATTTGCCCGCACGCATTTCAGCTCTGGTCGAGGAACGGCGCCGGCTGGAACGGGAGCTCGCTGAAGCCAAGAAAGCACTTGCACTGGACGGTGGCGCAAACAGGGAGGCGGCCACCCATAAGGAAATTGCGGGAGTGAAGGCCGTGTTGCGCACAGTCGAAAATGTGGCTCCAAAGGACCTGAAGTCGCTCGCCGATGATGCCAAATCGCGTCTGGGGTCCGGTGTGGTGGCGTTCGTTACCGTGGCCGACGGTAAGGCATCTCTGGTTGTCGGCGTAACACCCGATCTGACCACGCGGATCAGTGCGGTGGATCTGGTGCGGGCGGGCGCCGAAGCATTGGGCGGTAAGGGTGGCGGCGGACGTCCCGACATGGCACAGGCGGGCGGTCCCGAAACGGGCAGAACATCCGAGGCACTCGCGGCGATCGAACAGCGATTGGCGGCATTACAGACAGCTTGAAAGCCGCTTTCCGATTGGAAGAAACGGGAAAAGCCGCTTTGGCCGTTTTCATGCCATGGCCCTGCGAAGATTTTCGTCGATTTTATCGAGGAAGCCCTCAGTCGAAAGCCATTTCTGTTCCGGTCCGATCAGAAGGGCGAGGTCCTTCGTCATATCGCCCAACTCCACGGTTTCAATGCAAACCTTCTCAAGGTTCGAAGCAAAACGCGCGAGGTCGGAATTACCGTCGAGTTTGGCGCGATGGGCAAGGCCACGCGTCCAGGCAAAAATGGATGCGATCGAATTGGTCGAGGTCTGCTGACCCTTTTGATGTTGCCGATAATGCCGCGTTACCGTGCCGTGTGCGGCTTCCGATTCCACGGTTCTTCCGTCCGGGCTCATCAGAACACTGGTCATCAATCCCAATGAGCCGAAACCCTGCGCAACCGTGTCCGACTGCACGTCGCCATCGTAGTTCTTGCACGCCCAGACATAACCGCCGGACCATTTCAGTGCGGCAGCAACCATGTCGTCGATCAACCGGTGCTCATATGTCAGACCAGCCGCCTTGAAGGAATCGGCGAACTCCTCTCTGAAAACCTTCTCGAAAAGGTCCTTGAACCGGCCATCATAGGCTTTGACGATCGTGTTTTTGGTGGACAGGTACAGCGGGTATTTACGCGCCAGAGCGTAATTCATGGAGGCGCGCGCGAAATCGATGATCGACTGGTCGAGATTGTACATCGTCATGGCGACCCCCCCGCCGGGAAAATCGAACACCTCGCGCTCGATTTTGCTTCCGTCCCTGCCCGACCAAGCGACGGTGAGCTTTCCCGGTCCGGGAACAACAAAATCCGTCGCGCGGTATTGATCGCCATACGCATGGCGGCCAATCACAATTGGCTGGGTCCAGCCGGGTACCAGGCGTGGAACATTGCGGCAAATGATCGGTTCACGGAAAATCGTGCCGCCGAGAATATTGCGAATCGTGCCGTTCGGCGACTTCCACATCTGTTTCAGGTTGAATTCCCGGACACGGGCTTCATCGGGCGTGATCGTGGCACATTTGATGCCCACGCCATGCCGCCTGATGGCCTCCGCTGCATCGATCGTGATCTGATCGTTGGTCTCGTCGCGCTTCTGGATGCCGAGATCGTAATATTCCAGCGTAACATCGAGATAAGGAAGAATCAGTTTTTTCTTTATCAGGTCCCAGATCACCCGGGTCATCTCGTCGCCATCCAGTTCGACAACAGGTTTTGCGACCTTGATTTTCGCCATGAAACATTTCCTTGAAGCAGGGGGGCGGGGTCTATTAGCGATTGCGGTAGGGTCCGTCAAAGGACGCTTTGACGCCACCTGCTATCGTTCCGAGTTTTTGCACCATGCACCCGATCACACCGCCGGCGATTATTCTTTCGGAACCGCAATTGGGCGAGAATATTGGCGCCTGCGCACGGGCAATGGCGAATTTCGGCCTGCGCGATCTTCGAATTGTGAAGCCTCGCGATGGCTGGCCCAATCCAAAGGCTGATGCCATGGCCGCTCAGGCATTGCCGGTCATTGAATCCGCCCGGCTATTTTCCAGTGTCGAGGCCGCGATAGCGCAGTTGAAGCTGGTTTTCGCTGCGACGGCACGCGACCGCAGTATGGCCAAACCAGTAGTGACGCCCGCGGAGGCGGCTCTCCGACTGCGGGAAGCCTCGCAAAACAACATCGCGTCGGGCATTTTGTTCGGAAACGAGCGCGCAGGTCTTACGAATGATGAGGTAGCGGTTGCCGACTGCATTATCACCGTTCCTACGGCTCCCGGATTTTCATCGCTCAATCTGGGCCAGTCGGTGCTGCTGATCGGATATGAGTGGTTCAAATCCGCCGATTCCACGCCCTCCGAACATATCAATCATGGCACGGCGCAGCCGGCCCCGCGAGAGGAGCTGATCCGGCTGTTCGAGCACCTGGAACAGGAATTGGAAAATGCGGGATTTCTGTATCCGCCGGGCAACCGGCCGGGAATGATTCGAAATCTGCGGAATATTCTGCACCGCGCGCGGTTGTCTGACCAGGAAGTCCGGACGCTTCGCGGGGTGATCGTGTCGCTGACCAGGGGAAAGCTGCGCCGGGGCCCCTGAGTGGATCACCGGGGGTGCGGTTTGACAGGTTGCAGCCCATGACTATATTGCCCGCCTTTCGGCGGAGCAGGTCCGCCCCAGGCAGCCATCGCAAGAAGAACCCTGAATGACGAAGCGCACGACCTCGAAGTACAAGCTCGACCGCCGCATGGGCGAGAATATCTGGGGCCGCAACAAGAGCCCCATCAGCCGCCGGAATTACGGCCCCGGTCAGCATGGTCAAAGGAAGTCCCGCAAGCTGTCGGATTACGGAACACAGCTGCACGCAAAGCAGAAGCTCAAGGGTTATTACGGCAACATCACGGAGCGTCAGTTCCGGCGTTATTATGAGCAAGCCTCACGCAAGATCGGCGATACCGGCGAACAGATGATCGGACTTCTCGAGCGGCGCCTCGATGCGGTTGTTTTCCGGGCCAAATTTGCCCCAACACCCTTTTCGGCTCGGCAGCTTGTGAGCCATGGACATGTTGCCGTGAATGGCCGGCGCATTACGATTGCTTCCTATCTGGTCAAGGAAGGCGATACCGTCGAACTTCGACGCAAAGCGAAGGATATGGCCCTGGTGCTGGAATCGGCGAAGAGCAGTGAACGCGACGTTCCGGACTATATCGAGGCCGATCACGGCAAAATGAGCGCCAAATTCCTCCGCACACCGAAATTGGCCGATGTGCCCTACGCGGTGCAGATGCAGCCCAGTCTGGTCGTGGAGTTCTATTCGCGCTGACGGGATCGCGGGTGCCCGCAGCCGGAACTCGACAGTTATCAGGCCTCGACCAGGACTCCGCGTTCCTTCAGGAATCCCTCCAATTCGCCTTGCTCGTGCATCTCCTTGATGATGTCGCAGCCGCCGACGAATTCGCCCTTCACATAAAGCTGGGGAATGGTCGGCCAATTGGAGAATTCCTTGATGCCCTGGCGGATTTCCGGATCCTTCAGCACATCCACCGATTTGAACTTGACGCCCAACTCCGACAGCACTTGCACGACGGCGGCCGAGAACCCGCATTGCGGGAAGACAGGCGTGCCTTTCATGAAGAGCAGCACGTCGCTTTCGGCGATGTCCCTGGAAATGCGGTCGTGAACGGGATTGGAGGTCATTTGGATTTCCTTTCGCACGCCATCAGGTAAGGACAAGCTGGCCTGTGGTCAATCCTGTCCCTCGCCTATTCTTTCGCCGAGGTCTGCAGGGACAGAGCGTGCAGTTGCCCGCCCATGCGGCCGGACAGCGCCTCGTACACCATCTTGTGCTGTTGTACGCGCGTCTTCCCCTTGAACGCTCCGGACACGACCATCGCGGCATAGTGGTCGCCATCGCCAGCGAGATCGGTAATGGTCACATCCGCATCGGGCAGCGCAGCACGAATTGCGTTTTCGATTTCGCGGGCCGACATCGCCATGAAACTACTCCTGCAGAAACGCTGGTATGGAATTTTAGACGATCTGCCCGACCGGTAGAAGCACGCGCGATCACGCGGCGCCGTCTGTCATGAATTGTGGCAGCCAGGACTTCGTGCGCCTCTCGCAACAGGCGCGTCGCTATCGAAAAAGTTCCGGGAAGGACAAGCGCCTCGCCACCGCACGTTCCGATAACCTGCGCCGGAACACCCGTTTTTGCTGCATCGGCGATGAGATTTTCTGCATCGGCGGGATCGACAGCAAGCAGATAGCGCGCCTGATCTTCGCCGAACAGGAACGGTATGCCTGAACCAAGGTCGGGCGACATTTCCGTACCCAAAGAGCCAGCCATCGACATTTCGGCGAGCGCAACCAGAAGTCCACCGTCGGAAATATCATGCACCGTGTCCACAACGCCGGTTGTAATCAGCTTCCGGACAAAATCGCCATTCTGCTTCTCTGTTCCGGGATGGACCGCAGGCGGCGCACCTTCTTCCCGTCCCTCGATTTCGCGCAGATACAGGGATTGCCCCAGATGCCCCTTCGTGTCGCCGATCAGGATGACAACATCGCCGGACCGTTTGAATGCAATGGTTGCCGTCCGTTCGATATTGTCGATCAGGCCCACTCCACCAATTGCCGGTGTCGGCAGGATCGGCTCTCCATTGGTTTCATTGTAAAGCGAGCAATTGCCCGAAACGACGGGGAATGACAATTCGCGGCATGCTTCGGCGATTCCATCAATCGAGCGCACGATCTCAGCCATGGTTTCCGGTCGTTCCGGATTGCCGAAATTGAGATTATCGGTGACCGCCAATGGGACCGCGCCGGTTGCGGTGAGATTACGCCAGGCCTCCGCAACAGCCTGTTTGGCGCCCTCGAAAGGATCCGCGCGGCAATAGCGGGGCGTCACATCCGTGGTTATGGCCAGCCCCTTTTGCCTGCCATGCACGCGCACCACCGCTGCATCGCCACCGGGCGACTGCACGGTATCGGCCATGACGGAATAATCATATTGTTCCCATATCCACCGCCGCGAACAAAGATCGGGCGAGGCCAGCAGCTTCAGCAGGCTGCGTTCGACATTCTGCCCGGGGTCGATGATGACGGGAGCGTACGGCGGAGATGGTTCCGGACTCGTGAATGGGCGTCGATACAATGGCGCCTCGTCGGAGAGGGCCTTGACGGGAATATCGGCAACCACGTTGCCCTGATGTTTCACAATGAGCCTGCCGGTACCTGTCGTAAGCCCAATGACCGCGAAATCGAGTTCCCATTTCCTGAAAATTGTGGCCGCTTCGGACTCGCGCCCGGGCTTCAGCACCATCAGCATGCGTTCCTGCGATTCCGAGAGCATCATCTCATAGGCCGTCATTCCGGATTCGCGCTGAGGAACCCGGTCAAGATCGAGTTCAATGCCTGCTCCGCCCTTTCCGGCCATTTCCGCGGATGATGACGTCAGTCCGGCGGCGCCCATGTCCTGGATTGCGACAATCGCGTCGGTCGCCATCAATTCGAGGCAAGCCTCAAGCAACAGTTTCTCCGTAAACGGGTCCCCGACCTGAACCGTCGGCCGCTTTTCGCCGGAATCCTCGGTGAACTCGGCGGAGGCCATGGTCGCGCCGTGGATGCCGTCACGACCGGTTTTTGAGCCGACATACACGACAGGATTTCCAGCCCCTTCCGCCGCCGATTTGAAGATCCGGTCGCGCCGGGCAATCCCGACGCACATCGCGTTTACGAGGATGTTCCCATTATAGGCAGGGTGAAAATTCACCTCACCCCCGACGGTCGGCACACCCATACAGTTGCCGTAGCCCCCAATACCGGCGACAACGCCAGCCACGAGGTGCCTTGTCTTCGGGTGGCCGGGAGCCCCGAAGCGCAACGCATTCATCATCGCAACGGGACGCGCGCCCATCGTAAAAACATCGCGCATGATACCCCCCACACCAGTGGCCGCGCCCTGAAACGGTTCGATGAAAGATGGGTGGTTATGGCTCTCCATTTTGAATACGACGGCATCGCCGTCTCCGATGTCCACCACTCCCGCATTTTCTCCGGGTCCCTGGATCACTTGCGGGCCGGTTGTCGGCAATCGCCGCAGATGCACCCTTGTTGATTTGTAGGAGCAGTGCTCGCTCCACATCACCGAGAAAATCCCCAGTTCCACCAGGTTCGGTTCGCGTCCAAGCAATTGGCGGATGTGGCCATACTCATCAGGCGATAAACCGTGCGCGCGGACAACTTCCGCCGTAATGGCTATCATGAAGGTGCCTCCTGTCCGGTCAGGTCGTTCATTACGACAACGATTCCAGGAGACTCTGGAACATGGCGCGGCCGGAGGTTGAACCAAGGAGAGGATCGCAGGCGCGCTCCGGATGCGGCATTAATCCAAGGACATTCCGCTTTTCGCTGAGAATGCCGGCAATATTCCGCGCGGAGCCATTCGGGTTGTCGGCTTCTGCGTAGCGGAATGCGACACGACCCTCAGCCTCAATTCGATCGAGCACTTCTTCGTTCGCAAAGAAATTGCCCTCGCCATGCGCGACGGGAAAGCGCACATGTTCGCCCTTTGAATATTTGCGCGTGAATGCCGATTGCGATTCGTCCACCACCAGATCGACTGCGCGGCAGACGAATTTCAGGCCGGCATTGCGCATCAGCGTGCCGGGCAGCAGTTCCGCCTCTGTCAGAATCTGGAATCCGTTGCAAATTCCCAGCACCGCAACGCCCTGTTCAGCCTTCCGCTTCACATCGCCCATGATTTGCGAATGCGCCGCCATCGCGCCGCAGCGGAGATAATCGCCATAGGAGAAACCTCCCGGCAGCACGACGAGATCGACTTTGGGAATTTCGCTGTCCCCATGCCAAACCATATGCGGTTTCGTGCCGGTGACGTGCAGGATCGCGTCGTGCGCATCGCGGTCACAGTTCGAGGCGGGGAAAACAATGACGGCCGATTTCATCCGGGAACCGGTGGGCGACTCAGGGTCTCAACTCGATTTCATACTTTTCAATGACGGTATTGGCGAGCAGCGCTTCACACATATCCCGCACTGCAGCCGCGGCTTTTTCGCGATCCATTTCCGCAAGCTCGATATCGATCAATTTTCCCTGCCGGACTTCACCAACCGAGTTAAATCCGAGATTGTTGAGCGCGTGCCCGATCGCCTTTCCCTGCGGGTCGAGCACGCCCGATTTTAAAGTCACAAAAACCCGCGCCTTCATCTGACCAGCACCGGACCGCTTGTCCCCTGCGAAGACTTCAGGCAAAATTCCCAGGCGGCGCGCCACTTCCGAATAGGCTTCCGTCACCCCACCCAGGTCACGCCGGAACCGATCCTTGTCCAGCTTTTCATTGGTTTGGATGTCCCACAGCCGGCAGGAATCCGGGCTGATTTCATCGGCCAGCACGATGCGCATGAACTCATTTTCCCAGAGACGCCCAAACTCGACCTTGAAATCTACGAGCTTTATTCCGACCCCCAAAAAAAGCCCGGAGAGGAAGTCATTGGTCCGGATCGTCAGATTGACAATGTCGTCGAGATCCTGCGGACTTGCCCAACCGAAGGCGGTTATGTGTTCTTCCGAAACCCATGGATCGTGAAGCAGATCATTCTTGTAATAATACTCGATGATCGAACGCGGTAGCGGCTGCCCTTCCGGAATTCCCAGGCGCGTGGAAAGAGAACCGGCCGCCACGTTTCGAACCACGACTTCGAGCGGAACGATCTCCACCTCCTTGATCAGCTGCTCGCGCATATTGAGGCGCCGCAGGAAGTGGGTAGGAACGCCGATCGCCTGCAATTGCGTCATCAGATATTCGGAGATTCTATTGTTCAAAACGCCCTTGCCTTCGAGAACCGCTTTTTTCTTTGCGTCGAAAGCCGTGGTGTCGTCTTTGAAATATTGCACGAGAGTACCGGGTTCCGGTCCCTCATATAAAATTTTGGCTTTGCCCTCATAAATGGTGCGTCGCCGTTTCATGGAAATCCTACCTTCCGCATCCGCGGTTCTCGGGCTTGCCTGTGATCACGAAGCAGCCCAAGCAAATGGCAACGGGGCCGCCGAAGAGGTCAGCCCCGTCCGGGCAGGAACTTACCGGAAGGGGTGGCCTCCGGGCAATGCGTCGCAGCCTTGATCAACAGGCGCGCGCCTCAGCAAGGTCGCCCGCACTGCCTGGTTTCGCTATTGTGCGAATAGTACCATCGGGAAACCAAGCCAATGCCGGGTTCGTTCGAGCAACGCGAGAAGAGTTTCGAAGTCCAAATGGGTCCACGACCAGGAGTTGCGGTTCAGGGTCTATTCCCGCCGAAACCGGCTTTTGGGTCTTTGGGCCGCAGGCGAGATTGGCCTGAAAGGTGAGGACACCAATCTCTATGCCAGGGAGATTGTCGCTGCCGAATTTGAAAAGGATGGCGAAGAAGCTGTTTTCACAAAAATCCGCCGTGATTTCGATTCGCACAGTGTGGCGGTTTCCGATCACATGATCCGAAGGAAAATGGCGGATCTGCTTGACACCGCGAAAACGGAAATCGAGCGCGAAACGAAGAAATAGCGGGGCTCCAGCACCGGATCAGTCCCTAGCGACGGCCGGGTTATCATCGGCCACCGCGTCAGGTTCTATGGGATCATCCGCTGCAACACCCGGTCGCGCAGGACGAAATAGTGATAGAGCGCTGCGCCGATGTGAAACAGGATCACGGCCGCGAGTACATAAAGCAACCAGTCATGGATATCGCCCGCCGTGTGAGCCCAGGGAGTGCCTTTCGCTGCGAGATCCGGCAAAGGGACAATCCCGAACAACCAGATGTTCCAGCCTCGATAATTCGCTGCCGCCCAGCCCAGAATGCACATGGCGAAGATGAGCACGTAAAGTCCGACATGCGCAAAACTGGCGAGCTTCGTCTGCCACGCCGGCAATTCAGACATCAGAGATACGGGGCGGACGACCCGATAAACCAGCCGCCAGAAGATGAAGAACATGATCGCGGCGCCGATCACCAAATGCCAGTGAACCCAGCTGGTATTTTCAGTGTTCTTCCCGATATGCGGCATGACGGATCCGACAACATACTGGGCGGCTATCAGTCCGAACACGACCCAATGGAATGTCTTATGGGCAACGCCGTAACCTGGCTCGATGATTTCCGATTCAACCACGCCGCGGCGTGCAACATCGCTTTGCATTCGTCATCTCCTGTTCACTGGCGGATCTTCCGTCAGTTCAAATCGCGCGACAACATCAGTTTGATAACCAGTTTGTCCGACCCCGGCGTGAGACCAAACCCAACACCAAATTCCACGTTCACCGGCTCTCCGCCGTAATCAACTACTCCGAACAGCTGGTGAGACTGATCCCTGCCGGGCAGGAATTGGTGGATCGGTCCAAACTCGGAATACAGTTCGGCCGCTGCCGCCCAAGTCTTGGAGAAATTATAGGCAACGCGCTCAGACGGCGCAAAAGTGAGATTCTTAAATCCCTGATAGGAATTATCGATAATCGGGTTGAGAAAGATATCCCAGTCGCCGAGATGCCAGCCAATAATCGGCCGGATTTCCGAGCTGTAGCGAACATCTTCCCACTGCTTCTCATTGAAGCTGAACTCGAAGTTGATCGCATACACAAAGACTTTATTGTCGGCGTCGGGCTCGGCAAACAATTCACGCAACTTCCACCCGTTGTACACCAGACCCTTATTGCTGGAGACGCTGTAGAGCGGGAAATAAAGCCCCTGCTCGAACCAGGGTGTTACGCCATAGGCCCATTCCGTCACGGAATTATAGGTGTGGTTGGTAACCAGCCCCCCCTCGAAGGCAGGTTCCTTTAACCCGGTCGGAGTGTAGTTGTTGTGCCAGGTGAGATTGAACACTCCAACAGGGGCGATTGCTCCGTCATAGACCTGGATTTCATCGGTTTGCGCTCTGGCGGGCGCGGCGAAAACAAACAGGACGAGAAGTGTCAACCAGACCAGCTGCGCCGTACTGTGCGCACGCTCCCCCTTTTGCATGCTTGATTCCCCCCGGGACTATTTATGCAGCCTGCCTACCATGATTTGCGCGGTCAAGGTTTAACTGAGACGCAATCGCAGAACGCGATTTGCGACTATAGGGCTTACGCTGGCTGCATTATCGTGTAGTCGGAGATAGCGGTACTCGTCACCGGGGCATGGACGCCAGTCGCCATATCAGGGGTATGAACGCTCAGTGGCGTAGCCGCCGTTACAAACTGGTGGCGACGGTGTTGTATGCTGCGCTCAGATGAGTTCCCAGGACCGTAACCGCGCCAACGATCACTATGGCAATCATGCTGGCGATCAGGGCGTACTCAATCGCTGTGACGCCGGCCTCATCCGATGTGAGACGGGAAATCATCTTGAACATCGAACGCGTTCCCGGGTTTTCGAGCCAAGATGTAGCGCCGATGCCCTAACGGTTTATGAAGAGAAAATCCGACGCGCAAAATGCGAACAAAGCAGCCGCACGAGCTTTGAAAAAAGCTATTCGCGCCGGTTATAGCGCGAGATTTGTCGGTTCGGTTCGGCCTCGGTCCAATCAATCGCATCCGCCGTTTCGCGATCAGACTGAAACGCTTCTTCTGATTCGCGCAAATCCGCCGAAACCGAGGCAAGCTATGGCGATTTAAAGACACGCGAGAAAATCGTGTCCACATGTTTGAAATGATAGCTCATGTCGAACAGTTCTTCGATTTCCTGCGGATTCAGCAGGCGCGATACGTCCGGATTAACTTGCAATAATTCAGGCATGCTGCCTTCGCCGCGCCAGGATTGCATCGCGTTTTCCTGAACCAGCCTGTAAGCGTCCTCGCGGGCCATGCCTTTTTGGGTAAGCGCCAGCAACACGCGCCCACTGGCCACAAGCCCTGAAGACTTTTCGAGATTGGCCTTCATGCGCTCCGGATAAACCACCAGCTTTTCGACCAGGGTAGCCGCGCGCGCCAGGGCAAAATCGAGCGTAATGGTCGCGTCCGGTCCGATATACCGTTCGACAGACGAGTGCGAGATATCGCGTTCGTGCCAGAGCGCGACATCTTCGAGAGCCGGCAGCGCATATGCCCGCACCATTCGGGCCAGCCCGCAAAGATTCTCCGAAAGCACGGGATTGCGCTTGTGCGGCATGGCCGACGATCCCTTCTGCATTTCGGAGAAGTGCTCTTCGGCCTCCATGACTTCGGAGCGCTGCAGGTGGCGTATTTCGGTCGCAAGCCGTTCGATGGAACTCGCGACGACGGCCAGTGTCGCAAAGAACATCGCATGGCGGTCGCGCGGTATAACCTGCGTCGAAATCCGTTCCGGCTGCAGTCCCATTGCTCGCGCGACATGGGCCTCCACGGCAGGATCGACATTGGCGAAGGTTCCGACCGCGCCGGATACGGCGGCAATGGCAATTTCCCCACGCGCAGCAAGCAGTCTTTCGCGGGCGCGCGAGAACTCCGCGTAAAATCCCGCAAGTTTCAATCCGAACGTTGTGGGTTCGGCGTGAATCCCGTGGCTGCGGCCGATCATGGGCGCGAATTTGTATTCAAGTGCGCGGCGCCTGAGTGCCTGCCGCAGCGCGTCCAGATCGGCAATCAGAATATCGGCCGCGCGTGAAAGCTGCACGGCAAATGTCGTGTCGAGCACATCGGACGAGGTCATTCCCTGATGCACAAACCGTGATGCCGGTCCGATGAATTCCGCGAGATGGGTCAGAAATGCGATCACGTCATGCTTGACATCGCGCTCGATTGCGTCAATGCGCTCGACATCGAAGCGTGCGTTTCGACCCTTTTCCCAAATGATACGTGCTGCCTCTTTCGGAATAACACCAAGCTCCGCCATCGCGTCGGCCGCGTGGGCTTCTATCTCAAACCAGATGCGGTATTTGGTTTCCGCCGACCAGATCGCGATCATTTCGGAACGTGCATATCGCGGTATCAATTCGCCACCTCAGGCAGTTTCGACCGAGAAAGACATTTTTGAGGAATACGTCCCAAATCAAATGGGGCCAAGTCCGCCCAGCGCCGCATATTTGATTTCTAGGAAATCTTCCATTCCGTATTTCGAGCCTTCGCGGCCCATGCCCGATTCTTTCATGCCGCCAAACGGCGCCACTTCCGTCGAGATGATGCCTTCGTTGATGCCGATAATGCCGTATTCGAGTCCTTCCATGACGCGGAAAATGCGTCCCACGTCGCGCGCATAAAAATAGGCGGCGAGACCATATTCGGTATCATTCGCCATCCGGATCGCATCTTCGTCTTCATGAAAGCGGAAGAGCGTAACGACCGGACCAAAGATTTCCTCCCGCGCAAATGCCATATCCGGTGTGACATCACGAATGATGGTGGGTTCAAAAAAAGTGCCACCGAGAGCATGACGCCTGCCGCCTTGTGCGATTGCGGCACCTTTGCCGGTTGCATCGCCGATCAGCTCTTCGACTTTCTCGACCGCTGCCATGTTGATCAGTGGCCCCTGTTCGACACCCGGAGCCATGCCGTTGCCGACTTTCAGCCCCGCGACCGCATGTGAGAGCTTTTCCGCGAACGCATCGTAGACACTGTCCTGCACAAGGAAACGGTTCGCGCAGACGCAGGTCTGCCCCATGTTGCGGAATTTCGACGCCATCGCGCCAGTGACGGCAGCATCGAGGTCTGCATCGTCGAAAACGATAAATGGCGCATTGCCACCAAGCTCCAGCGATACTTTCTTCACGGTTGAAGCACATTGCCGCATCAGCTGTTTGCCGACCGCAGTCGAGCCGGTGAAAGAGAACTTCCGCACCAGCGGATTTTCCGTCAGTTCCTTCCCGACCCGCGATGACTGTGATGAGGGGACAACGTTGAAAACGCCTTTTGGCAGGCCGGCGCGATGTGCAAGTTCGGCCAGAGCGAGCGCCGAAAGAGGCGTGAGTTGTGCCGGCTTGACGACGACCGTGCAACCCGCCGCGAGCGCCGGCGCGACTTTGCGGGTGATCATGGCATTGGGAAAATTCCACGGCGTGACTGCTGCAACAACGCCGACCGGTTCTTTCAGCACAATGATGCGCCGTCCACGGACATTGGTCGGAATCACATCGCCATAGATACGCTTGCCCTCCTCCGCGAACCATTCGACGAAAGCGGCGCCGTAGGCGATCTCGCCGCGGCTTTCGGCAAGGGGCTTGCCCTGTTCCGCCGTCATCAATTGCGCAAGATCCTCCTGCGCCGCCATCGTCAGTTCGTACCAGCGCCGCATGACCGCGGCCCGCTCTTTTGCAGTTTTGCTCCGCCAGTGCGGAAAAGCCCGTTGCGCCGCTTCGACGGCTTGCCTCACTTCGTCTTCGAGGAGATCGGCGACCTCCGCGATAATTTCTCCGGTAGCCGGATTACTTACGGCGAACCGGGCCCCGGAACGGGCACCATGCCATTCCCCGTCGATATAGGCCAAGTCGCGCAACAGCGAATTATTGTCGAGCTTCAGCATGGCAGCTCCATTGAGGCTGAATGAGACGGCAGGCCGGAATTAAAATGGGACTTGCCCGGAAATATTCAAATAATCGCTGTTCCGACTGAAGCACTCAGGAGGATGGGACCGGCTGGTCAAGCAGATCGCGGACGCGGTTTGCGAGCTCAGGCGGCGTAACCGGCTTTTGAATCAAATGCACCCCCTGATCCAGTCGGCCCTGGTGAACGATCGCATTCTGCGAATAACCCGTCATGAAAAGTATCTTGATCCCGGGTTTCAGCCGCTTTGCCTGCTCCGCGACAACGCGGCCGCTGATTCCGGGCATGATGACATCGGTGAGAAGCAGATCGATGTTGTCGGCGTCCGTTTCCAATATCCGCACCGCTGACGCGCCCTCGCTTGCCTGCAACACCTGGTAATTAAGGTCGGTCAGCACTTCGGTGACATATTCCAGAACAGCGGGATCGTCTTCCACCACGAGAATCGTTTCTCCGCCAGATCCGAAAACCGTCTCCGTGGTTTGCGCCTCCTCGCTTGCTCCCTTTGTCAAAAGCCGCGGCATATAGATCTTCACCATCGTGCCTTCGCCAGGCTCGCTGTAGATCTTGATATTCCCCCCCGACTGCCGGACGAATCCGTAAACCTGCGCCAGACCCAGCCCGGTGCCCTGACCGGCCGATTTGGTCGTAAAGAACGGCTCGAACACACGGGCCATGACCTCCGGGGTTATGCCCGTGCCTGTATCCGTGACGGATAACGCCACATATTGCCCCGGCACGATTTCCGGGTTGAATCGGATATAGCCCTGATCCAGGAAAGTGTTCGCTGCTTCAATGGTGAGTTTTCCGCCCTGTGGCATCGCATCGCGGGCATTCAGCGCAATGTTAAGAATCGCCGATTCAAGTTGTGCCGGATCGGCTTCGATTTTCCATAAACTTCCCCCCGCTACGGCTTCTACATGAATTTCCTCGCCGAGAGTACGGTTGAGGAACTCGCTCATATTGACGATGAACCGCGCCACATCGATCGGCTTCGGATCGAGCGGCTGGCGCCGGGCAAAAGCCAGCAGACGCTGGGTCAGATTGGCCGCGCGCTTTGCCCCTGACAGCGCGTTCCCGAGCAGCCGCCGGGCTTTGTCCACACCATGGGATTTCGGATCCGTCAGCGCGCGGTGCGCCATATCGACATTGCCGATGATGATCGTCAGCAGGTTGTTGAAATCATGCGCCACGCCACCGGTGAGCTGGCCAATGGCTTCCATCTTCTGCAGCTGGAAGAGTTGTTCCCGGGCCCTCGTCAGTTCTTCCTGTGCGGTCTTGCGCTCCGTGAGATCTCGCGTGATCTTTGCATAACCCGCAAGCTCTCCCTGTTCATCGTGGATAGCGTCAATAACGACATTCGCCCAGAAGCGCGAACCGTCTTTCCGTACACGCCAATTCTCCGTCTCGAACCGTCCATTGCGTGCTGCCGCTTCCAATGCGCCTTCCGGAGCGCCCGCGGCGCGGTCTTCCTCTGTGTAAAAAACGCTGAAATAACGGCCGATAATCTCTTCGGCCGTATACCCCTTGATGCGTTCTGCGCCCGAATTCCATGTCGCGACTTTGCCTTCCCTGTCCAGCAGGAAAATCGCGTAATCCTTCACGCCCTGGATCAGCAGTCTCAGCTGGTTTGACTGAGTTTCCGAGCGTCTGCGTTCAGACAGATCACGGGTGATTTTCGCAAATCCGAGAAGTCTTCCGGTTTTGTCATCGATCGCATCCACAACAACATTGGCCCAGAAGCGGGTACCATCCTTGCGCACGCGCCAATTTTCCGCCTCGAATCTGCCCTCGAGCGCGGCCATTTCGAGAACCTGATCGGGCACGCCCGCCGCCCGGTCTTCGTCGGTGTAAAAAAGACTGAAATGCCTACCGATGATTTCCTCCGGCAGATAACCCTTGATACGTTCGGCGCCCGGATTCCAGGTCGTCACATAGCCTTTGGGGTCGAGCAGAAATACCGCGTAGTCCGTGATGCCCTGAACCAGCATCTGGAATTGCCGCTCCGTTTGGCACCTTGCCTCATTGGCGAAATCCTCACGCGCTTTGCCAAGGGCGATACTCGTTTCGGCATCCGCAACTTTCGCCCGTTCGGCGGACAATTGTGACGAAGCATTGGAAAACAATGGTTCGAGATTGCTGTGTTGGATTTCATGCACATCCACACAGGACTGCACGACGCCGAGAAATTCGCCATTCGTGTCGAACCGCGGCGTGCCGGTGCAGACGACCCAGCGGTATTCGCCATCGGCGCGGAGCAGACGAAACTGGACATGTGTCTGTTGCGCGGTGTTTGCGGGCCCGGTGTTTGCCGCCAGGACGTCATTCAGATCCTCGGGATGAACGGAGTGCAGCCAACGGCCAGCGCGCTCCTCATCCAGCCCCCGGCCGGTGAATTCCAGCCATCGGATGTTGAACCACGAATCCTGGCCGTCGGGCGATCCGACGCGAACCATGACCGGGATCGTATCGAGAAACGCGGCAATCTCAGGAGAGAATTTGGTCGAGCGATTCTTGTTGTCTGACTTCATGCATGCTGCCCGGGGCCATGCCCCGTCACGTGGGGAAAAGTGAGAAGGGGATGATGACGGCAGTCAGTGCGCTAAAGCAAACCCAACGCCTTGAAACTAGCATGGTTCCCGCGGCCGATCACCAGATGATCATGCACCTCGATGCGCAGGGCCTTTGCGGCCGCGGCAATTTCACGGGTCATCGCGATGTCGCTGCGGCTGGGCGTCGGGTCTCCGCTGGGATGGTTGTGCACCAAAATCAGGGCTGACGCTCCGAGTTCCAGTGCACGCTTGACAACCTCTCGCGGATAAACCGGGGCATGATCAACCGTCCCACGTGCCTGCGCCTCGTCGGCGATCAGAATGTTCTTGCGATCCAGAAACAGCACCCGGAACTCCTCGATCGGTGTCCTTGCCATGCGGGCCGAGCAGTAATCGAGCAGCGCATCCCAGGAAGAGATCGCCGGTCTGCCCAGCACTCGCGCGCGCGCAAGCCGTTGAGCGGCCGCTTCCACCACCTTCAATGCGACAATGGCATTTTCGGTTAAGCCGCCAACCTGCCTCAATTTTCCGCCCGGCGCGGCTATCAGGTCGGCAAAACTGCCGTCGAACGCGCTCAACAACTCCTTGGCCAGCTTGTTGGTGTCCCGGCGCGGAATGGCCATGAAGAGCAGAAGTTCGAGCAGCTCGTAGTCCGCTAATGCATCGCTTCCGCCCGCGACGAACCGTTCACGGAGCCGGTCGCGATGACCGCTATGCAGTGGAATGTTGCTGTCCGGCACGCCCTCAGAGATAGGGAGGCGCGTGCCATCCTTTGGGAGAGAGCGTGAAGATCTCGAAACCATTCTCGGTAACGCCGATGCTGTGTTCGAACTGCGCGGAAAGCGAGCGGTCGCGGGTTACCGCCGTCCAGCCGTCATTCAGGACCTTCACCGCGTACCCGCCCAGATTGATCATCGGCTCCACCGTGAAGAACATTCCCGGTTTAAGGACAACGCCCTGTCCCGGTCTGCCGTAGTGCACGATATTCGGCAGAGCATGAAAGATCCGCCCCAGTCCGTGCCCGCAGAAATCGCGTACAACCGAGCAGCGTTCCTGATCTTCCGCGAATGACTGAATGGCGTAACCGATATCGCCAGTCGTTGCGCCGGGCTTCACCGCAGCAATTCCACGCATCATGCATTCATATGTGATTTCGACCAGCCGCTGCGCTTTTCGCTTCACATCTCCGACGTAATACATGCGGCTGGTATCGCCGTGCCAGCCATCGATGATCACCGTAACATCGATGTTCAGAATGTCCCCGTCTCTGAGCGGACGATCGCTTGGGATTCCGTGGCACACGACATGGTTAATCGAAGTGCACAGCGTGTGGCGATAACCGCGATAGCCAAGGCAGGCTGGAAGCGCGCCATGGGCAACAACAAAGTCATAGGCCAGCCGGTCCAGCGCTTCAGTCGTGACGCCGGGCTTCACTTCGGGCATAAGCAGATCAAGCACCTCGGCGGCCAACCGTCCCGCCTTCCGCATACCCTCAAAGTCCTCGGGGCTATGGGTGGAAACCGCGAAAGCGGAGCGCCGCGCCACTTCGATTGAGCCGCGGTCCAAAACGAGATCGGTTTGAGCTTCTGACAAGGCTGTCTCTGGTCCTTCGAATTGTGCGGTGGCCGTGCTGCCGATCTGGCTGACGGCAAAGATTGTCGTCTATTCTCCCTTTCTACACATGGTTCGCGTGTGGCGCCACCGTCAAGGGGCAAGGTTCCAATATGCGTGATATTCTGGCGGTAACTGCGGGTGTGCTGATCATTGGCGACGAAATTCTTTCCGGACGAACACAGGACGTGAACCTTGCCGCGATCGCCCATTTCCTGGCGCCACTGGGGATCGACATTGCCGAAGCGCGTGTGGTTCCTGACATCGAAAGCGAGATCGTCGCCGCGGTCAACGTATTACGGAGGCGTTACACATATTTGTTCACGACCGGCGGAATTGGGCCCACCCATGACGACGTCACAGCGGACGCAATCGGTGCGGCTTTTCGACTGCCCGTAGAGCACGACGAAACGGCGTTGACGATCCTAGCGGCGCGATACAAGCCCGATGACTTCAATGAGAAGCGTCAGCGAATGGCTCGAATGCCACGAGGTGCAGAGTTGATCCGGAACGCGATATCTGCGGCCCCCGGATTTCAGATCGAAAACGTATTTGTGATGGCGGGAGTACCCCGGGTTATGGAGGCAATGCTCGAAGAGCTTAAGCCGCGGTTGCGGAATGGTTTGCCCGTCATCAGCCGAAGTCTCAAAACACAACTTCCCGAGGGGCGCATAGCAGCGAGTTTGGAGATTATCCAGCAGGCACATCCAGGGCTAAGGATCGGTAGCTACCCATTCTTCGGTCCGGCCGGCGCCTCAGCCGGGTCAGGCACTACTCTGGTGTTACGCGGAAGGGACGCATCCGAGGTGGCGGCGGCAGCCTCCGAAATCGTGGAAATGGTTGCAAGTTTTGGCTTTGAGGCCGTGCCCTTGGATTGAAACCTTTCGCCGCAGTTTACACGCTGTTAACCGCTATCCATATAAGCATTGCCGGAGAGCCGGTGGTGTGAGAGGGTTTACCTCCGGTAACCAGAGGGAGGGGCAAATGAAACGCATTCTGGCCGCTTCCGTGGGCGGCATTCTGTTCACGGCTGCGGGTGTCGCTGCAGCAAGCAATTTCGCTTCCGACCGACAATCGGACTATTTTGCCCGGGGGAACCATCAATTCTATGTGTGGTGCGCAAGCGGAAATGACTATGTCACGACCGCCAATGGGCCGAGCGCGGAAGACGCCCAACTGACGCTCTACAACTCACTGAAGGCAAGCGGGAAAACGCGTTGCTGGCCGGTTTGGCAGGGGCGAGTCGCCACCAGGTAACCGGCATCCTTCGGTTGGATCAGCGCAAATCGTTAGTTCAGCGCATTGTCCGAAGCAGCCCGCGCAAGCGCCGATTGCGCGGACGGTTGGTTTGCGAACACGCCTCGCGCTCGGCTCAGAGCCTCGGTAGCCTTGTCTTTGTTGCCCAAAACCGCATAGGCCCGGATAAGCCTGATCCAGCCGTCGAGATCGTTGGGGCTCGATTGCAGTCGTTCGGCGAGCTGCTGAACCATCGCTTGCGGATTTGGCGCAGCGCCCCCGGAACCAGCCTTCAGCGCCGCCACCTGGTCGATCAGCGATCCGCGCCATGGTGTGTCAGGTGGAGCATCCGCAAGGACGCCTTCCCAGAACTGAAGAGCTCCAGCCTTGTCTCCGCGTGAGGCAAGAGCCAGGCCGAGATAGTATCGTGCCACGAGGTCTCTCGGCGCCTCGGCGACAACCTGCCGAAAAACCGCTTCCGCTTCCTTGGTGACCTGACCGGCGGCTTCGGTCATCGCCTCGCCGTAACTGGAGAGGAGTTGCGGATCAGCCTCGCCCTGTTCCGATTTCTGCGCATCGACGGCATGCCCTAGTGCCTTTTCCGCCTGTGCAGCGTTGCCGAGCGCGAGATAACCACGACCCAGCAGCGCCCATCCCTGAACGTCGCCAGGTCTGTCCGGCATCCGCCGCGCCAGCATTGCGATAAGCGCGGGGTAATCTGTCCTTGCAGGTCCCGTGAGCGAATTGAGCGCCAATTGCGGCCGCCCGAGATAAGCGTAGGAGCCGAGCCCGATCGCGATGACGGCCAATCCCCCTACCGCACCATAACCGGGACGCCTTCTGGACTCTGAGGTACCAGCCACAGGCCGTAGCACAGGTACGACCACAAAAGCGGCTGCCCCCAGCGCAACCGCAGCGAAAATGAGCACGAGAATCGCGATCATGGGATACGGCTATATCCGTATTGCCTGCATGTGTAGCCCTTGTTCATGATTTGCGGCGCAAAAGAGCGCGAGCGCGCGGCTTGAGCGGGACTGCGACAAATCTTAGCACGCAGGACTGTATTTCACAGCGGATAAAAGGTTTGCAGTTGCGACTGACTTGCAGTATCTGATATTGAGAATGGGTCGCAACTGCTAGTAGGACGGAGAAAGAGCGCCAGATGCTGGCAACCCTGCTGATCGTCTTTCGGGAAATGCTGGAAGCAGGTCTGGTAGTCGGCATCGTGCTGGCAGCCACGGAGGGCTTGGTCGGCCGGACCGTCGCGATTATCGGCGGAATTGGGACCGGCATTTTCGGCGCCGCTGTGGTGGCTGGCTTCGCCGATGTGATTGCCGGCGCCGCCGAAGGGGTTGGGCAGGAACTGTTTACGGCCGGCGTGCTGATCGCTGCTGTCGCGATGCTCACTTTTCACACCGCCTGGATGTCCAGGCACGGGCGGAAGTTGGGATCCGAATTATCAGCCTTCGGTCGTGCGGCAAGCAGCGGCGACAAATCGCTCCTGGCGCTTGGCGGCGTGGTTGGACTTGCGGTCATGCGCGAAGGGGCGGAAGTCGTGCTGTTCCTCTACGGCATAGCCGTATCCGCGCACGAGAGTGCCGCAGCCATGATTTCGGGCGGAGCGACCGGCCTGCTGCTCGCAGCCGTCGTTTCCTATGCCCTGTATCGCGGACTTCTCACCATTCCGATGCGCCATTTCTTCAAGGTCACCAACTGGTTGATTGCACTGCTCGCAGCAGGCATGGCCGGACAGGCGGCCGCCGTTCTGGCAAGCGCCGATATCATCCCCGCCTGGGGTGAGCGGATCTGGAATACTTCCTTCATTCTCAGCGACGCGAGTTGGCTTGGCCGGGCCTTGCATGCGCTGGTCGGCTATTCGGCAGCTCCTTCAGGGGTTCAGATTGCGGCGTATCTTGCGACGCTGGCACTGATCATCGCGGTTGCGAAAATTGGCCAGGAAGGAAAGCCTTCGTCAGATGGCGCGACCGCCGGACGGCAAAGCAAGATTGGCGCACGAAGCTGACATGCGCGCGATCTGGTTTACCATGATAGCAATCTTCGCCACCGGGATAGCGCAGGCGGACGAAACGCCTCTCCTTACAATCAAAGACCATAAGTTCCAGCCTGAGCGAATCGAGGTTCCTGCCGGAGTGAAATTCAGGCTGACTGTTAGAAACGCCGACCCCACGGCGGAAGAGTTCGAGAGTTTTCAGCTGAACCGGGAGAAGGTCGTCCCGCCGGGGAAGGATATCCCTGTTTTCCTGGGGCCGCTGGACCGCGGAGAGTACAAGTTCTTCGGCGATTTTCATCAGGATACGGCGCAGGGCGTTCTGGTCGCGAAATAGCGCAACAACCCGCGAATGCAGGGGCAAGTCATGACGCGTGTCCGCCCGTCGCGGAGCCGAAAGAATATTGCCCTGGTTGCCGTCATTGTTTCCGCGATTGGCTGGCCGGCGAAAGCCGATATCGGTGAACTAAAAGTCTATTCGCCAGTAATCGAAGGAGCCGGCGTAGCCGAAATAGAGTATCGCGGCGCACGAACCTTCGACTCTGACCCGGCGAATGATGGGGCGGAATCCCAAAAAATGGCCATCGGCTACGGCGTTACCAATTGGTGGTTCGTAGAAGGATATGGCGCATGGAAGCGCGATCCGGGAGGGCCAGCCCATTTCGACGGTACCGAATGGGAAAGTATCTTCCAGCTTACCGAACCCGGAGAATATTGGGCCAATTTCGGACTCCTCGCCGAATATGAGCGCGTGCAGAACCGCAAAACCGATACGGATGCGTTCGACATCGGGCCGCTGATCGAGCGCGATTTCGGCGTCACCACGACGGATCTGAACCTGATGCTGGAACGCCAACTCGGTCCGCACATCAGCCAGCGCGGCTTTGGGTTCAGCTACCGCCTGGAAACCCGATGGCGGTTGTTCCCGCAGTTTCAGCCGGCCGTGGAAGCATTCGGAAGCCTGGGGCCGATTGCCGGTTTCGGTCCGATATCCGGCCAACAGCATTTGCTTGGTCCGGCCATTGCCGGGAAGTTTTCGCTGGGATCGATTCCGGGGAAAATCCAATACGACGTCGGATATCTGTTTGGCCTTACGCCGGCATCGCCCAAAGGCGCGGTAAAGCTGATTGTGGAATACGAATTCCCGCTTTGATCCGGCGCGCCGTTCGGTACAGCAGAATCGTCAGCGAAGCGGACCCGGTGGCCAAGCACATGCAACTGAGTGGCCGCATATAACTTCCACAAGGTCAAAAAATGAGAGAGGAAATCATGTCGGATGAGCAATCGGCGGCGCCGGACAGCACCGCTGTTCGTGTAGCGTTGTGGCGAGCGATGCACGTCCAGCTCGACCCACCTCCGCATGTTCTGGATGATGAGGTTGGTTTCAAAATGGTGGCGCCCGACGAAGGTTGGCGGCAGCGTCCGGATATGGATCCAGACGCCACGCGACTGTTCCGCGCCTCTGTTGTCGCCCGCGCCCGCTTTATCGAGGATATGATCGAGGAACAGTCCGCCCGCGGATTACGGCAATACGTTATCCTCGGGGCGGGGCTGGATAGTTTCGCTCAGCGCAGGCCTGAGATTGGCTCGCATCTGAACGTATTTGAGGTTGACAGGCCTGGGCCGCAGGCATGGAAGCGCCAGCGGCTCATTGATCTCGGCTTTGGCATTCCGGACTGGCTGCATTTCGTTCCCACCGATTTCGAGTTGGATATTTCCTGGCGTGAACGACTCAAAGCCGGCGGCTTCCATGCGGACCAGCCCACACTCGTGACCTCAACCGGCGTCAGCCTCTACCTCACGACGGAAGCGATCGCGGCGACGCTGCGGCAGGTCGCGACACTCGCCCCGGGCTCAATGCTCGCCATGACGTTTATCCTGCCGCTTGAGTTCGCAGAACCGGAAGAGCGTCCCGCATTCGAGGCAGCGCTGAAAGGCGCGCGGACAAGCGGCACGCCGTTCATCAGCTTCCTTACCCCGCTGGAGATGTTGGCGATGGCCCGCAGTGCCGGTTTTCGCAATGTCCGGCACGTGCCGGGAGCAATGCTTGCCAAGCGGTACTTCTCAGGTAGAGCCGACGATCTTCGGCCGGGAAGTTCAGAGGCACTGCTTGTCGCGAGCACATAGATACTGTCGGACGCGCTACGCGAAGCGGAATGGTGGCCCCGGCCGGACTTGAACCGGCACGCCCCTTTTCGGAGCTACGGATTTTAAGTCCGTTGCGTCTACCATTTCGCCACGGGGCCTGTCTCAAGCGGCGCGATATTGTCTCAGACAGCCGCGGGCACGTTGAGCCAATCCAGGTTTTTTTCGGTTTCGATGCTTTGCAGACGCTCGAACAGCTGTCCCATTTCGGATGCAGGAAAGCGTTTGGTCAACAGCATGAATTTCTCCCGCAGGCCGGCCTCGTCGAGTGGGTTTGCCGGCGTGCCCGAGAATTCCGTGGCGCGGCGCGTCAACTTCCGTCCATCCCGCAGGGAGACCGTAACGAGGCTGGTCAGGTTGTCGTTTGGCTGACCATCGATGACCTCCATACTCACCCGGGCGGCCATGGCAAGGATCCGCGCATCCTTGTGCACCTGGTTGTCAAACGAATCCGGGTCCACCGGATTACGGTAGACCGAGAGCGCGACGCAGAACGGAATGCTGTATTGCGCCAGCAATGCATCCGGCGGAACGGGAATATTGTTGGTGGTCGCCATGCGCCGGTTGCCGGCCACCGAGATCGACTGCACGTCCTCCGGCGCAAATCGGTTCGTACGCTGAAGGTCGAGCATTGCCTCCACCGGCCGGTGAGCCGTGATGTGGCAAGCGAAACGCTTGATCATGGTGTGCATCATCAGGTAATCCTGACCGAGTGCGCTTGTCAGAATCGCCGTGTCCCAGTCGTTCGCGAAACCGTGGAGATATCCCGCTTCACCTTCAAGTACCGTGCTCGGCCCGGTGAAACCTCCAGCGGTTAAACTTGCAGCGAGCACCCCCGATTCGGCCGCGCGCCCGAGATGCAGTTTCTTCACCATGGCGCCATTCGGGGCGTGCGCGAACTCCATCAGACCGCCTGCGAGCGAACCCGCAACCCCGAGCGCATTGATCATCCTTCCGGAATCAAACTGCTGCAATTTCCCGGATACAATGGCGGCGCCGAAGGGACCCGTTGTGCCGGGAGCGTGGAAACCGCGCGGCTCTGTCGTCTGCTTTGTCGCCGTGCCGATGCGGATCATGGCCTCGCCGCCAGCCGCCATTGCTGCAATAAGGTCACGGCCGCCTCTCTCCCGTTCCTGGGCGACCGCAAGCCCGGCTGAAAACATGCTCGCGCCGGGGTGCGAACCCGAATCGGGGTCGGTGAGATTATCGAGTTCGAAAGCATGGGCCATTGCCCCATGCGCAAGCGCAGCCGAGGGTGCCTGCACCGGCGGACCGCCTGTCCCGAGAATATGGCTTTTGCCGGAGGGTCCGGTGCGCTGCGCATGCGCGATAATGATCCGGCTCCAGGCCAGCTTTTCGCCATACAGGATCGTTGCGACCGTATCGGTGACACAGTCCTTGATCCGCCGCACAACCGGGGCCGGAAGATCTTCGTAGCGCAGATCTGCCGTGTATTCCCCAAGCCGAACCGTATGACCGCCGCCGGTCGCCGGTGACGCGGCTTTTGCGGACGATTTGGGCACGAACAATTCGGGCGCGAGGCCCACCGCACCCGCTCCGAGGGCAACCCTTCCCAGAAAACTGCGCCGGGGGAGTTCACGCTCCATTGCCATTTTCCTTCTCCCATGTCTTTCGATCCGATCAAATTACCGGATTTGACCTAGAATGACGCCATCTTTTCGGGGTTTCGGATTGAGCAACGCAATCTCGGGTGACGTGATTCAGACCGGCTGTTGTATTGCCGGGGGCGGTCCGGCAGGAAAGAGCCAATGACCCGAATTCGGCGTTTGGGCGCATTGCAGCCGGGGCGGTATTCGTCACGATAGACCGCGGCGATTACTGGCAGTGCGCGCTCGTGATCGGCAAAGGCGGCGAGAAGGCGCTGCGGGATGCGGGCCTCGATGCAATTCGCAAACTGCTCACGCAAATCGCACCGGCTTTTTCGGACCGTGTCACCGAACTGCACAGTTGGGATGACATCAAGCTCCTGACCGTCACCGTCGATCGCCTGCGCCAATGGTATCGCCCCGGGCTGCTCTGCATTGGCGATAGTGCGCACGCAATGTCCCCAATCGGCGGCGTGGGGATCAATCTTGCAATTCAGGATGCCGTCGCGACGTCAAATATTCTCGCCGTCCCTTTGCGGCGCGGCAGGCCTGCACTTGAGGAACTGCGGAAGGTTCAAGGCCGTCGGGAATGGCCAACGCGGGTAACGCAGCGCATGCAGGTTCTCATGCAAAATCAAATCATCGCTGGCGTATTGCAGTTGACGCACGAACCCGGGATTCCCCTCGCGGTCAGACTGCTCGGCCGATTTTCGCTTCTGCAGCGTATTCCTGCGCGCCTGATCGGCATCGGCGTCCGGCCGGAGCATGTCCGCTCATCTCTGCGGGCGGTTCCCCGCTCGCCAGCGGGGCAGGAAATTGGTTCCACAGATACGCGGATTTGATCGCCCGTCCAAACGGAACGGTGCGTCAAGGGCCCACGTTTTCACATGCACTGGAACGCGACACCCGGCGGCATGCCGGTTGAGTGGTTACACAGGAGATACATATGAGGAAGACACTTGCTTTGACGATCGCCTCGGCCGCCATGGCCGTGAGCGCAGGGCTTGCCGTTCCCGCGCAGGCCGCGGCGGGGGTCAAGATCGGTGTGCTGACGTGCAGCGAACAGGCGGGTTGGGGCTATATCGTCGGCTCGTCCAAAGCACTGAATTGCCGCTTCGATCCGGCAAATGGGCCAAGCGAGCACTATACGGGCCGAGTTTCCAAACTCGGGCTGGATATCGGCTACACCAAAAGCGGCGTTCTGACCTGGGACGTTGTTGCACCGGCTTCCAATTTGCGCCCCGGCTCGCTGCAGGGCACTTACGGCGGACTCCAGGCAAGCGCCAGCATCGGCGCCGGAGCCGGCGCGAATGCTCTGATTGGCGGCTTTGACCGTTCCATCGCATTGCAGCCGTTAAGCGTGGAAGGTCTCTCCGGCACTAATCTCGCGGCAGGCATCGGCGCCATGGACCTGAAATGGAGGGGCTGATCGTCTCCAGCCTCAAGAAAAAGCCCCGCGTCCGCGGGGCTTTTTCATATCTGCATGGCCCAGCTGTCGACATTCATTGCCGCCTGACGGATCGCTTCAGTCAGCGTCGGATGCGCGTGCGACGTGCGCGCGATATCTTCCGAAGATGCGGCAAATTCCAGAGCGAGTGACGCTTCGCCGATCATGTTTCCGACATCGGGTCCGATCATGTGGACGCCGAGCACACGATCGGTTTTGGCTTCCGCGACAATCTTGACAAAACCTTCCGTGGTCAGATTGGTTCTCGCGCGCGCGTTTGCGGTGAAAGGGAATTTGCCCACTTTATAGGCAATTTCTGCCTGCTTCACGTCTTCCTCCGTCTTTCCAACCACCGCGACCTCTGGATAGGTGTAGATAACGGAGGGGATGGCGTCGTAATTCACGTGGCCCGCGCGGCCCGCAATGCGTTCGGCGCAGGCGACAGCCTCATCTTCCGCCTTGTGGGCGAGCATCGGCCCGGCGCAAACGTCGCCGATGGCCCAAATGCCCGCGACATTGGTGCGGAAATGGCCGTCCGTCTGAATCACGCCGCCTGCATCACGCTTTACGCCGAGGTCATCGAGTCCCAGATCATCCGTGTACGCTCTCCGGCCTATTGCGGCGAGTACAATGTCCGCATCCAGTTCCGCCACATCGCCCCCTTTCGCGGGCTGGACCGTAACAACCAATCCGTTAGTTGATTTTCGAATCCCCGTGACCTTGCTGGAAAGCCGGAAGAACAGACCTTGCCGTTCCAGCAGGCGCCGAAACTCGGTTGCCACTTCTGCATCGATGCCCGGCACAATGCGATTCAGAAATTCGATCACTGTGACTTGCGAACCAAGACGACGCCACACGGATCCCAGCTCCAACCCGATAACTCCGGCCCCAACGACGAGCAGCCGTTTTGGCACCTCTGCCAGGGACAAAGCGCCGGTCGAACTCACGATCTGCTTTTCGTCAATGGCGATTCCCGGCAGTGGCGTCGCTTCCGATCCCGTCGCAATCACGATGTGGTCCGTCGCAATCTCGCTTATTCCGGTACTGGCCTGCACCAACACCCGGCCCCGCGCGATGATCTTTGCACGACCGACAATCCCCTCGACCTTGTTCTTCCGGAACAGGAACGTGATTCCTCTGGTGAGTTGCCCCACCACCTGTTCTTTGTGGGCCATCATGGCGGGCAGATCGATGCCCAGATTTCCCGCAATGCCCAGCTTCGGGAAATCCTTGCGTGCATGTTCGTAAAGTTCGGTTGCGTTCAGAAGGGCCTTGGATGGAATGCAGCCGACGTTCAGGCAGGTGCCGCCAAAGGCGCCACGATCGTCCACGCAAGCCACCGACAATCCCAGTTGCCCCAGACGGATGGCGCAATTGTAGCCGCCCGGACCACCACCTATGACGACAACGTCGAAGCGATCCGTCATCTGCCCTGCTTATAAACCGAGCAACAGGCGCTGCGGGTCCTCGATATTCTCCTTTACCCGAACAAGGAATGTCACCGCTTCGCGCCCATCCACCAGACGGTGGTCATAAGAGAGCGCGAGATACATCATCGGGCGGATTTCAATTTTTTCGCCGATCGCCACAGGGCGAGTCTGGATCTTGTGCATGCCAAGAATGCCGGTCTGCGGCATGTTCAAAATCGGCGTTGACATCAGCGAGCCGAACACACCGCCATTGCTGATGGTAAAAGTCCCACCGAGCAATTCTTCCAGCTTCAGCTTGTTATCGCGCGCCCTAAAACCGAGCTCGGCTATTCGCTGTTCGATTTCTACGAGCGAAAGAACGTCGGCGTCGCGCAGCACCGGCACCACGAGGCCCCGCTCCGTGGAAACCGCCACACCTATGTCGTAGTAATGCTTGTAAACAATATCGTCGCCGTCGATTTCGGCGTTCACCGAAGGTATTTCCTTCAGCGCCGCGATGCATGCCTTGACGAAAACGCCCATGAAGCCCAGCCGGACTCCGTGTTTCTTTTCGAATTCATTCTTGTATGCCGCACGCAATTCCATGATCCGCGACATATCGGCTTCGTTGAACGTCGTGAGCTGGGCGGCAATTTCCTGCGACTCTTTCAGGCGCAGGGCGATGGTGCGGCGAAGTCGCGACATCGGGACGCGCTGTTCGCGCTCTGCATTGATCCGCGCCGCCCGCACTTCAGCGGTGAGCGCCACAGGCGCCGCAGCGGTCATCTTTGTGCGGATTTCTGCCGCCGCCAGCGCGTCCGCTTTGGTCACCTGACCTCGCTTTCCTGATCCGGCGATCTTTGCCACATCAATGTGTTCCTCCTCCGCGATCCGGCGAACCGAAGGCGGAGGCGGAGGCGGAGCGGGTGCAACCGATGCGGATTCCTTTTTCTTTTGGAGCGGCCGCTTTGGCCGACGACACGCCGACGGCCGTTCCGCTCTGGGAAACCTGGCCAAGCACGGATCCAACAGAGACCGTCCCGCCCTGGGGTACTTCGATATGTTCAAGAACGCCTGCCGCGGGTGATGGTACTTCGATGTTCACCTTGTCGGTTTCAAGTTCGACAACAGGCTCGTCCTGTTTGACGGTATCGCCTTCCCGCTTCAACCAACGCGCGATCGTCGCCTCGGTAACCGATTCCCCCATCGCCGGCACTTTGATCTCGATGCTCATCACGGCCTCTCTGCCGGCCGGAACCGGCAATTCTGTTCATAATGTCAGCGCTTCTTCGAGCAGCGCATCAAGCTCCGTCTGATGCTGTTTCATCTGACCCGCCGCAGGAGAGGCGGAGGCCTTCCGCCCGGTGTAATGCAACGGGCCTTTGCGTCCCAACTCCTCCAGAACGCTTTCGATGCAAGGCGCGATGAAACTCCATGCGCCCTGATTCTTCGGCTCTTCCTGACACCAGATGATCTCGGCTGCGGGAAATCGCGTCAATTCATCGGTCAGCGCAAGTCCGGGGAACGGATAAAGCTGTTCCAGTCGGAGGATCTGAATCTGCGGCTGTTTGCGCTTTTCGCGCTGTTCGAACAGATCGTAATACACCTTCCCGGAGCACAGCACGACCCGCCGGATCTGTTCGTCCGGCACCAGTTCGATGGTGCTTCCCGGATCGCTCTTTGCATCATCGGCGAGCACGCGATGAAAGGAAGAACCTGGGCCGAATTCCGCCAGCTTCGATACCGCCCGTTTATGGCGCAGCAGCGACTTCGGAGTCATGAGCACCAGCGGCTTCCGGAAATTGCGATGCATCTGCCGCCGCAGCACATGGAAGTAATTTGCCGGCGTAGTGCAATAAGCCACCTGCATGTTGTCGTCTGCGCAAAGTTGCAAAAATCTCTCCATGCGCGCGGACGAGTGTTCCGGACCCTGGCCTTCAAACCCGTGCGGGAGCAGCAGGACCAGACCCGACATCCGCAACCATTTCATCTCGCCCGAGGCGATGAACTGATCGATAAAGACTTGAGCCCCGTTGGCAAAATCGCCGAACTGGGCTTCCCAGAGAACGAGAGCCCTGGGTTCGGCGAGGCTGTATCCATATTCAAATCCAACCACCGCTTCTTCCGACAGCAGCGAGTCCACGACTTCAAACTCCGCCTGGCCATCGCGAATGTGATTGAGTGGAACGTAGCGTTCCTCATTCTCCTGATCGACCAGGGCCGAATGCCGTTGCGAGAAGGTGCCTCGGGATGAATCCTGGCCGGACAGCCGCACCGGACAACCCTCATCCAGGAGCGTGCCGAATGCCAATGCTTCACCGGTCGACCAATCGACGCCTTCACCCGTCTCGATCATTTCCCGTTTCGCCTGAATCAGACGCGCGATGGTCTTATGCGCGCGAAAGCCATCCGGCAGCCGGGAAATTGCCTCTCCGATGCGCTTCAGCGAATCGGTTTCGACATCCGTCGTGCCGCGCCGGTCGCCGCGCGGCGCCCTTTCGAGTCCCGTCCAGCGTCCGTCCAGCCAGTCGGCTTTGTTCGGCAGATGTGACTGTGCAGCCTCGAACTCGTCTTCCAGGCGTTGACGGAATGCAGCAATCGACGCATCCAATTCCCCTTCGGTAATCACCCCTCCTTCGATCAGCCGTTTGGAATAGATATCGAGAGTGGTCTGATGGCTCCGGATCGCCCGGTACATCAAAGGCTGCGTGAAGGACGGTTCATCGCCTTCGTTATGGCCAAACCGCCGGTAGCAGAACATGTCCACCACCACGTCCTTGTGGAACAGTTGGCGGAACTCGGTCGCAATGCGTGCGCAATGCACGACCGCTTCCGGATCGTCGCCGTTCACATGCAAAATCGGCGCCTGCACCATCAGGGCCACATCCGAGGGGTATGGAGAAGAGCGGGCAAATGCAGGCGCCGTCGTGAAGCCGATCTGGTTGTTGACGACAAAGTGGACTGTGCCGCCCGTGCGGAAGCCCTTGGTCCCCGACATCGCAAAGCACTCGGCTACGACGCCCTGTCCGGCGAAGGCCGCGTCGCCATGCAGCAACAGCGTCATGACCGATGCGCGCGAAATTTTGTCAGCGTACTGAAACTGCTTCGCCCGGCACTTGCCGAGCGCCACCGGATCCACCGCTTCAAGATGGGAGGGATTCGCCGTCAGCGAAAGATGAACGCTGTTGCCGTCGAATTCGCGGTCGGACGATGCGCCGAGATGATACTTGACATCGCCAGAGCCCTGGACGTCGGAAGGCTTGGC
Organism: uncultured Alphaproteobacteria bacterium; assembly: GCA_963747255.1. Classification (GTDB taxonomy): domain Bacteria; phylum Pseudomonadota; class Alphaproteobacteria; order Micropepsales; family Micropepsaceae; genus CAIYRG01. Next base: position 59,905 of record CAVVEG010000002.1, read on the forward strand.
GGACCCACCCTGAAATTCATGGAAAAGCTGGCGATAGGGCTTCCCCATCACATTGGCCAAAACATTCAGGCGGCCACGATGCGACATTCCGATCACGATCTCTTTCACGCCGAGTTTGCCGCCACGTTTGATGATTTGCTCCAGCGCCGGAACCATCGATTCTCCGCCGTCGAGTCCGAACCGTTTGGTCCCGACAAATTTAACAGCGCAGAATTTCTCGAAGACCTCCGCCTGGATGAGTTTGTCGAGGATGCCGCGCTTGCCCTCGGCAGTGAACGTGACCGGGTTACCCATTTCAATCCGGCGCTGCAGCCAATCGCGCTGTTCGGGATCGGTGATGTGCATATATTCATAACCGATCGTTCCGCAGTAAGTGCGCCGCAGGATGTCCGCCAGCTCGCGCGGGCTCGCGGTTTCGCAGCCCATCACCCCATCGATGAAGATGGGCCGGTCGAGATCGCGATCGGAAAAGCCATAAAATGAGGTCCGAAGCTGCGGCAGTGGCTTTGGTTTGCTGAGCTTCAGAGGATCGAGATCAGCCTCGCGATGGCCCGTGACACGATAGGCGCGTACCAGTTGAATGGCACGAATCGACGCCTGCGCGTCAGCCCCGCCTGCTGCAGCAATCGGGGCAGTCGTGGATTTTTCAGCCGACTCGCGTCGCATCTGTGGCGGCAATTCAACCGGACGCCCATCCTCCAGTGCCTGGAAGAATGTCCGCCACGTCCCGTCCACGGACGCAGGATCCTGAAGAAACTGCTCGTATAGCGACTCGATGAAGTGAGCGTTGCTGCCGCTGAGAAAGGAGGTCGCCGTGAGAACTGCGTTTGACGAGAGAGTTGGGGTTCTGCCGTTCTTTTTGGATACTGCGGTCATTTTTGGACCCGGGGGAAAATTTCGCGTGCCGGAACGCCGTTTTGCAGCTCCGTTCGGGCGACTGCGGAGAGACTCAAATGCGATTCGGTCAAGCCGTGTGATAGGGGCAAAGCGACACTTATTCCAGAACTGTGTCAGTTTTGGTGCGACAGAAGCTCCAGCAGCGTGGTTCCAAGCGCGGCCGGATTCAAGGAGATACGTATCCCCGCCGAGCGCATGGCCTCGATTTTCGATGCGGCATCCCCTTTTCCGCCACTGATGATGGCCCCTGCATGTCCCATTCGCCGCCCAGGCGGCGCCGTGACCCCGGCAATGAAACCGACCATCGGTTTTTTGATCCTGGACCGTTTCAGAAATTCTGCTGCACTTTCTTCGGCATTGCCCCCGATCTCCCCAATCATGATCATCGACTGCGTCTCGGGATCGCCCAAAAACCTTTCAAGTACGTCAACAAATTCGGTACCTTTGACGGGATCGCCACCGATTCCGACACAGGTGGATTGCCCGAGTCCCGCAGCGGTGGTCTGCGCCACGGCCTCATAGGTCAGAGTTCCGGAACGCGACACAATCCCGACCGAACCGCGCCGGTGGATGTGCCCTGGCATGATCCCGATTTTGCACTCGCCGGGCGTGATGACGCCGGGACAATTCGGGCCGATCAGGCGTGAAGACGAGCCGCACAGGGCCCGCTTGACCCGAACCATATCAAGCACTGGAATGCCTTCAGTGATACAGACGATGAGTTCGATCCCGGCATCGATCGCTTCCAGGATGGCGTCACCTGCGAATGGTGGTGGAACATAGATCGCGGATGCCGTCGCGCCTGTCGCCTCCTTCGCCTGACGGACCGTGTCGAAGACCGGTAGCCCGAGGTGCGTGCGGCCGCCTTTGCCAGGAGAAACGCCGCCCACCATTTTGGTGCCATAGGCGATGGCCTGTTCCGAATGGAACGTTCCCTGGGCTCCGGTAAATCCCTGGCAGATCACCCTTGTATCTCTGTTAACCAGAATGGACATGTCAGCGGCTCTTGACCTGGGCCACGATTTTTTCCGCGGCATCCGCAAGATCGCTTGCGGAGATAATCGGAAGTCCGGATTCCGCAAGAATGGCGCGGCCCTTTTCAACGTTTGTGCCTTCCAGCCTGACCACAAGCGGGACGGACAGAGAAACCTCCCTGGCCGCTTCGACAATGCCGTTCGCGATGATGTCGCAACGCATGATGCCGCCGAAGATGTTGACCAGAATTCCCTTCACTCCGGGATCCGAAAGGATGATCTTCAGCGCGGCAGTGACCTTCTCTCGCGATGCGCCGCCTCCGACATCCAGAAAATTGGCCGGAGCCGCGCCGTAGAGCTTGATGATGTCCATTGTGGCCATGGCAAGACCTGCGCCATTGACCATGCATCCGATTGAGCCATCGAGCTTCACATAATTGAGGTCGTATTTTGCAGCTTCGCGCTCCGTCGGGTCTTCCTCGTCAGGATCGCGCAGTTGCACGAGATCGGGATGCCGGAACAGCGCGTTGTCATCGAATACAACTTTGGCATCCAGGCAAATCGGTTGGCCGTCGCCGGTCAGCACAAGGGGATTGATTTCCAGCAGGCTCATGTCCGTGGCCACAAAGGCGGCATATAGCGCTTCGATGGCTTGCCTGAGGCGATTGGACGATTCTCCCTTCACATCCAATAAAGCAGCGATTCCGCGCGCGGTGTATGCGCTGAACCCCGCGGCAGGATCATTTCTGAAGGTTCGAATGGCTTTGGGCGTGTGTCTTGCCACTTCCTCAATGTCCATTCCGCCCGCGGGGGAGGCTATGAAGGAAATTGTCGCGCTTTCGCGGTCAACGAGAGCGGAAAGATAAAATTCGCGGGCAATGTCACAGGCATCCTCAATATAGAGACGCCGCACCACGCGACCATGGGGACCGGTTTGCGGGGTCACCAGTGTCATGCCGATCATCCGCTCCGCTTCCCGTTTCACCTGATCGAGCGAACCGACAACTTTCACACCGCCGCCTTTTCCGCGGCCACCGGCATGGATTTGCGCCTTTACCACCCATTTCGGGCCTGGCAATTCGCGGGCTGCGGCAGCCGCCTCGTCAACGGATCCCGCCGGGTAACCGCGCAGCAGAGGGACTCCAAAGGTGCGAAGCACCTCTTTGGCCTGAAATTCGTGGATGTTCATAAAATTCCGGATGGTCGTGGGCGGCGGGAATTTAACAGTCAGACCTGGTTCCACAAGTCCGCGCTTGCCTGAAAAGCAAAAGTTTCATCATGCCACCGGGTCGCGGCACCGTTCGCGTGACTCGAAAACGTCTGTTTGCACCGCGCTTCAGCGCAATACGTTGCTCTTTTCCGCCTGCTCGATGAGAGCATCGGCATCTGCTTTCAGAAGAAAGCCGGCATTCATGGCCTTTTGTGCTGCCGCTTTAACCGCCTGAACATATCCGGCGTGGTCGCCATAACGCTCTTCCAGAGAGGGCCGCGAATCTTCGTTGGCCAGCCGTTCGGCTTTGGTCTTTGCGAACGGCACCATTCCTCCTGCGTAATTACACAACTGGCCCTTATGAAAGCCCGCCGCTGTTATGTTCCACCCGAGATAGGTCCCAAGGGGCGCTTCCTCAAGCACCACCGGAACACCTCCCATTTCGTTTCCGTCGCTGTTCACGCGCGGCACCTTCATATCAACGACGTGTGTGATCAGAGGCGGAAGCCTCGTAATCACGCCTGTTCCGTCGGCGTAGTTGAAATCGGGACCAAAATCGTAAAGCAGCGTAGGGTTCATGAATCCGGTTGGCGCCTCTGGCGGCAATCCCGGAATGTTGGGGAAACCCATCGCCTGTTTCGTGGGCTCCACCAACGTGCCCGCGGCAAGTGTTGGATAGACACTCGCCGGTGGCTGAGCGCCTTTCATGACCCAATCACGGAAATGGACGCGGATGGCATTAACCGTCTCACGATGCGGCAGCGGATTGGCCGGAAGCAATCCCTGTCCGTAACCGTTGCTCGGGCAGGCGGGTGGCGCCGCAGGAGCGACCTCAAATCCGCCAGGGCCTCCGCCATGCTGCGTGCTGGCGATGTAATAGCGTCGGACATTCGACGGCAGAGGGACGTCCTTGTCCGCCGTTGTACCGACAAAGGAGGGGGACAATTTCAGACCCCAGAACTCCGCCGCTCCAAAGTGCTCGATGATTTTTGGGCAGCTATGGCTCGCGTTGCAACGGTCCAGAATTCCGGCAGGCGGCAGGCCTCCTACGGGGTCGGGCCACACGGACCAGGTCTGCGTACCCTCGCTACCCGGTTCATAAAGTTTTGACACGCCATCCGGCATGGCGAAGCGGAAATCCATGGCGATCCGCTTGCCCGCGATGATCGGCCATGCTCCGTCATAGACCTGCCGGCCCATTTCGTCCTGATTAAACCCGAGATGGAGGAATCCACGCAGGAAATTTCCGGATTGCGAAACGCCTCGCGAAATCGACCAGGTAATTCCTCCGGCAAGGGGATTGGGCGTGCCCGCGTCATCTGCCCTGGCATTCTTTAAAAATGATCCGACATCACGAAAAGCCGCAAATCCGACGCCAAGGACCATGGGGTCCCTGGCCGTGAACACAAGCTGATAGAGTAATTTGGAATCGAAACCGTTCTTCAGGCAGATCTGTGTCGGATCAGGCGTTCCGGGAAACGGGTGATCCGCGGTGCATTTCGCCCAAGCCCAATCGGAAGGTGGAATTTCCCCTTCGCCGCTGACCTTGCCGTCCATCGTCTCAGCCATATGCGTGGTCAGCGACGCCTGCCTTGTATCGAGAGTGGCCGGCCGATAGGGCAGAGGATTATTATGAACATACATGGCCTTTGACTGCGGCCCGCTCGCGTTCATGATGCGGCCCATGACCTTGCCGGTGATCGGGGATCCATCCCGGTTGTGGGCAACCGGCACGACTACATAATCATTGTTGTCGCGCGGCGCCGTTGCGCCGGAATTCTCTCCCTCCCAGCCGCTCGAAACGCCCACATCTCCGAAATTGCGTTCGGCCGCGACGATGGTCACCCGCCCACCCCGATTCGGGACGTCATGCCACATCAAATGACTCGCCCTGGACATATCGACCGGCTTCACGATCTGAAATGTCGCCGTGTACTCGACCATCCCGCGCGCGTTTCTGGGCGCCAGCTGGATATCGGTGATGATCGCATTATGCGGATCCCGGGGATCCAGCTCGCCATAGGCGCGGCCGGTCAATGTTTCATACTGCCCGGCCTGACCAAAGGCGGCCCCGTCAAAAGAGGGCGAAACCTTCTTCTCGATGACGATTCTGGTTACGCGAGCCTCCGCATCGGTCGCCGCCACCGCAAGCAGCAGGGCCGACGTCGTCAACAATGCGCTACGAGTTCCCGAACGCGTCATAGCCCTTACCTTCCCTCGAACAGGTGCAGATCGATCGACTTGCCCATCTCAAAATAGCCGATCGGCGACGGGTGCACGCCATCGCCGCAATTAAATGCGGGGCTCAGCAGATCAGGATTTGTGCTGCTGCGCACGACGCGATCGAAATCCACGACGCCATCGAGACCGGCGTCCTTGCGAATCCAGTCATTCACGCGATTGCGGATTTTGGTCTTCTCCTCATTCCAACCGGTATCCGCAATCCCCGGCACGACGCTGTGGCGCGGTACGATCGTGGCGCCTATCACCTTGATGCCTTTCGCGCGGGCCCGAGCGATCATGTCCTGATACCGCCGATCACCTGACCGGCGGTTGCCCCCCGCCGGATATCATTGGTGCCGAGAAAAATGATCAGATGCGAGATGCCCGCATGGGAAAGCACGTCGCGGTCAAATCGCTCAACTCCGGCAGGCGAATTCAGGGGAGGATCGAAATTAGCGCCATTTACGGCCGTGTTGCCGCCAATTCCTTCATTGAGGACCGCGCGGCGTACCGGGGTCTCCAGCGCAAAGCGCTGCGCCAGCACGTCCTCCCACCGGTCATGTGCATTCGGAGTCGAGCAGGTCCCATCGGTGATGGAGTCACCCAGTGCGACGATGGCCGAAGCAGCATTCGCGGGGCGGACATCGATCGATTTCAGCCAAGGCATCGAATTGACATTCTTGTCGAATGCCTTGCCATCGACAGACGAAGTCTGATCGCCGCCGCCATTTTCGGTCGAATAGGAAATGACTTGCGCGTTGTTGTGCTGACTGGGCTGGACATTTCCCTCGACAAAAAGGCTGACGGCAAGATCCTGTTGCGCTTCCACATGCAGCGCCACCGGATCGCTCTCGACGCTGCCGCCAGCGGCGATAGTAACAGAGGGTTTCCCCGAGAAACCCAGGGGACGCAACAACTCTCCCGCGACGGCAGGTCCGCGTACCCGTGGTGCAATTGTGGCGTGGGTAAAGGTCACCGGTTGAGTGCCGAATGAATTATCCAGACGCACGCGAACGGCTTCGCCGGGCAAAGTTACGCGTGCAATAAGGCGCACGCTCGCGTTGCCAAGCGGCGCCTGCGCAATCCCCTGCTGCGATGTTGACCATGAAGTGACCCAGGCAGGCGCATTGCCTTGCCCCAGCGCGTCCGCGGTGCCACAGCAACAGAGCGTGGCAATCGCGAGCGCGCGCAACGGCGTTCCCATTCTTCCCTCCCGGCGCGTCCATTAAATATGGACCACGACCGCGAAAACTATCCGATTGAATGCAGCCGATCCAGACGTCCTCAACGCGCGTGCGTTTTCAGGTCGTTATATATTTCTTCGACATATTGATCGGGGCGCACGGGTCCATTCGCCCAGTGCGCGTCGAATTCGGCGGTCGGTCTCGATGCAACGATCTGTTCCATGGTCATACCGTCCCGAATCTGCTCTCCAATCCGGTCACGCAGAGCGACCATCACCTTAAGATATTCCTCGAGGTCCCTCTTGCCGGCAACTCGCCCCCGTCCAGGCACTACTTTTGTGCTCTCGTTGAGCGTCGGAAGCAGCGTCCGATAGGCGGCGATCATGCCATCGAGACTGCCGCCGCGCGGATCGATCCTGGTGTAGTCGCCGGAATTAAACAGATCGGCAGCGAAAAGGACATTCGCTTTCCGGAAGCGAATGATCGCGTCTCCATCGGTATGGGCATGTGGGATATGGGTCACGTCGATATCATCCCCATTGAAATGCAGAGCGATCCGCGCATCGAAGGTAATTTGCGGCCAGGCCGCCGGTGGGAAATGCGTGCTGTTTCGCGCCACCGAGCGGGTTTGCCTGTTCCGCCATCAGCCGCATCCGCGTATTGCTTTGCGCGATCACAAAAGCGCCTTCTTTTGCAAAAAAAGCGTTCCCGCCCACATGATCGAAGTGCCAGTGCGAATCGATCACGAAGCGCACGGGCGCCGTCGAGATGCGGGCAGATCTCCTTTCAGCCTCGGAACGGCCGGTTCGTCCTGCGCATCGACCAGGAGCACGCCATCGGGACCGGCGGAAACGCCGACATTCAGTCCCATGTCGCCCCAATTGACGCTGTAGATCCCGGCGCCACCGGCTCTGTGTGATCTTCGCCCGTCCCCGGGGCAGCTTTTTGCGCCGAGGCAGCCGGATGGCTACGCGGCCGAGCGCAGCCAAAAAAATACTCAATCTGCATTGGTCGTTTAGCCGGTTCTGCATGCAATTGCGCTTTATTCACCGGGTTTGAAGGCGACAGCAATTCCCGATTGCTGTAGCCTGCGCCACAAAAATTTTCAACTGGCCCCCTGCAAATTGGGCCGGCACCCGAATGGGCCGGTCAGCTCCGCCGGGAAAGGAGGCATGAGTGAGCCAATCTCCGAGTTGGCGTGCCAGAAATATCACGCAAGCCAATCCTCGCATGGTATCGCAAAGTCCTGCCGCCGATTTCGCAAACCGAGCGCGACGCCATCGCGGCGGGCACCGTTTGGTGGGATCGGGAGTTGTTCTCCGGCCGGCCGGACTGGAACAAGTTACGGAATTTCCCGAAGCCGGAGCTGACCGAGGAAGAGCGCGCTTTCCTTGACGGGTCCCGTCGAGCAGCTTTGCGAAATGCTCGACGACTGGGAAATTCGCCGCAACGGCGATCTCCCGGAGCATGTCTGGTCCTTCATCCGCGACAACCGCTTCATGGGAATGATCATTCCCAGGGAGCGGGGTGGGCTTGGCTTCTCTGCACTGATGCACAGCCAGGTCGTGATGAAAGTCGCAAGCCGCAGTCCTGCTGCCGCCGTTACCGTCATGGTGCCGAATTCGCTTGGTCCCGCAGAATTGCTGATGCGCTACGGCACCGAGGCGCAACGCGATTTCTATCTTCCGCGATTGGCAGCGGGTCAGGAAATTCCCTGTTTCGCGCTGACCGCGCCGGAAGCCGGATCCGATGCGGCCTCCATTCCGGATCGCGGCGTCGTCTGCTACGGCGAGGTCAACGGGCAGAAAGATGCTTGGCATGCGACTCACCTGGGAAAAGCGCTACATCACGCTGGCGCCGGTCGCAACGCTGCTTGGCCTCGCATTTCGGCTTTATGATCCCGGTCATCTGATGGGGGAGCAGGAAGATATCGGGATTACGCTGGCGATTGATCCCGGCCGGCACGCCGGGCGTCCAGATTGGGCGCCGGCATTTCCCGGCCGGACAGTCTTTCCAGAACGGTCCCACCTCCGGCGAGGACGTGTTCGTGCCGCTGGACACCATCATCGGTGGTCCTGCCCGCGCCGGCCAGGGCTGGCGGATGCTGATGGATTGCCTCGCTGCCGGACGCGCGATTTCACTGCCGGCGCTCGGCACCGGCGCCGCCATGTTCTGCGCGCGCTACGCGGGCGCCTATGCACGCATCCGGCGCCAATTCGGCGTACCCATCGGCAAGTTCGAAGGCATAGAAACGCCGCTGGCGCGCATTGCGGGACATGCCTATGCGCTGGAAGCCGCGCGCCGAATGACGGCATCGGCACTGGATGCCGGCGAACAGCCGTCGGTACTCTCGGCGATCCTGAAATACAACGCCACCGAGCGCATGCGAATAACACTCAATGATGCGCTCGACATTCACGGCGGGCGCGGAATCATGGATGGACCGCGCAATTATCTGTTCGGCACCTATATGAGCGTTCCGGTCGCCATCACAGTTGAAGGCGCAAATATCCTCACGCGGTCGCTGATGATTTTCGGCCAGGGCTCTCTGCGCTGCCATCCCTGGCTGCTGAAGGAAATGGAAGCGGCCAATCTCCCGGACCAGGCGGAATCGCTTGCCGCCTTCGACCGCGTGCTGTTTGCGCATATGCGCAGTGCTTCATCCAACGCCGCGCGATCCCTGCTGCATAATCTCACCAGCGGCATTTTTGCGCGCATTCCGGACACTGGCCGGGTCGCGTTCATGTATCGCGGAATGCACGTCGCTGCGGTAACATTCGCCGCCGTCGCGGACTTCGTTATGGCCGCACTGGGCGGCTCGCTCAAAAGGCGCGAAGGCATCTCGGCACGGCTGGGCGATATTCTCAGCGAACTTTACCTGATGAGCTGCGTTCTGAAGCGCTTCGAGGATGAAGGGCTGCTGGCGGAAGATCTGCCACTGGTGGAATGGAATTACCGGAATGCTCTTTATACGATGCAAACGCGCCTGGATGAAGTTTTGGTCAATCTGCCGTCGCGCCCGGTTGCCTGGATGTTGCGTCTCCTTGCGTTCCCGCTCGGCAGACACCGCCGGCCGCCATCGGACCGGCTGAATCGGCTTTGTGCCGCGCTGATTCTTGCTCCAACGGCTGGGCGTGAGCGGCTGACCCGTGGAATCTTCCTTGCCCGATCGGCATCCGACACGACGGGCAGAATTGAGGCGGCTTTCGCAGCCGCTGTCCGGCGTGATGAAATCGAGGAAAAAATTCGCGCCAGTGGAAATTCGGTCAAACGGGCACTCTCGGACATTCCAAAACTTCTGCGCGAGAACGTGCTCGCGCAGAGCGATGCCGACGCTCTTTTGAACGCGACAGCTCTTATCCGCGACGCAATCGACGTGGATGATTTCACACCTTCCGAACTGACCGGCCGGGAGAAATCCACGATTCGCGCCGCGGCGGAGTAGCTCTGGCTCAGGGGAACAATTCGTTCCGTGAACAGTTCTCACACCCGGAAAACCGGAGAAACTCCCCATGCTGGGAACGATTCTGCTGATTATTCTGGTGCTGCTGCTTGTCGGTTCGTTGCCGGCATGGCCATACAGCACAGGTTGGGGGTATGGACCCAGTGGCTTGCTGGGCACCGTCCTGGTGGTAATCCTGATTCTGGTGCTGATCGGGAGAGTCTGACTTCACTGGCGGTGCGCCGCCGCGGTTTGGCAACGCTGAATTCCGGGGCGCATTGATGGCAGGGCTTCGGACTTATCGCGCAAAACGTGATTTCGACGTCACCGCGGAGCCGCGCGGACGCGTCACACGGCGCAAAGCCGAACCGCTTCGCTTCGTCATTCAGCGCCATGCAGCAACAAGGCTGCATTACGATTTGAGGCTCGAACTCGACGGAGTTTACAAATCCTGGGCAGTTACAAAGGTTCCCTCACTGGATCCAGCCACCAAACGGCTCGCTGTAGAGGTCGAGGATCACCCGCTTGAATACGGCACCTTCGAAGGCACCATTCCCAAAGGCCAATATGGCGGCGGCACCGTCCAGCTTTGGGATCGCGGGACATGGAAGACAAAAAGCGAAAACCCGCAGCAGGATCTCGCAAAGGGAATGCTGAAATTCGAGCTTGCCGGGAAGCGGATGCATGGCGGCTGGGCGCTGATCCGGATGCGCGATGACGTGCGCCGCGGCGCGAAATCCCCACGGCACAATTGGCTGCTAGTGAAAGAGCGCGACGATGCCGCCCGTCCTGGCGACCCCGATGCATTTCTGATCGAGGACACGTCAGTCGCGACCGGACGCACACTTGACGAAATCGCATCGAGCAGGAGATCGCGGGTATGGCAGTCCAATCGTTCGGGCGATGCGGAAAGGGCCGGATCCGTCAAATCGCACGCAAAGGCCGCTGATGGGTTAAAAAAAAACTCACAGCATAAAAAGAAGGACGCGGAGGCAAAAAGGCGCCGTGTGAAGGTGCCGGCTTTTGTGGCGCCGCAACTATGTCGGCTGGTCGACCATCCGCCGGTCGGCGCGGTTTGGGTCCATGAAATCAAGTTCGACGGTTACCGCATTCAAGTTCGTGTTGAGAATGGGCACGTGATATTGCGGACCCGTAAAGCGCTGGATTGGTCGAATCGCTTTCCCGAACTATTACGCGAAGGAGAACAATTTCCCGATTGCATGATGGACGGGGAAATTTGCGCGCTGGATAAGCACGGGCTGCCAAATTTTGCCGAACTGCAGCAGGCGCTCTCGGACGGCAATACCGGCAATCTGATCTGCTTTGCCTTTGATCTGATCTTTTTGGAGGGTGAAGACTTGCGCGCTCTGCCTCTGGAGGTACGAAAGTCGCGACTGGCGGAGTTGATCGCAGGCAGCAAATCCGCGCCACATTTCCGCTATGTCGAACACTTCGAGACCCCCGGCGAAAAATTTCTGCAGACCGCCTGTCGCGCACAGCTTGAAGGAATCATTTCGAAGCGCCGGGATTCCCCATACCGATCCGGGCGGACTGACTTATGGTGCAAGGAGAAGTGCCGTGGCGGACAGGAGATTGTGATCGGAGGATGGTGGGGTGGCCCGACGAAATTGCGATCCATCCTGGCCGGTTCGTACGAAGGAAACGATTTCGTCTATCGCGGCAGGATCGGGACCGGGTTCAACGGCGAAAATTCCGGACCTTTGTTGCGGGCCCTTAACCGCATCAGGCAGGACAAATCACCCTTTACGGCCGGCGTGAAGCCTCCGCGGGCGCGGGAAATCACCTGGGTGGCTCCGAAACTGGTTGCGGAGGTGGAATACGCAACATTGACCCGTGATGGCGTGTTGCGACAGGCGAGCTTCAAGGCCCTGCGCGGGGACAAGCGTGCAACCTCGGTCATTCTCGAGCAGCCATTGCGGGTTCAGGAAGCCGAGGAGCGCTCTGAGGGTGAAATGACCATGACCGCAGACGCAGCAATCAGCACACGGAGAAAAGCTTCATCATCGCACAATCCGGGCTCGGACCGCGTGGCCGGAATCACGATCAGCAGCCCGGAGAAAGTGCTTTGGCCCGAAACAAAGTCGACTCCGGCTCTCACCAAACTGGATCTCGCCCGGTATTACGAAGCGATCGCGTCCCGTATGCTACCCCATATCGTCGATCGGCCCATTTCCATGGTGAGGGCGCCTGAAGGTATTACCGGAGAGAAGTTTTTTCAGCGCCATGTGATGGCCGGGGTCGCCGCGGTGAAGCCTATGCGGATCGTCGGCGAAAAACAGTCATTCCACGCCATTTCCGATCTACAGGGACTGGTCGCGCTGGCCCAGGCGGCAGTGATCGAAATTCACCCGTGGGGCTGCCGTCCCGGTGAGCCGGAGATCCCCGAACTCCTGGTATTCGACCTTGATCCTGACCCCGATTTGCCGTTCCTGAATGTCATCGAGGCCGCAAGGGAAATGCGCAGCCTGCTTCGCAAATGCGGACTGACCCCTTTTGTCAAAACCACCGGAGGCAAGGGTCTTCATGTCGTCACCGCGATTACGGGCTCGGCGCGCCGTCCGCCGAGCTGGGATCAGGCTAAGGATTTCGCGCGCCAGGTTTCGGAGCGCCTGGCCCGGATGGCGCCGGAACGCTACGTCACCAACATGGCGAAGCGGCACAGGGGGGGCAAAATCTTTCTCGATTTTCATCGCAATGGCCGAATGGCGACAGCAGTCGGTCCATGGTCAACAAGGGCACATCCCGGCGCCACAATCGCGATGCCTCTGCCCTGGACGCAACTCCGGGGCGCGCTCGAACCGGCCTCGTTCAATCTCAGGGATTTCAAAGCCGTGCTGAAGCTGAAAAATCCCTGGACCGATCTTGCCCATTCCGCCGCCCCACTCGAGGACGCCCGCCGAAACTTACAGGCAATCTGACAGCGGTTATCGGGCACGTTTTTTGTGCGTGCGGGCAGAAGCAGCAGCCGTTTTCGTTCTGGCCTTCTCCTGGGAGCGTTGCGCGCCCAGGCTTTTCTTCAAGGCCGCCATGAGATCGATAACATTACTCGGAGAAGCAGGCGGGGCGACGACCGCCGGCTTCTGGCCCTTTTCCTTGCTTTCGATCAGATCGCGCAGGGCTTCCTCATAGCGATTGCGGAACGCGGAAGGGTCAAACGCGCCTTCCAGTTGCTCGATGATCCTGCCGGCAATCTCGACCATCTGCGGGTGCGGCCTGGCGGCGGGAACCGATTCCAGCGCCTTGGCAATATTCACCACTTCATCACGCATGCGCAGCGAATAGGTCAGCAGGCCTTTGTCCCGGGGCTCAATGGCCATCAGACGTTCGCGCGTGTGCATCACCACCCGCCCAAGAGCAATGCGATTGGATTCCACCATGGCTTCGCGGATTACGGCATATGCATTCGCCGCAACATCGTCGGTCGGGAGAAGGACATAGGGATTATCCCAGAAAAGCCTGTCTATATTCGAGGCATCTACGAAACGTTCGATGTCGAGCGTATGGGTAGTTTCCAGTTTGACCGAATCCAGATCCTCATCCGTCAGGATGACATAGCGATTCTTCTCGATTTCGTAGCCGCGGACCAGATCGGACCGGTTGACGGGACCGTTTTCCGGGTCGGTGGGAATCATGCGGATTCGGTTGTTGGTTTCCGGATTCAGGAGATGGAATGAAATATCATTGGCGCGCGATGTGGCCTTGTAGAGCGCCACAGGGCAACTCACGAGCGACAGACGAAGATGACCCTGCCAGACCGGACGCGCAGAGAGCCCGGGGATTTTCGGCGGCCGTTCTTTTCCCTGCTTCGCGGTCTGCGGTTTCCCATTGTTTCGTTTTTTCGTCGCCGCCATTGTGATCCCGCTGCGCACCTTCCAGATCCGGAACGCCACGTGCGCGCGCGCGTTCCCTTGGCCGATAGAGCCCCGGGCTAAACCGCGATGAAAAAAGCCAAATTTGTTCAGGATGCGAAACTTGATCCCGCCCGCTTTTACCGCAATCCGTCGGACATTCTGCGTGACCGGCGGCTGACCGATGAAGATCGAAGACAGATCATCGTCGCGTGGGAACGGAATGCACAAAATCGCGATCCAGACGGATTTGCCGAAGCCGCTCAGGAACAATTGGAAAAACTGCGGCAGTTGCGCGAGCAATTGGAGCGGAACTTCATCCTGCCGGAAAAATCGCAACTGGGCGGGGATGACGCTCCGGCTTCCGGTCCCTGACGGCCTGCTTTGGCGCAATTCTGGCCGGGAACTCTTCAGGCCACGATTTCTCCGCCATTGGGATGAAGTGCCTGGCCGCTGATGTAGCTGGCATCATCCGATGCAAGGAAAACATAACAGGGCCCCACTTCGTCGGGCTGTCCGGGCCGCTGCATTGGCGTATCCCTCCCGAATTTCGCCACCCTTTCCGGATCGAAAGTGGCAGGGATGAGTGGCGTCCAGATCGGCCCGGGAGCCACCGCGTTGACCCGAATTCCCTTGCCGACCAACTGCATCGAAAGCGAACGTGTGAAAGCGGAGGATTGCCCCTTTCGTCGATGAATAGTCCACAGCGACGGGTTACCGTGGAAAGCGGTTATAGAAGTGGTGTTGATGATCGCCGCCCCTCGTTCGAGGTGCGACAGGGCCGCCTGCGTCAGGTGGAACATTCCGAACACATTGGTCGCGAAGGTGCGTTCGAGCTGTTCGGGCCGAATTTTTTCGAATTCGGTTCCAGTATGTTGTTCGGCGGCGTTGTTCACGAGAATATTCAGTCGTCCGAATGCTCTGACAGTTTCCCGCACTGCCTGACGGCAAAAATCGCGGTCTGCGATGTCGCCCTCAAGAAGAAGGCATCTACGGCCCTGCTTTTCGACAAAACTCCTGGTGCGGGTGGCATCCCTGCTCTCCTCAAGATAGATGATCGCCACATCGGCGCCTTCTTTTGCGAAGTGGATCGCCACGGATTTGCCGATTCCCGAATCACCTCCGCTGATCAGGGCGGCACGGCCTTTCAGCTTGCCCGCGGATTTGTACTTCCGCGCTTCACTCTCCGGTTTCGGCTCCATTTTCTGCTCATCGCCGGGCTGCTTTTGCTGCCGTTGCGGTGGAATATTCCTTTTTGAAAAGGTCGCCATTGCGCCGAAATCCAACCGATTGCCGCGCCACAACAAACAGGAGGGCAATCGGTTCCGGGACGACCACCGTATATTCCGGCAACTGACCCTGTGCGCCCAACGTTTTGTCTCTGCGACAACATCGGAGCATGGCCATGGACCAGCCAAACCCGGAATACAGAGAAGTGAAACGGGCTCGCCACGACGCCGCGCCGGTGCTCACACCCGAAGAATCGCGTCAGGGGATAATGACGGGCCGAATCCGCTGGATTCTTGCTATCAGCGTAACGCTGGTGGTGATCGCATTCGTTGTGGTGTACGCAACTTACGTATGAATTCGGCCTTTCGCCCCAACGCGATTGCGCCCTCGTTCGATGCCATGAGAAGGGCGACCGGTCGCAGCGCCGGAACATGAGTAGCGACCGTGTGAAATGAAATGAGAATTGGCACCGCCGTAATTGCGGCGATGGGCCCCCACATCCAGACCAGGGTTGCGACAGTCAGGAATATGGCGATCGGAGAGATGACGATCCGCCGTGACAACAACCAAGGCTGCACCAGATTCGCTTCCACAGTGTTCAATGCGAGCAGTATCAGGGGCGGTGCTAGAGCCCCGGCAATCGTGTTCGATGACGCAAAGCCAACCAGAGCGGCAAATACGATGGCAGAGGTCGGCCCAAGCACTGGAACATAGTTCAAAGCACCGAACGCTATTCCCCAAAGAAGCGGATTGGCTATTCCTGCGAGCGAGAAACAGAGTGTAGTGACCACAGTCAGGCCGATATTGATCAGCGATAGCGTAAAGAGATAGCCGGAGACGCGGCTCCTTATGTCACGGCAAATCCGTGCGATCCTGAGCCGTCCACAAAAAGACCGGGGAAGGAGAATTAGCTGGGTCATGTACCGTTTGCGGCACGCCAGCAGGAATACCGTCAAGATCGTGACATAAATGCTTTTTTCGATGATGCCTGGTGCGGTTCGGGCGGCCGCAAAAAGTACTCCTGTTGGAAGTGCGGCAGTGGCCGCTGCCGGCGTCGCGGCAACGGAGGACTCCGGCTGCACGCCGTGTGATCCCAACCGCTCAAAGGGCGCAAGTCGGCGCGCCAACGGTTCGATTTTGCGCTCGATGGACTGTACGACCGACGGTACTGCTTTCAGCCAGCTGGAAACATCGGGAGCCAACGTCGATGCTCCTGCACCAAAACAGGCGACGGTCGCAGCCACGGTCACGATGGCGGCCGCGCCGCCCCCTATCCGCAGCCGCTCCACAGCGCGGGCGACAGGGGTAAGCACCAGCGCCAGTGTACCTGCTATTGCAGTTGGAGCCAGCAGTTCACCCGCGGCGACGCCGGCCGCGAGGAACGCGATCGCTGCAATTCCGATCGCAGCCCCCCGGATTGCCCGCAAGTCACGGCGGAACCGGGAAATCCTGCGGCTCTCAAAAACCGGTCGAGTAAAGGATCTGCGCGGAAACTCTATGTTCATTCGGGGCCGGACCTCAATGCTCCGGCCAACCCGAATCCATCGGGGCGGTGGAACGCTAATCGTGGAAGTAGAGACGAGCGGGCCGCCGACGCCGACTGTCGAGGGGGGCAATTTGACGTAGCCTGGGATCGGGACCCGCTCGTGGTACATAATGCAGAAGTGCCACCAACGTTCCGGGCAGTCGTTCGAACGGAGTTATTTTTTTGCTCCCGGTTGGCAGTCGGGCATCGGGAGGGCAGGCGAAGGCGGCTGCGGATCCAAAACCCCATCGCAGGCGCGAAGGCTGATCCTGGAAGTACTCTTTGTTTGCTCTGCGGAACCATCATTTAAGGAAAATGCCAGAGCAAGCAGGAGTGTCCCGCCAATTGCGGTCTGAATTGGATATTTGACCATCTGCGCTTCCCGCCCTCGCCTAATTGGGGGGCTCGCTCCGAAGCAGGCCGATCAGACTGCTGCCGGCGAGCAGAATTACGAAGATCAGAAACGCTATTCTGACGAGCGAAGCCGCCATGCCTCCGAGGCCGAAGAATCCGAGATAGGCAGCAACAACGGCCAGGAACAGAAAAGTCAGCGTCCAACCCAGCATCGATTGCGCCCATTGTTCGGAGATTGCGACAACGCCAGGCTCCAGGGCGCGTTCCCCATGAAAAGGGAGGACCCCGATCATATGTCTTCCTTTCGATGCTTCACTGCATCGGAGACGCCCAATATGCCGGCGAATAGCACCGCCAGCAGTGGTTTTTCCTGGGCGACTTTCGCCAGCAGATTCAGTGTAGCGTTGTCGGGATCAAGGGTTGCAGACGCAATTCTTCGCTCCGGCTGATACAGACGGGGTTTCGCCCGGCGGACGTTCAGCAACACCGCCCAACCGAGCGGGCCGATGACGAGGATCGCTGCTGCTATAGCGGCGGCCCATGGTTCCCTGGTCTCAGGAATTAGAGCCAGATAAATGGCATAACCTGCGAAACCGGTGCCGACCCAGATAAGGGCCGAGGCGGTGATCATCAGCACCGCCCCGCCAATTGCCTGAGCGCCAAGCCGTTGCCCCGATGGGAACATCTACCTCAGCAGCAAAGCCCCGATAATGGCCCCCGCGCTCATTGAAAGCATGCAGGCGGCCAATGGTTGAGTTTTAACAGCACTACGAACGCCGTTCAAATTTTCGGCACCCCATTCACTCACGCGGTCAACCGCCTCGGAGGCTGTTCCGATGGCATCGGTCATGAGTTCCTGCACCTGGCTGCTCGCCGCGTCTCCTACGTCCGTGGCCAGACCGCGCACATCCTGTTGCAGGGCGTCAAAATCCGCCCGCAAAGAATTTAGCCGACTCTGCATCGTCGTGTTGGAAGCCTTGACGGTCCTGACATTGCGTTTGCGTCGTTTTGCGGTCGCCATTGTTCCCTCCGCGCTGGGGGTAGGATATCGCGGAGGGAACGTACAATGCGGAACGGGGGTTCCTTCACGCCGCTTCCCGACGAAGCGAATGAAAGAACAGCGCCTGACCAATTGTAGCCTGCACGGTCTCGGGCAGGAACGGCTTGGTAATCAGATAAGTTGGTTCCGGACGTTCGCCCGTCAACAGCCGCTCCGGATAAGCGGTGACGAAAATGACGGGGATATCGAAGCTGTGGAGAATCTCGGTCACCGCATCTATACCGGATCCGCCTTCGCCAAGATTGATGTCGGCCAGGATCAGACCGGGCTGCTGCGCGCGGGCTTTGGCCACCGCTTCGTCTTTCGATGCCGCGGTGCCCACCACTTTGTGTCCCAGTTCGACCACCAGATTCTCCAGATCCAGTGCAATAATTGACTCGTCTTCAATGATCAGCACGCGGGAAGCGAGCTGCCGTTCGATCGCGTGTTGGGCTTCCACAATCGACTGCTCCACTTCCTCGGGGCTTTCATCGAGAATCTTCCCCGCCTCACTGAGTGAAAAACCCTCGACCGCAGTCAGAAGCAGCGCGGCGCGCGCGGCGGATGTCAGGGAACGCAGTCGTTCCTCGGGAGTGAGCAGTTTCACGTCGAGCGAAACATCCTGGTCCAGATGACTTGCCGTGCTCGACCAAATGATATGGAAAAGCCGGTAAAGAGCGACCCTCGGCGGCAGATCGGTTGCCAGCTCCGATTTCCCGGCAAGCACGGCTGTGAGCGCGGCGCGCACATAGGCATCGCCACTGGTCTGCGAGCCCGTGAGAGCTCTGGCGTAACGACGAAGATAAGGGAGATGTGGCGCCAGGGATTCGGTCAGGGTCATTTTTTTATCCTTCGGTTGCACCGGACCCAAACGGATAAACTGCAGGAATGTTCCATTTGTCCGGAACTACTTCCAGCTTCGTCCGTTTAAGGGCTCTCAGGGAAGGGCTTTCTTTGGGAGGGCTCGTCATTCGGGCCGTTAACTCAGTCACTTAGGGCGGTCACATGGACGGACGATTCCGGGACGGATTGGCTTTGAGACGCGAGGGTGGGAATTTGGATGTGAAAAGGGAAGAACCGGACAGGGAAAAGACGATTGCTGCGCGCGCGCGGCAGCGGGCAATCGGGCGTGAGTTGCGGCGCCTCTACGACGAGATTGTCCAGGAGCCCGTTCCCGATGATTTCCTTGAACTTCTCAAGAAAATCGACGCAGCGGCAGGCAAGAAGGACGGCGGATCGTGAAATCTCACAATTTTGACGAGCCATCCATGAGCGCAAGCGGGCAGGCAGCCCAGGCTGTTCTGGCAGAATCCGATCAGGATTTTCGCCATGACCTCCTCGAACTCATTCCGTTCCTGCGTGCCTTTTCCCGCTCATTGTGTGGCGACAGGGAACTTGCAGACGATCTGGCGCAGGAAGCTCTCGCCAAAGCATGGCAATCCCGCGAGACCTTCCGGGCGGGGTCGAATCTCAAAGCGTGGCTGTTCACGATTTTGCGCAACCAGTTTTATTCCGACCGCCGTCGCGCCTGGCGTCAGGCCCCATGGGACGAGAGTGCGGCCGAACGCGTTCCCATCGCACGCGGCGAACAGACTTGGGCAGTACAGTTGTCCGATACGGCACGCGCGCTTCGTGGTCTTCCGGCCGAACAGCGTGAAGCGCTGATATTGGTCGGCGCCGGCGGCTTCTCCTATGAAGACGCTGCCAAGATCAGCAATTGCGCCGTGGGCACGGTCAAGAGCCGCGTGGCCCGGGCCCGCAAAGCTCTGTCCGCCGCATTGGAAGGAAACGGTCCGCTGCCAAACGAGCCGCGCCCTGCGGGGAAAGACGCGACCAATGAAATCATGGCGCAGCTCGATCGGCTGGCACCCGTCGATTCGCAGGAAAGCAGCGAAGGAGTCGACGTCAAGCCGGACGCCACCTGATACCGCCGGGAGGACACTGCGCCTCCGTCTCCTGTTCTGGATCACGATCTGGCTGGCGCCCGTCGCGGCCATCAGCATCGTCCAGGGCATTGACCGCGTGGAACGCGATGCCGCGGACGTTCGCGATCGGATGTTCGAAAACGCGCGCGCGAACGCATCGCAGGAAGAGAACGTCTTCGCATCCGGCGAACAGGTCCTGCGCGCGCTCGCCAATCAGCCCGAGGTGCGTGAACCCGGCGCCGGCTGCGCAAACGCGCTTGCCGATGCACTGAAGGGCCTGTTCTATTTCGCGGACTTTTACCGGCTGGATACGCACGGAAACGTTCTCTGCGCGGCGATACGGCCCCCCGCATCGGCTGCTGCGAACCAACCCTGGTGGCAACAGGCGATTCGGGCAAATGCGTTCTTCATCGCGCCGCAGACTTACAGCTCTGCCCTGCAGAGCAATGTCCTGCAAGGTGTGTTGCCGTTGCGAAAGCCCGATGGACAATTTGTCGGCGCGATTGTCCTGGTGTTCGACGTTTCCTGGCTGGACCGTCTGCTTCGGAACCGGCCTTTGCCGGCGGATACGGTTCTTGCGGTCTTCGATCCTGCAGGAACAATCATTGCGGCGAACGACTTAAAAGCAGCTCAGGCCATTTTTGTCCATCACCCTCCTGCAGGACAGCAGGAACAGTTGTTGTCCCGCAGCGCCTTCGGCCACTCATGGACCTATGCACTGGTTCCAATCTTCGGTCGCGGAATCGCAGTGGGATTTGCGCGCCGAAACAGCCTGCTTTTCGGCAGCACCTATCTGCACGTTGCGACCGACCTGCTTCTGCCTGTCCTCATGCTCACGCTCGCCTCTGCCGCAATCTGGATTGCAACCGGCCGGCTGATTACACGCTGGTTGGTCTACCTTCGGCGCATCGCAATCGCCTACACCCGCGGTCATTATGCCGTGCGGCCTGTTGCGCTCGCGGCTGCGCCCACCGAATTCAGGGAACTCGGCGAAACCATTTCGGGAATGGCTGCCGCGGTTGAAGATCGCGATCGGCGACTGCGCACCGCATTGGATCAAAAATCGCTGCTCATCCGGGAGACCCATCACAGGGTCAAGAACAATCTGCAGATTGTCATGAGTCTGCTCTCGCTCCAGGCAGGCAAACTCCGTGACCCGGCCGCGCAACAAGCGCTTCGGCAGGCCCAATTCCGCGTCAACGCGCTCGCGTTGGTGCACCGCATCCTCTACGAAAACGAAGATCTGGGAGCAATCGGCCTCAGGAAGCTGATCGAAGATGTTGCCAGACAAATCCAGGACGCCGCGGGTGGCGAAAGCCGCGATTTGCGCCTCCAGTTCAATCTCGCGCGGCGTCAGATTACCAGCGATCTTGCGGTGCCATTGACATTGTTTCTGGTCGAGGCACTGACCAATGCCTTTCGTCACGCCTATCCGGGCGAGGCCAGGGGCACAGTATTCGTGTCGCTGCTGCCTGCTCCGGGCGGCATGTTGCGCCTCTCGATCGAAGATGACGGTGTCGGCCTGCCGCCCCCGGATGGAGGAGCGGGCATTGGCGCGCGCCTGATCGAAGCTTTCGCAAGGCAGGTCGGCGGGACTGCATCGGTTCGCCGCCGCAAACCATCGGGAACGGCGGTTGAACTGCTTTTCGCCGATCCGGGAACGCCGCCAGGTCCGTCAGGCACACAACATCGGTTTCATCGCCGGGAAACGGTGGCCAACGGCGGCGCCGTCGCAGGCGCCCGGCGCTAGATCATCTTCTGATGCCGCACCACAAAATGCATTCCGACCCGGATCGGTTCATGATCCACCACGACAAAGCCGGCGCTCTGGTAAAGTGCGAGGAGTTTCGGTCGCGGCTCGCAATCGAGCCGGAGATATTTCCGTCCCTTTGATCGTGCTTCGCGGCCGGCCCAATCCAGCATGAGGTGCGCATAGCCGAGACCCGCGAACCGGCGCGCCACGGCGAGACGATGCACATACAGCGCTTCAGCCATTCGCGCTTCCGGCCAGAAAAGACGATCCTCGTCATGCAGATACATGCAGGCGCAGAGTTCGCCCGCATTTCGCGCGATCACGAGTTCGCCCGCGCGCGCAACTTGCGCCAATTCCTCACCCGAAATTTCCGGATCGCCCCAAAGAGGTTCGCCTATTTCCGCCAACCACCGCGCGATTTCCCGGATGAGCGCATGCACCTCGGGAAAAAACTCCATCCCGGCCTGCCCGATCAGCAGGTCGCCGCATGCTACGGCATCGGGAATGGACATCATGGCATCTCAGCCGAGAGCTTTGATGATTTCCTCGGTCATCTTCTTGGCATCGCCGAACAGCATCATAGTGTTATCGCGAAAGAAGAGTTCATTCTCGATTCCGGCATAGCCGGAACCCATGCCGCGCTTGACGAAAAGCACCGTCTTCGCCTTTTCCACATCGAGGATGGGCATCCCGAAGATCGGCGATTGCGGGTTTGTTTTGGCCGCAGGGTTGGTCACGTCGTTCGCCCCGATGACATAGGCCACGTCCGTCTGCGCGAACTGCGAGTTGATGTCCTCCAGTTCGAAAACCTCATCATACGGAACATTCGCTTCGGCGAGAAGCACGTTCATATGGCCCGGCATGCGTCCAGCGACCGGGTGAATGGCATAGGACAATTTCACGCCTTCGGCCTTCAGCTTGTCGGCCATTTCACGCACCGCGTGTTGCGCCTGCGCGACAGCCATGCCGTAACCCGGGACAATGATTACCGATCCTGCATTCTTCATGATGAACGCAGCGTCTTCCGCGGAGCCCTGCTTCACGGGCCGGGTTTCGGCGGGACCACCCGCCGCGCCGGTCTCGCCGCCAAAACCGCCGGCAATCACCGAAATGAATGAGCGATTCATCCCTTTGCACATGATGTAGGAAAGAATCGCGCCCGACGACCCGACCAGTGCCCCGGTGATGATCAGGGCCGTGTTCTCCAGCGTGAATCCGATGCCGGCCGCGGCCCAGCCGGAGTAGGAGTTCAGCATCGAAACTACGACCGGCATATCCGCGCCGCCAATCGGAATAATCAATGTGATTCCGAATAAGAAGGAAAGCACAGCGATCGCCCAGAATGACCATGCCGCCTGGCCAATGACGAACCAGACGACCAACGCGATAATCACAAGCGCAATCAGCAGATTCAGCAGATGCCGCGCCGGCAGCAGAATGGGAGCGCCTGACATATTCCCGTTCAGCTTGGCAAAGGCGATGATCGAGCCGGCAAATGTCACCGCGCCTATCGCCACGCCCAAACTCATTTCAATCAGACTTTGGGTGCGAATGACACCCGTGCACATGTTTGCGGAGTTGAGAACGCAAATTCCGTAAGCCGACGGTGAGTAAAGTGCCGCCGCAGCGACAAGCACGGCCGCGAGACCAACCAGGCTGTGGAATGCTGCGACCAGTTGCGGCATGGCGGTCATAGCGATCCGTCTCGCCGTGACCGCGCCGATCCCCCCGCCAATGGCAAACCCGGCGATAATGAGCCCCCAGGTGAAGCCGTCGGGCACGCCGCGCCACGCCAGCGTGGTGGCCACGGCAAGACCCATGCCGATCATGCCGAGGCGATTGCCGCTGCGCGATGTCACGGGACTCGAGAGTCCACGCAAGGCGAGGATGAAAAGCACCCCGGACGCGAGGTAAAGCAGGGCGGCGATATTGGCGTTCATCGCGCGGCCGGCCTCACTTCTTCTCTTTTTTGCGATACATGGCGAGCATTCTCTGTGTCACCAGGAACCCGCCGAATATGTTCACCGAAGCAAGGATCAGAGCGACGAAACCGAGCCCCTTCGAAGCCGCCCAGGACGCGCTGGAGCTCGAATTGACTATCACCGCAAGCAGCGCGCCGACGACGATCACCGACGAGATGGCGTTGGTCACGCTCATCAGCGGTGTATGCAAAGCCGGAGTCACGCTCCAGACGACATAGTAACCGACAAACACGGCAAGCACGAAAATCGAAATACGGAATATCAGGGGGTCGATGGCTTCCATGTCGGCTCGCTTCAGGCAGATCTGAGCGATGGGTGTGTGATTGCCCCATCGCGGGAGAGATTGGCGCCTTTTATGATTTCATCTTCCCAGTTGATCTGGGCTGTCCCGGTTTTCTTGTCCACGAAGAGGCTGATGAAATTGAACAGATTGCGCGCGTAGAGATTAGACGCATCGACCGCAAGCCGGCCGGGGAGATTGGCGTAACCCATGATGATCACGCCATGCGCCTCGACCACCTCGCCGGCCACGGTCAGCGGGCAATTCCCACCCTGCTCAGCCGCAAGATCGACGATCACAGAGCCGGACCGCATGGTCCGGACCATGTCTTCCGTGACGAGCACCGGCGCTTTGCGGCCAGGTATCAATGCCGTGGTTATGACGATGTCCTGCTTGCGGATCGTTTCGGCGATCAAAACTGCCTGCTTTGCCTGATATTCCCTGGACATCTCTTTGGCATAACCGGCCGTGGTCTGCGCCTGTTTGAATTCATCGTCCATAACCGCGACGAAAGTCGCACCAAGACTTTCAACCTGTTCCTTGGTGGCGGGACGCACATCCGTTGCGGAAACGATGGCGCCAAGGCGGCGGGCGGTCGCAATTGCCTGAAGGCCGGCGACGCCCGCGCCCATCACCAGAACCCGCGCAGGAGCGATGGTGCCCGCCGCCGTCATCATCATTGGCATGGCCCGGCCAAATTGCGCCGCGGCATCGATGACCGCCTTGTAACCGGCCAGATTGGCCTGACTGGAAAGCACATCCATGGTCTGTGCACGGCTGATCCGAGGCAGGAATTCCATGGCGAACGTATTGATTCCCGCCGTTGCCATTTTCCGGATCGCCTCCTGCTCCGTTGCAGGAGACAGCAGTCCCACCAGGATTGCCCCACGCTTGATTTGCGCGATTTCGTGATCGGTGGGCCCACGCACTTTGAGCACAAAATCGGCTTCTCTCAGCACGGCGTCTTCACCGGTTACGACCGCCGCGCCCGCCGCCGCATATTCGGCGTCGCTGATCCGCGCTTTGGCGCCCGCCCCCGATTCGACCCGAACATCAAGTCCAAGCGCGGTGAGCTTCTTTACGGTTTCCGGTGTCGCGGCAACGCGCGTTTCACCCGTGCGTCGCTCGCCCGGAATCGCGACAATCAGTGCCATGGGAATGTGTGTGCGACCGGTTCCGGTCAGCCGTTATGGGTGCGGAAAACCGCCAGAAACACAGCAATGATGATGATCCCCGCAGCGGACCATTTCATACCGTTCCAGAATGCGAGCCAGGTCTTGACATGATCACTGATGTCCATTGTGCCCGCAGGCGCGTCCTCACCGGCGTGGTGCGTGTTTTCGGCCATGCTCTTTTTCCTGTAATTGCTGCAACCGACGGCCGGGAACTATAGCAAAGGCATCCCGGGGGCAATGGCTCCGGTCAGAGGCGCCGGAATGGCGACTTTTCGTCGCGGCGTTCAGGCACCCATCCCGAGCGCGGCGAGATACAGGTCCAGCACAGCCTCCTGTTCCTGGCGTTCCGTCTTGTCCAGTCGTCTCAGGCGCACCACCTGGCGCATGATTTTTGTATCGAAACCCTGCCCTTTGGCTTCGGAATAGACCTCCCGAATATCGGCAGCGAGGGCGCCCTTTTCCTCTTCCAGCCGCTCGATCCGCTCGACCAGCGACTTCAACTGACCTGCTGCAAACCCGTTCTTTGCCATACCCACCTCGAAAAACCAGGGCTCCACCGATAATGCCGGAGCGGACAGGCAGGAAGCGGCACGCGCGCTTTTAGCTGTGGGTTTTTGCCTGGGCTGTGGCGAATTGGGCCTCCTGCCCGGCTGTCGCTTCCCGCTGGTACTGCCTTTTCCACTCCGCCGGGGGCATGCCGTAAACAATTTCACGCGCCTTGTCTTTATCCAGCGTGATTCCTTTTTCGGCGGCGGCCTCGCGATACCAGTCACCGAGACAATTGCGGCAGAAACCGGCAAGATTCATCAGGTCCATATTCTGGACATCGGTGCGCTTGCGCAGATGCGCTACCAGCCGCCGAAATGCCGCCGCTTCCAGTTCAGTGCGGGTTTGTTCGTCCATTTTGGGCTCCCGGGGAGATGCAGGCCTGATATGGATGCTGTTCTTTGGCTTGCAAAGCAACCGGGAACCTGCCCCCTTGTGCACCGCAGTGGAAGGGAAGAAACACAGGCGCATTGACAGGATGCGAACCGCCCGACACTTTTTCGCCAAATCCCGCGTGTAACTCCGCCTTATCCCCGCTCCCACCGCAGTTGCTGCGTGATCGCGAGAACCGGAAGGCGGGCAACCTGATTCTTGGCCGCCGAATGATGCGCCGCAGCCGTAAGATCAAAATCGTCGCCACGCTTGGCCCGGCTAGTCACAGTCGCGACCAGATCCGGACGCTATTTGTCGCCGGGGCCGATGTGTTCCGAATCAACATGAGCCATACTGACCACGCCACTCTGGCTGGTCTCGTTGATACCGTCCGCGCCGTAGAAACGGAAATTTCACGACCGATCGCGATTCTCGTCGACCTGCAGGGCCCGAAGCTGCGGTTGGGCAGACTTGCGGGCGGGGAGAAACGCATCGAAAGCGGCGCCAGAGTGACGCTGGTGCGCGCCGATTCGACGGATGATCCCGCGCTGCTTCCCATACCCCATCCGGAGATCTTCGCGGCTCTGCGACCGGGCGCAAATCTGCTCATCGATGACGGCAAGGTCAGACTCGCCGCGGATCAGGTGAGCGATACGCGGATCGAGGCAACAGTCATCCAGGGCGGCGTGGTCAAGAATAACAAGGGCGTGAATCTTCCCGACACGCTTCTTCCTATACCGGCAATGACGCCCAAGGACCGCAGCGATCTGGATTACGCATTGTCTCTCGATATTGACTGGCTTGCCCTGTCATTCGTGCAACGCCCGGACGACGTGGCGGAACTGCGCAAGGCCGCCGCCGGCCGCGCCGGCGTCATGACCAAGATAGAAAAGCCTGCGGCATTTCACGCCCTCGGCGAAATCCTCGAACTCTCCGATGCAGTCATGGTTGCACGCGGCGATCTTGGAGTTGAACTGCCGCTTGAAGCGGTTCCGGGACGTCAAAAGCAGATCATTCGTGAAGCGAGGCGCGCTGGAAAACCTGTTGTGGTCGCAACCCAGATGCTGGAATCGATGATTACCAGCGCCATTCCGACCAGAGCAGAGGTTTCCGACGTCGCCAATGCAGTCTTCGAAGGCGCAGATGCCGTCATGCTGTCGGCCGAAACGGCATCCGGTGCTTTTCCCGCGGAAGCGGTTGCTGTGATGGACCGGATCGCTCAGGCGGTGGAAGGCGACCCACTCTATCGCGGCATCATTGCTGCACAGCGTCAGGTGCCCGAATCAACAATGCCGGATGCAATTCTTGCGGCCGTCAACGACGTCACCAACACCATAAAAGCCTCTGCGATTGTCTGCTGGACGAAATCCGGCTCGACCGGTCTGCGCGCGTCCCGTGAAAGGCCGCGCGTTCCTATCCTCGCGCTGACGCCGATCCGCGCAATGGCACGGCGCCTGTCGCTTGCCTGGGGATTGCATTGTGTCGAAACCGAGGACGCGCACGACCTCGATGATGTGGCCTCCCGCGCGTGCGATATTGCGTTCACTCATGGCTTTGCCAGGAGCGGAGACCGCGTCGTCATTACGGCGGGACTGCCCCTCGGAACCCCGGGGGCGACCAACATGCTGCGAGTCGCCTTTGTCACCCGGCGCTAGCCAGGGCCGGTCATGATCCAACGTAGCACGGCGGGAATTCGAATTTCGCCAGGCGCTTCTCGACAAAGAGATAATCCGGCTGCATCAGTCGGGCATGAAATTCATTCCCGCCCATGAATTCCAGCCGATAGGAATTGTCGAAACGTTCGGGCTTGCCGTCGATCGTGTCCGAAACCATCCGCAGGAATCCGTTCGACACGGACCATTTCCCTGTCTCGGTTTGGTGCCAGACGACCTCACCTCTCTGGCATTTGCGAAATTCGGAGTGGAACGTTCCGTCCGAACTGTAGGAATCGATATAGGAAATCGACGGATCGTCCGGTTCGCCGACACCATACCAATTTCCCACGAAGCTGAACTCCGCCGCGTTGGCCTCGCCTGCCAGCATCAGCACTGCTGCGGCGAACCCGGTTCGGATCGCGATGGAGCGTTGCAGCCGCAAATCAGATTCCGTTTGCGCAATCGGGAAATTCGAACTTCTCCACCCGGTGGCCGATGAAGACGTAACCTTGCGGATCGAGGCGAATACGCCGCTCGTAGTCGGTCAAAAGCACGATCCGGTAATCGGCGGCAGACATGGCCTGGTCCCCATTGATCATATCGGCGATGATGTGTTCCACGTCTCCCTCGACCGACCAGGTGCCGCTCTCGGTCTGGTAGCCGATAAAATCGCCGCCGTCACATTTGCGGAATTCTTCGCGGAACGTGCCGTCCGCGTGGAATTCGATCAGCGACATGACGCCGTCTTCGTCCGGCTGGAACGGACTGAACCAGATTCCGACCAGTGTCGGCTCCGCGTTCGACCAGGCAGGCGCGCTCAGTGAAACGAGTAAAGCTGACCCAAAGCGGATCGCAGCCCGGCGCATCAAGTCTGCCTCAGATCCCCTGCCCCTCAACCGCCTTGCTGAGCTCGCGAATTCGATCGGCAATCCCGTCAATAAAGGGGTCCAGCGTTTTCGCCTGACGGTATGCATCCAGCGCATGCGGCTTGTCGTTGTATTCTTCCAGTATCTCGCCGAGTTCGGCAAGTGCTTCGAAATTCTTTGGTTGCAGCGCGAGCGTGCGGCGCAGAGACGCAAGCGCATCCTCATAATCGTCCTTATGCGTTGCAAGCGTTGCGCGCCTGTGCCAGGCCTCGGCAAAATTGGGCGCGACGTCGGTCAGCTTCTGCGCGATTTCACGTGCGGTGTCGAAATCCTGTGCTTCGACCGCCTGGTCTGCGCGCTTCAGCAACAGATCTGCGCTTGGACTGCCGGAATGAGACCATCGCGCCTTGAGTTCGCGCTCGATCGCGCGGGCGCCGCGCTGGTCGCCGGCCTTGGCAAGTTTCGCCAGCAATTGCTCTTCGGTTTCGGGTGGCTTGGGTGGAGGCCTTTGTGGTCCTGCGGCCTGCGAGGCCGCACCGCCCGTGCCAGAGTTTCCTGCCCCCGGATTGGGCCCACGGGGCGGCAAAAGCTGCAAATCCGGAACCTGATCCTGCAGCCCCTGATGCGGGTTTCCGGCATCATCCGGCGTTCCCGGTAAATCATGCGGCGAGGACGGGATCTGACTCCACGCGGTTCCGGCGAGGGGAAGCACGAGCACGAAGCTCAATAGCATCTGGCGCATAGCGCGATGCTAGCGGCAATTGAATTCGGAATCGATAGGCAAGGTGCAGACCGGCTCAGCCCTGGCGTGCTTTGAACCGCGGATTTTTTTTGTTGATGACGTAAACGCGGCCCTTCCGCCGGATGATACGGCAGTTCTTGTCCCGGTTCTTCAACGAGCGCAATGAATTGCGCACTTTCATTCCGCTCTCCGACTGTTTTCTTTAGACGAAATCTGCCAAAAGGCGCCGGAACCTATGCATGAGCCGGAACACTGTCAACCCGAATCGGATGATTCCGGACGGAGGGGAGAGGGTATGGAACTGGGTTATTCTGCTACGCTTGCGATTACGGCCTTTGCGGCTTGCGTCTTTGGATTCGCCAGTTGGCGTGCCCGCCAACCGGCTCAACCCTTCAAAGTCCGCATGGTCAATTACCATGTGGTCCAGATGGCGGCTATCGTCGTTGTACTCGTGATGGCGGCCCATCTGGTCACGCTTTTCGCCGGACGTCCGGTGACGGGTCAAGGTGGGGCACGCCCGTTCTGAGGAAACTGTCTTGTCGAAGCTTCGACCTTCCCTGATTTTGGCTGCCCTGCTGATGGCAGCGATGAACGGGTCCCCGGTTTGTGCCGCAACCGCAACTCCGGAACCAGGCTTGGCCGACACTGCAACCGAGCAGGCGAATTTTCGGAATTTTGTGCGGGAATTTCGCGACGTTGCACTGAGTGAGGGCATCAGCGCCGAAGTCTATGATCGCGCGACGGCTGACATTTCCTTCAATCCGCGAATCGAAGATTTGAACCAAAAGCAGCCGGAATTTGTGCGACCGATCTGGGATTATCTTACCGGAGTCATCACCCGGGAGCGAGTTGAACGCGGACAGGGATTGATCGCCGCCAACGGGCGATTGTTTCAGCAGCTGAGGTCCCAGTATGGCGTCCCTCCGCAAATCCTTACTGCCATCTGGGGGATCGAGACAGGTTACGGAAAGAACCTCGGGTCCTTCAGCCTTGTGGAAGCTCTCGCCAATCTTGCCTTTGAAGGCCCCCGCGCCAGCTATGGCAGGCGCGAACTCCTGGCGACGCTGGCAATCGCGCAGCAGCAGCAGATCGAACCGGCGCAGATGACGGGATCCTGGGCTGGCGCTTTTGGCCAGACCCAGTTCATCCCGACGACATTTCTGAAATATGCGGTCGACGGCGACGGCGACGGCCGGATCGACCTGTGGAATTCACCTGCCGACGCGCTGGCTTCGACTGCGAATTATTTGCAGCAATCCGGCTGGCACGAGGGCGAGATCTGGGGCGAGGAAGTGCGGCTTCCGGACGATTTTGTCTACGTCAGCGCCGACATCACGATCAAGAAACCGGTCATGGAATGGGAAATGCTGGGCGTCAGGCCTTTCCCGGGTCAGCAGCTACCGGCTGACCAGCAGATGGCCTCCATTATTCTTCCTGCCGGCCATCGCGGACCCGCATTTCTCGTGCTCGACAATTTCGATGTCTTGCTGAATTATAACAGTGCAATCCCATATGCGCTTGCCGTGGCGCTACTTTCAGATCGACTGAAGGGAGCTGCCGGCGTTCATGCAAACTGGCCCACAGACGAACCGGCACTGGATCAGTCAAGCGCCATCGCTCTTCAGCAGGGCCTGACGGATCTCGGATTCCCCACCGGCGCCGCGGATGGCGTATTCGGCGCCCGGACAAGACAGGCGATACGTGCCTATCAGGAATCACGAGGGCTGCCGGCCGACGGTTTTCCGACATCCAGTCTTATCGTGCGCGTGCTCAACGAACGCTCTGCGATGCACTGAACTGAACAGACCCCGCCGCGTCTTGCCATCATCCCTGCGGCGCGCCACAAGTGAATTTGCAAATTCACAAGGAATTCCCCCATGAGCCTTTCCATGTACAGCGCTTCTGTTCCGGTTTTTCAGCAGATGCTGCCTGCTCTTTCGGGCTGCCTGCGCAAAGCTGCGGACCATGCGGCAACGAAAAAAATCGATCCCGCAGTTCTTCTTCAGTCGAGGCTCTATCCGGATATGTTCCCGCTCGTAAGGCAGGTGCAGATTGCAAGTGATTTTGCCAAGGGAACAGTGGCGCGGCTCGCGGGCCAGGAGCCACCGAAATACGAGGACTCCGAGACCAGTTTCGACCAGCTTTACGCGCGCATTCAGAGGACACTGGACAACATCGCGGAGTTCAAACCCTCCGAGATCGATGGATCGGAGGAGCGCAACATCACCCTCACATTGGGGACCCAGACCCGCAGCTTCAAAGGCGAGACTTATCTCCTCGGCTTTGCCCTGCCGAACTTCTTTTTCCACATGACAACCGCTTATGCGATTCTGCGCCACAACGGTGTGGAACTCGGCAAGGGCGACTTCATGAACCGGCGCTGATCGAAATTCCTTTGGAATCAGCGTTATGGCATAGGGCCCTGAATTCGCGTTAATTCATCTGAGGTTCAGCTTCAAACTGCGATAAGCGCGACAAGTTGGACATCGGTGCGGTCGCGATCGAAGCGGATTGCGTCATGCGATGAGGAGCAGTTATGCGCAACAGTGCAAAGTTTCTGGCCGCCGGAACAGCGATCCTACTGCTTGCCGGGTGCGCGACCCCACCGCTCGGGCCGACGGTCCAGGTTTTCCCTGCGCCGTACAAGCCATTCGATGTGTTCCAGCGTGATCAGTATGAATGCGGTCAATACGCATCCAGTCAGGTGGCCGGCGGAGCCGAACGCGTGAACAACAACGCCATTGGCGCAACCGCCGTCGGCACCGCATTGGGCCTTGCACTTGGTGCGGCGACGGGCAGCGGCCGTGCGGCAACCGTCGGCGCTGCGACTGGTGCTGTCGTGGGCGGCGCAGTGGGCGCCAACGAAACCGCGCGCGGTCAGGCCGGCTTGCAACGCCGTTACAATATTGCTTACGCCCAATGCATGTATTCCCGCGGGAACCAAGTACCAGGTTATCAGGCTAATGCCGCACCGCCGCCCCCGCCTCCGGGCGGATATCCGCCGCCCGCTGCTGGCGGCTATGGTCCGCCTCCCGGCGCCTATGGCCCACCCCCGGGCGCCTATGGCAACTATCCGCCCCCACCGCCGGGCGGATATCCGCCGCCGCCTCCGCGTTAAGCTAAAGGGTGCGGCCGCGCGTCAGCGGTCCCATTGCTGCGACCACGGCCGCAACCACAAGCCAGCATAGGGCGATATAGCCGAATACGCTCCTGTAGCCATAGGTCGTGAACAGTAAAGCGATCACCAATGGTCCCGCGGCATTGGACAGCCGCCCGATACCGTAGGTGAAACCCGTCCCGGTGCTGCGGATTTCGGTTGGAAAGCATTCCGCCGTATAGGCGTAAAGCATAGGCGCGAATGCCTGGATCAGCATCGTCATGATGCCGCCAAATGTGATGATGAAGACCGTCCGGAAAGTGAGACCGTAGAGGACTCCACAGCTCGCGATTCCGATGGCGAGCAGGATGATCCAGTATTTGCGCTGCCAGCGGTCCGACAGGAATGCGGCCATCAGCGCGCCTGGTACACCACCGACCTGCATTGCGGTGGCCCAGCCGAGGGAATCCACGAGCTTGAAACCATGTTCCACCAGCAGCGTCGGCACCCAGGCCGAAAAGCCGTAAAATCCCAGAGTCTGGAAAATCCACGCGGCCATCAGCATTCCTGTCCGCAATCTGACGCCCGGACTGAACAAATCCAGATAGCGGCCCTCCCTTGGAATCGGGTTCAACGGTACCGGAGCAGGGAGCGGCGAGCCCGTCTCGCGTTCTGCAGCCGTTTCGATGCGCTGCAGAATCGCGTCGGCCTCGGCCAGTTCTCCACGTTTCTCATGCCAGCGTGGCGATTCCTCCAGCCTTCTTGCGCCAAGCGGAAACAGCAGGGCCAGCGCCCCCCAGACGAAAACCAGGCGCCAACCGAATGCAAACGCCGGTATCAGAAGGCGCGCGATCAGCGCGGCAAACGGTATGCCGCATAGTCCCGCAACCATGACCCAGCCCTGATAGGTTCCACGCACCCGCGCCGGATACATTTCGGCGATATAGGTGATGCCGATCGCCGTCATCGCAGCAAGTCCGATGCCCGTCATCAGCCGGGCCACGAACAAGCTCACCGGCTCCCACGCGAAGGCATTCAGCAGGGAAAATGCGCTGAACCAGACGACGGAGAACATCAGGCCACGTTTGCGTCCGACTTGATCGGCAAACCAGCCGCCGGTCGCGGCACCGAGGAACATGCCGAAAAATGTGCCAGATGTGATCAGACCAATGGTTGCAATCGAGATGCCCCATTGCGCGCGAATGGCGGGCGCCGAATAGGCAAACGTGTTGATATCCCCGAGTTCGAAGAAAAAACAGAAGCTCAACAGCCACATCATCCGCCGGTGAAACGAAAACACGGGTAGCCGGTCCAGGCGCCCCGCGGCCGAGACCTGCTGCGGATCGTGAAGATTCATGTTGTCTGATCACTGATCGCGTGTTTGCCTGCGTAGCACGGTTTCTCGAGCAAGTCCCGGCGCCTTAGGCGTTACCTATGCGGGAATATTGATATGCCGAATTGAATCGTCAAAGTTGAGGAAAATTCGGCCAAAGACTATATCACTGCTGTGCATTGGGGGCGTAAACGCCAGCGAGTTTCCGACTTGATCGTGCAGCGCAAATGCTGCGCGGCCCGTCCCTGCGATACGCGCGGGCGCGGGACGAAATCATGAAAGCGTGTCGTCAGAGGTCTGAATTGTTCTCCTTGATCATCTGGCGCTCATGGCGCGATGCAGCTCGCGATGAAAAAGGCGCTTCTGCGATCGAGGTCGCGCTCGTTTTACCGTTACTGCTTCTTGTCCTTTTCAGCATCATCAAATTCGGTCTGGTCTTCAACAATTACATCCAGCTCACGGACGGAGCCCGGGCGGGGGCGAGGGCTTTTGCAACCAGCCGTTCAAGCCCGACGCCCTACACATATGCGACCACCAGCTTTTACAATTCCACGCCCAATCTCGCCAAGGGAAGCGTAACACTCACTTTGATGGTCAATGGTGCCGATTGCAGTGCCGACGCGGCCTGCCAACAACAGCTTTCCACGGCAGCAGGAGACCCAGCCAGCCTAGCAGCCTGTCGGACTGAGGTTTGCGATTGAACGCCGAGGGCGATTTTGCCGCACGCAAGCCCACGCGAGGCCACCCGATGGCGTCCCGGCTCGCGTTGCGAGTCCCAGATCACCCTGTGGCCGCTTTTTTCGCAGCAGAGGACGCTCAGCCCGGCCTTTTCAAGCAGGGCTGAGGACGAACATCCGCTTGATGTTCCAGGCCATGGTCACCAAGCTCCACTCGCCGCGCACTTTGTCGAGGCCTCGCAGCAGAAACTGGCGGAAACCGAGCACCGATTTGATGATGCCAAACACCGGTTCAGGAGTCTGTTTGCGCAGGGCATAGAGCTTGCGGCCTTCGGGCGTCTTCAGCCGATGTGCCATGGCCTCGACCGGCGTCGGGGTTTCCGGCGCGGGCGGTGCATCAGCGAAGCGTTCGGCCAGGGGCGGATGATGCGGCTGGCGGCCCATGGCAATCATCGGCTCGATCCCTGCCGCCTCGCAGGCCGCCACATTCCCCGCGCTGAAATAGCCGCTATCGGCCAGCAGCGTTGCGGTCTGTCCCAGTTCTTCGGGCAGGGCAGCGATCTTGCCCAGCATTGGTTCGATCTGCTGCTTGTCGTTCGAAGCCTGAACAACATCGCCGGCGATGACCAGAAGACTGCCCTGCGCCACCGCGGCCTGCGCGTTGTAGCATTGCTCGAAACCACCGCCGGCGACGGGCATGATGCGCGATTCTTCGTCGGTCAGATTGATCTGATCGGCCGGCAGCGGACCCGGCGCCGGAGGCTGCGGCGGCTTGCCGCCGGGCTTCTTACCCGTGGCTGCGGTTTTGGCCTCGCGCGCGGCGAGTTTGGCTTCATGCCCGGCCTGCTCACGCGCGAAGCGTTCCCGGGCGCGGGCCTCGATCTTCGTGCGAGCCTGGGCGATCTTCTGCAAACGGTCTTCGCGGCGCGCCAACTCGTCGGGAATCGACATGCCATCGGGAATGTCCGCCTTGTCCGCAGCCTCGGCTCTGGCCAGGAGTTCGGCAACTTCGGCCTTGAGTTGCGCCTCGATCCTACCCGCATGTTCATAGGAAAGCGCGCTGTGCCGACTGGCGTTGGCGTGGACTTTCGTGCCGTCAAGCCCGATCGTGCCCAGCTTCAGCACGCCCATCTCGCGCGCCAACTGCAACACCTCAACGAACAGAGCCTCGATCTCCTTGAGAAACCGCCGCCGGAACGTCGCGATCGTGTCGTGGTCAGGATGATCGTTGGCCGCAATGAAACGAAACGCCACGGAGTCATATGTCGCCCGCTCCAGTTTGCGGCTCGAAAATATCCCCGTCGCATAGCCATAAACCAGAATGCCCAGAAGCATCCTCGGATGGTAAGACGCCGAACCCGAGCCGCGATAACTTCCGCTCATCGTGCGAAGGTCCAACCCTTCCATCACCTCCACCACGAACCGCGCCAGATGCTTCTCCGGCAGCCACTCGTCAACCGAGGGAGGCAGAAGAAATCCAGTCTCGCGGTCAATCGTGCGAAAATTGCTCATCGGAAACCAAGCTTACCATCGCAGAATCAATCAGCAGATTCTACGCATGTTGCCGTGGTGCGTTAAGTCCGACAGGCTGCTAGAGCGGGATGACTTTAGGCTGAATCGTAGGGATTCCCAAAAGGTCGCGAGTCAGATTCAACATGCTGGCTGGAGACGGAGGCCAGCATGTCATGGCAAAGCCATACTCGATGGATCTGCGGGAACGAGTTGTTGCAGCGGTTGAGCAGGAAGGAATGAGCCGCCGGGGAGCGGCGCATCGTTTTGGCGTTGCTCCCAGCCGGGTGATCGAGTGGGTTAAACAGTTTCGGGAAAAAGGTCACGTCAGGCCCGGACAGATGGGCGGCCACAAGCCCAAAGCGATTTCCGGAGAGCATCGCATGTGGCTGATCGGGCGGTGCAATGCCAGCGATTTCACGCTGCGCGGACTTGTGGCGGAGCTGCTGGCCCAACGTGATCTGAAGGTGGATTACCGTTCCGTCTGGCAGTTCGTTCACGACGAATGCCTGAGCTATAAAAAAAACCGTTCTGCCCAGCGAACAGGATCGCCCCGACGTCGCGAGAAGGCGCGCGCAATGGGCGCGATATCAGAAACGGATTGATCCCTCACGGCTGGTCTTCATCGACGAGACCTGGACGAAAACCAATATGACGGCTTTGCGCGGGTGGGGTCCGAAAGGCGAGCGCCTGCCGGCCAAAGCTCCCTATGGTCATTGGAATACAATGACCTTCCTCGCCGCGCTGCGATACGACCGGATTGATGCTCCATGGGTCATTGACGGTCCAATCAACGGCGAGTGGTTCCTGCTGTATGTGGAAAAAGTGCTCGTTCCGACACTGAAGCCGGGCGACATCGTGATCATCGACAACCTGGGCAGTCACAAAAGCAGGGCCGTGCGCAGAGCAATCCGCCTGGCCGGCGCTCATTTGATCTTTCTGCCGAAATACTCGCCCGATCTGAACCCGATCGAGCAACTATTCGCGAAGCTGAAGCACTTCCTGCGTAAGGCCGCGGCGAGGACCATAGAAACCGTCTGCGTCGCAATCGGACACCTGCTCGGCGACTTCACCGCCGAGGAGTGTGCAAACTATTTTAGGAATGCCGGCTATTGCTGATCCGACTTAAACTCATCCCGCTCTAGCATTACAGTTGCTTGTTTTGTAAATTCTAAATCCATGGACCATGATTGGGGAGGTGATGGATGTCGGTGCATCGATTGAGACGACGTTAGAGCTTGGGCATAGTCATTGCGCGATGTGAAAGCGCGTATTAGATTGTTTTTTACGCAGGAGCGGGTAGCGGCGTCGGCAGGCTTGTTCCTGGACGGTTTGCTTGGGGATGAGCGGCGCAAGACGAGCTGGATGTGCGCGAAAGCGGCGGGCGATCTCGGTCCGTGGCGATAGAAGGCGATCCTGGGCAGCGGGCGGTGGGACGCGGATGCGTTGCGCGACATCGTGCGGATTACGCGCTGGAAACGCTTGCTGATGAGGATGCGGTTCTCGTCATTGACGAGACGGTTTTTTGAAGCAGGGCAAGGTTTCGTGCGGGATAGTATGACAGTACACGGGCTCGGCGGGTAAGATCACAACTGCCAGATGGGCGTATTCGCCTGCTATGTGTGGCGTCGCGGCCAGGCCTTCATCGACCGGGCGCTTTATCTGCAGAAAGATTGGACGGACGATCCCGAGCGCCTGAAGACGGCGCATGTGCCGGACGATGTGGGCTTTGCGACGAAAGCGCAGATAGCACGCCGGATGATAGAGCGTGAGATGGCCGCAAAGGTCCCGTTCTCTTTTGTCGCGGCGGACAGCGTGTATGGCACCGGGGACATCGAGAGCGCTCTGCGCAAGGCAGGCAAGGGCTATGTCCTGGGCGTTGACTCCAACGACGTGTTCATTCTTGGGGCAAGAAGCGGCGGGTTGGCGGGACGGCGGGAAAGATCGCGCAGAATCTTCCACAAAACACCTGGCGGCGCCTGTCGGCGGGCGAAGGAACCAAGGGGCCGCGCCTGCATGACTGGGCCTATCTCGAACTGGCCGATCTCGATGCCGGCGAATACGACAGCGTTCTCGCCGGGGCGTGGACGCGAGGCCTTCTGATCCGCCGCAACATTGCGGAGGGCGACCTTGCGTTCTTCTCTAGGCGTGGGCGCAGTGTCGGGACTGCTTGTCGCCGTTTGGCTTGGATCGGCTGCATTGGTTTCACCATGGAGCGCTCCGAAGAGCAGTGTCGCGTCTGTCGTCGCCCCGGAAACGCTTCCGGGCATCGCTCGCATGGCCCTGATCTACATTCTCGCCTTCACATTTTACGGATTGGTCACCGTCTGGATCGGCGCGACTGCGCGCGACAGCTCAACCGCGCAAACGCTCTCCCGCCCAATGTTCGCGGTACTTCTGGCAGCATTTTTTGTTATCCTGACGGCGACATCCGGACGCCCGGTTGGCCTCGACTGGCTCATCTACGTCCCACCATTCACGCCTTCTATCCTCCTGATGGCCGGCGCCGGACAGATATCAGCAGTTTCACAGCTCAGTTCGGTGATTCTGATGCTCGCCGCGATCGCTTTGGCCGGGCGGCTAGCGACAAGCCGTGTTACCCTTTCACGGCACTAGAAAACGCCGCCTCAAGGGCGCGTGATATCGTGAGCGACGACGGCCGGGCAGACGGGCCGAGTTTCGGCACAATTGTCACAGTCAGTATTCCGCGATGCACCACTGCGGACGCGCTGTTCCCTTCGAGGATATGAACCACGTGCACGGCTTCGGACAGGCTGTTTCGCCCGGCGCCGGTCGCCTGTTGCTCAAGGGCGTAACTCGCATTGCGCATGGCGTCGCATGCCAGAATCCGGACCGGCTCGGATCGCGAAAGCTCGTCCCAATCGGCGGCAAAACCGACGGCGATATCCGCGTGCGTGTCGACTTCCTTCGCCAATCCGGCAGCAAAACGTTTCACATCCCTTGCCGCAACGGGCGGAGGGTTCAGATTGCCGATCACATCGCTGTATTCGGCGGGGACTCCCGTCTTAGCGTCGGGCGTGTAAAGCGTGACACCACCCCACCCGGTCACCCGCAGCGCCGGGTCGCCGGTATCATATTTCAGCACTCTGTCGCCAAGCGGAGCCGCTTCGCTGATCAGATAAAAAACTTCGTCGCTGCCCGAAAAACGTAGTCTGACCTGATCCCCTTGATGGTCCAGCTCAAATTCCAGTTTATCGCCGGCGGCATAGGTGCCATCGCGCGGAATGGGCTGCACCTCCAGCAGCGGAAGGCGTGCCACGGGCTGCGCATCGGACGGAAGAATTCCCGTCGCGAGGAAAATGCCGGCGATCCCGGCCATCTGACGCGCTTTCATGACCTGCGAGGAAGCCGAAAAAAAGGTGTCACCGCCTAACTAGACCGCGGAAATGGCAAGAATGTGGAGAAGCGCGGACCGGATCAACCTGGTCCGCGGAACCCGCCAGCCGGGAACCGACGTTCACTCGGCGCAGAATTGCGCGATTTCAAAAAAAGTAGAGCGCGTTTCCAATTCCTTCCAACCGGAAACCGCTCTATATGTCCGCCGCTAATTTCCACACCGCTTTGGGGGACACCCGAGTGCCAAGTCTTAACTCGTTCAAGTCCCGGCGCAAACTCAACGCCGGGAATCGCAGCTACATTTATTTCAGCCTGAAAGCAGCAGAGAAGAATGGACTACCCGGGATTTCCCGGCTTCCCAATTCACTGAAAATTCTTCTGGAAAATCTGCTTCGGCACGAAGACGGCCGCACCGTGACAGCCGATGACATCCGGGCCATTGCCGGCTGGTTGGATGACCGTAGTTCCGAGCGCGAAATTGCATTCCGGCCGGCCCGCGTTCTGATGCAGGATTTCACCGGCGTTCCGGCGGTGGTGGATCTCGCCGCAATGCGCGACGCCATGGCGGATCTGAAAGGCGATCCGGAAAAGATCAACCCTCTCGCCCCCGTCGATCTCATCATCGATCACTCGGTTCAGGTGGACTATTTCGCCCGGCGCGACGCTTTCAAGAAGAACGTCGCAAAAGAATATGAGCGCAATCGCGAACGTTATGCCTTCCTGCGTTGGGGCCAGCAGGGCTTCGAACGCTTTCGCGTGGTGCCGCCCGGCACGGGCATCTGCCATCAGGTCAATCTGGAATATCTCGCGCAGACGGTGTGGACGGAAAAGCAGGGGAAAGGCAAAACCGCGACCGTGACCGCCTATCCGGACACTCTCGTCGGAACCGATTCCCACACCACGATGATCAATGGGCTTTCGGTGCTGGGTTGGGGCGTCGGTGGGATCGAAGCCGAAGCAGCGATGCTCGGTCAGCCCATTTCCATGGTCATTCCCGAGGTGATCGGCGTGCGTTTCTCCGGGAAACTTCGTCCGGGCTGCACCGCGACCGATCTCGTTCTGACGGTTACGCAAATGCTGCGGAAACGCGGCGTCGTCGGGAAATTCGTCGAATTTTTCGGCGCTGGCCTCGCCGAGATGCCGCTCGAAGACCGCGCAACCATAGGCAATATGGCGCCGGAATATGGCGCAACCTGCGGATTTTTCCCGATTGATAACGAGACGCTTCGCTACCTGAAGGCAACCGGCCGCAAGACGGCGCATATTGAACTCGTGGAGCGGTACGCCAGAGCGCAGGGACTTTTCCACGACAGGAAAAGCGAAGAACCTTCATTCACCGATGTGCTCGATCTCGATCTTGATTCCGTCGAGCCAAGCCTCGCTGGTCCGCGCAGGCCACAGGACCGCGTCGCATTGTCGAGCGTCGGTGAAGATTTCGCTTCCTGCCTGGAAAACGTCTTCAAGGTCGATGACCCTGCGAAGCGCGTCAATATCGAAGGCTCGGATAACAGCATCGGTCACGGCGATGTCGTTATCGCCGCAATCACATCATGCACCAACACCTCCAATCCCTACGTCATGCTGGGCGCCGGACTGCTCGCGCGCAATGCGGTGGAGCGCGGCCTGAAGGTGAAACCCTGGGTCAAGACTTCGCTCGCTCCGGGCAGCCAGGTGGTCACCGATTATCTTGCCCGCTCCGGCCTCGACAAGCCGCTCGACAAGCTGGGCTTCGAACTTGTCGGCTACGGCTGCACGACCTGCATCGGCAATTCCGGTCCGCTGCCGGATCAGGTCGCAAAGGCGGTAACCGATGGCGATCTTGTCGCAGCGGCGGTGCTATCCGGGAATCGCAATTTCGAGGGCCGCGTGCACCCGCAGGTCCGCGCCAATTATCTCGCCTCACCCATGCTGGTCGTCGCCTTTGCTCTCGCGGGCACAATTGCCGGAAATCTGACCGAGCAGCCGATCGGCCATGACAGAAAGAAGCAGCCGGTTTATTTGCGCGACATCTGGCCCTCGCCGAAAGAAATTGCCGAGACCGTGCGCAAATCCGTGACCCCGGCAATGTTCCGTACACGCTATGCGGATGTTTTCACCGGCGACAGTTTCTGGAAGAAAATCCGGATCACTCCCGGCCAGACATATGACTGGCAGGACAAATCCACTTATGTGAAGAATCCGCCCTACTTCCAGGGAATGGCAGCAGACCCCGGCGCTGTCGCGGACATTGGCGGCGGCCGGGTTCTCGGTATATTCGGCGATTCCATCACCACCGATCACATCAGCCCCGCCGGCTCCATCAAGAAGGATTCGCCGGCCGGAAAATAC
Source organism: uncultured Alphaproteobacteria bacterium (assembly GCA_963747255.1). Lineage (GTDB taxonomy): Bacteria > Pseudomonadota > Alphaproteobacteria > Micropepsales > Micropepsaceae > CAIYRG01. The sequence continues at coordinate 101,449 of CAVVEG010000002.1, forward strand.
CTCGTTGCGCAGGGGGTCGATCCCGCGGATTTCAATTCCTATGGCGCAAGGCGCGGGAATCACGAGGTCATGATGCGCGGTACCTTTGCCAATATCCGCATCAAAAATGAGATGCTCGGCGGAAAAGAGGGGGGCAACACCATCTACTATTCCGGGAGCAGCGAGGCTGGCGAAGAGATGCCGATCTATGACGCCGCGATGAAATATATGGGCGACGGAATGCCGACGGTCGTTATAGCCGGAAAGGAATATGGCGCCGGCTCATCGCGCGATTGGGCGGCGAAAGGACCGCGGCTGCTGGGTGTTCGTGCCGTGATCGCGGAGAGCTATGAACGCATTCACCGCTCCAATCTGATCGGAATGGGCATTCTGCCGCTCGAATTCGAAAATGGTAAAAACCGCCGGGATTACCAGTTCACCGGCAAGGAACAATTCGAAATTCCGGTTCGCGATGCAGCCTCTGGAACGCGCAGGAAAGTCACCGCCAAAGTCACCAATGCCGACGGGCGCATTGTCAACATTCCGTTGATTTCGCGCATCGATACAGCCGATGAGGTCGCCTATTTCAACAATGGCGGCATCCTTCCCTATGTCTTGCGCAACCTGCTCGCCGCCTGAAAATGGCGGGCGATAGCGCCGGAGAGGAAGATCTCGATGGCTTCGAGATCACTGTCGATGCCCTCGGCGGGCGGGCGGACATCGTCCTGAACCGTCCGCCTCTCAACATCATCAGCATGCCGCAGCGCGCACAGATGCGGCGCGCCTTCGAGCGGCTCAACACCATTCCCGAAGTGCGGGTGATCGTGCTTCGGGCGAAGGGCGAGCATTTTACCAGCGGCGGACAGATCGTGGGTTTCCTCACCGCTTCCCCGGAAGAGCTTTCCCATCTCGCCTGGAATGTTGCGGCGCCGGCCCGCTGCACCAAGCCCGTAATCGCAGCCAGTCGTGGCTACTGTTTCGGCGTGGGCTTTGAGTTGGCCCTGAACTGTGATTTTCGGCTGGTATCCGAGACATGCCTTTACGCTCTCCCCGAACAGAAATTGGCGCAGGTGCCGGGCTCCGGCGGATCGGCACGGCTGCAAGGCATGATCGGGATGACGCGCACGAAAGACATGATCATGCGGGCGAAACGCATCTCCGGGCGACTGGCCGCCGAGTGGGGCATAGCCACGGAGTGCGTTGCGGATGGCGAACTCGAATCCGCGACCGATGCGCTGGTGAATGAGCTGCGCGGCTTTTCCCCGATTGCCCAACGCGCGGCGAAAAAGCTTCTGAACCACAGTGAAAATGCTTCTCTGCCGACTGCGATCGAGCTTGAGGGCCAGACTTTCGCGCGCCTGCGCATGACGGAAGACTTCCGCGAAGGCGTCGAGGCGTTCACGCAAAAGCGTGCACCCCGTTTCCGCGAGAATTAGCGCAGCCAATCTCACCGCCTGCAGAGATAGCTGTATCGCACATTAAGGCAGGTCGGAATTCCGCCGGTGGGCTCATTTGGCGGAATCACCGGGCTCGCAGGGTATAGTCCGCCACGTTGCGACGAGATCGATGGCATCATGCTGTTCGGCGCTGCCGGAGAATAATCCGGGGGAAAGAGTGCTCCAGCAACACCGGAGTTGGCCGGCGCTGTCGAATTTTCTGGTGAGCCGATAATGGCAGGAAGCGGCATCGTGAGCGTGTTTGTTTGACCGCTGACGCCAGGCGCCGCGAGCGTTCCGGCAGAGTTTGTATTCTGCGGCTCGGCAGGCGGATTTTGCTGCGCAAATCCGGAGGCAGGCAGCACAGCAACCAGCAGGAGCAGGACGATACAACGGCTGAACATGGCGCATTTCCCTGACAGAAGAAAAAACGCGCCAGCCGGTAAATCGCGCATTCCTGTTGGAGGGTGGATCTCCGGGATCAACTCCTTTTGGACTTGTTCAAACTCACAGCGGCGCGAATGAGAGCTACCAATGCATTCGCGTCTACTTTCTCGCCTTCGCGAAAGTCGATAGCGCGTCTCGTATTCCCGTCAAGGCTGGCGTTGAAAAGTCCCGAAGGATCCTGCAGGGCCGCCCCTTTGGCGAAGGTCATCTTCACGACATCCTTGTAAGTCTCGCCTGTACAGATCAGTCCGCCATGCGACCACGCGGGAACCCCTCTCCACTTCCATTCCTCGACGACCTCGGGATCGGCTTCCCTGATCAGGCCGCGAATCCGGCTGAGCACCTTGCCCCGCCAGTCGCCCAGCTCAGCGATTCTGGCATCGATCAGTTGGGAAGCAGACCTGTCTTCCTGCGTCTCGCTCTTCTTCATTTATCAAAGTCCTGGGACTGTACCGGCCACTTAATTCCTCAAACCTGGCATGACCTCGGAGGCGAACAGCTCCATGTTGCGCAGGGTCAGTTCATCAGAGAGAGTCCCGAATTGCAGCATCGAGACCAGAATCTCCAGCCCGGTTCGCTCGCGCATGATTTCGATTTTCTCCCGGACCGTGCGCGGACTGCCCACCACCACGGTGCCGTTCGCCATCAGTTCGTCAATGGTTTGATTGCGTGCGCGTGAACCGAGCGATTTGCGCAGCTTCATCGTGTTCTTCATCGACGAAAGCGAGGTGTATCCCGGCGGCAGAAGCATCTCCCACGGATTGGCGAGATATTCGTTGAAAAGTGATTCAATGGCGGCCCTGGCTTCCGTCTTCGCCCGTTCGTCGCTTTCGGCGACATAGATGGGAGCGGCCCAGCCGAGTTGATCGCCACTGCATGGGTAATCGAAACCACGCGCCTGTTCGCGATACAGGTTCAAATAGCGCACAACCAGGTCTGCCGCGCTGAACGTGACCAAAAACGGATATTTTCGCTCGGGCGCGGCGGCCCATTTTATCGTCTCGGATGAACCCTGCGACGGAATCCAGATCGGCGGGTGCGGATTCTGGTAAGGCCGCGGCCAGAGATTCACATAGCGAAAATTATAATGCTCGCCCTCGAATTCGAACGGACCGGGCCGCGTCCATGCCGCGACGATCAGGTCATGGGCTTCGTGGAATCGCTCATGGGAAAATACCGGATTGATACCGGTGGCGTGATATTCGGTTCCGATCCCGCGTACGAAACCGGTAATGATCCGTCCTCTCGACAGATTGTCCAACATGGCGAATTCTTCGGCAATGGCGATCGGATTCGACACCAGCGGCAGGGCACGCCCCAGAATTGCAATTTTTGCCCGTTTCGTGCGCTGAATGAGCGCGCTCGCGATCAGGTTGGGTGCCGGCATCATTCCGTATGCTGTCTGGTGGTGCTCGTTCACCGCGATGATGTCGAACCCGAGTTGCTCGGCATAGACGAGCTGGTCCATGTAGGAGGCGTATTCCTCCGCTCCTTTCTTCGGATCGTACAGCCTGTTCGGCAGAACAACCCACGCAGAGCGGTATTTCGCCCGCTGCTCGAAATCGAGCGGCCGATACGGCATCAGATGGAAAAAAGCGCATTTCATCGGCGAGCGACCAGAAACTTTACGATGGTTTCGGCAGTCGCCGCCGGCTTCTCAACCATCGGCAAATGGCCGCACTCCGCAATCAGGACGGTTTGAAGCCTGGGAACGAGGCGGCCCCACTCTTCCGCATAGGTGCAGGGCAGCAACTTGTCCTCCCGTCCCCAGATCAACAGGGACGGCACGCGGATTCGATGCAACCAGCGCGCCAACGCGGGATCGAACCAACGCGGCTCCCAGGCGAGGCGCGCCGCCATGAAACGGTTCGTCAGTTGGCGATCGGCTTCTTCATCGCTGATCGTCCGGGACAGCAACTCGTCTGAAAAGCGCGAATTGTGGAAAAGATTGCGCGCGAGTTCATCCGGTGACCAGATGAAATTGTCGCCCGAAGGAATGCCGCGCGCCCGAAGTCCCGCAGGCGCAATCAGGGTCAGACTTGCAAGCTTCGAACAGTTTCTTACGGCCAGCTCGGCGGCCGCCCAGCCTCCCAGCGAATGACCGGCCAGGTGAATCGGGGCCTCATCGAGGCCATCGATGAAGTCGAGGTAATACATGGCGAGGTCGCCGATATTTCGGATCGCTTCGGCGTGTTTGTCGGTCCCGAATCCGGGATGCTCGGGCACGAGCACATCAAAATTTTTGGCGAGTTTTTCGAAAAAACGGTTCCATGGCGGCGGGCCTGCGGCGCCGTGTAGAAAAAGAAGTTTTTCGCCTCGGCCGGCGCGAATCAGTCGGACGTCGATCGTTCCAACCCGGTGCCGGGATTCTTCGGGCATGCTGCTTCAGGTGTTGGCGTCGTTTTTCATCTTGGCCCGGTTCAGCAGGCTTGCCAAGTTCAACGACGCGACCTCATGCGTCAGGCGTCACGCGAAGCTGAGCGCTTCGTAATTTTTTTTTGGGAACAGAACCTCGCGTTCCGTAATTTTATTTCGGGTCTAGAGTTCTCGATTGCCTCCCAGGGGTTCCGTCGAAGGATTTTCAAGCGTCGCGGGACGGTCTCGACAGTGAACTTTGCAGGGTCGATTTTGGCGGTCAGCTCGTCCCTCGTTCCTGGGGTCAGAACCGCCGGAACCTGCCAAAACCACCGAACCCGCCAAACGGGATATCGCAGTTCTTCGAATATTCGTTCGGCCCGGAGGGAAGCACCTGAACCGGCGGTCCGGCCTGTGGTGCTGGACCGGCAACCTTGCGCAGCAATGAATTTGGCTCAGTCTGTAAAATCGCCTCTTTAACGGCAGTCTCATTGCCGGAAATTTCCAGGATCAGTTTGCGCCGCATGGCTGTTGCGTAATCGCGATAGCTCTTCACGACCACCACGAAGGCGCCGCGGCCGCCGGTGACGCAACCCGCGTAATATTTGTCGAGTCCGGCAAAATATCCGTTGGCCATGTCATCCATGACCGGGAGGCCGTTGATTACGATACCCTGCGCGACGGTCTGGTCATGGGCCATGGTCATTGAATTACCCGCGTTATTCGGGCCATCTCCGGTCACGTCGATAACTCTGCGCGTCGCGGCGAAATCCTTTTCACTGGCCTCCAGCAGGAGTGAACCAAGTTCAAGCACACTGCTGATGGATGTTCGCCGCCCCGGTGTTCGCGGCGCCTTGCGTACGGCGTCCGCGAAGGAAAGGGCGCTGGCGCGATCCTTGATCACCGTCCAGTTAACGATCACGCGGTTATACTGTTCGCTGGAGAAGTGCACCAGCGCCACGGCGATGCGGCCAAGCGAGCCGTTCTGGATTGCCTGGACGACGGCGGGATCCGAAAATGCGGCCGCGGTGCCATCGCGTTCCACGCCGAATTCCTGATCGTCGATACTGGGGGAGACATCGACGGCGAGCAAGAGTTTGACATCGACCTGTTGCGGCGCAGCCGGAGCCGACGCGCCCAGCGCAAGAAGGGCCGCGACGGGTGCACAGACGCGAATTGCGTTAATGGCCAGGTTGCGCATCGCCATTCATCCCTCACTGGCTGCGGGTGCGAAAACCTACATTTTATTGCCGACACAAGTACAGTGGTGTGCGCAAGCGCGGGTTGCAATTTGTGGCGTGTTTGCGCGACTGAAAATGGAAACAGGGGTGAATGACGATGCTGACCAAAGCAGCGGTTGCCTTTCAGGCCGGCCAACCGCTCGAAATCCTGGAGGTTGAGCTCGAAGGGCCGAAAGCCGGTGAAGTAATGGTGGAACTGAAAGCCACTGGCATTTGCCACACCGATGCTTTCACGCTGTCCGGGGAGGATCCCGAGGGATTGTTCCCGACGATTCTCGGGCACGAAGGCGCAGGAATTGTAGTGGAAACAGGTCCGGGCGTAACCTCCGTAACGCCGGGAGATCACGTTATCCCTCTGTACACGCCGGAATGCCGACAGTGCGAATACTGCCTCAACCCCAAGACCAATCTGTGTCAGGCCATACGGGCAACGCAGGGACGGGGTTTGATGCCGGACGGCACCAGCCGCTTTTCACATGGCGGCAGGCCCGTGTTGCATTACATGGGCTGTTCCACATTCGCGAATTTCACGGTGCTGCCGGAAATCGCAGTGGCAAAAATTCGCGCCGACGCCCCGTTCGACAAGGCCTGCTATATCGGCTGCGGAGTGACCACGGGTGTCGGGGCTGTGATCAACACGGCCAAAGTGGAGCCCGGCTCCCGGGTTGTGGTCTTCGGGCTCGGGGGTATTGGCCTGAATGTGATTCAGGGAGCCCGAATGGCCGGTGCGGCGCAAATCGTGGGCATTGATCTCAATCCCGCAAAACGCGCGCTGGCCACCAAACTCGGAATGACCGATTACGTTAATCCATCGGATATCCATGGCGACCTGACCGGTCATGTTGTCGAGCTGACACGCGGCGGCGCCGATTACAGTTTCGAATGCATCGGTAATGTGAAGACCATGCGCCAGGCGCTGGAATGCTGCCATAAAGGATGGGGCGTCAGCGTAATCATCGGAGTTGCGGGCGCGGGTCAGGAGATATCGACACGGCCCTTTCAGCTGGTCACCGGACGCGTGTGGAAGGGAACCGCTTTCGGCGGCGCCAGAGGGCGCACGGATGTGCCAAAAATCGTCGATTGGTACATGGACCACAAAATCGAGATCGATCCCCTGATCACGCACAGGATGCCGCTGGAGCGCATCAATGATGCGTTCTCGCTCATGAACGAGGGCAAATCGATTCGCTCAGTCGTGGTTTATTGAAATATCGCGGCCGGTGAATTCCAAAGAGGTCCAGATCGCGCTCCCAAACTCCGGCGTCGGCTAATCCAAGGCTACTCCGGGTACGGAAGTCAAAACCGCGCGTTCGCCCATTTCTGGATGTAATCGAACAGATTTTTGTCGGAATTCGAATATTGACCCGGAGTTTTCTCGCAGGCTTTGCACGGCGTATAGCCGTGCACGGCGCCCTCGACGACGATGTAGTCTTTATCTTTGGCCGCCGAGAGGTCGTACATCAGTTCCTGGTCGCGGACGAAGTGGAAGGCCCCCATGGCCGCAATCAGCGTCGGTATCCTGATCGACTGGACCGCGCACATTGTCGAGTTGTTGGATGAGCACCAATCGATGCCGTCGAGCGAATTGGTTGATTTCACAGCGTTGGCGCTGAGAAAGGATTTCAGGGTGAACACTTTGGTACCGCGTTCGAAGAGTCGGTTTGCCTTGGCATTGTCGGGTTCCGGCACCGATACACTGTGAACGACTTCGGTCACGAGCGTCCCATCGTTTTTCAGCAGCTTTTCCGCCCGCGCTGTGCTCATCAGCCCCGGAATGTCCGGGGCCATTGAATTGAGATCGGCGCTGCCCGCGCCCGCACCCGAGAAACCACCGCCGGGAATGATGAAAATATCATCGTCCGGCCAGGTGGACTTGCCTTCGTGGATCAAAGTCATTTTGGATTGCGCTTTTGCGATCAAGTCGTTCATGACCCTCGATTGCGCAGCGAAATAGCGTGTCTGGAAGTCCCGGGAGTAATGCGACGGGCCTTCCGGGTTGAAGCCGTTGGCCGGGTTGAACGGATCGAGCGAAGGATCGACCTTGTAGGCGCCGTCGGCTGTGACACTGACCGAGGGATTGAGGCCACGCAGCGATTGCACTCCATTGCCGGGGTGCGCATCGGGAAAGACGATTCCATCGGCTGGCCTGAAGTCCATATTGCCGGTGCACTGCATCAGCTTGTTGGGACCCTTGCACCAGTTCGGACCCGCTTCTGCCACTGCTTCATAATAGCTCATCAGTGGTGACCCGCCGCTATGGCCAAGCAGGACCACTTTTGTGATTCCCGGAAGTGAGCGCACGTAATCGACCGTGGTCTTCACGTCGAAAGCGATATCTTCCCAGCGCACGGCGGCTTCATTGTTCACGAAGCGGGTATTCCAGCAGAGCGCGAGGAATCCACGTTTCGCCAGTTCCTTGCAGGCGATGTTGTTCAGATTATTGGCCGTACGATGGGAAACCAGAAAGGCAATATGCGGCGCCGGTCCACTGTCGGGCCTGTAAAGCGCGGCACTGACGCGTCCCAATGGCACGAATTCCGGATGCGTCTGGGCAGCTGCAAAACCGGGTATCGCCATGCTTGCCGCGATCGCCCATTTGCATGCGCGCACAATCCGCGTGAATCCCATTTTGTCCTCCCGTTTGCAGTGGCCCCGGTTCGGCCGCGACTGAATCCCGTGTTGTTGGCGTGATGCACCATTGTCTAGCATAGGACTTTGTCCGATGTGTCGCACGGAAGACGTTGCACTCCTTTCAGGGCGCGTCTGTCGCGACAGTCCGGCCTTCAGGGCAAGGTGTAGCGCAGGCCGATTTTGAAATAGCGGCCCACGACATCGTAATTGCTGACATACCACCAGATAATCGGCGGGTCTTTGTTCAGCAGATTATCGACATTGAAATAGACTTGCAGATCTTCGCCGTTCGGCTCCTGCAGCACGTCATAGCTGAGCGCCAGGTTCCAGGTAATGGCAGCCGGCCATACAGCGCGATTGATGCTGAGCGGATTGGACGGGCTGTAGTTGGGATCGTCCGGCCCAATATTGAAAGCCGATGGCGGCGTTCCCGCGAGGTAGCGGAGCGGCGAGTAATAGCGCAACTGGATATTGCCGCTGAACCTGTCGAGAAGATAAGTCCAGTTCAGGTTCCAGGCCCAGCGCGGGGCAAAATATGTATCCGCATAATTGGTCCGGCTGCTGACCGGAGTACCGTTCGCCGCCACCGACGTTTGGTAGATCGTCTGCTGATTTATGTACGAACCGAGTGCCGAAAACAGCAGCGTTCCGGGAATTCCGGATCCATCGAGCGGAAGGCGATCGCTGATATTGATATCGAAGCCGTCCTGCACCTCGGAGTTCAGATTAACATTCAACAGGTGAAGGGTCAGGATTCCGAATGCACTGCTGGTAGGCGAAAAACTGTTTGGCCCGAAACCCGGGGCAAAAATGATCTGGCTGCAAAATGCCGGCAATTGTTCCAGCAAACAGCGGTTGACCACGTCCTGCGCAGAGACGGAAGTGATCTGGCCTGAAATCCTGATGCGGTAGTAATCGACGGAGGCACGGAAGCCCGAAAGCAATGGCCCCATATCCGGGGTCGGCTGGAATACCACGCCGGCGGTGACGTTCTGTGAGACTTCCGGAAGCAGATTGGGATTGCCGGTCGTCTGGATGTTGCTGACGCGCTGCGAAACGCCGGTGATCGGATTCTGCAGATTGGTCGCAGACGAAGTCGGCACCAGAGACAATTCGGTGAAGTTCGGCGCACGAATGTCCTGCGAGCGCGTGGCGCGCAACCGAAGCCAGTCGGTAACATCCCATGTTCCGCCATATTTCCAGGTCCAGACTCCGCCACTGATGCTGTAATCGGTGTAGCGGCCCGCCGCATTGAGATCGATGGCCTTGATGAATGGCAAATCCCGGACGACGGGAACGCCGATCTCGCTATATGCTTCCCATACAGACTGGCTCTCGAAAAAGGATCCAGGGTTGCGGGTGTTGTATAGCGCCTCGACCGCTGCAATCGTTCCGCGCTGATCGATGCTGTTGTAGCGGTAGTTTCCGCCCACTGCGGCATCCAGAGGGCCCGCCGGCAGATTGAATATCGGACCATTCAAATCGCCCTGTACCATGTATTGCCGCAAATTGGTTTCGGATCCGTCTGGCCCCGTGGGAATGTTGTTGACGTAGTTCACGGATGCGGCTGACGGGACACCGAAGGGATTGTATGGCGCGCAACCGGGAGATGCCTGTGCGGCCAATTGCGTCGTATTTGTGGGGCCACCGACTGCGCCGCTGCCAATAAACGGCAGCGGGTTGGTTGCCGTTGGGCCGCAGACCGGGCCACTTGGTCCTGGTACCACGTAGGCAGCGGCATCCAGATTCGCGGTAACCGGAACATTGAGGAAGGCCTGCCACACATTGGCGCGGCCAGCGCTTCCCTGAATGTCCCAATTCCAGTTATCGAACAGGCTGCCCTTCACGCCAAAAAACGATTGCACCAGGATGTTCTTGTTCTCTGCCACATTACCGGTGCCTTGCCCGTCAAGATTCTCCTTGTTCAAAGTTATCGAACTGATGCCATTGGCCGTCATGGCCGCCTGAATCGATGACGGTATGAATGGATTGCCGGAGAGGATCTTGAACTGGAAGGGAAATGGCGAACCCTGGGAAGGATCATTGCTCTCCAGTTCGCCGTAATTGACCATGGCAAAGGCGGTGATGTCGGGCGTTATGTCATATTCAAATCGCGCAAGCCCCGCCCAGCGCTTGTAGGGCGGCGACAACTCGCGGCTCAGGCTGCTGGCGCCATAATTTCCAGTGCCGACCATGTAGGAACCGCCGACGATTGAGCCGAACTGAAAGGGCGAGGGCGTTCCGTTGACACTGAAGGTCGTGTTCAGGATTGGGCATTTGGCGATCGCCGCACCCTTGCTGTTCTGGCAGGCCGTAATCAGACCACCCTGGGTGGAGTTATCCACCTCCGCGCCGTAGGTCAGGAGATTTGCGGGGAGCCCAAGAGCCTTGGCTGTCGCGGCGGGCAGAGAAACGAGGCCGGGCTCCATTCTGCCCCAATTTCGCGCATACATGTTGACCGTGTTGTACTGGCCCGCATATTCGCCGCCGATGATGAAATGACCACGACCGTTCAGAAGGGTCGTACCCCATGCCGCGCTTCCGAATATCTGATTTTCATCGCCCCATTGCGAAGTGCCGTAATGCGCATCGGCAGTCAGCCCCTCGAGATGATCCTTCAGAATGAAGTTGACAACGCCGGCAACTGCATCGGAACCGTAGGTCGCCGATGCGCCGGTGGTCACGACCTCGAAGCGGTCGAGCAGACTTTGCGGGATCATGTCGGTGTCGAAATTGTTGGTGGCGTTTACCGGCGTTGGCCGCATCCCGTCGATCAGGACGAGTGTGTCATTGGCGGAAAGGCCACGCAGGTTGGGCAGACTCTGCGCTGCCGCAACGATACCATTGGTATTGCGCGTAAGGCCTTGGCCCGTTTGCGCAAAGGGAAGTTCTTCCACGACGGTGCCAATTCCGGTCAGCGCGCGGGTTTCAACCTGGACCTGACTGACTTGTGTGACCGGAGTGGGCGCTGCGAAATTCGCGGCGCCGAGAAGCGAGCCGGTGACGATGACCTGTTCCGGCACGCCCTGGGGTGCTGCCACCGGTGCGGGCGCCTGTCCGAATGCTGCATTGGCGCTAAAGAGAGAGAGTGCCGACGCGCTCAGATAGAGCGCCGCGTGGCGCGACATCGTCATGATTTCCCCCGAATTCGGGAACCGCGATAGTTCCGTCGCGATCCCGCAAGTCAGGGTTAGTCTGTATGCCACTCAAAACCTGGTCAACTGCCGAAGTGTAACGAAGTTTGCCGCCCGCGGATTGCAGCGGGTCAAGGGCGGAAGCGCGGAGGGATCGCCGAAGCCTGTTCTGGTGTAAGCCGGGTCATCGCTTGCACGATGCATTGCTCGGTGATTCCCTGCGGATATTGTGCGACGCGAAGGTCCCAGTCGATCGGCGCGCATACCGTGTCACTGCCGCGGAATACGCTGACAAGGTGGGCATCCGGAAACTGCAGCGCCGGACAGGGAACAGACAAATCCAGCCGATAAAAGCGGTTCACGCCGACCCGAATATATATCGTGTTTGGGTTGGGAGAGCGCCATTGCTGGAAATCTCTGCTGAAGAAACAGGCCTGACCTCGGTTCGAACCCTGCGGCTGGGCGAGAACCACCGGAGACACCGATAACGCTGCAATCAGAACCATAGAAAGTGAATGTGGCGTCGACATGCTTCGCTACTCCAAAGGGGATGAGTCCCGGCGGGTATTGAAATCACCCGGCGCAATCTGCCGGTCGTAAGGCTCCCCCGGCTGTGAAATCGCTGTCTGGAAATAGCGGCCGCCAATTATGTCCAGCCGCTGATCGAACGGCGGGGGGTGGTTTGCTTACACCTCGTCGTCGCCGGACTTGATGCTGCGGACTGAGGTATTCGGCGGTATCCCGCTGCGGCGGCGCTGGCGGTAGGATCCTCCCGCTTCGGCCATGTGCCTTGCACGGCCTGTTCCGCATATCTTTCCCATTCTTCTGTCCAATCGCCGAGCGAATAACCGAACCATGGCGGTTCAGGGCTGAGGGGCGGAAGTTGCAGGCGTTCCCACAGGGCCTTCGCGTTTTCCATGAATTCGCGCCCGGGCAGCGCCAATGGCGGCATCGGGTGTTTCAGTGTTGCATCGACCAGCAACGCAAACTCTGTCTCATTGGCAAGTGCAGTCCGCGGCGCATGCCCCATCTCGCGGTCTGACACGACGCGAATGTCGTCAACCGGATTGCAGCGATAAGCGAGCGCCCAGAACACGGCGTCCGGATTTTCCGCATCAATGTCGTCATTCACCGCAATCACGAACTTGCCGATCACGGCCTGAAGCGTCAGGGCACCGTAGAGCGCGCGCCATACTTCCGTTCGCGAAACACCCCGGGAGAACTGGAGGAAAACGAAGCGGCGCAGATTGGTCAGGGGCTCGTGCAGGACCACACGCCCGATCCCGGCAATCCCGAGCGTATCGCGCAGATGCGCAAGATAGACCGGCTCATAGGCGAGTTTCTTCACCATGCTCGATTCCGAGGGCGTGACCTGGGAAATGATGGACGGGAAAATCGGCCTGTTTCGGCGCGTAATGGCGGTCACGTCCACGATAAAATTATAATCCTCCAGCGCGACATAACCGTGTGACTCGCCGAATGGGCCTTCGGGTTCGAGAAGTTCCGGATCGACGGTTCCTTCAATGACGATTTCGGCTTCGGCCGGGACCAGCAGGTCCACGGTTTTGCCGCGCACGACGTTAATGCCAACGCCTGCCAGTCCGCCGGCAACAGCCAATTCGTCCAACCCGAGCGGAAGCTTTTGCGGGCCCTGAACCGCGACGACGGGCGGACTGCCAAGCACGATCGCAATCGGCATCTTCTGTTTCTGCTGCGCGAATTTTACCCAGTGCGCATATCCGCCAGATCTGAGATTCATCAGCGTCATCAGGCCAAGATGCCTCGGGCCTTTCAGCTGGCAGCGATAGGTCGCGAGATTCTGCACGCCGGTTTCGGGATCGCGTGTGATGACTCCGGTCATCGTGAGATAGGGCGCGGCATCGAAACCCGGCGTCGATATGGGTACCGGCAGGGATTCGAGACCGCCAGAATCCAGCAGCGCATCCCCGGTCAGGACGATTTCCTGAACCGACGCCCTGTCCACAATTTTGGGCGCGATCGGATTTGCGATCGCACGCTCCCATGCCGGACCGATATCTTCCAGGCGCTCGACATTCATCCCGATCCGGTAAATGTGCCGGTTCGCGGCATAGGCGCCAATCAGGACCGGAATGTCATAGTGGCGGCCCTGACTGTCGATGACGTTGGTGAACAGAAATGCCTTGCGCTGTGCCTCAGGAATGCCGCCACGGAATTGCCAACGGACAAGGGGGTGCATTTCCGTATCTTTGTTGACCGGCTCGTCGATCCGGTAGAGCAGGCCCGCGCGTTCGAGACGCGCAACATGTTCGTGCAGATCGGCATAGGTTCGCGGCTGCGCTTCCTGATTCATGCTTCTGTCTGCCGGATCACATTCTGCTACAACACTCCCCTGTAGCTATCCGGAAAGCAATCACCATGGCCGCGCAGGTCGTCCGTTCGGCGCAGGACGCAAAAGGAGAATATCGGGAGATGCTGCTGCGCCTGATGACGCGGCAGTTCTATGCGGAAACCGCAACCGCGGAAGTTTTCGGGCGCTCGATAGGCTGCGCGCCGACACTGGATGAGAAGCTGCTGGCTGCGGAATTCGCCGCCGAGGAAGCCGAGCATAGCCGCAGGCTCTGCGGACTGTTTCTGGAATTGGGTGAGGATCCCGAGCGCATTCATGCATCGCGCCCGCCTGCGGCCCAGTTCTGGCGGTTGGATCCCGACAACTGGATCCATATCGCGGTATTCAACTTCACGGTCGACCGAGCCGGCAGTCATCAGATCATGGAATATCGCGACTTGAGTTACCGTCCATGGGCCGAGCAGATGATTTCCGTGCTGGAAGACGAGGAAGGTCATTACGGCAATGGCGTACAGAATCTGCGAAGTTTCGCGCGAAATCCCGCCGCTTTTGCAGAGTTTCAGCGGGTCTATGCCGCGATGCTGCCGGTGACCGTGAAGCGAGCCTTTGGGCGCCCGCTGGGACCGGATAACGACTTTTGCGTCCAGACCGGATTGAAGCGCCACAGGACCGAACAGGTCGTGAACCGCTATCTCGGCGAGATGCTCGGATATATGCGGGAGTGCGGGTTGAGATTCCCCGCCCTGCCGGAGTTTGAGCGGGCCGGAGCGGAACTCATGCCGAGCACGCGTGACATCATCCTGTCCAACCAGTGAAGCCTGTGATGAGCGAAAACCCCGTCCTTAATCCACAGTACGAATACCGCGCCGTCAAAACGGAAATGCGGGGGCCGATCTTCGAGATCACGCTGAACCGCCCGGAACGGCTCAACACTTTCAACGCAGAGATGCAGAAGGATTTTACAGCGCTGCAGCTTCAGTTGGAGCGCGATCCTGCCATCCGCTGCGTGATCATTTTTGCCGCCGGCGAAAGGGCGTTTGGGGCCGGCGCGGACCTTTCCTGGTTCGAGCAGGAATGGCCGATGCCGCGATTTCGTACGGAATATCGCTGGATCCACGATTTCTTTGATGTGCTGGAGCGCATCGAAGTGCCGGTTATCGCGGCGCTATTCGGCGTCTGCGCCTGCGGCGGACTGGAACTCGCCATGGCTTGCGATTTCCGAATCGCGGCCGATGACAGCCGTTTTGGCTTCACGGAAGGAAACATCAACCTGATTCCGGGCTCGGGCGGTTGTTCGCGTCTGGTGAAAATGATCGGGCCGGCCTGGACGAAGGAACTGATTTTGGCCGGTGAATTCATCGACGCGGAGCGGGCGCAAAAAATCGGTCTGGTGACGCGTGTGGTCGGGAAGGAGAAGCTGCAGGAAGAGGCGCGCGCATTGGCCGATCGGTTGGTGAAGAAGGCGCCACAGGCGCTGGGCGCGGCCAAAGCGGTGATCAATGCCTGTCAAAACCTGGACACGGCATCGGGGCGCATCCTCGAGCGCATGACGCAAAGCGCTTTGATCATGTCGGAGGATCACAAGGAAGGTGTCAAGGCGTTCCGGGAAAAGCGCGCGCCTAAATTCAGGGGCCGGTGAGCGACTTTAGCCTTCAGACTTGTTCTTCTGCATTCTTGCCTTCACCAACTTCTTGATAAGAGGTATGGGCAATTTCTCATCGAGCGGAAATTGGACCGCTGATTTCGTGGTTTTGTAAGCGGCAAGTTGTCGGGCATGCTCCGCAATCACCGGCGGACGCAGATATAATCCGACATAACCTTTCATCGACGCAAACCAGACGAGCCGGCCGTGGTAGCTATAGTGGGGCATCTTGTAACTGATGCTCTCAGCGGCTTCCGGTGCGACCTGTTTGATCGCTGCGCGAAGTTCCTTCAGCCTGCCCCGCGCCTCCCGGGGCGCACTCGCGATGTAAGCATCAACCTCTTTGGAGCGATCAGCGGCGATCACCCTTTTCCGGGAACGCCCGGGCCAGCAAACAGGGCAAGGTCCGCTGTCCTTATAGGTGTGGCCGCGGCTGCATGTTTTCGGCGCCAGACGGTTCGAGGTCACAGGCCATTCTTCTTTCAGAGCGACCGCCCACCATAAGCAGGAAGATCTCGCCGTCTATTCGGGTTCGATTCTCGATGCGAACCGGGCACGCCCGTCGCGTATACTGCCACAGAACCGAGTAGCGAGCCTTGATGATATTTGAACTATCGATACTGAACGTGCATGTGGCCAACAATCCGCGTTTGGCGGTTAAAAGCGGGCGCGAACTTCACGCTGGATAAGCGCCGGAATGGCCTCGGCGCTGTCGGCATAGTGATCCACTGCCCGAACCTGACGATAAGTGGCGGGATCGGCGCCGCGGGGATTTCCCCCGGCAGCGACGTTGCGGGTCGCCTCCAGCAGTAACCGCCGCAGAATCACGATCGCCCGGTCGGTCGATCCAAGATGCTCTTCGGAGCGGTCAACAACCGGACCCATGCCTTCCTGAATGGCAACGTCCTGCGTATTGATGCCTGCGATCCCCGTAAAGCTTGTCTGCCTCTGCGCCTCGCGATCGATCAGGTAATCATTGGCGAGATTCTTCTTCAGACGAAAATCGGGAAGCAGGTCGCCGGGAGCGCGGCCATAATCGGCCTCCGCCGCCAGCGCGAACTCCTCGTCCAACGGGATTGCCGGATCGGCCGAATACGAAAAATTAAAAACCGTGGTGGTGACATCGTCCGCCGGGATCCAGAAATGGCCGCTGATCAACGGAATGCGCGGCGGCGCGGTCTCGCCCCGTACCGGCACCATGCGCGCGCGCAATTGCGTCGCAGGCATGATGTATTGATAGACACGGACCCAGTGTCGCGCGCCCGATGCACGAATTCCGCTGTACTGGAAACCGTAATCCTTCAGCTCGACATGGAGCCGCGGCGTGGTTCTTTCGTAATCGTCGAGCCAGGAGAGATCGCCGATCGTCACATTATGCAGAATGGTGGCATGTGAGGAGTCGAGGCCGCCTTCCAGGGCCTGAAGATAATTGCAGTCCTGAACAGTCCGGGAGACAAAGCGGTGGGTTGCGGGCGCCCGGATCAATTCGAAATCCGGCAGCGGCGGCGCGACGTCCGTGCGGCCTAACCACGCCCATACGATGCCCGCCCCTTCCCAGACGGGATAGCACTTGATCCGCATCCTCAGCCGATAGGCGCTGTCCTTTGGTTCGGTCGGCATTTCCAGGCATTCGCCGGCACGCGCAAATTTCCAGCCGTGGTAGACGCAGCGCAGGCCGCCCCGTTCATTGCGGCCGAAAAACAGAGGCGCCCGGCGGTGCGGACAGAACGCATCCACAATCCCAACCTCGCCGGCAGTGTCCCGGAAGGCGACCAGTTTTTCGCCAAGCAATTGCACGCGCACCGGCGGGCCGTCACTCGCAAGCTCGGATGACAAAAGCACAGGAAGCCAGTAGCGGCGAAACACCTCTCCCATCGCCGTTTCTGGACCGACGCGCGTCAGCCTCTCATTGTCCTCTTTCGAAAGCATTGCGCCTTACCTGCCGAGCGGAATCTCGCGTTGTTCGCGCGCCGACCGCAGTATTGCAAGACATACTTCCATGGTCTTCAGACCCCACGCACCATCGTGAACCGGAGGCGTGCCTCCGGTGACCGCGGCATGGAATTCGTCAATGACTTCGGCGCGGGGCGTGGCAGGCGGATGCAGCGGATCGAATCGGCGCGCTTCATCGCCATAGATGGCTATGCCGTCCGGCAGCGGACGCAAATCGGCGCGGTCACAGGAAACGAGCAGAAACCCGAAGTGCTGATGCGATCGCTTTTGCCCGGCTGGCGCCATGAACTCGCCCGAGGCACCGTAGTTGCGCGCCTGTTTGATCGCGAGCTCCCGACCGGGAGTCCCGACATTCGCGAGCAGCGAGCGGGCAGTCCCATAGGCATTGGAGTCCTTCGGCAGGCCGCTTTCGGCAATCCAGCCCATGAATTCGTCCGTGTCGAAATGAGCGTAGCCGTTGTAGGTGACAGAGGCGAAGGCGCCGCTCTCGAATCGGAGCAGACAGGAATATGCGCCCTCCGTGGGCCGCTTGCGCTCCCATGCCCCGGTGATAGCGCGGACAGAAATCACGGGACTTGCCGCGAGCAGCCGGACAACGTCGACATGGTGCGGCGCCTGGTTGAAGACAACCCCTCCCCCACTTGCAGTATCCAGTTCTTCCGGCCGCCGCGGGCGATAGAGAAAATCCGTGAAATTCACCGCCGTGATCATGCGCAACTCGCCGAAGCTGCCTTGCGAAATCAGCTCGCGCGCGCGGCGAATGGGCAGGTCGAAACTGTGGCTGTGCCCGATGACCATTTGCACGCCTGCCCCGGCCGTGACGTCGATCATGGCGCGACATTCGTCGAGCGTCAGCGCCATGGGCTTTTCGACCAGCACATGCTTGCCATGACGGGCAGCGAGCGTGGCGTGACCGGCATGAAAC
Organism: uncultured Alphaproteobacteria bacterium; assembly: GCA_963747255.1. Taxonomy (GTDB): domain Bacteria; phylum Pseudomonadota; class Alphaproteobacteria; order Micropepsales; family Micropepsaceae; genus CAIYRG01. The sequence goes on from CAVVEG010000002.1 coordinate 119,521, forward strand.
TGGTGCGGAGTCGCGACATAGATTGCCTCGACTTCATCATCCGCACACAGCTCTTCAACACCGCCATAAGCGCGGGCAGAAAAATCGGCTGCAAAACGCGCCCGTGCTTCCGCGCGTGGATCGGCCGCGGCCAGCAATCGGATCTTGGGATTCTGCACAAGGCCTGGAGCCATGAGCCGGAAAGCGCGGCCCAGTCCCGCTACGCCCAGTCGCAGCGGGCGATCAGCCGTCATGGCCTGACGCGTTCAGGCGCCTCCCGTGGCCAGTCCACCGGCCTCGTCCCACATGCTCACGTTTCTGGTTTCACGGCGAACGCCGACCGTGCTGACGATTACCCCGATCCCGGCGATCGTCATCGGATAGAGCAGGCCCACCAGCGGAATCCCGGTGAATGTCCCGGCAAGCAGCGTGGCGATGAACGGCACTCCGCCCCCAAACACGCCATTTCCGATATGATACGGAAGCGAGATTGAGCTGTAGCGGATTCGGGCCGGGAAAAGTTCGACCAGGAACGCCGCAATGGGGCCGTAAACCATGGTCACGAGAATGACCATGTACCAGACGAGCAGGCAGAGAATGACAGGATCGCCTTTCAGCGCGCCGAGCCAAGTAAACACCGGCCAATAGCTCAACACCGCGAGCAGAAACCCCGTGGTCATGATCCAGCGCCGCCCGATGCGATCCGACAGCCAACCCCAAAACACGAAGAAAGGCGCGCCGAGCAACAGCGCAATCGTCATCACGACGTAGACGGTCACATAGGGGATCTTCAGCACGTTCTGCATATAGGCGAGCGCATAGAACTGGCCCGTGTACCAGACGACCCCTTCCGGCGCCGTGAAGCCAAACAATGCAAGCAGCATCAATCCCCAGTTATGGCTGCTTCCATAGGCTTCGCGTGCGGGATTGGCCGATGTTTTCCCTTCATCTTTCATGCGGGTGAAAACCGGCGATTCGTCGAGCTTCAGCCGCAAATATGCGGATAGCGCCACCAGTAATGCCGAAAGCAGGAAAGGAAAGCGCCAGCCATAGGCGTCGAAGGCCTCGTCACCGAGAGTGAGGCGGAAGGTCAGGATCACCAGCAACGCCATCACAATGCCCATCGTGGCCGTGGTCTGGATCCAGCTGGTATAAAATCCCCGCTTTCCGTCCGGTGCATGTTCGGCAACATAGGTCGCAGCGCCGCCATATTGCCCGCCGAGCGCCAGCCCCTGCACGATGCGGCAGGCGACAAGCAACGCAGGCGCAGTCCAACCGATGAAATCGTAGGTTGGCAGGCAACCAACGAGAAAAGTCGAAAGCCCCATCAGGAGCAAAGTGAGCATGAAGGTGTATTTGCGTCCGACGAGATCGCCGATATGGCCAAAGACGACGGCACCGAACGGCCGGAAGACAAAACCGGTCCAGAAGATGCCTAGCGAATAGAGAAATCCCTGCTTCATATCTCCAGGGAAGAAATGCGAACCAAAAAATCCGGCCAGAACGCCATATAGGTAAAAATCGTACCATTCGATCAGGGTGCCGCCGGACGAAGCCGCGGTGATGAAGCTGAGTGAATTCACCCGCGCAGCCTTTGCCGGCGCGACCGCCGCAATTTCCGCCATCAAGTCCCTCCCCGGACAAGATCAGAAAGCCCGGTGCGATGTTTTTCTTCGAGCCCGATTAAACCATATGCCCGAGTCGCAAAAGCGACAAGCTGGCGGGGCGCATCAACCGGCGCTCAGCGCTTCCGCGAGAGCGGCGGCGCGCGGCAGCTGTTCCAGATTGAGAACCATGTCACGGATGCGGTCCGCCCGGTTGCGCGGAAGCGCTGCCGTCAGCTTCGCAAATTTTTCACAAATCACATCGGGTGACGGGAAGTCGCACTCCGATCCGCGTGGCGCCTCGACGGTTTCGGTCAGTTGTTCCGTTCCGTCTGCAAGGCGCACATCCACCCTCACCGTGTGGCGGAATTTGGCGCCGCGCGCGGTAATCTGCGGGTCTTCGACGGCACTTACTTTGGCGGCGAGCGCGAGCCGCCCAGGGTCCCGGATCGCTGCCTCGGAGAACTGCTCGACAAAGACGTCGCCTTCGAGCAACAGAGTGGCAATGCAGAAGGAAAGATTGAGCTGTGCAGCGGTCATGCCTTCAGGCCGATACGGCCATCCGGCATGATCGAGCGTGGCGCGAGAACAATGCACGGTGATCTGCGATATTTCCGCCGGTGCAAATGGCCTTCGTTCGCGAATGCGCCGCAAAGCGTCGAGCGCGGTGTGGTTGGTGCTGACACAGGAATAGAGCTTCACCGAAATGCGCATGGTTTCGTAGCGTGCTCCCAGACCCGAGATCAGTTCACTGCGGTCAAAACGGTCGGGAGAGGCGGAGAAGGTTGTGCAAAAGCCGCCATAAGCATTTTCGAAGACATCCCGGATTCCGGTGAAGCCGCGTTCGGCCAGCAGGGCGGCATATAATCCGCTCTGGGCGGCGCGTCCGGCATGCATGCGCTTGACCATCGCGCCGAATTGGGCGGCCATCAGCCCGCTCGACTGAGTGCCCGCGATCCCGAGCGCGTGCACGGTTTGTTCGGGCGGCAGTCGCAGCGCCGCCGAGGCAGCGGCCGCGGCGGAGAATACGCCGACAGTTGCGCCGGAATGCCAGCCCTGCACGAGATGGTTCGGGCCCATGCACATGCCGACGCGGGGGCCGATCTCATAACCGGCGACAGCCGCTGTGAGGAAATCCCGTCCTGTCATGCCCGGGCGGAGTTCCACGACGGCCATTAATGGCGGCAAGGCGACAGCACCCACATGCAGCACGCCCTGCCGATGAACATCGTCAAGTTCAAAGCTCTGAACCAGTGCGCCGTTAGCCAGGGCGGCATGCGGGGCAGAGAGCCGGCGTCCGGTCGCCCAGACACCGCATGCCTTGGTTGTGTCCACGCTTGCGAGCGTTTCAATGAGAATGCGGCTCCACTCGAGGCCGACGCCGAAAATTGCGCAACCGAGCGAATCGAGAATCAACAGCTTTATGCGCGCGATCACTTCCCGTGGAATGTCGTCGAAGCCGAGGCCGGCGACAAATTGCGCGATCCCGGACGTGTAAGGATTTTCAACTGCATCCATGCGGCTACCTTACACTCTGTTCATGTGGAGGGCAGACTTCTCCGAATCGACTTTTTGACGTGGGAGGGGCTAACTGCTGCCCCATGCTCGCGCCAATATCTACTGCTTCGCCGTTACTGCAGGCCAGCGGACTCCGCAAGACGGTCCCCGGCGGCCGCCTGCTCTATTCCGGACTGGAGCTTTCGGTTGAAGCGGGCGAGTTCGTCGCGATCATGGGTGAATCTGGCGCCGGAAAATCGACTTTGCTGAATCTGATTGCCGGCCTTGACCTGCCGGATGAGGGAACGATTGCGATTCATGGCCAGATGCTGGAAAGACTGAGCGACGACGACCGCACACGGCTGAGGCGCAAGGCCATCGGTTTCGTATTCCAGGCTTTTCATGTGCTGCCCCATCTGACTTTAGCGCAGAACATCGCGCTGCCGCTGGTGCTGCAGCATCATGGTGGGAAGCGGGCGCTGGAACGTGCGGGCGGAATGCTGGCCGATGTCGGGCTGCAGGGACGGGACGATGACTATCCAAGGCAGCTTTCGGGGGGCGAACTGCAGCGGGTTGCGATTGCACGAGCCCTGATTCACGAGCCTTCCGTCATTCTCGCGGATGAGCCGACCGGCAATCTGGATCCGGAAACAGCGGCGAGAATCCTCGCGCTTTTCTCAACACAGGTTCGCCGCTCCGGAGCTTCGGTTGTGCTCGTCACGCATTCGCGACTGGCCGCGGCTGCGGCGGACCGGATTTATCAGCTTACGCCGTCGGGGCTGGTGCGCGCATGAATGCGCAGGCCTGGATCGGTCTTGGCGAAGTGCGCGCCCATCCGGGGCGGATCCTGCTTGCGGTACTGGCGATCGCGATTGGCGTCGGTCTCGGATTCGCGGTGCACCTTGTGAATGCATCCGCGCTGAGCGAATTCGCGCATGCCGTGCAGGCCATCAATGGCGACGCCGATCTGCAAGTCCATTCGGTCACTCCGCATGGGTTCGAAGAAAGCCTTTATCCAAAGCTGGCGCACGTTGCCGGGATTTCCGACGCCAGTCCGGTGATCGAATTTGCCGGCCATTCCGCCATTGTCCCCCTGACATTACTTGGCATTGACGTGTTTCGCGCGGCGCCGGTGACTCCGGTATTGGTGGGGCGCGCCGTGGGCTCGTCAGAGACTGGTACATTTGCCAGCAGCGAAGATATTGCGCCGGATGCCGTATTCCTCTCGCGTGCGGCACTCAATGCGGTGCGCAAGCATATCGGCGACGACATCACGATCGAGGCCGGAGGCAAAAGTGGGACGTTGCGGATATCGGGGACACTGCCCGGGGTGTCCAGCGATGAAAATATTGCGGTGCTGGATATCGCGACCGCGCAATGGCGATTTGGCATGCTGGGGTTCATTCAGCGGGTTGACCTGAAATTTGACGAAGGCGCGGACGCAGAAGCGGTTCGGACGCGCGTTCAATCGCTGCTCGGCCCCGATGCGGAGCTGGTGACGCGCGATAGCGAAGAGAGACGGACCGGCAGTATATCGCGTGCCTATCGGGTCAATCTGGACATGCTTGCCCTGATGGCGCTGCTTACGGGCGCATTTCTGGCCTATTCGGCGCAAGCCCTTGCCGTTTCCCGGCGGCATGGACAGTTCGCACTGCTCCGCGTGCTGGGGACGCGGCGCAGGATTGTGCTGCTGCAGGTGCTGATCGAGGGGTCGGCCATGGGTGTTGCGGGCGGACTCGCCGGCCTGTTCCTGGGATGGGGGCTCGCAGCGCTGGCATTGCGGCTTCTCGGCGGGGATCTTGGCGGCGGCTATTTCAGCGGAACGCGGCCGGAACTGGTGTTTGCGCCCGGCGCCGCATTGTTTTTCTTCCTTTTGGGAATCGGATGCGCAGTGGCAGGAAGTCTGCTGCCGGCGCGGAATGCAGCGCGCGCCGAGCCCGCGATCGCAATCAAACAGGCCGGCGATCCGGCCGACCCGCGAAAATCGCCGAATGCCGTGTCGGCGCTGATTCTGCTGGTTCTGGGTGCGGTCACCGCGTTCCTTCCGCCCGTTCAGGATCTGCCGATTTTCGGTTATCTCTCGATCGCGCTTCTGCTCGCCGGAGGCGTCGCGGCAATGCCCTTGATTGCGCGAGCATTACTGAGCCCGATCCGGGGAATCAGGATGCCTCCCTCAATGGAGCTCGCCCTCAGGCATCTCTGGGGCGCGCCTGGACAGGCGGCAATTGCGCTCTGCGGCATGGTCGCGAGCACCAGTCTGATGATCGCCATGGCGGTCATGATCTGGAGCTTCCGCAATTCGGTCGATGCCTGGCTGATCCAGATTCTGCCGTCGGACATCTATCTCCGGGTGGACAGCGACGATGGCGATGCGCTGACGCCAGAGATACAGCGGCGGCTCGCGCTTCTACCGGGAATCGCGGCGATTCATTTCCGGAAGAACACGCCGCTGCGCCTGGCGGTTGACCGGCCACCGATCGACTGGATGGCGACCGACCTCAATCATCGCCATCCGGGGGGAATCCTGCCCCTGATCGGGCAAACGCTTCCGCCGCCGCCGGGTGCGATTCCGGTCTGGGTATCCGAACCGGCACACTGGATTTACGGCTATGCGCCCGGTGACTGGATCCGGCTTCCGGTCGGCGCCGGCCAGAGCGGCAAGCCGGGTGTGTTTTTTGTCGCCGGCGAATGGCGCGATTATGGGCGTCAGCAGGGGGCGATTGCGATGGATCTGGGCGATTACAGCGTTCTGACGGGTGATCCGCTGCGCACAGACGCCGCCATCGATCTTTTCCCGGGTACGGATGAAAAACGGACGATGGAAGCCATTCGTGAGGTTTTGCCCCCCTCTGTGGCGCGAACGGTTACGATTGCCGATTCGCGCGCCATCCGCGCATTATCACTGCGCATTTTCGATCGCAGTTTTGCCGTGACTTACCTGCTCGAAGCGATCGCAATCCTGGTCGGGCTTGCGGGAATCGCGGCTACGTTTTCCACACAGACGCTGTCCCGCGGCAAGGAGTTCGGCATGCTGCGCCATATCGGCGTGTTGCGGCGGGAGATCGTCGCGATGCTCGCGATGGAAGGCGCATTGCTCGGCGTCGTTGGCGTTGTGGCGGGAATCGGCCTTGGAATCGCAATCAGCCAGGTGCTGATTCGCGTTATAAACCCACAGTCGTTTCATTGGACCATGGATGTCCGGCTGCCTGTTACGCTGTTCGGTGCGGTTGCGGTTGCGCTGATCGCGGCTTCGGCCGGAACCGCATTGATCGCCGGACGGAAGGCGTTGTCGCAGGACACGCTGCTTGCCGTACGGGAGGACTGGTAATGCGGCTGATGCGCAGCATTGGCGTTATTGCCATCATTGCCGCCGCCGCTGCATTCATCAAGTTCGGCTTTGCGGCGGACGCGGCCGGGGATCCGCAGTTTCCGAAAGTACGTCCCGGCATCATGCTCCATTTTCCCGCCGATCACGGGGCGCATCCCGAATTCCGCAACGAGTGGTGGTATATCACCGGGTGGCTCAAGGGACCCGACGGGCACCGGATGGGATTCCAGGTCACGTTCTTCCGGTCGCGGCCTGGATTTGCCAACGATAATCCGAGCGCCTTCGCACCGAAGCAAATCCTGTTCGCCCATGCGGCGCTCTCTGACCCTGCCGTTGGGAAACTGCTGCATCAGGAGCAAATCTACCGCGCCGGATTTGGTCTTGCGGAGGCATCAACCCATGACGCGGACGTAGCGATTGGCGACTGGGTGTTGAAGCGATCCGCCGACGGACGATTCCACACGAAAGTCAGCGGCAGGGATTTCACCGTCGATTTTTCCTTCACGCCGACAGAACCGGTGCTGCCGGAAGGCGATGGCGGCTACAGCCAAAAGGGGCCCAAACCCGGGGAGGCGAGCTATTATTACAGCATGCCCCATCTCAGCGTTTCGGGCAGCCTTGTTCGGAATGGCCAGAGCAGAATCCGTTTCCGGATCAGCCTGGCTCGACCGAGAATGGTCATCCAATTATCTGGATGCTGCCGCCTCCGGATGGGACTGGACCGGATTAAATCTCGACGGTGGAGGCGCGCTGATGGGCTTCCGCATTCGCGACGCCGCAGGCAAGACATTCTGGGCGGGCGGAACATTGCGGGATGCGAATGGCGCAATCCATGTGCTGGCGCCGGCGGATGTGCGGTTCACACCGGTTCGACGGTGGCGTTCTCCTGAAAGCGGCGCGGTATATCCGGTCGAAACAATCATCGGCGTGCGGCTGCCCGAAGGCGAGCGGCAATGGCATCTGGTGCCGCTGTTTGATAACCAGGAATATGACAGCCGCACAACCGGAGGGCCGGTTTACTGGGAAGGCGCAGTGCGGGGCGACGGCGCATCGGGCTATCTGGAAATGACCGGCTATTTCCACCCCCTAAAACTGTAAACCGATGCTTCGGCAACCGGCCGAGGCCGATTGCGTGCCGTTGAGATGATCGTGCGCGGCGGCTCTTCGTTCAGCCGGCCTTCGCAAGCTGGCGGGGCGATTTGACCAGTTTGATAATCAAGCGGCGCAAGGCGAGATCCTTGACGCGGGCCAGCGCCTCCTCGACCGAGCACCAGCGAAAGTCGCGCATGTTCTTCTCGGGCCAGTTCTGCCGCTGTTGGGTCACTTCCATGGGAAACACATAGATGGTGCAGAGCACGTTCTCGCCGGATTTGCGGACCTTGTAATGGCGGAACGAGCCGAGCGGCTCCGGCGCGATGTGGCCGGAAACGCCTGCCTCTTCCAGCGCCTCCTGCGCGGCGCATTCGCTGGGCGTGAGTCCTTCGGCGGGCCAGCCTTTGGGGACAATCCAGCGCCGGCTGTTGCTCGTCGTGATGAGGAGAATCTCAATTCCGCTTTTCGCCTTGCGCCACGGCAGTGCAGCGTACTGGATATTCGAGGCAGTGCTACTCAAACTGAACTATCCTTTACTCAGCGGTACTCAGCGGTACTCAGCAGAACCTGGAACAATTGCCGGGACGAAGCAGCCGAAGGGTATAATAACTCAAACGACAGCTTTCCGTTGCCCTTTTCCGGTTGAGACCTGCACCCTGCCGGAGGCCATTACGCGCAATCGTCTCCCCTCCAAAGCCCAAGGTGATGTGGTGCGGACCGCTGACTGTGGTAGCGTCCGGCTGCAGGATGCGGGAACACGGGAATGGCAGAACAGATTGAGGCCGCTGACGACCTGATATTCGCCCGCTGTGCCCGGCGGCTGATGCCGTTCGTCGCACTGCTTTATCTGGTGAATTATATTGACCGGGTGAATGTCGGCTTTGCCGCGCTAACCATGAACAAGGATCTGGGTCTGTCACCCGCCGTATACGGATTCGGCGCAAGCATATTTTTTGCCGGCTATTTGATTTTTCAGGTCCCCGGCAATCTGATCCTTGAGAAATTCGGCGCGCGCCGCTGGGTTTTCCTGATGCTCGCCGTCTGGGGCGTGATTTCCGCGAGCAACGCCTTCATGACCGGGCCTCTCAGCTATTACGGTTTGCGGCTGATCCTTGGCATAACCGAAGCGGGCTTCTTTCCGGGCATGCTTCTCTACATGACCTATTGGTTTCCCAATTCGTGGCGCGGCCGCTTTGTCGGCGTTTTCATGATGGCGATTCCGATGGCCAATATTGTCGGCGCGCCGCTCTCGACGACCATTCTCGGCATGGACGGACTTGCCGGACTGCATGGCTGGCAATGGATGTTTATTCTGGAAGGCCTGCCCGCGACCCTGCTGGCGTTCTTATCGCTCAAATTGCTTCCCGATCGCCCAGCCAAGGCATCCTGGTTGAGCGCCGGAGAGAAACAACGGATCGAGCGGATTTTGGCCGCCGAATCCCATGCCGAACAGAAGGAATTCTGGCCCGCGATCCGCGATCCGCGGGTGATCGCTCTGGGTCTGGCGCTGCTTGGCAATCAATGCGGCCTTTACGGCGTGCAGCTGTGGCTGCCGCAGATGGTGCATGGGATGGGCTTTTCGAATTTCGCCACCGGCTTCGTCGTGTCGCTTTGCTTCATCGCCGGGATGATCGCCATGATTTTCTGGGCGCGCAGAAGCGACGCGCATAACGAGCGCGTCTGGCACGTGGTGATACCGTTGACGCTTGCCGCTTTCGGTCTCGCATTTGCCGCGATTGCACCGACGCCTCTGCTGATGCTGCTGGCATTGACGGTCTCTCTGGTCGGGACGCTTGCCTATAACGGTCCATTCTTCAGCCTGCCTGCGACTTTCCTCGCGGGAACGGCGGCGGCAGGAGGTATCGGCTTCATTAACACGATCGGCAGCTTCGGGCGCATTATTGGCCCTGGCATCGTCGGTTGGTTAAAGCAGGAAACCGGCAATTACTCAGCGGCCATGGCGGCGCTGGCTTGCGCAATGCTGCTTGCCTCGCTGATCGTGGTGGTGATGGGCCGGAGAATGGCCGTGCGTAAGCTCAGCTATTCCTGACTGCAGTTTTGCCTAAGCCGGACGCGACCCGGCGCGGAGCATTTCCAGCAAAGGACGGTGGAGTGCGTCATTGGCGGCCAGGATGTGGCCGCCATCCATCATGGTGTCGCGGCCATCCATATCGGTGACGACGCCTCCGGCTTCGCGAACGATCAGGATTCCCGCTGCTATGTCCCAGGATTTCAGGTTGCGTTCCCAAAAGGCATCGAAACGCCCGGCGGCCGTCCAGGCAAGATCGAGAGCTGCCGAACCAAAGCGGCGCATCCCGGCGGTGGTCGAGATGATCGCATCGAGTTCGGACAGGAATTCCTTCCGGCCTTCCTTGCCCATGAACGGCGCGCCGGAGGCAACCAGGATGTCCGAAAGCTGCCTGCGGGCGGCGACGCGCAAACGGCGGTCGTTCAGATAGGCGCCATGGCCTTTTTCGGCGACATACAACTCGTCGGTGACAGGATTGAAGATTAGCGCGGAGACGAGGCTGCCTTCGCGTTCCAGCGCAATGGAAATCGCAAATTGCGGAATGCCATGCAGAAAATTCGTGGTTCCATCGATGGGATCGATGATGAAGCGGTGCGTCTTGTCGCGGCCCTCGACAGCGCCGCGTTCTTCCAGCAGAAAGCCGTAACCGGGGCGAGCGCGCGTCAGTTCCTCGAGCAGTATCCGCTCGGTCCGGGAATCGGCTGTCGTCACGAAATCGGCGGGACCTTTTCTGGATATCTGCAGATTTTCGAGTTCGCCGAAATCACGAATCAGCGCGCGCCCGGCCTTCTTCGCGGCTGCGATCATTACGTTCAATGACGGAGAAAGATAAGGCATTTTTACTCGCGAGCCGCTGCGGACGGATTTGTGATCGTGAAATGCGGACTATTCCGCGCGCTTTACGTAACTGCCGTCGTCCGTCGAAACCACCACTTTCGTTCCCTTTTCGATGAATGGCGGCACCTGGGTCCGGACGCCGTTTTCCAGCGTCGCGGATTTGTAAGACGAAGCCGCGGTCTGACCCCTGGTGACCGGATCGGCTTCGACGATTTCCAGAACTACCTGTTGCGGCAGAGAGATGCCGAGCGGTTTGCCTTCATGCAGCTGTACGATGACCTTCATTCCCTCCTGAAGGAAGCGCACGCGATCCCCGACAAAATCTTCGGCGATTTCGATCTGCTCGTAACTCTGCATGTCCATGAACGTCAGCATATCGCCGCTGCCGTAGAGATACTGAAAGTCGCGGCGTTCGAGTTGAACCTCTTCCACAGTTTCGGCAGAACGGAAACGCTCGTTCAGCTTGATGCCGTTGACGACGTTTTTCAGCTCAACCTGGTTATAAGCGCCCCCTTTTCCCGGTTTCACCGATTGCGTCTTCACCACCGACCAGAGCTGACCGTTCAACTCAATCACCATGCCGGGGCGAACTTCGTTTCCAGCGACTTTGGCCATGTTCCCGCGTTTTTGAAAAAGCGCGCGGGTTGTAGCAACAGGAGAACAACTAGGCAAAAAGCGCGTTGAACCTGCGCACCGCGGATGCGGGACCCTCGGGAAAATCCCACACGCCGGAGGAGACAGCGAGGAAATCGGCGCCGGCATTTATCAACGGCATACAGTTGTCCACGGTGACGCCGCCGATGGCGACGCAGGGCACGATCATCATTTCGGCCCACCACTGTATCAATTCGATTTCGCAGCGGGTTTTGGGCTGTTTGGTTCCGGTGGGGAAAAACGCCCCGAATGCGACATAATCGGCGCCGGCTTCTGCCGCCGCGATCGCCAGATGGCGGGAATCGTGGCATGTGACGCCGACGATCCTGTCCTTCCCAACGGCTGCGCGCGCCTCAGAGTATGACGCGTCCTCCTGCCCGACGTGAACGCCATCGGCGCCGATCGCAACGGCGAGATCGGGGCGGTCATTGACGATAAACGCCGTACCGGCACGCTGGACGACCGGTTTCAAAACCCGGCCGGCATCAAGCACAGCCTCATCGGAGGCGTCCTTCAGGCGCAACTGAACGCTGGCCACATCGCCGGCAGCGAGTGCGGCCTCAAGCGGCTTGACGAAAATCTCCGGCTGCAGAGCGGGCGGCGTGATCAGATACAGCCGGCATCGGCTCACGCTGCCTGTTCCAGATCGCGCTTCCATTCGCCTTGCGCGGCGAGGCCGTTCATGTGGGAACGATGCGCGAATGCGCGTTGCGCCGCAGCCACATTCTCCGGCTTCCCGGCCCAAAGTTTCTGCGGTTCGTGCTGCAACGCGCGGCCATAGGAGAACGTCACCGGCCAGGGGAGCGGGCCCATCCGGTTGATCAGGTTGAGATGAAGGGTTGCTTCTTCATCCGACTGACCACCGGAAAGAAATGCAATTCCGGCGACAGCGGGCGGCACGCAGCGTTTCAAAACTGCGACGGTCCTTTCGGCAACTTCCTCCGGTGAAGCACGAACGGTGGCTTTTTTCCCGGAGATCACCATGTTGGGCTTCAGCACCATGCCTTCCGGAATTACGCGCTGGTAATACAGATCGGAAAATACGGTGTGCAGCACCCATTCCGTTACCGCGTAACACTGATCGATAGTGTGTCCGCCATCCATCAGCACTTCCGGTTCGACGATCGGCACGATGTCGTGGTCCTGGCAGATCGCCGCATAACGCGCGAGCGCGTGGGAATTTGTATTGATTGCGGTGTACGTCGGAATCCCGCTTCCGATGTCGACAACCGCTCGCCATTTGGCGAATCGCGCACCAAGCTTTTTGTATTCGTCCAGGCGGTCATCCAGACCATCGAGACCCTCCGTGATCACTTCACCGGGACAGAAGGGTAGCGGTTTGGTTCCCTTGTCCACTTTGATACCGGGCAGCGAACCAGCCTCCGTAATCAATTGCACCAGCGGCTTTCCGTCGTTCGCATGCTGACGGATGGTCTCGTCGTAAAGGATCACGCCGGAAATGTAGTGCTTCATCGCCTGGCCGGTGCGGAAAAGCATTTCGCGATAATCACGACGATTGTCTTCGCTCGATTCCACACCAATGGTGTCAAATCGGCGCTTGATCGTCCCGGAACTTTCATCGGCGGCGAGGATGCCCTTGCCTTTGGCCACCATCATCTGCGCGGTTTTGGTCAGCTGATCTCGGTTCATTTTATTCCTCATTCACTCCTGTGCCGAGGGAAGCAGTTAGTCTGTGGGCTTTCTTCAGCTCCGCTCGAGCGCGGCAACTCCGGGCAGTGTGCGGCCCTCCAACCATTCGAGGAATGCGCCGCCCGCCGTCGAGACGTAAGTGAAATCGCCTTCAACCCCGGCATGCGCCAAGGCTGCCACGGTATCGCCACCACCCGCAACCGAAACCAGCTTTCCTTCCCTGGTGCGCTCGGCGACAGCCTTTGCCGCGGCAGTCGTGCCGCGGTCGAACGGGGGCACTTCAAAAGCGCCGAGGGGTCCATTCCAGAGCACGGTTTTGACACGTGCGAGTTCCCGCCCGAACGCCTGGATGGTCCGGGGTCCAAGGTCGAGGATCATTTCATCTTCCTCAACCTGGGAAGCGCCCACGATGCGGCACGCGGCATTCGGCCTTAAATCCCGCGCCACGATGACATCGGTGGGAAGCATCAGACGGACTCCGCGAGCCTCCGCCGCGGCGATGCACTTTTTCGCAACCTCGAGCTGATCGTTTTCGGTCAAAGAACGTCCGATGGGCAGCCCCTGAGCGGCAAGGAACGTGTTTGCCATGGCGCCGCCGATAAGGAGAACATCGACGCGGCCGGTCAGATTTTCCAGCAACGTGATCTTCGAAGAAATCTTCGCGCCGCCGACAACCGCCATCAGAGGCCGTTCGGGATTTTCTGTCACGCGCTCGAGGTGGAAAAGTTCGGCCTGCATGGACCTTCCTGCGGCCGATGGCAGCAGGTGGGCTATGGCCTCGGTCGATGCATGCGCGCGATGGGCGGCGGAGAAGGCGTCATTGACGTAAACGTCAGCGAGGGCCGCAAGCTCGCGTGCAAAGGCCACATCGTTCTTTTCTTCGCCAGCATGGAATCGGGTGTTTTCCAGAAGGAGCACGTCACCATTCCGCAACTTTTCCACCGCAACCGCCGCAACGGGCCCAATGCAGTCCGCCGCAAATGACACCGGCTTGCCAATGGCGCGGGCCAGGGCCGGAACGACGGGCCTCAGCGACAATTCGGGTACGACTTTTCCGCCGGGGCGCTCGAAATGCGAAAGGATGATGACGCGAGCCTCCTTGTCGGCCAGTTCACGGACTGTGGGCGCCTGACGGTCGATGCGGGTGCTGTCGGTGACCTCGCCATTTTTCATCGGCACGTTGAGGTCAAGCCGCAGCAATACGCGCTTTGCCGCCACGTCCAAATCGTCGAGCGTCCGGAAAGAAGCCATCGGCCTTCAGATCAGCTTCGCCATCGCAACCGCGGTGTCTGCCATGCGGTTCGAAAAACCCCATTCGTTGTCGTACCAGGACATGACCCGAACGAAATTGCCGTTGATCACCTTGGTCTGGTCGACCGCGAAGGATGACGATGCGGGATTGTGGTTGAAGTCCGCCGAAACAAGCGGTGCTTCCACAATCTCCAGGATGCCCTTCAACTCCTGACTTGCCGCGCGTTTCATCGCCTCGTTTACTTCATTCACGGTTGTTTCGCGCACCGTGACCACTTTTAGATCGACCACCGAAACATTCGGGGTGGGGACACGGATGGCTACGCCATCCAGTTTGCCCTTCAATTCCGGCAAGACGAGTCCGACCGCCTTGGCGGCCCCCGTTGACGTCGGAATCATGGAAACCGCGGCCGCGCGCGCGCGATAGAGATCCTTGTGGAGCTGATCCAGCGACGGCTGATCGTTGGTGTAGGAATGTACGGTTGTCATGAAACCATGCTCGATACCAATCGTGTCCTGCAGCACCTTGGCGACGGGGGCGAGACAGTTCGTGGTGCAGGATGCGTTCGAGACTATAACGTCATCTCGGGTAAGCTTCTGATGGTTGACTCCAAATACCACCGTGAGATCGACGCCATCCGCGGGCGCGGAAATCAATACGCGCTTCGCGCCCGCCGTCAGATGCGCGGCGGCCTTTTCCCGGTTGGTGAAATGGCCGGTGCATTCGAGGGCGATATCCACCCCGAGGGCCTTGTGGGGCAATTCCCCGGGGTTGCGTATTGCCGTGACACGCATGTCCTGTCCATCGACGCTGATGTGATCGCCATGGACTTTGACCTCACCGGGGAAACGCCCATGCACCAAATCATATCGCAGCAGATGCGCGTTTGTCTCAACCGGGCCGAGATCGTTGATCGCCACCACCTGCAGATCCTTTCGCCCGGTTTCTATGATCGAGCGCAAAACAAGGCGCCCGATACGTCCAAAACCGTTGATCGCGACACGGACGGCCATCAGTCATTCCTTCCTTTATTCCTGAGTTCAGCCGATTCGGATTCGGTGCAAACTGCGAATCAACAAACCGGTTGCTAGAGTGAGCGGGTTTTGCAGCCTATCGGATACTCCAGGTCCAGTTATCCAAACAAGCGTTTGCTGCGGCAAAAGTCCGTGTTTCCGGCAGGGAGACCGTTTGTACAATTCCAGAGGAATCTTCTGAAATGAGAGCTTCAGCGAGACGGATTTTCAAGGATTGCTGGCTTTCGAACAGAGACGGCCATTGCAGAGAGGATGGTTAACTCCTAAGTTAGCCATGGGCGGGTTCTGCTCCGCGCGTCAGGAATGCGATGCCCAGGGGCCTTAATGGTACTCACTGGGAGCTGTCCCTGACCGGGATCGTGGTCCCGGACATATGGCGCCCACCTGCGCTTGCAGGCCCGTGAGGATCCAGTATCCAACGGCGATAGCGGTCCCGCCCATTTTCTTCTAATCAGCCTCGTGATGTCTTCGACAGAAACCAAGGACACAATTCGCAAACAAGCCCTGGACCGGAGGGCTGGCCTGAAGGCGCGGGTCCCGGAATTGTCCGGCCGCCTGGCCGAAAATTTCCTGCGATGGATTCCCTTGCCAGCTCAGGCCGTGGTTTCCAGCTATTGGGCCATAGGCGATGAGGCCGATCCGTTTTTTCTGGAATCCGAATTGCGCCGCCGCGACCATCCAATCGTTTTGCCGCGGGTTGCAGGACGCAATCTGCCGCTGGATTTTCATCTGTGGGAACGCGGAGCGGAACTGGTGCGCGGCGGTTTCGGACTGTCGGAACCGGCGCGCGAGTGGCCCAAAATTGCTCCGGATGTCCTGATTGTTCCCCTGCTTGCATTCGATGGCCAAGGTTATCGCATAGGCTATGGCGCGGGATATTATGATCGGACCATCCGCGGCCTTCGGAACAGCAAATCGATCCTCGCCGCCGGTTTTGCTTTCGCCGTGCAGGAGTTCGCAGGATTGCCGCACCTCGATCATGACGAAAGGCTGGACTGGGTTGTGACGGAAAACGGCGCGCGGAATTTCCAGGAAAGCTGATGCGGATCCTTTTCATTGGAGATGTCATTGGTCGTCCGGGCAGGGATGTGATTGGCCGTGAGTTGCCCGGATTGCGTGAAAAACTCGGCCTCGACTTCGTGGTTGCCAATGCCGAGAACGCTGCCGGCGGGTTCGGTATTACGCGCAGCGTTGCCAACGAAATGTTCGGTGCCGGTGTGGATGTACTGACCAGCGGTAACCATTGGCTGGATCAGCGTGAAATCCTGACTTTCATCGATCAGGACGATCGTATCCTCCGGCCGCAGAATTATCCACGGGGCACGCCGGGACGTGGCGCCAATCTCTATCATACACGAGGAGGTCTCCGGGTTTTGGTGATCAATGTGATGGGACGCGTCCACATGGATCCACTGGATGATCCATTTGCCGCAGTGGAGGCGGAAATCGGCGCCTGCCCATTGCGGGATGCCGCCGATGCAATCGTTGTCGATATGCATGCCGAAGCGACCTCTGAAAAAATGGCAATGGGTCAATTCTGCGATGGGCGCGCCAGTTGCGTGATCGGGACACACAGCCACGTACCCACAGCGGACACGCAAATTCTCCCCCATGGCACGGGTTATCAGACGGATGCCGGAGCCTGCGCGGATTATGATTCGGTGATCGGAATGGAGAAATTCGAACCGCTGCAGCGGTTCACGAAAAAAATGCCCGGAGGCCGGATGACGCCTGCGGCTGGGGCCCGCAACACTTTGCGCGGTTTTTGTCGAGACGGACCGGATCACCGGTCTGGCGCTGAGAACCGAACCCCTGCGACTTGGCGGCCGGCTCATTCCAGTCGTTCCGGCGGTATAGCCGTGGCGCACCTGTTCTTACTGCCCGGACTGCTGTGCGATGCGACTGTTTGGGCGCCGCAAAAGGACGCACTGTCGGGAGAGTTCCGGGTTACCGTTTTTCACGATTTCTACGGTCACAATTCCCTCGTCTCGATGGCCCGGGTGGTTTTGAAAACGGCCCCCGACCGCTTCGCGTTGGCGGGTCACTCCATGGGCGGGCGCGTCGCGCTCGAGATCATGCGGGTTGCGCCGGAACGGGTCGAGCGGTTGGCGCTGTTCGACACCAGTGCGACGCCTGCCCCTTCCGATGAGCCCGGTAAGCGGCACGAAATGATCGAGCTCGCGCGGCATCATGGAATGGCGGCCGTCGCCTCCCGCTGGCTGCCCAAGATTGTGCATCCCGCGAAGCTGAATCAGGCTGAATTCATCCTTGCACTGACTAAGATGATCTGCCGGGCGACGCCGGAAATCTATGCCGGCCAGATTCATGCATTGCTAAATCGGCCCGACTATCGGCCCCTGCTGGCGCGGATATCCTGCCCCACTCTGATCGCTTGCGGTCGCGACGATCTGTGGAGCCCTGTTGCCGGGCACGAAGAAATCGCCAGGAGCATACCGGGCGCGAAACTGGAGGTCATTCCGGATTGCGGCCATATGGCGACGGTCGAAAGCGCCGGCAGAGGTGTCCAAACTTCTCCGCCGTTGGATGCAGGAGTAACCCACAATGTTGCCCAGCCTTTTTGTCTCACATGGAGCGCCGACCCTGCCCCTGGACGATTGTCCGGCGCGACAATTTATTTCCGGACTTGGGCAGAGTCTTCCGAGGCCAAAGGCCATCGTCGCGATTTCGGCACATTGGGATACCGAGGCGCCCATGGTGAATAGCGTTAAATCCAATGGGACAATTCACGATTTCTACGGCTTTCCGGAAGCGCTGTATCGAATGGCCTATCCCGCGCCGGGATCGCCGGAACTCGCCGGACGCATCATGAAATCCCTCGATGAGGCCGGCTTCCGCGTAACAGCGGATGACCGCCGTGGTCTGGATCATGGCGCCTGGGTGCCCCTGCTGCTGATGTACCCCGCGCACGAGCTTCCCGTTGTGCAACTCAGCATTCAGAGCCGATTGGGACCTGCGCATCATCTGAACCTCGGCCGTGCGCTCGCCAGTTTGCGCAATGATGTCCTTGTCCTGTGCACCGGAAGCTTCACCCACAATCTGCGCCTGATGGACCGTTCGGGCCTGGATGCGCCCCAACCCCAATGGGTGCGTGACTTTTCGGACTGGATTCATTCCGCGCTTGTGGGGCATCGGACTGCAGATCTGCTGAACTACCGGGCGCTTGCGCCCTTTGCGACAAGAGCGCATCCGGATGACGATCACTTCATGCCCCTGTTTATGGCACTGGGAGCGGGCGGGCGGGATTCAGCGGTGGAGCGTTTGCACTCCAGCACCACGTTCGGCACACTGCGCATGGATGCCTACGCTTTTTCTTGAACTGCGCCGCTCTTGAAGGAAATTGCGCGCGGCTTTATCTGACCCGCCGATGAGATGCGGAACCCGTCATGGCCGGCCATTCACAGTTCAAAAACATCATGTTCCGGAAGAACAGGCAGGACGCGCAGCGTTCGAAACTGTTTTCCAAGCTGTCCCGCGAAATCACCGTTTCGGCACGGCATGGTCTGCCCGATCCCGCTCATAACCCGCGCTTGCGAGCCGCCATCATTGCGGCGAAAGCTCAGAGCATGTCCAGGGATGTGATTGACCGCGCCATCAGGAAAAGCCAGGGCGGCGATGCGGAAAACTACGAAGAGGTGCGGTACGAGGGATTTGGTCCCGGAGGGGTCGCCATCATCGTCGAAGCGCTGACCGACAACCGCAACCGCACAGCGGCCGACGTGCGCGCGGCGTTCTCGAAATATGGTGGAGCGCTGGGCGAGAACGGTTCGGTCAGCTTCATGTTCAACCGGGTGGGCCTGATCGTCTATCCCGGCAGCGCCGGCGATGCGGATTCAATGCTGGAAGCGGCAATCGAAGCCGGCGCCGACGAATCCGTCTCATCGAGCGATGGTCATGAGTTTCTGTGCCGCGTCGAAGATTTCGCCGCGGTACGCGATGCTCTGGAGGCCAAGCTCGGCGCGGCAGAATCGGCGAAAATCGTCTGGCGCCCCACTAACGTGATCGCGGTGGATGACGAAACGGCTGAAACGCTGACCAAATTGCTGGATGTGCTGGATGATCATGATGACGTGCAGAACGTCTATGCCAATTGCGAGATGAGCGAGGCCGCGATGGAGAAACTCTCGGCCTAGCCGGTTTGGACATTTCCACAGTTGCGCCGGGTTCGCTCTATGCAGGACACTGTGTGATCGATTCTCGGGCACGCGCCATCATGATCATTCGTATTGCCGGGTTTGATCCGGGTCTGGCACGTACCGGCTGGGGCATGATCGAATCGGATGGCGCAAGATTGACGCACATCGCCAATGGCGTGATCGCCACCAAGCCATCGCAACCGCTGGGCGAACGTCTGGCCACCTTGCACCGTGGCATTTCAGCACTGTTGATCGAGTATTCTCCGCAAGCCGTCGCGGTCGAGCAAGCCTTTGTCGCCAAAGATCCGATGGCGGCATTGAAGCTGGGCCATGCGCGAGCCATTGCACTGCTCTCGGCCGCAGAAGCCGGACTGACGATTGCCGAATACGCGCCGAACCACATCAAGAAATCGATCGTGGGAGTGGGTCACGCCGATAAGGCACAAGTGCAGACCATGGTGAGGCGACTGCTGCCGCGCGCGCAATTCGACTCCGCCGACGCCGCCGATGCGCTCGCCTGTGCCATCGCCCATGCGCATTTGTCTGCCACTGGCGCACGCATTGCAGCGGCATTGGCGCGGTGATCGGGAAGTTGACCGGCGTGGTCAATTCGATCGCAGCCGATCACGCGATCATCGATGTCGGCGGAGTCGGCTACATGGTGCATTGTCCTTCCTCGACACTTGCGCGCATGACAGCCGGCGCGATCGTCAGCCTCGCCATAGAAACCAAAGTCTCCGAAGAAGCGATCAGGCTGTATGGGTTCATTTCTGCTCACGAACGCGACTGGTTTCGCCTGTTGCAGACCGTGCAGGGCGTTGGTGCGCGCGTCGCGTTGTCGATTCTGTCAGCGTTAAAGACAGGCGAAATCGAACGCGCTATTGTTCTGGGCGACAAATCCTTCCTGGGCCGCGCGCAGGGCGTCGGCCCAAAACTGGCGACTCGCATAGCTGCAGAATTGAAGGACAAAGTGACCAGCCTCACTGTGTTGGCTGGCGCCGTTGAGGGAGAATCGCGAACCGCGGCAACGGTCACGCGTAGTGTTGAAGGCGAAGCCATCGTCGCCCTCATCAAGCTGGGCTATTCGCAAAACGCCGCCAATGATGCGGTTGCGCGAGCCGCTCAGTCGATCGGACCAAATGCCGAAGCCATGCCGCTGGATGTGCTGATACGCGAATCCCTGCGCCTGTCCGCCCGACTCTGACGGGTGCGGGCGATCCGCTATCCAAAACAGGGGAATTGAAGCACAGTGCGGCAATTGCCGGGGCAATTCATGGCATTGCCGAAGTCCAAACCGTCAGAAACACCAGGCCGCGTCGTCACCGCCGAGCACCGGGAAGAGGACGCGCTGGAAGCCGGGTTGCGTCCGAGGCGCCTGGCGGAATTTGTCGGGCAAAAGCAGGCGCGCGAAAATCTGATGGTGTTCATCGAGGCGGCCAAAGCCCGCAACGAACCACTGGACCATGTGCTGTTTTCCGGTCCTCCCGGTTTGGGAAAGACGACTCTCGCGCAGATCGTCGCGCGGGAACTTGGGGTTGGCTTTCGCGCCACCTCCGGGCCGGTGCTGGTACGCGCCGGAGACCTTGCAGCGCTGCTGACCAATCTGGAAGCGCGGGATGTGCTGTTTATCGACGAAATCCACCGGCTCAATCCCGCCGTCGAAGAGATCCTTTATCCCGCGATGGAGGATTTCGAGCTCGATATCATTATCGGCGAGGGGCCTTCCGCCCGCTCCGTGAAAATCGGACTTCAGCCGTTCACGCTTGTGGGCGCCACGACAAGGACCGGCCTGCTCACTACGCCTTTGCGTGACCGTTTCGGCATTCCTGTCCGCCTGTCGTTTTATGAGACTGCGGAACTGGTTGATATCATCGCTCGTGGCGCGCGGGTTTTGGGTCTGCCGCTGACTCCTGGCGGCGCCCGTGAAATCGCCCTGCGCTCACGCGGAACTCCAAGGATTGCGGGCCGGCTTTTGAAGCGGGTGCGTGATTTCGCGGCGGTGGCAGGCCATGTGGAAGTCGATGAGGTTGTCGCCGATGCGGCGCTCGCGCGGCTGGAAGTGGATCAAAAAGGCCTCGACGCATTTGACCGCAGATATCTCGCCCTGATCGCCGAAGGGTTCGCCGGAGGTCCGGTCGGCGTTGATACACTAGCTGCGGCGCTCGGCGAGCCGAGCGATGCGATCGAGGAGATCGTGGAGCCCTATCTCATCCAGCAGGGCCTGGTTCAGCGCACCCCGCGCGGACGCATGCTGACCGGAAAGGCTTTCGTCCATCTCGGATTGCCTCAGCCTTCAATTCCGCCGCAACAGAACCAATTGTTTAGCGATGACGAGGAATGATTCCGGATGTGAGCCTGCCGGCGGGCGGATCGAAGATCAGAGTCACATCTTTCCCATACGCGTTTATTACGAGGACACGGATTTTTCGGGTTTTGTGTATCACGCGAGCTATCTGCGTTTTATGGAACGGGGGCGCTCGGAATTCCTGCGGCTTTGTAATATTGGGCACCAGTCTCTCCTGAACGCCGCCGAACCTCTGTTTTGGACGGTGCGCAGCATTTCCATCACGTTCACCCGACCGGCTCGAGTGGAAGACGCGCTTACCGTCCGAACCAACGTTGTTGACGTGACCGGCGCACGCATTTTCCTTCGGCAATCCATTGAACGGCAGGGCGAGGAAATGACTTGCGCTGATGTTGAGGTTTGCCTCATCAGCGCCGCCGGGCGGCCACGGCGACTGCCGGATCCGATTCGGAAACAGATGACGTTTTACATTATCGTTCGGGATAATTAACTACGCGGAGGATTGCATTCCGCCGTTTATTGCACAGCCCGATACGGGCGATGCCCGCGGCGCCTCTTGCCTGGGTTCCCGGAAAATGACTTCGGGCCGGAGCCAATCGGCGGTCCGCCGAGACTCTAACCGAGCGTTCACCTCAGGTGTTTGGCCGCAATCGCCCGCTCCGGGTCAAAATTCAGCCACGTTTGGATGAGTTCACTATTTTGAACCGGCGCACCGGTTCGCAATCAATTCTTGGGCCAGGTAAAACAGCTTGTCGAAAACATCGAAGACATGGTTTCGGTGGCTTGGCGTTTTGTTCGCCTCGCTTCTTTACTGCATTGCGGCAAGCGGCATTGTAAGTCCCGCTGTCGCACAACTTCAGCGCGCTGCACCGGTTGAAAACGGCCGCACGCCTTCGGCTGCCCCAGTCGGCCCCGCAGCGGACACCGCACCATTGGCTGCGCCACCGGGTACGCCGGCCGCGGGAGAACAATCGGCCATTTCTGAAATTCAGGGCGCGTTTACCCCGATTGGCCTTTTTGTCAGGGCGGACATAGTGGTCAAGGCCGTACTGATGCTGCTGATACTTGCGTCTTTCTGGTCCTGGGTTCTGATTATCGACAAGACGATGGTGTTTGGTTCGCTCAAGCGTAAGGCGACGCACTTTGAGACAAGTT
Source organism: uncultured Alphaproteobacteria bacterium (assembly GCA_963747255.1). Lineage (GTDB taxonomy): Bacteria > Pseudomonadota > Alphaproteobacteria > Micropepsales > Micropepsaceae > CAIYRG01. The sequence goes on from CAVVEG010000002.1 coordinate 142,091, forward strand.
TCTGGTCCGGGCGCTCACTGGACGAGCTATATGCCCAACATTCCGATCGCGCCGACCAACCCTTTACGGCGGTTTTTGTTGCCGCTTTGCGCGAATGGAAGCGCTCCTACGAAGCAGGCCCTCCCAAGGACTGGCAATTGGCAAGCCTGAAAGAGCGTGTCGAAAAGGCGATGAACGTTTCAATACAGCGTGAGGTCGAGAAGATCGAACGGGGCCTTGGATATCTTGCCACCGTCGGCTCAACCGCCCCCTTCGTTGGCCTCTTCGGAACCGTTTGGGGCATCATGACAGCATTTCAGGCGATTGCAGCGCGTCAGGATACGACCCTTGCGGTGGTTGCACCCGGTATTGCGGACGCACTGTTTGCCACCGCATTGGGTCTCGTGGCGGCGATTCCGGCGGTCGTGGCCTACAACAGGTTTCTCAACGAGGTTGGCCGTTACACGGGACGCCTCGAAACTTTTGCCGAAGAATTCTCCACTTTTCTCTCGCGACAGTTGGACGAGAGGGCCCGCTGATGCCGGCGGTGATGCACAATCCTCGCAACTCGCGCGGGCGAGGCCGTGGGCGCCGGCCGATGTCCGAAATCAATGTCACGCCTTTTGTCGACGTGATGCTGGTGCTGCTGATCGTGTTCATGGTCACGGCGCCTTTATTGACGGTGGGCGTACCGGTCGATCTGCCGCAGACCCGCGCCAAATCGCTGGGCGAAGATCGCGAACCGCTTGCCGTCACGATCGATAATGGTGGACGCATATACCTCCAAAACTCGCCAATCGAGGCCGACGATCTGGTGCCCAAGCTGATCGCCATATCGAACAATGGCTACAACCAGAGGATTTTCGTCCGCGGCGATAAATCGGTCGATTATGGCAAGGTGATGCAAGTCATGGGTCTCCTGAATTCGGCCGGATTCACACGAATAGGCCTTGTTACGGACGCGGTGAAAAAACCGCCACTGGCCCGCTGAAGCGTGGAGCATTTGTTGCATCGCACGCGTGAAGAGATGCTGGAATCGGGATGTTAAGACGAAGCGTCATCGCATCGGGTATTCTCCACGTGGCCGTCATTGCGGCTACGAGCATGGCCTGGCCGATGTCGTTCAACCTGCCCGATGAAACGCCTCCGGCGGTTCCGGTGGAACTCGTGACGGTGGCCGATGTGACCGACGTTGCCCCGGCAGCGCCCGATCCTCCGAAGCCGGCGCCGGAGCCTGTGCAACAACCGCCTCCCCCGCCGGAGCCCGCGCCACCGCCCCCGGAGGCCGAACTTGCTCCCGAACCGGACAGACCACCCGTTCCGAAAAAGGCGCCTGAGAAGGAGCAGGTTGCGGCGCCCGCCAATCCGGCACGGCCGCGTTTGAAGCCGTCGCGTGAGCGCCCGCAAAAGTTCGACGTTGATTCCGTCCTGGCGTTTCTGGACAAGAGCGCACCGCAAAAACCTGCGCCACCCCCCGTCGTAAGACAGGCCGAACAACCGGTGAGGGGATTGGGGGCGCAGGACGCGTTCACCATGGATTTGAAGGACGCGTTGCTTTCGCAAATGCGGCAATGCTGGAACGTGCCGGTGGGAGCGCCGGACCCTGAACGACTGATCGTTCAGGTGCGTGTTTACCTGACGCCCGATGGCGGTCTTGCCCAACCGCCGCAACTTGAACCCGGGACACGGGCTGCGGCCGCGGCAAACCCCTATATGCGTTCAGCGGCAGAGGCGGCATTGCGAGCGGTCAATGTCTGCGAACCATACAAACACTTGCCGCCCGAAAAATACGAGGTCTGGCATGAGATCGTCATGACCTTCGATCCTGGCAAGATGATCGGCCGATAGAAGCAGGACAAAAAATGGCAGCGCAATTTCTCCATCACCTTCGCCGCGCGCCGCGCGCACTCTTAACTGCAGCATTGCTGCTTGCCTTTACCGGAATAGATTTCGGTCCGGCGCAAGCAGCTCTGCAGGTCAAAATCGACCAGGGCGTGACCGAACCTATTCCTTTGGCAATACCGGATTTCCTCGGCAATTCGCAGGCCAGCCGTGACATCGCGGGGGTGGTGCGAGCAGACCTCGAAAGATCGGGCCTGTTCAAATCGCTGAACCCGGCATCCTTCATCGAGAAAATTGCGGACATCAACTCTCCTCCGCATTTTGCGGATTGGCGTACCATTCAGGCGCAGGGTCTGGTTACGGGTCAGGCCACCATGCAGTCGGATGGCCGGCTGAAAGTGGAATTCAGGCTCTGGGATATTTTCGGCGAAACGCAGATGGTCGGCCTTCAATACATGACCACGCCGGAAAACTGGCGGCGTATTGCCCATCTTGTCTCCGATCAGATTTATGAGCGCATCACTGGCGAAAAAGGCTATTTTGACACCAGAATAGTGTTCATCTCGGAATCGGGGCCGAAACTGAACCGCCGCAAGCGGCTGGCAGTGATGGATGAGGACGGCGCCAATCCGGTATTCCTGACGCAGGGCGATTATCTGGTCCTGACGCCGCGATTCAATCCGAGCGCGCAAATGATCGCCTATATGTCCTATATTCAGGGGCGGCCACGCGTTTATCTGTTCGATCTGGAGACCGGCCGTCAGGAAATGCTGGGCAATTTTCCGACCATGACCTTCTCGCCGCGTTTTTCGCCGGACGGCAAGAGCGTTGTGATGGCGCTGGAGACCAATGGCAATTCCGACATTTATCTGATGGATCTCGCGACGCGCGCCGTAAAGCGCCTGACGAATGATCCTGCGATCGACACGGCGCCGTCATTTTCGCCGGATGGCAAACAAATCGCGTTTGAGTCCAATCGCGGCGGATCGCAGCAAATCTATGTCATGAATGCCGACGGCAGCAACGTGCACCGGGTCAGCTTTGGCGCCGGCAAGAACGGTACGCCGGTCTGGAGCCCCCGCGGCGACCTGATCGCATTCACCAAAATCACCGCGAATTATTTTGGCATCGGTGTGATGCGCACGGATGGATCGGGTGAACGCCTGCTGACCCATGGTTGGCAGGATGAGGGGCCCACATGGGCGCCCAATGGCCGCGTGCTGATGTTCACACGTACGCTTCAATCCGGGGCCAACGGCGCGGGAGGGGGATCCCAGATCTGGTCTATTGACATTACCGGGCACAACGAGCGCCGGGTGCTTTCACCCGGTGATGCATCCGATCCGGCATGGTCGCCGCTGATCCAGTGATCGCAAAACTTTAATGCGGAGAAGCGTGGCTCTTTCATTGATACTATGGCGAAGCCTCCGGTATTTTCGCGCTGATTCACCATGAATCGGCGCTCGTCGAAGGAGATTTAAAATGAGAAGTCTAAGAAAAAGCGCAGCGTCGGTCAGTTTGGGCCTTGCTCTTCTGCTGGCGGCATGCGGTGGCAATAAAATGATGCCGGCGCCGCCGCCGGTACCGCCTCCTCCGCCGCCGGCGGTAGTCGCACCACCGCCGCCCCTACCTGCACCGCCGCCTCCTCGTCCGCCGGCACCGGTTCAGCAATCGATCATCCCGGGCAGCGTCCAGGATTTCCAGGTCAATGTCGGCGATCGGGTTTTCTTCGCCTATGATAAATCTGACCTCGATGACAGGGCACGGGCGGTTCTCCAGAAGCAGGCTGCCTGGCTGCAGCGCTATGCAACTGTGATCCTGACCATCGAAGGCCATACCGACGAGCGTGGAACGCGGGAATACAATATTGCTCTTGGCGCCCGCCGCGCGCAGGCTGTGAAGGACTTTCTGACCAGCCTCGGCGTTTCGACCGCACGCCTGGAAACGATCTCGTACGGGAAAGAGCGTCCGGTTTGCATCGAATCCACTGAAGCCTGCTGGGCCCAGAATCGCCGCGGCGTCTCGATTATCAAGAGCGGCTCCGTTTCCTGAGCAGTATTTATTGCGCCGTCGAAGGGGCTGGTCCGCGCGGCCAGCCCCAATTCGACCAAGTTTTGCAGTAGATTTCGAGCGCTTGCAGCTGAGAGGCGACCATGGCGGCAATAAACCGGAAATGGAGCAAATGGGTTGGCGCTTTTGTTTTCATGGTAGCGCAAACCCAATTGACGGCGGCCGCGCCAGCGACCCCAGGTTCTTCCCCCTCGGCCGCAGACTACAATCAGCTTATGGTCCGGCTGCAACGGCTCGAGCGGGATATGCGCGACGTCGAATCGGTCACCTTCCGTAAGCCACCTGCCGATAAAGCAAACTTGCCTCCGGCACCGGCAGAGGCTGAAGTCCCGGCTGCGCCCGCGACAGATGCGCCACCAGTGATCATGCCGGACCTCAATCCGCTCATGCGCCGGCTCGATGAACTGGAAGAGGGTCTCGGGCGCGTCACCGGTCAAATGGAACAACTCGGTCACCAGGTCGATCAACTGACCGAAAAGGACGATCGGTTGCAGAAACAGCTCGATTTTCAGGCGGCGCAGCAGGCCAAGGCGGAGACACCAGCTACAGATGGCGCCGCTCCCGCCCCTCCCCCTGAGGCTTCGGTGGCGGGTCAGGTCGCCTCCGCGGAAAAGCCGGCGGCGCTGCCAACGCCCGGTGCCCCGCCGGGCGTGCTCGGTACGCTTCCGGCCAATGCTCCGCTGCCCAAACCGGAAAGCACCGATCCGAAGCGTCAGTTCGATGCGGCAATGAATCTGCTGTCACGCGCGCGCTACGATGACGCGAGCGATGCGTTTCGGGCGTTTGCCGACGCGCACCCCAATACCGACCGTGCCCCGGACGCTCTGTATTGGACGGGGGACATCGCCTACTCGACGAAAAAGGATTACCCGACCGCAGCCCGGGATTTCGCGGAATTGCTGAAGAAATACCCGAAGGCGCAAAGGGCTCCCGACGGGATGCTGAAATTGGGCCTCGCCCTGTTCGAAATGGGTCAAGCGAAAGAAGCCTGTGCTGCGGTATCCGCTCTCCCGGCCAAGTATCCGGATGCGCCTCCAGCCGTTTTGATGCGGGCGAAAAACGTTCGTGATGAGAAGAAATGCCGTTGAGACGTCGGAGAATTTAGCCGGCCGCTTCAGCCAGGCGCTGGATGCGCTCGGATTTTTGCCGTCGGACGGCTGGGCTGTGGCCGTGTCCGGCGGGAGCGATTCCGTCGCGTTGATGCATCTCTCCGCCGAATGGGCTTCAACGACCGGGACGATACCCCCCATTATTCTTACGGTTGATCACGGTTTGCGGGGCGACTCGGATCTCGAGACCCGGACCGTAGAAGCCTGGGCCAAAACGCTTGCGCTCGATGCCACGATCCTCCGCTGGAACGGACCGAAGCCGCGAACCGGCATCGAGGGAAAAGCACGTTCCGCACGATACCGGCTGATCGGCGAATGGTGCATGTCCCATCGCCTGGAATGGCTGTTGCTCGGTCATACCCGCGACGATCAGGCTGAGAACTTTCTCCTGCGGCTTGGCCGTGGAAGTGGTGTAGATGGACTTTCAGGCATGCGCGGACGCGCCCCTTTCCCCATACCCGGGATTGATGGTGTCCAGATGCTGCGCCCACTTCTCGACATCGACAGGGCCGAGTTGCGCGCCGATCTCACGCGACGCGGCGCGACATGGTTCGACGATCCAATGAACGGGGATGCGAATTTCGCACGTGTGCGGATCCGGAAATTGATTCCCGCGTTGGCCGAGGCGGGCATTCCAGCCAGCCGAATTGTCAGTGCGAGCCGGCATCTGGCCAGGGCACGAATCGCATTGGACGCAGGCACAAGTCGCTTTCTGGAAAAACATGCGGAATTCAGCCAGGCCGGAGCAGCGATTGATGGTGCATCACTGCAGGGCCTGCCTCGTGAAATTGGATTAAGAGCGCTGTCCGACGTATTGCTTCGGGTTGGCGCCGCGAGCTATCGCCCGCGCTTTGAGCGCCTGGAAAGGCTGTTCGATGCGCTTGCGCAGCCGGATTTCAACCGCCAAACCCTGGCCGGTTGCTGCGTCAGCCGTGCGCCACGGGCTCGAGCCGGGTTTGGGCCCGGGACCATCTGGATAGTCCGCGAAAAAGCGCGAAAACCCGCAGTTCAAGCTGACGCGAGCCACTGCCTCGGCACCGATATGCCAGACGCTGTGGCCGCAGATTCAGAGTCACCGCCGTAGATTCGGCGCAATTGCGGCGCTTATTTTTACGGAAAATTTCGTTCCCGGCTGGCAACAGTCTGGGTTAATCCCTATCTGTTGGACGATTGCCCGCGTATCGGCGTTATGCTTGTGACGCGCGGAAATGAGGCTGGCATTGAACAACTTCCGAAACTTGGCTCTGTGGATCATCATCGCGCTTTTGCTCGTGGCCCTGTTCAATCTTTTCCAGGGGCCCACGCAGCGTCAGGGGCGTACGCCGATCTCATTCAGCGAATTCAACCAGCAGGTGCTCTCCGATCAAATCAAATCGGTCAACATGTCCGGTGGCCATGTGGATGGGCAGTTCCGGAATGGCACACAATTCTCGACCGATATACCGGAGGATCCCGGTCTGACGCAGCGTCTGCTCGACCATAATGTGGATATCAAGGTGCGCCCGGAAGGCGACAACATCACGCTGCTTTCCGTGTTCATCAATTGGTTTCCGATGCTTCTTTTCGTCGCTGTGATGATTTTCCTGATGCGCCAGATGCAGGCCGGGGGCGGCAAAGCCATGGGCTTCGGGAAGAGCCGGGCGAAAATGCTGACTGAGCGGCAGGGGCGGGTCACTTTCGAGGACGTGGCCGGGGTCGATGAAGCTAAAGAGGACCTTGTCGAGATTGTCGACTTCCTCAAGGATCCGCAGAAGTTCCAGAAATTGGGCGGGCGGATTCCGAAGGGCGTGTTGCTGGTCGGGCCGCCCGGGACCGGGAAAACACTGTTGGCTCGCGCCATTGCGGGCGAAGCCAACGTTCCCTTCTTCACGATATCGGGCTCGGATTTCGTGGAAATGTTTGTGGGCGTTGGCGCGAGCCGCGTCCGCGACATGTTCGAACAAGCCAAGAAAAACGCGCCCTGCATCGTATTCATTGACGAAATTGACGCCGTTGGCCGTCATCGCGGCGCCGGCCTCGGTGGCGGAAATGACGAGCGTGAGCAGACCCTGAATCAGTTGCTCGTCGAAATGGATGGTTTCGAGGCTAATGAGGGCGTGATCCTGATAGCTGCAACGAACCGTCCGGACGTGCTCGATCCTGCGTTGTTGCGTCCGGGCCGTTTCGACCGCCAGATTGTCGTGCCCAATCCGGATCTTTCGGGTCGTGAAAAAATTCTGAAAGTGCATATGCGCAAAGTGCCGTTGTCGCCCGATGTCGATGCGAAGATCATCGCACGGGGTACCCCGGGCTTTTCAGGCGCCGATCTCGCCAATCTTGTGAACGAGGCCGCATTGCTGGCCGCGCGCCGGGGCAAGAGGTTGGTGACCCGTAATGAGTTCGAAGACGCAAAAGACAAGGTAATGATGGGGGCGGAGCGGCGCACTCTCGCCATGACCGACGAAGAAAAGAAGCTGACCGCCTATCACGAGGGCGGGCATGCACTGGTTGCCCTCAGCGTCGTGGGATCGGATCCCATCCACAAGGCGACGATTATCCCGCGTGGCCGTGCCCTTGGCATGGTAATGCGTTTGCCCGAGCGCGATCAGCTCTCACTCACGCGGCAAAAACTTTATGCCGATCTATGCGTCGCATTCGGGGGCAGGATCGCCGAAGAACTGATCTTCGGGTATGAGAAAGTGACGACAGGCGCCCAGTCGGACATCGAGATGGCTACCCGGATGGCGCGCGCCATGGTCACGCGCTTCGGCATGTCCGACGAACTTGGACCGATCGCCTATGGCGAGAACCAGGAGGAAGTGTTTCTCGGTCATTCGGTATCGCGTACACAAAACGTATCCGAGGCGACCGCGCAAAAGATCGATTCCGAAGTACGGCGCATCATCGAGGAAACCTATACCCGCGCAAGACAGATCCTGCAGGATCACATCGATGATCTGCACACGGTGGCAAAGGGCCTGCTGGAATATGAGACGCTGACCGGAGACGAGATCAAGGCGCTGCTGCGTGGCGAGCGCCCGGTCCGCACGCCCTATGAGGAGCCGGAAGCGCAACCCCAGCCCCGTCCTTCGGGAACTGTTCCGCAGGCCGGCCGCCCGCGGGAGCCCGGCATTACCATCGCCCCCGAGCCACAGCCCGGGACCTAGAGCGCCGATTGGAGTAACGCTCTGCCGCTTTTTCCGCGCGAAAGGGGCAAAGAGTTCGCCGGGAAATGCTCTGGTTGGGGCGCCGCGCGGAGACCGATGAGCGACAGAATATTTGGCATTCTGAACATCACGGAAGACTCCTTCTCCGACGGTGGAAAATTCCTGGATCCCGAAGCCGCCCTGGCTCATGCCGCAATGCTGATTGAGCACGGCGCGGACGCGATTGATCTGGGTGCTGCGTCGAGCAATCCACGCTCAGAACCCGTTCCGCCTGAAATTGAAATCGGCCGGCTTGCGCCGGTCGTGCTGATGGCAAAAGAGCGCGGCTGGAAGATCTCAATCGACAGCTTCGCATCAGAAACGCAGCTTTGGGCGCTTAGCGAAGGCGTTTCTTATCTTAATGACATCCAGGGGTTCAGTGACGCGTCACTCTATCCTTATCTGGCGTCATCAAACGCCAAACTGATCGTCATGCATGCCGTCCAGCGAGCGGGCCGAGCGCAAAAAATCGATACGGATCCTGCCGGTATCATCGGCCGGATCGCTGATTTCTTCGACGCCCGCATTGATCAGCTCACGCATGCCGGGATCGCCAGGCATAGGCTGATCCTCGATCCGGGTATGGGACTTTTTGTCGGAACCAGACCGGAGGTCTCCCTCAACGTTTTGCGGCGGCTGCCGCAGCTGAAATCCGCGTTCCGGTTGCCCATTCTGGTTTCGGTATCGCGCAAGTCCTTTCTGCGCAAACTGGTCGGCCGCAACATTGCAGAAATCGGACCAGCCACGCTGGCAGCTGAAATTTATGCCGCACTCCACGGGGCCGACATGATCCGCACGCATGAACCAGGACCATTGCGTGACGCCTTAATAGTCTGGTCACAAATTGCGGGCACAGATGCGGCGATGGCAGGTGTCTGATAAAATGCGCCCGATAACGATCCCCGTCCCAATCAGGGAATCTCGATGACGCGAAAACTGTTCGGTACAGACGGCATTCGGGGCCTGGCAAATTCCTTTCCAATGACGCCCGAAATTGCGCTCAAAACCGGAATGGCGGCAGGACGCGTGTTCACACATGGCGAACACCGGCACCGCGTCGTGATCGGAAAAGATACCCGGCTTTCGGGTTACATGATCGAATTCGGCGTTGGTCTCCGGCTTCACGGCCGTTGGAATGGACGTGTTCCTGTTCGGTCCATTGCCGACGCCCGCGGTGGCCATGCTGACGCGCTCGTTGCGCGCCGATCTCGGCGTGATGATTTCGGCGTCTCACAATCCATTCCACGATAACGGAATCAAGCTGTTTGGTCCGGATGGGCAGAAGCTTTCCGATGAGCGGGAGCGGGAAATTGAAGCCCTTATGGAAAAGGGGCTGGAGGAAGGCCTCGCTGCACCGGCAAAGATCGGACGGGCGCGGCGTATTGACGATGCGCAGGCGCGCTACATCGAATTTGCCAAAAGAACGTTTCCCAAGCATCTCCGGCTGGACGGTTTACGGATTGTTATCGATTGTGCCAATGGAGCGGCCTACAGGGTTGCGCCCGCCGTCTTGTGGGAACTGGGTGCTGACGTTTTCACGGTCGGGGTTGAACCGAACGGGCTTAACATCAATCAGGATGTCGGCTCAACCGCACCCCAGGCGATGACCGACAAAGTTCGGGAGACGCGCGCCGATTTCGGCATTGCGCTCGACGGCGATGCCGATCGCGTCGTCCTGAGCGATGAAAAGGGCCACATCATCGACGGTGATCAGGTGCTTGCGCTGATCGCCAGTTCCTGGGCCAGGACCGGGCGTCTGCAGGGCAGCGGCGTGGTCGGCACCGTGATGTCGAATATCGGCCTGGAACGCTTTCTCGCCAATCGTGACCTCAAACTGGTTCGCGCTCCTGTGGGAGACCGGTATGTAATCGAGCGGATGCGCGACGGGGGCTTCAATGTCGGCGGCGAGCAATCCGGCCACATCATCTTCAGCGACTTTATTACAACCGGTGACGGGTTGATCGCCGCACTTCAGGTGCTGGCCGTCATTGCGGAGGAACGGCGGCCTGTGAGCGAAGCAGCCCACATGTTCGAACCAGCGCCCCAGTTCCTCGAAAATGTCCGGTTCAATCGCGGCGAGCCTTTGAGCGATTCAAGCGTGACATCGCGCATCCGCGCGTGCGAGTCGCGGTTGAACGGCAGCGGCAGGATTCTGGTTCGCAAATCGGGCACCGAGCCGGTGATTCGGATCATGGGCGAGGGGGAGGATGAAAAGCTCGTGCGACAAGTCGTGCGCGACATCGCAGAGATCATACGGGCGGCGAGTGCATAATCCGCCCAGCGGCAGCCGTCAGAGACGCGGGTTTTGACGTGTCCCCCCCGGCGCGCGTTCTGATCATCGCAGGCTCGGATTCAGGCGGCGGAGCCGGAATTCAAGGAGATATCAAAACAGCGACGGCGCTCGGGGCCTATGCCATGGCCGCGGTCACGGCCGTTACAGTTCAGAACACGACAGGCATCACCCGCAGCTTTCCCATACCGCCAGACGTCGTATCAGAACAGGTTGAAGCTGTGATGAGCGATATCGGAGCCGACGCAGTCAAAACGGGCATGCTGGTTTCTGGCGACGTGATCGAAGCGGCGGCAAATGCACTGAAGCCCTATTCCCGCGTGCCCATCATTGTGGATCCGGTCATGGTCGCAAAGGGTGGAGCATCCCTTCTGGACAAGACAGGGCTGGATGGATTGAAGAGCCATCTTTTCCCCATCGCCGTGCTCGTGACTCCCAATATTCCCGAGGCCGAGCAACTGACCGGCATGCAGATCCCGACGGCTAGTCATATGGCTGCTGCCGGAGAGGAACTGCGTCGTTTGGGCGCCCGCGCCGTTCTCGTAAAGGGAGGTCATCTCCCGGGGGATACAGTTACAGATATTCTTGTGTGCGAGTCTGGCGTACACAGATTTTCGGCAAGCCGTCTGCAAAACCGGTCAACGCACGGCACCGGTTGCGCGCTCGCCACTGCAATCGCAACTTGCCTGGCGCAAGGCATGCCGCTGATTCAGGCAATCGAGACGGCGCGCGTGTTCGTTCGCTCGGCTATTGCCTCGGGCCTTGCACTGGGCCACGGGACAGGACCAATCAATCATCTTCGTCACTTCCGGTGATGGACCGGACGACTCTGGATGAGCTGGAGCGAAGGCTGGGTTCCGGCAATTTTCGGCGGAGATTATTGCTGGAACAGCACCATGAGGCCACGATCGCACGCCGCCGCCTGCGGTTCTTTCATCGCGACGGCTGGTTTGCCCACCCTGCAATCATTCGGGTCTGCCTGACCGTACTCGGGCTTTACGAGCGCGGCCGGCGCAACGCGGAACAAGTCCGGGTCAGGCGCAATGTCATCATCCGGACCGATGTGCCGGAAGGCTTTGACAGATTCACCCTTCTGCACCTGACGGATCTGCATGCGGATGCCAATAGATCCGCGATGGAGCGTATTACGGAACTGATCGAAGGCCTGCAGTACGACATCTGCGTGATGACGGGGGATTATCGGGCGGGAACTTATGGTCCCTGCAGTGCGGCATTGGCCGGGATGCGCCCATTGCGCGGCCGGATCAAGCGGCCGGTCTATGCCGTGCTGGGTAATCACGATCCGATTGAAATTGTTGCCGGGCTCGAGGAATTGGGAATCAGAGTGCTGATGAATGAAAGCGATGAAATTGCGCGCGGCGGACAGCGGATATTTCTCAGCGGCATCGATGATGCCCATTTTTTCCGAAGCGGCGAGATCGCCAGAGCCGCTTCCACCATTCCGCAGGGTGCGTTCTCAATTCTCCTTTCCCATACGCCGGAAGTGTTCCGCGAGGCCGCGCAGGCTGGTTTTAAACTTCTTTTCAGCGGCCACACGCACGGGGGGCAGATCTGTCTCCCAGGCCGGATTCCGATTACGCTCGACTCGCGTCTGCCTCGCCGCTTCGGCGCAGGAGCCTGGCAGCACGGCGGGATGCACGGCTACACTTCGGTGGGTGCGGGTACGAGCGTTCTTCCTGTGCGATTCAATTGCCCCCCCGAAATCACGCTGCATGAATTGCGGCGTTGCTAACGCCCAATAAACGGGTCGCGAACGAGGATGGTGTCCTCACGCTCCGGACTCGTTGAAAGCAGCGACACGGGCGCGGAAATCAGTTCCTCGATGCGGCGAATATATTTAATCGCCAGCGCCGGCAATTCGGCCCAGGAGCGCGCGCCACGGGTCGATTCGCTCCAACCCTGCATCCTTTCATAGATCGGCTCGAGCCTCGCCTGATCATAAGCGTCGGCCGGCAAGTGGTCGAGGACGCGGTCGCCCAATCTGTACCCAACGCAAATCTCAACGCACTCAAATCCATCAAGCACGTCGAGTTTTGTCAGGGCTATTCCGTCAATGCCTCCGGTTACAACGGTCTGGCGAACAAGAACGGAGTCGAACCATCCGCAACGCCGTTTGCGGCCGGTAACTGTTCCAAACTCGGCGCCGGTTTTGCCGATGCGCTCCCCGATTTCATCCGTCAGTTCAGTTGGAAACGGTCCTTCGCCGACGCGAGTCGTATAGGCTTTGGCGATCCCCAGGACATATCCGATATCCCGTGGCCCGCAGCCCGAGCCGGCTGCGGCCTGGCCGGCTACAGTATTCGACGATGTGACATAGGGATAAGTGCCATGATCAATGTCGAGCAAGGCCCCCTGGGCGCCCTCGAACAAAACCCGGCGACCATCCAACCGTACCTGTTCCAGCTTGCGCCACACCGGTCCGGCATAGCAGAGCACTTTGGGGGCAATTTCAGCGAGCGACTGCAAAAGAGGTTCCGGTTCAATCTCCGCAATTCCGGCACCACGGCGAAGCGCATTGTGGTGCGACAGCAGGCGTTCGAGCTTCACTCCTATCGAGTCGGGATTTTTCAGATCGATAACCCGCAATGCACGGCGGCCGACCTTGTCCTCATAAGCGGGGCCGATACCCCGTCCGGTGGTTCCGATTCGGGCCACCCGATTGGAGCTTTCGCGGAAATGATCGAGTTCGCGATGCAGCGGAAGTATCAGAGCTGCATTTTCGGCAATCATCAGATTTTCCGGCCCAACGGTTACTCCCAGTGTCTTCAGGCGGTCAATTTCATCGACCAGCGCCCACGGATCGATCACAACACCGTTGCCGATGATGCCAAATTTGCCGGTTCGGACCACGCCCGAAGGGAGCAACGACAGCTTGTACGTCACACCGTCAATGACGAGCGTGTGTCCGGCGTTGTGACCACCCTGAAAGCGAACCACGACATCGGCGCGCGCTGACAGCCAATCGACGATCTTGCCCTTGCCTTCGTCACCCCATTGGGAGCCGATTACCGCGACATTTGACATTGAGAAAACTCACAGAGTCGTTTTCGCAGGCAGGGTAATGCAAATTGCGATCATGATCCCGTCATTCCGGTTCATGAAGCTTCACGCTGTCAGAACGCCAGAGCGCGCGCCTGTTTAACCCAGGGCAATGTGCGAATTTCCTGGAGCACAGGCGCGGGAACGGCTTCATCGACCTGCACCAATGCGATCGCATCGGCACCCATGGCGCTACGGCCGAGATTGAAATTTGCGATATTCACCTTCGCATTGCCAAGCAGCGTACCGAGCCTTCCGATGAAGCCCGGCTTATCTTCATTGGTGATATAGAGCATGTGCGGTGCGAATTCGGCCTCCATGTTTATTCCCTTGACCTGAATCAACCGGGGCCTTCCGTCAGAAAAGACGGTTCCAGCGACGCTGCGCTGCAATTCCGCGGTGGTCACGGCGAGCTTGATATAACCTTCATAAGCGCCCTCCTGGTCGCGGCGCACTTCGGAAACACGGATTCCCCGCTCCTTTGCGACCAGTGGAGCATTGACCATGTTCACTTCGGACAAGGCGGGCTTGAGCAAACCACAGAGGGCGACTTGCGTCAGTGCACGCGTATTGAGACTGGCAGCCGTTCCTTCGTAGATAATCTCGACCGCCGCAATGCTCGTTTCCGTCAGCTGTCCCGCGAATCCGCCGAGATTCTGCGCCAGTGTGATCCACGGGCCGACCTTTTTGGCTTCATCTGCCGATATGGATGGCATGTTGAGCGCGTTCACGATCGCACCGGTGAGCAAATAGTCGGAAATCTGTTCGGCGACTTGCAGAGCGACATTTTCCTGAGCTTCTGTCGTCGAAGCGCCCAGATGCGGCGTAGCAATGAATTTCTCGTTGCCGAAAAGCGGGCTTGCCGTGGCTGGTTCTTCCTCAAAGACGTCGAAAGCCGCACCGGCAAGGTGGCCCGAATCAAGAGCAGCCTTCACTGCCTGCTCGTCCACCAAACCTCCGCGCGCGCAATTGATCAGGCGGGCGCCCTTCTTCATCTTCGCGATCGCTCCGGCCGAGATAATATTTCGTGTTTCGTTGGTCAGCGGCGTGTGAATGGAAATAAAATCGGAACGGGCGAACAACTCGTTCAGTTCGGTTTTCTCCACTCCCAGATCAGCGGCGCGTTCCTGCGACAGATAGGGATCAAAAGCAACAACCCGCATCTTCAAGCCCTTGGCGCGATCCGCGACGATCGCTCCAATGTTGCCGCAGCCGATGATACCGAGCACTTTGGCGGTAACCTCGACTCCCATGAAGCGGTTCTTTTCCCACTTGCCGGCGTGAGTCGAGGCGTTCGCCGCGGGAATATCCCTCGCCAGCGCCATCAACAACGCGATGGCATGCTCGGCCGTTGTGATGGAATTGCCGAACGGCGTGTTCATGACGATAATGCCGGCGGCCGTGGCGGCAGGGATATCGACGTTATCGACCCCTATTCCGGCGCGACCAATGACCTTCAGCCTTCTGGCAGCCCGGATCAAATCGGCCGTTACCTTCGTGGCCGAGCGGATTGCCAGACCATCATACTCGCCGATGATCGCTGCGAGTTCGGCCTTGCCTAATCCGGCTTTGATTTCGGCCGCAACACCCCGCTGCCTGAAAATATCGACCGCGGCCGGGGACAGTTTGTCGGATATCAGAACCTTGGGCACTCCATTCTCCATCGTATACGCTGTTCAGGCGTGCTTCACTTCGCCGAAGGCCCAATCGAGCCATGGCACCAGCGCTTCGACGTCGGATTGCTCTACAGTCGCGCCACACCAAATCCGCAACCCGGGCGGGGCAGCACGATAGCCACCCATATCGAAAGCAACGCCCTCCTTCTCGATCAATGAGGAGATCTTTGCGGCGGCCGCGGCTTGGGCGTCTTTGGCAAGCGCCTCGAACCACGGGTCGGCAATGCTCAGGCAGACGCTCGTGTTGGAGCGGATGCCCGCTGACGAGGCCAGAAATCGCGCCCAGCCGCCCCGTTCAATCCAATTTGCCAGAACTGCCACATTGTTATCGGCGCGTCGGATCAATGCCGGCAAACCGCCAATGCGCTCCGCCCATTTCAGGGCGTCGATATAGTCCTCGACGCAGAGCATCGACGGCGTATTGATCGTATCGCCCTGAAAGATCCCATCGACCAGTTTGCCGTCCTTCGTCATGCGATAGGTCTTGGGCATCGGCCAGGGCGGGTTCCAGGATTCCAGCCGCGCCACCGCGCGCGGAGAGAGCACCAACATTCCGTGCGCCGCTTCGCCGCCGAGAACCTTCTGCCAGGAAAACGTGACGACATCGAGTTTGGCCCAGGGGAGGTCCATAGCGAATGCCGCTGATGTTGCGTCACAGATCGTGAGACCGCCGCGGTTTTCGGCTATCCAGTCACCGTTCGGGACGCGCACGCCCGAAGTGGTGCCGTTCCACAGGAAGACGATATCGTTCCCGGGATTGGTTTGCGACAGATCGGGCAGCTCGCCATACGGGCTCTTGATCACCCGCGCACTCAGCTTCAGCTGTTTGACCACATCGGTAACCCAGTCTTCGCCAAAACTTTCCCAGGCCAATACGTCGACGGATCTCGGCCCCAGGAGAGACCACAATGCCATTTCGACCGCCCCGGTATCGGATCCTGCCACGATCCCTATGCGATAATCGGAAGGGACATGCAGAATTTTTCGGGTTCGGTCGATCGCTTCCTGCAATTTGGCTTTGCCGGGTTTTGATCGGTGTGAGCGTCCGAGGCAGGCATTACCGAGCGCTTCAGGAGTCCAGCCCGGCCGCTTTGCGCAGGGTCCAGACGAAAAAAAAGGCCGTGCGGGGCGCACGGCCGGACGATTTCCGGTCATGATTCATTCCTTCCAGAATGACAGCGCTCCGTTGGGGGAGCGTGGCCCGGTGCGTCTCTAGGATAAGGAGGTACCGCCGTCAATCAAATTGCGCACGAACACCGTATACAATTCACGCAGGTGCTGCATTGCGCAAGCGGATTAGTCCTTCCTGCGCCACCGAAGCGACCAGCGCTCCATCCCGACGAAAAATCTCGCCGCGGTTGAACCCGCGGGAGGCAGAAGCGGACGGACTTTCCTGCACATAGAGCAACCATTCATCGGCGCGAAAGGGGCGATGGAACCAGATTGCATGATCGAGGCTGGCCAATTGCAATTCGGGCGCGAACAGGTTGTAGCCGTGGGGCAGCAATGACGTGTCAAGCAGAGTCATGTCAGATGCGTAGGCCAGCACACACTGATGCAAGGCATGAGAATCGGGCAACGTACCTGCGGCGCGAAACCAGACGATCTGTCGGCCCGCCCGCTTCTCCGGAGTAAAGCGGTTGACCGGCAATACCGGCCTGATCTCGATCGGGCGCGATCGCATGAACCAGCCCCGGACGTGCTCGGGCAAGCGGGAGACAATTTCGCTTCGCCACTCCTGCTCAGACCTGAGCTCCTCCGGCGCCGGCACGCCCGGCATGGGTGATTGGTGTTCCATGCCGTCCCCAGCCACTTCAAAAGAGGCCGACATGGTGAAGATTGGCGCACCGTGCTGGATCGCAACCACCCTCCGCGCACTGAAACTTCGTCCATCCCGGCTGCGATCCACCTCATACAGAATTGGTTTTTGAGGATCACCGGCGCGCAGAAAATACGCATGCAGCGAATGGCACACACGACCCTGGAGCGTTCGGTATGCCGCAACCAGCGCCTGGCCCAAAACCTGTCCGCCATATACGCGCTGCCAACGATCACTGGGGGATATGCCGCGGAAAAAGTTATTTTCGACAGGATCGAGGTCGAGAAGTGAGAGCAGCGCGGCGAGAGCAGCTGCCGGCCTGCTGCCCAGCTGACTCGGATCTTCCGTTTGATCTGTCATGCGGGATCCCTGCTTGGCCATTTCCCGGGAGAGGCGTCGCCGCGACGCCGCCAGGGCCAATGATTATGATTCGCCCGATCCGACCGGAGAAGGCGTTTTGGGTACCTGTCCCCTGCTAAAGTACAGGCGAGACCGGCCCGACGCAGCGGAAATCTCAGAAAGCCAAAACTTCAGTATCCTGTGATCGCGACCAGAGCTACAGCGGGATTTTGCTTGCTTTGAAGTCACCTGCCTGAAACAAAAGTGGTGATGGGTAATGCTCTCCTGAAGTCCGCAGCGCACCAGAGACCGGCACGGTCGCGACGCGGCGCCTTGGAACGCCTGTTCACTCTGATGTTCCAGGGCTTCGTGTACAACCAGATCTGGGAAGATCCTGTGGTTGATCTCGAAGCGCTGAGGCTGGGCCCGGGCCATCGGCTGATTACCATCGCATCGGGTGGATGCAATGTGCTGAATTATCTCACGGCCAAACCCGGGCGAATCATTGCTGTCGATCTCAATCCGAATCACATAGCTCTTACGCGGCTCAAGCTGCAGGCACTGGAGCATCTGCCAGATTACGATTCGTTTTTCCGGTTTTTCGGAAACGCCAACGACAAGAACAATCGCAACGCTTTTGATGATTTTTTAGCCCAGCGGCTTGATCCCGAAACACGCAGATACTGGGAAAAGCATATTCCGCTCCGGGGCCGGCGGATCAATATGTTTGCGCGAAATCTGTACCGTTATGGTTTGCTCGGGCGGTTTATCGGCATCTTGCATGCGGTCGCCAGGCTGAACGGAAAGAGGCTGAAGGATATCCTTTCCGCCCGGGATGCGCGGGAACAGCGCGCGATTTTCGAGCAGACAATCGCTCCACTCTTCGACAACCGCTTCGTCAGATTTCTCTCCCGCATGCCGGTCTCCTATTACGGTTTGGGAATCCCCCCGGCCCAATATGACGAACTGGTCGCATCTGCGACGGACGGCGACCCGATTACAACTTTGCGCGCACGGATCGAAAAATTGGCGTGCGATTTCCCGGTCGCGGACAATTATTTCGCCTGGCAAGCGTTCAGCCGGAGCTACGACACAAAGCATAGGATGGCCGTTCCGCCATATTTGCGTGCGGAAAATTATGAGACGATCCGGTCATGTGTCGATCGCGTCGAGGTTCACCACGCTTCCGTGACGGATTTCCTGTCCAACCAGCCGGCACGATCACTGCACCGTTTCGTTCTGCTCGATGCGCAGGACTGGATGAATGCCCATCAAATGACCAGCCTTTGGAGCCAAATCGACAGGACGGCTGTCGAGGACGATGCGCGCGTGATATTTCGGACGGCTGGTTTTGACTCTCCGCTCACCCGCAAGCTGCCCGAGACTCTAACGGCGGGCTGGAACTACCTGGCAGAAGAAAGCCGTAATCTTCACGCGCGAGACAGATCATCGATCTATGGTGGGTTCCATGTTTATGCCCGCCGGCTCGAACACTGAATCGCACGAACAGGACCTGCCGGTCCATTTCGCGCTCATGGACCGGATATACCGGCGGCAGCGGCACTTCTACGATCTGACTCGCCGACACTACCTTGCCGGACGGTTGAACTTGATTCGGGGCATCGATGCGGCGCCGGGGCAGCGGATCGTGGAGATCGGTTGCGGCACAGCGTGGAATCTGATCAAAATCGCGGAGCGTTACCCTGGAACGCAGCTTTGCGGCGTTGACGCGTCGACCGAGATGCTACGCAGCGCCATTCAGGCAATTCGGCGCGCGAAGCTTTCGCAGCGCGTAGCTTTGTCGCACGGACTGGCCGAGGAAGTTCCCAACCTTTTCACGCCAGGACCTGGGTTCGATCACGTGGTCTTCTCGTACAGCCTCTCAATGATCGGCGACTGGAATCGGGCCATATTTGCGGCAACGCAGATCGCGCAGCCGGGTGCAAAAATCCACATCGTGGATTTCGGAGATTTTTCAAATCTCTGGCCCGGAACTGCGAATCTGCTTCGCAGGTGGTTGGATCTCTTCCACGTCGAGCCTCGAAGGGAACTCGTGGGCCGCATGGAAGAAGTGCTCCGCAGTAATCAGGCAGAATGTTCGCTTTATCACCTGCCCGGCCGCTATGCCTTTGTTTTTAGAGCAAGTATTGGCGCAGTATCGGAATTGGCCCGGTAAATCACCGGCTAGCATAGTTGTTCCTTGATGTGGCATAGTCGCACCACTTCCGAATAAATTTTCGATACTCTGAAAAATTTTATTCCAAATATGGAACGGTCTACCTAGATCACCGTTAAGCCCGCGTCGGCCGCCGCAATGGCGGCATACGGTGTTGGCTTGCGCCAGTTCGCAGACAACTCCTGTTGGAAAAACGGGGATATTAAAAAATGAAACTCAGAACCGTAGCGCTTGCGAGCGCATCGCTCCTTTGCTTTGCAACTCCGGCATTCGCCGGGGACGGCTGGTATTTAGGGCTCGGAGCCGGTTGGTCCCAGCTGCAAGACATTCCGTATAACCGCACCACGCCCGGGGGGTCCATTCTGTACGGAAGCGCGGTTCGGGGAGACATCGCTGCCGGATTCAAATCCCCGTCCGGATTTCGTCTCGAACTGGAAGATGGATATGCGCGCTATTCGGTGAAGAGCGCCACAAACTGTTGCGGATCACAGCTCGTAACCCTTAATCGGGGTGGAAGCTCCACCGTCACGACTGTGAGCCCGTCGACCAACATTGCCGGTGCGGATGGATGGACATCTGTTGGCACCGTGATGGTCAATGCCGCCTATGATTTCCCCATAGCCCCCGCATTCGCTCTGACCGTCGGCGCTGGTATCGGCGCCGGTCGGGTGAACGCCCATTACTTTGACGCAGCTGAACTGAACAGTGGAGGTTCAACGGCGCTCGCTTATCAGTTGATCGCCGGTCTGGTCTGGTCGCTGAGCCCACAACTCGATTTGCAGGTCGATTATCGTTGGGTCCAGGTTGGGAAGACATCCCATTTCTACAGTTCGACCTACGGCGTTCCGACCGGATCCATCAGTTATGGAGACGCGACCTCAAATAACGTGATGGTCAATCTGCGGTACTACTTCCAGCCGCCGCCGCCCCCACCGCCGCCGCCGCCCCCACCGCCACCACCTCCACCGCCACCGCCACCTCCACCGCCGCCGCCTCCGCCGCCGCCACCACCTCCTCCGCCTCCGCCTCCGCCGCCGCCGCCCCCACCGCCGCCGCCCCCACCGCCAGCGGTGCGGACCTTCATCGTCTTCTTCGATTTCGACAAATCGAATCTGACAGCCGAAGCGCTCCAGGTGGTCCAACAAGCGGTTCAGACAGCGCGGACCTCCGGGATGGTGCGGATTGTCGTGACCGGCCATACCGACACGGTAGGTTCACTGGCGTACAACCAGCGCCTATCGGAACGCCGCGCCGACGCCGTGAAGACAGAAATGGTGCGTGAAGGTCTGAATGCTAACGACATCACCACTGTCGGCCGGAACTTTGCGGAGCCGCTGGTTCCGACGGGACCGGGAGTCCGCGAACCGCAAAACCGCCGGGCAGTCATCGATCTGGGACGGTAAATCAGGGTCATCGCCTGAGGGGGCGGACTACGGTTCGCCCCCTTTTTTTGCTATTGCGACAGTTCGCGACGGCAAGGGGAAAACCAGGAGAAGGAGAACGCCAGCCGACCGGCTACAGACGGAGCTCCTTTTCTTATTGATAAAAATGGAAAGGCCACTTTGACCTTTTCGGTTGGCCGTTTCACTTCGACCGAATTGGCGGCCACGCGCCGTCAGATCGAGGCACGCCTCGGGAAACGCCCCACTGGGCTCTTCAGCGAGGTGCTGTTATTCCACTGCCCTGTGCCGGTTGTACCACCTCCACCGGCTTTCCACGGGGAACGGGAGCCAGCAGCGGAGGGGTCGCCTGGTCTCCGGCGGTCAAAACCTGGCAGGGTGAAAATGCGGCATCCACAGATGTTTCCCGATTGGCGACAAATGCCGAAAGGGTTGATCTGGCGGAGTTCAGCGCGTCAGCAAACAACTGCTTTGCGCTGGCGCAATAGGTCGTGATGTCACCAATGCTCTGCATTGACGAAGCGTTGGCCAGACGTGTCTTGAATGCGTGGTAGTCCTCGGTGCCGCTCTTTCCATTCAAGCGGCGGAAAAAATTCTGCAGAGACCGATCTGATGCCTGCAGATCCCTTTGATAAGCGGAAACGAAATTGTTGTAGAGTTGGGCCGCATCGCAGGACAGCGCGGCGACCATCAACCGCTGTTGGATCGCAGCCGTTTTGACGGCGGTCATGTCCTCCGGTCTGGCACAACCAGCCTGTGTCGCCGCCATGACGTTTCCGGCCATGCAGGTCAGCATAAGCGCTGCAGCGCCGACTTTCGCGATTTTCCGCATCGAGGTCTCACCGGTTTTGGGCCTTTGCGGCCCGGTTACTGTACTAATGTCAGCCCCGATTCCCTTTTTACACCCGGATCGACCGACGCGCACCTGAATTCATTGCCGTGCTTAACTCCGCCTTAAAGAACAGCTGCGAAGCAAACGCAGAGTTTGCGGTGAGTGTCCGGTTTCGCTGGAACCGGCGCGAGATCCAAGATTGAATCCGGGGGGCTTCAGTTCGCGATCACTCCAGAATTGCCGGTTCCATCCTCGTTGACTTTCCGGGGCTTGGGTGCGATGGCAGAAAATATTGTCGTCCTTCCGCCAACAGGTGAGCCCCGTTGGATTGCAGTCACGATGGAGGTTTCGCCGGTTGTACGGAAATTGCGGGCCGGCGGGAAACGCGGCAAAACGCTTTCATTTAATCAGAAGTCCCGCGCTGATGCACTGAGCTCGGGAAGCGTACTCTCCCAGGACAAGGAATAGACATGTCTTTCAGAGTGGCCGTTGTGGGCGCAACCGGAAATGTCGGCCGGGAAATGCTGAACACACTTGCCGAACGGCAGTTTCCCGCAAGCGAGGTGGTGGCCCTGGCATCGACGCGTTCGATCGGGGTCGATGTCTCGTTCGGAGACAAAACGCTGAAGGTCAAGGCGCTGGATTATTTCGATTTCTCCGGCACGCATTTGTGCCTCATGTCGGCAGGCTCGGCGATTTCGAAAGAATGGTCGCCGAAAATCGCGGCGAAGGGCGCCATCGTCATCGACAATTCATCGCAGTGGCGGATGGATCGGGAAGTCCCCCTCGTCGTGCCCGAAGTCAATGCGCATGTGCTCGACGGCGGCATCAAGAAAGGCATCATCGCAAATCCGAACTGCTCGACCACGCAGATGGTGGTTGCGCTGAAGCCGCTTCATGATGCAGCCCATATCAGGCGGGTGGTGGTTTCAACCTATCAATCGGTGTCTGGCGCCGGAAAGGACGCCATGGACGAATTGTTCAGGCAAACGCGTTCAGTTTTTGTGGCCGACCCGATCGAGAAAGAGAAATTCACGAAGCAGATCGCCTTCAATGTAATTCCGCACATCGACGTTTTCCTGGATTCCGGATTTACCAAGGAAGAATGGAAGATGATGGTCGAGACACAGAAGATCCTCGACCCGGATATCCAGGTGACAGCGACCTGCGTGCGCGTTCCGGTTTTTGTTGGCCACTCCGAAGCGATGGCAGTCGAGTTCGAAAAGCCGATCACCGCTGAAAAGGCTCGCTCAATCCTGCGCGCCGCTCCAGGCGTGCTTGTGCTCGATAGCAGAGAAGATGGCGGTTACATCACGCCTGTCGAAGCGGCGGGTGAAGACGCGACTTATGTCAGCCGGATTAGAAAAGATCCGACGGTGGACAACGGGCTTTGGCTGTGGGTGGTTTCGGACAACCTGCGCAAAGGCGCCGCGCTGAATGCCGTGCAGATCGCGGAATCTCTCGTCAACCGCAAGCTTCTGAAGCGTGCCGCCTGAGCTGCCTGATGCCAGGGCGCTGATGACCCCGATTCAGCGTTATCGTTCGCTTCTGGCGTCCGGAGTACTCAAACCGGAGTCGGCCCAGGAGAGAGCGTCTGAGCGGCTCGATCAACTTTATCGCGCACTTGAGGGCTACCGCCTCAGCCGTCCGGGCCCGGTTTCTATTGCGCTTGGACTCCGCAGCGACTCTGCCCCGAATGGGCTTTATATCCAGGGCGATGTGGGGCGAGGAAAATCGGTCCTGATGGACCTGTTCTTCGCCAGTGTCCGGATGCCACAGAAGAGACGGATCCACTTCAATGCGTTCATGGCCGAAACGCATGCCTTCATTCACGAGTGGCGCAATCTTTCGTCGTCGGAAAAAAAGCGCCGACCCGAATATACGCGCAGCGCCGGTGAGGATCCGATTGTGCCCGCTGCAAAACACATAGCAGCAAAGGCGATGCTGCTTTGTCTTGACGAATTCCAGGTGCAGGATGTCGCGGATGCAATGATGCTCGGACGATTGTTCGAAAGGCTGTTCGATCTCGGCGTCGTGATTGTAATGACGTCAAACACCGAACCCGATCATCTCTACGAAGGCGGCATCAACAGGCAGCTGTTTCTTCCATTCATTGCAATGATCAAACAGCGCCTGGACCTGGTAGAACTGAACGGTCCGCTCGATTACCGCACGGACCGAATGGCGGGCGTGCACATTTACAACACACCTCTGGGTCCGAATGCGGAGCGCGCAATGGATGATGCATGGTGCAAACTGACCGATGCGAGGGAAGGTCATTTGTTCGCAATTGGGGTCCTGGGGCACGAGCTCGTTGTTCCGAAAGCCGCTGATGGGGTTGCGCGATTTTCCTTCGACGCAATTTGCGGGAAACCGCTGGGCCCCTCCGACTACCTGGCGCTGGCCGAGGCTTTTCATACCATCCTGATTGACGGGATTCCCCAGCTGGGGCCAGAGAAGGCAAATGAAGCCCGCCGGTTCACTTTGCTGATCGATACACTGTATGATCGCCGCTTGAGACTTATCTGCTCCGCTGCGGCGCGGCCCGAACAACTATACGTCACCGGAGAAAATGCGGCGGCATTTCGACGCGCCGCATCGCGACTGCTCGAAATGCAGAGCATCGAATATCTCATGTCCGCCGGACCGCAACGAACCGCGTTCCCGGATAATCCGGCCGGCGCACGCTTCAGGAGCAGTCAATCCGGGATGGCATAAGTTTGCCTGGGAAAAAGCTTCCGTAGTGATCGTCCGTGCCCGTCTCATTTCCATACCGGCGCGAGCGACTGTGGGTTAGACTGCTCTTCCTTTGGACGAATCCTGCCGGCACATGTCGAATCTTATCAATGTCGTAATGATTTTATGTGGCGTGTTGCTGGCGGTTGCAGTCTACCGGCCGGTGCTGCGGGCCCTGAGGCATTTCGAAGCCAGGAACGCCCAGCGCAGGATGCAGGAATTTCACAGTGCAATGGATCAATACGCGCATTACCGCCAAACAATTCAATTGATCGAGGAGCAGGTCGAACAGGTGTCGCCTGTGCCGGTAAGGGACGAGCGGACCGGGGAACTGGTGACCCGGTATCTGTTTCTCGGGACGTTGTATTCAACACGCAAGGATGCAGAGGCTGCCCGGTACGCCGCGGTGATTGAAAAAGCCCGGGAATTCTATGTGGATCTGGACAGGGTTTTCCTTTCCCCCCGCCGGCGACATGCGAGGATGAAAGCACTTGGCGATCATCCTGCAAGCTACCGAGATGGATCGTCGCAAAATTGAGAACAGCATGAATGCAAAGGGCCAGGTCAAATGACCTGGCCCTTTGTCACATCAAACTAAGATATTACGGCAGCAACTCGATATATCCGATCCGGTCAGCGGTATTGCCGCTGAAGAAAATCCGGTTGGAATTTGTCGGGTCAATGTCGATTCGTCGCGGATCCTGCTGCGCATAAGACAATGGGAACTCGGCAAACTCGCCCGTCGCCGGATTGAACCGGAAGATCTTATCGACCTGTTGCGCACTGACCCAGATGAGGTGGTTCTTCTTGTCCGCAACGACGGAGTACATTCCGAGACTGGCCGTCTTTGGTGTGTAGACAGTCATTTGCCTGGTCTTGTAGTCGATCTTCATCAGTTTGCCGGCCTGCCAAAGGCCGACCCAGAGATTGCCGTCCCAGTCGCTGTTCATCCGACGCGGCAGGGCATGACCGCCGACATCCGGGATTTTGAATTCCTCGACCTTGCCGGTCTTCGGATCAACGCGGGCCATCATGTCGGCGTTATCTTCCGCCCACCAGACCGAGCCGTCTCCGGCCACCGCGAGGCCGTAAGCGCCGGGGCTCTTGCTGGCGCTGGGTAACTCATAGAACTTGAATTCTGCCGTCTGCGGATTCAGCATACGGACTTCCTTGTTCATTCCGGTACCCCAGACAGTGCCATCGGGATGCAGCGCAAAGGAATTTCCGCCCGCTCCGCCATGGCCCTTCACCTGCCACGGATAGGCATGGAAGGGCGCACCCGGATTGTCGACGTTAAATGCCCTGGTGTCGTAGCTGAGCCAGCGCCGGTTTGGACCATCGGCCGTCCACAGAATGCCCTGGGCATTGATTTGCGGATTGCCGAGACGCTGGCGATCGGCGGCCGCAGGCCCCGCGGGCACCCGCACTTCGGTGAATTCGTAATTTTTCGGATCAAAACGGATCAAAGCTCCGGCGCGTTCGGCCGCCCAAGCGACCCCGGTCGGATCCGAGGCAATGTCATGCGGTTCGGAATAGCGCCTCGGAAGATCCAGCGTGACCGCGCGGTATTTCATGCTTTGCCCGGTCATCGCGTAATCCGGCAAGCGCCCATTCGGATCATCGCCGCCCGGTAACGGGTGGAAGTTCGCGGTTACGTATTTCGCAATGTTGCCCGCTTCCTGATCCGTGAGGTCCGGCAGGGATGCGGCGGCCATGTTCACCCGCATGGTCTTAATGGTGAATGCCCAATCCGCCGGGCTCGACCGCTTTCCGAGAATGCGCTGAACATCATGACAGACGGTGCACTTTTCGGCGACAAGCTGTTTGAACTCGCCGGCGGGCAGGTCCTTGGTATCCGTCGACAATCTGTCGAACTGATCCTCGGGGACGCGTTCCGGCCATGCGGCTGGAAGCATCGGGCCGCGGACGCCTGTCAGTGACACATCCATCTTCGCGGCTTTGCCGGCGGCAACCGGCACCGGAGAAGAAATCGGGCTCTGGCTTTTTCCCTCGATCGCCTGGACCGTATAATTTCCGGTCGGAAGATCGGACGCGCTGAACGCTCCCTTGTCCTGGCTGATCACCAAGAAGCTGAGGCGCCTGTCCGCGTTTTTCACCCGGACGAACGCGCCGGAAACAGGCTGACCGGCGGCATTCTTCACGACGCCCTGAACCGACCCAAAATTCTCAGCCATTGAGGGCTGAACGCAGAACATGATCGCCGCCGCGGCCACTCCGGATGCCAGGCCACGCCTGATAATCGCTGATGCCATTGCTTCCTCCTCTTGCTCATCGGCGCCGGATTCACTCCCGTCGCGATGACGTTCCCAAATCGCAAAGCGCAGTATGCGAGCATTCTGCGCAGGCAAACCAAAAGCTTAATTATATTTCATGATAGCACAGCCAGCGCGCCAATGGGGACTTTTCAAATCGCCTCGCCGCGCAGAAGGCGAGGCAGCGATCCCAAATCGCCGCCGGCGTGCCGCATCAGTGTGCGTCGAACCGGGGCAATACGATCTACCATGCCAAGGCCCACGTCACGGATTAATCGCAGCGGCAAGAAGTCATTCGAGAACAGACGGTTCATGGAATCGGTTACGGCTGCGAGAAGAGTGCTGTCGAAGCGGCGCCAACGCTCGTATCGGCGAAGCACGCTGTGGCCGCCATAGTCACCTCCGATGCGTGCTGAATCCAGCACCGTCTCCGCGAGCGCTGCAACATCCTTGAGCCCGAGATTAAATCCCTGCCCCGCAAGTGGGTGAATTGTATGAGCCGCATCTCCCAGCAATGCGAAGCGATGCTTCACATAATTCCGTGCGAGCTGCAGTTTCAGCGGGTACGTCCAGACCGGCCCTGTCGCCTCGATACGCCCGAGATGACCGCCAAAACGCAAAGCAAGCTCCTGTTGAAATTCAACCGGTGGCAAGGAGGTGAGCCGACGCCCCGAGGAAACTGTCTCGGTCCAGACCAGGGAAGAGCGGTTGCCGGTCATCGGCAGAATCGCAAATGGTCCCGTAGGCAGGAACTGTTCGTAGGCAACTCCGTTGTGCGGGCGCTCGTGTTCGACCGTGAGCACGATACCAAGCTGATCATAATCCCAGGCAACCACGCCGATTGCCTGGGAATCTCTCAGAGCGCAGTCGCGCCCTTCTGCAGCCACCACCAAAGGCGCACTTATTTGGGTACCATTTGACAGAGTGATAGCGGCATCGGTTTCCCGCACCCGTAGTTCGGCTGCCGTTACACCGGGGACAAATTGGAGATTGGCTTCACTGGCTATGGCCGACAGCAATGTCCGCCGAATATGGCGGTTCTCAACGATATATCCGAGCGGCTCCCCGATTTCCCGGTGATCGAAATGCAGGGAAAAAGGCAGAGGACGGCCGCGCAGCCGCCCCTCGTTGACCAGAATTTCGCTGATCGGTTGAGCGCAGGATTCCAGACTGTTCCACAAATTCAACGCGCGCAGCATCCGCACCGATGAAAACGCGAGTGCCGAAACGCGTCCGTCGAATCGATCGGAGGCCATTTCGGATGGCTGCAGCCGGTCCACCAGGGTGACTTGAAGTCCGCCTTTTGCCAGCGCGACGGCCAAGGTCATTCCGGCCATCCCACCGCCGACAATCGCCACGTCGGTTTTTCTGGAACTCATTTGCTCATCGTCCTACAGGCGGGCATCGGTCAAACGGGCCGATCTGAGATTAAAATTTAGGCAATTAAGCAAAGTTGCATAGTTTTTGTGCCGCTGCACCCGGTGCAGCCCGGGTTCATGAGCGCCTTTGCTCAAAAAATCGGCTTTCTGAACTGCACAAGAAAAGCGGCACGGTTCTTGATTCAGAGAGTCAGGCAACCGCGGATAAGGGCGAACAGGGGACACAGCATGAAATTTGTCACAGCAATCATCAAGCCCTTCAAGCTTGATGAGGTGCGAGAGGCGCTTTCGGCGCTTGGCGTACAGGGAATGACGGTAAGTGAGGTCAAGGGTTACGGGCGACAGAAAGGACATACGGAGATCTATCGCGGCGCGGAATACGCCGTGAATTTCCTGCCGAAAATCAAGATCGAAGTCGCAGTGCGCAATGAAATGACGGAGGCGGTGATTGAGGCCGTCACGAGCAACGCCAGAACCGGGCAGATCGGCGACGGCAAGATTTTCGTCACAAGCGTCGATCAGGTTGTCCGTATACGGACAGGCGAAACCGACAATGACGCACTCTAGAGTAATTTCCGCCGGAGCGGCAGCCGCTCCGGCCGGAACCCTGCCCCACCCTGAAAATCACCAGAAAGACCACACGAAGGAACCAGCAATGAATATTCTCGCAAATTGGCTGGGGCGACTCGTAATCGCCTGGGCCGTGGCTTTTTTCATCTTCACGGGCTCAGTTTCGGTTCACGCCCAAACTCCGGCGCCCGGCGCGCCGGCCGCAACAGAAGCTGCCCCAGTTCCGGCGCCTGCACCCGGTGCGGCTCCCGCTGCCGGCGCACCCGCTGCAGCAACTCCTGCGCCGCCGAAAATCGATTCCGGCGACACGGCGTGGATGCTGACCTCAACGGCCCTCGTGCTGATGATGACCATACCGGGTCTCGCGCTGTTCTATGGCGGCATGGTTCGCAAGAAGAACGTGCTTGCGACATTGGCGCAAAGCTTCGGAGCGACCTGCATCATAACCGTTCTCTGGATGATCATCGGCTATTCGATTGCGTTCACAACCAATCCTGACGCCGGCGTCAACGCCATCATCGGGGGCGTAAATTACCTGTTGCTTGGGCCAATGACGCTCAACGCGACCACGATGCTCGCGCCAACGATTCCCGAGTCGGTTTACATGTGCTTCCAGATGACCTTCGCGATCATCACTCCTGCCCTGATCGCCGGCGCCCTCGCGGACCGGATGAAATTCTCGGCTTTCATGTGGTTCATGTCGCTCTGGCTGCTGTTCGTGTATTGCCCCATCGCGCATTGGGTTTGGGGTGGCGGCTGGCTTGGCACACTGGGCGCGCTCGACTACGCCGGCGGCACCGTGGTCCACCTGAACGCCGGCACCGCAGGTCTGATCACCTGCCTGGTTCTCGGCAAGCGCGTTGGTTACGGAAGTGAGAACATGGCGCCGCATAACCTGTCCCTCAGCGTCATCGGCGCATCCCTGCTATGGGTCGGCTGGTTCGGGTTCAATGCCGGATCCGCCGTGACCTCGAACGTGAATGCCGGCATGGCAATGGCGGCAACCCAGATCGCTACCGCCGCAGCCTCACTCGGCTGGATGTTCTCGGAATGGCTGGTCGCGAAGAAACCCTCCGTTCTTGGAATGATCTCCGGCGCGGTTGCGGGCCTGGTTGCGATCACACCCGCCTCCGGCTTCGTCAATGCCCAGGGGGCGCTGATCATCGGCATCGCCGCCGGGATCGTGTGTTACCTCAGTGCCGTGCACCTGAAGAAGGCGCTCGGCTATGACGATGCGCTTGACGCATGGGGCGTTCACGGCATAGGCGGCGCGCTCGGCGCCATGCTGACCGGAGCTTTTGCCAGCAAGGCGATCAATTCGGCAGGCGCGCCGAATGGCGGCTGGTTGATCGACGGAAACGCCAAACAGATGCTGATACAGTTCTACGATGTCGCGGGTGTCTTCGTATACTGCGCCATCGGAACCTTCATCATCCTCAAAGTCATCGACATGTTCGTCGGACTGCGCGTAAAGCGGGAAATCGAGGTCGAGGGTCTCGACATCAATCTTCATGGAGAGATGATCCACGCATAGCGGCGGATCCCTCCTCCTGCCGTTCGAGGGCGCCTCCGGGCGCCCTCTTTTTTTGCCTGGTGGCGGACTTCAGCCCGCGAGCGAAGCATTTTGCGATTCGAAACCGTCGCAAAATGATCTAGCTTTCCATTTGGCTTAAGCGTGATTCGTCGAGGTTTTAACGTGTTTCCGGGTCGCATGGCGCTTGCACCCCCGTCGGCATTCGAGCGTCTGGCCCGGCTGCTCGATGGCGTAAGCCCGAAATCCTTCCCCACGCCCGGCGGTCCGGTTGCGATGACCGTTGGGGAACCGCAGGAAGATCCGCCGGAATTCATCACCAAAATCGTCAATGAAAATGCGCGCGAATTCGGGCGCTATCCTCCCATCGCAGGAACACCTGCATTCCGGAAAAGTGCGGCATCATGGCTGTGCCGGCGCTTCGGCCTTCCGCAGAGCGCGATAGATCCCGACAAGCAGGTAATTCCGCTCAACGGATCGCGGGAGGGACTGTTTCTCGCTCTGCCCGGATTGGTACCCGACAGCAAAAACGGCGCGCCTCCGGTCGTATTGTTGCCGAACCCATTCTACGTCACATACCCTGCCGCGACAGTCGCGGCAGGGGCTGAACCCTTTTACGTGGACTCCCATGCTGAAACCGGTTTTCTGCCGGATTTTTCCGCGGTTCCCGAGCAGGTTCTGCGCAGAACAGTGGCGGCATTCTATTGCTCACCGTCAAATCCCGAGGGCGCCTGCGCCGATCGCGACAAATGGCAGATGCTGTTCCAACTGGCGGACCGTTTCGAGTTCACAGTGCTCGCCGACGAATGCTATTGCGAAATCTACGACACCATACCCCCTGTTGGGTCACTCGATGTCCGATACCACGCAACCGGCGGGTTTGAACGCCTGCTCTCATTTCACTCCTTGTCAAAGCGCTCCAATGCGCCTGGACTGCGCTCCGGGTTTGTGGCCGGATCACCGGCACTGATCGCAGCGATGACCCGGTTCCGGAATACCTGCGCGCCGCAGGTACCGATTCCCGTTCTGACCGCATCGGCCGCAGCCTGGGACGATGATCGTCACGTCGAAGAGAATCGCAAGAAATATCGCGATCGCTTCGAGATTGCGCGACGTATCCTGGGAAACCAACGCGGGTTCCGGCTGCCGGACGGCGGATTCTACCTTTGGCTCGATGTGGGAGACGGGCCGGCCTTTGCCAGGGCCCTTTGGCGGGAAACCGGCGTTCGCGTTTTGCCTGGCGCCTTCATGAGTGTGGAATCAATTCCGGGCGATCCCACCAGCAATCCCGGGCAGCGCTACGTCCGGCTTGCTTTGGTGCATGATGCCGCGACAGTCACCGCTGCGCTGGAACGCGTGGCAGAATTCCTGCAGGGGGTATGGCAAAAATGAACGCACAGCGAAGCGTTGGCGTCTATCAGCCGAGATCCCGGCGGGCACAATTGGCAGAGCTATTTGCGGGGCTTCGAGTGCGCATCTACGCTTTTCTGGGCGTGGCGCTTTGGCGCTTTGCGGGCGGTTCTCTGCTGGTTATCTCCGGCGCGATGCTGCTCATGATTGCCGGATATGACGCTGCCGATCCCAGCCTCGATGTCGCAACGGGCAAAGAAGTTGCGAACTGGCTCGGGAAGACCGGGGCTTTCGGCGCCGATCTCCTGCTCCGGTTTTTGGGACTTTCTGCGCTCGCGCTCGCTGCGAACTCTTGCGGCCTGGGGCTGGCAGATGATTTCGAGAGGAACGCGTCCGGAGCAACCCCTGTTGCGTGCCGGCGCCGCCCTATCGGGTCTGCTGCTGAGTTCTGCCGGATTGGGCATATTGCCGGGATTCGGCACCTTCCCCGCAGGAGCTGGTGGCGTTCTTGGCAACGCAATCGGGCCTTTGCTGGAGGGCGCGGAAAAGGCCTGGTCTTTGAAATGGCTGGCGCCGAGCGTGAGCATCCTGATGGGTTTTGCCGGAGTTGCTCTGGTGCTTTGGGCTTCCGGCATGGCCATGCGGGTGGGCTACGGGCTAACCGGAATCGGTGCGCTGCTATGGCGCAATGCGCCCCGACTTCTGCCGGGCCGAGGGGCCGCGCGCGTTGTCCGTGAGGCGCCGCTGCGACAGACGGATGATCTTGCGGATGACGATCTGGCAGCGGCCGACGAATTTGAAGAACCGGAAATTCAACCCGCCGCAAGTATGCGGGAAAATAGCGAGGCCCTTGTCCGTCGAAGTGGCGAACGCAGGCGTAAGGGCAGGGTCAAACTGGAATTGCAGCCCGCGCTGAATCTTGCGGAAGGGGAGTATCAATTACCGCCGCTGGGACTTCTCGCCGAAGCGCCTTCCAGAGTCCGCGAGTCCTGTGGTTTCGGACGATGCCCTGAAAGAAAATGCGCGATTGTTGGAGGCGGTGCTGGCTGATTTCGGCGTGCGCGGTCGGATTTCCGAAGTTCGGCCAGGACCAGTGGTGACTCTTTACGAGTTCGAACCTGCTGCAGGAGTCAAATCGTCCCGGGTCATTTCACTGTCCGACGATATTGCCCGCTCAATGAGCGCGATCGCTGCGCGAGTGGCGGTTATTCCCGGGCGTAATGTAATCGGCATTGAACTTCCAAATCCGCGGCGTGAAACCGTTTATCTGCGCGAACTCCTTGCGAGTTCCGAGTACGAGAAAGCTCGTGCCCCCCTGACGCTTGCGCTGGGCAAAACGATCGGCGGCGAACCCGTGATGGCGGATCTGGCCAAAATGCCTCATCTGCTGATCGCCGGGACTACCGGATCAGGCAAATCGGTTGCTCTGAATACGATGATCCTGTCGCTGCTCTACCGGATGGCGCCGAGCGACTGCCGGATGATCATGATCGACCCCAAAATGCTGGAGCTTTCGGTTTACGGGGGGATCCCGCATTTGCTCGCACCTGTCGTGATCGACCCGAAGAAGGCCGTCGTCGCACTGAAATGGGCCGTTCGCGAAATGGAGAACCGCTACGGCAAAATGGCCAAAATCGGAGTGCGTGGG
Organism: uncultured Alphaproteobacteria bacterium; assembly: GCA_963747255.1. Lineage (GTDB taxonomy): Bacteria > Pseudomonadota > Alphaproteobacteria > Micropepsales > Micropepsaceae > CAIYRG01. Next base: position 175,355 of record CAVVEG010000002.1, read on the forward strand.
GTCGAAGCCTTCAACGAACGCGTGAAACGTGCCAGGGAAAAGGGCGAGGTTCTGAAACGCACTGTCCAGACCGGTTTCGACCGCGAGACGGGAAAGCCGGTTTATGAAGACGAAGTGCTCGAACTGGAGCCGATGCCGTTTATTGTCGTGGTGGTCGATGAAATGGCCGATCTGATGATGATCTCCGGCAAAGAGATCGAAGGAGCGGTGCAGCGGCTGGCGCAGATGGCGCGTGCCGCCGGCATTCATCTCATTGCGGCCACACAGCGTCCGTCCGTCGATGTGATCACGGGAACCATAAAGGCCAATTTCCCGACGCGCATCAGCTTTCAGGTAACCTCGAAAATCGATTCCCGCACGATTCTGGGCGAGCAGGGCGCGGAGCAACTGCTTGGGCAGGGCGACATGCTTTACATGATGGCAGGCGGGCGCATTCGGCGGGTACACGGACCTTTCTGCTCCGATTCCGAAGTTGAGGATGTCGTCCGGTTCCTGAAGGCGCAGGGTCAGCCGGATTATCTGGACGATGTCACCGAGGAACAGGATGAGGACAGCGGCGATGACTTCGGTCTGACGGGCGGGGAAGGATCGGACGATCTTTTCGACAAAGCCGTCCAGATCGTTGCACGGGAGCGCAAGGTTTCAACCTCCTACATCCAGCGGCGCCTGCAGATCGGGTATAATCGGGCAGCCCGTCTGATCGAGCGGATGGAAGAAGACGGAATGATCAGCAAGCCCAACCATCAGGGCAAGCGCGAAATTCTGCTGCCGGACCACAACTGACCCATGGCGTCGTATGTCGAAAGATCGATTGGAGACGGAGAGCGCCTGATCGCGCGCGCCCAATTTCATTGGCTTTACACCTTCAAGGCGCTGCTCGCCTTGATCGTTCCGCTTATCGCCCTCGTCGCGATCCTGATTTTTGCCCGCGATACTGCCGGCGGTTCGCTGACAATTCTCGGCATCGTCCTGGTCGCCGTCGGAATCGTGATCTTTCTGCAGCGCATGATTCGGCGATGGACGACGGAAATCGCCGTAACGTCTCACCGCTTCGTTGAAAAAAGCGGCCTAATTTCGCTCCGGACCAACGAAATCGCCCTCGCAAATATCGAGGGCGTGCGCCTGTACCAGGGTTTCTGGGGACGCGTCTGGGGTTACGGCAATCTCAGAATAGAAGGAACCGGCGTCGATGCCGTTGACATTCCGCCGATTGCCGATCCGATCGCGTTCCGCCGGGCGATCGAGACCGCCAAGAGTGTCAAGTAGTCCGTTTCGGAGACGTCTTATATCCGGTCAATGACAGTCTTGCGTCAGAATGACGCAGTCGTATGGCCGCAATTGCTCGACCCGCGTTCACGTGACGTTTCGTTGACACTGCGGAACCTGCCGCTTAGTTATTGCACTGCACAATAGAGTTCTGGCCTCGATTCCGCGGCCACATCACCCGAGGCAAGGGCATTTTCACGCGATGAAAGTTCTCGTCCCCGTCAAGCGGGTGATCGACTTCAATGTCGCCGTTCGGGTTAGGGCCGATCGGTCTGGAGTCGATCTCGCCAACGTCAAGATGTCCATAAACCCTTTTGACGAAATTGCTGTCGAGGAGGCTGTCCGGCAGAAAGAAAAGGGCAAAGTTACGGAAATAGTCGCGGCCAGCATAGGTCCGGCCGCCGTGCAGGAGACATTGCGTACGGCACTCGCGATGGGCGCCGATCGCGCGATCCTGGTCAAGCATGACGCCGAACTCGAACCCCTGATTGTCGCCAGGATTCTGAGTGCGATCTGCAAACAGGAGCAACCGGGACTGGTCATTCTCGGAAAGCAGGCGATCGATGATGATTGCAATCAGGTGGGGCAGATGCTTGCGGCGCTTTTGGGGTGGCCGCAGGGGACCTTTGCGGCCCAGCTCGATATTCAGCCGCCTCAGGTTTTGGTGACCCGGGAAGTCGATGGCGGACTGCAGACGCTCGAACTGAAACTTCCCGCTGTAATTACAACGGATCTGCGGCTTAACGAGCCGCGTTATGCGTCCCTGCCCAATATCATGAAAGCGAGAAAAAAGCCAATTCAGGAAAAGACGGTAGGCGATTTCGGGATTGATGCGAGACCCCGTTTGAAGTTGCTCGAAGTGACCGCGCCGGAGAAAAGACGCTCGGGCGTCAGGGTAGGGTCGGCCACCGAACTGGTTGGCAAGCTGCGCGAAAGAGGGTTGATCTGATGGCCTCCCTCGTGCTGGCCGAGCACAGCAATATCGGGCTCGATGAGGCGACGGCAAAAGCCACAACAGCAGCCGCCGCAATATCGCAACCGGTTCATGTCCTGATTGCGGGAAGCAATTGCCGCGGTGCAGCAGAGCGGGCCCAGGCAATCTCGGGTGTCGCAAAGGTGTTATTGGCCGATGATCCCCGATATGAGGGTTTCCTGGCCGAGCCGGTCTCCGAACTCGTGCTATCGATGGCGGCGTCTTACGAGGCGATCCTCGCGCCGGCGACAGCCAATGGGAAAAACGTGCTCCCGCGTGTTGCGGCGATTCTCGACGTGCCGCAGCTCTCCGATATCATTTCCGTCGAAACTCCGGACATATTCCGGCGTCCAATCTATGCCGGCAATGCGATCCAGAAGATCGAGGCCCGTGGTTTCAAGAAAGTCATCACCGTGCGGGTTGCGGCGTTTCCCGCTGCCGCAGCGGGAGGTCGGGCCACCCTTGAAATGGTTGCTCCTGCCAAAAATCCAGGCCTTTCCCGTGTCGTGTCCGAGAATATGACGCGATCCGAAAGGCCGGAATTGACGGCAGCCAAAATCGTGATTTCTGGCGGGAGGGGCTTACAATCGAAGGACAATTTCATCCTGATCGAGCGGATCGCCGATAAGATTGGAGCCGCCATCGGCGCGTCGCGGGCGGCTGTGGATGCCGGCTTCATTCCAAATGATCACCAGGTGGGACAAACCGGGAAAATCGTCGCACCGGAACTCTACATCGCCATCGGAATTTCCGGCGCTATTCAGCATCTGGCCGGAATGAAGGATTCGAAAGTGATCGTCGCCATCAACAAGGACGAAAACGCCCCGATATTCGGCTTGGCGGACTATGGCCTTGTCGCGGACCTTTTCCAGGCGCTGCCCGAATTCGAGCGGGCTCTGGAGCAACCGCATTAGCGCAAAACGCGCGTTTTCGCGCCCCTCAGAACGACAGCAGCAGGACTCATATGAGCATTGAAAAAATCGGAGTGGTGGGTGCAGGCCAAATGGGCAACGGCATAGCGCATGTCTGCGCGCTTGCGGGCTATGACGTCGTCATGGAGGACGTCAACGCCGAAGCACTTGGCAAGGCGAAAGCCACGATCGAACGCAACCTGCAGCGACAGGCGGCGCGAGGGATCATCACACAATCGGATGTTGCGAATGCGATGAAGCGCATCCGGATTGCCAATGATCTGGACGTCATGCGGGATCGCGATCTTGTCATCGAAGCGGCAACCGAAGACGAACAGGTCAAGCGGAAAGTCTATCGAGATCTGTGTCCGCGGCTTGGGCCCGCGACGATGCTGGCGTCAAATACATCGTCGATTTCGATTACCCGCCTCGCGGCCGCCACGGATCGGCCGGAGAAATTCATCGGTCTGCATTTCATGAATCCCGCCCCGGTGATGCAGCTGGTTGAAATCATCCGTGGGATCGCAACCGACGATCTGACATTCCATTCGGCGATCGAACTCGTAAAACGTGTCGGAAAAACGCCGGCGAATTCGGAGGATTTTCCGGCATTCATCGTGAATCGCATTCTGCTGCCGATGATCAATGAGGCTGTCTATACGCTGTATGAGGGTGTCGGCAGCGTTGAAGCGATCGATACCGCAATGCGCCTCGGCGCGAACCACCCGATGGGCCCGCTTCAGCTCGCCGATTTCATCGGTCTGGACACGTGTCTCTCCGTGATGCAGGTGCTGTATGAGGGACTGGCGGACTCGAAATATCGTCCGTGCCCCCTGCTCGTCAAATATGTTGAAGCCGGCTGGCTCGGTCGCAAATCCGGGCGCGGATTTTACGACTATCGGGGCGAGAAGCCCGTCCCGACCCGCTGAGGTTCCTGAACTGGCCGGCGGTCCGCCTTGAGCGCGAATTTGTGAATTCGGCGAACTCCTTCCCGATTTGCGCGTTTATCCGCGAATGCAACCGGCTCCCCGTCAGGCAAAGCGTTGGCTGGAGTGGCAAAAGGCCTTCCTGGCCTGGAACGCTGTCCTTCTGTTGACGGGTTGTACGACGGTACATGTGACCGAGCCGACAGAAAGCGCAACGGAACAGCTGCTGGTTAGCCGCGCAATTGATAATTCAATAGCCAAATTGAATGTAACTATCGCCGCGGGCACGCAAATCTTCGTGGACACCAGTTTTTTTGATGGAACCGGCGACCTCGATGGTTCGGAGCACGACAAACCGGTGCTGTTTCCGAAATATGCGATTGGCGCAATCCGCGAGCGGCTTCTGCGTGACGGGGCCCTGTTGACGGATGAAAAAGGGTCCGCAGACGTTATTGTCGAGTTGAGAACTGGTGGCCAATCCGTCGATCACAATTCACTGTTCGTCGGCATACCGTCAATTTCGATCCCCCTGCCGCCCAGCTTTTATCCGGTTACAACACCCGAGCTGGCGTTCTTCAAGCGGGACAGGCAAACCGGAATCGCCAAGCTTGCAATAACGGCCTATCGCAGGACCACCGGCGGGTTCACGAGCGCATCCGGACCGAGTTTTGGCTCATCAAATCATACCGAGACAACAATTCTGTTTCTTTTCGACACCATCAACAGCGACATCGAGCCGAAGGAGCTCCAGCGGCGCACCCATTGAGTTTTCCAATTGCCGCATCCAATTCTCGCCGAACGGGCGCCACGCGATCATGTCTGACCTATTTCGGCGGGGATCGCGGTTCGGAGAGGCTTTTCATATAGGCGACGGCGGCGGGGTCTGCCCAATGCTGCCCACCAACGGCACGAGCAACCTCACGACCGTTGCCGTCGATAAGCACTGTGAGCGGAAGCTCATTTGCAACGAAGCCCAGTTGGGTCTGCCGGTCTTTGTCAATATAGACCGGGAGCGCTTCCGCGGAGTGCGCCTTCAGAAAACTTTCCAGGCTTGGGGCATCGAGCCTCTCCAGCACATCGACCGGGACCACGACGAAACGATCTTTCGATAAATCCTGCTGCAGCCGCGCGAGTTCCGGAAGCTCGTTGATGCAGGGTCCGCACCAGGTTGCCCAAAGATTGACGAGGACGTGGCGGCCCCTGAAATCCGCCAGAGTGATCTTCTTCCCCGCAGCATCAACAAACCCGATCTGCGGTGCGGACTGCTGCGATGAGGTCAATTGGAGCCGGTTCAAAACGGCCGGCGGTTGCGGGCCCGCGTGGACATTCCAAACGCCAATCCCGTATAGGACAGCTGCGGAAACAACTCCGGAACCGGCGGCAGTCGCCAACAGGCGCAAGCGAGCTTTCATTCCGGGACTCCCATCTTCAGAGTGGACGGCAGGATCAGGACTATGACGGCGAACAAGATGTGGGGTGGCCGGTTCACGGAAGGTCCTTCTGCGATCATGGAGGCGATCAACTGCTCGATTGACTTCGACAAACGCCTTGCGAGCGAGGACATTGCCGGGTCCAAAGCACATGTTGCGATGCTGTCCGCAACAGGAATTATCGACAAAGCCGACGCAGATTCAATCGCTGCAGGGCTGACGGCTATCGGTCAGGAGATCGAGGCGGGCAAGTTTCCCTTCCGCAGGCAGTTCGAAGACATTCACATGAATATCGAGGCACGGCTTTCCGAATTGATCGGCGCGGCGGCCGGACGTCTGCACACGGCCCGGTCGCGAAACGATCAGGTCGTGACGGATCTGCGCCTTTGGGTGAGGGAAGCTTGCGAGCGTGCTGCCCATGGCCTGCTCGGGCTGCAACGGGCGCTGCTCGATCAGGCGGAATTGCATGCCGAAACGATCATGCCCGGGTTCACGCATATGCAACCTGCGCAGCCGGTGACCTTCGGTCATCATTGTCTTGCCTATGTCGAAATGGCTGAACGCGATCGCGGGCGGTTTGCCGATGCGGCCCGACGCATGAACGAATGCCCACTCGGTGCAGCCGCACTCGCAGGGACTTCCCACCCGATTGACCGTGAGGCAACCGCGCGTATGCTCGGCTTTGACAGGCCGATGCGCAATTCCATGGACGCCGTGTCGGCGCGCGATTTCGCGCTCGAATACCTCGCCGCAGGGTCCATTGCCGCATCCAATCTTTCCCGTCTGGCGGAGGAAATCTTTCTCTGGGCTTCGCCAGCTTTCGGATTCGTACGGTTGCCCGATGCATATTCGACCGGTTCGTCCATCATGCCGCAAAAGCGTAATCCGGATGCAGCCGAACTGGTTCGTGCAAAGACCGGACGCATAATGGGCGGATTCGTAGCGCTGCTCACGGTGATCAAGGGCCTGCCACTCGCCTATTGCAAGGATCTGCAGGAAGACAAGGAACCCGTATTCGCGGCATCCGACGCGCTCGACTTGTCGCTCGCAGCATTGGCAGGAATGATCGGCGAACTGACCGTTAATCCCGCCGCCATGAAACGCGCAGCGGAGAGAGGCTTCCCTACGGCGACCGATCTCGCCGACTGGCTGGTTGCAAACACGCGCACGCCCTTTCGGGCCGCCCATGCCATTGCCGCTGCTGCCGTTGCCCGGGCTGAGGCGCTCGACGTCGATCTTGATGGCCTTCCGCTCGGGGAATTGAGAAAAATCGAACCGAAAATCACCGCAGACGTCTATAAAGTCCTTCCCGTCGAAGCCGCCGTGGCTGCCCGCACAAGCTTCGGTGGAACGGCGCCCGATCGGGTACGCGAGCAAATCAAATTCTGGAAGGAGCGCCTGAGATGAGAGGAGCCATGATTATGGCCGCCGGCCTATCGGTCGCTCTGTCCTCCTGCGGCGTAAAATCGAACCTTGAAAAGCCCCCTGGTCCCGTACTTCAAATGCAGGAAAAGGACCCTTCCAGGCCACCCGTCGTGCTGGGGGAGCCAACACGGGTGATCCCGCCATATCCTACAGGCCCATAGCGTGGCTCATTTCGCCAAGGTAGGCTTGCCCGATGCGCCTGATTTGGGCGTCACCATGTCTGATCGTAGCGGCGCGACGAACGCTTAACCCAATCCTTGCCAATGCTCAATTCTAAGGTCCCGTCGCATTTTGGTTACCGATCCGGGCGGCTTTTTGCCGAAGACGTGGCTATCCCTCTCCTGGCCGAAAAGATCGGCACACCGTTTTACTGCTATTCGTCTGCAGCCCTTAGACAAAATTACCAAAGCTTCACGGCCGCTTTGCCGAAGAACGCGCTGATCGCATTTTCGGTAAAAGCCAACGGAAATGTTGCAGTCCTGATGACACTGGCGCGGCTTGGCGCCGGCGCGGATGTGGTTTCAGCCGGCGAGCTAAAGAAAGCTCTCGCCGCAGGAATCCCCGCGTGCCGCATTGTCTTCTCCGGCGTGGGTAAAACCCGGGATGAAATGCGTCTGGCCCTGGAAGCCCGAAATCCGCCAGTTCAATGTCGAGAGTGAACCGGAGTTGGAGGCACTGAGCGAAGTCGCGAGCAGCCTGGGCGCAACCGCTCCGGTGACCATTCGTGTCAACCCAGATATCGACGCCAAAACACACGCCAAGATCACGACTGGAACATCCGAGACAAAGTTCGGTGTCCCATGGACACGCGCACGCGCGGTCTATGCAGAGGCGGCACGGCTCCCGGGCATCGAAGTGGTTGGCGTCGATATGCACATCGGCAGCCAAATCACCGAGCTTGGTCCGTTCAATGCCGCCTTTGCGCGGCTTGCCGGACTGATCGCCCTGCTGAGGGCAGATGGACACCGCATCGCCAGGGCCGACCTCGGCGGTGGCCTGGGCGTCTCCTACCGGCATGATCTGGTCCCGCCAGATGCTGCGGCGTACGGCAAAATGGTCGCCCAGGCGACAGCCGGACTGGATGCCGAACTGATATTCGAACCCGGCCGCCTGATTGCCGCCAATGCCGGCATTCTGGTCACGCGAATCATCTACGTTAAGCAGGGCGAAGCACGGCGATTTCTCATTGTCGATGCAGGAATGAATGATTTGATGAGACCCGCGCTTTATGATGCGTACCACGACATTGTGCCGGTGGCTGAACCGAAGCCGAATACTCCAGCTGTGCGTTATGACGTCGTTGGCCCGGTCTGTGAAACAACTGACATTTTTGCCCGCGATAGAGACTTGCCGGAAAGCAAGGGGAATGATCTGATGGCGATCATGATGGCGGGAGCCTATGGCGCAGTGATGGCATCCGCCTATAATGCCCGGCCGCCCAGCCCAGAGATTTTGGTCAACGGCCGGGAGTGGTGTGTCGTGAGGCCGCGTTTCACTCTAGAGGCGCTCGTTGCGCTGGATAAGGTTCCGGGCTGGCTTGAGCACTGAAACCAGAGATGACAATCGGGAAGCCCGGCGTCAACGCGCCGAGCAATTCATCGCTCTTGCACGATTGATTCTGCTTTGGGAACGTATCTGGCCTGCCATGTGGCCTGGCATGGGCATCGTCGGCCTGGGCATGATGCTGGCGCTTGTCGGACTGTTCGGGGTAATTCCCGGTGCGGTTCACGCCGTAATTCTGCTGGCATTGTTTGGCGCGATTGGTTTCGCCTTTTGGCGTTCTTTTGCACGATTTCGTGGTCCGCGCTGGGAGGACGGCGCGCGGCGAGTCGAGCGCGACAGCAAACTTCCCAATCGACCCATCACTGAAGGAACCGACAAGGTCGCGGCTGGTAAAGGGGACCCATTGGCCGAACGGCTCTGGCGCCTGCACGTCATCCGGCTCTTGGCTTCAGCCAAGAGACTGAGACTTGTGTTTCCTTCGCCCGGAATGCGGAGCCGTGATCCCCATGGCATCCGGTTCGCCATATTACTCGGCCTGATTGTCGGCTTCGTGATCGCCGGGCCGCAATCTGGTCAGCGGCTGCTTTCCGGGCTTTTCCCGGTGTTCAACGATGCCGCGGACAATTCCGTATTCGTCGCCTGGGTCTCTCCGCCCGACTATACGGGCCTGCCGCCGCGTTCGCTCACGGACACCACGGTAATGACCGCAGCCGGTGATATTCAGGCTCCCGTCAACAGCACGCTGGTGATGCGCTTGCGCGGTACCTCCAGCCGTCCAACGATCGATGTGCGCCCGGTGCCGAAGGGCGGCCAACCGAAATTCGTCAAGGGTGATGCAGGATACGAAGCCAAGCTCAATATCGGAACTGATTCGCACGTCTCTGTGCGTCTCGGGTCGCACAGCTATGGCGATTATCGCTTTGTGACGATTGCCGATCAGCCACCGACGATTGCATTTTCCGAAACGCCTGCGGCGCAGCAGAATGCGTCCCTGAAGCTCTCTTACAAAGCGACGGATGATTACGGCGTTGTCAAAGCCGCTGCGGTCGTTCGACCGCTCGACGACAAAGGTTTGGAGGTCAAGAGCGCCGAACCCCTCACCGTCGAATTGCCGGTTCCCGGCGCGGGAAAATCTGTAGCGGATGTGGTCTATCGCGATCTGACCGCGCACGCTTATGCGGGCATGAGTGTCCACATCTCGTTGGAAGCAACCGACGCCGCAGGCCAGACCGGGCGCAGCCCGATTCTCACCATCAAGCTTCCGCAGCGGGTTTTCACCGAACCTCTCGCTCAGGCGCTTATCGAACAACGCAAGAACCTTGCGGTCGAAGGAGAAAATGCCCGGCCCCGCGTCCAAACGGCTGTCGATGCGCTGAGTCTTGGCCCTCAACAATTCTACAAGGATGATTTCGGCAATTACCTTGCGCTTCGTGCGCTGAATCACCGGCTTGATTCGCCCAAAAACGATCCAGGCTTCAAGACGTCACAGAACTTCATGTGGGATATGGCGCTGGCCATTGAAGAAGGCGATCTGGCGAATGCCGCCGAAGAGCTTCGCAAGCTGCAGGACCAGTTGATGGACGCGTTGGAGCGCGGCGCGCCCGATGAGGAAATCCGTGCGCTGATGGATAAGCTGCGCGAAGCGATGAACCGGTACATGCAGCAGCTTGCGCGGAATGCCCAACGCGGCAATCAGCAAATGGGGCAACTGCCGCCGAACGCCCGCATGATGTCCCAGAAGGACTTGCAGGATCTTCTGAAAGCGATCGAGGATCTGGCCCGCACGGGCAATCGCGATCAGGCCCGGCAAATGCTGGCAGCACTAATGCAGATGATGCAGAACATGCGGATGATGGCAGGACGAGGCCAGCCGGGGCAGCAGGGGCAGGGACAGCAAGGGCAGCAGGGCAACCCACAGCAGAACGCGATGAACGACGCGCTGCAGGGTCTCGGCGATATCATGGGCGGCCAACGCCAACTCCTCGACAAGACTTTCCGGGCGCAACGAGGGCAGCAAGGACAGGGGCAGCAAGGGCAAATGGGTCAGGGCCAGATGGGCCAGGGCCAGATGGGTCAGGGTCAGCAGGGCGGACAGCCCGGGCAGGGCGGCGGGCCTTTCGGGCGCTTTGGTCAATTCCCGTTCGGGCAATTTGGCCAACAACAGGGTCAGGGTCAGTTTGGCCAATTCGGCCGGCAAGGCCAACCCAGCCCGGGGCAGCCCGGTGGCCAGCCGGTTCCCGGCGCCGACCCAAACGCGCTGGCACAGGATCAGCAGGGGTTACGGGACAAATTGGATAAAGTGATTCAGGGGCTCGGACGCGGTGGCGCGCAGCTGCCCGATGGTCTTGACCAGGCGGGCCGCGAGATGGGTCAATCACGCGACAATCTCAGCGGCAACCAGTTGGGTAACTCCGAACAGGCACAGCAGCGTGCACTCGACCAGCTGCGTAGCAGCGCGCAGCAATTAGCCAAGAATCTGATGGCCGCCAACGGACAACAGCCCGGAAATGGTAATGATCAGCAGGGGGAACGCACCGACCCGCTTGGACGGCCGCTCGATCAGGCGGGCTCGATGGCAGGCGGGGCTATCAAACTCCCCGATCAGTCTGAATTGGCAAGGGCGAGAGAAATTCTCGAGGAGCTTCAACGCCGAGCCGGCGAAGCGACACGCGCACAGGAAGAACTCGAGTATATCGACCGGCTTCTCAAGTCGTTCAACTGAGTGAAGGGACTCTGACACGAATTTCGGGCAGACCTCTGCCCTGCCCTGCCCAATCCATGCCGTACCCGTAAAGGAACTCGGCGCCTGCGGCAAAGAGCGCATAATCGGCCGTGAACTTTGGCATGGCTACTGTTTTGATGACCGCAACTGCAGAAATCACCTCCGCTGCACCGGCCTCATCCAACAGCGCCTTTGCTTTTGACATGGTTGTCCCGTGGTCAAGCACGCCATCAATCAGCAGAACGTTCCGACCGCTGACGGATTCGTCAGGAGCCTTGAGAACCTGTAGCTCACCAGGTCTGTTTGATAGGCCATAGGACCTCAGCCAGATGAATTCGGTCTCCAGACACAACCCCTCACGCGCCAGAGCACGCAAGAGATCGGCTGCAAAAACAAAAGCGCCGGCGAGAATGGGCACCGCCACCTCTGGCCGAACCGGACGCGCAGCGATCTCCCGCGCCAAGGTTTCAACCCGGCGTGCAATCTGAGCTTCGCTGAAGAGCGTTCGTTCCGCGCTGGCCACGCTCATGCGCAGCTACCGAATGTCTTCCGCCGCAAAGTTCACGTTGGCGGCGTGCGCATCTGGCGGCGGGTTTGGCAAAGTCGTGCCGAAGTCGCGCTCTGCACCGGGCGGCAGCGAAGTAAATCCCGGATCGAACGTCCAACGATATAGTTCCCGGTTGCTGTTATCCAGCAGCACGACGCGCAACCTGGGGATCGGCTGGTCATGATCGCTGATATTGATCAGCCTTCCGGTGACAGCCAGAACCTGGGTGCCGTCCTGGCTTTCTCTTCGAAGATCAATGTTGCGTATGGCGATATTGCCAACCTCCACCGGTGATCCCACCGAGGCATAAAACCGGGCCGAGGCAGGCCAGAGTCGCACGATTTCCTGCCGGTATCGATCCGCTGTCCACCCGACGATGGCGAGCAGGACAAGCAGGCCCGAAAAGACCAGCGTCTGCGGTTTCGCATCTCGAGCGCGTCTTAGCCAGCCGGCGGGTTTCGTGTCTTTGGCGGCCGGTCCCGTAAGCTTCCGTTGGGAGCCAAAATGGCCGGGTGCCGCTTCCGGTTTCTGGACGGCCGCGTCTGCGGAAGCTGACAATTCCGGTAAGTTGGAGGGTTCAGGCGCTGGCTGAAACCAGACGTGGCCGCATTTTGCACAGCGAACGTTGCGCCCCGGAGAGCCAAGACTTGCTGGATCGGCTCGGTATCGGGTGCCGCAGGACGGGCAGGTCAGAATCATCGCGATGCTGGCGTGAAAATTTCGTGCAACTTAGGCGCAAGCTTCGGCCGGAGACAAGTCTGGCAAATCCTGGCCAATTTAGTACCCGGTTGCTTCGTCAGTGCATTCAAAATTACGCAAACACTGCGGATTCAGATGGGAAATGTGACGCAATCCTGTGATGACATAAGCCTGAGAATCGCATTTCCGTTCACATGTGACTATAGAAGATACGGTGCTTCGCTTACAGAACGTCGGATTCAGTCATCCTGATGGCGCAGAGATTTTGCGTGAAGTGAATTTCACGCTGAAGCCAGGAACACTCACGTTCGTCACGGGTCCTCCTGGGGCGGGTAAATCAACCTTGTTGCGCCTGTGTCAGGCCCGCCTGCAACCTTCGCGTGGTGAAATCTTTCTGTTCGGCGCGAATCTGCAAAAAGTGAAGCCCGCAGAAATGCCCGCTCTGCGCCGTCGCATCGGCGTGGTTTTCGAAGACTTGCGCCTTATAGATCACCTCTCCGCCTTTGATAATGTGGCTCTGCCGCTGCACGTCGCCGGACAAATTCGGGCGGACTACGCCAAAGATGTGCAGGAATTACTGACCTGGGCAGGGTTGAACTGGAAATTGAACGAGAAGGTATCTGTCTTATCGGCAGGAGAAAAACAGCGCGTTGCGATTGCCCGGGCGCTCGCCGGGAAGCCCGAACTCCTTCTCGCAGACGAGCCATTGATCCGTCTCGACGACGAAGCTGGTGAGCGGGTACTTCGCCTGCTCCTCAATATTCACCGCTTTGGCACAACCGTGCTCATTGCCACGAGCAACCGCAGCGCCATTGTACGAAGTGGCGGCCGGGAATTGCGCCTTGCCGGCGGCTGCGTCTCGGATGCGGAGATGGCCGCATGAGCAGCGTCAGCATAAGCAATCCGCACCCGATGCGACTTCTCCCTCCGGACCCCGGAGCGCTCTGGTTCAGTTTCGCAGTCGGCTTACTTGCCTTCGTCGCTGCTGTCGCGTTGGGAGGGATCCTCAGTGAGCGACGTGACGTGGCATTGTGGGACAGCCGCATGTTGGGCAGGTTAACGGTGCAGATCATGCCGGATGGCCTTGAACCACCGCCGTCGGAAATTCCCGCAGCGATCGCTGTCCTGAAGTCGGTTCCGGGAGTTCTTTCGGCGGATCTCATGACGAAAGCTGAGAATTCTGGCTCTTGTCGGACCGTGGCTGGGGCGGAATGAAGCGCTGGATGCACTGCCTTTTCCGGCCATGATCGACGTGAAGCTTGCGCCCGGCGCAAACCCCGATATTGCAGATCTCCAGAAGCGTATCCTGGCGTCTGCGCCGCATGCCGTTGTCAATGACCAGCATCAGTGGATCAACGCGATCGGCCTAACGCCGAACCGGTCACCATGGACGGCCACACTGCTTCTCGCAGTGTCTTTCTTTTCCTTTCTTTCGGTCTTCATTTCTGCCACCCGCGCGCAACTTTCAGCGAACTGGAACAACGTGGAACTGGTTCGATTGTTCGGCGCGACCGACTGGCGTGTTGCGCAACTGTTCGGAAAACAGCCCGTCATGAGCATCCTGCTGACATCAATATCGGGAACGGTTTTTGCGGCCGGTTTACTGGCATTACCAATGGTTTCAGAAGGAGCGTCTTCTGTCATTCCACGACTTTCGCCATCTGACTTGCTGTGGCTTGCCTTTATTCCTGTCACTGCGGCAATAATGGCGTTCGTGATTGGCCATTTGCTCGTGATCTCGGCGCTACGGCGCGCATAAGGCAAGCATGGAGCAAGAAGCTTGCGCCGATTGGTGTGGGTCATTGCAGCTGCCGCGGTGGCGGTTCTGGCCGGTTTTGTCGGTTTTGTTGCGTCGCTGCCATTACCAGCCGACGCTCCGGCCCAAAAGGCTGACGGCATTGTCGCCCTGACCGGTGAGGGTCGCCGGCTTGCCCCGGCTATGGATCTGCTCGAAAAAGGATTGGGGCAGCGACTGCTGATCACCGGCGTCAACCCCGCAATATCCAAAAGCGATCTCAAGAATCTGCTCCATGGGGGAAAGCTGTTTGACTGCTGTGTGGACCTTGGCTTTACCGCATTGGATACCAGAGGCAACGCCAAAGAAACGGCAAGTTGGGCGCACGCTCACGGCTATTCCAGCCTCATCATTGTGACGGCGGACTATCACATGCCGCGCAGTCTGATTGAATTCGGATCCGAAATGCCGGGAATAAGGCTTGCTCCCTATACGGTTCCCGATGCCACGAATACGCTCAGCTTTCAGACCGTTCGGCGGCTGGGCGGTGAATACCTGAAATATCTCGCGAGTGCCGGCCGCGCGTTCATTATCGATGCCGTACATCAAGCGCAGTCATGATTTCCTACATCCGATCCGGCCTGTTCCTCATCTGGTTTGCGGTCATCTCTGTCGTCATTCACATTCTGTGTCTTCCATTATTGCTGCTGCCGGCACGATTTACCTGCGAGGCCGCGCGGATATGGGCCAAATTTGTACTTTTCGGATTGGATCGTTTGGCGGGGATCGGACTTGAGCTTCGCGGCAACGTCCCCCAGGGGGGCGTCATTGTTGCGTCCAAGCATTTCAGTGCATGGGAAACCATTGCGCTGATGGCCGTGCTGCACCACCCATCCATGGTGATGAAGCAATCGTTGCTGCGGCTTCCCGTCAACGGCTGGTACAGTCGAAAAATGGGCATGTTGGCAATTGACCGCTCCTCAGGCGCAAACGCGATCCGCAGGATGGCATCCGGCGCAGCTGCGGTGATTTCGGAAGGACGACCGATCGTAATTTTTCCCGAAGGAACCCGAAAAAGACTCCATGACAAAGCGGGTTATAAACCTGGGGTCGCGGCTCTGTATGCGCAGCTCGGTGTCGTGTGTATCCCGGCGGCGCACAATTCTGGCGTTTTCTGGGCCGGGGGCTTCCTCAGACGACCCGGAACGATCACCCTCGAATTCCTGGAACCGATCCCGCCCGGCCTGCCCCGTCGCGAATTCATGACGTTACTGCAGGATCGAATTGAAACGGCTACGGGAAAATTGCTGGCAAAGGCCAAAGCGCGGACGACAATTCTGCACCCGGCCTGAATTCGACGATACGCGGTAGCAGGCGGCCAAATGGATGACTTCTCGCATCAGGTCTGGGACCTCAAATACCGGCTGAAGCATGCCGACGGGACGCCGATCGACCGTTCGGTCGAGGACACCTGGTCGCGTGTGGCGCTCGCCGCGGCCGAAGCTGAGTCCCGGCACAAACGGGAATTTTGGGCCACCACTTTCAGGGGGGCGCTGACCGATTACCGTTTTCTGCCGGCGGGCCGAATTCTTGCCGGTGCAGGCTCTGGCCGCTCGGTGACTTTGTTCAACTGCTTTGTGATGGGCAACATCCCGGACGATCTTTCGGGGATTTTCGCGCATCTGCGGGAAGCGGCCCTAACCATGCAGCAGGGCGGCGGAATTGGTTATGATTTTTCTACCCTCCGCCCGAAAGGCGCCATGGTGAAAGGCGTCGGCGCGGATGCTTCCGGCCCGGTCTCCTTCATGGACGTATGGGATTCCATGTGTCGCACCATTATGTCGGCTGGGGCCAGACGCGGAGCAATGATGGGGAGCCTGTCCTGTTCGCATCCGGATATTGAGGAGTTCATCGACGCAAAACGCAGCGCGGACCGCTTGCGCAATTTCAATCTCTCCGTGCTTGTCACGGACGCCTTCATGGCTGCGGTCGAAAATGACCTCGGATGGGATTTGGCATTCGATGGCCGGGTCTATCGCACGGTCTCCGCACGCGCGTTATGGGACCGGATCATGCGTGCGACATTCGACGCGGCCGAACCCGGCGTCATCTTTATCGACCGCGTCACCAGGCTCAACAATCTGGCCTATTGCGAGTCGATTCAAGCAACCAATCCCTGCGGTGAGCAGCCGCTTCCTCCATATGGCGCCTGCCTTCTCGGTTCGATCAATCTCGCGAAACTCGTTCGCGGACAGTTCACCGAACAGGCTGAACTCGATGAAGCTGAGCTCAGCCGGCTGACAGGAATGGCCGTGCGCTTTCTTGATAACATCATCGATGTTTCGCGCTTTCCGTTGCCTGCGCAACAGCAGGAAGCTGTTCAGAAGCGCCGCATAGGGCTGGGAATCACGGGCCTGGCCGATGCGCTGATTTTTTGCCGGACGCGCTACAGCTCGCCACGCAGCATCTCGCTGATCGAGCGGTGGTTGCGCATATTTCGCGATGCAGCCTATGAGGAATCGGCCATGCTGGCATCCGAGAAGGGGGCATTCCCGCTCTTTGATCGCGATGCCTATCTGAGCAGACCCAATGTTGCTGCTCTTCCTGAATCGATTCGGGCGAAAATTGCACAGACCGGTATCCGCAATGCATTGCTGACATCGATCGCCCCTGCCGGCACAATTTCACTGTTGGCAGGAAATATCTCCAGCGGGATCGAGCCAGTCTTTGCGAATTCCTTTCGCCGCAATGTTCTGTTGCCCGACGGAACGCATCGCGAAGAAAAAGTTACGGATTTCGCTTACCGGAATTTCCGCGTGATGTTTGGAGAAGACACGGAAATTCCCGAGTATTTCGCGTCAGCGCGCGAGTTATCGCCTTCCGAGCATCTCATTGTTCAGGCGGCGGCGCAAAAGTACATCGACAGTTCAATTTCAAAAACGATCAACTGCCCGGCGGGCATTCCCTTCAACGACTTCAAACAGATTTATCTCACTGCATACCGGGAGGGTTGCAAAGGTTGCACCACCTATCGACCGAATGCGATCACCGGCGCGATTCTGGAGTCCGAAACCCTCCCGGTTGCGGTTACTGCGAAGATTGCTTCAGCCCAAACGGGATGGAGCACCGACCAGTCCGAAACCGGGTCGGTCGTCTATATGACGAAGCCGCTGGACCGGCCTGGCGACCTGTCCGGTCATACATACAAAGTGCGGTGGCCAGACCTCGATCATGCCTTCTATATTACCATCAATGATATCGAACAGGACGGTCGCAAACGGCCATTCGAAATCTTCATCAACTCCAAGAACATGGAGCATTATGCGTGGACCGTTGCCCTGACCCGCATGATCAGCGCGGTGTTCCGGCGCGGCGGCGATATCAACTTTGTTGTCGATGAGCTGAAGGCGGTGTTCGATCCCCGGGGTGGCCAATGGATGGGCGGGCGCTATGTCCCGTCTTTGCTGGCGGCTATTGGAGAAATCATCGAACGTCACCTCGTCGCGACGGGGTTTATGCCTGATGGTGAGAGCGAGCTTACAGAAAGCCGTAAGATTGCGATCGCGGCAGGTGAAGCATCGTTCCGGTCATGTCCGCGGTGCAGTTCATCGTCCCTCGCCAGAGTGGAAGGCTGCGACACCTGTTTTTCCTGCGGATATTCCAAATGCTCTTAAAACCACTCAACGACTTCTCCTGACGAGACAGAAATCGCATGTCCTACTCCAATCGAATCTTCATGTACGGCCCGGTCGGGCTGCTTGTGCTGATTGCCACCCTGTATTCTGTGTTCTGGCGAGTTGAAGCCGATACGCTTTCGGCGCGCCTGGATCGCGCCAATGGCGGCGAAATCGTTCCAGGTGTCTCGTTCAGTTTTGCGCAGAAGTCTGTTGCCGGATTTCCGTTCCGGCTCGACGTGTTGCTCTCGGGCGTTGCGTTTGGATACCGCAACACGGACGCGCGATTCGCCTGGCGGACAGACCGGCTCGCACTTCATCGCATGGCGTATGGCCGCAATCAGTTCATCTTCGAGGCCGACGGACCGCAATCCTTCACCTGGACTCCGCAGCCGGACCGTGCGCCCCAAACTGTTTTATTCACTCCGGAAATCGCGAGGGCCAGCGCTATTCTCGCCGGAGGCAGGCTGGTGCGCTTTGATCTGGACGTTTGGCATGCGCGGGGAAACGCAAAAAATTCGCGGGACCCGGAAATCGATTTTGCCGCCGATCGCGCGCAGTTTCATGCACTTTCCCACAGGAACAACACGCTCGATCTCGTGATACAGATCGATAATAGTCATGCCGGCCCCGCGGCAGCGCCGCAATTGTCCGCATCCCTGCCGCTTATCGATTGCCGCGCCACGCTCAGCAACTCAGGTGTTCTTATGCGCGTCGAGGCCGGAGAAGAAGATGTGGCGCGCGCACTGAAACAGTGGCGCGACAATATGGGCGCAATCGATGTCACCTCGCTTGCCTTGAACTGGCCCAACGCACATGCGGTCTTACGGGGAAACCTGATGCTTGATGTGGAGGATCATCTTTCCGGTGTGCTGCGCGGCGATAGCGCCGGTGAAGGCGGCGGAATGGACCAGGTTCAGCTCGATTTCAGTAACGGCGCAATAAAATTCGACCGCCAGTCAGCTTCGCCGGCGGGAAGGCGGGGCTAAACGGCCGAAACTCGGTTCCGCAGTATCCTGGCCCGCCTCGACAATGGAACGGCGAATCGCACGCGTCCGGGTGAAGAGGTTGAATAGCGTCTCACCATCACCCCAGCGTACCGCACGTTGAAGTGCCGAAAGATCTTCGGTGAAGCGCCCCAGCATCTCCAATACTGCGTCGCGGTTATTGAGAAAAATATCGCGCCACATTGTCGGGTCGGACGCGGCAATGCGGGTGAAATCGCGAAACCCGCTGGCTGAATATTTGATGACTTCGCCCTGCGTGACTGTTTCCAGATCGGCTGCCGTGCCAACAATATTATATGCGATGAGATGCGGAACATGGCTGGTGATGGCAAGCACCAGATCATGGTGTTTCGCGTCCATGACTTCCACATCGCTTCCGCAACGGCGCCAAAAGTCTTTCAGTTTTTCCAGCGCCTGCGGATCGGTTCCCGGGGGTGGCGTCAATATGCACCAACGGCCTTCGAAGAGTTCGGCAAAACCCGATTCCGGACCGGACTGTTCCGTGCCCGCAACCGGGTGACCTGGGATAAAGTGGACGCCGCGCGGAACATTTGGTGCTACGTCGCGGATAACCGCACTCTTCACCGAACCGACATCGGTCAAGATGGCGCCTGGCATCAGATGCGGCGCAGCTTCCCGGGAAAGCTCAGCGAATGTGCCAATCGGGGTTGCCAGGACAACAAGATCGGCGCCTGCAAGCGCAGGCGCCAACTCCGCATGCAGTGAGTCGGCAAAGCCGGATTTGGCTGCGCGCACCCGGGTCGTTTCTCGTGGAATGTAAGCCGCAATATGTCTGGCCAATGCGCCGCGGCGCGAGGCGTGCGCAATGGACGAGCCAATCAGGCCTGCGCCGATGAGCGCGATCTTTTGGAAGACCGGTGCTGCTTCCGTCATTTAAGATCCGCAAATTCGCGTAATGCCGCGATTGCGGCCAGATTGGCTTCTTCGCTACCGACCGTCAGACGAAGACATTGCGGCAAGCCATATGATGCACAACTTCGCAGGATAATGCCACGCTCCATCAGAAAGCGATCGGCGTCCGCGGAATTGCGTCCCGGAATCCCGGAGAAATGGATCAAAACGAAATTGGCGACACTGTCATCCACATCATAACCAGCTGCCCTTATTTCCTCGATCAATCGCGTGCGCCAGTCATCATTGTGCTGCAACGATCGTTCAATATGATTCCGATCTCCGAGTGCGGCAACCGCCGCTTTTTGCGCTGAAATATTGACGTTAAAAGGCGCACGCGCACGGTTGAGCACAGCCGCTATGCTTTGGGGACAATAACCCCACCCGACGCGAATCCCGGCAAGCCCATACACCTTCGAAAAAGTGCGTGTCATGACGACATTTTCCGAGGCGCCCGCAAGCTCGATTCCCGCCTCGTAGTCGTTACGACGGACATACTCGGCATAGGCCGCGTCGATCACGAGAACGGCGGAATCGGGCATCGCGTTGTGCAGACGGCGCAGTTCTGACGAGGGAATGTAGTTGGCGGTGGGATTGTTGGGATTTGCAATATAGATAAGCCGGGTTTTAGCAGATATTCGCGCAATTGCTGCATCAACGTCGAACCGCAGCTCCCGTGTGGGAATTTCAACCGGGATGCCGCTATTGGCAAGCGTTGCGATTTTGTAGAGCGAAAATGAGTGCGCGCTGAAGAGCGCTTCTTCTCCGGGACGAAGATAGCAGTTCGCGAGCAACGTCAAAATCTCATCGGAACCGTTGCCGCACACGATTCGCTCAGCCGAGAGCCCGAAATGGGAGGCGATCGCATCGCGGAGTATCTGCGCCGTTCCCTCGGGGTATACCCCAAGAAGGCCCTTTGCCTCTTCGTAAGCCTTTATGGCGCCGCGGCTTGGACCGAACGGGGATTCATTGGATGAAAGCTTGAATACCCGAGTCGCGCCCGCAGCCTGGGACCGGCCTGGTACGTAAGTCTCGATTTCGAGAATTCCGGGTTTGGGGGTGAGACTCATGGCGATGAGATTGCACCCGATGGGACAATCGGGTTGGCAAAACCGCCGATCGGCACTACGCGTCCGACGATCTCGCCGGCAGTTTTCGCCAAAGCCAACAAACGCGGGTCTGAGCCCCCGACAAAGCCGCTTACCTCAAGGAGCAGTTCGTCCGGCACTTTCCTATCCATCAAGCGGCCGGCAGCGATGAGCCGAGCGTCGAGTCCAGCCCCCTTCAGCAGCGATTTCAATTTTGTTCTGGAAACCGACGGCGCGATATCCAGCAAAAGCAGAGTGGTATCGTCGCCCGACGGTTCCTGTTCGATGGCCGCAATGGCATAGGCGGCAATCTCGCCATCGGCGGCCACAAACGGCAGCTTTGCGACGACCCGGGGACCTTTTTCACCGGCCGGCGCAAGTTGCGCCCACCATGCGGGACCTGCTTCCTCGATTTCCGGCAAAGGAACCACGCCGATCGAATCGGGCTCCTCGGCACAGGCATGCACAACCAGGGATTGCCGCGTGTGGGTCCTTACCGGAGTGAAGGATCCAAAATGGGCATGGGCCAAATCGACAAATTGCGAGTGATGATCCGCAGAGTAGACATGAAGCTGAAAACGGGTCTGCACACTCAGACTTGCTGCTATCATCTCGCGCCAGATTCGCGCGAGCACCCGTGGCGGCAGTCCGCCTTCGTGCCGATCGAGCAATCGCCGCAAAATCGCGGCTTCCCGTGCCGGACGGAACGCCGGCGCCAACCCTCCCGTTCCGGCATCCTGGCCCTGCTTCACCCTGGCAATGGCGTGGCTAATCTGTGCACGACGCATCATCAGATCGTGCAGCGCGTCGTCGATCTGGTCGATCTCGTTGCGGAGATCTTCAAGTGTCTCGCTCGGTTTTCGCATTAACCGTATGCCGGTTCGATGGCGGTTTTGGCCGCGGCCCATGCCTCGGGGTATTGATAAGGCGCTACCCGGAAAAATCAAAGCGTTGCGAGAGGGTGGTCTTTGCCGCAATGTGCAGCAGATTCCGGGAAGCACCGTATGTTCGAAGCTGAGGCCAAATGGCTGGAAAAGCTGCTTCAGCTTCACGCCAACGAAGCCTTGTCACCCCTGCTGAACATCGGCAGCAGCACACGTCGGTTTCGTGAGCAGGACCAGCCCTGGACGGAACGCTGCATTTTTGCGCCATTGAAGGCACGTGGGGTGGAGGTGTTCCACCTGGATAATCGCGACGGAGAGGGCATCGATATTCACGCTGACGTGCTTTCCGAAACTGCGTTACCGCGCATCAAAGCGGTCGGGCCGAAATCCATCCTTTGCTGCAATATACTGGAGCACGTGCCGGATCCGCGTTGCCTCGCCCGCCACTGCATCGAGCTTGTCGGACCGGGAGGACTTATTTTTGTGACGGTGCCTTACAGCTATCCCCACCACCGGGACCCCATCGACACAATGTTCCGGCCCTTGCCGGACGAACTGGCTGGCCTTTTCAGCCCGGCCGCGATGGTGAGAGGCGAGGTGATCGATACGGGACAGTCCTGGTGGAACGACGTCGGGCGAAGACCATGGATTCTGTTCCGGCCGCTGTTGCGGCTGCCATTCCCGTTCATAAATTTCACAGGATGGAAGCGATCCATACGGCGATTATATTGGCTGGGGCACCATTATCGGGTAACCGGCGCCGTTTTCCGGGTTCCTCCGGCAGCCGGAGCCATCGTTGACACGACAGGTCGCGCGGCTTAGCACCGCAGGCCCGGAGGAATAATTGTCGGATACACAGCCCACTTTTCTGAGGCCCCTCAAGGCGCCGGCCGAAAACCCCGGCCGGACCTTGAGCTTTGGTCCGGATCAGCCGCTGGTCCTGGACTCCGGTAAACGGCTATCCCCGATCACCATCGCGTACATGACCTACGGCCGGCTGAACGCAGCCCGTTCCAACGCGATCCTCGTCTGTCATGCATTGTCGGGCGACCAATTTGCCGCCAGCACACACCCGGTGACTGGAAAGCCCGGCTGGTGGGACCATGCCGTAGGTCCCGGCAAACCGATCGACACCGACCGGTTCTTTGTAATTTGCGCCAACGTCATCGGCGGCTGCATGGGTACGACCGGACCCGCTTCAGTCGATCCCGAAACGACTTAGCCCTACGGCCTCGGTTTTCCGCTGGTGACGATACGCGACATGGTGCGGTCGCAGCTGATGCTGATAGACACGCTGGGAATCGAACAACTGCTGGCCGTCATCGGCGGTTCGATGGGCGGTATGCAGGCGCTGCAATGGGCCGCTTCCTATCCCGATCGGGTGTACAGCGCGATGCCGATCGCCACTGCTGCACGGCATTCGGCACAGAACATCGCTTTCCACGAGGTGGGCCGACAGGCGATCATGGCCGATCCGAACTGGAGGGGTGGCGATTATGCCTTTGGCGGATTGCACCCGTCCAAAGGACTGGCCGTCGCTCGCATGGCCGCCCACATCACTTATCTGTCGGAAGCCGCCCTGCAGCGAAAATTCGGCCGACAGTTGCACGATCGAAATGCTTTGTCGTTCGGATTCGACGCCGACTTCCAGATCGAGTCCTATTTGCGTCATCAGGGCATGACATTCGTCGATCGTTTCGACGCGAATTCCTATCTCTATATTACGCGAGCCATGGATTACTTTGATCTCGCGGCAGATTATGGCGGTGTGCTTGCCGAAGCATTTCGTGGAACAAAGACGCGCTTCTGCCTCGTATCGTTCACCAGCGACTGGCTTTTTCCAACGGTTGAAAACAAGCGTATCGCACACGCACTGAACGCTGCCGGGGCAAATGTCAGCTTTGTTGAAATTGAAAGTGACCGGGGGCACGACGCGTTCCTGCTCGACGAGCCTGAACTATTCGGAACGATGCGTGGCTTTCTCGGCGCGGGTGCCGTCGCCAAGGGGATTGCATGAATCTTGCGGTTGTACAGCCGGCCAAAGCACGGCTGCGCCCTGATCTTGCGTCCATTGCCGAGATGATCCCCGACGGCACCAAGGTCCTCGACATCGGCTGTGGTGACGGCTTGCTGCTGGAATATCTGCTCCACGCTAAGAATGTCGATGGCCGCGGTCTGGAGTTGTCGCAACAGAACGTCAATCAATGCGTGGCGCGGGGATTATCCGTTGTGCAGGGCGATGCCGATACGGACCTCGGCGAGTATCCTTCCGGAATATTCGACACGGTAATTCTGTCTCAGACAATTCAGGCAACGCGGCACCCCCGTCATGTCCTGGAGGAGCTCCTGCGCATCGGCAAACACGTCATTGTGTCATTTCCAAATTTCGGGCACTGGCGCGTGCGACTTTTGCTGGCCTTGTTCGGACGGATGCCCAAGACCAGAGCGCTGGGCCACTCGTGGTATGACACGCCGAATATCCACCTTTGCACGATCGCGGATTTCCTTTCCCTGGTGCATCAGGTCGGAGGCCGCATTGAACGCGCCGTAGCTCTGGTCGGACATGAACGCACGCGCAAAATTCCGGCCAATTCCATGGGCGCGAATTTTTTTGCCGAAGGCGCCATTTTCCAGCTGACCAAGCGCGATCATTGACCCCGGTCCTGCCGGCGCTCGATGGTGTAGAGACAGGCAGGATCATTCCCGGGCGACGAAGACTCCGAGCATAGGGGCTGTCAGCGTGTTCAGAAGTTTCATGCGCTGTGCCCCCCGAGGAATTCCTTCATTCTAGCAAAGAAGGATTCGGAATCGGGCAAGGAACCTTGGGCCGATTCCGCATCGAAATCTCGCAACATCTCCTTCTGCTTCTTCGTAAGCTTCACCGGCGTCTCTACGCGCACCTCGACGTACATATCGCCATGTTGCCCGCCGGTGCGCAGGACAGGCATTCCCCGGCCGCGCAGCTTGAACTGGTGGCCTGTCTGTGTACCTTCCGTAATATTGATCCGGGCGCGGCCTCCTGAAAGCGTCGGGACTTCGATTTCTGCACCCAGCGCCGCTGTCGCAAAGCTGATCGGAACACGGCAGTAGAGATCCTGCCCTTCCCGCTGAAAAAATGGATGCGGCGTCACCGAAAGGAAAATGTACAGGTCACCAGGCGGACCGCCGTTGAAGCCGGCCTGACCTTCGCCCGAGAGCCTGATCCGCGTACCCTCCTCGACACCCGGGGGAATATCGACGGATAATGTGCGTTCCTTCTGCAGATGACCTGATCCGTTGCAGGTTTTGCAGGGGTGGCGAACCACACGCCCCTGCCCACGGCATTTTGGACAGGTGCGCTCCACTGTGAAAAAACCTTGAGTGGCCCGGACCTTGCCGTGGCCAGCACAGGTCCCGCAGGTCTCCGGTTTTGTTCCCGGCGCTGCACCGGCGCCCTTGCAATCCTCGCAGCTGACCAGAGATGGCACCTGGATCTCGGCTGTCTTCCCCTGGAACGCGTCCTGCAATGAAATCTCGAGATTGTAGCGAAGATCGCCGCCGCGATTCTGACGGCGAGCTCTCTTGCCTCCCATGAATTCGCCGAACAGATCATCGAAAACGTCGGTGAATGATGCGGAGAAATCAAATCCGTTGGCGCCCCGGCCGGCCATTCCATTATCGAAGGCTGCATGCCCAAAACGGTCATAGGCCGCCCGTTTGTCGGCATCCTTCAGGATGTCATAGGCTTCATTGACTTCCTTGAATTTGTGCTCTGCTGTGCCATCACCCGGATTGCGGTCCGGGTGATGTTCCTTCGCCAGCCTGCGATAAGCGGCTTTTACGTCCTCGATTGAACAGGACCGTTGAACACCCAGGACCTCGTAGTAATCGCGCTTGCTCATCCGTCCTTACCAGCCGCACCGCGTCTGCACGCAAAGACCAACAACCTGACGAAGGCGCAAGTCCGCTCACAATGCCGTTGTCGATTGCGTCGAAGCAATAGCCCGGCGCAACACGCCGGGCAAATCGCTATGCCGCCCCCTGCTTCTTGTTCTCATCCACCTCCGAGAACTCGGCATCAACAACATTGTCATCCTTTGGGGCCTCGCCGGCAGCACCGGACTCGCCTGCTCCGTCGCCTCCAGTCTGAGCCTTGTACATTGCTTCACCGATTTTCATCGAGACCTGAGCCAACGCATTGGTCTTGGCCTTGATGTCGTCAGCGTCATCGGTTTTGATTGCCGCCTTCAACGCTGCAATGGCATTCTCGATTGCCGTGCGTTCCGCATCGGATACTTTCGAGCCGTGCTCCGAAACCGCTTTCTCCGTCGAGTGGATCAGCGCGTCGCCATGATTCTTCGCCTCGGCGAGTTCACGCGAGCGCTTGTCGTCCGCGGCATGGGCCTCCGCCTCCTTGACCATTTTCTGGATGTCGGCCTCTGACAGGCCGCCGGAGGCCTGGATTCGGATTGTCTGCTCCTTGCCGGTCGCCTTGTCCTTTGCGCCGACCGAAACGATGCCGTTTGCGTCGATATCGAAGGTCACTTCGATTTGTGGCACGCCGCGAGGCGCCGGTGGAATACCCACCAGATCGAATTGCCCCAACAGCTTGTTATTGGCCGCCATTTCGCGCTCACCCTGGAACACCCGGATTGTTACTGCCGTCTGATTGTCATCGGCGGTCGAGAATACCTGGCTTTTTTTCGTCGGGATGGTCGTATTGCGATCGATCAGCCGGGTGAAAACACCACCAAGCGTTTCAATTCCAAGCGAGAGGGGCGTCACATCGAGGAGGAGCACGTCCTTAACTTCGCCCTTGAGGACGCCCGCCTGAATCGCCGCGCCAACGGCAACAACTTCGTCGGGGTTTACACCTTTATGGGGCTCTTTCCCGAAAAGCTGTTTCACCGCATCCTGCACTTTCGGCATGCGGGTCATACCGCCGACGAGGATCACTTCGTCGATCTGGTTCGCCGATACACCTGCATCCTTCAACGCCTGACGGACCGGTGGAATGGTCTTCTGGATCAGATCGTCCACAAGCGCTTCCAGTTTAGCGCGCGTGATCTTCATCGTCAGATGTTTCGGACCGGAAGCATCCGCAGTGATGAACGGCAAATTGACCTCCGTCTGCATGGCGGACGAAAGTTCTATCTTCGCCTTCTCGGCGGCCTCTTTCAGTCGCTGTAACGCCAGCCTGTCGGAACGAAGATCGATGCCGGATTCTTTTTTGAACTCGTCGGCCAGGTAATTCACCAGCCTTTGGTCAAAGTCTTCGCCGCCCAGGAACGTGTCGCCGTTAGTCGATTTGACCTCGAACACGCCATCGCCGATTTCCAGGATCGAGATGTCGAAGGTACCGCCACCAAGGTCGTAAACCGCAATTGTGCCAGTATGCTTCTTGTCCATACCGTACGCCAACGCTGCCGCTGTGGGTTCGTTGATGATCCGTAGAACCTCAAGCCCGGCGATCTTTCCGGCATCTTTGGTCGCCTGCCGCTGTGCATCGTTGAAATAGGCCGGTACGGTGATGACCGCCTGCGAAACCTTTTCACCCAAATATGATTCAGCAGTTTCCTTCATCTTCTGGAGGATGAACGCGGAAATTTCCGACGGGGCAAACCGTTTGCTTTCGCGACCCTGAACCCAGGCGTCGCCATTATCCGCTTTGACGATCTTGTAAGGGACCATACCGATGTCCTTTTGGGTCATCGGGTCGTCAAACCGGCGCCCAATCAGGCGTTTTATGGCGAAAAATGTATATTCCGGGTTCGTCACAGCCTGTCGCTTCGCGGGCTGGCCGATAAGCCGTTCACCGTCCCCGGTAAACGCCACAATCGAAGGGGTCGTCCGGGCCCCTTCGGAATTCTCGATCACTTTTGGCGCCGATCCTTCCATCACCGCGACACAGGAATTCGTGGTTCCGAGATCGATACCGATTACTTTTGCCATATGGCTCCTCCTTGGCGGACCGACTAAGGGCCCTTGCTATGAAGCGGCCGCTTTCAGTCCCCGCTGCTCATAATCCAGAAACAAATAGCGTTCGGGGCGTATATAGGAATGAGCATGAAGGGCCGCAACCTTGCGGGCAAATGGAGTTACCGTTTGCCGCCGCATCCGCCGCGCCAGATGCTGACCAGATGTCTGCAAAAATCAGAACAGGACAGAGGCGTTAAGTGGCTGAACTTAATTGCTTTATTGATAAGAGCTGGTCTTTTTCGCGCCTCGGCCAAGCTCCGGCTTCCTTTCTGGAAACTGATATCGAGGCAAATGACGAAATTGGGGCTACCGGTTGATATCGTACGCCGCGAGAACCGCCGTATTGTATATTTCGCTCATCTTCGCGCCCAGGGGAGCAATCTGAACCGATTGCTCCAGTCCGACCAGTAAGGGGCCGATCATGGTAACCCCACCAACCTCCTGCAGGAGTTTGGTGGAGATTGAGGCAGAGTGAATGGCGGGCATGATCAGGACGTTTGCGACATCCGAAAGACGGCAGAACGGATAAAGCGCCATGCGCTCCCGGTTGAGGGCCACATCAGCCGCCATTTCGCCGTCATATTCGAAGTTGACCTTGCGCCTGGCAAGAATTTCCACCGCCTCGATGATGCGCTCCGAGCGCTCCCCGCGTGGAAAGCCAAATGTGGAAAAGGCCAACAATGCAACACGCGGCTCAACGCCAAAGCGACGGCAGACGCCGGCCATTTGAACCGCGATTTCGGCCAGCTCCTCGGCTGTGGGCATTTCGTGAACCGTTGTGTCGGCAACCAGCAGAAATCGTCCGTGGCTGAGAATCAAAGTCACCCCGACAGGCAATTGCCCCTTCTTCGGATCCAGCACCTGGCGCACATCATTCAGAGCGACTGTGTAGTTGCGGGTTACGCCGGTTACCATCGCATCAGCATCGCCGGCGGCCAGAATGGATGCGGCAAATATGTTGCGATCATTGGTCACCATGCGAACGCAATCACGGTACAGGACCCCTTTGCGCTGAAGTCTCCTGTAAAGCGCCTCGGTGTAAGGAGCCGCTTCCGCTGCGGAGTGGGGTACCCGAATTGCCAGAGCTTGGTCGGATTCAATCCCCAGTTTTTTCATTCTTTCCCGGATGATTTCTTCGCGCCCGACCAGGATCGGATGTCCAAGCCCTGAATTTTGGAAAGACCAGGCTGCGCGGATTACGGACTCTTCCTCACCTTCGGCAAAGACTACGCGTTTGGGATTGGCTCTGACGCTTGCCGTGATTGTCTGGAACAGCGAGGCCGAAGGATCGAGGCGCGCGGAAAGCTGATTGCGGTAAGCATCCATGTCAGCGATTGGCCGTCGTGCCACCCCACTCCGGATCGCCGCTTCGGCAACGGCGGACGAAACGCGCGAGATCAATCGCGGATCGAAAGGTACCGGAATGATGTAATTTGGCCCGTAGGACGGGCGCGCACCGCGATAGGCCGCGGCCACTTCATCAGGGACATCCTCGCGGGCAAGCGCGGCGAGGGCGTGGGCTGCCGCTATTTTCATCTCCTCATTGATCGTGCGGGCGGCGACATCCAGCGCACCGCGAAAAATATAGGGAAATCCCAGAACGTTATTGATCTGATTCGGATAATCCGAGCGGCCGGTGGCAATTATCGCGTCTTCCCGAACTTCCCGCACCTCCTCAGGAGTAATTTCAGGGTCTGGGTTTGCCATGGCGAAGATCAGCGGTTTGGGAGCCATTTGCCTGACCATCTCCTTCGTGACCGCACCACGCACGGAGAGTCCAATGAAAACGTCCGCCCCGTTCAGCGCCTCTTCGAGAGTGCGGGCCGAAGTCTCCGCCGCATAAGCCGCCTTCCACTGATTCATGCCCTGCGTTCGGCCGCGATAAATAACGCCCTTGGTGTCACAGAGAATCACGTTTGTGCGCGGCAGGCCCATTGCAACCATAAGATCGAGGCATGCGATTCCGGCGGCGCCGGCCCCATTAACCACGACTTTGGTCTCACGCATGCTGCGCCCGGTCAGATCGAGCGCGTTGATCAGGCCGGCGGCGGTAATGATCGCGGTACCGTGTTGGTCATCATGGAATACCGGAATGTCCATCAATTCCCGGAGACGTTCTTCAATGATGAAGCAGTCCGGCGCTTTGATATCCTCGAGATTGATCCCGCCGCAGGTGGGGCCGAGATAACGAACACAATTGACAAAGGCATCTGGATCCGAAGTGTCAACCTCCAGATCAATCCCATCGATATCCGCGAATCTCTTGAAGAGCACCGCTTTGCCTTCCATGACGGGTTTGGAAGCAAGCGCACCGAGATCGCCAAGACCGAGAATCGCTGTGCCGTTTGAAATAACGGCCACCCGGTTGCGCCTCGTCGTATAGTCGTATGCCAGATCCGGATTGGCGGCGATTGCCCGTACGGGAACGGCAACACCCGGAGAGTAGGCGAGCGACAGATCGCGCTGGGTGGCCATCGGCTTGGTTGCGCGTATTTCGAGCTTCCCTGGTTTATCCCCGGCATGAAAGGCCAAAGCCTCTTCGTCGGTGAACGACGGTCGGTCGGACGAAACGGCCATTGCGAGGCGACCCTCCTATTATTGTTCAGGCCGGTGCAGGCCTCTAAGCGCGACGGGCTGATAATTGCTCGGCCTGGGGACAATTGTCGCGGCGTTAAGGCTTAAGGTCGACCTTGTTCAAGTGTCTGATAAGTTCGCTTAATGGCGGAGATTTTGCATTCCCTCAATGGCGAAGTCAGCGGTGCGGCGACTGCCAACCCGCCCGCGCCGGATTTCGCCACTCCCATGATGTCGCAATACCTGGAGATCAAGTCTGCGCATCATGAGTACCTGCTGTTCTACCGCATGGGCGATTTTTACGAGCTCTTCTTTGAAGACGCCGTGAAGGCCGCGAACGCTCTCGATATTGCCCTCACAAAACGCGGCAAGCATCTTGGCGAAGATATTCCCATGTGCGGCGTCCCCGTGCATACGGCGGAAGCATATCTGGAAAAATTGATCCGAAATGGCTTCAGGGTCGCTGTCTGCGAACAGATGGAGGATTCGGCCCTCGCAAGAAAGCGCGGGGCTCCAGTCAGGCGCGAAGTCATCCGGCTGGTCACGCCTGGTACGCTGACAGAGGAGACGCTGCTCGACCCGCGCGCCCCCTCCGTTCTTGGCGCAATCGGAAGGGCTGGCGGTGAATTCGCCCTGGCATGGGCAGACATTTCGACTGGAGATTTTTTCGTAGAAGCTGTTCCTGTTGCGGAGCTTCCCCAAGTGCTGGCGCGCATCTCTCCCCGCGAACTCATTGCTCCGGATATTCTCCTTACCGAGGACGCAATAGCTCCTGTCTTGAACGATTTGGGGCCGCGGCTGACTCCACGACCTGCGATCGGTTTCGACTCCCAGACAGGCGAAAGACTGCTCAAGTCCTTCTATGGGCTCGCGACGCTCGATGTTTTTGGCGCGTTTACGCGGGCAGAGCTATCTGCAGCAGGTGCCCTCGCAGGATATCTCGATCTCACGCAGAAGGGCCAGAAGCCGGTACTGAAGTCCCTCAAGCGGGGTGCTGATACCGGCCTGATGGCAATCGATCCTGCAACGCGACGCAATTTGGAGTTGACCGAGACGCTGTCTGGCGAGCGCCGTGGAAGCTTGCTCTCGACCATCGATTGCACGGTCACTGCACCCGGCGCACGCCTCCTCAATCGACGGCTCGCCGGTCCGCTTGTTGATCCGCAGCAGATCGCACACCGACTGGACGCGATCGGTTTTTTTTTGGACCGCCCGCAATTGCGGGAGCAGATCCGGGAGGCTCTCAGATCCACTCCGGATGTTGCCCGCGCCAGCGGGCGCCTCGTCCTGGGTCGGGGAGGCCCGCGCGATTTAGGCGCAATCCGCGGCGGGCTTGGCACAGCACGCCGGCTGCACCGGTTATTGGGTGATCTCAACGAACTGCTTCAACCCGCGCCAGGTGAATTGGCATTTGCAGGGCTAGATCTGGAAGGCCACCTGATCCAGCTCAGTCCTTTGCAGGAAGAGCTTGAAAATCTGCTGATCGCGGATCCGCCGTTCTTCGCGCGGGATGGGGGCTTTATCCGTTCTGGAGCTTATGCGGCGCTAGACGAGGCCCGTGCTCTGCGGGACCAATCGCGCCGCATAACCGCCGAACTTGAAACCCGTTATCGCAGCGAGACCGGAATTCATGCGCTGAGAATCAAACACAACGCAGTGCTTGGCTATTTCATCGAGGTAACATCGGCGCAAGCTGACCGGCTTGTCCAAACCGGAGATGCGCTTTTTCGCCACCGGCAGACGATTGCCTCTGCGGTGCGCTTTTCGACCGACGAACTCAACGCGCTGGCGGTGAAAATCGGACAGGCAGGCGAGCAGGCACTGGCTATTGAAATCGGCCTGTTTGACTCCCTTGTCGCGAAAGTCCGTTCTTCGGCAAAAGCGATTGCAACTGTTTCCGATGCCATGGCGGTGCTCGACGCCTCGTCAGCTTTGGCAGAACTGGCCGAAAGGCATCATTATTGCCGGCCGGTGGTCGACCAATCCAAAGACTTCCGGATCGTTCGCGGCCGGCACCCGGTGGTCGAGCAGTCGCTGATCAGTGCAAGCGCAGGACCATTTACACCGAACGACTGTGATCTCTCGCCAAAAGCACAGCAAAACGGAGACAGTCAATTGTGGCTGATCACGGGGCCGAACATGGCCGGCAAGTCCACTTTCCTCCGGCAGAACGCGATCATCGCAATCCTGGCACAGATGGGTTCTTACGTTCCCGCCGCATCCGCGCAGATCGGCGTAGTTGACCGACTGTTCAGCCGCGTCGGCGCGGCGGATGATCTGGCGCGCGGGCGCTCCACATTCATGGTCGAGATGGTGGAAACAGCCACCATCCTGAACCTGGCTAGTGAAAGGTCGCTGGTTATTCTGGATGAAATCGGCCGGGGTACCGCGACATTTGATGGGCTGGCGATCGCCTGGGCCGTTGTAGAGCACCTCACTGCAGTCAACAAATCCCGAGCGCTGTTTGCCACCCACTATCATGAGCTTGTGGCTCTTTCGGAAAGGCTGCAGAATGTAACCTGCGCTACGATGCGGGTCCGGGAGTGGAAGGACACCGTGGTGTTTCTGCACGAAATTGCGCCGGGATCAGCGGATCGGTCCTATGGGATACAGGTCGGGAAACTGGCTGGCTTGCCCAAACTGGTCGTTGAGCGGGCAACGCAGGTATTGCGCGCTCTGGAGGAAGGGAGGGAAGGTCACAAGCCGCTGGCGCGCATTGACGATTTGCCCCTGTTTGCCAGGTTGACGCCATTTGGGGGCAAACCTGCACAAGTTTCTGCAATCGAATACCAATTGCGAAACCTTGACCCGGACACTTTGACGCCGAAGGCAGCGCTGGAACTCGTTTATGCGCTTAAGCGAAAGCTGAACAATTCCGGAGATGATTGATCCCTTGCGGGGTGCGCCCCGAGAGCGCACATACAACTGAATGGACGAATCCCCCCGGCCTATACTTCCGCCCAACCGGCGCAAATTTCTGGTTGTGATCGACACGACGCCCGAATGCCGGCTCGCTTTGCGTTTTGCCGCACGTCGCGCGCAGCACACCGGGGGAATCGTTACTCTGCTCTACGTCGTTCCCCCGGCTGATTTCCAGCAATGGGCTGGAGTGGAACGGCTGATGCGTGAAGAGGCGCATCAGGAGGCTGAGCGGGCACTGCACGCGGCCGCAAAAATGGTGAATGAAATCGTGGGGAGCATGCCGGAACTGGTCATCCGGGAAGGTCGGGCCGTCGATGAAATACGGGAAGTACTGAGGGAAGATCGCGCAATCTCCATACTCGTTCTCGCGGCCGGTACCTCCAAGGAGGGACCGGGTCCGCTGGTGTCTCTCATCGCAAGTCCCGCGGCAAGTTCCTATCCCATCCCGGTGACGGTTGTTCCAGGCAGTCTGACCGATGAGCAGGTGGACTCCCTCGCGTGAGCGGACTTCCGCCCGAACTTCAGGAGGCGACGATTGCGTTTGGAAGTAACCCGTCAGGCTATGTCGGGCAGCAGGCGGATCAAGATCCGCGATTACAGATAATGTTGACATCGCTGCTTACCTGACTGCGCTCGACTTCGGCGCGGGTCGCGGTTCCGTTGCGTGGGCGGCGGTCGAGACTTGGCGGTGTATCGAGGCGCTCACCCTGTCAGATCACAATCAGCAATTTCTTGGTGTCCGCGATTGTTGCCTTCAGAGGTGCTGAACGACAGCAGCGGCCAGGGACCACATTGTCCCGACGCCGTCGTCGCCGCGCGTCATCGCGCCTGTTTCTTCGGGCAAAGCCGGATTAAAGTTCAGAGTCTGCGCCGGTTGCAAGATTTCTCAGGTAGACGTTTCCAGGCGAGATCGCGCGGTGCACAGGCAGAACGCGCGCAAGAGGTGAGGTGACAGGTATTGACAAGACTTGATTCTCCCGAAGGCGCGCCGGACCGCACAATCCGCTGGGGTAGCGATATCGCCGCAGAAATGCTGCATCGTTTCGGCTGCGAATTCATCAGTCTCAATCCGGGAGCGTCCTATCGCGGGTTACACGACTCGCTGGTCAACCATCTGGGCAATCGGGAGCCCGGCATCCTGCTATGTCTGCATGAAGACCATTCGGTTGCAATTGCGCATGGCTATGCGCGCGTCACGGGCCGGCCCATGGCCTGCGTGCTTCATGCGAATGTCGGTCTGCTGCACGGCATGATGGGTATCTTCAACGCCTGGTGCGACCGGGCGCCATTGCTCGTTCTGGGCGCCACCGGACCTCTGGCGGCCGAAAAACGGCGACCATGGATCGACTGGATCCACACGATGCGCGATCAGGGCGGTCTCGTGCGGCCTTTCGTCAAATGGGATGATCAACCTTCATCGCCGGATTCACTGGTGGAGTCGCTTGCGCGTGCCTGGCTGCTTACGCGTTCGCAGCCGACGGGGCCCGTTTATGTCTGTCTTGATGCCGGGCTTCAGGAAACGAAACTTGACCGTGAGCCGGAATGGCCCGATCTGTCGCGCTTTGAGCCACCCGGTCCACCCCGTCCGGACAAGGCTGGCATCAACCGGGCGGTAGAACTGCTTTCTGGTACCCGCCGGCCCGTAATCCTGGCCGGCCGGGGCTCGCGAACCGGGGCCGCCTGGCATTCCCGCATCCGCCTTGCAGAACGCCTCGGCGCCTGTGTGATGACCGACCTGAAATCAGGGGCGATGTTCCCAACCGATCACGCTGCGCATCCCGTGCCGCCGTTCAACGCGGTTCCACAAGCGGCAAGAGAGGTGCTGGTCGAAGCCGATGTGATAATTTCGCTCGACTGGATTGATCTCGGTGGCACTCTGAAGCAGGCGGCGTCTATGGGGCCCGTCTCCGCAAAAATCATTGGCGCGTCGCTGGACAGATATCTGCATGGTGGCGCAAGCATGGAATATCAATCCCTTCCACCTTCCGATATTTTCTTTGCCACCAGCGGCGACGCGCTGGTCGATGAGTTGCTTGAGGCGCTCGGTCCGGGAAACAGCTCTCCGTGGAAGAGGGCCCCATCCCGGGAACGAAAACCATCCTCAAACGGAGAATCGGTTACGCTCCGTCAGATTGCCGTGGCGTTGCGGGAGAATTTCGAAGATCCGGAGTTGGTGACTTTCTGCCTCCTGAACCGCGGCTGGCCTGTCGACGTTTGGCCGTTCAGGAATCCGCTCTCTTATCTCGGAAAAGATGGCGGCGGCGGACTTGGTTCTGGCCCTGGTCTATCCGTCGGTGCGGCTGTCGCTTTGCAAGAGATGGGCCGCTTTGCCGTGTCGGTACTCGGGGACGGTGATTTCTGCATGGGCGCAACCGCGATGTGGTCCGCCGTACGGCATCGCATACCCATGCTGGTGCTGATCGACAACAACCGCTCCTATTTCAACGACGATCTGCATCAACAAACCGTCGCCAGAGCGCGCGGCAGAAACGGGAACAACAGCTGGATTGGCCTCCGCCTTGACGATCCGCCGCCCGATATTGCGAAGCTCGCGGAAGCGCAGGGGGCCATCGGCATCGGCCCGATCAGGAATCCGGCTCAAGTGCACAAAGCAATCGCCGAAGGCGTTGGTGTGCTGAAATCCGGCGGCGTCTGCGTGATCGATTTCCACGTCGATCCTGGTGAGGAGCGCCGCTCCTCGGCCTCCATGAGCGACAGAAAAACGGGCTGAACTTCTGTTCTTAATCTGTTCTCTCTGGTACAAAGCCCCATCACACGCAATATCATGAACCATGTTTATTCAAACCGAGACCACCCCAAATCCAGCAACGCTGAAGTTCATTCCGGGCCGGCCGGTCATGCCGGACGGAACCGCCGATTTTCCCGATGCCGAGTTAGGACAACGCTCACCGCTTGCGGCGAGACTGTTTTCAATAGCCGATGTGGACCGTGTCTTTTTCGGCTCCGACTTCATCAGCGTGACGAAACGCGATGGAGATTGGCGGCACCTGAAACCGGCGATCCTCGGCGCGATCATGGAGCACTTTACGCGTGGGTTACCCCTGTTTGAGAGCGACGCGCCGGAGTTGCCCGAACAGATTTATGAAGGGGAAGAGGCCGAAATTGTTGCCCAGATAAAGGAACTGCTCGATACCCGAGTTCGGCCTGCCGTGGCATCGGACGGCGGCGATATTATTTTCAAGGGATTCGATAGCGGCTCAGGAACGGTTTTTCTGCATCTGCAGGGAAGCTGTTCGGGTTGCCCGTCCTCCACGATCACGCTGCGCAACGGGATTGAGAACATGTTGCGGCATTATATTCCCGAGGTGTCCGGCGTCGAAGCTGTGTGACGGCACGGCTGTTCAGATATTCAAACCATGGCGCGACTTCGTCTCTGACTAACGTAAACCCCTCGCGCGTCGAATGTGAAGCACGCGCTTGCGGCGCGGCTCTCGCGACGGTCTAATTGAAGTCGGGGGAGGACCGATGAGTACCGCGCATATCTATACTGTGGCCTTCGAAGGCATCGACGCCCGCGAGGTCGATGTGCAGGTCCACATTGCAGAGGGTGGGCAGCCTGCGTTCAACATTGTCGGATTGGCGGATAAGGCAGTGGGCGAATCGCGCGAGCGCGTCCGTGCGGCCCTCTCGGCGGTCGGTTTGGCGCTTCCCTACACACGCATCACAGTCAACCTCGCTCCCGCTGATATGCCCAAGGAAGGCAGTCACTACGATCTGCCGATCGCCGTAGCGCTTTTAGCTGCAATGGGCGTGCTGCCGGCGAGTGAAATGACGGGTTATCTGGCGATGGGCGAATTGTCGTTGGACGGCCAGATTACGCCTGTCGCCGGGATACTTCCCGCCGCCTTGCGTGCCGCCGAAAGTGAACGCGGTCTTATCTGCCCGGCTGTATGCGGTTCCGAGGCCGCATGGGCCGGCGAACTGGAAATCCTGGCCGCACCCTCACTGATCGCGCTTGTCAATCATATCAAGGGTGTGCAGGTACTTCGCGTGCCAGAACCAGGCCTGGCAAATGACGCGCCATCCCTCCCGGACCTTAAGGACGTGAAGGGTCAGGAGACTGCGAAGCGGGCACTCGAAATTGCGGCCGCCGGAGGCCACAATATGCTGATGATTGGCCCGCCCGGCGCGGGAAAGTCCATGCTTGCGAGCCGTCTGCCAGGACTGCTTCCGCCGCTTGACGCCCGCGAAGCCCTCGAGGTGTCCATGGTCCAGAGCCTGGCCGGCGAACTGCCGGACGGCAGGATTTCCCGCACCCGTCCTTTCCGTTCGCCTCATCATTCGGCTTCCATGGCCGCGTTGATCGGTGGCGGCCTCAAGGTAAAGCCGGGCGAAGTGAGCCTTGCCCATCTGGGAGTTCTGTTTCTGGACGAACAGCCGTCGCCCGCGGTGTCCTCGATTCGCTGAGGCAACCGATCGAATCCGGCTCGGCGGTCATTGCCCGGACGAATGCACATGTCCGATATCCGGCCCGATTCCAGCTGGTCGCGGCGATGAATCCCTGCCGCTGCGGTTACCTTGCAGATCCGGCCTAGACCTGCGGACGCGCACCAAAATGCGCGATGGACTATCAAGCGAGACTCTCGGGGCCCCTGCTTGACCGGATCGATATCCATGTCGAGGTCTCCGGCGTGTCGGCGGCCGATCTTTCTCTGCCGCCACCTGCAGAGAATCGAAGGATCGGGTGACGTGGCCAGAAGAGTCGCGCGAGCACGCGAAACCCAGCGCCTGAGATATGCCGATGCCGGACTTCGCACGAATGCAGAGGCCGAGGGCGAATTGCTCGACCGTATCGCCAAACCGGATTCAGCGGGTCAGAAACTGCTGATCGACGCCGCGGAACGAATTCGCCTCACCGCGCGTGGATACCATCGCGTTTTGCGGGTCGCGCGCACGATCGCCGATCTCGCGGGCGTGGAAGCCGTCAGCCGTGCACATATTGCGGAAGCAATCTCCTACCGCCGCATCGCACATGCCGGATGAAACAATGCAAAGGGCGCGGGCACTGTCGCGCCCATTTCCGCTCAACAACAGGTCGCTCTAAGCAGATCGCTTGCCATACAGGGTCCAGACATGGGCAACCTGCGCCGCCGCGCCCTGGCTGGCCGCCGCTTTTTCAAAAGTCGCTACCGCCTGATCTTTCTTGCCTGCGGCAAGGAGCGCGATCCCGAGGGTCGTCTGGGCGTCTGCGGGGTCCTTCAGGCCGCCCTTCTCAATGCCTTTCTGGATGGCCGCTATGGCGTCGTCATAACGACCATAAGTGAAGTAGGATTTGCCAAGCTTCACATCGACTTCGCCATTCATTTGCTTCGCCGCTTCAGCCGCGAGAGCCGGAAGCGACTGTTCGTCACGGGCGACGAGATCATTCGCCTGCTTCAGCAGATCACCGGCCTTGTTTCCTTTCGTCAGAACCGCGATCGCCTCCTTGGGCAAACCGTTCTGCAGATCAATCGTCGCCATCGCGGCGAAATCGGTATCCTTCATTGTCCCGGCCAACAGGCTCAGGCGGTACAAATTCAGAAGCTGGTGGTCGGTTATGCCATTCGTTCCCAGAGCGAAATCCATCACCTGGCCCCAGACTTCCGGCTTCGCTGATATCATGGCGAGTTGATCGAGGGCCTGACGCGCCCCAACTTCGTCTTTGGCCTTGATTTCCGAGTTGAGCAGAAGACCGAGCACGTCCTCCGAGGGCTTCATGCCGGATGCTGTCTTGGCCGCAATTTCAGCTTTCGCCGCAGTCGCAGCATTCGGGAAATCGTTGGTATTGTAATAGGACTGAATCAGGATCAGGTGACCCGTGTCATCGAGGGGCTGAAATTTTTGCAGTTCAACCGCGTCCTTGATCACGGCAGGGTAATCCATTGCCTGGTAATTCAGCCTCATGCCGACATTGTACATGGCGGCTTGTTCAGCTTCCGGTGCGCCCCCCGAGGCAATTTCGCGGTTGTAAGCTTTGGCTGCCGCTGCGTAGTCCGGCATTGGCTGATTGATCGCGATAAATCCCAGATATTTCGCGATCTGATATTCTTCGAACGGCGTTTTATCCGCGACTTTGTCGGCTTCCTGCACCTTGGCCAGTCCGCCTGCGAAGTCCTTGGTGTCGATCAGCTTCATCGCGTCATTCAGCAATTTGCCGATCGCGTTGCGTACCGTTGGAGGAGCAGGCTCCTTCTCTTTTTTAGCTGCTGCGGCAAAACCGGGATCGGAAATAAACGCTGTTACCGCAATCACCGAAGCGGTGGATACAAGAGCGGCCAGGGTGGCACGCCGGATGAAATTCGTCATGGGCATTCCTCTTCTTTGGCGGCCTGTCGCATCAGACTTTCAACAGCGACCGGAGCTCATGCGCAGATCATATGAGACGGGCACGGCTGGACCGTGCCCGTGATGGGTATAGGCATACGGAATTTTATGGCAACCTAATGGCGGATTCTACCCCCGACGGGCGTAGATCGCCCACAGCCGGGCGACATTCCCTTCTTTGCTGGACTTGGGTACGGAACCGAATGCTGTCGCGGCATCCTGCTTTTTCCCTTCGGCCAGCAATACATGGCCCAAGGCCATCTTGGCCCCATCTGTATCCGCCAGCTTGCCGCTCGATATAGCAGCACGTATTGCGTCCTCGGCTTCTTTGTTCTTGCCGAAAGTCCAATAGATGAGTCCCAGTTTAACGCCGGAATTTGGATCGGACGCGGCCTTCTTTTGCAGATCCCCCTGCACAGCAGAGTCCTGGGTCACACGGTCGCTCACCATCTTGACCAGTCTTGTCGTGCGGTCGCCATTCAGCAGTTTCGCTGCCGCCGCTTTATCGAGCACCTCTTTGGCTTCTGCCGGATAACCCGCGACGAGCGCTTCCTGCGCCATGTCGGTGTAGTCGTCCGTGGATTTCAAATCGCCGACGGCAAAACGAAGGCGGTAAATATCCATCAGCTGCTCGTCATTGAGGCCTTTCTCATTACGCGCAAGCTGAAGCAGGTCGTGCCAATATTCGGGCTTGGGATAATAGGAAACGAGCTGTTCAAGTGCGGCGCGGCGGCCGGACTGATCGTTCATCTTGAAATAAACCGCTTGCTCAAACTTCAGCGCCGCTTCGGTGGGATTTCCCTCCAAAGCAGGCTTCGCATATTCCAGCGATTCTT
The DNA here is from genome assembly GCA_963747255.1 of uncultured Alphaproteobacteria bacterium. GTDB lineage: Bacteria > Pseudomonadota > Alphaproteobacteria > Micropepsales > Micropepsaceae > CAIYRG01. The sequence goes on from CAVVEG010000002.1 coordinate 215,671, forward strand.
TGAGCTGGCCAGAATTCATCATCTGACTCGCGATAAAAAGTCGCGTTTCGTTGTCAAGATTGCTGCCCAGCTGCTTGGCGAACTCGTCGGTTTTTTCCTTGTTTTTCGCCATGATGGCGATGGAAAGCGCCTGTTTCAAATTCTGGGTCTTATTGCCTTCGCCGGCCGCGATATTCTTCTCAATCTGCGCCATGGCTGTGGGGAAATCCTTGGCCTGGATGGCGTAATTGATGATCATGTCGTGAATAATCGGATTGAGCGCCGCGGGCTTGTCGTCGCGAATGGCGTCGGCTTCTTTGGCCTTTGCCACCGCTTCGGCGAAACGCCCGGATTTGCCGGCGTTCTGGGCATCCTGGATCGCCTTGACCAGCGCCTCGTTTTTCGTTGCGAATTTTGACTCCGCGGCAGACGCCGGAGCGGAGATCAGACAGGTTGAGATGGCCGCCGTGACAACGCCCATGGCGAGTGCGGCCGAAATCGCGCGTGCAGTTTTCCAGATCATTGGTTTCCTCTTTCGTTCGGATATGGCTGCACCTGAGTGCAGCCATATCGCCAAACGCCCCCAAAACCTCAACTAAGCGGGGTTCTACTACTCGATGTATTGTTCGGTACCCACAAAGCCAATCTTGGTCACTCCAAGGCGCTGTGCGTCCGCAAGTGTCCGAGCGACGGCATCGTATTTGGCCAGCCGGTTGGGGCGCAGATGCACCTCCGGCTGGGGCACCTGATTGGCGGTGTCCTCAAGGAACTGGTCAAGCTGCGCGCGACTAGTGACCGGTGAACCGTTCCAGATCGGCGTCCCGTCAAAGTCAATTTCCAGATCGACCACGACAGGCTTTACGTCGCTCGGCGGACTGTTGTTCGCCTGCGGCAAATCCAGCTTCACCGCGTGGGTCTGGATCGGGATCGTCACGATCAGCATGACCAGCAGCACGAGCATGACGTCAATCAGCGGAGTGGTGTTCATTTCCACCATGACTTCATTATCACCACTCGCCGAACCAACGCTCATTGCCATGGGGGTGTTTCCTCTCTCGTTATGCCTAATTGAATACCGGCTGTTCCGGGTTGGTGATGAATCCAACCTTCAGAATCGCCGAACGCTGCAGGTCGGCAAGCACCCTGCCGATGCTTTCGAAACGCACCTCCCGGTCACCGCGGATATGCACTTCGGGCTGCGGCACTTTCACTGCGACCGCCTTCATCATATCCAGCAGCTCGTCATTCGTTACCGGTGCGTCGTTCCAGTAATAGTTGCCGGCCTTGTCCACCGCGAGAGTGATATTTTCCGGCTTTGTGATGGTGACGATATTGGTCGCCACCGGCAGGGTAATCGGGACCGACTTGATCACCACCGGAATCGTGATGAGAAAGATGATCAGCAGCACCAGCATGATGTCGACCAGTGGCGTCGTATTGATGGTCGAGTTGATCTCGTCATCAGTATCTCCGCCACTGGGCACACTCATCGACATGTCCGTCGTCCTTTCGGGTTACTTACGCTCGGGTTCGCGGCTTAGCGCTTGGACGAGAGAAGGTAGGTCTGCAGGTCACTGGCGAATGAGCGGAACTTCTCGCTCAAAACCTTGTTGCGCCGGACCAGGAAGTTATAGCAGAGCACCGCCGGAACCGCGACGGCCAGACCAAGAGCGGTCATGATCAGAGCCTCACCGACCGGGCCTGCCACCTTGTCGATCGAAGCCTGTCCGGCGACGCCGATGGCGGTCAACGCATTCAGAATACCCCACACCGTGCCGAACAGACCGACGAACGGCGCAGTCGAACCAACGGAGGCGAGGAAGGAGATACCACCGCCAAGCCTTGCGTTTTCTTCTTCAACTGCACGGGTCAGAGAAATTTGCACCCAGTCGGCCTGGCTGAGCATGCCACCCTGACGGGCCAGCGCCTGCTGCCCGCGCTCGGCAACATTGCGGAAGACGTTGTTCTTCCCGAGTTTCTCGATGCCATCCTCAAGATTGGATGCCGTCCAGAATTTTTTCTCGGTGGTCTTGGCCTGGCTCATCAGGCGAGCCTGCTCAACATATTTGGTCACGAAGATGTACCAGGTGCCGAGCGACATCACCAACAACAGGCCAAGTACGCTGTGCGAAACCCAGTCGCCGTTTTGAACGAGGGCCTCCAGGCCGTACGGGTTTTTGACGTTGGCGCTTGGGGGCGTGATATTTGCCGGCCCCGGCGCGGTGGTAGTGGCGGCTGGAGCCGCTGCGTCAGGGGTTGCGTTCTGTGCGCCGGCCGGACCGGCAACCATCATGAAAGCGACGAAGGCGGAAGCGATCGTCAGGGTCTTCGCATTCATTACACTCTGCTCCGTTCTTGAATTGAGGACGTCAGGCGTCCGCTCGTGCACACTCTTTCAAAAAACCACGGAAGACCGTTCGACAGCATTCCGCCAGGCAAATTCGCCAATTACTTCAGCTGGAAGATTACTTCGGCGCTCAGATACTCTGCCACCGGCTTGCCTGCCTGCGTGGCGGGTTTGAACTTCCAACGCCTCTTCACCATTGTGCATGCCGCATCGTCAAGCCTCGACTTTCCGCTCGACATGGTCACGGCGCATTCCGCAACCGAGCCATCTTCCTTCACAAGGTACTTGATCGCGACCTTGCCCTGCTCCTGCAGGCGAATGGAAACTGGCGGATAGTCATCAGCCGTCACCGCATGGCTGGTAGTGGGCGTAGGTGGTGTCGGCGGCGGCGGCGGCGGCGGCGGCGCCACCTTGACCACCGGCGGAGGGGCAGGCGGCGCAGGCGGCGGCGGCGGCGCAGGACGCGTCGTCGTAATTGTCGGAGGCGGCGGCGGCGCCCTGGTCAGGTCGATTTGAACTTCAGGCACAACTGCGACCACCGGCGGCGGCTTGAAATCGGGTGGCGGCGGAGGGGGCGGAAGATCCTGCTTCACCTCTTCCGTGGTGACCACGGCCTTCAGGTTATCACGCAAGAGTTGAATGGTGGCATTATTCAAACCGACATACAGCCCGAAGGCCACTGCGAAGTTGAAACCGACGGCGAAAATGATCCCGGGCCACGGGTTCTTCTTCAGCGGTTTACCGTGAACGGGACGAAGATCTTGCAGTGCTGCTGTCATTTTTTAAACCGCCCGAAAAAGCTGTTCCTCCCAAGCCAAAGATAGACTTTGGCCCGCCTGCAGGGTGCTCCCACAGGCTGTCCTCTTAGACTATGGACCGCAATTTTAACATCATCTTCACGATGGTCCATAGTTTTGACCCAATCCTCACTCGCCAGCCGGCTAAAGGCCAGCCCCCACGCGGTCGAAATTCGCGCACCGCAAAGTGGGCTCCAGTCACACCTGCCGAACTCCCGGACCAGAACGCGCGGAACTAGCCCAAAAATTCTTCGCAATCAATCGCTGACACAAATTGCGACAAAACGTCCGGCCGGCGTTTGTTATCGTGCATAGGGCTGCAGCCGCAAGCGATTTCGTCTCACAAGCCTGTGCGTTTGCTGCCATTTCCATCATTCCGGCTCAGCCGCGACAAACCTAAACGGCGCAGTACGCGGCCACGATCAAATCCGTACAAACCACGACCATCAACGCTGTCCTGCATTCTGGCGTCCAAAATTATCAGTGTAATGACAAACGACCTTGATTGGGTGGCCCGTTCGGGGTGGCCTCCGGCGCACACCGTCCAGCGGCCAGGCTCTCAAAACCGGCTGCTCAGGCTGAAGGTGGCCGACTGAACGACGGTCCCGGTGGAGAGCGCCGCGTCATAGTTGATCGCAGCCGACCAGTTCCCGACCGAATATCCCATGCCCAGACCGCCGACCAGGCGGCTCGCGCTGACGCTTGGGCCGGTTAACTGAAACGGCGAATTTGGCGCAGCCGTGAACGTCCCGTTGAGCGAACCGGGCTTGTTCATGAAATCATAATCCCACCCCAACAGAAGCTGGGGCTGGATCACGCCGGTGTCCCAGGCGAATGTTCCCTGCGCAATCAGCCCCGCAAAGCCGCGTGCCGACTTTTGATCCTGCGTTTTGATCGAGAGATCGGCTGCACCGGCGCCCTGTTCGTTGTACGCATTTTCCCTGAGATATAGTCCGTCCACGGCCAGTTCCGGCACGAGCTGTATTGCACCCATCGGAAAGACATAGCCCGTTGTCACCGCGCCTGACCCCAGATACCCCGTCCATGTCGCGGTCGCCGTGCGGCTCAACGCGCTTCCAATGGCAACGCCGCGACGGGCGTTGAAACTCACCTGTCCGATATTGATTTCCGGAGAGACGAAGAAATTTCCCGGCCGCCATCCCGCGTAAAAGGATACCACGTGCCAGTCCGCGTCGGTCCGGTTATCCGCCGGATGTGCTTCCGCTTCCTGGCTGGCGAAAAACGTGAAAGCCACTCCCGCGCGACCCGAGGGCAGCGCGCCCCATTCGACCCCGGCCGCAATACCCTGTCCGGCGCCGCTATAGCCCGATGTGAAACCGGTGCTGCCGGCGCTTACCTGATCATAAACTTCCTGGGCCCAGAACCGGAAATCGTCCTGCTGGTTGCCGGGGGATAATACGAGGCCGCGTTCTCGCGCTCCGACAACGCCGGTTGCTGAATCCGTTATCGCGATTGCCAGGGCACGCACTCCGCCGCCGATGTCGGGAACTGCGGAGTGGATTGCAGTCTGCGCATCCTCAGCATTCGTCAAGGTGAGCAGAGCTGCCCCAAACGGATTATCGGTCAGGGCCGCCTGTGATAAGGGCTCGTAAATGGCCGCTGCATTGGCCTCAAGGCCCAGTTGAGCAGCAGTTTTACGCTGCAGGGTCACGACAAGGTCGTTTCCGTTCTGGGCGATTGAGCCGTTGAAAATGAATGGAATCGGTTGCGCCGTCGAAGCCGAAAAATCCGCAAAGGTCAACGAGGTATTGCTGTGAATTAACGTGTAGGTGCCGTTATTCGGCAGAAAGCTTGTAGGAACGAGCGTAACCTGCGATCCGAAACCGAAACTGACCGGACCGGTCGCCTGGATCACCGGTGATGAGACGGAATTCTGGTTCAACGCGACCTGCACCCTCCCGCCCTGCCCGACAGCCAGAGATGTAATTCTGGCATTCGCCGTATTCAGCAGACCGCCGGTACCTCCTTTTGAGACACGTACGTCGATCGTTCCTCCCGATGCCGACAGCAATGAGCCGGTCAGCGATGCGTTCGCACCCTCAATGACGAGCTGATTGCCGGCGACGGCCCCGTTCATGCCGGCCGAGCCAAACAGCACGTCGCCCTGGATGGGGCCCGACGTGCCGATAATTTCGTCAGCGGCGCCATGCGACAGATCGATCGCTATTGCCTGCTGCGCGCCGTTATCCAGGATAGTGGAAATCGCCGAGATGCGGCCCGAGTTCGCGATGCTGGTCAGTTTTCCGGAAAGATCCTCGATTGCATAGGAATTCAGGCTGGTGATCGTCGTATCGGTCGTAATAGCCGTCGCGGAAATTACGTTGGAATTCACAAGGCTGGAAAGGACGCCACCGGGCTGTATCAACACCGCAGTCGAAACGGCAGGCTTGGTCCCGGAAACGGAGCTGCTGATGCTTCCCGCGTTCAGCAGGCCCTGCGCGGTCGCTCCCGAAGCATTGATCGTTGCCCCATTGCCGATCATGAACGCGGTTGCATTTGCCGAAGCGGCCGGCACAGACGTCGCGAAAGTGTTGTCGGTCTCTGCGATCGCGCTGATCGCGTTGTTGTTGTAAATTCCGCCGGTCAATGTAACGCCGTTTGCCGCCGTTCCGGTTTCCCCGATCTGCACGGCAATCGTGCTGATTCCAGGATCGTTGTCGGTGTTGCGGATAGTGCCGCGATTGATGAAGCTGAAATTCGGATTCACCGCGTCCGAAGATCCACCGATCACGATGTTCGTGGCCTTTGCGCCCGCAATCGACGGCTGAATTGCAATTGTCGGCAGATTGCTCGTGGAAACGATCGTGGAGATCGGAGTGGAATCGCCGGAACCCGTTGGGCCCGTATTCAGGATTCCGCCGTTGATGCTCGACCCGATCGCGACGGCTGAACCCGATAATGGATCGACGGCTGTGGAGGTAAAGGTGGCAGTACCCGCCACGGACATGGAGCCCGACATCGTCAGAGATCCGGAAATCGGCGCTGTGACAAGAACGCCCGTAATGTTCTGCCCGACCAGTGAACTGGCGGATCCCAGCGTCAAATTCCCATCAAGCGGAGCCTCAATGGCAACGCCGATGGAATTATTTCCGATCGTGACCAGATTGCTGGTTGTTCCAAAGATCAGATCGCCATTGAACGCCGCAGGCCCGTCCAGCAGCACCCCGATATTATTCGCGCCGCCGCCGCCCGCACTGATTTCGGTCGTTGTGCCGGCCTCATTCGTGAATGTGCCTGTGTTACCTCCAACAATATGGACGCCGAGTGCGCCTCCCTGTGTGTAGGTGTTTTGAATGACGCCGAAATTGTCCACCGAGTTGTTTGAATTCAGCGTCACCGCAGCGCCCTGCACAGCAACATCGACCGAGCCGCCCTGCTGAATTGTGATGTTGCCGGGTGTCCCGTTGGCAGCTTTGGCGGTTGCGACCGGCGCGGAGACCTTCGACGTTATTGACAAATCGTCCGCGAAAGCCGGAGCGGAAACCCCCGCAAGCAGCAGGAATGCAAAGAGAATGCGTCTCACGAAATCCTCGTCAGCGACCGATCTTTACCGGGTTTTTGCGAAAATGCGGCCCTCGGCGGGGCGCGAAACTGCCACGCCGCTTCCGGCACAGCAAGCGATAAACCGCAGCGGCGAAGATTACATTCTATTTGGAAATCCGGAGTTTAGGCGTTCCGGCTGGCGCTCGTTTCGAGCGCGAGAGAGAGATCGGCTTCGGCTGCACGGGCGCGAATGAACTGGCCGATGCGATTGATCGAAATCCTTCCGTCCTGCCCGGTTGAAAGACCCTGAAACAGGTGCTGCATGCCTTCATAGACTTCGACTGAGACGGGGATATTTGCTGCCGCAGCCAATTCCCCGAGCCGGCTTGCATCGTCGCGCAGGATCTCGCGGCTTCCGGCATGCACCATCACGGGAGGAAAATCCCGCAGATTTCCGTATACAGGTGAGGCGTATGGATCGGCGCCGCTGCCACCCTTCAGGTAATGCCGTGCACTGACGAACAGAACATCCCAAGACAGCAGGGAATCGCTATCGGCGTTCTGCATGATTGACCATCCCGATAGCGTCAAATCTGCCCAGGGCGAGATGGCGACGATGCCCGCGGGCACCGGCATACCGCCATTTCGGATCGCCATCAGTGTTGAAAAGGCCAGGCCGCCTCCCGCCTCGTTTCCCGCCAGAATGATGGAGCGCGGCGGGAAGCCTTTTCCAATCAGAAAGCGATAAGCGTCCACGCCGTCCCGTAACCCCGCCGGAAAGGGGAATTCCGGCGCCAACCGGTACCCAACCGAGAAAGCCGCGCAGTTGCCCGCCCTGCAAAGCCTCGCCACAAGCGAGCGATGATTCTCCGGCGATCCGGCAATGAAGCCTCCGCCATGCAGGTAGAGAATAAGGCGCTTCGGCATCGCATCAGCAATCGTCACCCATTCTCCCTTCACGCCGCCCAGTTGTGCCGGTTCAACCGATACGTCGGAGCCCGCCGCACCGAGCCCCACGAAGATCGAGTCGTACCGTGAGCGTAACTCAGTGACCGGCGTGAGCCGGTTGACCCGCGGCTGGAGGTGCCGGGTGACCCGCCCGGGAAGGTAGGTTTGCCACTTTTCCATGATGCTTTCGAAAGCTGTCCCTGCCTCAAACTCTACCGGACCAGGACAGCTTTTTCTCAGCCGATTAATAAAAAAGAGAGCACGGCCGGCAGAGTGGCCGCGCTCTCTTCCGAATGAAGCGTTAAGCCGCGGCTTTCGCCTTGGCGTCGATCATTTTCTCGGGCTTGCCGTTGATGGTAATGCGGCGAGGTTTCTTTTCCTCAGGCACGATGCGTTCGAGATCAATGTGAAGCAATCCATTCTCGAGTTGCGCGCCTTTTACCTCGACATTTTCCGCCAACTGGAACCGGCGCTCGAAGGTGCGCCCTGCAATGCCCTGATAGAGATAATTCTTCGGCTGGGGTTCCTTCTCGGCCTCACGCTTGCCCTGGACCGAGAGTACGCCATCCTTCACCTCTACGCTAAGGTCCTTCTCGCCAAATCCCGCCACGGCAAGAGATATTCTGTAATGATTCTCTTCCGTTCGCTCGATGTTGTAGGGCGGGTAAGAGACGCCACCGCTGTCGAATTGGGACATTGAGTCAAGCATGTCGGCGAGCCGGTCAAAGCCGACGGTTGAGCGGAAGAGGGGGGTAAGATCAAAACTACGCATGGTCACGACCTCCTTGGAGCGAAGTGTTGGTTAAGGGCATACCCAAAAGGGCCAGCCCGGATCGCCGGAACCCGAAACAGGCCTTCCGGCAGGACTTAGATGGGCATATCCCGGTCGCGCTTCAAGTTCGCGGAGGCTACTATCGGCCGACGATCAGCGTCATCCGGCAAATGGCGCAAACCCAGAAAATCAACATCAGCGAGCATAGGACTGTCGTGATCTGGGCCTTGCTGGCGCGTATACCGATTGCTTCGAGAATGGTTGAGAAGAAGGCGCCCTCAAAAATGTTCTCCGGGTCGTTCCAGCGACCGACCCGGAGCAGATTTTCGATGTTGTTCACGATCGAACATCCGCCATTCAACAGCCATTGCAGTGCAATGAGAGGCAGCAGCAAAGCGTAAAAATAGAGGGCCGCCCGCCAAGTAATCAGCCATCCAAGACTTACATAGAGTATGATGCCGATATGCACTGCAAAAAGCTGAAAACGCAGTCTGTTGAAGTTGACCCGTCCTATATTCTGTCCTTCGGACAGGTGGATGCCCGCTGTCCGTGCCATTTTTCTGATCCCCTTTATCCCCTTCTGAGGTTTCCGCGTGCACTTCTTTAACGTTCCGGGGGCCCGCTCCGGCCATGGCGTTGTTCCTTTTTCGGCTCACGCTGACGGGAGCGGACAGCAGAGCTTCTGCTTGTTCAGAGTTGTGCCGCAAACAGGCAAATGCTGAAATCCGCGTTCCTCGCCCCTTTTCGCGAACAACGTCCGTGAATCCAGCTTTTCGCGCTCAAACTCTGATGACGCCGGATCAGCGCCAATTGCGCGCCGGAGCCTGGGAATTGCCGCCGGGTGCCCGGCGGCGCGCGATTTGTGTCCTGCTCAACGGTCACACGGAATTTCTGGAAAAATACGGAGAAGTGGCGAGTGATTTAGGCAGCCGTGGGCTTGACGTGGTCAGCCTCGATTGGCGTGGACAAGGCGCTTCGGAACGGCAGGTCTACGGAAATCGGGCCGGCCATGTCGGGGCCTTCGAAGAATACGATATGGACCTCTCTGCCCTGATGCTGCAGCTGGTTGAGCCGATCCAGCGTTCTCTGCCTGTGCCTTTGCCGGTGATCGCTCTGGGGCATTCGATGGGAGCGCACATTCTGCTGCGTTATCTGCACGACCACCCGAGGCGATTCGTCTGCGCGGTCCTCCTGGCGCCGATGATCGAAATCGACACCGGCAGATTTTCACCGGCCACGGCTGTTTTCGTGACCTCGATGCTGAACCTGTACCGCCCGTCCAAACGATATATCTTCGGCGTTGAGCAGCGCGACCCCCTGGAACTCCGCTTCGAAGACAACGCGGTCACTTCGGATCGCGGGCGTTTCGACCGAACCCAGAATATGCTTCGGCAACAGCCTTTTCTCCGGATCAACGGTCCGACTTTCGGATGGCTTGGCGCCGCTTTCCACTCAATGCGCCTTATGCGCAAGAAAACCTATGCGGAGGAAATTCTGACGCCATTGCTCGTATTCGGCGCCGGCGAAGATCGCGTGGTGCGGACCGAAGCCATCCACACGCTCTGTCAATCGCTCCCCAATGCCCGTTACGTCGAGATCGAAGGCGCAAAGCACGAAATCCTTATGGAAAGCGATGCCATTCGCGCCCGGTTCTGGGCCGAATTTGATACCTTTGTGGACTTGCACATTGCGCAGAAGTGACCTGGCGAAATAGCGCGTCCAATTCAGCCCGAGGCAGGTTGTGAAAGGACATTGACCGCAGCCGCATGAAGTGCCGCATCGCCTGCTGCAATGACATTGCCCCCTTTGATTGCCCGATCGCCATTCCAGTTGCTGACGATACCGCCCGCCCCCTCTACGATAGGAATAATTGCCGCAATGTCCCAATGCTTGAGACCCGCTTCAATGACCAGATCGATCAAACCCATTGCGAGCAGTCCATAGGCGTAGCAGTCACCACCATAGCGGGACAGCCGGCACGCCTGTTCGATACGTCGAAACCGAATGCGTTCCTGATGGCTGAAATGCGTCTCGGGATGTGTCGTGCAGATCACGGCATCCGCAAGCCTGGCGCAGGCGCGGGTGCTTAATCGGGCGACCCCGGCCGGATCGCGCAATTCGGCTATGCCGCCCCAACCGGTGAACCGCTCGCGGAGGAATGGCTGATCCAACACCCCGATCGCCGGATGCCCATCCTTTTCCAGACCAATCAAGGTCCCCCACAGTGGCTGTCCCACGATAAAGGAACGGGTCCCGTCAATCGGATCAATGATCCAGACAAATCCGCTTGCACCCGGAGCATCGCCGAACTCCTCGCCGACAATTCCGTCGCTCGGAAATTCCCGGGCTATGCTGGCGCGAATAGCCTCTTCGGCTCGGCGGTCCGCTTCGGTGACGGGGTCAAAAAATCCCGCGCTTCCCTTATCGCAGATCTCGATCCGCCGCCGGAAATAAGGGCGGATAATCTCGCCGGCCAGGTCGGCCAGATGCTGCGCGAATTCGAATCGCCGATGAATATCGTCAGGCATGAGCCGTATGAAGAGGTTACGCCACTTCCTCTTTGGCCTTCTTGCGAAGATGAGGCAATAGCGCGCGTTTCCGCAACCGGATGCACCGGGGGGTAACTTCGACGAGTTCGTCGTCCTCGATATAGGCGATTGACTGTTCAAGGGTCAGCAGGGACACCGGCGTCAGCCGCAGCGCCTCGTCCTTTGCATGCGTCCGGATGTTCGTCAGCTGTTTCGAGCGCAACGGGTTGACGTCGAGATCGTTGTCGCGCGAGTTCTCGCCGATGATCATGCCCTGATAAACCCGCGTGCCCGGTGTGATGAACAGCCGCCCGCGCTCTTCGAGATACCACAGCGCGTAAGCAACCGCTTCGCCGTCGTCAGTCGAAACGAGCACGCCATTGCGGCGGCCCTCGATTGGCCCCTTGAACGGCGCATATGCGTGAAACATCCGGTTCATCACGCCTGTGCCGCGCGTGTCGGTAAGGAATTCGCCGTGATATCCGATGAGCCCGCGCGAAGGCGCGTAGAAGAGCAGGCGAATCTTCCCGGCGCCGGTGGCCCGCATGTCCTGCATTTCGCCGCGACGTTGTGAAACCTTCTCGATCACAATCCCCGCATAGGGCTCATCCACGTCAATAGTGACTTCTTCAATGGGCTCGAGTCGCTGTCCGCTTTCGCCCTCCTTGCGGTAGAGCACGCGAGGCCGGGAAATCGCCAGTTCGAAGCCTTCCCGGCGCATGGTTTCGATCAGCACCCCAAGCTGTAATTCGCCGCGGCCCGCCACTTCATAGCTGCCCTCCCCGGTTTCCCGCACTTTGATCGCGACATTGCCCTCGGCTTCACGAAGAAGACGATCGCGGATGACCCGGCTTTGCACCTTCTCGCCTTCGCGGCCCGCGAGAGGCGAGTCGTTGACGGAAAAAGTTACCGCGAGCGTAGGGGGGTCGATCGGATTTGCGGGCAGCGCCGTTTCGACTTCCAGATCGCACAGCGTATCGGCGACGGTTGCATTGGTAAGACCTGCAATCGCTACGATATCTCCGGCCGACGCACTTTCCGTTGGCACACGTGCAAGTCCACGAAACGACAACAGTTTCGTTGCACGAGCGCGTTCGATCACCGCGCCGTCGCGCGACAGCGCCTTGATCGGCCGGTTGAGTGAAATGGTTCCGGATTCGATGCGGCCGGTGAGAATGCGTCCGAGAAAAGGGTCAGCTTCGAGTGTGGTGACCAGCATCGCGAAGGGAAATCCGACAGCCCTTTTCAGTGCAGCCGGCGGTGGTACGTCCGCAATGATCCTCGCGAACAACGGCGACAGATCCTTGCGTTCGTCGCTCATCGCGCTGCACGCCCAGCCTTGGCGGCCCGAGGCGTAAAGGACATGGAAATCAAGCTGATCATCATTGGCATCCAGGGCCAAAAAAAGGTCGAAGATTTCCTCCAGAGTTTCCTTCGGACGCGCATCCTGCCGATCGATCTTGTTGATGATCACAATCGGCTTAAGCCCCAAATTCAGTGCCTTCGAGAGAACGAATTTGGTCTGCGGCATCACCAATTCCGCAGCATCGACGAGAAGCACGACGCCATCCACCATCGAAAGGATGCGCTCGACTTCACCGCCAAAATCGGCGTGGCCAGGCGTATCCACAATATTGATCCGTGTACCGGTCCATTCCACGCTGGTACATTTTGCCAGGATCGTGATGCCCCGCTCGCGCTCAAGATCATTGGAATCAAGCGCTCTTTCCGCGATCACCTGATTGTCGCGCACCGCGCCCGACTGCTTGAGCAGCTGATCGACCAGAGTGGTTTTTCCGTGGTCGACATGGGCAATGATCGCGATATTCCGGATATCCATAAATGACCTTTGTACAAAACGCGGGGCTTATAGACAGTTGCACGACAGCGCAATGTCACCGGCTTCCGCTTCGACTGCTCCACTGGGGCAAGATACCAACGCGGCCAGCCGATCGGGGTGTCCGGCGAGTTTAAATTGTAAGCGCCAGATTTCGGATGAACTGTTCGGCACTGGCGCGCCATGAGTGCGTTTCGGCAAAGCGCCGGCAGATATCTCTCGAAATCGAGAGCGCCGCCATGCAGGCACGACCGAGGTCCTCCGCCAAAACCGCGCTTGCAGCCATTCCCAGAACGTCCAAAGGTCCACTCACCGGATATGCCGCAACCGGAGTGCCCGAAGCCAAAGCTTCCAGCAGAACCAGCCCGAACGTATCCGTACGGCTCGGAAACACAAATACATCGCTCGACGAGTAGATTCTTGCCAGATCGGCGCCGGTTCTCTGTCCCAGAAAACGGGCACCTGGAAAGCGTGCCTGCAACTGCCCGCGTTGCGGACCTTCGCCGACAATCAGCTTCGTCCCCGGGAGATCGAGCCGGAGAAAAGCTTCGACGTTCTTTTCAACAGCCAGACGGCCGACATAGAGAAAAAACGGACGTTGAGCGTTCGGGCAAAAATCGTCCAGTTCCGAACGCCGCGCCGGAGAGAACCATTCAACATCCACGCCCCGCGACCACAGCACAAGGTTGGAAAACCCATGTGATTCGAGCTCGCGCTTGAGCGACGAGGTGGCCACCATCGTCGCCACCGACGGACGATGAAATCGCCTCAATACCGCATAAACCGCGCGCTCTGGCACGATCGGAAACCTTGCATGCACATATTCGGGGAAGCGGGTGTGAAACGACGTCGTGAACCGGATACGGCGCTGCCGGCAAATTGCGCGGGCAGATAGCCCAAGCGGTCCCTCCGTGGCGATGTGGATTGCATCAGGTTCGAATTCGTCGATTATTTTCAGGAGCTTGGTGCGCGGAAACGGCGCCAGACGGATTTCCGGGTAAGTCGGCAAAGGGAAAGTCCACTGATCTTCGGGCGTCGCATAACGAATCTCATGGCCCAACATGACAAGTTCGCGGCCGAGATGCTCCAGTGTCCGGACCACCCCGTTCACCTGCGGCTTCCACGCATCGGTTGCGATCAGGATTTTCAACCGTTCGGATCCCCCGAATATGCTGCATTGCGCTGATAAACCTTTAATGACATTGCATAATTAATTTCCAAAAAAGGGCTTGCTTTCGCAGTTGCAGCAAATCATATTGTTGCGGTGCGGCATTGCTCTTCCTCCTGCCTTGCCGCGGCCCCTTCCCGGGGCGTTTCCTCCCACAACTTGGCCGCCCTTCGGGGCGGCCATTTTTCTATTCGGCAGCCGCCTGTCTGCGCGGGAGTTCCACCCAGGGATTGGAGATCAGCGCACGCGCGAAACGGCATAGCCGGTCGCGCGAATGGGTAAAATCACTGGTCTTTTCCAGGGTTGCTTCGTTGAGATAAAGCGTGCGGCTGACTTCAATCTGCAGCGCGTGCACTCCTGACTCGGGCTTTCCGTACAGTTTGGTTGTGAACCCGCCCGCGTAAGGTGCATTCCGCGCAACGGAAAAGCCCAATGTCGCAATGTTGCGGTGCGCTTCGGCCGCAACCGTCGGCGCTGCCGATTCGCCATAGCAGTCACCGAGAACGATTTCAGTCCCTCGCACAGGCGGTGGCATCGAATGGCAATCGACCACGATGGCTGTGCCAAAGCACTCGCGGGTCTCCGCGATAATACGGGCCAGGGCGGCATGATAGGGCCGATAAAAGTGCTCCAGCCTGTACGCGGCGTCCCGGGCCGGCAAGCGGCCTGCATAAATTTCCACGCCATCCCGGACGATACGGGGGATTACGCCCAGGCCGGCGGCGACGCGCGGTGTTCGCGGCCCTACCCAGCAGCCGACCGGGCTATCGAACATCGATGCATCGATTTCTCCGGGCGCGCGGTTGACGTCCACCAGCGCGCGCGGAAAGCGCGCGGCCAGCAGCGGCGCACCCAATTCCGCCACCGCTCCGAACAACTCGTCGACATAAGCGTCTTCCGATTTTCGCAGCGTAAGTGGATCGAGCCTCGTTTGCCGGACAAAACTTGGAGGATAAAGGGAGCCACTGTGCGGGGAGGCGAAGATCAGCGGTGAAGTCTGGCGGAGCGGCCGCAACAATAGAATCGGACGAGCACGCAAATCGTCCAGAGCTGGATCGGCGCCATGTCCACTCAATGAAAGCACCGTGGTTCTTGCAACCATAAACCTGCCTGTTTTCCTCGGGCGAAGCACCTTAATTTTGCTATAGAACGCGGCGGCACCGCTCCGGGGGCCAGTCCGACCGTGCTTGCCAGATTTCCCGGGGGAATTGTATAGAGGGCCCGTCGAGCTGGACGGGCGCGTAGCTCAGCGGGAGAGCACTACGTTGACATCGTAGGGGTCACAAGTTCGATCCTTGTCGCGCCCACCATTCCCATCGCCCTGATTTGTCCCATCGCCCTGATTTGCGGAAGATTTTCGATCATGTGCCGTCGGGCGCCCAGGGCCATGGAAGCAGGTTTTGGGAGTATTTTGAGAGAAAGGGACGGTTCCAGCAGCTCGCGAACAGCGATTTTGTTCAAGTCCCGCAGATATTCCTCGATCACCGCCTTGGCCGTTTCCAGGTATCGTTTATCGAACTTCATGTAGCGGTCCGTCGTGCGCAGATCGGGCAGCTTGTGTCCCATCTGATAGGCGAGGTCTTCTCGGCTCACACCCCTTGCCCGCAGTTCTGTCGCCATCTTGTGGCGAAGCGAGTATGGCGTCAGCTCCGGAAAGCCGAGCGTTGCGCCCTGTCGCTTGAAGGTGTGGCGTACGCGGGCGATCGGCGCACCCCGATATGATACGTAGAGCTCGTCTCCGGTGCCGCGCCATGCGGCAAGCCACGGTTCGAGGGTGGCAGGGATGCGTACAACCGGCCTGCGCTTCTTCGTCTGCCGCCGTCCCGGTGTATTCAGAGCGATCAGACCATGCTCCCAATCGACTTGGCCCGCGGTGAGTTCCAAAATTGCAGCTGGGCGAGCGAGTGTATTCAGCGCGAGCAGGCAGTACCGGAACACGTGTTCGCCCTGGTGTTTGCTGAGATCATCCAGGAATGCGGCAAGCTGGGCGTCCGTAGGTATCCACTCACGCGGCTCCGGCTCTGGGGCGCCGATCTTGCTGGCGACAGTCGCCGACCAGGTCCACACGCGTGGTGCCGCGTCCCCGAGACTATGACGCACCGCGGCCGAGAGCACCGATAGATTGAGGGCGATGTAGCTCACAGAATGGCCACGGGCACGTGACCACTCGCAAAAGGCGCGCAGCTTCTTGTCGGAAACATCGGGCGCGCGCGCTGCGGCACCCCAAAATTTGAGGATGATCGCACCCGCCAGCCGTGCTTGATCTGCGCTCGGCTTTTCGTCGGAAACGTCTTCAAAATAGCTTTCCAGTATGGGCGACAGGCAGCTGTCGATTTTTTTGGGTGCTGCGATTACCGCTCGGGCGCTGAGGGCAAGCTTCGCTTCTTCGAAATTTTCGATGCCAAGGCTCGTGCGGCGAACTCTTCCTGAGTCGGCGTCATACCTGAAACCGTACCAGAACGGGCTTCCTGGCACTCTGTCGAGCCACCATCCCCCGACTTCGAATACTTTCCCCTCACGGTATCGCGGCATTCGGTGGTTTCCTCTACCGCCAGCCAGTCGGCAACGGCTTTTTCGGTGTAGCAAATGGTTCGACCGATTTGCACAAACTTCAATTTGCCACCCTTTCTGGCGGCGCGCAGCTTTCGTTGGTTTAGACCGAGGCTCACATAATAGCGGATCAGCTCGTCCTCGCTGATTAACCTCGGCAGCCGGACAACATCACCCATCAACAGTGTCACCGTTCCTTGATACTCGATGGCTGGAACTCATCGCCGGAAATTCCGCGGCCGGACCGATTGCACCTACGAAACTTCACAGCCCGTCGAGGCGATGGCCGCGAGGCTCAGTCCTGCGATGAGAGCAACAGGCAGAAGGCGGCGCATGGCGGAACGTACCATGGTAACGACGGATGGTCCCAATAAGCATGCGGAATGCCCATTTTTTGGCTTATAAATGCCGCCAGTTCTCGCGCAGGCAGGTGACGCCGTTGGCCCTAATTACCCGGAAATTCACGCATGAGGGAAAGACGTATGAAACTCGTGCAGCCCTCGATGAAGGAGTGTGGCACATCGCCATTTTTGATGGGAACAGCCAGGTCGGGGGGAAAGCCAGAGTGCGCGGCGACGTTCAGTCTGAGGCAGCCGCATCCAGCGTTCAGCGGCTGATGAACGAAGCGATGTCGGTCCTCGAAGAAGAATTCAAAAACGGCAGAGCCTTCGAGATCGACTTGGGAATATGGCATTCGATCGCAGACGGGCGAGCCTAAAACTCAATCGCTGTTATTTTGTCGGCCACCATCCAACAAGCACGTCCACCCTTGGGTGTCCCCTTCGGACGGCCGCCCTTGGGACGTGGTGGTTTTTCAATCGTTGAAAAACCGGCCAGATCACCGCTGACTGTGGTTTTGCAACCGTTGGCAAAACCCTCTAGATCGCCACTGATCGTCCGTACACACACACCCAACGCCTCCCCAATCCGCGTTATGGTCCAGCCACGTTCGCCATAGAGGCGTTCCGCGATGCGTTGGCGGTCGGTTGGAAGAAATCCGAATGCGTGCCGAACGCCGTGCCGGTGAACTCCTAACACAGATGGAAAAGGCGAAGGGCACACAAGGGCAACTTAACGGGCGCGATTCTTCTGGCCCTCGCACAACTCGAGCGCCAGTTAATACCCCAACCCTTGAAGACCTTGGCATCAGTCACGACCAATCCTCACGCTGGCAGCAACTTGCCAAGATTCCATTCCGCTCGAAATCCCTTCGCCAACCTTCGCAGGAAGGTCACTGGCGGGTTCATCCGGCAAGGCTGAGGGAAGCTATGCCTGGGGGCGGGCGGCGCTTTCTGGGAAAGAGGCAGGGGCGGGAATTTCCCCCTGCTGGCGCGCGTTGCGGGATCGCCGCATCTGTATGGAAAAAACTTGGGAAAATTTAGGCCGTAAATCTCCACAATTTGATTTTATTTTATGAATTCAATTTATTCGCGGATGGCTAATCCGCCGCCACTCCGAGTTGTAAATCAGGCTAGCTTACAGCACTGACAGCCGCATTTAGCTGGGTGCCTACTCTTTCTAAAACCGCGGAGATATCGCTTCCCAAATCAAACGCCGCCGCTGCAAGTCCGGCGCCGACAATGGCTAGGATCAAGGCGTATTCCGCAGCTGCGGCACCCGTTTCGTCACGCAAAAAGGAAAGAACGCTGCGCATTCCGGTAACCCCCGTCTATTGATTTGCAGTACGCCCCCCGTGGGCGGTGGTGCAAGGCGGCGCTGTTTGGTGAAAGCGCCTAACATTACAGTTGCTTGTTTTGTTGATTTCTGAATCTCATGGGCCACCATGATTTCGGGAGGTCATGGGATGTCGGGAGCATCGATTGAGACGACGCTGGAGCTGTGGGCGTCGTCGCTGCGTGATGTGAAAGCGTCGGATGCGATCGCTGTTCACGCAAGAGCGCGTGGCGGCGTCGGCAGGCTTTTCCTCGAAGGTTTGCTTGGCGAAGAGCGGCGCAAGACGGGCTGGATGCGGGCGGAAGCGGCGGGCGATCCGGGGCCGTGGCGGCAACAGGCCATTCTGGGCCGCGGGCGGTGGGACGCGGATGCGTTGCGCGACATCGTGCGCGATTACGCGCTGGAAACGCTGGCCGACGACGATGCGGTTCTCGTCGTCGACGAGACGGGTTTTTTGAAGCAGGGCAAGGCGTCCTGCGGCGTCGCACGGCAATACACGGGCTCGGCGGGCAAGATCACCAACTGCCAGATCGGCGTCTTCGCCTGCTATGTGTCGCGTCGCGGCCACGCCTTCATCGACCGCGGGCTTTATCTGCCGAAGAGCTGGACGGACGATCCGGCGCGCATGACGAAGGCGCATGTGCCGCAGAGACGACAGTGCTGGCGGCTTTGCGACCAAGCCCGCTGTCGCTCGCCATGATCGAGCGCGCCATCGCCGCGAAGGTTCCGTTCTCTTTTGTCGCCGCCGACACGGTCTATGGCGTCGGCGACATCGAGATGGCGTTGCGGCAGCGCCGGCAAGGGCTATGTGCTGGGCGTCAAATCCAACCACCCGTTCCATTCCTGGGGCAAGAAGCAGCGCGTTGGCGGGACGGCCGAAGAGATCGCGCAAAGGCTTCCGCTCACCGCCTGGCGACGTCTTTCGGCGGGCGCGGGAACGAAGAGGCGAGCGGCTGCACGACTGGGCCTATCTCGAACTCGCCGATCTCGATGGCGGCGAATACAACGAGGCGCTCGCCGGGCAGCATGGACGCGCGGACTTCTGATCCGCCGCAAAATCGCCGACGGCGATCTCGCCTTCTTCACGACATGGGCCCCGAGGGAACGTCGATCGAAAGGCTGGCGAAAATCGAAGGCCATCGTTGGGCGATCGAAGAAAGCTTTCGAAACCGCCAAGAACGAACTCGGCCTCGATCACAACGAAACGCGCTCCTGGCATGGATGGCGCCGTCATGTCTCGCTGGTCATGCTCGCCTTCGCCATGATGGCGGCGATCCGTGCTTCACGCCAATAGACCACGCCGCCCCCAAAAACAATGCGATGCAAGGCGATGCAACCGTCGACCGAAGCTGACGCAGCCCATCGCTGATCCGCTGGTCGATGCAGGAAATCCGCCGCATCGCCACGCGACTCGCGCGAAAGCGCATCCGCCCGGAGTTCGTCATCGCATGGTCGTTCTGGCGACGAGCCCATCAAGCCGAAGCAAGGCGCGCTCATCTCAAAATGAAAACGCAACTGTAATGCTAAGCCTCGGGTAAAATCCGTGCCATTTAATTAAATTTAAGTAAATGTGAAATTAGCAATGCGCTGCTATCAATCTGCTATTAAGGTTAATTTTCGTGCTGTGGTCACCTGTTACCGCTACCGCGGCTAGACCGTCCGGTTTCCGGCAGCAAGACCGTACTTTCGCAGACTGTCATTCAACGTTACAGTCCATCCCGCAAGCCAGAGGGCCGGAAAGATGCGATTCCGTACACTGACTGTTTCGATCCTCACGCTCACAATGGCTTCTGTCGCCCCTGCGGCAGCCCAGAATGTCTGCCTGCAACTGAACAGGGTCTTATCGACAAAGGTAATCGACAGCCGGACGCTTATGGCCACGGATCTACAGCACAGGCCATACACCATCCATATGCTGCAGCGATGCGTCGGGCTGGACCCGTCCGCGCAAAATCTGAGCTTCCGGCGCGCCGCGGAGATCGGCTCGGAATATCTCTGCGTCCAGCATGGCGACACGCTCGGCTACAGCCTGCCTGGGGATCCTTCCATGGGACTCCGCAGCATCACCGTTCACGGTGCGCAGTCGCAGATGCAATGCACGATCGATTCGGTAACCCCGGGCGCACCGGCCGCCGCTCCTCCGTAGCCGGATCGACAGGCCGCTCCACCCACGGCCGCCGGTCAGAAATCGGGCTTTTCGGATTTCGGGATCAGCGGAACCAGATCCTTGTCCTGGTAATTCTCGGTGCAGATATATTCCTGGATCGGCGTCTTCAACGGCAGGAAATCCAGCGTAACCGACCAGGGCTTCCGGTAGGCGCCCGGATCGTCCAGGGTGAAGGTCAGCCTCAGCATCTTGCCCTTCGGCGCAATTTCATCGGCGATGATGGTCGGGTTGTTCGCATTGGGATTGGGCCCGCCCAGCACGGTTTTCTCGCCGTTCTTCAGGAATCGATAACGTTCCACGACGTGAAGTTTGTCGGTGTGCGGCGTTCCGAAAACACCCATGGAGCCCGCTTCCGGCATTGCCGCAATTCCGATCGTATCGACGACCAGCGTATCGCCTTCAAAATGGCCGACCGAATCGCCATACCAGCTCGGCGCCACATGTTCTGGGTGCGGACGGTTGAGATAGATCGTGCGGGCCTGTTCCTGCTCGCCCCCGAACAGCATCGTTATCTCGGTTGGCGTCTGGAGAATCTGGACCCGCGTCTCGCCGAACACGTACGGGATGCCCTCCGGGTAGCAGAGCGAATGCGCGGTCGCGATTCCCTTGCCGCTTGCCGAAACGAGATCGTCGCGCTTCAGGGCTTCGACAACCCAGGGCTGCAGATATTCATTGTTGAAGCCGTTCGCGATTTCCCGCCCTTTCATGTAGGGCTTCGGATAGTTGTAAGTGTATTTGCCCCAGGTGCCGTTGAAATCCGGCGCGTTCGCATCCGCCAGTGATGGGGTGACGCTCAACGTGATGCCGAGAGCGGCTATCCCGATTGCAAACCGGATAACCGGTCGTTGCTGCCTCGCATGCCTCATTCAGAGATTCCGTCCCGGTTATCGCCGACGGAGTCTTTCTATCACCCGGATCGCAGGCAGGCTATCGCCGTCCGTCGCTACCCGTAATGCTTCAATTCAACCTCTGCCCGGGCCAGGCGACGGTAGAGATTCCGGCGCCGCACGAGAGGCCACCAGTCATAAAGAAAGGTCTCGATCGGTTTCCAGTTGGCCACCCAGCCCAGGATGACCAGACTTTCCTGTATGAAGCGGCTGACTGGCGCCTCCGCCAGTTGGCGCGCCGCAAATTGGGCGCCCGCGAGACAAAGAGCGAGAACGGACAATCCGATCAGCAGGGTCGTGCGGCCAATCCGGAATAATTCATTGAGATCTCGGGAGATCATCCCCGCCCGGTATTCGAAATACCGGCTGAGTGCCCCGGCGACCACATCCGCTTCCTCGCCGGAAGCAGCCCCGGACGCAATATGAATGATCAGTCTGATCGGCTGGTCGCGCGGCAATTCGCGTGCCCAGGCCACGATGTACTCTTCCGCGTCGCTGTCGAGATCGCGTTCCGGGAATGGAAACGGATCGAGCGTATCGAAAAGCTGCGACAGATTTTCCACGCGCACTTCGATGGGCGTGGCCGGTGTGCTGCTATCGGCCATCTCTCACCGGTTGATCCGGAGCGTTCTGTCACTACATTCGCACGGCTGTCGCATTTTTGTGCCTCGCTGCCCGTGTACTGGCCGGAAGAGGGAAATGGCTCTACATACTGGACGTCTTTCAACGATCGCATTCACGATTGGCCTGTTCTGGGCGGCGCTCGCCGTCATCCCGCTTGCGCGCCCGGCATCGGTGGACGCGCCACATAATGTCATATTGTTCGTCCCGGACGGCCTGCGCGCCACCATTGTGGACGACAAAACGGCGCCCGCACTTGCCGCCCTTCGGCGGGAAGGCGTCGATTTCGTCAACAGCCATTCGATCTTTCCGACCTTTACGACAGCCAATGCAGCCGCCTTCGCGACCGGTCATTACCCCGGCGACAGCGGCGACTTCAGCAATACCATCTATCCCGGATTTACCGTTGCCAATGCGGGCGCGAGTGTGACGCCATTTCTGGAAAATAACGATGTGATCCGTGAAATGAACGCTCATTTCGGCGGGAATTACCTGAACGAGTCGACGATCATGGCACTCGCCCGGGAAATGGGATTCTCAACGGCTTCAATCGGCAAACTCGGCCCCGTCCTGATCCAGGACCTGACCGCCCCGGGCGCCGGTCCGACGATCATCATTGACGATGACACAAACAATGGCGGACTACCGCTTGCGCCGGACCTCAAGGCGGCGATCAGGGCCGCCGGACTCCCGGCAGGTCCACCACCGCCCTCGCTCCCGAACGTGAACCAGCAGAAATATTTCGTGGATGTGTTGACGAAAGTGGTGTTGCTCCGCTTCAGACAGGCGAACAAACCCTTTTTTGTCGTGTTTTGGTCGCGTGATCCGGACGCCACTCAGCACGCCCAGCAGGATAACGAAGGAAGTCTGACGCCGGGCATCAACGGACCAAGCTCGATGGCGGCAATCCGTAATGCCGACAACAATCTTGCCGCGATTCGCTCCGCGTTGCAGCAGCAGGGAGTTCGCGGCGACGACCGACATCATTGTCGCCGCCGATCACGGATTTGCTACGGAGACAAAGCAGAGCAAGACCAGCCAGGCTGCAAAACTGCACTATGACGGGCCGGTTGAGGTCGCCCCGAATACACTGCCGCCGGGATTCCTCGCGATCGACCTTGCCGAGGGTCTGCATCTTCCGCTTTACGACGCGGACCGCTTCAATGCCACGGTCGATTACACCCACGGCGATTTCCCGCGGCGGGGCGACAGCGAACTTGGTGCGGACGCGAAGAAGCCGGACATCATCGTCGCGGCCAATGGTGGATCGGATCTGATTTACCTGCCGTCAGGAAAGGGACGCTCGCTGCTGCCGCGGATCGTGGCTCTGTTGCTGAAACAGGATTATGTCAGCGGAATTTTTGTGGACGATGCGCTCGGAACGGCAGCCGGCTCGCTTCCCTTGAGTGCCATTAATCTGGTTGGAGCAGCCAGAACGCCGCGCCCCGCGATCGTCGTGAATTTCCGCTCATCCGAAGGCGATTGTGGAAAGCCGCTGATTTGCAGTGTGGTCGTCGCCGATTCGCCACGCCTCACGGGTCATGGCGAGCACGGCAGCTTCAGCCGCGCCGAAACCAACAATTTCATGGCGGCCGTCGGTCCCGATTTCAAAAGGCGCTACCGGGATGACGCTCCGGCAAGCAACGCGGATATCGCCATCACCATCGCACGAATCCTTCACCTCCACCCCGCGCCCAAAGGGAAGCAGTTTGGCCGTGCACTCGAAGAAGCGCTCTCGGGCGGTCCGGATTCGATCAGGTTTGAGCGCCAGATGATCCGGTCATCGCCTGCAGGTGGAATGGTTACGGTGCTCAACACCCAGAAGGCCGGGAAAACCGTGTATCTGGATTCTGCGGAATTCCAGGCCGCGCACTGATCGGATGGACTTACGGGCGGAGCTTGCCGGGTGGCGCTGCAACTTCGGCAGGCGAGAGTCGCGTCATTGATTTTACAAAGCACGGTTCCGGAATACCCAAAAATGGCTGCGAAACGCTCAGCGTCAGATCGGCGGCCGAACAGATCGTGCTGCCGCCATGCACATTCAGAATCAACTGCGCGTCCGGCGTTGCGAGCGCAGCGCAGGCCCGCGTCAGATCAATTCGATAGACCTGATCGATATTGACCCGAATATAGAGGGTCTTTGAGTCCATCGCCTTCCAGCCATCGAACTGGGATGGCGAAAAA
The DNA here is from genome assembly GCA_963747255.1 of uncultured Alphaproteobacteria bacterium. Classification (GTDB taxonomy): domain Bacteria; phylum Pseudomonadota; class Alphaproteobacteria; order Micropepsales; family Micropepsaceae; genus CAIYRG01. The sequence continues at coordinate 239,634 of CAVVEG010000002.1, forward strand.
CAACGGGCCAGTGGTTTCGCCGGAGGGTCTGCCGCGCCATCCGCAACGGCCGAACCGGCGATCAGGGCCGAGATTGCAAGGGCCGATGCGCGCAATTCCCTGTGTTCCGTTACCGGCCGTCAACGGCAAACAAGGGTGTCATCGGGACGATGGCGCTATCCGCCGCATGGCCGAGATACTCGTCAATCCCGAAAGCGGCCTCTGTCGTGCGCAGAAGGGAATAATGATTGTAGGGCGTGGAATCCGCGATGTGCCGCGGCCCGTGATTGGTGACGATCACCGTGACGATGTGTCCGCCGCCGAAATTTGCAACGCTCTTCGGATCATAGCCGCAGCATCCCTGCGCACCGCTCCGGCGCTCGTCGCCACCATTTTCGTCAAATGTAATGACAATCGCGGCGTTCCCCGCGGCGCTCCAGACCTTCGAACGCATGATTTTGCCCACAAGGGAGCCGATTTCGGCGTCGCCGCGCCGCACCAGACCGGCAAGATTATTTCCGAGGCAATCGGGCGGGACGTTCGGGCCGTTGCCTCTGCCCATTCCGTGCATTTCGTTGCACTGGTTGGGTACGATATGCGCGTAATTCGGCAAGTCACCCGAAGCGACGTCGGCATCGAGCTGAGTGAAGCCGACAAGGTGATTCATCAGTTCGGGATAGGGCTCATCCTGGACGGATTTGAAATTGACGAATCCGTTGTGTTTGGCTGCATAGAGCTCGTAGGGCTTTCCCTCGATCGCATAGCCGGGCGTCGGCCAGCGCGGCGCCAGCGAACCCGCCGAGGGAATATCCTCAACATACGACTTCCAGGTGAGGCCCTTTCCGGTCAACTGGTCCATCAGGCTGCGCGCAAGGATCGTGTGATCGGCGTAATTCGACTTGTCGCTGTCCTGGCAGAACGTGCTTCGCGGTCCGGGTTTGCAGTAAAAGGCGTCATCATCATGAATGCCGAATGTATCGCCCCCCAGCATGGCGATGTAATTGCCCTCGCTCGGATGCACCTCCGCATAGAACTGCGTCGCCAGGCCGTATTCGGCCGCCAGCCCGTGTATTTCCGGAGTCCATTCGGGATGGGACATGATCTGATCGAAGCCCTTGTTCTCTTCGACGATCACGAAGATATGGTCATAACGCGCCCTAGCCTGTTGCGGAGGCGCTTCCGTTCTCGCGGCCGCAACGCATGTTGTGACAATTGCGGCCACACAAGCCGAAACCATGACGGTTCTACGCAGCGACATTTTACGACGGACCTCACATATTATAGCGAACCCCAAAGAGGTAATCGGAGTCATAGAATTCGCGTTGCACCGGAAAGTTCTTGTTGTTGGTCTGCGTGAATTCCAAATGCGTACTGGTGATGTTCTTGATGTCGATGTAGACCTGAATCTGATCCGTCACATTATAGGTACTGCCGAAGTCGAGCCGGAAGCGCGGCTGCGAATAAAGGTCGGTCGATGCGCTGCCGCCTACTGCCCATAAATTGGCTGAAACATAGGATGCGGCGATCTTCAGATAAACCGGCCCACTCTGGTAATAGATGCCGGCGTTGTAATTGAAAGGCGATGTCTGCGGGAGTGCATGCGATTCTCCGGGCCGGATATTTCCTCTTGAACTGACATATGTCGTGTTGCCCTCAAAACCAAAGCCGCTGAGCGGATCGGGAAGAAACAGGAACTGTTGATTGTACTGCAACTCGACGCCCTCCGCATGGGCCGAACCAATATTCGAATAGCTGATCAGGTCGACTTTCTGCCCCACAAAACCGGCAACATTGGTGTCATTGACCTGTTCGGTTCCCACCACGTAGTTGCTGAAGGCTTTGTAGAATAAACCGATGGACGCAATGCCGCCCTGAGGCAGGAAATAGGATGCCGTCAGATCTACACTATGGCCCAGCGTCGGTAGCAGATCGGGGTTGCCCTGCGTGACGATCGGGGTCGCGTTTTGGAGATCGATCGTGCGGGCGGCAGTGATCTGGTTGAATCCTGGACGGGCAATCGCTGTGGAGAATGCAGCGCGGAACTGGAGATCTTCGGTTGCCCTGTACTTGAAGCTTATATCAGGGAAGAAATTGGTATAGCTGTGCTTCGCGGTGTTCGGCGCAATTGTCGTGTTTCCGTCCGCATCGGTCGTGAGCGTGTTGGCGCGATAAGTACCTTCCGTGGTCTCGATCCGCACGCCGCCGATCACGTCAAGCATGCCGAACGTCGTGCCGTATTGCGCGTAACCCGCATAGACGTTTTCGTTGTCGCGCTCGAACGTCGAAGGGTCTGCCGTTAGCGGCGACTGTGCAATATTCAACAACTTCGAGTAAATGGGCTGCGGACCGATATTGTACTCGTTGCTATAATAGATGACATCGGGGCCGGAAACATAGCCGGTAAGATTTTGGCTGGCCGGATTCAAATCAGCCGAATAGGCTTGCGCCCGGCGGGTACGCTCGCGCAGGCTTCCGCCAAATTTGAACTCTCCACCCTCACCAATCATGCCAAGCGGCAGGGCAAAATTGATCACACCGCCATATTCGGTGTCCGTCTTGTCAGAGGGGCTATTGCTGCCCGAGGCGGCCGTATAGAGCGACGGATCGACGGTGTTGACGCCGCCGAGCGCATGATACACAGGCATATTGGCGTCGGAATTGTTGTAGACGGCGTCGAAAGGATTGGGATTGTTGAAATGGACATTGACGGAATATGGCCAATGGTCATGTCCCTGCGTCCAGGATGCACGGGCATCCATTCTTACAAGATCTGCAAGCAACGTGCTGCCGCCGAACTCGACAAGATCATTACCAAGATTCTCATTGGTGTTGATGTCGGCATAATGTGATGACACGCCAAGCGAAGTGAAATCTCCGTTCGCGTTATTCACGCTCTGGATATTGCCGGCCAGATTGGCGATGACCAATTCGTGCTTGTTTGCACGCTCCGTATAACCTGCATGGAATCCACGCAAATAGACTTCGGTCGCCAGATCCGGATCGAAGGTGACGCCGCCGCCATAACCCAGACGCGTCCGGTGATATTGATACCAGCGGTACTGCACGTCATCGAACGCCTTTTGGGTGAGAAAGGCATTTGTCCCGGCCGGAACCGTGGTGGGATCATTGATGTAATCCTCTTCTATGTCGTTGATGCCACGATGGTCCTGTTGGTAACCGAGGCTGAAGATGACTGACAGCCTGTCACCGTAGAATTGCTGGCCGGCCGTAATGTCGCCCCTGTAAACGGGGGTGTTACGCAGAGACTTCGATCCCGCCACCTATGGAGGCGTCGAAAACATGATCCATCCCGGCAGGAATCGTGCGCGGCTGGATGTTGACCACACCGCCAAGCCCTTCGGCATCCGTCTCCGGCGTCAGCGATTTGATCACCTCGAGACCGCCGAGAATTCCGGCCGGGAAAGCGTCGAAAGCGACTGCGCGCGCACCGCCCTGGGGCGACGACGGATTGCTGGCCGTCAGACGCACGCCATCATAGGTGGTTCCGTTGAGGTCGGCATCCATACCGCGAATATTGATGAAGCGGCCTTCACCGGTATCCGATTCCAACGATATGCCGGGGAGCCGCTGCAGTGCTTCGGCTGCGTTTACATCGGGAAGGGACCTGATCTGATCGAGCGGGACGATGTCGAGAATGACCGGGGCCTGCTGTTTCACTTCCAGGGCCTGAAAAATCGAACCTGTAATAACGACAGTTTCGATGTTGCTTGACGCTGCGACTTGCTGTGCCTGTGTTTTGGCGGTCAGTCCGAACACGAGTACGACCGCAGACGTCGTGCCCAAAAATCGGGCAGCATTCTTCCTCGCCATGCCAATTCTCCTGATGCAAATTTGCCGATCTGAATTCCCCTCCCCTTGACGCATCGGGCGATGCGCCTGTCGTTAACGACGGGGCTTCGCGTGCAACAGGCGCGGAATTAAACTCGATTTTGTGAAGCTTATGTTTCGGTCGCGATTAAATTCCACTTAGATGCGATTTGTCGCAGCATCATTTTGAACACTGGTCCGTATACGACCAAATACTTCTGGCGGAGGCACAAGGGGTCATTTGCAATCGGTTCACGCCGGCCAATTCACGGTTGCTCGTGCTCCGTTTTGATCGGACTGAAAACCTTCATCGAAGTGTGATATTTTCTTTGAGCCCTCGTCACAGAGCCATTGAGAATTGTTATAATTCTGCCACACTGCAGCCTGCACATGCGCAACGAACCACAACCGCAACTGCGGGGCGACGTACCGCCAACGTGACGGTGACGGTGATGGTGATCAATATCAATTCAGGTGCTATTCCGGTTACTACCCAGGGAACGGGTAACTTCAACCTGTCGGGTCCGCATCTCAGGTTCTTCGAGAGTCGCATGCACGGCTACGTCCCGGTCACGATCCAGCGCGATCGTCTGGAGACTCGACAGGGTCATCAGCGATACTCTCGATGCGAATGCCACGGTTTCCGCATTGCGGAGTTCCGTGGTTGAGAACGGAAATCCCGGGCGCAGTCGCGACTTAGATCTCGCAGTCTGACGTTTCTTGCGCCCGATGGCCGGCGTCAGTGCACGGTCGAGCAGTTCCACGACCTGTATTTTGCCAGGGAGACTTCCGGTCTCTCGACAGTGACGGGAATATCTCCCGGATAAATCGCGCCGGTCTCGCCATCGATCGTCAAATGCTCCCCCGGGTGGAACAGCAAGCCGCTGATCGCGCAGGACTGTTGATCCGGCGCAATCTTCAGGTCGTGGCAGCCGACGATTGCAACTTTGCCCAGCTCACGCGCGACGACAGCGGCGTGGCTGGTTCGGCCGCCACGGGCCGTCAGGATACCGGACGCCGCAACAATTCCCTCAAAATCGTCCGTGGACATGTCATTGCGGACCAGGATCACGCTTTCACCACGTTTGGCCGACGCGCGAGCCGCCTCGACAGATAGGGCAATCGCGCCGGTTGCCACCCCAAGGCTCGCCGGCACCCCCGTGGCAACAGGTCTGTCCGCAGCGTTGACGCGCGTGCGGACAATAGAATCCGGATTGAGTCCCTGCAGGTGGCGGCATGCGCCCTCTGGAGTCAGCAGCCCTTCCTGGACCATATCCACGGCCACCTGCAGCCGCGCCCAATCGGAACACTTGGCGTCGCGCGTTTGAAGAAGATAGAGCTGGCCTTCGGTGATGGTGAACTCGAAGTCCTGCGGGTAACCGAATACCCGCTCCAGTTTTGCTGCAACATCTTCAAGTGATCCGGAGGTCAGCGGCAGCGCCCTCATCAACTCACTGTCCGTGCAGACGCGTCTCCTTCCCGATACAACATCTTCACCCTGTGCATCGAAAGCAAAATCGATGTAGAGCTTTTTCTCTCCGGTTGCTGGATCCCGCGTGAAACCGACTCCGGCGCCCGAGCCTGCCCCGGCATTTCCAAAGACCATGCGCTGTACGGTGACGGCCGTCCCGGGGAGATCGGAAAGACCATGTATCCGGCGATAGCTCTTTGCACGATCCGAATTCCACGACCTGAAAACCGCATCGATTGCGTTCAGAAGCTGCACATGGGGATCATCCGGAAAATGCAAGCCGGTCACTTGCAGAAAAACGGCTCGCGTCTTATGGGCCAAAGCTCGCAGAGTGATCGTATCGAGTTCGGCGAGGATGGTTGCGCCCGCGGCGGATAGCGCCGCGCCGGTCGCCTCCTCGAAACCCGCAAGGTCGGCGCCATGGACCGACTGAGCGTATGACACGATCAGGCGCCGGTAGCAGTCCCAGGCCAGTCGTGGATTTCCCGTCAGCGCGATGAAGCCGGAAATCGTGTTCAGTGTCAGGCCGACATTCAGCACGGTGTCCAGCATGCCGGGCATTGATACCGGCGCGCCGGACCGAACAGAGACGAGCAGGGGTTTGCGGAAATCCCCAAAACGAAGTCCGCTCGCGCGTTCCAGACGCTCAATCGTCCCACCATAACTGCGCTTGAATTCATCAACCGATGGCCGGGGGGCATCTGTCCAACCGCGGCACATCGTCGTCGGCAACACAAACCCTGCGGGAACCGCGAAACCAAGCGCGGCAAGTTTCAGCAGATTATAGGCCTTGCCGCCTGCGCGGGATCGCAAGTCTTCCGGGGGTGGTATGCCACCCGCCTCGATCATCAGAATCCCTTCAGGCTGCAAGCCATTCTCCCAAAGCATGATCGGCGACGAGGCGGCTGGTGTGCAGCAGGGCGTCTCCCGCTTTTTCCAGAGCTTCGGCAACGGAGGTTACGACCATCAGGACTTTGGCTTCCGGATTTTCCCGCATGAGGATCGTGAAAACCTGGCGCTCCGCTTCGTCGGTTGCATGCTCCATGTCATGCTGCCGGTCGAGCAGGTCGAAAAAGGCCTGCAGATCCTCCCTCGGCGCGCCGCGATGGATATGCCGTGCCGCAATCAGCAGTCGAACATATTCCTTGACCGCCGTAACTGCGTGTTCTGCCAACCGGCTCAGACTGTTGTGAAGATCGCCGGAGAGACGCTCGGGCAGAAACTGCAGGCGGAATAGCGCTTCTTCGAATGAATCAGCCGTATCGTCCGCGGAGGAAGCAATCCTGCGCCAGTCCCGTTCATTGCCGGTTCCGGCCAGATCGCGAATAGCGGCGACAATCTGATCGGCTTTGTTTTCCCAGCTATTGCCCCGCACGGCATGGGAAACGGCCTGGGGCGGCGATTCGAACAGCGCCTCCCTCACCAGATTACCAAGATCAAGGACAATCGCCGCGTGATCGAGGGCGAGGTCCAGTATTCGATCGGACACGGATGCCAGCCGCCCAAGCAGTTCGATGCGCAACAGATCGCGAACCGCCTGCCCGGAACGCCCGGCGCGCAGCGCTTCGCTCGATATTCGCATGGAATCGCGCAGGAATTCCTGCGTGCCATCATCCCCGATCGCGCCTTTCAGGGATGCGTAGAAGCTGCCGGTTGCCTTGGACACGGAGCCGAGCAAATCGACAATCAGCGCATCGCCGCCCACTTCCAGAAAAGCGCGATGACCAACCTCATGTTCGGCCGCCCAATCCAGAATCTCGGTGGCCGCGTCCTTCGAAACGAAAAGACGAAGGCATTTCCGCGCCTTGTTCCAATCGATCAGGAAAACAAGTGTGGCGCCCAGATGTTCAAGAGCCCGGTCGAGTGCTGCCTCATCGGCTGCATCGAATATGCCGGTGGCGAGATAGAACATTTCGTCTTCGCTATCCGGTGAGCGCCGATTTGCCACCATCCACGAAAACTCATTCAGGCGATGCCGGAAAAATTCCAGTCTGCGCGCGTGAATGTCGCTGTACATGATCGAAACGGCCACATCCTCGACATAGGCGATCAGAACATGCGTATCGGTCGTTCCAATGTCATTTTGAATAATCAGCCGGTTGCGATCGCGCGTCGCCGTGGTTGCAAGCCCCGGATGATCGAATTTCAGGGCGGCAGTACGGTTAACTCCGCGCATGAAAGCGGTTACGCGCTGCCGGTCATTGTCACCGACGCCGTAAACCCGGGCGCCACAGATGTCCTCCTCTGCAATGGCCCGGGCAATCGTATTCAGAGCCTTGTGCAGATCGATGACGAGCGCGTGAAAGGAATCCTTTCCGTGCTGGCCGGCACTCGCGAACCACGAAATCAGACCGAGGGGAACGAGATCGTTATCGATGCGGGAAACTTCGCGGAATGCCTGTTCGCGCTTACGGAACTGATTGATCTGCGCTGAATCCAGATTCGCTGCGACAGCTCCGGCTTCAACGGCGCTTCGCATGCAGCTGACGTCCCCGAGCAGGCGTTCGAAGATCTTCCCCGAGCCTGGAACAAACAATCCGTCCGGACGGTGCACGACCGCTTGTGGCGGCGCATAAAGCGGATCATTGGCCAGTCCGGAAAGGGACCTCTCGGCCTCGAGATGGATGGCCGATTCCTGGCCGTTTGCCGTCACTTCGGCAGTCTGAAGCCAGCTTAGGGCAAATTTGATCCGGCCATTGGCCGCCAACGCCGCGGCGAGAAGATCCGGAAGCAAAAGGGACCGCCCCGCCAATTCGGTGACGATTTTTGCTTTTGATGCAGCCATCAGTGGACGCTATGCAGCGATCGTGAAGAGTCTGTGACAGGGAGGCAAATGCTCACAGATGTGATATTTTGCCTCCCGGAGGCGGGGAAGTCGAATTACGACAGTGGTAGAGCGCGGATATTTTCGAGGTAAACCGGCGTTCGCATCCCCAGGACATTCGCCGTGACCCGAGAATCCATGGAACCACGGGAACTCGAGCTCAAAATGGATTTGGACTCTGTCGCATTGCGACAGGTCGCCGAGTGGCTTGCCAATCGCAAAAGAAAGACCGGCGTCACACAGCAGCTTCAAACGGTTTATTTCGACACCCGGGATTTCGCTCTGAGGCGCCAGGGCATTTCACTGCGTGTCCGGAAAGTGGGGGACGACTATATTCAGACGATCAAATTTGCCGCACATAACGGGGCCGGCTGTTTCGATCGGTCCGAATGGCAAACCGGCGTAAAAGGCTTCCTCCCGAATCTCGCGGAGGCACGGAAGACCGGCCTGAAGGCGTTTCGGACAAAACATCTTTCCACCCTGATCCGGAAGGCTTTCGAGATACGAGCGCGACGTACGATATTTGCCCTTTGTGATGGTGGCGCCCAGCTCGAACTGGCGCTCGACGAATGCAGAATCCTCGGAAAAGGGCACAGTACCGGGTTTTGTGAACTGGAAATCGAGGTCAAGCAGGGGAAAAGAAACGATCTGTTCCGTGCTGCACGCGCAATCGCCCGGGTAGCGCCGCTTCGCCTGGGTTTCCGCACAAAAGCCGACCGCGGCTATGCGCTGACACAAGGGGGGCAACAGGATGTCTATCGCGCGGAAGGGACCGATCTTCGGCCAAAAATGCCAGCCGAACGCGCATTCCACATGATAACCCACAACTGCTTACGTCAACTTGTCGCCAATGTTTCGGGCACCCTTCAAGGCAATGGGGAGTCCCTACATCAAATGCGCGTGGCAATTCGGCGCCTTCGGGCCTCGATGTCGGTATTTTCGGAAATGGTCCGCGACAAGGACCTGCCGCATTTGAAAGCGGAATTCAGATGGATTTCGCGCATTCTTGGAAAAGCACGCGATCTCGATGTTCTGTTGGACGAGACTCTGAACTCAAAGCCGGACGGAAGCGCGAAACAGGGATTGGCCGAGATGGTGCGGAATTTTCGGGCGCAACGGCAGCAGGCGTATCGCGAAGTGGCTGATGCACTAAGCTCTGCCCGGTTTCGAACGCTGATATTCGATACGCTGGCTTGGGTGGAATGCGGGCGCTGGCAAAGAAAGCGCGGCGCTCTCGCGATTGCGCAGCGCGAGCAGGCGATCGTGACGCATGCGGCGCGAGAACTCCGCCGCCGGTACAGGAAGCTGACCAGGGCGTCCGCCGATTTCAAGGATCTCAATCCCGCGGCGCGGCACCGTGTGCGCATCCGCGCGAAAAAATTGCGCTACGCTGTCGAATTTTTCGGCGGCGTGTTCCCGGGCAAAAAGCATGCCCAGCATCGCCAGAATCTATTATCATCGCTGAAGGAATTGCAGAGCAGGCTCGGCGCATTGAATGATATTTCCACGCATGAAAAGCTGATGTCCGATGTCGTTTACTCCCGCAATGGCAATGGAAAACTCAAAACCGCAGAAACATTCACGGCCGGAATCATATATCGCGCCGAAGAGGATCGCATCGAACAGCAACTCGATGCTGCCAACGCCGTTACGCGTGAAATCATCGCGTCCAGGCCGTTCTGGGATTAAGCGCGGTTTCGATTGGAAGGAATCGGAAAGGCGCTCTTACGCATTTGGATTGCCGCATTTTCCGCCGAAGTGGCAGCCACTTCGGCGGAAAATGCTCTGGGCGCCTTATGAATTCCGAAGGCCGACTATCGGGATTGCAATCCCTTTCAGAAACCCGGTCAATGGGATAACTTCGGATAGGTGATTCATGTCAGAAAAAAGAACCGCGGACCGGCGCCGCGTTTTCAAAGGCGGGAAAATTGTCTTCAACCAGGGCGGTTCCGTCGTGGACTGCACGGTGCGCAACGTTTCTGCAACCGGCGCGCTCGTCAATGTTGTGAACGCAATGGCGGTTCCGCAGGACTTTGAGTTGCGCTGGGACGACAAGGCACGGCAGTGCTCAGTGGCCTGGCGGAAAATCGACAGCCTTGGTGTGAAGTTCGACCAGGATTAACGGCGCGGAGTTTTCTTCGCCGGCTTCGCGGTTTTCCCGGTAGCTTTCCCGGGCTTCGTCCTGGCCTTTGTGCCCTTCGCTTTCACCTTCGGTTTCACGAAGTTTCGCTGAATGACGGCTTCACCGGAAACCGGGTCTGTGACGCCGAGGCCGTCCCCCAGGTCCTCAAGCGTATGGCGGAAACCATCCAGCAGGCCGATCATTTTGGGGCGAGCTTTGGCAAGAGCCGTCATTCCGCTCCATTCGCCGATAATGCAGAAGCAGCGATCTCCGGTTTTGAACAGTGAGATTTTCCGCACACCCGGAAATCCGTCCCGAACCGCCCGGTGTGCGGCAATGAATTCGTCCTCGTAGCCCGGTTTCACGCGAAAACGCACAATGTTGAATGCGGTCATGATGGGGCCCCCGACTGCTGCGCGCCCCCAGCTTATCCCGCATTCTCGTCGGTGCAAGCCGCCGCGACGGATTTCCCCAGTGCAAAAGCGTTCCGGTGACGGCCCGCTTCGATCAATCCCGGAAATATGTTACTCGGCGGTGACGAACTCCAGGGGGGATGGGCCGTCCGTCGCGATCGCAAGTCGATGCGGCAGGGGCCTTCATCATGCGAATTCAACTCAGACTTGCTATTTGGGGCGCGGCACAGCTGGTCGCTTCGGCCGCCGCAGCTCAGACTAAGCCTGGTCCCGAAACGGTGCTGATCAGCGCAAGGCCACCGGATCCGGTCGGTAATGCTGCATTTTCCGCAGTGCAGCTCGACATGCAGCAGTTGCAGATCTCGCCCGAACTCGATGAAGCATTGCGCCAGGTGCCCGGACTATCGCTGTTCCGGCGCAATTCCAGCCTCTCGGCCAATCCGACGGTGCAGGGCGTTTCGCTGCGTTCGATAGCAGGCTCGGGCGCCGGTCGAGCCCTGGTGACACTGGACGGCGTGCCACAGAACGACCCTTTTGGCGGGTGGGTGATCTGGAGCTCCCTGCCTGGCGAAGACATCCAGTCGGCCGAGGTCGTACGGGGCGCGGGCGCAGGGCCATACGGCGCAGGGGCGCTTACCGGCGTGATTGCGCTCAGCGAAAACGATACGCCAGGCGCGCAGATCGATGGGGAAGGTGGTTCCCTTGGTCAGGAACGCTTCGCCGGCGTGGCCAACCGGCAGGAAGGAAATGTGAGCGTCGGCGCAAGCGGCATGTATCAAAAGTCCGGAGGCTGGACACCCGTCGATGCGGCACAGCGCGGCGCAGCCGACACTCCCGTAACGCTGGAAGCGAGCAACCTGTCTGCACGAGCCGCTGCGGAAATTGTCGAAGGAACGCTCCTGGCCGTGCGCTTTGGCGCCTATGATGAGCGGCGCGCCGCAGGCATCGTGTCGACTGCCTCGGAAGCAAAAGGCGTGACGGGCAGCATCACGATCGCGCGGCCTGAAGACATTGCAGCCGTTGGCTGGCGCATGCAGGCCTGGTTCAGGGACACGGATTTCGCCAACAGTTCGGCGGCAGTGGCCGCAAAGCGTATTGCTGCAACGCCTTCCAACGACGAATACGCAACTCCGGCCCTCGGATGGGGAGCCAATGCGGCCATACGCGGTACGCTGCCCCTGCTCGATTGGGAAGCCGGCGCCGATGTCCGTCTGGATGAAGGCGAGGCACGCGAACTTTTTTCCTACAGTTCGGGGGCTTTTCATTCGAGCCGCTTTTCTGGCGGCCGCTCTTTTGTCGGCGGGCTCTATGCCGAAGGGGCCAGCCGCTTTGATGGTTTCCTGCTGACGGCCGGACTGCGCATTGACCAATGGAAGGACTCGGGCGGACACGTTCTCGAACACTCCCTGGCGACTGGCGCCGTTACACTCGACAATAAATTTGCCGCGCGCAGTGGAGCGATTCCGACCGCGCGGGGCGGGATCCGAAAGGAAATCGGCGGGGGGCTCTATCTTCGCGCGGCAGGCTATGAGGGATTTCGCGCCCCCTCGCTCAATGAGCTTTACCGCCCGTTTCGCCTGGCGAATAATTTCACGGAGGCCAATGCCGATCTGAAACCGGAACGGCTATTCGGCGCGGAATTTGGCCTTGGCGGCGCATCCGGGCCGTTCAGTTGGGATCTGACGGGTTTCTGGAATCGGCTTTCAGGCGCGATTTCAAATGTGACGGTCGGAAAGGGGCCCGGAACTTTCCCGGAAGTCGGATTTCTTCCTGCCGGTGGCCTGCTGATCCAGCGGCAAAATGTTGGTTATGTGGACGCGCTCGGCTCAGAGGGCGAAGCGCAGTGGCGGCTGGATGATGCATTGTCCCTCCGGGGGGCATTTGCCGTAACCGACGCACGAGTGAACGGGGGACCGAACGCGCCCCAATTGACCGGCAAACGTCCTTCCCAGACGCCGCGGCTCTCGATCACGGGAGGCTTTATCGCTTCACCGCTGCCTGACGTCACCGTGGAAGCCGACATCCGTTATGAGAGCCTGCGATATTCCGACGATCAGAACACGCTGCCACTTCCAGCGGCGACGACATTCGACGCGAAGATCACCTGGCACTTCCTGCCGCAGGCAGGCCTTTATTTCGCGGTGGACAATATTTCAAACGCGCAAGTCGCAACCTCGGAGGGCGGCGACCACGTCTTTACCTATGATGAACCGCGCGCGTTCCGCGCCGGACTTGTCGTCGCCATCGGGCCGTAGGTTTCAGCACTGCCTGCATGTGACCGCGTCAGAACTTCACGCAATGCCAGAAACAGCGCGCCGATGGCACAAAGAGGCCCCAGCGGGATGAACAACGCACCGGAAAAGGCGCGCACAAACAGCGGCGCAATCCACAGCAGAGAGAGTAATGAATTCAGAAAAGGGATGCCGGGGTTTTCGTATCCATACAAAGCCAATAGCGTAATCGCCGGCGCCAGTACCACCATCATGTCGTAATCGAGGGCAAAGGGCGTAACGAGCAGGGCGCCGGCGCATAGAGCGGCTCCCTTGAGCCGAATATCTGCGTCGCCGCGCCATGCGGCCGAAACCAGCATGATCACCAGGAGGCTTGAGAGCACTTGCACGGCATAGGAGAGCGTCAAGGGCAGTCGCCAAAGTCTGGCCCATGCGAAAACGCTGATCATTCTTTCATAACCGGCGCCCCCGAGATCGAGAATTGTGTGACGGGATTCACTCGCAGCGCTGAAAAACGCCGCCCAGATATCAACGCCGAACCACCCCGTGGCCAGGGCGCACAGTGCCGTCACCGTCACCGCCGCCGAGGCGACGCTGCGCCAATTACCGCCGGCGGCAAGCGCAAAGGGAAGAAGGATGCCGAATTGTGGCTTGATGGCCAGCAGTCCGAATACGGCGCCCGCGAGGTACGGTTGCTCGCCCAGCAGCGCAATGCCAAAAGAGAAAAGCGCGGCCGTGAAAAACGCCGTCTGGCCATGCGCAAAATTGAGAATTACGGCCGTGAATGCGGCTGCACAAACGAAGTAAACGCCGCCGGGCAACACAGCAGCGAGCCGCCTTCTGAGCGCCGCCATGCCCGACAGGTAAAGCGCGAAGGTGGCCCCCTGCCATACGGAAAACGCGACGGCGTATGGAAGCCTGGCGAGAAGTTCCGTCAAAATCAGAAAAAATGGCGGATAGGCAAAGGAGTAGTAAGGCGTTCTGCTGCCGAAGAGCGCCTGTTGCATCCCGTAGAGCGTTTTCCGGTCATAGGGGTTCAGACCATTGAGCGCGCATTGGCCCGCCGCATAAAAACTGGAAAAGTCCGTGCCGAGGGGCCGGCCATAAAAATCGTTTGGTCCGTGTGCGGTGATGATCAGGAACAATTCGAACGCGATCGCACAGGCGAGCGTCACGCCTGCCCAACGCCAGATCCGCTCCCGCGTCAGCCACGCCCCATCGCGGAGAACTGAAAGCAATCTCGTTCCGGATTCCGGGATCACCATCGGTCAGGCATTGACACGACGAAAGTCGGCAGAATTAATCGCGACGCCGGAGGTTGTCATGCTTGCCAAATCCCCTCTCCTGCCGTGCTTCGGCGGTGTCGCTGCCGCCGCTTTCCTGCTCGCCGTAGCGTCACCGGTCTGTGCCGATACGGCTGCCACGCCGCATGATGTCTCCGGCATCTGGTGGAGTGTTAAATACAGTCCGAAGCTGGACATATTGGGCGGTGGAGAGATTCCGTACAATGAAAAAGGGCGCGAACTATTCGCCCGCAATGTCACGGGTCTGAAGGAAGGATCGATCCGGGACGAAGCCCGCCATCTGTGTGTGCCCGACGGCATACCGCGCATTCTCGGAAACCCATACCCCTTCAAAATCATCCACACCCCGGGGCAGACGACGATTGCCTATGAACTGAACCGAGTTTTTCGCATCGTACTGATGGACAGGCCGCAGGAATCGGCCCGTGATCTCGAAATCCTTCCCTACTACTCAGGCCATTCGGTCGGCCATTGGGAAGGCGACACTCTGGTGATCGAAAGCGCCGGTTTCAACGACAAAACCTTTCTCGATGCTACGGGAGCGCCGCATTCCGACCAGATGACGACGGTCGAGCGCGTTCGGAGGATCGATGGCGGGAAGCAGCTCGAGGACATTGTCACGGTCAACGATCCCGTACTGCTCATGCGGCCCTTCAGCGCGCGGTTTGTATATGACTTCCACCCCGAATTGCGGCTACAGGACTATGTCTGCGGCGAACCGCACCGCGACATTTCGCAAGTGCCCGGCGTCACGGAGGCGCGAAGCGGGCGAGCGCGATAGGCAGCCGCCTCACCGGCTCGTGAAAAAACCCCGGGCAGCAGATCGCCTCGCATCCCGCGGCAGCGCGTTCCCAACGGATGAGCCCTGCTCTCCAAAAGGATGCGCCATGCGAAGCATTGCCATACTGACTGCTCTTGCAATTTCAATATCCGTGGCGGTGCCCGCATCGGCGCAGCCCAATCCCGCCTACCTGGCTCCGCACGACCTGGATCATTTTGTTGGTCAGAACCTGTTTGGCATTGGCCATATAAGGCTTGGCGTGGTCTCAGCCGTTGACCCCTCAACGGGCGTGATTGCAGTTGTAGGCAGGCATGGCGAGTTCGCGCGGGTCTCGTCCTCGCTCGTGCTGCGTGACGGACTGAATTTGTGGGCTCCCAACCTTACGCTTTCGACGGTGCGGATTGCCTCCGACACAAATCTCGAGCGTCCTGCTGCCGGAACAATCGTTCTTCCAGAGGTCGAGGTGATCGAGCCGCCTCTGGGATGAGCGTTGTGGAGGACTTACTTCGCCGCGGTCAGGGCGGAAATCGGCACATACCCAATTCCTTCCGCCCTGTTGCCTATAAGAAGCCAGTCATAGCCCCTCAGCTTCGCCAGAACTTCGACGGGTTGCCCCGCATTCAGGTGCAAACCGGTGACCTTGCCGGCCCAGACAAACGGGCTGATATAGACGTCGGTCGATTTTGCAGCCACGTAATTGCCCGCGACGGGTTCGAAACCATCGGGCGCCGGAACGATGTCATCGGACAAGTGAATCGCGTTGATATTTCCGGTTTGCGCCATAAGCGGCTCTGCAGTGAAAACCGCTGCGGCAGTCAAGGCCACAAGAAAACCTGTTGTCGCCAATCGATCCATGAAAACCATGCGCCTGAGTTGTAGTGGGCGTCGTTGCCTGTTCCGAAGCGACGCCAAAGTGGCCAATATAACGTCCTTCTGCACACAAACAATGCCGGTCGCTTTCGGTCCAACCACGCGGAAGATTCGCTATTATGCGCTTCTGCCGCCAGCGGAGAATCCCATGAGACCAAGCTCGCGAATTTCGGCCGTCATGCTCATTCTGATTGCAACAACGCCGGTACAGCTGCGCGCCGCCGCGCCCGATGGCGCAGGCGCCTGCCTGAATCGGCGCGACGTGGAAAGAACCGAAATTCCCAATGACCGGTCCATTCTGTTCTACATGCGCAACGGAGAAATCTGGCGAAATGATTTGAGGACCGCTTGCCCGATGCTAAAAGTGAGCCCTTACACCGAGAAACTTACCAGCGATCTGGTCTGCGCCAATCAGCAGTTCATCCATCTGACGCTGACAGGGGATGATTGTGCGCTTGGTAATTTCACGCAGGTTGCACCGCCGCACTGACACCGGACGGGACTCGCAGGTCTGCGGTTGCACTTTCGCCGATTTCGGTCACATTGTCCGGGCACAGCGTGCGGGGCTTAAGGAAAAGCGGCATGAAACGGCGAAACAAAGGCTCACTCGTAATGGCCGGCCTCGTGGCCATAGCCTGTATGGGCGCGGTCTGGCCGCAGGCCTATGCCCAGACCAACGCCGCGTCCGCCGGAATTCCCGATTTGTCATCCCACAGGATGACCTGGGTTCTGATGAACGGCACTGCGTTCTTCAGAGCCCCGGGAGATACCGGTCCCGGTCCGATCATGCAATTGGGCAAGGAGTACAAGCATGACGATGTCCCCCGAATCGCCGATACCAGCAATCCGATCCTGAAGTCCTGGGCCAGGAAGCTGATGGACATCAACAATCAGCGGGTACTTGCCGGCGATCTTCCGTTCTACACCACCTCGCGTTGCTGGCCCGGCGGCGTTCCGGGCCTGCTGTTGTTCCCGGGAGAACCGGTTGTTTTTGTCCAGACCCCCAAAGAGGTCTGGATTATGTGGCAGCGCGATGCGCAGGTGCGCCGCGTGTATCTCGATGTTCCGCATAGCGATAATCCGAAGCACTCCGTGTACGGGGAATCCGTCGGCCATTACGAAAATGGAGACACATTGGTCGTTGACACAGTCGGACTGGACGACAGCGTGCCGATCGATCGCTACCGCACGCCGCACACCCGTCAATTGCATGTGGTCGAGCGCTACCGGCTGAATAATGGCGGCAAGAATATCGAGATCACCTTTACCGTCGAGGATCCGGGTGCTTTCAACATGCCCTGGAAAGGGAAGGTGGATTTCGAGCGTGGCCATGGCGCGCGTTCGGGGCAATGGGACGAATCGATTTGCGCGGACAATCCACGCGATTACTTCGCCGATAACATCTCCAGCGCCGTGCCAATCCCCCACGCAGACAAGGCGGATTTCTGAAATCCTGAATTCGTCTGACCTGTGGGGAGAGCGACGACATGACCGGTACGAACAGTCGCTTCAGCCTCGGGCTCGCTGTCGCCGGCGGCCTTGTTCTGGGCATTTCGGGGATGGTTTACGCTCAGAACCAAATTCCGGCAGGCATTCCGGATTTTGGCTCTGGCCAGAAAATGTGGGTTCTGAAGAACGGCACGGCTTTTTCCAGAGTGCCCGGGGATACCGGTCCTGGTCCGATCATGGACATGCCGGGCCATGAATATATTCCCGATCACACCAACCGCGTGGCCGACACCAGCAATCCGATCCTGAAACCCTGGGCCAAAAAGCTTATGGACATCAATAATGCGCGTGTGCTTGCAGGAGGAATTCCATTTTACACGACTTCGCGCTGCTGGCCGGGTGGCGTGCCCGGTCTGCTGCTGTTTCCCGGCGAACCCGTGGTTTTCATCCAGACCCCCAAAGAGGTCTGGATCCTGTGGCAGCGCGATGCGCAGGTCCGGCGGATTTATCTCGACGTTCCGCACACCAATAAACCGGGTCATTCCGTTTACGGAGAATTGATCGGTCATTACGAGAATGACAATACGCTCGTTGTTGACACGATCGGGCTCGATGACAGCGTTCCCGTTGACCGCTTTCGGACGCCCCATACGAATCAGCTGCACGTTGTCGAGCGCTATCGTCTCGACAACGAGGCAAAGAATATTGAAATCCGTTTCACTGTCGAGGACCCGGGAGCATTTAACCTGCCATGGAGTGGCAAGGTCGATTTCGAGCGGGGCCGCGGCGCGCGCTCCGGGGGACCCTGGGTAGAATCGATCTGCGCCGATGGTCCCCGCGATTATTTCAGCGACGACAAATCCGGAGCCGTGCCCATTCCGGAGGCCGCTGCGCCCGACTTCTGAGTCACTGCGGCAAAAATATCCCAATCGAGCGATAAAAAGCGGCAACAGGGACGAAAACCGTTGTCATCACTGGTCGTGCGTAGTTTTATTGCAATGGGCTGACGTCGCGGTGCTCGGGAGGAGTACCCCGTTGTGTCACCCGGGGGGAAATGCATGGTTTCCGGTATCGCGCGCCTGCGGGCGCGGCCCATCAGCGTGTCTGCGCTGCTTGGCAGCGTTTCGATTGTTGCACTTGCCGTAAGCGGGGGCGCAAAGGCTCAAACCCCGGTCGCGGCAGCGCCTCCCGAGGAGGTTCTGGTCACCGGGTCCCTGATCCGGGGAGAAGCTCCAGTCGGCGTTCCGGTTACGAATCTGACCCAGCAGGATTTCATCGAAACCGGACAGCTCAAGCTCGCGGATATTCTCAAGACCGTACCTGCCCTGCAGATTTATGCGGAAGAATCACCCACCTTCGGGGGCGGTACACTCAGTTTCGAATTGAATGTTGAGATCCATGGCCTCGGGACCGGCTCGGGCGTGGAGACCCTGCTGCTGGTCGACGGCCTCCGGTGGCCGCCGCAGAACTACAGCAATGACACCGTCAATCCATCGATCATCCCGCAGATCGCAATTCAGCGCGTCGACGTGCTGACAGCAGGCGCTTCGGCCGTTTACGGATCGGATGCAACCGCAGGGGTGATCAACGTCATCCTGCGGCGCGGCTTCGATGGCGCGATCAGTCAGGCGAGCATCGGCTCGTCACCCGGAACAGGCTATCTCACCGGACAGGTATCGCAGCTCTTTGGAAAGTCCTGGGACACGGGAAATTTTACCGTCAGTTATTCGTTTACGGACAGTTCAAACCTGTCCGCGTCGTCGCGCAAATACTATACGCTGAATTTCACGCCCGAAGGTTTGATGGACTACACGCCGATTGGCGCCAGCATGCCCGGCGTCATCACCACCGGGAAAGCGAAAACCGTGGCGAATGCGCCCGCCGGTGAAACGGCGTCGAACGGGACGAGGTTCTGCGCGAACTGTTATTCCATTCCGGCGGGGACCGGCTGGAATTACGGCGATACCGCCGCGCATACCAACCCTACCGCACCGGGAAGCGCGCCAACGGTCTCGTGGGCAGCAGTGCTTGCGAATCCCGGCGTCAAGAATGGCATCGATCCGTGGTGGTACGCAGATGCAAGGCCGCAACTCCAGACCAGCGCAGCCACCGGTACGCTGGACCAGAAGCTGACAAACGATTTCTACGGATTGGGTCCCGTTTCGCTGTTTGCGGACGCGTTCTATTCAAATCAGCGGGGCCGGCAGATCTATCCTTCGGGAAACGGTGAGGCGAGGCAGGAACAGGCAACCAATTTCGTTGTTCCGACGACAAATCCCTACTACCCCGCCGGGGCGCCGGCAGGACTGGATGTCAATTACAGCCTGGCGGCGGAAATGCCCACCATCGTCACGGGCGGCGAAGTGGCCGGCCATTACGATTTCGGCCTTAACCTGGACGAACTTCCTTTCGCCTGGCACGGCAAGTTCACTTATTCGCTGAGCGATGACAAGAATTACGGAAACGTCAACAACGCGATCAATAAAAACAATCTTAGCGCCGCGCTGGGCAATACGGTGACGGATTCATCGGGCGCCCTTGCGCCATACACAAAGCCTGCCAACATCCCCTATTTCAACATCTTCTGCGATCCACGGTCATTTCAGTGCAACTCGCCCGCAACGCTCGCCTATATCGCCGGTTACCGCTATCAGCCGGAAGAATGGATAATCCAGGAAAATCAGGTCAATTTTGACGGCCCCCTGTTTGACATACCGGGCGGCACCGTGCGGGCGGCCGTCGACGCGCAGACTTTGTCCGAGCATTATCACTACGCCAATATCCAGAACGATAATACCATCAGCACTTCCGTGATCACCGATGCGGAGGATCACGAATATCAAAACAGCTATGCCGTTTTCGGTCAGCTCGACATTCCGATTTTTGGCGGCAATTTCACGCTTCCGCTGGTTCAATCCTTTGTCGTGCAGCTCGGTTATCGTTTCGACAAATACAACAATCAACCCAATCCGGTTTACACGCCGAAGATCGCAGCCAACTGGAACGTGGGCGGTGGTCTGACCTTCCGCGGGGCCTGGGGCAAATCGTTCCGCGTTCCGTCTTTTGCCGAAGGATCGCCGCAGCAATCGACCATCTCCGGCGTGAATCCGCTGGGCCTGGCGGCCGCGAGTGACGTCGCGATTTTGGGTTGTGGATCGGTCAACGGCTCTCCTGCGGGGGTTGCCCTGCCCGGCTCTCTGACTGCGCTGTTGAACCCGACCTGCTCGCCCAATCCCGCCCTGAGGCAACCCGGCGTTCTGGATGTCAGCGGCGGCGGGAATGGCGCCGCAACAATTTTGCGTGGTGGCCAGGTTCTCGGGCCCCAGACGCTGAAGCAATGGAGCACCGGCGTCAATTTCGCGCCCACGCAGCCGATTTTCGGCCTGGATCTGACCGGTCTCGACATCGATGTGACATGGTTCAATCTGGAATTTTTTGGCCTGATTTCGACGAATACGCTTGGTCTTGGCCCGGATGATCCTGTGTCCCGCGCGAATTACACCGTCATTCCGAATCCGAACGCCCCGATTACCGATCCTTCCAATGCAACCTTCTATGCGCTGGTGAAAGCCCTGGCTGCCTATCCCAGTCGCGGTGGAAATTTCGATCCGGCCGCAATTCCCAACATCAAGGTGATTTCCGATTCCGCCCTGACCAATATCGGAACGCGGATCTTTTCCGGCAGCGACTTCAGCATCCGATACGATTATCCGCTCGGTGACCTCGGTTCGGTGAATATCGGGGCAGCGGGGTTCTATGAAATCAATGACAAGAGCCAGGCGGCTCCAGGAACCCCGGTCGTCAGCACCTTTATCGGAAAGAACTCGGGAAACCGGCTGCAGCGGGTCCGCTACCGGCTCGGATGGCAGAATGACACCTGGAGCGTGACAGGGTTTGCAAATTATTTCGGCCACAGCGCCATCAACACAAACGGCGACAATCTCATACCGCCCTGTTTCTATGCGCCGGGATTTGGCCCGGGATCATGTTATCCCGGATCTCCTTATTACGGTCCGTACACGACATATCCAAATCTCACGCCGGCACAGGTCTATTTCGACCTTGCAATCGGCTATCAGACCGGCGACCGTCCCGCCAATCCGTTTCTGCGCGGGATCGGAGTTGAGCTCACGATCAATGACATTCTCGACCGGCCGCCGCCTTTCCAGGTCGGCGCACGCGGCAGTGGATCGATTCGCGCATTCGACAACAACTTCTCCGATTTGCAACGGTTGATCACTCTCACGATCACCAAGCAGTGGTAGTCGGCGCGGAACCGGTTAGGGGGTGATGTCTCAGGAACTGGGATATTGCCGCGCATGAAATTGGCAGTACGATCGGCGTGCGGGAGCCAGGAGGCGGCATGTCGTTCGTCCTTGCGATCGATCAGGGGACGACGTCGTCGCGCGCGATCCTCTTTACCGGGAACCTGGAAATTGCCGCTGTCGCGCAACAGGAATTTCCGCAACATTTTCCGGCGCCGGGTCTTGTCGAGCACGATCCTGAGACGATCTGGGGAAGCGTGCTCGCCGTCGGGCGCGAGGCCCTTCGCAACGCCGGCGCCGATGCGGCCTCGGTGGCCGCGATCGGTATCGCCAACCAGCGCGAGACAGCGCTGCTCTGGGACCGTCAAACGGGGGAACCAGTCCATCCGGCCATAGTCTGGCAGGACCGGCGCGGGATCGGCCACTGCCGGGCCCTTGCCGCCGCCGGGCACGAACCATTGGTCAGGTCGCGAACCGGATTGCTCCTCGACCCGTACTTTTCCGCGACGAAGCTGGCCTGGCTTCTCGACAATGTCGAAGACGCGCGGTCTCGTGCCGAACGCGGCGAATTGGCGTTCGGCACGGTCGATAGTTTTCTCCTGTGGAGGCTGACAGGAGGTGCTGTCCACGCGACCGATGCAACCAATGCCAGCCGAACCCTGCTGTACGATATCCATCGTGGCGCATGGGATGACGACCTGCTGGCATTATTCCGAATACCGCGCGCCGTCCTGCCGGCAGTCCTCGACTCCGCAGCTGATTATGGAACCAGCCTGGCGGAGCATTTCGGCCGGGCCATCCCCATATGCGGAATAGCCGGAGACCAGCAGGCGGCACTGGTCGGAGAGGCCTGCTTTGCACCCGGCACGTTGAAGGCGACCTACGGCACGGGCTGCTTTGCACTTCTCAATACCGGCGACATGCCGGTCCTTTCCCGGCACAGGCTCTTGACCACAATTGCCTGGCAGCTCGACGGCAAACCAGCTTACGCGCTCGAGGGCTCCATTTTCGTCGCCGGGGCCGCGGTACAATGGCTCCGAGACGGGCTTGGGGTTATCGGTACGGCCGGAGAAAGCAGTGTGTTGGCCGCAAGCTCAGATCCGGCACAGAACGTCTATCTCGTGCCGGCCTTTGTCGGGCTCGGCGCGCCTTATTGGGATTCGGACTGCCGCGGCGCTTTGTTCGGGCTGACGCGGTCAACCGGGCCCGCAGAGCTGTCGCGGGCAGCGCTCGAGAGCGTGTGTTACCAGACCCTCGACCTGCTGGACGCGATTCGCGCCGATTGGCCTGATGCCGGCTTCGTCCTGCGTGCAGATGGCGGGATGACCGTATCGGACTGGTTCCTGCAGCGGCTGGCGGACATCCTGGACGTGAGCGTAGAACGCCCCGCAGGGCATGAGACGACCGCGCTTGGTGCTGCATATCTCGCGGGTCTCCAGCGTGGGATCTATCCGCCGCCCCGGGATTTTGCCCCTATGTGGCGGGCCGCGCGTTGCTTCAGACCCGGCATGCCAGCGGCCGAACGCGCGGGGAAAATTGCTGGATGGCACGACGCCGTGTCGCGCACGCTCGGCGCGCGCCGGCATGGGCCCGTGCTTACCTAGCCTATCCCGGCAGTGACCGGTTCGGCAGAAAGCTGATTTTTCGCGCAATGACACCGCAATGGGTCAATCGGCCCTCGCAAAAGCAGGCAAGAAATTCCGCCCAAATTTCGAGAAGCGCAAAGTAAGTTTCCGAACCGGCCTCTTCCATGACCCGATCTCGCCTCGCGATCAGGCGATTGATCGAACCGGCCACGTCCCGGGAAGCGAGCTCCGTCGTGTCGAAAGTCCTTATGGCGCAGAAACCGGCCTCCTGCAGTTTCGAACTGTAATCGGCGATGCTTTCGTATTGCACCGCACCGAGATGCTCGCCAGCGCGCAAGACGACTGGCGCGTCACACGCCGCCTCCAGAAACCCGACCATGCCCGCGGATTTCAGCATCCGATGCGCGACCCGATACAGCTGAACCTTATCAGGGAAATAGCACCACGCCTCGCAGCCGAATACGTGGCTGAAACTGTTATTGGGAAACGGCGGATCCAGCGCGTCGCCGCAGTGGAAATCCACGAGTTCATCCAGTCCGGCAGCTTTCGTTCTGAGAGAGGCTGTTCGATGGTTGAATTCCGAAAGATCGATCCCGGTAACCCTGCAGCCATAGGTCCTGGCCAGATAGCGGGCCGGGCCGCCAATTCCGGAGCAGAGATCCAGCACATGGCTCTGCGGCGTAAGCTCGGAGTCTCTCGCCAAAAAAGCGCATTCCGGTCCATGCAGCGATGCCATAAAAATCATCGCGTTCGATGATATCGACACATTTGAGCAGTTCTTCGTTATAGGTCTCGTTGATGATTTCCCGGTATCCTTCCGAACCAAATTGGATTTGCAAATTCACCACTTTATTGGCTCCTGCACAGACTGGAGTGATGCGCGTGCTGTTTTATCGCTGTCCTGCAAGATAGCAGATCGTGTCTCGATGAGTACGTATGAGTCACTGCCGCAGCCAAACGAGATCCATGTCTGGCGCGCGCAAATTTCGAAACTGAGTGCTCTTGATTGGCGCGAAATTTTGTCCGCCGATGAAGCAGAGCGGGCGAACCGCTTTCGCGTGCCCGCGGACCAAAACCGCTTCGCGGCGACACGGGCAGTTCTGCGCGTGATGCTCGCACGATATTTGGGTCTGTCGCCGCGGGATCTGAGGTTCTGTTATGACAGGTTCGGTAAACCTGCGCTCGACGGCGAAACGGAAACGCGTGAACTTGCATTCAATGTGTCGCATTCGGGCGACTTTTCCCTGTTGGCGTTCGGCATCGGTGTGCAAATCGGCGTTGACATAGAGTGCCAGCTGATTGCGCGAAACTTTGCTGCACTGGCGAAGCAGCTGCTTTCGCGGATTGAACATCAGGAATGGATGCTCAAACCTGATGCCGTGCGAAAGCGCGAACTACTGGAGACCTGGACGCGCAAGGAGGCGGTGGGCAAAGCGCTCGGCGTGGGCGTCTCACTGGAGTCGAAGGTTTATGAGAGCGCCTGCAGTGCCTCTTCGGATTGGTCAATATTTAACATTGATGTTGGACGCGATTACGTTGCTGCGGTGGCGGTGCAGCGCCCTGACATTCATGTCACCGCGCACGACATTCCGGACGTCGGATGCATCATGCAAATGTCGAGTGCGACCTCGCACAGACCGCGCGCTTGAAACGGCGATCGCCCGCTGGAACTGGTCAGGGCGTTAATCCAGGACCAGCGGATTGCCGGAAAGAAACGCGTCAATGCGCGGACCGGCCGAAAGCCGCGATGGCGGGTGCAGGCTCAGTCCGCGTGTGGCCGCGAAAAGGTACGATATCTCGGGCGAACCGATGAATGTCTGCCCACCCGACAATTCGACCGCCAGCGTTGCCGCACGATCGATCGCGCCCTGGACCGCATAACGTACAAGGAGCATTCTCGCCAGGCTTTCGCTGCCGCGCTCGCCGGCCTCCATGGCGCCGGCAATTGCCTCCAGGCCGGCCATGGCGCACTCGATTTCCGAGGCCATACTGACGCGTTCGGCCGGTCCGCCTTTGCCCAGCAGAAACACATGCTCCCCAAGCGCGCTTACAATCCCCACATAGCAGGCTGAAATCAGAAGCTCGAACCACAACATCCCGCGCTCCTGCATGGCGTTCGACAGCCCCGGCCCACCAAGGGCAACCAGCGCATCTTCCGGCACGAATAAATCGTAAAGCACGATTTCATCGCTTTCGGCGCCGGCAAGGATCGTGCTCCTCCAGAATGGCCGCCGCTCGATGCCCGGAGTATCGGCCGGAATGATGGCCGCGGCGACCGCCGCCTTCATGCCTTCGGGCGCTGGCAGACTGATGCAGAGGAGGTCCATGCTGTGAGAGAGGCTGCACGGTTTCTTGCTGCCGTTGACGATGAAACCGGTCGGGCTCCGCCGCACGCGAAGCGCGGAGGTCTGGATGCTGGCGCCGGATCTTCCTTCCGCGAATCCCGACGCGATATAAAGTTTGCCCCGCGCTACCCGTTCGAGCAGTTCGCCTTCCTGGCCGGGATTATCGGGATTTATCTCCAGCAGGCTTGCGATGGTGAAATGGTGCATTGTCGTTGCCACCGCGAGCGACGGCGATCGGGCGGCAATGGCGCGTTGAGCCCGCAGCGCCTGCAATGGCGATGCCCCACTACCGCCGAATTCCCGGGGAATCAGGAGGCCCGGTCCACCAAGCGCGCGGAATACCGCGATGGCAGGATTTCCGGGCCGCTCCATCTCCAGAAGCGGAATGCTGGCCAACGCCAAATCCAGCCCTGGAAGCAAACACTCGAGAGCGGCGCGCTCGCGTCTGAGAAAATTCAGGGCGCCCATGCTGCCGCAATATCGTCAGCGGTGGATCGCATGGTCAGCCCGTCGCGTCCGCAAGGGACTTCTCCGTTTTGGATTTCGCATCCTGGCGGTTGACCCGCAAACGGGACCATACCGCCTTCAGTGCGCCGATCGCCCGATCGATGTCGTCATCCGTGTTCACAGCGGTGATCGAAACGCGCACAAATTCCGATCGATCGGCACAGCCGGATAGAACGCGGGTGTGATGATGATGTCGTGCTCCCAAAGCAGCTTGCAAGCGGTGACCAGATCCGGGATATCGCCAATCACGACACCGGCAATCGGAAACATCCCGCCGTTCTCGACTTCAAATCCCATGTCCTTCACGCCCTCTACAAATCGTCTGGTCAGCCGATAGATCTCGCGCCGGCGCGTGTCGCCGTCCCGGGCATTGGCTTTCAGTCCGGCCAGAGCGCTTGCGAGACTTGCTGTGCAAGTCGGTCCGGAAAAAACATAGGGACCGGTTTTCTGCAGTTCGATTTTTATTTTCTCGTCAGAGCACGTCACGAACGCTGCGTAGGACGAGAATGACTTGGACATCCCGGCGACATAGACGATCCGGTCACGGACATAATCGAGCCCCAGATGCCGCACCATGCCGTTGCCGCGGTAGCCGAAGGGCAACGCCGCATCGGGATTTTCGCCGATGACGCCGAAGCCATGAGCGTCGTCGACATACAGCGTCGCGTTGTACTTTTTGGCGAGGCGGACATATTCGACGATGGGTGGATGGCTCGATCCCATGGAATAAACCCCGTCGGTGGCGATGAGCTTGACCCGATCGACACGGCATTTCGCAAGTTTCCGCTCGAGATCCCCGATATCGCTGTGGGGAAAGTTGACCCATTCGGCCCCATTGCACTGCGCCCGCAAGCAAGCCTCATGCATGGAATGGTGTGCCTCGGTATCCTTGAAAATGATGCCGTCGTTGCCGGCGAGCGCCGGAATGACGCCCATGTGAAGCAGCGAAATCGAAGGAAATACCAGGCGTTGCCGGCGCGCCCACGAACTCAGCCAACGCATGTTCCAGATCGTCATAGATCCGCGGCGAGGCAACGGCGCGAGTCCAGCTCGGATGCACCCCCCATTCTGCAATCGCGTCAGGAATGGCAGCCATTACTTCGGAATGAAGATCGAGCCCGAGATAATTGCAGGAGGCGAGATCGCAACGCCAACGGCCGTCAACCATCACACGGCGGCCGTCCTGTTTCGTGACATTCAGGAACATCTGCGGGATCTGTTCAAGCAGCGCCTGGATTTCGTGTTCGTATTCGACAGCGTGAGGTTGGTATTCGATTTTGCGCTCGGGACCGTCATTCGGCGATTGATCGAGCTTGCCCGCGAGAAACAGCGCGAGGCTGCTGGTGCTGGCATCGCGCGCGAGCTTCTCGGCGGGAAGAGTGAGCCGCAGGATCCGTTCGAGCTTGATCTTCAACTCGACCGTCATCACCGAATCCATGCCGAGTTCGGCCCAGGGCTGCGTCAATGGCACGTTCATATGCGGGTCGAGACCGAGGACCCGCGCGACTTCGGAGAAAATCGTCGTTTCCAGAAATTTCAGGCGCTCCGGGGCGGGCGTCGCGCCATAGCGGCGCGTGAAATCCTCGTCGTGTTTGATGGTCCGCGAAGGCTGCGCCTCTCGCCGCGCAATCAGTTCGCTCAAATAGGCCGGCGCCACGCCGTCCGGCTGACGCTTGATCAGCGTGCTCCAGTTGACCCGGAAGGCGCAGATCTGGGCAGGCCCCAACTCCTGCCTGGCCAACAGGTCCTCAAATGCCTGGAGCCCGTCTTCAAACGCGATCTTTTCTACGCCCTGGCCCGCGACAGCGATGTCGGCCGCCATGCCGGCATCCGCCCAGGGACCCCAATTGATGCTGAGCCCGTTGAGCCCGAGCGCGCGCCGGTACTGCGCGAGGCCGTCGAGGAACGCGTTGGCTGACGCGTAGTTGATCTGCCCCATGGCCCCCATCGCCGATGCCATCGAGGAAAAACAGACAAAGAGGTCGATCGGATGCTCCAGGCTCTCGACGTGCAGGTTCCAGGCGCCCCGAACCTTAGGCGCCATGACGCGCGCGAAGCGCTCCGCGGTCTGATTCGCGACAACGCCGTCATCGAGGACGCCGGCGGCATGTATGACGCCGCGAACCGGCTGGACGCATTGTGCAAACAACCGGGTAACGTCGCGCGGTTCGGCAATATCGACCGTCGCAGTCCGGACGTCGACGCCAGTGGCTTCGATCCGTGCGATCACCTCCCGGGCGCGCTCGGACGGCGGCCTCCGGCCCGCAAGCACAATGTGCCTCGCCCCGTTGCGCGCCAGGCTTTCCGCGACACCAAGACCCAATGCGCCGAGACCGCCAGTCACGATGTACCCGCCATCTGCGCGGACAGGCAGCGAAGTTTGCGGCTGGAAGTTGAGAACGACCTTCCCGAAATGCCTGGTTTGTTGCACGAAGCGATATGCGGACTTGTAGTCAGCAACATCGAATGTAAGTTGCGGCAAAACCCGCAACCGGCCCGCATTGAACCAGGCAACGATATCGCCAAGAATTGCATGAACAAGTGCCGGATCCTTGTCGATTTCCCGGTCGATATCGAAGCTGAAATAGCTCGCATCGGGCCGCATCTGCTTCGCCTCTTCAGGCGAGAGGATGCCGATCTTGCCGATTTCAACGAAACGGCCGCCGTGTTTGAGTGCGTCAAAACTCCTCGGGATTGCGTCCCCGGTCAGGCAGTTCAGGACGACATCGACCCCTTCGCCGCCGGTCAGGCGCAGGATCTCGTCCGCAAATTCGATCGTGCGCGAGTTCATCACATGCTCTACGCCCTGGGCGCGCAGCACGTCCCATTTGCCCGGGCTCGCGGTCACATAGATTTCAGCGCCGATCATCTGCGCCAGTTGAAGCGCGGCCTGTCCCACGCCTCCCGACGCCGCATGGATCAGCACGCGTTCTCCGGGTTTCAGTCCGGCTTTGCGGAGTAATCCGTAATAGGCGGTGAAGAAAACCGTCGGCAACGCCGATGCGGACGCGAAGTTGATAAACCGCGGCTTGTATACGACGTCGGTTTCGGGAAGCGTAAGGAACCGGGCCGAGCCGCCAACCGCCGTCGACATCACTTCGTCGCCGGCCTTGAATTGGGTGACGCCTTCACCGACGGACGCAATGACGCCGGCGCAATCGAAGCCCAAACGGATATCCTCGGGATTTCTGATCTTAAGGACGTCCTCGTAATAGTCCTTCAGAAGGCCGAGCGTGATCAGGACGTCGCGGAAATTCAGCGCCGCCGCCTTCACCTCGATTTCGACCTCGCCTCTGTCCGGCGCTCGCCGGACCATGGGAGCCAGGCGCAGATGTTCCGGCGAGCCATACTGGGTGAGTTGCAGACGGAATGGCTCGTCCGGGACTGCCGCGCCGGTAATGCGGTGTCGGACCAGGCGCGCGACATGGCGATGCGGCGCGCGCCAGGCCACCTGCGTCTCCTCCGTCTCGGCCCCGATTTCCCGAATCAGTTCATCCAGATCCGCCGCGCCCGGTCGCGCGGGCAGGTCGAACCAGCTCGGCCAGTATTGCGGACATTCGAGTGAGAGCGTGCGCACGAATCCCGATACCGGCGCCTGCGCGAGCCCACCGGTGCTTGCCGCCAACAGCCCGCCAACCGCCGCCGCGCCTTGCGTCACAAACCACAACCGCGTCGCAAGCTCCGCCGCCATGAGACTCTGTGCCACCCGCAGCGCATCGACGCTCGTCGCCTCTGCCGCCGCCGCCGGATCGGCGTTTTCTGCATCGCCCCAAAGATAGACGACGGCGCTATAGGAAGTGGGTCCGGTTTCGAGCAGTCGTGCCAACACGTCACTCCGCGCGACGGCAACGGAACGTCCGGATCGCTGCAGCCGCCCCGCCAGGGCAGCGCCAAGGGTATCGTCCGCTCCAACGATCAGCCATTCTCCGTTGCGGCCGGCGGCGGCCGGCGGCGGCGAATTGATTGCGCGCCAGTCGATACGATAAAACCAGTCGGCGACCCGCTGGATTGCGGTGCGCGGAACCTTCCTTGCTTCAAACCCGTCTATCGCAAGGATCAGCGCGCCAGAAGAATCGAACAGGCGGATGTTCCATTTGAACTCGCCGGCCTGCCGGGCATGTGTCCACCATTCCGTTCCTTCGGCTGCATCCGGCGATGCCGCGACGAGTGATTTAATGGCGAATGGCAGGGGCAGGTCGGCTGCGTCGCCCAGCGTCGCCTCGGCCGATTGAAAGCACGCGTCCAGCAATCCCGGATGAATCCAGTAGCCACCCGTGTCACCGGCCGCCTCCGGACGTCGTAGACGGGCGAGCGTTTCGTTGTCGCCATTCGCCCATATCCCGTCAATCCAGCGAAAACTCGGACCGAAAGCGATGCCTTCAATGCCCTCGGTGAGCCAGCTCAGATCAAGCGCTTGCGTGCAGCGCTCGCGCGCCTGTTCGAGAGAATCAGAGAGGCCGGAAATCTGCGCCGCGCGCTCGGCGCTCCAGAGAACGCGGCCGGTGACGTGCGTAACGGTGTCATCCCGCCCGGCGCCGGGTTCAAAGCCGACGATCTGAAAGCTCGAGTCGGCTTCGATTACAGTCTGGAGAGTCCTGTCCGCTGTCCCGGATAAAATCAGTGGCGCGACGAAATAGACGTCCTCGAGCCGGCAGCTCGCCTGTCCCAGAGATGCGACACCGTTCAAAAGCATCGCCAGATAGCTCGCGGCTGGCGCGACAATCTCCCCGAAAATCCTGTGGTCGAGCAGGAACGGATAACGGCTGACGCCAAACCGGGTGGTCAGCAGCGTCTGCGCAGTCAGTGGCGACTCGACCGTGCTGTCGATCAGCCGGTGTTGCGAACCCTTATCTGAGCCGATCTCCGCAGGCTTCGGCAGGGCGAAGCGCTGTCGCTCCATTGGATAGCCGGGTAACTCGACCATGCCCCGTTTATAGTCCCGGTCGAATCCTCGCCAATCAACGTCGCTGCCGCTCCGGTACAACGCGGCGAGGCTTTCGAGCATCTGCTGCCAGTCTCCACGGCTCTTGCGAAGGCTGTTCAGCCAGAGCGCCGAAGAGGAAGGGAGGCAGCGCCGGCCAAGCCCGATAAGGACTGGTTGTGGCCCCGCCTCGATAAACACGTCATGTCCGTCCAGCAATTCAATGCCGGCGAGGAAATTTACAGGCTCGCGCACGTGGCGCCGCCAATATTGAGGGACGAGGATTTCCTCTCCGGCGGGACCGCCGCTGACGTTCGAGATGATTTCGATTCGCGGCGGCGACAGCCTGACATGCCGGAAGACTTGCTCGAATTCATCGAGCATCGGCTCCATAAGCGGGGAATGAAATGCGTGGGATACGTTCAGTGTCTGGCTCGCGATATTCTCGGCGGCAAGAGCCGCCAGGATCGCGGCGATGGTTTCGCTGTCCCCCGAAATCACGACTTCGTCCGGCGCATTGATCGCTGCGAACGACACTCTGTCAGCATGCGGTGCCGTATATTTTTCCACGGCGCTTGCGGAAGCCCGGATCGCCGCCATGCAGCCCCTGTGCGGGAGCTCGTTCATCAGCCGTCCGCGAGTGGCAATCAGTTGCAGGCCGTCCTCCAGGCTGAACACGCCTGCCCTTGCTGCCGCGACATACTCCCCGACGCTGTGCCCGATGACCGAGTCGGGACGGATGCCCCAGCTCTCCCAAAGCTCCGCAAGTGCGTATTCGAGCGCGAACAGAGCGGGCTGCGTGTACCGGGTGTCGTGAATCCGCGCGGGCGCCGATGCTTCGGACGGATAGAGAATATCGTCCACAAGGGACAGTCCAAGAGCGTCGCGCAGGATCTCGTCACAGCGCAGCAGCACGCGGCGAAAAGTATGCTGCGTTTCAAACAGTTCGCGGCCCATGCCGGGATATTGCGAGCCCTGCCCCGTGAACAGCATGGCAATGCGAGGACGTCCCGTTTGGACGCGCTGGGGCTTGGCGCTGCGCAGCCCCCGGCGCAATTCCTCGCGGGAAGAGGCGACCACGGCAATGCGATTTTCAAAATGGTTTCGGCCCGTATTCGCGGAGAAGCAGAAATCCGCGATGCACGTATCGTCGGGAACCAGTTCGTAACGGGAGACCAGCTCACTGAGTGATTCCGGGGTCTTCGCAGATGCCGTGAAGACGTGCGACGGCCGCTCTGCAGCCTCGATCCGTTCCGGCGCGTCAACCTCCGACGGCGCCTCGAGGATGACATGCGCGTTCGTGCCGCCAAACCCGAACGAACTCACGCCGGCAATCCGCCGGCCTTCCGGCCACGGCGTTGACGACGTGACCACTTTGACGGGCAGCTTGTCCCAGTCGAGATGCGGGTTGAGTTTGCGCACATGCAGGCTGGCGGGAATCCGGTCATGCCGCATCGCAAGGATGACCTTGATCAGTCCACAAACTCCCGCGGCCCATTCGAGATGGCCGACATTCGATTTTACGGAGCCGATCAACAGGGATTCGGAACGGCCGGCGTGAACCTTGCCCAGCGCTCCGACTTCAATCGGATCGCCAACCGCGGTCCCCGTGCCATGGGCTTCTACATATCGTATGTCGGACGGCTGAAGGAACGCATTCTCGAGGGCCTTTTTGAGAAGTTCCTCCTGCGCCGGGCCGCTGGGAACGGTCAGTCCGCTGGACCGTCCATTGTGGTTGACCGCACTGCCGCGAACGACCGCATGAATCCGGTCATGGTCCACCATCGCGTCCGACAAACGCTTCAGTACGAGAACACCACATCCTTCTCCTCGCACATATCCGTTCGC
Source organism: uncultured Alphaproteobacteria bacterium (assembly GCA_963747255.1). Taxonomy (GTDB): domain Bacteria; phylum Pseudomonadota; class Alphaproteobacteria; order Micropepsales; family Micropepsaceae; genus CAIYRG01. The sequence goes on from CAVVEG010000002.1 coordinate 272,378, forward strand.
CGATGCGTCGAAGGTCCTGCACCGCCCGTCCGGCGACAGCATGCGCGCCTTGCTGAGCGTGATCAGCGAATCCGGCGACATCATCAGATTGACACCGCCTGCCAGGCAGAGGTCGCTTTCGCCTTCGCGCAGGCTGGTGACGGCGAGATGCACCGCTGCAAGTGAAGAAGAACAGGCCGTGTCGACCGCGAGCGACGGTCCCCTCACACCGAGAAAATAGGAAAGCCGCCCTGCCGCGACCGAATGCGAAGAGCCCGTGCCGTTGAAAGGATCAATCGATCCGACACCCTGTTTGACGGACAGTTCGCTGTAGTCCGAAGCGCCGACGCCGACAAACACGCCAACCCGCCGGTTCGACAGGCGCTCCGGCGGCGCGCCGGCGTTTTCGAGAGCCCGCCAGGCGATCTCCAGCAGCAATCTCTGCTGCGGATCCATGTTTGAGGCTTCGCGCGGCGCAATGCCGAAGAAGGACGGACTGAAGTTTTCAATATCGTCAATGAAACCGCCCCAACGCGAATACATTTTGCCGGGCTTTTCCGGATCCGGATCAAAATACGCTTCGACGTCCCACCTTTCCTTTGGAACCTCGGTGATCGCGTCGCGGCCTTCGGCGAGCAGATCCCAGAAGGCCGCGGCATTCTCCGCCCCCGGAAAACGGCACGCCATACCGACGATGGCAATTGGCTCCGACCGGTCACGTTCGAGGCCCACGAGCCTGGCGCGCAGATTCCGGATCTCCCGCAGGGCCGAACGCATAAGCGCGGATTGATCCACCTCTTTATTCATGGGGACGCCTCTTTTTCGTCGCAAAACTCGCCGATTTCTCTCGCCAAAATCGCAGCGACTTCATCGTCGGTCATGGATTCGGTGTCGTCGCGAACCTGCGCGGCCGACAGCGGTTCGCGTCCCTCGATCGCATCGACCAGAAAAGCCGCGTACGCTTCAATCGAGGTGTAGTTCCACAGTGTGGTGATCGAGAGCGCGACGCCTGACATTTTCGACAGCCGCTCCCGAAGCTCAACTGCGCGCAGCGAATCGAACCCCAGACTCTGAAACGGCGTGTCGCGTGGCACATCGCCGATGGCGCAGCGAAGAATTGTCGCGACCTGTTCCTGAATACGTTGCGCCAGCCAATCGACCTGGCGCGGGCGCGGTAACTTCGGCAATTCATGCGCCGGCGGGACATCGGCGAGCCACTCCGTCACATCCGTCAATTCGCCGCGCAGCAGTTTGCCGATAGGGCTGCGCGGCAGCATCTCGCGAAACTCCACAAGGCGCGGAACCTTGAAGGCAGCGAGATGCTTCCGGCAGTGCTCAAGCACATCCTGTTCGCGGCAACCATCGCGTGCAGCCACGACCCCCTTGATGACGCCGCCCAGATTTGGGACTTCGACCCTCACGGCTGCCGCTTCGCGCGCCATTGGATGACTGTTGAGCACTTCCTCGACCTCGGTGAGATCGACCTTGTATCCGCCAATATCCACGAACGTCTGTTTGCGGCCGGTCAGAACCAGGTGGCCGCGTTCGTCGATCCGGCCAACATCGCCGGTGTTGTAGAAGCCGTCGCGAAAAACCGCCGCGTTGAGCTCCGGGCGGTTCTCATATCCGCCCGGAGGTATTGTCGGGCTCCTGACCCAGACTTCCCCGGCTTCGCCGCGCAACTCGATCGTGACATTCGCGACCGGCGTTCCCACCGATCCGAAACAGACATCGCGCGCGGCGCCGCAATCCATGGCGATCGATCCTGCCTCCGTGGACCCGTATAGCGAGCGAATCGGATGGCCGCTGCGTCGCAGAAAGCGGTCGAATGTCCACTGCGACAACACGTCTCCCGAGGACAGGCACCATCTCACGTCGCGAAACGCGGCCGCAACGTCGGCATCCGAGGACGCGAGCACGTCATACTGGAAAGGCACGCCGGGATAGACGCGCACCTGTTCGCTCCGCAGAAGTTCGAACATTGCTTCATGGCGCGCGACGAACGGCAAATTCAAATCCGATTCGAATACCAGCGTGGCGCCGAGACAGGCAGCATCCAGCAGACAATTGCCGAGGCCATATGAGTGATGCAGTGGTATCGAACACAGAATGGTGTCCTCGGCGCTCATGCCCGTCGCCTCGATGAAATTGCGTGCTTCGAAGAACAGATTTTTCTGCGTGCAGCACAGGCGCTTGAAGAAACCGCTCGAACCAGACGTGTACAGATAAAGAGCCGGACCTTCGAACTCGCCCGCGCAGGGCCACGGGGCGTCGGCCACTATGCCGTCCTGAACAACCAGCACGCGTAGTTCCGGCATGACTTCCCGGCAAATGGGCGCGTGCGCCAGATCGGTCAGAAGCAATTTTGCAGGCTTGTCGCCCAGAATGCGACGCGACTCTTCGGGGCCTGAGGCGGGATCAACCGGCATCATGATCGCGCGAACGCGTGCCAAAGCGAAAAAGACGATGGCGAATTCAGGTCCATTGGGGAGCCACACCGCGACCGCGTCGCCCTGTCTCACGCCACAATCGCTTACGGCGCCCGCGAGACGCGCCGTCAGGATTTCAAAATCGCCATACGCAATGCGCCGGTCGCCCTGAACCAGAGCGGCTTTCGCCGGATTTCGGGCCACCGACCGGCGCAGCATTCCGCTCAACATGGCGCGTCGTTCCCGTTCCGCGCGGCTGGCGCAATGCACGGCTGTACGTTAACAAATAAACGTCGCTCTTCTTGATAGGGTGACCGCGGCCCGACCGGGTTCAGAGTGAGGTTAGCTTGGCCAAAACGATTCTGATCACGGGCTGCAGTACCGGACTTGGGTTCGCAGCGGCCTCCACCTTTGCCGAGCGCGGTTACCGGGTCATCGCAACGGTCCGCAGGGAAGATGACGCCAAACGGCTGCAGGCAATCGGCAACGCCCGAATTCATCCGGTGATCTGCGACGTGACCAACAATGAACATGTCGCAGCTCTTCCCGGCATCGTCAGGGACTTGAGTGAGGACGGTAATCTCGACGGCCTCATCAACAATGCCGGCCACATGCTGGAACCGGGACCGTTCGAATTTCAGAAGCTCGAAAACATCCGTGCTCAGTTCGACGTCAATGTGTTCGGCATGATGGCGGTCACAATCGCGCTTCTGCCTCTGCTCGGGACGGCGGACCCAACGCGCCGGCATGCCGGCCGCATCATCAACATGAGCTCTATCGAGGGGAAGGTCGCCAGCCCGTTCATCTCCGCCTATGCCGCCACCAAACACGCGATCGAGGGTTTTTCTGCCAGCCTGCGCCGCGAACTCCGTCTGTTCGGCATCAGGGTCATCATCGTGGGCCCCGGCGGCATCCGGACGGAGATGTGGCGCAAGAACACTTTTCCCGTAGAACCACTCGCCGGAACGGCATACGAGGAGCCGTTCCGCAAACTGAATCAGATGTTGAAGCAAATGGAGATGGAGTCCGCCACAGCCGAGGAAGTAGCCCGGTTTCTTGTGCGCGTATTTGAGACGCCGAGGCCCAGAGCCCGTTATGCGCACTCCCGTGCGTTGATGGATGGCCCCTGGACCATGCTGGTCCCCGCCCTGTGGTACGACGCGATGCTCGGTGTGATGTTCGGACTCAAGCCGCGCAAGGCATCCCAACTCTGAATCCGGTTCTTCGAAATCAGGGCCTCTGACCTGGATGGCTCTTCCTGCGCCGGGGAGCATGAGAAGTCTCGCCATCAGTTCATGGCGCCGCTTCGGCCGCTGCCGCCCGCGCCGTCCGTAGCAGGTCACCACTGCGCAGCAGGCGTAAGGCCGTACGGATGTCGGGAAAAAGCACGCGGTCCTGGATCAGCGGGAGAATTCCGTTTTTGCGCAGAAGATCGCAAGCGGCCCCCGTTCCCGCTCCGCTCCGCAAACTGGAATGGTCCAGCTTTGTCTGTTGCAAATAGATCGCCTGCGCTGCGCACAGGATTTCCAGCGCAATCACGGTTTCCATGTTCCTGACGATCTCGCGGGCGTGACGCGCCGCATTCAGGCTCATGCTGACATGGTCTTCCTGGTTTCCGGAGCTCGGTATCGAGTCGATACTGTCGGGGTGGGCCAATACCTTGCATTCCGAAACGAGGGATGCCGCCGTCGCCTGGAGCATCATCAGCCCGCTGTTGAGGCCCTTCATTCCCGGCGGCTCCCGCACCAGAAAGCTGCTCAGACCGTGGGTCCTGTCCGGATGATATTCCATCATGGCGAACATGCGCCGGTCGGACATGCTGCCCATCTCGGTCATCGCAATGGACAGAAAATCCATCCCCATCGCGACCGGTTCACCATGGAAATTGCCACCGGACAGCGCTTTGTAGCTGCGCTTCAGCGCGGGAAATATCAGGGGATTGTCGGTGACCGCATTGATCTCCATCTCGATCCAGCGGCCCACCAGTTCGAGCGTATCGGCAATCGTGCCGTGAACCTGCGGTGCGCATCGGATGGAATAGGGATCCTGCGGTGGAATGCGCGCGGGGTTGGTATCCAGATCACCCGGATCGACAAATTCGCTTCCCCGCAGATATTCCAGCACATGCCGGGCAAATATTTCGGCGCTATCGTGTCCGCGCGCCAGATGGGGATGGGCAAAGAAGGGATCGCGAAACCCGCGCACCCCTTCGAGTGTCATCGCTACGGCCAACTCCGCATGGGCGAGAGCATTGCGCGCATCCCTGAGGGCCAGCACGGCGATGGCGGCAGAAAATGTCGAACCGTTGGTGAGCGCGAGCGCTTCCTTGGCCTGCAGTTCGATTTTTCCGCCCGCCTTGGCCATCGCTTCCACGCCCGGAACGCGCTGCCACAGCGTTTGCTCACCCGTCTCATAGTCTTCCGTGAGATGAAGAACGGAATTGCCCGTTCCTTCACGCGCGGGAACAAATGCCTCGCCGTCGGAGCTGTCCGGATGCAGGTCCGGCGCGCCGGGCGGGCGCTTCGGCGCTGAACTCATCACAAGCACCAGGTGAGCCAGCGGGGCGAGGTCGCCACTCGCTCCAAGCGATCCCTGTTCCGGAATTGCGGGATAGATTTTTTCGTTCAGCATCCGGCAAAGCGCCTCGACGATGACCGGCCGCACGCCGGAATGGCCTTGCGCGAGAGACTGGGCGCGGATCAGAAGGGCCGCACGCACCACCGGGAGATCGAAATAGGGACCAACGCCAACCGAATGGCTGGCGATCAGATTGCGTCCCAACACCCTGATCGCGTAACTGCTGTCGAGCGCAGCTCTGCCGGCGAGCGCGCCGAAACCGGTATTGATTCCGTAATAGGCTTCCGGCTCGCTGCCGCTGCTCCGGGCGGAGACGATGCTGCGGACCGTTTGCGCAACCCAGGACGCGGTCTCCTCCAGTCGCGCGCGGAGTTCGTCGGAAATCGGGGCAATCGCCCGCGCGTCGCGTGCTACGGCGATGACATCATCGAGGCCAAGTTTTCCGGGGCCGATTCGAATTGCCTCTGCCGGATTCGGCGGACGCGTCATCGCGTCAGTGGCCATCACGGAGGATCGCCTCATAATAGCGACCCTGGAGCTCGATAAAGCTGTTGAACCCCTCCTTTATACGCTCAACCATTTGCGCCCGGCTGCCACTGTCGCCGTAATACATCACCGCGGCGTCAAGCGCCTGAAGACCTGCGCGGTAGTGACCGATCTCCACAACCGTATGCAGTTCGAGCCAGAGATAGCTCGCCGACCTGCTGTCATCGCGTTCCAGCGCAGTGACCAGCCCGGGATAATTCTTCTTCAGATAGGCATGGACGAGGTTGAACTCCTGATGGGCGAAGAATTCGAGTCCGACGTGAAAACCCAGACCCGCGAATATCTGGTCCGATCCGCGCCGGTCGAAATATTTGCTGCGCGCCTCCTCCAGCAGATTTGCGAGCGTGGGCGGCAGCGGGCGCCGCGCATCAAATCTGCACTCATCTTCGCCGAAATATACGAGCGCGCCACGGAAAAAGCGCTGCGACAGATACTGATGAACCATGTTGTGCCCGGGCGACATGCGATATTCATCGCTTGCGGCTTCGGCTACGAAGGCAGCGATGCGGCCATTCGCCTGCCGGCAGAAATTGACCCCCGGCTCAGGATCGAGGAACAGATTGGGCGTGAGATGAATCAGTCCGGCAAGAAACGGAACGCGGGCGGCGAGCGCATCGTTGAAGAGAACAAAGCGATGGAGAAAGCAAAGCAGCTGAGTGTCGGTCGAAATCAAGTCCAGCTGTCGTTGCAGCCTCTGCTTGTTGGGCGCGGTTGCGATGGCGTCTTCGATCCAGGCGCCGATCGCATGCATCTGTGGTGGCGAAGACGAATCCGGCAACATGACATTCGGCACGTTCACGGCAGGTCTGATCCTTCCTTTTGCGCCAGGTGCGAAATGCGAATGGCGTATTTCAAATGTGAGGGGAAGCCATGACGCGCGTGACCGACGTGCGATGACTCAACAGCTTGAAATCCTGGTTCTTGAAATCCGCTGCGCTCTTGCGCGTTTGCCCGCCGGCTCCCCTGTCCCGGATTGGGCTCGGGGCAAATTCGCGGCAGTGATTTCCTCCACGGCGGGAATCACCGTGGTCTGCGACGAACGGACGCTTCCGGCGGGGGCACAGGCGCGAAGCGGCTTCCGCTGCCTGGAAATTGCCGGTGAATTCGAGCTCGAATTCGACCGGAGTGCTTGCCGCCGCCGTACAGCCGATTGCGACGGCGAAGATCAGCCTTTTCGCATACTCGACGTGGGAGACTGACTACATACTCATCCAAGAAACAGATCTCCAGCTTGCCGAATCTGCGTTGGCGGACGCGGGCCACCGCGTTCGCAGATTATGAAGGCGCCACCAGAACAATCTGTCGATTTCCACTGCCCGGATGCCCACCTCGGACAGATCGGCTTCCCGGCCTGCGCCGGGTCAAGATTGCCGAACTTGAGCTGGTCGGCAACAGAAAAACATCCGGAATGATGGCCCATGCAGCCATGCTCAAACCGGGCTTAACGCACAATTTGTTTCGACCCGGAAAAAACATGCAAATAAGACGCAAAATCTCCCCGCTGTTGTCGGCTTCTGCTGCCAAAACACGGGTCATGGTCAAAACCCGGCAGAGATAGTAGAGACATGCCGATCTGCCGAAACGCCGATTTTGCCGCAACGGCCCATTCCGGGCGTGCGCCACTTCAGAAGGATACGCAATGGCCAAATCACCACTGAATGCCGCCGAGATGAACGCCCAGAGCTATTTCAAAAAAGCCGAGCAGACCAACACGCTCGCGAAACAGACACGCAAGAAGGAACGCTCGGCCATCGCGGCAAATACCGCGAGATTGCGCGGGCTGCGGCTTGCAAAGGAAGAGCTGGAAAAAGAAGAGGCAGACAAAGCCGCAGCGGAGCATGCCGCCAAAAACCCGGGCGCGCCGGAACCGGTCAAGGCCAGGCGCGTCGCGAAAACAAAACCGCCGGCGATGAAGCGCATGATTTATTAGCGGGAACTTGCCACTGGCGCAGCCCTCGATCTCACGGCCCCGGGGCTTCTGTTCGCCTCAACGACAAACTAAAAATCCGCGACCCTCGCCGTCGGCAGCTGCACATCCTCTTCAGTCCCGTATTTGTGCGGATTTTCGGCGCAGACATCTTCCGGCCAGGCACTTGCCCCCGGCCCGACAGAGTCCACTGCAGGACCAAAAGTCACTGTCGCGGACCATGGCGTGGTGAAAACATTCGGATCATCGACCCTGAAGAGAAGCTGCAACCACTTGCCACGGGAGTTGAAATCGACGACCGGCGGATTGTTGAACTGCGGCAGCACATTGTCTTTGGACGCCCGCTGCACACCCTCTTTCGCCTGATCATAATCGATCAGCCGGTATCGTTCGGTGACATGCAGCGCCGCAGTCTGGGGCGTGCCGAACCAGTCGATCATCGCGAACGGGCCAGGCTTTATGCCGGTGGTATCGATCACCAGAGTGTCGCCCTCATAATGCCCGACTGAATCGCCGTACCAGGAAGGTGTGACATTCGCCGGGTGCGACGCATTCATGCGCACCCGCCGCACCTGATGATCCACGCGGTAGATCATCGTCAGGTGATCGCCGCGATCGAAAATCTGCAGTCCATTGCTCGACAGCACGAAGGGAAGGCCGTTCGGCCAGCACTGGTTGCGCGGGTTGTGAAAGCCGAAATGCGACTTTGACTGCTCGCCCATTTTGCGCACGGTTTCGGACGCGCCCGGCTTAAGAATGGGATTATGATAATCGCCGACGAGCTGGGTCTGGATGCTGACGCCCTTTGGCGTGCGTGACAGATTGACGAGCGCAGTCGGACCGGACGGAAGGGCCTCAAAACCGGGTAGCCAGGGGTGCGCCCAGATGCCCGAGAAATCCGGTACGCCCGCGCCAGCTGCCACCTGACCGGATGCAGGCGCCGCCGCCGCAATTGCCGCCAAGGCCGCTACCTTCGATAAATTCCTGAGCTTCATCGCCGCCTCGCAATCTTCGTGACCGCGATGCTACACCGGTTCAGCGGCAGTCATAAACCCCGCAGTGCCGGAGCGATCAATCTGATCGACATACAAGATGTGATAAAATCTTCTGCTGGCGGCAGGAAAAGCATCGCGCCGTGACATCCAGCAGCGGTGACGACAATTCACAGATCAGGGGCGCCGGGAAAATAATCGACGACAACCACAAGGTAAAAGCCCACGAGGAGCCTATCCGGCCGGCGCCTTCACGGGGGCAGCACAAACCCTCCTCGCACTCTCAGAGCCAAATAAGTGACGCGCGCCCGATTGGCTGAATCTTCGCGCCTCGTGATGCTGAAACGGGGCTGTTGCCGCGTTCTTTCACTGGCATCTGAACATTGGCTCGATCGGCGTCCATTCAGCCATCCGCTCAAAGGACTCGGCTGACTTGAGTAGTGTCTCCCGGGAATCCGGCTGGTCCACCTGAGAGGCTATCTTCCGCATCTCCGCCGCGCGCTTCAGATATCTCTCGGCACTCGCTTTATCGGCTAGCATTCCAACCTCACGCTGAATAAGTAACCCGATGCTACCGCGGCGCGGAGATTTAACAATCGGTTAATGCAAATATGGTGAACGCGTCCCGGCGTTGCAGCTGGCGGCCGGACGCGGCCCTGCACGGGGTGACTGAAAACCCTGAAAGCGGCGATGCAAATGGAACCGCTGTGACATTGACCGGAGCGGCGCACAATTGATTTCGTCTGAAACTGCTGCGGTTGTATTCTTCGGATGCAGCCTCTCTCGGGAGGATTGCATGGTACGTGTCAGTGAGTGCCGCGACTGCGCGGAGCAATGCCGGGCAATGGCCAAAACAGCCAGGAACGAGGCGCAGAAGGAGCTTTTTCTCCAGTTGGCGAATGAATGGGAAGCTTGCGCCAAAGCGCGCCAGAAGCTCCGAAGGCTGAAACGCAAGGTCCAGCAGCCCTTCAAGCAATGAAACGCCACGGCAGGGGGACTGCCGTGGTCCTGTTTTTTCTATCTTAAAGTGTTCCCTCAAGCCCCGAAAAAACGCCTTCGCCATAGACTGCGCGGCCACCGACCAGGGTCAGCAGGGAGTGGAGCTCGCCAACCTTGTCCACCGGGACCGACATGTAGTCATCGGAAAGAACCGCCAAATCGGCGTATTTTCCCGGTTCCAGTGAGCCGCGTTTGTCTTCATCGAAGGTGAACCACGCGGCATTGAGCGAATACATACGCAGCGCCTCCTCGCGGGAAGGGCTTTCCTCAGGCCCGCGCATTGGCGTTCCGTCGATCATCTTGCCGTCCAGCAGCCAACGCAGCGAGACGAACGGATTGAAGGGAGAGACCTGGTCGGAATCGGTGCCTGCCGCCACATGCAGGCCCATTTTCAAAGCGGTTTTGATCGGCGGGGTGCGCTTCGATGCTTCTCGCCCGAGCACCTTCATGACGATCGGACCGGCATAAAGCAGACGGTCCTGCACGCCCCACCCCATGTTCAGCGCCTTCATACGCGCAAGCGTTCGGTCGGACGCGTTCTCGATATGGACGATTTGCCAGCGCAACGCGCCAATCGGGAATTCCTTGTTCACCGCCTCGAAACAATCGAGGATCAGTGATGCGGCCTTGTCGCTCGCGGCGTGCTGCTGCACGTTGATCCCGCGCTCTGCCGCCCATTTTGCCACGGCGCAGAAATCTTCCCGGTCCTTCGCCGTCGGATTATAGGGGAGCCCGACCGTCGATCCGTCATACATGCCCTGCGTGAGCGACTCGCCGATGCCACGATAGCGCAGCATGTCATCGCCAAAATTCATCGGGGTGAACGAGGTCAGAGTCCTGAAGCTCTCCAGCTCGTTGGCGCGTCCCTCGGAGCCGATGTGAAAACTGACGCGCAGCGTCATTTCCTTCTTTTGCCAGAGCGTCTGCACGGCCCGGTAATGCTCGGGCAGCATGCCGCCACCGGGAAAATCATTGATCGCAGTCAGGCCGAACCGGTTCATGTCGCGAAAATACGCTCGTGTGCCGGCGAGCTGCTGGTCGAAGGTTGGTTCGGGAATCTTCGCGGTGAAAAAATTGAAGGTCCGATTGACGCCCGTGAACATCCCGGTGAGATTGCCGCCAGCGTCCTTCTCGGCTTTGCCGCCGGGGATTTCGGTACCGGGCGCCAGTTTCATTAATTTGAGCCCGGCGGGTGTGATCCAGGCGGTGTTGTAAAGTCGCTGGACATAAACCGGCCGATCGGGAGCGGCGACGACCAGTTCCGCAACCGTAGGCCCGCGCTTCTCCTGAAATTGCAGGTCGGTCCACCCGCCTCCAACCTTGATCCATGCCCCGGCCGGCATCGTCTTCGCGGCGTCACGAACGAGGTCCAGAGCCTTCGCAAGCGTGGGCACTCCGGCCCAGCTCAGTTCGACGGAATGGGTGAGGCCGGCCCGAAGCGCATGAATGTGTGAATCCATCAAACCGGGAATGACTGTGCGACCGCCGAGATCGACAATATGCGTGCGAGTGCCGGCCGTCCGGCGGATCTCTGCATCAGAGCCGGTAGCCAGAATCGCGCCATCCCGGATCGCAATGGCTTGTGCGACGGCGGAGGAGCCGTCCAGCGTGATGATCTTCCCGTTCAGCAGAACGGTGTCGGCAGCCTGTCCCTGAGCATGTCCGTCTGTTGACAAGGCACACGAAGCCAACAGCGCAATCAGCGCCAGCCTTTTCGCCATCGATTGACCCTTGAAAGTGAGCGTCCGCAGATTCCTTGAAGGAAACTTGAGTGGTCCGGCGTTGCTGCGCCATTGCAGCAACGCCGTGTGAGCGGTCAGCTAATTCAAACCCAAACTCTTGCGGACTTCGGCTTTCGTGGCCTGGAAATCCGCCTGGAAATCCGGGTTCTTCATCATCTGAAAAACGGCAAGCTCCGCGATCATGTGCGCTGCGTCCCAATCCGACGGGTAGGCGGCGCCGCTCATCACGCGATTGGTGCCGTACTCCCAACCGCGTTCGTAAAGCGCCTCCCGCTTCTCCGGCACCATCTGGCTTAAAAGGATCGCCGAGATTGCGCCGGTCGTGCTGTGGCCGGACGGGTAGGTGGGGCCCATCGAAGCTTTGGCGATGTTCTCCGGCGTTCGGATATTTTTGTCGTACTGGAACGGCCGGATTTTCTTGTATTTCTGCTTCAGCGGTCCAACCCCGACACCCGCTTCCTTGACCACCTTGGCGAAGAAGGCGTCCGTCATCGGCAGCTTCTCTTTGGAGAAATTCGCGCCGAGCACTGGCTCGCCAACAACGAACACGCTCTGGGCGAAGTCGCGCTGAATGTCTGCCATCTTCTGTGGCGACATGTTTTTCTGCGCATCGAGGATAAACTGATCGTCCAGTTTCCCCTGCGGCGAAGTCTCCGCCGGCGGTGGCGGGATGAGCATCGCGAAATCAACTTCATTTGGCGTCATGTAAGGCCTTTCGGAGATCGAAAAGGCCGGCGTGGCCGCAAGACTCAGGGCTAAGGCCAGAGCAAATCTGCGCATTCGGGGTCCCTCCAGTTTCTACAAATTTACTTTGTGGAAGATGGCAAATCTTCGAGCGTTGCGCCAGCACCTGCGCGCCGGTGATCACTGGGTACTCGGGCTCCGCAACTTCCGGTCAGGCTCAGACGGCCTCTCGGACGACCCATAGGAGATAATCGTTTTGTTCCCTTTCAGCACAGGTCACACCGCAAGACGCAGCATTTGCATCGCAGCCCGGCCCATAAATCCGTAGGGATTGCCGAGCGTCTCCTGCGTCTCGTAGTGATTGTAGCCTTTGCCGACGAGCAGACTGACCGGCTTTCGCGCGGCGATGAGAACCTGGTGAAAGTCTCGCGATTGCCGCTGAAATTCGGGAGTCTCAAGACTGCCATAGGTCAGTGTGAGAGGCGTCTGAATGCGGCCAATATGGCGTTGCGGGCTCAGGGCCTCTTCCATTTCGTCGGTGAACTTCACGTAGCTTGATCGTTTGGAGATCCGGGCCGGCTTCAGATCGTAAATGCCGCTGCCGAGCAGAGCGCCCTTGATGATGTCCTGTGGCAGACCAAACTGCGACCAGTCCGTCGCGACCAGGCACCCGCCGAAATGGGCGCCCGAAGAATGGGCAATGACATAGAGCCCCCTAGGATTGCCACCAAATGACTGGGCGTTCCTGTAGGTCCATGCGACAGCGCGGCGCAACTGATCGAACATCGGGAAGAGATCGCCATTGGTCTCAAGCACATTGTTGAAGTCGACCAACAGAAAATTCGCGCCGGCTTTGACGAAGGGTTCGGCCATATAGGAGTCCTGCGCGGCCCGGCCACCTCGCCAGGCTCCACCATGAATAAACAGCACAATCGGCGCGTTGGTTTTTTTTGTCCGGAAGACGTCGATGCCCTCGATCTCCCTGTCCCCGTAAGAAGCCCGAATGGGCTTTCCGATAGTGCCGAGTGCGATCTCGTTGTTCGCGGTGCGGCGCTCCGTGATATTCTTTGCGTTGAAAGCGTAGACAGTCTGGTCATAGGCGTCGTCCAGCTCCGACTGATCGAGATCGAGCCAGACGGGCGGGCCTTTGATGTGTGCCGGTCCGGGACAGCGTTGAGCCGCGGCTGTGCCTGCCGACAGGGCAAGCCCGCCCGCAACCGCCGCTGTGAGCAATACGCGTCGCGTGACAGGGCTCTCCGGGATCTGATCTTCTGACTGCATGGTGGAACGTCCGGCTATTTCTTGAGCGAGCGGTACACGACGCGGGTGAAATTCCCCGCCGCCTGCGCGCTCACCTTCAGTTTCGCATCGTAATCGGCATTGGGTTTTGCCGCGACAACCTCATCTTCGGTTTTGCCCTGATCGATGAGCCTCCGGATTCGGGCGCGAACCGTGGTCAACATTTGACGGTAATCCCCGATCATGGCCCTGATCCCTGGCGGGCCATGACCCGGCACGATCCTGGTATCGTCTTTGGCCAACCGAAGAACCGCGTCGACTCCAGCGATCATGCCATCGATGCTGCCGCCGTAAAGGTAATCGATGTTGGGATAGCGGCCGAAGGTAATGATGTCGCCGGTTGCGAGCACGTTCGCGTCCGGAAAATAGACCATCGTGTCGCCGTCCGTGTGCGCGTTCGCAACGTGGACGAGATTGGCGCTGCGGCTTCCCGCGGTGAGCGTCATTGAGTTCTGAGTACGACAATTTCGGCAGAGCAGCCGGCGGCTCTGCCGGGACAACTGTCCCGGTCACGCCACTATGCGTACCGGCAGCAAGATGCATCGCTACGCTCTGATGCGCCACAATTGTCGCACCATCCCTGGCGAATTCGGCATCGCCACCCGTGTGATCGCGATGAAAATGCGTGAGCACAAGATAACGGATGGGCTCGGTGCTGATCGCGGCGATCGCGGCTTTGATCTTGTCGTGCAGTGGCGCGTATTCATCATCCACCATGATGATGCTGTCATCCGCCACCGCAATGACGATGTTTCCACCGTCGCCTTGAAGCATGTAGGTGCGGTGGCCGAGATCGGTCGTGTGAACCACCGTCCTGGCGAAATCGGCTGGTGGCGTGGTCGGCGGCTGGAACGGTTGCGCCAGTGCCGCAGCGCAAACGAGCGAAAATGCCGGTGCGGCGGCCAGCTTTGTGAGCGGCTTCATGGCAGCAGTCCTCCAGGAACTCTTGACGCAAGTTTATTCAAACTAAGCTTCGCAACCGGCGGCTGTAAACTGAGGCACAGGCATGCTTGCCTCGCCGGCCGGTCCGCCGTTACGATGTCGCGTGCCCGATAAATTCGCTGCAACAGGCGACCTTACCGCCAGGCGTTTGGTTACGCCGCGGCGTGCTCGCCGGTGTTGGAACTGTCGGCCGGCTGTGCGGGAGTTGCTGTTCGTCTCCGATCGGTTCGCTGTCCGCCTGCGGCCCGGACCTCGCATGATAGCGTTTTTGTTGGCGGCGTTGGTGTGCATCGCCGCCCCGGACGCTTTCGCGCAAACTTCCGCGCAAAGGCCCGCTCAAACGCCTGCGCAGCCGCCTGGCAAGAGCGTTGCGCCGGCCCGGACCAGCGCGATCGCCGCACCCGTCGATGCTGCGCGCGTGGTGCAATTCCTCGATCAGACGATTGCCTGGTATCACCAGCTCGGTGCGCAACAGGGACTCGTCGCCAACGCAAATGACGAAGTGTATGTCAGCGCCGATCGTCAGCTGGCCAACGAGGTTGTGCGCCTGGCGTTTCAATTCGCGCGGACCCAGGCGGCGACAACTGCTTCCGCTCAGCAGGCATCCGGGCAAGGCGCCGTCCCGCCTGCGTATCAAAGGCTGATGCAACAGGAGGCCGAAGCTCAGAAGGACGAGAATCAGGTTGCCGGCGAAGTCGCCGATTTGCAGAAGACGATTGCCACAACGTCGGGGAAACAGAAGCAAACGCTTGAAGCACAGCTGGCGGAGACGCAAGCTGAAGTCGATTTGGCGAAAGCCCGCGTCAACGCGATACGCACCATGGCGCAGTTCCTGAGCGGGGCTAACACTGGGGCCACCGGGCTGGGCGCGCAGATCGACGCGCTCGAAAGTACGCTTCCGCCGGACCTTCGCGAGGCCGCCGGGAGCGGGAGCGCGAATGGAAGCTCCCGTGGAACGAGCGCTTCGGGTTCTCAACCGCAGGCCACGCCCGCCACGCCGCCAACTGCGATCGTAAACGTCGCCGGTGAGTCCGGGCTGTGGGAGAGCGCGACCGGCCTCTTCTCCACCTGGGGCAAGCTGCGAAGCATCGAAACCGCTGTGCAGCAAACTCTCGAGCTGGCGCAGAGCACACAGGATATTCGCAATCCCCTGGTGGCCGATCTCAGGGAACTCACGCAGCGCGGCAACGCGTTGGCGCATCAGGCGGATACCGCCAACGCTGCCACGCTCGAGCAGGAAAAACAGCAACTCGACGCGGTGACGCAACAGTTCAAGCAGCTCACCGGTTCCGCGATCCCCCTGGCGCAGGCGGGAATCCTCCTCGGTCTTTACCAGAAGAACCTTGCGGACTGGCACGCCGGTGTGACGCGTGAGCTTTGGACGCAGTCGCAGGGCTTTGCTGCGCGATTGATCTTCCTCGGCGTGATTATTGCGCTGGTGCTGGGCGCATCGGAGCTGTGGCGCCGCGCGATTTACAAATACGTGCGCGACACGCGGCGCCGCTGGCAACTGCACTGGGTACGCAAGTTTGTGGTTTGGGGCGCGATCGCCACGATCGTCACATTCTCGCTGGTGAGTCAGATTGGCTCGATGGCGACGTTCGCCGGACTGATCACCGCGGGTGTGGCCGTGTCGCTGCAAAACGTGATTCAGTCAATGGTGGGGTACTTCTTCCTGATCGGCAAATACGGGATTCGCGCGGGCGATCGCGTCATGATCGGTGGGGTCTCCGGCGAGGTCATCGATGTGGGTCTGGTGCGCATTCACCTGATGGAGATGGGCGGCGCGGGCGCGGATACGCCCACCGGCCGCGTCGTGGCGTTCTCGAATTCGATCGTCTTTCAGGCGACGCCGGGTCTCTTCAAACAAATCCCCGGCACGAGTTTTGCCTGGCACGAGATCACTTTGACGCTGCCCTCCGGCACGAATTTCGTGACCGCCCGCGAGCGGCTGATGACGGCTGTCGAGGCGGGCCTCGCCGATTTCAAGGACGAAATCGCCAGGCAACATTCGGCGATCGAACATGCTTTCGAAGGCAGTCCCGGGACGGGACTACGGCCCACCGTGCAACTCCAGTTCACTTCGTCGGGACTCGAGGCGCTGGTGCGCTACCCCGTAGCGCTGCGCCACGCGATGGAAATCGACGAGCGGGTAACGCACGCCATCTTGGCGGATTTCGATCTCACCCATGGCGGTAGCCCGGCCATCCGGCTGAAGACCGCGACCGTAAGCTGATATGGCGTGTCCGCTTTCGCGACGCGAGGACCGCTTCGCCATTACCGGTGCGATTTCCAGGTCGAGCGTTCTTTCAGCGGCGCAATTGTCAACGATTACCAGTTCTTGAGTATCGTGAGGCCGATGACCCGGCCGACATCCGGTTTGGAAAAATCATAGGCGGTGGCGTTGTGGCCGTTTGAAATGGCCGGCGCGTACTCGAAGGCCGGGAGTCGGCCCATCAGGTTCTGGATGGTGAGCTGCAACGTAATTTGTTTCAGGTAATCGTTCGCCGGCGAATCGCCCGTGCTGTAACCGAGTGACAGATCGAAGGTGTACATGGACGGTTCGATATTGCTGTAGTTGCTGATCGCACACGGATAAGTGCCGCCGCCGACCATCCCCCCCGCGCTGGCGCATTGGAAATTGACATTCGGCGGTACGGCAACCGGATCGAAGTAATGCGAAACATAGTTGACGAAGCCGGTGACGCTGAACGGGCCGTCGCTCCAACCCAGGCGCGCGCGATACAGCATCCTTGGGCCGGTTTCGACTCCGTTTTGCAGAATGCCCCCGGCTGGCTGGATGTTCTGTTTAAAAGCATCAAGTATTGGACCACCCGTGATCGTCTGCACGTAGCGGTGCAAATAATAGGTGCCGGTAACTCCCGTATTCCAGGCGCCGAGATCACCGAGGTCCAGATCATAGCTGGCGCTGAAGTCGATGCCCTGGACATGCAGGAAGCCCGACCCGAACGTGCCTCCGTCATTGATAAAATAGACGCCGGATGCCTGACTCGGGCTGAGCGAGGCGCTCTGATCGTTCAGAGCCGACAGCACCATCTTCTCAAACGGCGCACATGACGCAGGATTCGCATTTGCCGTTGCCGGGCAGCCGAGATCGCTTGGAACGATGAAGTGAAAGCGCTGGTTTGGATCGGACAGGGTTTGGGACGTTACGTTGGCAAATCCGTTGAGAATATTGTTGACCTTTATGTCATACCATGTCGCCTGAAGATCGAGGCCACGCAGGAACGTATACTGCGGCGCGATTTCAAACCCGGCGCTATAGTTCGTTGACTTTTCAGGCGCGAGGGCCGTTCCACCCTCGCGCGTGTCGGATTGTCCCGTCGTGCCGTTGACGTAATTGCGAAGAGCGGCTTGCGGTCCGCCGCCCCAGGCTATTCCTGTCGGCGCGGAACCGCAGCCAAAACCGGCGGCGGCCAACGCGGCGGCGGGGCTTCCGGGTGTGGCCGCGCCGCCCGCACAGCTGATCAGCAGCGTGCTCTGACCGGGAAAATTGAATGCGCTACCGGAGTCGCTCGAGACCACAGAGTACTCGCCGGCATTCGCGAAACGGAACGAAGTGCCCCAACTGCCCCGAATGGTTGCGCCGGCCAATTCATCGACCAGCCAGGTGAAGCCGAGTTTCGGGTTGCTGGTGCCGCCGGCAAGTGCGCCATTCGGGCTGGAATACTGATCGTGGCGCCACGAAACTTCCAGGTCCAGTTTCCGCACCAGGGGGAGATTGAAATTATCGCCGAACACAGGCAGATCGAACTGGGCGAAACCTGCCCAAACCGTGAAGGGTTCGTGGTCGTTGGCGTTCACCAGCGGGCTTTGCGGCGGTCCTCCCGAATCGTTTCCGCGAAACGCGAACACGTTATCCGACTCGTAAGTGCCGCCAATGGCAGCCTTGACCTGTCCGGCGGGAAGGTCGAACAGCGGACCATCGAAACGAGCACCTTTCTCCTCAATCGAGTAGGCGACGCCCAGATCGCGCTGCCCCGTAATGTAGTTCAGCGTCTGCGAAGAATTGCATCGGAATGCGGTTGGATCGCAGAACAGGTTCAAATAGGGCACCGCGCCGGGCTTCGTCACACCGCCTGCGGTATTTCCCAGCGCGACATTCACCGCATTGTCGTTCACCAGGGTTAATTCGTATTTCAGCGAATTATTGCTGCGGGAATCATAGATCTGCCCGGTCCAGCCGAACGGCAGGTCGAGATTGAGACCGAACTGATAGCGGTCCGAAAGTTCGTAAGCGGGAATCTGCGGGGGAATCTCGTGGGAGAAATTGTAGGAGACCTGCAGGTTTGCCGGCGCACCAGTGGGGTAATAGGGATTGCTGGTCGGTACACTGAAGGTCTGAATATCGTTGGTCACGCCGTTGCTGTAGAATGTCGGGAGAATTTCTTCGACGCGGCGGTTGGAATAGAAGCCGGTGGCGAAAAACGAAACTCCTGGCAACAGCCGCTGATCGAAAGTCGCAACGGCCATGTTCTGTTGCTGCGCCCGCCCCTCCCAGCCCAGCTTCATGGGATCGACTTCATTGGTCCCCATATTGGCGGCGTTGCCGGTGAAAGTCGCCCAGTTCAGTGTTGATGCACTGCCGGGAGTCAGGGGGCCGATTCCGTTGTTCAGCGCGGGGTTGAAATTGGCGCCGGTGCCGCCTGGAATGGCCCAGCAATTGCTGCAGTTGGAGCCAGTCTTTACCGATGGTTTTCCCGTGGAGACGGTGCCGGGGATTGATGATCCGATGGGGATGAGGTTATCGAGGCCCCACGGCGTGTAGTTGACGGTGTATTTCGAATGAGCCTTGCCGCTGATGGGCTGCACCGCGTCCCACTCATATGTCAGGGTGACATCGCCGCCTTGCCAGGTCCGGCCCCACAACTGCGAGGCCTGGTATCTTTCGCCGCCGGCATCTGGCGCCTGGGCGTGCAGTAGCGTCGTGGCGCCGTCAAAACCCCGCTTCAGCACGATATTAATCACGCCCGAGATCGCATCCGACCCATATGTCGCCGATGCGCCGTCGGCGAGAATATCGATGCGGTCAACCGCAAGTTCGGGGATGATCGACGGGTCAATAGCACAGAGTCCCGTCTCCTGCGGTGGATAGCGCACACCATCGATCATCATCAGACTGCGCGGGCCGGTGGTGTCCAGGCCGCGGAGGTTGACGCGGGTCCCGCCTATCTGCTGGCCGCCGTTTACATTCGCCGCCTGCCCAGGCGCGACATTCGCCACGGGAACCGTTCGGAACAGATCACCGATGGCGATATCGCCGGTCTGCGTGAAATCCTGAACCCCAAGATTTGTCACCGGCACGCCGACGGCTGCAGCACCGTGAATCAGTGAGCCAGTCACAAGAACTTGCTCGGGCACTTGTGCCTCTGATCCCGCTGGCGCCGACACCATTTGCGCCTGCACAGCAAGAGGCGTCAGCGTGAGGAAAGACGCGGACCCCATCAGAGTCGCAAACCGCGATGTGATCGGATTCATGCGTTACCCCCTTCCGCACCAACCGTCCTGCGCGGGGCCCGTTTCGAATCCCCGACCGGTCAAAGGCTAAGCGAAGCTGTTGTCAGAAGTGTACCCACCGCGACCGGCCGCCTCAGGCCGTGTTTGTTTCAACGGTGCCCATTTCGCCGTAATGCACGATGCGTGTGAACCGTTACTGCCGGCGCTTGGCGCGGCCAACTCAGAAATCCGGCGCCTTCGCCGTTGGCACCTGCGCATCTTCCTCGGTGCCATATTTACGCGGATTCTCGGCGCAGACATTTTCCAGCCATTGGTCCTGATTCATGTGCCGGTAGGTAACTGTCGCCGACCACGGCGTCGTAAACACATTCGGATCGTCGACCGTAAACAGAAGCTGCAGCACCCTGCCGCGGTAGTCGGGATCGAAACCCTGCTGGTTGCGAACGTTTTCCTTCGCGTCGCGCGCATATCCTTCCTGCGCTTCCTCGTAACGGATCAGGCGATAGCGTTCGATCACATGCAGAGCCGGACTTTGCGGCGTGCCAAACCAGTCCACCATTGCGAACGGCCCGGCCTTGATGCCGACGGTGTCGATCACCAGCGTGTCGCCTTCATAATGGGCGACTGAATCTCCGTACCAGGACGGAGTTATCTTCGCCGGGTGTTGCGCGTTCAAGCGAACGTGCCGGACCTGTTGATCAACCAGATAATGGATGGTGATGCGGTCGCTCTGCTGGAACATTTCCATTCCGGCGCTGGGCAGCACGAATGGCACGCCATTGGGCCAGCATTGGTTGCGCGGACTGTGAAAGCCGTAATGGGCCAGCGACTCTTCTCCGCGCTCCTTCACGACGGCGGCGGTTTCCGACCTCAGAATCGGATTGTGATAATCGCCGACCAGCTGCAGCTGATTGCTGCGGCCATTGCGGCGCGACAGGTTCACAAGCGAGGTCGGACCCGAGGCCAAAGGCTCCATGCCGGGTAGCGACGGGTGAGCCCACATGCCCGACAAATCCGGAACCGTTGCAGGTGCCGCCTGACCCCATCCGGGAATCGCAGCCACCGCCCATACGCCTGCAATCAGAAGCATGCGTCGCAACCCGGTCATTTACTGCCTCCGCCGCACTTGGCCCAATCCCAATCCCTGCGTTCGACTTTATCGCACCGGGAGGTGGGGCTCGAGCGGCGTCACTGCCTTGTTCAGCCAGTCGGCGACCACCTGCGCGACCTGATCGCTGTTCTTTTCCAGCATCATCATGTGTCCGTTGCCATGAATTCCCAGATCGGCAAGCCGGACAAATGTGACCGGCACGCCCGCCTGGCGCAGATATTCGACATTGCAATGGTTGTAGCCGGCGTAAAATGAGGCTTCCGCTTCCAGCAGCATGACCGGACGGTCGCCCACCGCGACCAGTTTCCGCGCCGGTTCTTTCTGGCGCCAGCAGCGCGCGAGATCGGGGCGTTCGGGCTTTGCCTGTTGCTCGAATTGCAGCGGCGATTGTGGGGTCACCGCCGGCGTATAGGCAATCGGTGCATTCGAAAGCCCATAGCGCTTCACGCCTGGATTGTCGCGATAGTAATCGTCATCGGTCTGTTTGATGGCCTTTTCCCAGCCCACATCGAATCGTTGCACGCTTTTCACCACAACATCATGCACGGGAGGGCCCGCAGGTTCGGCGGCGACAATCGCCCTGACGAGGTTCGGGCGCAGTTGCGCCAGCGGCCACGCATAGGCACCCGACTGCGAGTGCACCAGCACAATCGAAGGACCGATCCGATCGAGCAGTTTCGCGAGCGCATCCACTGTTCCTTGCGTCTGCATGATGCGGCGTTCCATGCCGGGCACTTCCGATGCGAAATACTGGTCGAATGCCTCGTCGCCGGGCTTGCCCCTTCCGGGCCATTGCGTGTGCAGCGCCGCCTGCGGCCACAGCCTGTACTTTTCCTGGGTGGTGAATTTTTGCTCGACGTAGTCCAGCGACTGCGAGCTGGTCCCACCATAGACTTCGGGCGCGAACGGCGACCGGCCGCGCCCGATCTGATCGACGACGTACACCGCATAACCGCGGCGGAGGAAGAATTGCGCCCAGCCTGGACGGCCGTCCGGGGTTGACCACCAGCCGGCGCCAGTCTGCCCGCCGCCATGCACCATGATGATCGGGAACGCGTGCCGGCGCTGTGCGGGAATCTGGTATTCGACATAGATCTGGCCAACGATGTGGTGGTCGGGATGATCGGCATCGTAATGACCGCCGGCATAAAACGTGCCCATCTCCGCAATCGCGAGCGGCGCCTGTTGCGCTGCAACGGCGTCCGTCCACACCGGCGCATAACGCAGCGTCGCACCGATGGCCGCAACGGCGCATACGCCCGCAACGCCATGCTTCCATTTTGCCGATCGCATCATGTCATCCTCCGCTCACCTGGGGAAAAGCACCCCGCACACCTCTCGCGGCTTCATCAGTGGAATCAGGTCCAAAGAAAATTCGTGTATGTGATCAGAGCGGGGTTTTCGGCCGACCCCGCGTCAGCCGCGCCGCGCAGCCGCGATAGCGGCGACGTCGATCTTTTTCATTCCCATCATTGCGTCAAACGCCCGCTTTGCTTCATTACCGCCGGTCGCCAGTGCCTCGGTCAGCACGCGCGGCGTGATCTGCCAGGACACGCCCCACTTGTCCTTGCACCAGCCACAAGCGCTCTCCTGGCCACCATTGCTGACGATGGCGTTCCAGTAGCGGTCGGTCTCTTGCTGATCGTCGGTGGCGATCTGGAACGAGAAGGCTTCGTTATGTTTGAACGCCGGCCCGCCGTTCAACCCAATACAGGGAACACCGGCAATCGTGAATTCGACCGTCAGCACGTCGCCCTTCTTGCCGGACGGGTAGTCGCCAGGCGCACGGTGGACAGCGCCCACTGTGCTGTCGGGAAAAGTATCAGCGTAGAACCGGGCAGCAGTTTCGGCGTCCTTATCGTACCAGAGGCAAATCGTGTTTTTTGCCATTGCATGTCCTTTCGGTATTGGCCAGCTTCGCCTGCTGATTTCCGTTTACAGCATCCGGGTTCGCCAACCAAAAACGCACGAATAGAAACCCGCCATCCGTTCACGCCCGCCATCCGTTCACGCCCCCCATCCGTTCACGATTGGCGGCCGGCATTTCAAAGTGAACAACCGGGTTCATCGGCGAAATCTCCCGCGAATGTATTCAAAGCGCCCTTAGCGCCTTGACTGGAATTGGGTTGCTGCGCGCGAAGATCGACCGCTTCGGGCACGTACCGCCCTGGCAGGCCTGCATGTCCCCATCGGATTTCAGAGACTGAACGGTCCCCGTGTCGGAAGATCGGACATGCGTCTGACACCGCAGGTGTTCGCCCTTCGCTGTGGGAGGGCAAACACCTGGGCCAGATCTTCGATCAGTTCACCGGCGAGAACTTCTGGACACGGCTGGTTTCGCCGACTTCGCCCGTGTAGAGATTGCCTTTGGAATCCATAAAAGCGACATGCAGCAGCACGAAGGCGCCGCCTTCGCGTCCCGGATGTCCGATCCTTTGCACAACCTGTCCGGTCTGGCGATCGAGTTCCCACACCGTCGCATTGGCGATATCCGCCACGAAAATATATTTCTGCTGCGGATCGGGCGAGAAGTCCACCGACCCCGCGGTGCCGCGGACTTTGGTGTTCCGGGCGATATAGAATTCCTTCAGGAACTTGCCCTGTTTGGTGAATACCTGGATGCGGTTGCCGGAGCGATCGCCGACATAGACGAGTCCGTCTTTGGAAATGCGGACGGCATGCACGGGAGACTTGAAGTCCTTCGCGCCCGGGTCACCCTCCTTGCCCACATCCGGCTGACCGTCATTGCTGATCTCGCTCAGCGCCTTGCCATAGGCGCCCCAGCCGCGTTTGAAAGCTCCGGTATTCCAGTCGTAAACCATCACGCGTTTGTTCAGATAGCCATCCGCGACATAGATTTCGCCGGCGGCTTCATCGAGCGTGGCTGCGGCCACGCCGCGGAGCAGAAGATCCGTCTGCTGATTATCCTGCTTCTGCGGCTGGCCGCGCGCGACTTTCGGGCCCCGGTGGCCGAAATCCTTGACGAACTTGCCGTCGCCGGTGAATTTCAGGAGCGTGTCGCCGGGTTGCGCCCCCGCGAAATATACGTTTCCCTCATTGTCGGTGAAAATGGTGTGTTCCGACTGCGGCCAACCGGGCACCATATCGGGCTTGCCCCAGGCTTTGAGCAGGTTACCGGCCGTGTCGAATTCCAGTACCGCGGGGGCAGCTGAGCAGCATTCCGCCTCACCTTTTGCGACGTTGTCCTCCTTGAGATCGCGCGGGCGGTTGAGCACCCAGATATGGTCATCCTTGTCCACGAACAGGCCGGTGATCCCACCGACGATCCAATGGTTGGGTAGTGGCTTGGGCCAATCCGGGTCATATTTGTATTTCGGCGGACCGTCGGCCGCGGAAAGCGTCGACACGCCGGCGCCAGTCATTGCGAGGCAGCACACACCCGCTATGGCGGCGGAAAAGTTTAAAACATTCCTGAAACGCATTCAAAATCCTCCCTTTGCAGACAGCGGTTTAGCACGAAGATACCTTTTCCCGAACATAAGGCCGATTACCTTCGCAAAGTTTTCTTAACGTATAGTCGTATTGATGGCCTTCCTCCAATTTGGAGCCGGTCAGCCGAAACCAAAACGTCTGCAATCCTCACCGTTAGCCGGTTCGAAATGTCGGGTGTTGAATGTCACGATGCAATTCGCCCCGCCATTGATCGCCGTTTCCAGAACCATTTCGTGCAGATAGCCGAGGATCATCCGCTCCGTCCAATATGGCGTCTGATGGTTGCGATCTTCCGCGCCGCAGAAGGGTCCAACCCCTCGGTTGCGCTGAGCAGTCTCGAACCAGCTCCGGCTTCCTCCGCACACCGGCGTATCTCATCAACCAGATCGGTTCCACGGCGCTCAGCTTCCTCAGGCGCGACGATTGCTTGAGCTTGAGCAAAAAGCTCTTCGAATGGAGCACCGCCTTCCTCAGAGTCGAGCACGTCGCCGAGCTTGTCGACGCCGAACTCTTCAAGAATCCTCGCCAGCTTTTCTTCCAAAACATCCCGCACGCGAAGCTCGACAGTCCCCTGCGAGCGCGAAGTTTACCGCCCGCACGATACGCTTCTGCCCGATACGATCGACTCGGCCGATCCGCTGCTCGATCTTCATCGGGTTTCCACCTACCCTCATTCCGAAAATCCCACGGCGTCGAGTTTGAGTCTGCAACCCACGGGCGTAATCGCCTCATATCGAAGGGGAGACGATACATCTGCTTCTCTAATCCGATAGCGGCAATTCCGTCGTCCGTTTCATTTCCTCCATCGCGAATGCAGCGCTGACATCCATCAGCTTGGCGATCCGAATTAGCGACTTGTACACACGGTCATAGGCCGCGATATCCGCGACCTGTAGTTTTAGCAGGTAATCGACTTCGCCCGCCATCCGGTAAAATTCAACCACTTCGGGAATTCGACGAACTCCGGCAGAGAATGTTTCCAGCCATTTCTCCGTATGCTCCGCCGCGCGCACGCTTACAAAGACAGTGACGCCTACTCCGAGTTTTGCTGGATCGAGCAGTGCAACTCGTTTGTGAATGACGCCTTGCTTCTCAAGCAGTTTGATGCGCCGCCAGCAGGCGTTCTGTGAGAGATGAACCGAATCAGCGATCTCCGAAACTGGGCGAGTAGCATCCTTCTGCAATAACCGCAGGATCTTTATGTCGATGGAATCGAGCTCCGGCATGGGAAAATCTCCCAAAACAAACACCATGAACAGAATAAATTGGGAACAATTACCGTCAAGAGTTGCATAGAATTCCATGAAGTGGTCAGGGAGCTTCCATGCTGCAGGATTGGTTTGTTAAGCATCCCCAGTCAGTCGGGGAAAGCTATTTTGAACATCAACGCACGGCACTGCGTTTTTCCCTGGTCCTGTTCCGGGCTGCGCTCGCGTGTTTTGTGCATGCCATTGTACCAGCACTTTTCCAACGCACCGCAAGCCGCTGCGTAGCCGAGCTGCACGATTGCATGATGCGCCGCACCGCTCCCGCTGCGCATTTGCTGCCAGCGGCCTGTTTACAGTCAAGCGAACGGAAAGCAATTACTCAAGAGAACTTCCCTGAGCAGCTGGAAGCCGTGGGGCATGGGAATTGACCGTGCAGAACCTGAGTAAGTGGTCTGAGCTTCGCAAAGAGGCCCAAGCATTGCGCGACGCTGCCGAGATAACCGAAAGCGAAATTACCCGCGCAACCCTGCTCAAATTGGCCGAGGAATTTGACCGGATGGCCGCGAATCCGGTGGTGAATTACCCGAAGGAATTGCCCCGGTACATCAAGTAAATTCCACTGAGACTCGCGGCACCGGCTGTAAAATCGCTTGCAATTATTGGACGCGAAAAGAGGGTTGCGGTTGGACGCGATTTGACAGACCTGCATTGTGCATCTGATCCGGAATAGCCTTTCCTTCGTCACCTGGAAGGACCGCAAGACGATCCTGCCGTCGATCAAGGCTATTTATCGTGCCGAGAACGCAGACGCGCCCCCCAGCGGCTCGAGGAGTTCGAAGCCGAATGGGGCAAGCGTTATCCGGCGAGCGGTCAGGCCTGGCGACGAAGCTGCCGTCCAATGTGGTCGGGTGTACCTGATGATCGGACGCGATCACAAACCCGGCGCCATGGGCGCGCATCCTCGAAATCAAACCGCACAGGCCAGAAGACAATTCCGATGAAGCAGAGTTCGCCGATGCTGTCTAACCGGGTTCGGCGGGTCGCTCCGCGACGACGCCTGCTCCGACCCATTAGTTTCTTGAACTCGCAGACACTCGATTTCCAATGGGAACCGCACGCCTTCAGGCCATCGTTCTCTTCTCGATGGTCGTGTTTTCGGCCACTACGCCCTCTGCACTTGCACAGTCAGATGGAGAGTCAGCATCTTGGAAGGCTGTCATGGACGCAGCGAACGCTGACGACGTCCGCGCTTTTTTGGTGAGATTCCCGAATGGAGAGTTCGCTAACGAAGCACGCCGAAAGTACAGCTTGCTGGCCCACGACAAGCTTCCGCCGCGCGTGCAGCACGTGGAGCTGCATTATCCGCTGAATGCCAGAGGCCTGACATTTCGGGCGCTCCGCTCCGTGATTCTCGATGCGGTCGTAAGCCCCGGTGGCAAGGCGGATAACATTACTTTCACGAGGCGGCGCGGCGTGGACGCTATGGATGAGGCAGCGATAAGCGCGGCGCGGAAGGCAACCTATCTACCTGCCGTGGACAACGGTACAGCCGTGCAACAGCACTTAACGGACCCCGGAGCGACCGTGATAAAGCTGTGACATCGCAGCATGGTCCGCCCCGAGGGCCATAAACGTGAGCGCTTCGGATATAGCTTGGGGTTGGTAATGGCGGGAACCCCATCCGACGCGCATGACACTCCACGAATCCCTCATTCGGTTCAGAAATCGCGCTCAGCAATTGCGTAATTTTGCCCACGCGATCAAAGACGATGGCTATCTCGAATCGGCCGAAGAATTTGAGCACCTGGCGGTGGTGCTTGTCTCTCGGGGTTATTCAAAAGCGCGAAACGCGTACTGCGGCTGAAAGCAAACGGTCCCGCCCCGGCGTGGCTCTCTTGAGTGGTGCCATGTTGATCAACGAGCTGCGTGTCTCCTGCCTGGAGCTGTTAGGTTTGGTTGAATGGGCGCAGCTCACGCCTTCGCAACGGCAGCTGGCGTCTCACCTTTTGATAAGCGAAATGCTGCCGAGAACATTGGCCTGGTGGAGACTCTCGACACCGCAGCAGCGGCGATTACTGGATCAAGTCGATCAGTTGATATCGGACCTCAGGCGTAAGCTTCCGCCAAAGAAAGGACTCAGCATTGAAGCCAACGCATCCTGCCCCCGTGTGCCGCCGCGTTTGGGCAGGTCCGCCGACATGAGATTAAGTGCTGTCGGTGGCATCTTGCCCGCGTACAGCCCGAAGACCGCCCAGCGGCCGGCGCCGCCCGCCTGATCGGCGTGGCGTCTTCTGTCACTTTCGGCGTGGTGCAATAGTCGAGGCCAATGAACATGGATACGCGCACGCATCGTCCGAGATCAGGCCTTCGTTGAGCCCGGTCCGTGGACAAGGCGATCATCGCGCCGTTTGGCAGTCAAATTGCTTGCAATATTAATTATTGGACGCGAAAACGGGGTCGCAGTTGGACGCGATTTGACACTTGGGGTACCTGCGACGCCCACAGGAATCTCCTCGCGCGGCGGTCCTTTGGCGAGTCGGGGGTCCGAATATGGCGACGAACGCATAATACAGCTCCCCCCGTTACGGGCGTGCGGCTGCCTAAGCTGGCACCGGCAATGGCGGGGTGGTAGTGAGCCAGAAGCGGACAAACATCGCCAGTATTTCTCGCGGGGTATGGCCGCTTGGCGGGCAGCGCGGACATTTGGCACTACCTGCTGGGTGCCGTGTTGTCGAATGATTCACGAGGTGCTTCGGGTAAACAAAGCTGAAGACGCGCTATGCGTAAAATTTTAGCGGGTTGCTGCATCTACACATTATCACCGTCCGAGTATTCCGGACCAAGCCGCAGCCACAACTTCACGAGCGTTGCAATCGATTAGATCGCCGTGCGACAGCACGACCTGCTGAAAATCCCACGCCAGAATGCGCTGAAGCGATCTCGCTGCAGCCTGACGGTCGCTCCAGCCCACGCGGTATTCCGGCGCGGGACGGGGATTATTCCACATGCGGAACACATACTTGAACCAGAATTTCAATGCCCATCCCGTATGGGGCGTCGTGTCGGTAAAGTTCTCGATGAGGTCAACAAGGATCAACGTGCGGCTGGCGCGATGAAACATCGCGACCTCGCGCATGATGCGTGTGCCCTGCACGAGCACCTGGTCGATCTCATCGACCCAGTCCGCGGGGGCCACGTCACCAAGCAGGCCATCAGATTTCAGGGCGGGATTCCTGCTCTCAACGCCGGGGCAGATCCATGTCTTCGCCCCTGGAAACGCGACTTGCGCGGTGGCTGCGTACATGTGGTGAAAATTTCCGGGGGCGAGGATATGGGCGACCGGACCTAGCGCCAAGATCTCTTCGGCGATCGCCGCAGTGATGTCGCATGGCGAGTGAAGGATAAGTCGGCCAGACGCGAGGCGAACCACCGTCATTCGTGCGTCAAACCGCGTACCGGCCAATCGCATGGGATATGTGCGAAGCCATAGCTGATCTATGACATAGGGCACGAAGGGCATCACGGTCCTTCGGTGGATCAATTTGTAGGCATTCCGATCAGATCGAACGCAATCGTTTTGCGGCCAATCGATGCACAATACCAAGAGTTCAACAAAGTTAGAGCCCCTTCATGGCGCAGAAGCTTGCCATGCTTTGGACGCCAGAGAGTGCACGTAAGGAAGCGCGCATACTGCTTGGCGGGATTGCCAAGGGCGACAACCCGGCGGAGCAGCGCCGGTTCGACGCGAAGGCAATCACCGTCAAAGAGTTGTGCGAACGTTACCTGGGGGACGCCGATGCTGGTCTCATCCTCGGCAAGGGACGGCGCCCCAAGAAGGCGTCGACGCTCGAGGTCGACAAGAGCAGGATTCGCCGCCACATCGTCCCGCTGCTCGGAACACGCCGGGTGAAGGATGTCACATCTGTCGACGTTACGCATTTTCTTCGCGACGTAGTCTCCGGCAGGACGAAGCTGGATGTGAAGACGAAGCCGCGCGCACGCGCAATCGTGCGGGGCGGATTAGGTACCGCATCGCGCGCGGTCGGTCTTCTCGGGGGCATTTTTACCTACGCTGTGGAGCATGGAATTATTGACAGAAACCCGGCGCATGGGGTTCGGAAAGCCGCTGACCGGGTGAAGGACCGGCGGCTCACGGAGCAGGAATATCGGCTGCTTGGAGAAATCATCGAGAAGGTTAGCGAGGACGATCGATACGCCACCGCTGTCAATATGATCCGCGCCATCGCACTCACCGGATGTCGCCGGGGAGAAATCATCAACCTGAAATGGTCGGAGCTTGACGTCAGGAATAGTTGCCTGCGGCTCAACGACAGCAAGGAAGGTGCGTCGACCCGGCCTATTGGTTTGTCGGTCCTGGATCTTCTCGACCCACTACGCCCCGACGTCCCGGGCGATTTTGTCTTTCCTGGGACTGAGGCTGGCAAACCGCTCGTCGGCTTTCCCAAATATTGGAAGAAAATCCTGGTAGGAACGGCCCTCGCGGATATCACACCTCATATCCTGCGCCACAGCTTTGCGAGTGTCGCCAATGATCTAGTACGTCAAGGGCTGGCGAGCGCCGGTGAGTGGAGCCGCGATCTTCAGTACGAAATAAGTGCACGAAGGCATAGACGATGACGACCGAGAGGACGATCCAAAGAAGGAGCTTCGTTGCCGCTACTGAGGCTTGTTCCTTGGAAGGATGGTTGCCGTCGGCGTTCCGCGCCTGCCGTTCTCAGGTTCAAAAAGAACTGTCTGGCGACGGAGCAAAAGGCCGCGCTAGCAACACCATCCATAATATGCTCTTGATGGCATCTCTAGCCCGTCTTATTCATCGAACCTGCGAAAATGAGCGACGGATGTAGCGCGAAGCCGCCATTCGATTCATGATTCTGGTTGCGAAGCCGATTTATTTATCGATTGAGGAGCGCCACACCCGTCATGAGCAACGATAATGCACTTCCCTTCGATCTTCCATCGGTTTGCCGCAAGAAGTTGAGCGTTGGCTTCGATGGTGGGCAGCTTTCATCGGACGCGGGCGTTCTGTTGCTGCGCAATGTCGAGAGACGGCTCGGGATCGCCTGGCGCCTTTCAATGTGCCTGAAGGACAAGCGCGATCCGGATCTCATTTTGCATACGGTCGAAGATATGCTCCGACTACGGATGTTCGCGATTGCGTCGGGCTACGAGGACGCCGACGATTGCGATTCACTGAGATATGATCCGATCTTCAAGATGGCGGTGGGCCGGTTGCCGGAGAGTGGCGAGCCTCTGTGCTCGCAGCCGACGATGTCGCGACTGGAGAATGCGCCGTCGAAGATCGAGATCGCCCGTATGATGGCGGCCATGGTGGACCAGTTCTGCGAGAGCTACCGCCGCGCGCCAGCCTCGATCACGCTCGACATCGACGACACTTTTGATGCGGTGCACGGCCATCAGCAATTGTCGCTGTTCAACGCCCATTACGACGAGCGCTGCTTCCTGCCGATCCACATCTATGAAGGAACCACCGGCAAGCCTGTGGCGGTGATCCTGCGCCAGGGCAAGACGCCCGCCGGGGTGGAGGTGCGCACCATCCTCAAGCACGTGATCGGGCGCATCCGCGGTCACTGGGCCAAGGTCAAAATTCTGGTGCGCGGCGACAGCCATTATGGCCGGATCGAAGCGATGGAATGGTGCGAACAGCAAGGCGTCGACTACATTTTTGGCTTTGGCGGTAACGCGGTACTCAAAGCCATGACCGGGGAAGCCGCCGATGTGCTGTGCGTCGAGCGTGCCACAAGTACCGCGGCAAAGCTGCGCACCTTTGTCATGCTGAGTTACGGCGCCAAGAGCTGGAATAGGGAGCGCCGCATCGCCGCGCGCATCGAAGCCACGCAGAAGGGTCTCGACATCCGCTACGTCGTCACCTCGCTCAAGGGCACGGCAAAGCATCTCTACGAGACCGTCTACTGCGGCCGCGGCCAGGCCGAGAACTTCATCAAGTGGCACAAGGCTCAGCTCGCCTCGGACCGCACCTCATGTCGAGATCCAAAGGCCAATCAGTTCCGGCTGATCCTGCATACGGCCGCCTATTGGCTCATGCTCACCATGCGCAATGCGATCGCGAAGCGTTCGCTGCTCTCGGTCGCCGAGTTCGCGACGCTGCGCCTTCGTCTGATCAAGATCGCCGCTCGCGTGATCGAGGGTACGGCCCGCATCCGTGTCTTCCTGCCCACCGCATGTCCTGATCGCACAATCTTCCGCCAGCTTGCCGGGCGGCTCTGCGCAGCCGGACCTTGAGCAACGCGGCGTTGTCGCCGCATCGAACC
Source organism: uncultured Alphaproteobacteria bacterium (assembly GCA_963747255.1). Taxonomy (GTDB): domain Bacteria; phylum Pseudomonadota; class Alphaproteobacteria; order Micropepsales; family Micropepsaceae; genus CAIYRG01. Next base: position 304,055 of record CAVVEG010000002.1, read on the forward strand.
CTTCGTCGAAACCACAAACCAGAAAAATAGAATCGCAGATCGACGCGTCCACAGCATCCGACGCGATCGCAGCGCCGCGCCGCGCGTCAAAAATCACGCCCAGGCGATCAACTATGACATTTTTGATGAATAAGACGGGCTAGGATCTGTGCGCAGACATGAACCTGAAATCCATGAGCTCGCCATAAGAGAGCGTTATTCTGAATCGCAGTCCGACGGCTATGACCCGCCGCTTCAGTTGGTCACAAGTGACTTGCTTGTTGTACCCGATCTGAGGATAAGGTTTCAGTGGCAAGAGAGCCGAAAGTGTTTTGATGAAACAATTGACGCGAGCCGTAGCACTCGGGCTGTTCGCATTTGCCGTATCCGGAATGGCGAAGGCTCAGGGGACGATTGCCGATTGTCCCAGCACTTTGGTCCGCGGGATACCGGCCCCATCATCCGACGCACTGGAGGGTAGCGCCTTTGCACGCCGGGTCGCGGCAATAAGCGGCACGGAGCGGGATGCGATACTCGGACCCATGCTCTTGGCCGGCGATATTCCACGGTTCCTGCGCCGTTTGAGGCCGGTTACCCTGCGGGCAAAGTCCGGAAGCGGCGAGAAGGACGTCTCGGTGACGGTCTGTGTCATGCCCGATTACCTGGCGATCGGATCCGATGAAGATTTTGTGCGTGTGCCAATGGGGCTGCGGACTGCGGTTGCCGTAGCGACGCGGTTCGGCTTCGTGCTTCCGACGACGAAAATTGTCGACGCGATCTATTCCGAAGCGGATGTCCGCGTCCGGCCGGAGCCGTTGCCGGCGGGACCCGAAATGCGGTCCACGGAATATTTCGTCCGCCACGACCTTCTGGTGCGGCAGGAAAGCCTCATCGAAGGCGTAATGCCCGGAATGCTCGTCGCCGGTCAAAAGAAGGATCTCGTCATCACCAATCGGTTGAGGATAAATCCTGGGCGCGTCGCGATTTATGGATGGCACCTCGAAGAGCACAGGCCCATCCAATCGCTCAGTACCTTCCATGGCGAGAATTATGCGGATTATAGTCACGGCGTCAGACTTGTCAGCGCCATTGCCTATGTTGGCGCGGAGCAGCGCTCGCTACTTGATGTCCTGCAGGACCCACGCCTTGCGACGATCGTCAGTTCGGAGGGGCCAATCCCAAATGTCAGTGGGCTGATCGCTTCGCTGTCTTCCGACAAGCGCGATGCCGAGGGATTGAGTGCGGATACTGCAGCCAATCACACCCGCGAACCGAGTACGTCCCGCGTTGCCGCGCCCCGGTAATCGGAAGTAATCGCGTCGTTCGGAAGCGCAAAATGCAGGGCCGTTCAAGGGCCGTTATTGCCCGTCCAGAGTCGTACAGCAGCGGAAGCCGAGGTGATAATTTGCATGGCTGTGCGGATCCATGACACGGCTGCCATGCCAGTATGGCGCGCGCCAGCGGCACCAGTCTTCATGGGCGCGGTATTTGTCGAAGATGAACCAGCTTCCCTTCATCTCCGTGTAGCCTAGCGTCTTGCTGCCGCGGCTCGCCATCTGGTCCGGGCTCAAGGGCAGGTTCATGTGCTCGGCCGCATTGCCGTTCAGGTCATACACGTCGAGCGGGCTGCGGCAGGCGGGAAAACTCCCCGCCGGATAGGTGTTTGAACCACATTTGGCCCAGTCGCCGCCCGGGCAGTCGGGACTTTTCTGGCTTCCCGTGGCGCAGACGCCAGTGCGGTATTCGGGGCCGTAGCTCCAGCTTTTGGTGGTCCCGAACTGCCGGTTGTGTGCAGCGCGCATGCGTTCGACGGCGGTATTCGGCGCAACGCCTTGGGCGAGATTGAAATCGTAATCGGGTGGTTCGAGACTGCCGGCGCAGGCGCCTTCCCATTCATGCGCATCGCAGATTCGCTTGCCTTCCGCTTCGCATGTTTCGGCAGCTTCGCGCGCCTTCGTCCAGACCACCGGGTATTCGCACGGGATGTCGGGAAATTCGAACTGGTCGATGCAGGCCTTTGCATCTTCTGGTTTCTGGGTCGCGGGATCGTAAAGCGGCACCATATATTTCGCGCCGCAGATTTTTTCGAACTCGGGATTGTTATAGGCGACCGACTGCTGCGCGAGCTTCGCCTGGCATTGGGCCGGCGTGACGGGGTGAACGGTGATCGCCGGATTGCCCTGTCCCATATAGCCGGAGCGGGCGAAGATGCCGCGGATTTTCGCGATCTTTTCGTCCGTGAAGCCGAACACTTCGACCATGCGCCGGAAGAGTTGCTCGTTCTGCTTCTGCAGAGCCGTCTGTTCCACGGCGGCGGTCGTATCGGCCTGAGTGGCGCCGAGCGCTACGAGGATTGTCGCGATGACTGCAGACCTGATTCTCATGAGCCGTTCCCTCGCCTTGTCAGGTAGAAGAAGTCTCGGTTGTCCGGGAATGCAAGAAATCTCGGAATCAGTTGTCCATTCGCTGAGCGGTCCACTTCGGCCATGCCGGAAATCAAGTGCTCGACGGATAGCTTATTGCCTTGCCGGCTGTAGACGGCGAGATAGGTGTGCTCCAGCGCATTGATATCCAGCAGCATCGCATAGCGGCAGCGATAGGCCTGGAACACGACGGACATCGCGGACGGCGTCGCGGTGGAAAAATATCCGTAGATGAGGAAGCGGCGGCCGCCGGTTTCCTGAAGGCAAGCGCCAGCGCGCAATGTGCGCAGCTTTTCGTCGGCGGAGCCGGACCAGTTTCCCGCCCCCCAATTCGCCACCAGCCGCCCCAGCGCCGGCAGTCCCGTCACGGGATCGGGTTCGACCAGCGGGACGCCGTTCTGGCGCGCAAAGCGGATCTGCGCGAGGTGGAGATTGTCTTTCTCCGTCCAGGTCTTCATTTGCACGGACCCGTTCGCCGACACGTACAGAGTAGCGAGGCCGGGTTGGAGTTTGCTGAACACTACGCCCTGTTCGACAAAGCCGTAATGGGAGCCGTGGTTTCGGGTTGCCAGCTCGCCGTAGCGGAAGGCGCCGTGCTCGCGCTTGAAGCCGCCGGTGAATGTCGCGGCTACCCTGTCCACCAGCGACGGGCTGACCATTCCGATTCTGGCGAGCGGGGCCGCGTCCGCAACACCGTCCGGACCGGGAATGCTGGCGTCGCGCAAGGTTTCGGGGACGCGTGCCGACCAGTCGAGCCGCGGGTGGTCCGTGCCGAGTGCAAAACCCAGATCGAAGCGGGAGAGGTCGAACGCCACGAGATAATCGAGGGCGGAAGACTCTATCGCGTCTAGCTTGGCGATTGATTTCCGGTCGCGATCCGAAACGCGATCGGTCACCGCCTGCGGCTGGATCAGGCTGACATAGGCACCGGTCACGTTGCGCGCAGGATACCAGCGCCCCATGCCGAGCTGACCGGATGCCGGCCCGGCAATATCGATGCCAAGATCCTTTGGCGCCGCCGCCATGTCGACATAAGACGCATTCACAGACGCGGTAACCGGACGGGCATCACTTGTTTCAGGTGCTGGAATTTGCGGCGTGGGCCTGATGTCGCCCGTCTCCCGGAATGCATCCCGATAGATGCTGCCACGTACGAAGCCGACAATGGCATCGCCCTTCCAAACATGGTCTCTGAGGAATCCGGTCACCCGCTCGAGCGACGTCTGATGACCCGTCACCGGATTGCGCAGGTACAGAAGCCCGTTGCAAATCGGGGCATAAGGCAGCCCTGTGGCGCGCCCCTGCTCTAATTGGCTTGGGCTTCCCGACCACGGATCGCAGGCTATGGTCCGGTCGGGGCCGGAAATCAGCAGACCCGGCTGGCCGTTGCCGGCGAGGCGCAGGCTTTGCCCAGCGGTGTCGCGGTTCTCGATGTGATAGCGGGTAGGCGCGCGCGAACCTCCCCATTCCAGCGACAGCAGATACCAGGCGTGGATGTTCGGGCTGAGGTCGATCAGCGTAGCGGTGACCTGCTGCGCGCCGCTTTGCGCGACGGCGGTATCGCCGCGCCGAAACTCCTGCAGTTCGACGATGTTTTTCGGCGCCGCATCATCGCCCGCTCCAAGCGCATCGGACAAAATCCCGGGCCATAGGCCAGCGGCCATACAGAACGCGGCAAAGGCGAGACGCGCGGCGGCGGTCATAGCTCCCTCATCGCGATGAGGATCACCGGCAACAGCAGAATGACAATTTGCGAGGCCCTGTCGTGCAGGGCGAAGGCAAGCGGGTCATCGACGACGCGGCCCCGGTGCGCCATCAGCCACATATGAGCAATCCAGTAGAGCAGCAACAGGCAGCCCATCCAGGCAAACGGGCCGGCGAGGCCCGGCGCCTGCGGGCTGCTTAGGCCGATGCGAAGACCAAGAAGCAGAACCGCGACAAAGCCGCTCGCGATTCCCATGGCGGCTAGCAGCTCTCGATCTTCGAACAGATAGGCGCGGGCATGAGTTTGCGCGCCGTCGATGCTGCGCATGGTCAGGAGTTCGGCGTAACGCTTGATCAATGCGAGGCTCAGGAACAGGAACACGCAGAAGGCAAGCAGCCATAACGGCAGCGGCAGGCCTACGGCCGCGGCGCCAGCCAGCGCGCGCAGAGCATACAGGCTGGCGAGTGTGAGAACATCGACAATGGCAATGTCCTTGAGCCGAAGCGAATAAGTGAGCGTGATCGCATAATAGGCGCCGAGCGCACCGGCAAATCGCGAGGGTAGGAAGAGGGCCAGTGCAAAACCGGCGACCGGGAGCGCCAACATCAGAACGATGGCGGCCGCCACCGGAAGCCGTCCCGAAGCCAGTGGCCAATTCTGCTTGTGCGGGTGGTGGCGGTCGCCGGGAAGATCCAACAGATCATTGAAGACATATCCGCCGGAAGCGCAGAAGCAGAAAGCGGCGAAGGCGACGAAACCGCGCAGCAGATCGGGACCACCGAGACGGTGTGCGAGCACAAGTGGAACGAAGACCAGCAGAATTCTTGAGCCATTGATGGGGGCGGAGGGCGGCTAGCAGAATCGCGAAGCGTTGCGGCGAAACGCGCAGGGCCGTGTCATGCGCCCTCAGGTCGCCGCCGGATTGTACACAAACCGCCGTTCTGGCCGCGGCGCGAACTGCGCCATCGCGGTGCCCGTCGCCGATATAATCGAAACCGCGCAGCCCATATTCGGCGACGAGACGGTCGCGCTTTACCACGCCGGAAAGATTGGTCACGCCGTCGCTGGCAAGGACGCGGTCGAAGATTCCGAGATGTTGCGCCACCTTCTCGGCAAGACTGTCGTCGGCACCGGTCGCGAGCACGATCTCGCGCCCGAGCCGCCTTTCGGCTTCGAGATACGCGATCAGGCCGCGGTTATAGGGCAGCGTCGCGATATCGGGCGCATATTCGCGCGCGAGACGTTGCTTGAAATAGGCGCGGCCGTGAGCGAGCCATGACACCGCAACGGGCAGCTGCAGGGGATGGCGCTTCGCCAGCAGCAGCACGGATTCGATCACAAGGTCGGAACCGACGATGGTGCCATCCAGATCGACGGCGATCGGGGGTTGGGCGCGCCCGTTCCCGCCGGCGGCAGGCGCGCGATCCGGTCTTTCAAGAACGCCGGTTGCGGCGGGCGCGTCAGAAGAGGAATTGAGCAAAGCGCAGCACTCCAGGATTCCACGGAACTCGATGCGTCACCCCTGGCCGGCCGCGAAGGTGCGAGCGATTGGCGACATACCAGTCGTAATTTCGGACCAGCGCCTGGCGGCCCGAATAGTGGGGCGCGAAGCTCAGCCGCGTTTCGATCTTTTCGATCGACACGAAGCTGTCCTTCGCCATAGTCCGGTAAATCCAGGGATAGAGGGGCGAGGCGCCGAGAAATTCAAGCGCGGAAAGCGCTGCGATTGCGGGCCAGGTGGGAAATGCGACAACTCTTTTGCCATGACCGGCGTGGTCGAGTACTGCCTGGAAATCCTCGCGGAGGGTGCCGAATTCGCTTGCCCCGACATTGAACTCGTCGTTGACCAGCCTTTCGTCTCCGGTCGCGCAGAGCAGAATCGCCTGGCACAGGTCTTCGACGTCGAGAAGCTGATAGCGGTTATTGCCGCGGCCAATCATCGGAAAATTCCGACCCTCCCAAGCCCAGGAATAAAGCAGCTCGAATACGCCCAGCCGTTCCGGTCCGATGAAAGTTTTTGGACGGAGAATTGGGACGCACAAACCGCGGTGGCGGAATTCCCGGCAGAGTCCTTCGGCGCGTATTTTCGCCTCGCCGTAGGGGCCGACACCCCTCAGCGGGTCGGTCTCGAGAATCGGGTGGTGATCAGGGATGCCGTAAACGGCGGTGGACGATATGTGGACGAAGCAGGAAATTTTCCGTGCCAGCGCACTTTCCAGCAGAACTCGCGTGCCATGCACTTCGGTGGAGAAGATTTCGTCGCGGCTGTAGAGCGGAAGGGCTGCGGCGCAGTGGACGACGATATCCACGCCTTCCATCGCGCGACCGACTGCGCCGACGTCGCGGATATCGCCGATCAGCGCCTCGATGTGCGATTTTTCGGGGTAGTCAAAGGGCGCTATGTCGAGAGAACGCAACTGATCGCCGCGCGCGAGCAGATAGCGCACCAGATTAATGCCGAGGAAACCAGCGCCTCCGGTGATCAGCCAGCGCACGGAATGTTACAGCTCAGAAACATGAAATGGATCATCTCGTTGCGCCGGCACCGGCGGTCGGCCTTGAAGGGCTTCGGTTTGCCGTCATTACGGAGGACAGGTGTGTTATGCATCGACATGAAAAACAGCCAATTGACGATCTCGCCCGGCGATTGGGCTGGGGGACGGCAGATTGCGTATCTATGTTCGGATCCGCTCAGGTCCGTTGGTATCGATCCCGAACAGAGAATAGGCCGGGCACCATCCGGCAATTCCGGTAACAAGCGGTACCAGCCCGATCAGGCCGAGCCACCAAAATCGGTCGTCGAACACGAACATTGACGCAAGAAACAGAAGTCCCAACGTGATCCGGAAAACCCGGTCACCAGTGCCGATATTCGATTTCACGGATACAAGCTCCTTTGAAACACGCCATTATATTTCACCGGATTTCACCGGAAGTTCTTGATCCAGGTCAGGTGCGCATTCGACAGATGAATTATCCGGTGCATCGCTGATGAGCAGTTGAGTCCTGCATGGGGGAGCCGTCTCTCGCTGGAAAGGTTGCCTTTCTTTCCGATCCGCAAACCTACGGCGCTCCGGTTTCGGCGCCGCCCTTGGTGTTCGAAACGCACATGTCCTGGGTCTTTCTTGCCGGAGACAGGGCGTACAAACTCAAGAAACCTGTACACTTTCCGTATCTCGATTATTCCACGCCAGCCCGGCGCGAGAGCGCCTGCCGCGCCGAGGCACGGTTGAATTGCCGCCTGGCGCCGCTGGTTTATCTCGGCGTCGTACCCCTGCGCCTGGGCGCAGCCGGTTATTCGATCGGCGGACGCGGCGAAATAGTGGATTGGCTGGTCTGCATGCGCCGGCTCGAATCCCGCTTCCTGCTCGACCAAGCGATCAGGGACAATCGCGTCGATCCCGGCCAGATCGAACGCGTCATTCTGGCGTTGGCCGCATTTTACCGGAAAACGAACCGCATAATATTGTTGCCGGAGCAGCACCGACGCGGTTGGGAGCGCCACATCGCCGAAAATCGCGAGGTGCTTCTGCGATCCAGTTTGGGGCTCTCCCGTGCAGCGGTCCGGCGCATCGATCGCATCCAGCGGCGGATCCTGTCCGATTGTTCCGGCCTGTTTGCCGCACGGGTCCATGGGCACCGCATTCTCGACGCCCATGGCGATTTGCGCCCCGAGCATATTTGGCTGAGCGATCCACCACAGATCATCGACTGCATCGAGTTCAATCCGAGGTTCCGGTCAATTGATCCGTTCGATGAAATCGCCTTTCTCGCCGTCGAATGCGAACGGCTTGGCGCAGCCTGGATCGGTAAGCAGATTGCCGAAAGACTTGCATACCTGCTTCACGACCGGATCCCTGAGCCGCTTTATCGGTTTTACCTCTGTTATCGCGCGACATTGCGGGCGCGACTGACAATCGCCCATTTGTTGGAGCCGGCCCCCCGCACACCCGAGAAATGGCGTGACGTCGCGCGCGCCTATGTTGATATTGCGGGACGCGAAGCACTCTGGCTCGAACACTGGCTCGGCAGGAACAATTACCGCCGGATCAGCCAGAATGACTCATTTTCCGATTCCATTGCACGGTCGACGTCGGATCAGGGATTCACAACACGCCCAAATCGTCCAGGGCGAGGCCGTGATGTAGCCGGTAAATACATTCAGAGAAGAGTCCCGCACAGGGCAAGAACGTGATCTTGCTACCGGCTTCTTTGAAATCGACGCGAGACTGGGGCACGCTGTCGGTGAGGACAAAACCATCGATGGCGGGATCCCGCATGACATCGGCAGAGCCAGGCATAAACAGCCCATGCGTCGCCATGGCGATGACCTGCTTGGCTCCCGCCCGGCGTACCGCGTGAGCCGCGCGCAGGAGAGTCTGACCGGTGCTGATCAGGTCATCGATAATGAGTACCGTCGTTCCCTCTGCATCTCCAGCAAAGACATCGCCAGTGACAACGCCGCCGCTGCGATGTTTGTCCACAAACCCTTTGGCGATAGGAAATCCGCAAGCATTCTCCAGCGCCTCGCGGAATATCTCGGCGCGCTTGACGCCACCGGGATCAGGCGAGACCACGCAGAACCGCCGCTCGCCCATTGCTTTCGCATGCTCGACAAACAGCGGCGCAGCGGTCAGCGCCACTTTCCGGCATCGAAACGCATTATCGAAGGCCACAGGATTGTGCACATCGAGGGTTACGACGACGTCCGTTCCAACCGCTTCAAACAAGGTCGCCACATAACGCGTCGTCACGGGGTCTCTTGTCTTGGTACGCCGGTCTTTTCGCGCATAACAGAGATAGGGACAGAGCGCTGTAACCCGTGCTGCTCCCGCGTCCTTCATCGCGCCGATGAAGAACAGCAGACGGAGCAGTTTGTCATTGGCGCTTTCCTCCGAACCGGAATGCAGCCCCTGCAGGACGTAGACATCGGCGGCTTCCACGCAGTCGAGCGGGCGCGTTTTGTGTTCGCCGTCTTCGAACTCCCGCTCTTCGTGGCGCGACAGCATGGTTCCGCCGGCGCCGGCGATTTCACTGCCGAGCGCTGCGCTGGCATTCAGTGCAAACAATCTGAACTGGTTCACATTTGTTCCTTGCGAACGTCTCGCTTAACCATCATCCCATACCGATTGGGACGCGAATACAGGTCTTGACGTAATTTCAGATCAACGTCGGGGTATTCATCTTGCGCATCTGCACATCGCCGCGCCACTCGGCGGTTTCGTGCGCAAACGATGGACTCCGCCGGTTTTTTGGCCGGTCGCGCCGATAAGGTCTGCGTCCCAGCACTGGCTGAGCTTGTAGCGAACGATACGGCCACCTGTCGCTATTGCGGCAACGTCATCGACATCAACACAGAAAGTTGGCGTACCCGCCTCGCTGAGCAAGCGGAGATACAAGAAGATCAAACCTGTATAGCTCCGCAAACTCACGCTGCAGTGACGAAGCGGGCCGAGTGCGGGCGGCGTAAATGACGTGATTGCTGTCGCCTCGGGAAGGGTCGGGTTTCTGTGGTTCGTAAATTGTAGCTGCTGGCTGCCACCGGCGTGAACGCGAATGAGATCAGACCTAGAAAGCTTGCCGCAGTGATTTGAACGGGCCTGAGACTCGTAGCGACGCCCCATCGCTGCAAATACTCGGATAGTTTGAAGGCGTAGAGTTAAACGACCGCGTGCGCACGGTGTGCGGGCCGCATCGAAGGCACCACTAGACCTCTGCACAGAGGAAATGACGGGTTGGAGTTTGGGCAAGTTTTCGGGTTGGACGAGCAGTTGGATGCTTCGCGCGACGCCTGGCTCGCGTCTGATCAGTTTCCGTCGTTCGAGCGTCAGCACCATCTGATGGACGGAAGGCGGGCTGACTGCAAAGAAGCGTTGCATGTCGGCTTCGGCGGGCGGTCGCCCCATCAGCAAAGTGTAGGCATGAATGAAGGCCAGATATTGACCTTGCTTGCCGGTGAAGCATGGTTTTGGGGTCGCGGCATTCACGTCACATAGTTTGATTCAACTGGGCCTCGAATCACAAGGAGGCCCCTGATGAATATCCGTTATCGCGTGGATCTGATGGCCGAGGAACGAGACGAACTGAGCCAGCTTTTGAGCGCGGGCAAGCATGCCGCGCGAAAATTGAAACGGGCTCAAATCCTGTTGGCCGCCGATGCCGGCGCCAGCGACGAGGAGATCGCAAGGACAATCGGCGTCGGCGGCTCCACGGTCTATCGGACCAAGCGTCGCTTCGTAGAAGTCAGCCTGGAAGCCGCTCTCAGCGAAGAGCCGCGTCCGGGAGCCGAACGCAAGCTCTCCGGCAACGAACAGGCGCTATTGATCGCAACCGCCTGCTCGAAGCCGCCTGCCGGACGTGCCCGTTGGACGCTGGAGCTTTTGGCAAATGAGATAGTCAGGCTGACCTGGCATGAAAGCCTATCCCGCGAAACAGTGCGCCGGAGGTTGGAGGAAAACGACCTCAAGCCGTGGCGCAGGGATATGTGGTGCATTCCCAAAGTCGACGCCGAGTACGTTGCCCGCATGGAGGATGTGCTTGATCTCTACAATGAGGAGCCCGATCCAAAGCGCCCGGTCGTCTGCTTCGACGAAAGCCCGACCCAGCTCATCGGCGAGGTGCGAGCGCCCATCCCGGCCAAGCCAGGACAACTCGAGCGCTTCGACTGCGAATATCGGCGGAACGGCACGGCCAACCTCTTCGTCTTCCTCGATGCACATAGCTCATGGCGCAAGGTGAAGGTCACAGACCGGCGCGCGGCAGAGGACTTCGCAACCTGCATGCGCGAGCTTTCCGACGTTCACTTTCCTGAGGCCGAGAAAATCCGGGTCGTGCTGGACAATCTCTCAACCCATTCCCCGAGCGCTCTCTATCAGGCATTCCCGGCACCGGAGGCGCGGCGCATCCTGCGCCGGCTGGAGTTCCACTTCACGCCCAGGCACGCGAGCTGGCTCAACATGGTCGAAATCGAAATCGGAGTCCTGCGATGCCAATGCCTCGACCGGCGCATCGACAGTCGCGAGCTCCTGGAATCGGAAATCGCGCTCTGGGAACACCAGCGAAACCAAAGCGGGACCCGCATCAAATGGATGTTCACCGCCGAAAAGGCTCGGACCAAAATGGCCCGCGCCTACCCAATCCCGCTCAACAAGTCATAATCTCTGTGCAGAGGTCTAGTCGTGATCGGCAAATGCGAAGAAGAAAAACAAATTGCCGCACGATGAGTGACATGGATCAATAGGCTTCATCGTCGTGCGTTATAGAAACGAGTTCGCTTTTGCCAATGATGGAAATCGCGTGTTTCGCATCGAACATTTCATCGCGCCGCACGGCGAAGCAGCCAAAAGACATTATCGGTCGAACATAGGTATGGCCTACATAAATTTTACTCCTCCCAAAGAAGACGTAAGACGCTTTGCCCTGTTCTTAGTTGTGGGCGTGCTTGCAGCCAGCACTGCGCTGCTACTGCGTGCCCTGTTGAATCGCGTGGTGCCGTTCGAGCTGGCCGTCGCCATGGCCCAGCTGGCCGGCCTCATGGTCGCCTTTGCTCTCGACCGGATCATTGTCTTCACGAGATTTTCCGGCTCACTTGTTGGCGCCTTCAGGCGCTTCTTCGTAGTCAATCTGTTTTCCCTGACCATTTTGACCGTCATCAGCGCACTGTTCTACCGTAGCGTGCTCCCCTTGCTAGGATGGAGCCTGTATCCCGATTATACGGCGCATTTTATCGGCATGGGCGTTACGGCGCTGCCCAGTTACTTCGGCCATCGGTTCTATACTTTTCGCGCGTGAGGCTGCTCCCCCAAGGGCCGATTGTCGCACTACCGAGTGGCCAAAAAGAATTGGCCGGCGGTTGTCACGTCGGAGGCCAATGGAGATCATCCCAAAGGAGATCATCAAAGAAGCATGTCGAAAAGCATAATAGCCGGGCCGTGGCTGAACAGTAAGCCGACGGTCCGTGTACTAACTATTCTCCCTGAAAGCCCAATCCCCCTGCAGAAATCCCCCTCGCTTACAACGCGCGCCGGGCGGCCATTGCGGCCCAACAGGCGCTGCCAAATGCTCCATAGCGCCCCTGCCACTGAAAAACCCGCCCACACGCGCCCCGCAGCGCCCCTTTAGGGGGCTCCCAAGGGGTCCATAGCGCTAAGGTGCTTTCCAAGGCGGTTTCTAGAAATCCGCTTGGTCCAAAAAGCCGGGTCAGGTTAGATCACGGACTGGTATCGCGATTCTGAGCGAGCGCTCCCCGCACCTTACGCAACGCCGCGTTCGTCCATCGATGGCCGTTCTGCGCCGCCTGCCGCTCTGGTCAGATGACCGCCGATGGCGACGTGCGCCGGTTATTTCGAATGACTGGGCCAAAGGAGCAAGGTCAGAACAATCGCCCACACTATTCCCCAGCCCACCCACGTGATGTTCGGGTGGGCTGCCTGCCATTCCAGGATCTTCTTCTGGAAGCTCATTTTGGGCTGAGGATGTACGCAACGATATTCATCCGCTTCAGAGTAGGAAACGCACAAGACCGTATGACATTGCCCATTCTCCAATTGTCGGCTTGATGAATTGATAAGGATCAACGGGCACGATACCGACACAGAAGGACCACACCGACGCACCTCCCCCCATCCCACCTAGCCAGGGGGAAGCTCACGATCCGTGCCGAGCCATTGTGCGACTTTCAAAAAATAAACATTTCTGTCTTGGCCGGGATGACGTAGCCCCAGCACGTGCACTGCCGAAAGAAATGCGTCGCGATCACTCCAGCCCTTGTCTCGCAATTCGCGATATGCGCGTGCGACCGTGCTCTCACACTCGGTACAATCATCCCAATTGGACAACTCGGCGACAAGAGCATAGCCGAGATCGATCAGGGCGCGCCGGTTCTGCGGTTCGCGTATGCCCTTGCCGGTCGGGATCAGCGGCTCGGAGAAGCTCTTGAGAGTTACGATGCCCGCGGCGCTCATGCCGAGGCGCACCATTTCGGATTTGATCGCGAGCGCGCGCCGTTCAGACAGATGTTCATTGTAACGGATTGAACCCACCTTGTCTGTATGAACGGTCACCACGATGCGAACTGGTCCAATCTCCTTCGCGACCTTTACCGCTCCGGAAACGATGTGCTGTGCCTCCGGTGTCAGATCGGATTTGTCGAAATCGAAAAACACCATATATTGCCGCACAATCGGATCGACCATAGCAACGACAACGGGCCGCTGATAAGCCGGTGAAGGCGTAACCACGAATGCCGTTGCTGACGCGGCTTCGGCCACGGGTGCTGGTGGTGGCCCGGTGCGCGGATCGCTGAAATAATTTGCGGATGCGGGTACAACGCAAAAAACTGCGCCCAACATCAGCGACGAAAGAAGTTTCTTCGTGCTCATTCTTTTTTGATCGCTCTTCTGCGGTGTTCGCGCACTGATGCAGGTCAACGATCGACTGTGATGTTTTTCAACTCATCGCACACAGAGGGAACTGGAATTCGTTTATGAACGAGCCCTAACGAGTCAAAAGGTGAAATTGCTCTCGCGGTCTTTAATCTTAGAGATGCGCAGAGTCGCGCCGCGATGATCGAGCTTGATGTGGTGGCATGAATCCCAGCACCTTGCTTTCGCGCAGGGCCCCACCGCTTTGCGGCAGTGGGCGTAAATTCCTTTTCGAGTGATCACACTGCAGGGCGCAGCAGGTTTGGATCGGCTAGTGGTCTGGCGCCCGACGTTTCGCAGGGACCGTTCGCAACAGATCTCAAATATAGCAAATTCGTGATCGAAGGGCCAAGTCAGGTTGACGCAAATCAAGATATTGAGCGGTCGTCTCAGTAGTTCTGTTTTTGAGCGTTGAACGCTGAACTGCACCACAAATTCGTTCTTCGGCTTATGAAACTCTCGCGGAGAATTGCAATGGCAGACAAAGATCGGATCGAAGGATCGGCGAAGCAGGTCAAAGGCGCCGTCAAGCAGGCCGTCGGCAAAGCCGTCGGTGACCCTAAGCTGGAGTTCGAGGGCAAGGCCGACAAAATCGAGGGAAAGATTCAGAACGCTGTCGGCGGCCTCAAAGACGCGCTCAAAGGGAAGTAGGTGACCAAACTGTTTGGTCGTTGCCTGAAATTGGAAAGGCAAGACAAGTATATTTGCTGATTATCGTCGTACTTCTGCTGCTGTTCAGTGGCGGCGGTTACTACGGCTATACCCGCTACGGTGGTGCCGGTCTTGGCGGCGTGCTGGGGTTGGTACTGGTAGTTCTTGTCGTGCTCGCGCTCTTCGGCGGCTTGCATTTCAACCGCCCCTGATTCGGAAGGCCGGCGGCCATCCCCGGGCTCGGAGTTCACTCGCAGGCGGGTCTTTGGGCAGGCGGGTCTTTGGCGAAACCCGCGGCGCACCTGATCGCTTCGACCTGACCGGGATTCCGTACCATGACGTACGCCTTGGCTGCGCATGCTGCATCATCTGTGGTGTTTACGGTCTAAAATCGAAACGAAAGATCAACTGCGCCGAACTCATCTTTCGCCGCCTGCGTCTTGTATTCACGGCTACGGATGTCGTGGGTAAACGCGATTCGCACTCTGTCGAATGTGACCGCCGCGCCGAACATGGCATCGCCAACCAAATTCATCTTCTGCACGCTGCGGCTCGACTCAAACGTATTGCCGTCAAGAAAGAGATTGCGCGCAATCGCGCGTCCATCCACGCCCGCAAAGACATACGCGCTTACCGCGCCATTCGGCTCGAAGAAATTTGAGCCCGGCAGGCTGGGCTCTACGCGCATCGGACCGTAATCAGCGGGCAGATTGAAGCCCAGACGCGCCAACGCGCCAGCATTGACGTAGTCGTAGACATTGCCGACTGCGACACCGTAATCCGGTTCGACGTCGAAGATCAGTCCCAAAACGGATGTTGGCGGAATGAGTTTGATGTTGCGTTCGTATTGAATGATAAGCCCAGGCTCATTGTGTAACTGAGTGGACCAGCCTAACGGTTTTTGGTCGTGGATAAGCCCGTGGACCCATGTCTGGGTCTTGTCGGCCAGCGAATCCGGTCCAATTACACCGAGCGTGACTTGCAACTGGTCGAGATGCGTACCGCTGTCACCGACAAGGCCAAATGCGCCATAGAGAAATCCCGCATAGGGGCGAGCCGTCGGAGGCGGGTTCGGTTCGTTCAAATTGTTTGGTGTGTAGATACTCTGACCGACGGCATAGCGCGTGCGCACATCATTTTGTGCGGTGAAAAACGGGAGCCAATTCGCAACACGGATCGCCCAATCTGGCGTGTCTTGCGGGGCTGTCGTGTAGGCGAACTCTACGCCGTTGGTGTAGTCATGGTCGGTGTTGTAGAAGATGTCGTTCTCGAACAGCACGCTGAGCGTCCCTTGTTCAGTTCCGTCCTCGGCACGCGCAGGCGCGACAACGATGCTCAGCGCCGCGGCGAGCGCCGTAGAAAAAACGAGTCTTGGCGTCACGAGGGGCCCCTAATCTAAAGGATTGTCGGGATTTACCTTGGCAATAGGTCACACCTGCCGTGACTGTTGCCGCAATATTCACAGAATAATTCAACACGTATGCGGTATTCCGACCGACAGAACCGCGAATGGGACCCGCTCGTTGGGGGTGACGGTCAGATCGTCGATTGTTCCAACGGTCTGGTTGGACTTGTTGACGACCGTGCTGCCCACCACCTTGGATGTCCGGTACCCCGTTGCCACCGACTGCGGGTCGACCTTCATCAAGGACAGCGTTTGGGGTGCGCCCTGCGAAAAGGCCGGGCCGCTCAGCGCCGCAGCTCCCACGGCAGCGCTTGCAAGGAAGGTAAAGAATGTTTCATGGTCGTTCCTTTCAATTTATCGATTATGCGGAAACGCCCGGAGCCAGTGTCGGTCATGGTCCGGGCATTTCCACGAGGCTATATTTTGGACTTGCCTTCGGCCACCGCAATTACATCCAGTAACTTGGCGCCTTGTAGTAGCTGTCGACCTTGCGGCCATAGTCGGGCGTCCATATGAACTCCGAATTGCGATCGTAGTTCGGCGCGCCCTGGAGCAGCTTCTTGTCCAGATTGACAACGTAGCCGCCCTTCTGTGCGTCGTACTTGAGGTTCGCCCACGGCAGGGGGTGGTACTTCTCGCCCATGCCGAGAAAGCCGCCGAACGACATCACCGCATAGATCGCGCGACCGCTGACTTTGTCGAGCATGATGTCATCAACGCTTCCGAGCTTATCACCAGCCGGATTGTAGACATTGGTGCCGTTTACCTTTTCAGCAGCGATGAGAGTCCCGGAGGTAATCGAAGTGGCTTCGGCCACAGCTGAACTGGTTTGCATTACAAGAACTCCCTTGCATGTTTGGGTTAAGAAAAAATCGTTCGGCCTCACGCTGGCCTCATACGGCAGGCGCAGGAATGTCACCCGAACGATCGACCGATTTTTAGATTGTTGCAGTGTTGCGTGCTGTTCTGAATTGAACATTCTGGCTTGAAAAAGCCGCGCCGCACCCAAAAGTCCTAGTTTCCGCATTTGGCCGATTGCCGGCGACGTACGCGGATTTTATCTACTTCTGTGTTCCTGGGTTGGGTTGTCACCCGAAGTGCATGTCATTTTGGTGTCGTGGACGGCTGTCGTGGACGGCTCCCGGTCTTCGGCAGTTTATTCTATCCTCAGTTACCTGCACGTACGGTGACGACAGCTGCCAGGCTGCTTGCGGTTTGATTTGTTGGGAACAACAGGTTTGGTGCCACGATTTTGCAGCCACTGCCGCAGCTCGGCGCTGTCGTAGGCCCTATCGCCCAAGAGCTTCTTCGCTCTTGCGGTTGATTGAGATCACACCATGCACGCAGTCTGCGTGACATCATGTTTTTTTTGGAGTCACAGCATTGACCGTCAAAATGAGTTTGAAGGGCATGGCGGCCGCGCGCGCATTGGCGCCTTATTTTTTCGCTGGTGCCGCAGCACTCCTATTGCCAGTTTCGGCAGCACATGCCGACGCAACATCGGCAGAGACCTTCGTTCAACAGAGTGTCGACAAAGAACTCGCCATATTGAAAGACTCGAGCCTCGCACAGCGGGAACGCGAGACTTGTTCCCGCGCGTTGCTGCGTTCAATCATCGATGTCAAACGCGTCGCAATATTTGTGCTCGGGCCGTACGCCCACGATGCCTCCGATAAACAGATCGATGACTTCGTGAACGCCTTCTCTGATTACTTTACGAACATGTTTCACCTGGACCAAAACTTTGGGGGAGGGACCATTGCGGTTACCGGGGCGACGGCGCGCGCGGCGGACGACGTTATCGTGACCGTTGCCGGCGCGGATGCGAGTCCCTCGATAGGTACGGCGATGAACTTCGCCTTCCGGGTACGCAAGAATGCCGCCGGAAACGACACGATCGTGGATGTGCTGGTTGGAGCCATCTCGATGGCGGTGACCGAGCGCGACGAATTTTCGAGCTACCTCCAGCAACACGGTGGCAACATCGAGCAGCTTTCCGAAGAATTGGAAGAACGCGCAGCGGCCAAATAAGTCGCCCGCCGAGTTTGCGCGCCGAAACTCCGTCAAAAAATACCTCGCGCGGGCGCTGGGACCAGTCCCTCCCCAAAGCGGCTGCGGGCTAGACCTTATGATTGCTGGGCCTGAGGGTGGCCCGTCATCCGATATGCAACGGTACGAGGGTTAAGCCGGATGTCCGGCACAGAGCCTCATGCATAGGAGACGGGCCTCATGGAACATACTCGATTTGTTGGCTTGGACATTCATAAAGAACGGATCTCGATCTCGGTGGCGGAGAGCGGACGCTCGGGGGCGCTGGAATATCTGGGAGAGATTACCAATGATCCTGGCGCAATCAGCAAGCTGTGCGACCGTCTTAAGCGTGCCGGCAAGCCGCTGGCGTTTTGTTATGAGGCTGGACCGTGCGGCTATGGCGTTTATCGGCAACTCACAAGCCTCGGCCATCGCTGCGATGTGGTGGCGCCGTCGCTGATTCCGAAGAAGTCTGGCGATCGGGTGAAGACAAATCGTCGCGACGCCACCATGCTGGCGCGTCTGCATCGGGCCGGAGAGCTGACAGCCGTCTGGGTGCCTGACGCTGATCACGAAGCCATGCGCGATCTGGTCCGGCTGCGCGGCGTCGTGCGACAAATCGTGACTCACGCGCGTCAGCATCTTCAGGGTTTTCTGCTTCGTCACGGTCGCAAGCACGGGCTTGGAACGGCATGGCGAATGGCCTACCGGCGGTGGCTATCGACTTTGGCCTTCGAACATCCCGCTCAGCAGATCGCATTTCAGAACTATGTCGATGCCGTCACGGATGCGGAACGGCGCCTGCAGCGAGTGGAGGAACAGATATCCAGCCTTCTCCCCGAATGGACTCTGCGCCCAGTTGTTGACGCCTTGCAGGCGATGCGAGGTATTGCGCTGCTCAACGCGGTGGTGCTGGTCGCGGAAGTTGGCGACTTCACACGCTTCTCAAACCCGCGCCAGCTCATGGCCTATTTCGGCCTGGTCCCGGGCGAGCGATCAAGTGGCGAGACCGCCCGGCGAACAGGCATCACCAAGACAGGCAACAGCCATGTCCGGCGTGCGCTGGTCGAGGGCGCCTGGGCTTAGCATTACAGTTGCTTGTTTTGTTGATCTCTGAATCCATGGGCAACCATAATTCGGGAGGTCATGGATGTCCGGTGCATCGATTGAGACGACGTTAGAGGCTTGGGCGTCGTCATTGCGCGATGTGAAAGCGCGTATTCGATTGTTGTTTACGCAGGAGCGGGTAGCGGCGTCGGCAGGCTTGTTCCTGGACGGTTTGCTTGGGGATGAGCGGCGCAAGACGGGCTGGATGCGCGCGGAAGCGGCGGGCGATCCCGGTCCGTGGCGCCAGCAGGCGATCCTGGGCCGCGGGCGGTGGGACGCGGATGCGTTGCGCGACATCGTGCGCGATTACGCGCTGGAAACGCTTGCTGATGAGGATGCGGTTCTCGTCATTGACGAGACCGGTTTTTTGAAGCAGGGCAAGGTTTCGTGCGGGGTTGCACGCCAGTACACGGGCTCGGCGGGTAAGATCACCAACTGCCAGATCGGCGTCTTCGCCTCCTATGTGTCGCGTCACGGCCACGCCTTCATCGACCGGGCGCTTTATCTGCCGAAAGATTGGACGGACGATCCCGAGCGCCTGAAGACGGCGCATGTGCCGGACGATGTGGGCTTTGCGACGAAACCCCAGATCGCACGCCGGATGATCGCGCGTGCGATCGCCGCAAAGGTCCCGTTCTCTTTTGTCGCGGCGGACAGCGTGTATGGCACCGGGGACATCGAGAGCGCCCTGCGCAAGGCAGGCAAGGGCTATGTCCTGGGCGTCGCCTCCAACCACGTGTTCCGTTCTTGGGGCAAGAAGCAGCGGGTTGGCGGGACGGCCGGAAAGATCGCGCAAAATCTTCCACAAAACACCTGGCGGCGCCTGTCGGCGGGCGAAGGAACCAAGGGGCCGCGCCTGCATGACTGGGCCTATCTCGAACTGGCCGATCTCGATGCCGGCCAATACAACAGCGTTCTCGCCGGGGCGTGGACGCGAGGCCTTCTGATCCGCCGCAACATTGCCGACGGCGACCTTGCGTTCTTCTCTACGTGGTGCCCCAAGGGCATG
The DNA here is from genome assembly GCA_963747255.1 of uncultured Alphaproteobacteria bacterium. GTDB lineage: Bacteria > Pseudomonadota > Alphaproteobacteria > Micropepsales > Micropepsaceae > CAIYRG01. Next base: position 323,787 of record CAVVEG010000002.1, read on the forward strand.
CCCATGGAAAAGCTGGTATCGGTCGAAGGCCATCGCTGGGCCATCGAAGAAAGCTTTGAAGCCGCCAAGAACGAACTCGGCCTCGATCACAATGAAAGCCGCTCCTGGCATGGTTGGCACCGGCATGTGTCGCTGGTCATGCTCGCCTTCGCCATGATGGCCGCCATCCGGCATCGCGCCAATGTTCCGCCGCTGCCCAAAAAAACGATGCTCCGTCTTCGGACCAAACAGCGCTCCTGATCCGATGGTCGGTCCAGGAAATCCGCCGCATCGCCATGAAACTCGCGCAACGGCGCATCCAGCCCGCCCACGTCATCGCATGGTCTTTATGGCGCCGCGCCCATCAAGCCGAAGCGCGCCGCGCGCACCTCAAAAGGAAAAGGCAACTGTAATGTTAGCATTACAGTTGCTTGTTTTGTTGATCTCTGAATCCATGGGCAACCATGATTCGGGAGGTCATGGATGTCCGGTGCATCGATTGAGACGACGTTAGAGGCTTGGGCGTCGTCATTGCGCGATGTGAAAGCGCGTATTCGATTGTTGTTTACGCAGGAGCGGGTAGCGGCGTCGGCAGGCTTGTTCCTGGACGGTTTGCTTGGGGATGAGCGGCGCAAGACGGGCTGGATGCGCGCGGAAGCGGCGGGCGATCCCGGTCCGTGGCGCCAGCAGGCGATCCTGGGCCGCGGGCGGTGGGACGCGGATGCGTTGCGCGACATCGTGCGCGATTACGCGCTGGAAACGCTTGCTGATGAGGATGCGGTTCTCGTCATTGACGAGACCGGTTTTTTGAAGCAGGGCAAGGTTTCGTGCGGGGTTGCACGCCAGTACACGGGCTCGGCGGGTAAGATCACCAACTGCCAGATCGGCGTCTTCGCCTCCTATGTGTCGCGTCACGGCCACGCCTTCATCGACCGGGCGCTTTATCTGCCGAAAGATTGGACGGACGATCCCGAGCGCCTGAAGACGGCGCATGTGCCGGACGATGTGGGCTTTGCGACGAAACCCCAGATCGCACGCCGGATGATCGCGCGTGCGATCGCCGCAAAGGTCCCGTTCTCTTTTGTCGCGGCGGACAGCGTGTATGGCACCGGGGACATCGAGAGCGCCCTGCGCAAGGCAGGCAAGGGCTATGTCCTGGGCGTCGCCTCCAACCACGTGTTCCGTTCTTGGGGCAAGAAGCAGCGGGTTGGCGGGACGGCCGGAAAGATCGCGCAAAATCTTCCACAAAACACCTGGCGGCGCCTGTCGGCGGGCGAAGGAACCAAGGGTGTAGCGCGACAAACTGGATGAGAGGCGAGCGACGATCAGGATGAGAATCCGGTGTCGCAGCGTTGGGATGATTGCGAGGTTTCTGTTTCGCAGGCAAGGATTTTTTCAGGTTGATTGTCGCGGCGCGTCAGCGGCGGCGATGTTGGCGGGTGTAGCGTGTGAGGCGGGCCGTCCTGGCCCGCGCTTTTTTTCGAGGGCTTGGCGCCGCCTGTAGCTTTCGACATTCATCTCGAAGATGGTGGCGTGATGGACGAGCCGGTCGACGGCGGCGAGCGTCATGGCGGGATCGGGAAAGACCTTTCCCCATTCGCCGAATGGCTGGTTGGCGGTGATCAGCATGGAGCGGCGCTCATACCGGGCGCTGATGAGCTCGAAGAGCACGCTGGTCTCGGCCTGATCCTTGGTGACATAGGCCAGATCATCGAGGATCAGGAGATGAAAGCGGTCGAGCCGGTTGATAGCGGCTTCGAGGCCGAGTTCACGGCGCGCCAGCTGGAGCTTCTGGACGAGATCGGTTGTTCGGGTGAAGAGCACGCGCCAACCGTTCTCGATGAGAGCAAGGCCGATGGCGGAAGCGAGATGGCTTTTGCCGCCACCGGGCGGACCGAAGAGGAGCAGGTTGGCGCCCTTCTCGAGCCATGTGTCACCGGCGGTGATGGCCATGACCTGGGCCTTGGAGATCATCGGCACGGTGTCGAACTGGAAGCTGTCGAGGGTTTTGCCCGGCAGAAGGCGTGCCTCGGCCAGATGCCGCTCGATGCGCCGGCGATCGCGTTCAGCCAACTCGTGTTCGGCGATGGCGCCGAGGAAACGGGCGGCGGGCCAACCTTCCTTGTCGGCCTGTTCGGCGAATCTTGGCCACATGCTCTTGATGGCGGGCAATCGCAGCTCGTTGAGAAGCAGGCCGAGCCTTGCGGTATCGATGGCGTTGTTCGTCTTCATGCTGCGTCTCCCGCCGGCATGGCCGGCGCATTGCCATGGCGATCGCCGATCAGGGCTTCGTAGGCGTTGAGCGGAGCCAGGCGGATCACGACGGCAGGCAGAGCCGCGGGATCAGGCGCGAAGTGCGCGCGCAAAGTGGCCATGTCCGGCAGTAGTGCTCCATCGAGACCGGCAGAGAGCTTGTCGGCGAGTTCGCTCTCGCAACCGCGCTCATGGGCCAGGGCGAGCAGATCGACCATGATGCGGCAGGCCTGCCGCTCCGGCAGACGCGCGAGCAGCGCGTCGAAAGTTCGCTGGTAGGCTTCGCGCGGAAAGAGCTGGTTGCGATAGACGAGGCTCAAGAGCGCCATGGGTTTCCTGCGTAGGGAATGAATGACATGGCGATAATCGACGACCTGGTCGTGCTTGCCGGTTTTGGGGCAGGCCCTGCCGCGCGGCAGCGTCATCAGAAGCGTGCCGCCGATGAAGATATCGAGCCTGTCGTCGAACAGGCGCACGCGGAGCCGGTGGCCGATGAGGCGGGACGGCACGGTGTAGAAGACTTTGCGCAAGGTGAAGCCGCCGGAGGAAGCGACACGCACGCTCACCTCCTCGCAATCGGAGGTTCGCCGTCCGGGTAGAGGTTGCAGTTCGGGGCGCTCGATATCGATGCGTTTGCCGTTGCGGGCATTGCGGCGGCTGACGATCTCGTCGATGAAGCGGCGATAATTGGCGAGTTCGCCGAACTCGGAGGAGCCGCGCATCAGAAGAGCGTCCTTGATGGCGCGCTTGAGATGGCCGTGGGGGCCTTCGATAGCGCCGTTCTCATGGGCGACACCAGTGTTGTTGCGCGTGGGCCGCATGCCGTAATGGCTGCACAGCTCCTCGTAGCGGCGCGTCAGGTCGATACGGGCGCAGGCGTCGAGATTGCGGAAAGCCGCCGAAAGGCTGTCGGTGCGGTGCTCGCGCGGCGCGCCGCCGAGCGACCACAAAGCGTTCTGCAGCCCTTCGGCCAAGGCGACAAAACTCTCGCCGCCGAGCACGACATGGGCGTGCTCGAAGCCGGAATAGGCGAGCCGGAAATGGTAGAGCCGGTGATCGAGCGCCTGGCCTTGAATGGTGATACCGGCATCGTCCATGCCGGTGAAATCCGAAAGCCCCAGTCGGCCGGGCTCGTGCACCTGCCGGAAAATGACTTCGCGCTCGGCGCCGTGAATGGCGCGCCAGGTGCGGATGCGCCGTTCCAGCGTGCGGCGGACGCCCCCACCCAGTTCGGGATGCCGCCGTGTCATCTCCTCGAAAATGGCGATCGCGCGAAGGCCGGGAGCAGCCATCAGCATGGGCACGATCTCGGCGTCGAAAATCTCCGCCAGCGGGTCGGGCCTGCGCCGTTCCCGCGGCGCCTTCTTTTGCGACGGCAATCTCGGGTCCGCCTCAATGCGATAGGCCGTAGCCAGGCTGATCGATGCCTTCGCCGCCGCGGCCACTATGGGATCTGTCTGTCGGAACTTCATGAAGAGCCTCATCTGGTGATCGGTTACATGGCGGCCTGGCACGAATCAGTCCCTCACGAAGTGAGGAACAAACTCGCCACAAGACCGGCCACGACCACCGGAATAGCGATCCTGAAAAACACTTCAGCCAGTCCGGCAACTCCAGTCGGGCTACGCCCTCCTTGCGTTGCCGGACTGGCTGCTTCTCATCCTGATTGACGCGCGATTCTCATCTTGTTTGTCGCGCCGCACAAGGGGCCGCGCCTGCATGACTGGGCCTATCTCGAACTGGCCGATCTCGATGCCGGCTAATACAACAGCGTTCTCGCCGGGGCGTGGACGCGAGGCCTTCTGATCCGCCGCAACATTGCCGACGGCGATCTTGCGTTCTTCTCTACGTGGTGCCCCAAGGGCATGCCCATGGAAAAGCTGGTATCGGTCGAAGGCCATCGCTGGGCCATCGAAGAAAGCTTTGAAGCCGCCAAGAACGAACTCGGCCTCGATCACAATGAAAGCCGCTCCTGGCATGGTTGGCACCGGCATGTGTCGCTGGTCATGCTCGCCTTCGCCATGATGGCCGCCATCCGGCATCGCGCCAATGTTCCGCCGCTGCCCAAAAAATCGATGCTCCGTCTTCGGACCAAACAGCGCTCCTGATCCGATGGTCGGTCCAGGAAATCCGCCGCATCGCCATGAAACTCGCGCAACGGCGCATCCAGCCCGCCCACGTCATCGCATGGTCTTTATGGCGCCGCGCCCATCAAGCCGAAGCGCGCCGCGCGCACCTCAAAAGGAAAAGGCAACTGTAATGTTAGAGTTTGTCCGGAAACATCATATCGGATTGCAAAGTTTTCGCAGCATGAGACGGATTGATGCGAGGCGCAAGAAAGCGAGCGCCTTGCGATTGAGGTTCTCCCAATCTTTGGCGAGCCTTCGGCATCGGTTCAGCCATGCGATGGTACGCTCGACAATCCATCGTTTGGGCAGCACGACGAAGGAATGCAATTCATTGCGCTTGACGATTTCAATGACCCAGCTTCCGCTCGCAGCGGCGGCCATCGCGGCGCGCGGGCCCTGATAGCCCGCATCGGCAAAGATGCGCAGAATGAACGGGAACAAAGCCCGCGTGCGTGTATCGAGCACAAGTGCTGCACCGTCGCGATCCTGGATGCTGGCCGAATGCACGGCAGCGCTCAACAACAGCCCGAGCGTATCTACGAGAATGTGGCGTTTCTTGCCCTTGATCTTCTTTCCGGCATCGTAGCCATGCGGATCGATGCACGCCCCCCTTTTTCAGCGCTTTTCACGCTTTGGCTGTCGATGATCGCGGCGCTGGGGCTTGCTTCGCGCTCCTCTCGTTCTCTGCATTCCACATAGAGTGCGTAATGGATGCGTTCCAACGTGCGGTCCCAGCTCCAGAGATCGAGATAATCGAACAACGTGCTGCGTGCCGGGAGGTCTTTCGGGATCGCCCGCCACTGGCAACCCGTGCTCAGGACATACATGATGCCGTTCATCACGTCGCGCACGTCGACGTGGCGTCTGTTGCCTCCGCGCCTGGCCGGTGGAATCAGCGGCGCAACAAGCGCCCACTCCTCATCCGTCAGATCGCTGGGGTAGCGCAGTCTGCTGCGGTCGTATTGCTTGCGGTTCTTCGCCGTCCACATCGGTGACCATCCTCGAATCAGGGCCACCTCTCTTGAATCACAAACGATTCATGCGATTCAATATGTTCCGGGACAGACACTTACCGCATGAGAGCGCGCATCGGCCGTCACAAGGTCGATCGGATCGAGGCGCTGCCAAAAGCCGTTCGCGATATCGGGTGGAAAGCGCAAGTTCGGCTCTGCGCCCGATATCGCCGGCTGACCGCGCGCGGCAAGACCGCCAATGTCGTCAATGTCGCTATCGCCCGCGAGATGGTGGGCTTCATCTGGTCGATCGCCTGCGCAATTCAATCCGCGCCAAAGGCGGCGTGACCATGACTTAACGGACCACCAGAAGAAGGAGATCGCAAACCCAAGATCAGCCTCGGCGTGGCATGCGGCGCTGGGGGTAGGACAATGCCGGGGAGCCCTCGTGGGTACTATGAGCCTTTGACGCTCGTCATCTAGACAGAGGCAGCCCCAAACGAAGCAAGGTCATGCGGCTCGACCCGCGGATGAGAGATTGTTGACCGACGTTTAAGTCCTGCCTCCTGCATCGCATATCCGTCGTACAACTGCCTCGGCCGTCGATCGAAATCGGCGGGTCATTTTCTATCCCAAAGGTCATTGACAGCAATCATGAGAGTACCTCTGCACAGAGGAAATGACGGGTTGGAGTTTGGGCAAGTTTTCGGGTTGGACGAGCAGTTGGATGCTTCGCGCGACGCCTGGCTCGCGTCTGATCAGTTTCCGTCGTTCGAGCGTCAGCACCATCTGGTGGACGGAAGGCGGGCTGACTGCGAAGAAGCGTTGCATGTCGGCTTCGGCGGGCGGGCGCCCCATCAGCAAAGTGTAGGCATGAATGAAGGCCAGATATTGACCTTGCTTGCCGGTGAAGCATGGTTTTGGGGTCGCGGCATTCACGTCACATAGTTTGATTCAACTGGGCCTCGAATCACAAGGAGGCCCCTGATGAATATCCGTTATCGCGTGGATCTGATGGCCGAGGAACGAGACGAACTGAGCCAGCTTTTGAGCGCGGGCAAGCATGCCGCGCGAAAATTGAAACGGGCTCAAATCCTGTTGGCCGCCGATGCCGGCGCCAGCGACGAGGAGATCGCAAGGACAATCGGCGTCGGCGGCTCCACGGTCTATCGGACCAAGCGTCGCTTCGTAGAAGTCAGCCTGGAAGCCGCTCTCAGCGAAGAGCCGCGTCCGGGAGCCGAACGCAAGCTCTCCGGCAACGAACAGGCGCTATTGATCGCAACCGCCTGCTCGAAGCCGCCTGCCGGACGTGCCCGTTGGACGCTGGAGCTTTTGGCAAATGAGATAGTCAGGCTGACCTGGCATGAAAGCCTATCCCGCGAAACAGTGCGCCGGAGGTTGGAGGAAAACGACCTCAAGCCGTGGCGCAGGGATATGTGGTGCATTCCCAAAGTCGACGCCGAGTACGTTGCCCGCATGGAGGATGTGCTTGATCTCTACAATGAGGAGCCCGATCCAAAGCGCCCGGTCGTCTGCTTCGACGAAAGCCCGACCCAGCTCATCGGCGAGGTGCGAGCGCCCATCCCGGCCAAGCCAGGACAACTCGAGCGCTTCGACTGCGAATATCGGCGGAACGGCACGGCCAACCTCTTCGTCTTCCTCGATGCACATAGCTCATGGCGCAAGGTGAAGGTCACAGACCGGCGCGCGGCAGAGGACTTCGCAACCTGCATGCGCGAGCTTTCCGACGTTCACTTTCCTGAGGCCGAGAAAATCCGGGTCGTGCTGGACAATCTCTCAACCCATTCCCCGAGCGCTCTCTATCAGGCATTCCCGGCACCGGAGGCGCGGCGCATCCTGCGCCGGCTGGAGTTCCACTTCACGCCCAGGCACGCGAGCTGGCTCAACATGGTCGAAATCGAAATCGGAGTCCTGCGATGCCAATGCCTCGACCGGCGCATCGACAGTCGCGAGCTCCTGGAATCGGAAATCGCGCTCTGGGAACGCCAGCGAAACCAAAGCGGGACCCGCATCAAATGGATGTTCACCGCCGAAAAGGCTCGGACCAAAATGGCCCGCGCCTACCCAATCCCGCTCAACGAGTCATAATCTCTGTGCAGAGGTACTCTCATGATTGCTGTCAATGACCTTTGGGATAGAAAATGACCCGCCGATTTCGATCGACGGCCGAGGCAGTTGTACGACGGATATGCGATGCAGGAGGCAGGACTTAAACGTCGGTCAACAATCTCTCATCCGCGGGTCGAGCCGCATGACCTTGCTTCGTTTGGGGCTGCCTCTGTCTAGATGACGAGCGTCAAAGGCTCATAGTACCCACGAGGGCTCCCCGGCATTGTCCTACCCCCAGCGCCGCATGCCACGCCGAGGCTGATCTTGGGTTTGCGATCTCCTTCTTCTGGTGGTCCGTTAAGTCATGGTCACGCCGCCTTTGGCGCGGATTGAATCGCGCAGGCGATCGACCAGATGAAGCCCACCATCTCGCGGGCGATAGCGACATTGACGACATTGGCGGTCTTGCCGCGCGCGGTCAGCCGGCGATATCGGGCGCAGAGCCGAACTTGCGCTTTCCACCCGATATCGCGAACGGCTTTTGGCAGCGCCTCGATCCGATCGACCTTGTGACGGCCGATGCGCGCTCTCATGCGGTAAGCCCAGGCGCCCTCGACCAGCGCACGCCGGACATGGCTGTTGCCTGTCTTGGTGATGCCTGTTCGCCGGGCGGTCTCGCCACTTGATCGCTCGCCCGGGACCAGGCCGAAATAGGCCATGAGCTGGCGCGGGTTTGAGAAGCGTGTGAAGTCGCCAACTTCCGCGACCAGCACCACCGCGTTGAGCAGCGCAATACCTCGCATCGCCTGCAAGGCGTCAACAACTGGGCGCAGAGTCCATTCGGGGAGAAGGCTGGATATCTGTTCCTCCACTCGCTGCAGGCGCCGTTCCGCATCCGTGACGGCATCGACATAGTTCTGAAATGCGATCTGCTGAGCGGGATGTTCGAAGGCCAAAGTCGATAGCCACCGCCGGTAGGCCATTCGCCATGCCGTTCCAAGCCCGTGCTTGCGACCGTGACGAAGCAGAAAACCCTGAAGATGCTGACGCGCGTGAGTCACGATTTGTCGCACGACGCCGCGCAGCCGGACCAGATCGCGCATGGCTTCGTGATCAGCGTCAGGCACCCAGACGGCTGTCAGCTCTCCGGCCCGATGCAGACGCGCCAGCATGGTGGCGTCGCGACGATTTGTCTTCACCCGATCGCCAGACTTCTTCGGAATCAGCGACGGCGCCACCACATCGCAGCGATGGCCGAGGCTTGTGAGTTGCCGATAAACGCCATAGCCGCACGGTCCAGCCTCATAACAAAACGCCAGCGGCTTGCCGGCACGCTTAAGACGGTCGCACAGCTTGCTGATTGCGCCAGGATCATTGGTAATCTCTCCCAGATATTCCAGCGCCCCCGAGCGTCCGCTCTCCGCCACCGAGATCGAGATCCGTTCTTTATGAATGTCCAAGCCAACAAATCGAGTATGTTCCATGAGGCCCGTCTCCTATGCATGAGGCTCTGTGCCGGACATCCGGCTTAACCCTCGTACCGTTGCATATCGGATGACGGGCCACCCTCAGGCCCAGCAATCATAAG
>CAVVEG010000003.1:0-309829 GCA_963747255.1 uncultured Alphaproteobacteria bacterium
GGCCCTGCAACAGGGCTGCGACAAATTCGCGATATTGTTCGCGGTTCATCGGGCAATTGATGTAATCGGCTTTTCCGCCGCCGGGGCCCTGCTTGTCGTAGCGCGACTGAAACCAGGCGATCTCCATATCGACGGATTCGCGTTCCACGATCGGCGCGATTGCATCGAAGAAAGCCAATGATTCCTCGCCCGTGAGCTCGCGTATGGTATTGGAGAGAGCCGGAGAGGTCAGGGGACCTGTTGCGATAATCACTGCGGGCCACTCGAGAGGCGGGGTGGCAACTTCCTCCCGGACGACGCTGATGCTCGGATGCGCCCCGATTTGTCGCTCGATGTGCAAAGAGAATGCGTCGCGGTCTACTGCGAGGGCGCCGCCTGCAGGAACTTTACTGATGGTTGCCGCGGCCATTACGAGCGATCCGGCGCGCCGCATTTCTTCATGCAGCAACCCGACAGCGTTATTCTCCCAATCGTCGGAACGCAGCGAATTGGAGCAGACGAGTTCGGCGAGATGGCTGGTCTGGTGGGCCTCCGTCGTCCGGCCGGGGCGCATTTCATGCAGGATTACCGAAGCACCTGCCTCTGCCGCCTGCCAGGCGGCTTCCGACCCGGCAAGACCTCCACCAATAATGTGCACGGGCTCCATAAATAGCGCATAAACCGGAACCGTGACGGCTGCAATTGCCGAACTTTTGAACCGGAACGTATCGAGGAAGCGGCCGTTCGCGTTGGCGCGGCCCGGGCGTCATTATGTTAAAAGCCTGCGGCGCGTTTTTTGGCGGGCCGTTCGTATTGGGAATGTCTGTTATGCACAAAATTCCGGTCGGGCAAACGATCGCACTCGCCTACCGATTCCTGTTCACTGAAATCGGCACCATCCTGGGTATTTGCTGGTTTCCGGCTCTGCTCTCGTCTCTCGCGAGCTATTTCACGGCCATTTATGCAGCGCTCCATCGCGCGGATATAGAGGCCGGATATCCGCCGACCGTCGCCGCCTATGCCATTGTTTCCGTCCTCGGTTTGGCAGTTACCGTCTTCGCAGCCTCGGTCATGGCTGTGGCTCTGACGCGGCACGTTCTCGGACGGCGTGTGACAGGTGTTGTCGCCTATTTTGCCATCGGCCCGATGGAATGGAGGATGTTTGCGGCAAGTATCCGCTACATCGCTGGTTCGACCGTTCTGGTTGTCGTTGCCGTTGTTGTTTCCGGCGTTGCCTTCCGGATCGCGGGCGTTCCGATCGATGCCGGGCCGGTGCATGCCACCGCGCCGGATATCATAGCCGGTCTGATTTCCTGGGTGGCATTCATAGCGGCTTTCGTGGTGATCCTGCGGGTGGGCTTTTTCATTCCACCAACCATTGTTGCGGAGAACGGAGGCGGGCTGCGGCGCAGTTTCGAACTGACCCGCGGAAATGCTCTCCGCGCCTTCGCGGTGATCGCCGTGCTGGGGGTCCCGGTTCTGCTTCTGTTGCTGGGCGGTGAGGCGGTGGTGTTGCGCTCAGCATTGGGGCCGTCGCTGTACGGAATGAGCCCCGGCGAATTTTTTCAGCGGGCCGGAGAGGCGATGGAGCAGAAACTACTGCCCTGGGAAGTGTTCACCGGAGTGGTCTTTGTGCTCGGTTCGGCTCTGATTTACGGGGGCGCGGCCATGGCGTATCGGGCGCGGATCGGCAACTCCGACATTCAGCCGCCGGAGTGATGGTTTCGGTGATGGCGTTCAGGCTGTGGCGTGCAGTTTTTTGCGCAGCATGGGGCGGAGATAGCGCCCGGTATAGGACCGCGCGGCAGTGGCAACTTCTTCCGGCGTTCCTGTCGCGATAATTTCGCCGCCGCCTTCGCCGCCTTCCGGTCCGAGGTCAATGATCCAATCCGCGGTCTTGATCACATCGAGGTTGTGCTCGATCACCACAACCGTGTTGCCTGAATCAACGAGTTCATGCAGCACCTCGAGCAGCTTGCGTACGTCTTCGAAGTGCAGGCCGGTGGTCGGTTCGTCGAGGATATAAAGCGTTCTGCCGGTCGCACGCCGCGAAAGCTCTTTGGCCAGTTTGACGCGTTGTGCTTCGCCCCCGGACAATGTTGTCGCCTGTTGTCCGACTTTGATATAGCCAAGGCCAACCCGGGTCAGCGTCTCGAGTTTTTCGCGAATTGCCGGCACGGCTTTGAAGAGCTCCGCGCCGGTTTCCACCGTCATGTCGAGAACGTCGGCAATGGAATAGCCGCGAAATTTCACATCCAGAGTTTCGCGGTTGTACCGTTTGCCCCCGCAGACATCACATTGCACGTACACGTCGGGCAGGAAGTGCATCTCGATCTTGATCACCCCATCGCCCTGACACGCTTCGCAGCGGCCGCCCTTGACGTTGAACGAAAATCGCCCGGGACCATAGCCGCGCGCTTTCGCTTCCGGCAGGCCCGCATACCATTCGCGGATGGGGGTAAAAGCTCCCGTATAGGTCGCAGGATTGGAGCGCGGCGTACGTCCGATTGGCGATTGATCGATGTCGATGACCTTGTCGAGAAATTCAAGCCCAAGGACTTTCTCGTGTTTCGCCGGAGGCTCGCGCGTCCCGAGGAGGCGGCGCGCCACGGCCTTGTACAAGGTCTCGATGATAAGGGTCGATTTTCCTCCCCCTGAAACGCCCGTGACGCAGGTGAAGGCGCCGAGCGGTACGCGGGCCGTGACACATTTCAGATTGTTGGCGGCGGCGCCAATCACCTCCAGCCAATGATTATGCACGGCACGACGGCGTTTGACGGGTATTGGTATCTGCCGCGCACCGGAAAGATATTGGCCGGTCAGGCTCGCCGGATCCGAAATAACTTCCGGCGGTGTTCCTTCGGCAACCACATGCCCGCCGTGAATGCCTGCGCCGGGCCCCATGTCGATGACGTGGTCCGCGGTCCGGATCGCTTCCTCGTCATGCTCCACGACAACAACGGTGTTGCCGAGATCCCGCAAATTCTTGAGGGATTCGAGCAAACGCGCATTGTCGCGCTGGTGCAGCCCGATCGATGGCTCATCCAGCACGTAGAGCACGCCGGAAAGGCCGGAGCCGATCTGGGAAGCCAGGCGGATGCGTTGGCTTTCACCGCCTGAAAGGGAACCGGATGCTCTGGACAAGGTGAGATATTCCAGTCCGACATTGTTCAGAAAGTGGAGACGGGCCCGGATCTCCCTGAGAATCCGTTCCGCGATTTCACGCTGTTTCTGGCTGAGCTGCGCATCGAGCCCGGCAAACCAGCGATCCGCGGCCCGCACGCTCAGTTCGCACACTTCGCCAATATGCAGACCTGCAATCCTGACGCACAAGGCCTCGGGTTTCAGCCGGTAGCCTTTGCAGACATCGCAGGGACTCTGGGCCTGGTATCTCTCGAGATCTTCGCGAATCCAGGATGAGTCCGTTTCCTTGTGACGCCGTTCCATATTGGGGATGACGCCTTCAAATGGCTTTACGACGTCATAGCGGCGCATTCCGTCATCGTAGGAGAATTTGATTTCGTCGTTTCCCGAACCGTGCAGAATCGTCTTTCGGACGCGCTCCGGCAATTCCTCCCATGCGGTATTCAGCGACACTTTGAAATGGCGCGCTATCGCATCGAGTGTCTGCAGATAATAGGGCGAGGATGAGCGCGACCAGGGGGCGATTGCGCCGTCCCGCAGCGACCGATGACCATCCGGCACGACAAGTTCGGGATCGAAATAGAGCTTTGATCCCAGGCCGTCACATTCAGGGCAGGCGCCATGCGGATTGTTAAAAGAGAACAGCCGCGGTTCAATTTCCGGAATCGTGAATCCCGAAACCGGACATGCGAATTTGGAGGACATTGTCAGCCGTTTCGGCTCGCCGCTCTCCTTTTCATCGGCAAACTCGACGACGAGCAGGCCCTCCGCCAATTGCACAGCCGTCGCAATCGAGTCGGGCAGGCGGTTTCCCAGATCGCTTCGCACCGCGAGGCGATCGACCACCACCTCGATATCGTGCTTCAATTTCTTGTCCAATGCGGGCGGATCGACGAGTTCGTGCATCCGGCCGTCGATTTTGATCCGCTGAAAACCTTTCTTCTGCAGCTCCGCCAGTTCCTTGCGGTACTCGCCCTTTCGCCCGCGAACAACCGGAGCGAGCAGATAAAGCCTTGTTCCTTCGGGAAGGGCCAAAATTCGATCCGCCATCTGACTGACAGTCTGGCTCTCGATCGGCAGTCCGGTCGCCGGAGAGTAGGGAATTCCGGCACGGGCATAGAGCAAGCGCAAATAATCGTAGATCTCCGTGACGGTCCCAACGGTGGAACGCGGATTCCGCGATGTGGTGCGCTGCTCTATCGAAATGGCGGGAGACAATCCGTCGATGTGATCCACATCCGGCTTCTGCATCATCTCCAGAAATTGGCGGGCATAGGCCGACAGGCTTTCGACGTAACGGCGCTGACCCTCGGCATAAATGGTGTCGAAGGCCAGAGACGACTTACCCGAACCGGAGAGGCCGGTAATGACGACAAGCCGGTCGCGGGGTATTTCAACGTCGATATTCTTGAGGTTGTGCTCGCGTGCGCCGCGGACGGAAATCGTTTTTTGCATTTCAGGTCAACCTATGGCGGGGACCGCAATGCGTCGCAAGTGCGAAGCCTGAAAGCGAATCGGGCGCCAAAATAGGGCGACTATTTCGAACTTGACTATTCACGCAGATCACCCTGCTGCTGGCTCCGACAGCCGCACTCTTGTTCGGAATCGAACTATCGCTCTGGGCGGTGGCATCAGCCCATTCCCTGCATGATGCACTCGTTGTCAGAGCAGTTCCCGCCCGGATAGACCTTAAAGCTGATGAATGGACCGGGCTTGCCCGCAACCGGCCTGGAGTGCAGATCGCCACCAGCCTCGACTTGTATGCAGTAGCGAGTCACGTGCGAAGCGGTACCGGGGAAAATATCTTCGTATCTGATCCAGCCCCAAAGGTAGAGAAATTTCTTCCGGCTCGCGACGGCTTCCATCTCAGCGACGGTAAAGTCGCGCGGATAGCCGCCACGAATCAACGATTTCGGGCCGACCAATACTGGCTGCGGCGGGGTCGGCGTTGCCGTAAAATCGAAGTTCAGGGGCAGCGGGTCGTCACGAAGCTCATACGAAACCATCGTTCGCATGTTTTGCGTCTGCGTATTTCCGCTGTTTTGCCAGACTGGGCTAAATCTGTAGGAGACAATGTCCCCCAAAAGGTCATCTGGGGCAGTAACCCAATTCCAAACAATTTCGGGAACAAAAACAAAAGCTCCATTGCCGACAATCAGGGTGTTTTCGATTATTTGCGCTTGCCGGTTGCTGACACGAGTCAGCGCAATAGTGAAGATCGCGATAGCGATGGTCGCGGCAGCGGTAATCAACCCACTATGACCGTCAGCCTGCCCTGCGATCCAGAAAAAGACGAACGGCCCGAGATAGTGTTGGGCGCACTCTTTAGCGTGATTGTACTCGGAGGGGCCGCATATCTGATATTCGGCGGGCAAGACGAATGAGAGAAAAAACAAGACGGCCAATATCGCTACTGCGACGATCCCCACTTTGTGCCAGAGCTTCAAATTAAACATCCCTGAACCACCATGCCGTTTTGTACGAAACAAACCCATCATCCGGTAGATTTTGCAGAGCCCGACATTCCTTGTTGCTGGTGAGCATTAGTGCCCAAAATAGCACTGGAACAAAACCGGAACAAATGCTAGGGTCCCTTTTATCGCAAAAGCAGGTGGACAAGTTTGGGATTGCGTGGCGCACACCGGAATGCGGCGCTAATTTGCGGTTCGACAAAGGGAGATGGGGATGGCGGGTAGCGTCAACAAGGTAATTCTGATCGGGAATTTGGGGCGTGACCCGGAAGTGAAGCGTCTGAATTCTGGCGATCCGGTAGTCAACCTGTCGGTGGCCACGTCGGAGTCCTGGCGGGACAAAGCCTCGGGTGAGCGCAAGGAACGCACCGAGTGGCACCGGGTCGTAATCTACAACGAGAATCTGGCCAAGGTCGCCGAGCAATATTTGCGCAAGGGCTCGAAAGTGTATCTCGAGGGACAACTGCAGACGCGCAAATATAGTGACAAGGACGGAGCGGAAAAATTCACAACTGAAGTTGTCCTGACGCGCTTCCGCGGCGAACTGGTTCTGTTGGATCGGGCTGAGGGCGACCGTGCTGAACGTCCAGTTCCAGCTATGGCCGGGGCTGGTGAAAGCCGCAATTTCCAACGCGACGACCTCGACGACGAAATTCCGTTCTGATATCCCGAGATGTAGTCCGACAGCCCGGGCGGGATATGTTCAGGATTGGCGCGCCCATGGCGGGCGCGTGGCTTGCCGCACTGGCGCTTCTGTGCATATGCCCTGGCTGTTCCGCAGGACGCGGATCGCCGGGTTTTGTTAACCCCCGGCTGATGGATGCCTATATTCCGTTGTTCCAGCGGCGAATGCTGATTTATGGCGAATGGGGTGCTGCGGTGTCGTTGACCCCAAACATAGCCGTGACGGATGACCATAACCTGAACCTTATTCCTGCCGACCGTTTGGTCGCCCGGTCGCGTGACTATGACCTCCTGTTTTTCCGGACCGACAGTCATGAGCCGCCGGAATTTGCCAATCCGCAGATAGGCGAACCCATTGTGGCTTATGGCCAGGGGAGCAGGCGCGATCTGCGTGAAGCCAAAGGTGTTGTGACCGCACTTGATGAATTCGTTGCGCCTCGCTGCGATAGCTGCCGCGATCAGCGCGCAATCACCTATGACGCCGATGCCGGTGAAGGTTTCTCGGGTGGGCCGGTCGTCGATGCCGGGACCGGCGCGGTAATCGGAATCACGTTCGGGTTCAAGGATGAGAAAGACGCGAATGGCGGAAGAAGGATGTACGCCTACGACATTGGCCTCGTCCTTGACGAGATGCACAGGCTGGTTTCAGGCCTCTAAACCGCTGTTCGAACGGGTTGGCAAATGGTAATTCGTGGCGCGCAGGGGGCATGATGCGATCCTGCGAAATCGCAGGTGTTCGGCGGTGATTTGACGCATTTGCAGGCCCTGCAGGCAGTCTGCCCCGGATCGGGCCACGACACGCCTGGCGAAAAGAGATTCCGACGAGAAGAATTCGCACGCGTCCTGAAGATCGAGATTTGGTTTGAGCAGCGAAAACGACAACGAACAGAACTCCGGCGCGCGCGAAGGCAATATCAATCCTGTCGCGATCGAAACCGAACTGAAGCGTTCCTATCTCGATTACGCGATGAGCGTTATTGTGTCGCGGGCGCTTCCCGATGTCCGCGACGGGCTGAAGCCGGTGCACCGCCGCATTCTGTATTCCATGCATGAGAGCGGTTACGACTGGAACAAGCCTTACCGGAAATCTGCGCGCATCGTCGGCGACGTCATCGGCAAATATCACCCGCATGGCGATCAGGCGGTATATGACGCATTGGTGCGGTTGGCGCAGGATTTCTCCATGCGCCTGCCGTTGATCGACGGTCAGGGAAATTTTGGTTCCGTCGACGGCGATCCGGCTGCCGCAATGCGGTACACGGAGGTTCGCCGCGCAAGGGCCGCGCATGCGCTGACTGAAGATCTTGAAAAGGATACCGTCGAATTTCAGGACAATTACGACGCATCCGAGCACGAGCCCATCGTTCTGCCAGCCAGGTTTCCCAATCTGCTGATCAACGGGGCAGGTGGAATCGCCGTTGGCATGGCGACAAATGTTCCGCCCCATAACATGGGCGAAGTGATTGATGCCTGTTTCGCCTATATCGAAGACCCTTCGATCGGCATTGAAGCCCTGACAGAAATCGTACCGGGACCGGATTTCCCGACCGGTGGTCTGATCATTGGCCGTACCGCGCCGCGCCTGGCTCTGGCTCGCGGAAGGGGCGCGATCCTCATGCGCGCAAAGCTGCAGGTTGAAGAGCTGCGCCGCGACCGGGAAGCCATCATCGTCACCGAAATTCCCTACCAGGTGAACAAGGCGCGCATGCTTGAGCGAATCGCGGAACAGGTACGCGACAAGCGCATAGAGGGTATTTCGGAACTTCGCGACGAAAGTGACCGCCACGGAATGCGCGTGGTCATCGAATTGAAGCGCGATGCTTCCGCACAGGTGGTTCTGAACCAGCTCTATCGCTATTCCGAACTGCAAACGAGCTTTGGCGTCAACATGCTCGCGCTTAACGGCGGCCGGCCCGAGCTGATGAACCTGAAGGAAATGATCGCCGCTTTCGTGCTTTTCCGGGAGGATGTCGTCACCCGGCGCACGCGTCACGAGCTGGCCAATGCGCGCGACCGGGGACATGTGCTTGTCGGGCTGGCAATCGCTGTCGCGAACATCGATCAGGTCATCGCGTTGATTCGCGCAGCGCCCGATGCCTCAACCGCCAAAGCTCAACTCATGGAGCGTCCCTGGCCGGCCAGCGAGATTGCTCCGATGGTGATGCTGATTGCCGATCCGCGACATCAGGTGACACCGGAAAACACAATACGGCTTACGGAAGATCAGGCGAAAGCCATTCTCGAAATCAGACTGCAGCGGTTAACAGCCCTGGGCATCTCCGAAATCTCCGAAGAAGTAGAGAAACTCGGAAGGGCAATCAGCGATTATCTCGACATACTTCGCTCCCGTCCGCGCGTGCTTGCAATCGTGAAGGATGAACTTGCAGCGGTCCGGAAGGACTTTGCGACCCCGCGCAGAACGGAAATCATGGATGCGGAAGTGGAGGTCGAGGACGAAGATCTCATCGAGCGGGAGGACGTCGCGGTTACGGTGACACACGCGGGTTACATCAAGCGGACACCGCTTGCCGAATACCGGGTTCAGGGGCGCGGGGGCAAAGGGCGTGCCGGAATGGCAACCCGCGAAGAGGATTTCGTCACGCATATCTTCGTTGCGAATACGCATGCGCCCCTGCTGTTCTTTTCGTCCACGGGAATGGTTTATCGCCTGAAGGTCTGGCGTCTGCCCGAAGCGCGAATCCAGGGCCGCGGAAAAGCAATGGTGAATCTGCTGCCATTGCAGGAAGGCGAACGCATCGCGACGATCCTGCCGTTGCCGGAGGACGAATCCACCTGGGGCCGGCTTCAGGTGCTCTTCGCGACCAGATCGGGAAACGTAAGGCGGAACGAGTTGTCCGATTTCGCCAATATCCAGAAGAGCGGCAAGATCGCGATGAAGCTGGAACCCGGGGACGGAATTGTCGGCGTGCAGCTTTGCGGTCCCAGGGACGACGTTCTGCTCACCACCCGGCGGGCAAAATGCATCCGGTTTGCGATCACCGACATTCGTGTTTTCAAGGGCCGCGAGTCCACGGGCGTACGTGGCATAAGGCTTTCGGAAGGCGATGAAGTTGTCAGCGTCGCATTGCTGGTGGCCAACGATGCGTCGGTTGCAGAAGCGCGTTCCTATTTGCGCCAGGCCAGCGCCGCCAGAAGGGCGCAAGGCGAAGCCGTCGCCGAAGATATCGACGAAACCGTTGAAGAACCCGAGGAAGTCGCAGAAGAGGCGGTGCTGTCACCGGAGCGTTACGCCGAACTGGGAGCGCGCGAACAGTTTGTTCTCGCGGTCAGCGAGCAGGGGTTTGGCAAGCGCACGAGTTCCTATGAGTACCGCACGATGGGACGCGGTGCGCAGGGTGTTACCGCGATGTCGATCAAGGCGCGCAACAGCGCACTTGCGGCGGCATTTCCCGTGGAAGAATCCGACCATTTGATGCTGATCACCAATCAGGGACAGACGATCCGGTTGCCGGTTACGGGGATCAGCATCCAAAGACGAACGGCGCAAGGCGTGACATTGTTCAGGCTCGAAGAGGGCGAGCGCGTTGTTTCCGTCGAACGAATTGCTGAAACCTCCGGAGATAGCGAAGAATGAGTCCGCGGCGAGTGGCGCTGTATCCCGGCACTTTCGATCCGGTGACGCTGGGTCACCTCGACATTATCGCGCGGGCGGTCAAATTGTTCGATCACCTTGTGATCGGCATTGCGAATAATCGATCCAAAACCCAGGCGTTTACGATCCAGGAGCGCATCGAAATGATGCAGCGCGAAAGCGCGCCGCTGTCCGGGGGCGAACGCGCAACCATCGGGGTGCAGACGTTCGATTCGCTCCTGATCCATTTTGCCAGGGAGGTTGGGGCAACGGTAATCATCCGTGGGCTTCGCGCGGTTTCGGATTTCGAATATGAATTCCAGATGGTCGGGATGAATCAGCGATTGGACCCGAACATCGAGACCGTCTTTCTGATGGCTGACCCGCGACACCAGGCGATTGCATCGCGTCTGGTGAAAGAAATCGCTGCGTTCGGGGGAGATGTGAGCGCATTCACGACGCCGGCGGTGGCGGTTGCGCTGAAAAAGCGGTTTGCAAAATCGGCCGGATGAGGCCCAAAGGGAGACGCGCGAATGACCGGTCCGAGTGAAACCGTTCAACTTGAGCTTAAATCCGGCACCGTCAGCATTGAGTTGCTGCCCAATGTGGCGCCGAACCATGTCACCAGGATCAAGGAACTGGTCCAGGAAGGTTTCTATGACGGGCTTCTGTTTCACCGCGTGATTGCAGGGTTCATGGCGCAAACCGGTGACCCGACAGGGACCGGCACGGGAAGATCGCAAAAACCGAATCTGCGGGCGGAGTTCAGCCGGGAACCGCATCGGCGCGGGGTCTGCTCAATGGCGCGCAGCAGCGATCCAAATTCCGCAAACAGTCAATTCTTCATCTGCCTTGCGGACGCTCCATTCCTTGATGGCCAGTACACAGTCTGGGGGCGGGTTGTGAGCGGCATGGAGCACGTCGATGGCATAAAAAAGGGCAGTTCTGCGAACAACGGTGCCGTGTCCGACCCGGACCAGATCATCAAAATGACTTTGCCCTGATTTCCGAAATGGAACGTCTTATCGCGTGATTTGCCGCCGCGGCTGTCCCGATGGTAGGGCGGATTTGGCAATTTGGAACCAGGCCGTGAACGATCCAATTCCATTTATTGACCTGCAAGCGCAACGAAAGCGACTCGGGAAATCGCTGGAAAACGCAATTCTGGCTGCCGTTGAAAGCGGAAACTGGATTCTGGGCCCGCAGGTGTCGGAACTGGAGCAAAAACTTGCGCGCTTTGCCGGTGTGAAGCACGCCATCGCATGCGCCAACGGCACCGACGCGCTGCTGCTCGTTCTCAAAGCGTGGGAGGTGGGACGGGGGGACGCTGTGTTCGTACCGGCATTTACCTTTGCCGCTACAGCCGAAGTGGTGGCGCTTGCCGGAGCGACGCCTGTTTTCGTGGATGTATTGCCGGACAGCTTCAATATGGATCCGGCGAGTCTGGAAGCGGCAATCGCATTCATCCGTACACAAACTGATCTGAAGCCGAAAGCCGTCGTTGCGGTGGATCTCTTCGGCCAGCCCGCCGATTACAGGAGACTGGAGCCGATTGCCGCGGCGGAGAACCTCAGGCTCCTGTGCGATTCCGCGCAGTCTTTCGGCGCGACACTGGATGGTCGCAGCCCGGTTTCATTCGGAAACGCCGGGGCCACGAGTTTCTTCCCGGCCAAGCCGCTGGGCTGCTATGGCGACGGGGGAGCCTGTTTCACCAATGATGACGATCTGGCATTGGCGCTTCGGTCCCTGCGTATGCATGGGCAGGGTAAAGAAAGTTATGAGCACTCGCGCGTCGGTTTGAATTCCAGGTTGGACACGATCCAGGCTGCAATTCTGATCGAGAAACTCGCGATATTCGATGACGAGATCCATACGAGGCAGGCAATAGCACGGCGGTTCAACCGGGACCTCGGGCAAAACGAAAATCTGGTCACACCCCAATTGATCGCGGGCGCCCGCCCGGTTTGGGCGCAATATACGATTCGGGTTAAAGATCGCGCGAAGTTGCAAGCCGGGTTAAAGGATCTTGGAATCCCCAGTCGCATCTATTACCCGGCGCCTCTTCCGCAGCAGAGCGCCTATGCGGATTTTCCGTCGGTCGCGATACCGGGGGCCATTCGTCTCTGCAACGAGGTTCTGAGTTTGCCGATGCACCCCTACCTAAGCGAATTGGATCAGCACAGGATTACGGATGCCGTTCTGAAGAACAGTGTTTGAGCGCATGGCCATTGCCGATGCGGGTTGACGAATTCGATTTTGTCCTGCCTGAGGAATTGATCGCGTTGCGCCCGGCCGCGCCCCGCGACAGCGCGCGATTGCTCGTCGTTCGGGAAAATGGCACGCGCGAACATCGCGTTTTTCGGGAACTGCCACAGCTGCTGCGGCCCGGCGATGTGCTGGTCGTCAACGACAGCAGAGTTATCCCTGCGCGCCTGCGCGGATTGCGTCACCGGCAGGAGCATGACCGGCAGACCGGCGCGAAATTCGAATTGCTGTTGCACCGCCGGGTAGCATCCGATGCATTTCGTGCATTCGCGCGGCCTGCAAAAAGACTGAGACCCGGCGACGTTCTGCAATTCGGAGCGATGACGGGAACGGTGCTGTGCCGCGAAGGAGCGGAAGTTGAAGTCAAATTCGACTCCCGGGACAGCGAACTTGATTCTGCGATAATGGCACAAGGCGAAGTACCCTTGCCCCCCTACATCGCAAGTCGTCGTGCGCCGGACGCGCGGGACAGCTCGGACTATCAAACGGTATATGCGCGGGTTTCAGGTTCTGTTGCAGCCCCAACAGCGGGTCTGCACTTCACACCTGAACTGCTTCGGTTTATCCGGCAGCAGGGGGTTGGCATCGAGACCGTGACCCTGCATGTCGGTCCGGGCACTTTCCTTCCGGTTACGGCTGATGATTCCGCCGGGCATGTGATGCATGCGGAATGGGGAGAAGTTCCAAACGCCGTTGCGGAACGGTTGAATTGCGTCCGTCTTTCGGGTGGGCGGATCGTTGCGGTTGGGAGCACCGCGCTTCGCATTCTGGAAACCGCCACGAACAGCGATGACCGGACCCGACCCTTCGTGGGGGAAACACATCTGTTCATTACTCCCGGATACCGGTTTAAAGCGGTGGACATGCTTCTCACCAATTTTCATCTGCCCCGTTCAACATTGTTCATGCTGGTCTGCGCTTTTGCCGGCGCGACTGCGATGAAGGCAGCCTATTCCGAGGCGATTCACTCCGGCTACCGCTTCTATTCATACGGGGACGCCTGCCTGCTTTTCCGGGCATCAGGTCCGTGAACGGATTATTGTTCGAGATTGCCGCAACCGATGGCGCGGCCCGCACCGGCATATTGCGCCTTCCGAAGGGCGACGTTGCGACGCCGGCGTTCATGCCGGTGGGCACCGCAGGGAGTGTCAAAGCCATGTTGCCGGAAAACGTCGCGGCGACAGGCGCGCGCATCGTGCTGGGCAACACCTATCACCTGATGCTACGGCCGGGGGCCGAACGAATTTCGCAACTTGGCGGCCTGAACAAATTCATGAATTGGCCGCACAGCATCCTTACCGACTCTGGCGGATTCCAGGTGATGTCATTGTCGGGGTTGCGCGAGATAACCGAGGACGGAGTGCGCTTCCGGTCGCATATTGACGGATCCGAGCACTTTCTCTCGCCGGAACGGGCGATGGAAATCCAGGACCTGCTCGGTTCTGATATCCAGATGGTTCTGGACGAATGTGCGGCATTTCCGGGCAGCGCCGGACGGATTGAAAATTCGCTCGGCCTTTCGATGCGTTGGGCGCAGCGGTCCAGGGCAGCTTTCCGGGCCCGGCCCGGACATTACTGTTTTGGTATCGTGCAGGGTGGTGTGTACCCGCATTTGCGCCGGAGATCGGCCGAGGAGCTTGTTGCGCTGTGCTTTGACGGTTACGCGATCGGGGGACTCGCCGTGGGTGAGGGGCAAGCGATGATGTTTGATGTTATCGAAGCGACGGCGCCCCATATTCCCGCAACCCGTCCCCGTTATCTCATGGGCGTCGGCAAACCGGACGATCTTGTTGGTGCAGCCTTGCGCGGAATCGACCTGTTCGATTGTGTGCTTCCAACGCGCTCAGGGAGAAACGGACAGGCATTTACCTGGCACGGGCCACTGAATCTGCGCAATGCGCGCCATGCAAATGATGACGCACCGCTGGATCCGGAGTGCATGTGTGCATGCTGCCGCGGTTACTCGCGCGCTTATCTGCACCATGTCGTCAAAAGCGGCGAGATCATCGCCAGCATGCTGCTCACCTGGCACAATTTGGCGTTCTATCAGGAACTTTTACAGCGGTTCCGGGCGGCAGTTTCCCGCAGCGCTGCAAACGAATTTTGCGTGGAGTTCCTTGGGAGTTACCGTAGTCAGAATGGAAACTGACTTCCAACGGAACCGGTTTTGTGAAGGACGTCTCCCAAAGAGGCCCCGGCGTTGACCAATTGGCAGGCAGAACTTACACAGACCCCCGGGAGCCCGTAGCTCAGGGGTAGAGCATCTGACTTTTAATCAGAGGGCCGTTGGTTCGATCCCAACCGGGCTCACTTAAAATAAGCGATAAAAAACAAAGACTTATAAAGTAGCCGTTGCGCAAGTCTAGCAACGGCTAAATACGTTTTACGCGAAATTTACGCTTTCGCTACCGAAACACCCCGGTTTTGCCAGCCCCTTCCCTGGCTCTCGCTGGCGCGTTTTGGGCGCTGCGCCGCTAGCCACGCGTTGGGAACCCCAAAACTCCGCTGGCCGAGCGTGTGGCGCGCTGGTGGGACGGGTTTGCGCCCTGCGCAGGCTTGCCCCAGCGCCCAACAGCATTGGCACGCCCATCCATGCCTTCAAACGAGCGACATCCGTATACTGACAACTTATTGTCTCACTGTGCTGCCGTGGGTTGTCAGACCACCGGCTAAACAGGAGACAGGGACACATGCGCAGTGACACCGAGGACCGGGCGCTGGTCATCGACAAAGCCACATTCTTCACCGCGGTAGCCTTCCGTGGGCGCGGCCAATACGAACGCGTCCAAGCCGCTTCGCTGCAAGCGGCACGTGAAGCTGCCAAGGCACTTCACACAAACCGCCCGGTTGCGATCTACGCGGTGGCGCACTGCGTGGACGGGGCTACCGAACGCGCTGTGCATGTCGAGAATTGGGAACCCAGAATTCAGTTCTAATGGTCTAGAATTGAATTACGCCCACCGAAATGGACCATCCCGCAACAGGACAGCACAGGCCCCATTATCGTTGGAAATGCAGTGCGTGCAGTGGGCGCTGGTGCAGGTTGAGGATAGAATGGGCGCTGTAATCCACCTAACGTAACCGCAGTGGAGGTCAGTATGGCCAGCGTATTTCGGTATCGCGTTTTCGACATCATGAATGACGCTTACGCCATCCCGCAGCGCCACGCCACGGTGGCATTCATCGCCATGGCGCGAGGTGAAATCATTGAAGGAACCGGCCGCGAAGTCGATGACCGTCTGCTAACCGACAATGGGCAAGTTATTCAGGAGTTCGATGGTCACGAGGCCGAGCTTCTTAAGGAACTGAATGAGCGTGGTACAGCGCAGGTCAGTGGAAACAAGGACCACAAGACATTCGACCGCATGGTAATTAGTGGGCTGATGAACAGGAGGTCATTGTCCGTGGATTGCGTGGAATATGAAATCACAGACCTTGGCCGCAAAGCGGTCGAACAACTGCTGTAAACTGGCATGGCGCAATACAGTTGGTTGACGGCTCTAGCACCGATTGGGGCGCTCGCAGTGGCGGCCGTCGGTTGGTTTGTAACCCATTTTTTCGGTGAACCCCTTTTGCGCCTTTCGCGATTGCGCCGCGACGTACATGCATCTCTCATTTTTACTGCGAACGTCAACGCCATCGTTCGCAAAGAGGATCGTGAGGCTGCGATGGATGAGTTGCGCCGCCACGGTGCGCAACTTGACGCCCTTTGGAACGCCACACCACGGGCAATCCAAACGTGGTGGCAATTTCAGGGTTATAGATTGCCGGCCGCAGCATCTGGCCTCATTGGCCTATCCAATTCGCTGTCCGATGAAACAGGGCTGCGCGATGTTTTCAGGGATCGTGTCGCGAAGGCTCTGCGCTTGCCCCGTGAATATACGGATCAACAGCTTCAAGAAATCCGGCATATCAGAAATCAGCGCGGTCCCAGAGCCATAGGTTCTGACTGACGCGCTCTGCGTGCGCGCGTAACGTGATATGCTCCCCCGATGCACCGCCTCCCATCCGTTGTGCTCGCCGTTGGATTGAGCCTCGGGGCCATCCCCTCCCCTAGCACCGCGACGCCAGTCTATGACCTCAACGCCGATTGGTCGAACACTGCTAATCCGAACGGACCTTGGGTCTATTACGGTGGCACGACCCTGCTGCCCTACGATCCGAACTGGAACCCTAGCGGCTGCGTTTTACCGGCATTTGCACCAGGCAACGCGAGCGGTTCCTATCTGCCCGTCATCTTTCAGGACGGCTGTACCAGTGAGGGGATCGTGACCCACACTTGGGACTATGCTAACGGAGCCTCGGGCTACTATCCCGATAACGTGGTGTTCACCGCGCCCTTCGCCGGTACCGCAAACATCAGCGGCAGCCTGCAAATCGATCCGGGTGACGCCGGTCCAAACCCTATCTTTGGCCGCCCGCAGGACTGGTACTTGCTCATCAATGGCGTGTCGATGAGCTCCGGTATCCTTGGCGACGCGAACGCATCTCAAGTTCTGAGCCAGATCGAGACATTCGATTTCTCGAATGTGTCCCTCTATGCGGGCGAGCCGGTGGAACTGGAGATGATCGCTGAGGGCCTGGGCACCTTCATCGACATCAACATGACTGTCGATTACGCGGTCCCTGAACCGTCCACGCTGGCCCTATTCGGCTTCGGCCTGTTTGGCCTTGGCGCAATACGGCGGCGGACGCGGAAAACCGTCTAAAACGACAAAGGCCGCAGACAACCTGTCAGGGGGACAACCCGCCAGGAAACTGTCCGCGGCCTTCGGTGCAACTGAAGTGTCGCTCCAGTTGACTACACAATGCGCGCGGGCAGTTTTGGTTGGGGGGACCCAGCGTTTGTCACACGCCGGTCACAGGGTTAGCCGATGCGCAGGGTTTGCTTTGCCAGTCGCTCCTGAATGCCAGCGAGATGGTCATATGCCGCTGCAACCTTCCGTAGCGATTCACTGGCATATGGATCAATCATCGCCGTTGCGTTCATCCTCAATTCATCAGCGCGTTGCCGGTATAGGAGCACTCGTCCCTCGTGGTCATTCATCTCGCGTCCTAGCGTCCCCCACGCCTTATTAGTCCAGCGCCAAAAGGTATTAAAGGCAGAAAAGACACGCCGAGGCGGCTGGCATCGAAACGACGTTTTGGGAACTTTTTGCTTCAAGCAACCACGCCGACGCCATGCTCCGCCGGAAACGGCTGGTACGGCGTTTCGAGGCTGGAATATGACGGCATCTGGATCAGCCCACCGCGCGTGCCGCACCGCGTGCAGCGTGGATTCTTTCGGAGCAGATCGCTCGACGCATCGGCACCCCACCGGATAGCTATGGGCTGCCGGGATCGCTAAGCCGTGCTCTTCTTGCGGCGGCGCATTGCGGCCATACCGAGAAGTCCCGCGCCGAAAAGGGAAAGCGTAAAAGGTTCTGGGACGCCAGTGGTGGGCACTTCTGAAAAATCAGCAGCCTCAAGGTAGATGGTCCCATTGATTATCAAACCTAAACCCGGAAAAAGAATATCGAGCGAAGTGGCCCAATCGCCGACGGCGCAAGAAGGAATATTCAAGCACAATGGTCCTTGAAACGCGCCCAAAGAATTATCAACGTCAATCAAATAGTCGACCGACGGAGTGGCGTTACCAAGCCCAGTGACAGACAGCGCATTCAGCGCGGACACAAGCGCTGACTCGGCATCAACGCTTAGGGTTGTCCCTTGTATGAACGAATTGAGTGTCGTCAGGCTGAAGGTCACGTCATAGGTCGTGCCATCGACAACCAGATCATTGATACCCGTCGGATCGGTAGTCGTTCCCACCAATGTCGGCGTGGCATTTGCAGCCGCCAGCGAGAGCGCCAAACCTGCGGCCAGACCGATTGAAGCGAGCGCTTTCATGGTTGCCCCCAGCTTGCCCTCCCGCAAGAGTAGCAGGGGTATCAAAGCACGAGCAAGGCGATTACTAGCCGTTAACCATCTTAATTCTGAGAGCGATTAAGTCCCCATCGGATGATGAACGGGGCCAGCGGCACGGCCACGTAGCGGTTGCACTTGACGCAGTTCCACCAGACCCAATGCGGTTCATAACGGTTAAGCTGCGCGAGGGTTGGGATTGGAGGGACTCGCTTCATTCTTGGTAGGCTTCGCCCCCACCGGGTGTACCTATGGCGCGGTGCTGTCAGACGTGCGGCTGGAAATATATTTAACGCTTGCGCGGCAGCTGCGGTAGTGGCGCTGGCGATTGCTGCGGCGGAACCGATGGAACAACAATAATCTGCTGTGGCTGCTGCTTGGCGGCGATAATCGCTTGCGACAGCGTTTGGTTCATGCGTTCAAAGTCAACTGGAAGATTGTCAATTCTAGTAATCGCGTAAACCAGAACTGCGACCATAATAGCGAAGCCAACGCCAACTAGGCCCATAAGGATATTCTGACTGTGGCGCACTCCCTCGATTAAATTTCTCAGTCCCTCGAATGCCCCCTCAAGCTTAGCTAGTCGTTCGCCTATCATGGGCGGCTCCCCGCCATCATCGCCGGTTCCTCGCGGAGTGATCCAGCGCGCATGAGTTGGGCGGACAATGTTGCTGCCGTTGCCTGCCATTGCTTATTCCGAAGTCTTGTCCCCGCCGGAAGGCGGATTTTGAGATGCCCATCTTTCAATGATATCTGCCAAATACACTTGCACGTTGCCGCACGAAGCGCACGCCGCGGCAGCGAATTCAAACCAGCCCGTGCCTTGCGTTGGCTCAAGCTTAAAGGTTGCCGCGACCGCGGGGTCGGAGGAAGCCAGTACCGAATATTCCGGTTCCCCACAGCAATTAGGGTTCCTGTCATTGGCGATGAGAAACCGCCGGAAATCATCGGGCGAAAACGGCATGCCGTCGTCATAGCACTAACGTCCAAAGTGCGCGAATATCGCGGGAGCAATATGGGAACTGACCGTCCAGAACCCCCCCCTCCTTGGCGCTCCCCAGCACGTTTTTGGGAGTATGACCCGCGATAACACCAGCGGCCCACCCTGAAATCGCGCTGGCAGAGCTTGGCGCACGCGCTGGGGAAGGGTTTGAAGCGGGGTCAGCACGCTAATTTGGCAAGGTGCTGCTGTGGCAGCATCAAACGCAAACTGCTTTCGTGCAGTGAACGGGAACCGCACGACCATGCCGAACCGCGCAGTTCCCGTCCACGGAAGCCCCGGCCTCCAGCAGTCAAAAGCCGGGACAGTCGGAATGAAAAAAGAGGCGGGGCGGCAGACAGCCACAGGACGATAGGACGAACCGCCTGCGTCGGCCGCACGGGAGAACATCGCGCCTGTCACAGCCGCCCCGCCAAGTTGGGTCTCGCCTGCAAGTTGGGGGAAGCAGGACGGGACCATGAAAGAAAAGTGCGGGGGGCCGGGTAGCCAGCCCTGATCGGTTCGAAAGGAGAAAAACTCCACCGATAGCCACCCGCAAGTTGGCCAAGGTCTGCCCAAGAAGAAAAGCGGCCCAGGCTGGGAGGAACAAACTCATTCAGCCGCTTCACGGCTTTGGATCATGCGCAGCGCGAACGCCGTGCCTTGTGCATTGGCTTCCGCGCGCCCACGTTCAGGGTCCTTCAACGGCAGGGGAACGTGCCCTTCCTCACCGGGCAGCGGTGCGTTCGGATTGTTGACCAAAGAGGCCCGTGCAATTTGCCAATCGAGAAACCGGGGATGCTGCCGAAATTCCTGAAACTCGGGCTGGCCAAACTTTCCGGCGAATTCCCAACCACATAAGCGCTCGCCGCGCTGCTTGGTCGCTTCATCCGGGTACAAGTTCATGTCGCGGTAAAAGCGATGGGCCAAGCGCAGCGCCGTGAGTTCGGTTTGGAGCTGTTCCATGTAGTCGAGCCGGGATGCCGGTGAGGCGGCGGTGATTACATCATCGGCCGCTTCGGTAAGCCGAGCTTCCGCAGAAGCCAAACTTTCTTGCACGGCCTCCAAAGCTTGTCGCGAAATGCGCGCGGCCTTTTGCGCAGCGTCGAGACCATCCCGGGCTGTCAATTCTTCGGCAATCGCACCACGCGTTTCACCGAGTGCAGGCAAAGGCGAATTGGTCCGTGCTGCCTCGGCCAACCGTTCCGCATGCCGATCGCGGGCTGCTCGCGCCGTGCCGTTGGCTTCCGTCAATCGGGCTTCGGCAGCAGAGACAAGTTCCGAAATGCGGTCAACGGTGGCTTCGGCCTCTGCCACGCGGTGCTTGGCTTCATCGCGCGCGACAATCGCATTAGCGAGCGCTTGCCGTGCAGGTGAACGCTGCGGTGTGGGTTCACGGACTGGTTTCGGTGGCATGGTGGTGGCTTCTCCTTGTTTGTTCAGGGAAGGGACGGAACGCCCAAATTCGGTGGCACAGCTTGAATTGTGGATTGCCAGCGACCGTTGGGCAGATTGGCATCGAGATCGAGCGTGAGGCTGTTCACAGCCCACTCGCGCGGAAAATTGGCTGCGTTTGAATTCTGCTCGAACCCCGCACCGAACAGAATGCTTTCCACACTGATCCTGCTGCCGAAGCGGATATCTTTATTGTAAAGTGTACGGAGCAAGAGACCGTTCGCGGTAAAGCTCGGGTAAGAAATCAGGCCGGTATCTTTGCTGATTGTGATGGCTTCTGCCTTGTCTCTGTAGCCACCGGCTGGCCAAATTTTGAGGGTATTGTCGTCACAGGCATTCCACATCGCCCGCGCGTGCCCGACTGCCTTCACGGCCTGCGTTCGGGGAGAGCCGGTGAAGTACGGATTGGACAACACGGCGGACACGCCGTTGTTCTGGATGTCCGTGATACCAGTTGCGCCGGAACCGTCGTCCTTCGGCCAGTTGGCAGCGATGCGTTGTAGAACCGTGGTCACTTCGACAGGGCCGTCGAACGAGATCGCAGGCACCGGTACCAGCGCGGCGACATATCCGGTTCCAGCCGTCACGTGCAGGCAGATGTCGGGGGCATTTTCGGCGTCCACGAAGGCTTCGAGAATCGTGCCCGAGAAAACCACGCTCGGCTTCGACCCGACATCGCCAGCGAGGATGGCGATCGAGTTCCTGCGCCAGAACCCGTAAGCCAAACCCAACGTCGAGAGTTCGTTCATCTCGGACATCGACATGCCCCAGATGCGCAATTCGGCTTTCGGCATGATCGCGCCACCTGCACCTGTGACGTGGCAACTCAGCACGCGGCCCGGGTTCGTCTGGAAAGAGGTTGCTCAGGGTCAGTGTGTTCTGACCACTGTTGCCGAACTGGCCTTGGCCCAGCGTGAACGTCACATCGATGACGCGCTTTACAAAGGACATTAGACGACGCCACCCTCTTGCTTTGGCTGGCGCGCTCCCGGAAAGCGGGCGGCGAAACCGGCGCTATGACGATTGCTCGACGCAGCGTCCATTGCCCGTGCTGACGGCGTGAGGCCGCTACGAAAATTGTCTTTCGCGCGACGGCGGGCGCGATCTCCGTATTCCAGTTCAACCGGTTCGTCTGTCTCGCCATCCGTTTCTTCGGGGCCTGCCTTGGCCAGCATCGCCATCACGCGACTGAAGATGTTCGGGGGCAGAGCAGCACGCAATGCTTCGGCGACTTCGTCTTCGTCCATGTCCTGATCGTCGTCGTTATCAAGGTTGTTCACGGGTTTGACTCCTTTTGAGTAAGTTTTCGTCCAAGCCTAAGAAACGCAGGGCCGCTGCGGGCGTACCGAATTTGCGGCGGAGCGCCTCAGTGACCAGATCGCCGGGGTCTTTGTTGCGCATTGCATGTGTACTCCTTCTAGCGAAACATTTTGGCGGCCCACGAACGCGCGGGATTGCCGGATGGGAACAAGTGCGTGTGCGGACGAACGGAGGCTGGGACGTTGGCCATCTGCATGGCCGTTGCGCTGATTTTGAACATTTGGCGTTTACCCGCGGCGAGCACCAGCATTCCGGCAACAGCGTTTGAAATATCATCATGGCCATTTGGTGGGTGGGTAATGCTGTCACGGCCAGCGCGCGATGTGCGACGTTCCAATGCGGTTAGCTGTGCATGAAGGCGTGGATGGTCGAGCAGACGCACGCGGCCTGAGTTCAGCAGCGGCAATGCGTCCACGTAAAGTCGGAAGCTGACTTTTCAGCGCATTCGTAAGTAATGTTGTGTTCGCGGAATACCTCGCGTGGATACTCCCCTGCATACCGGTCGCCCGTAACTTTCGTCACGCGGTAGCTGTTGAGCAGAGTGGCAAAGTGGCGAATACAAACGGATGGTGAGAACGGCGGTTTGGTCTCCCTAATCGCGTCCACAAACGCGATGTCCCCCTCGCGGTGTCCAATGGCCAGCGTGAAGCTATCAGCACCGCTGCCGCCAGACGGATCCACAAACGCTACATAGTTCAGGGAGGAAATTGGGGCGCGTTCGTGCACGCCCTTGTCTGTGCAGGCTTCGATGACTTCGCGGGAAACAAAGGCTTCGAGATCGGACCGGAACTCGGCACCATATTCAGCCGCAGCGGATGCGGGGTCAGCTTCGTAGGCCGCGTCGATGACGGATTGCGGAACAGTCGGGTTCATCACCCTCGTCGGCGCACGCCAAACCAGCACCGGCCCATCCTTGGCAAAGTGTTTGTCGTAAGCCTGCCACAGCGCACCACGACGGGCGTAGGGCGAGCTTGCACAAAGCAGCAGCGCGCCGGGGATTGTCGCCATGCCGGGCCGCAATGCAGCGATGATTTCGAAATCAGGTTCGGCAGCGTCATCGGTCGGCCAAAACGCCAGTTCATCCAGCAGTGCAGCCGCAATCGCATAGCCGCGTGTCTTGCGGAAGGAAGCCGTGTGGACTTCGATGGTGACACGGTTGTTAAGGTCCAGTCCCTCTTGGGTTTCCCGCTGGATCAGATGCGCCAGCATCGGCACCTGAGAAAGCAAGGCTTTGATATAGCGGATGCAAATGCGCGCCTGCTTGCGGTCGGCCGCGATGATGACAACCGTTGCCCGTTCGCCGGGGGCTAGGAACCGCACGTAGTCGCGGAAGCAGGCAAGATAGACAGCGATCAGTGCAAGGACGAATGACTTACCCGCGCGCCGTCCGCAAACGAGCCAGCCTTCTGTCACTTGTGCAGGTGCCTGCTCGCGACCGGTACACTCGCGGAATGTTTGTAGCTCGGCTGTGCTCAGTGGCAGAGCGAACAGCGCCTTGAGGAATGCGAACCACGCTTCCCATGTTTCCGCGTGCCGAAACCACGGGCCGAACAGATCATCAATCGCGTCAATAATGGTGATGGGCGTTAATGTCTGGCGTCGGCGGGGCCGGATCACTCAACAACCTCATCGAGGTCGGCACGCGCCTTTGACGCGAGGTATTGTTCCAAGCTCGGCGTCACATCTCTTTGCCGACGTTCAATCCCGAGATCAGCCAGTAAACGGCGAAGCGAATTACTGGCTGTCGTAAACTCGGCCAGTGGAAATGGTGCACCCTTGGCCAATTCGCATTCTTGCGCTTCGCACCACACAGACAGGCTTGCCGCCCGTCGAATGATTTGTAATTGCGCCTCGCTCGGGTCGCCACCGATGTCCTGTGTCAGCTGGGCAGTCACTTCCTTGAAGCGGCGATAGATGGCGCTGCGCTGGTCGATGTCCTCGATGAAAAGCTGGGAACCGTTGCCCACTCTACTGCGAGAATACGGCGAAGCTATTGCGCGGCGTGGGCGTGCCTGGGACATGTCTGAGCGATTTACTTGCGTAAATTTCACGCAAAAACATAAGCGTGGCCGCAACATCAGGCAAGCAATTCAATATGATAATGCTAGTTCGCAACTAATAACGTATTAGTTTTGAGGCTCGGAGGAGCGCTGACTGCTGTGCGGAATGGGACGCGGGGGCAGGGCAGCAACAAAAAGATGGGGAGTGGTGCGCGGGCGTGCACACCTTCATGCAGCGACGGTTATCCGCAAGCGTCAGCCCGCGTTTTAAGCGGGTGCCAGCACTTTGGCCCCGGTTCCTTGCTCCCCACATAGCGCGCCACCCCACATAGCGTGCCACGGGAGCGCTGGCGCGCTGTGGGGAAATGTTTTTGGACTGGCCAATTTGTGTGCACGTTATTGTCGCCAACATCGGAATATTCCGAGGTGACTTCCCACGGTGGGCGTGGGCGCAAAAGAATGTAAATGGAGGATCTGGAGCATTGGCACAATAAGCGCCACGCGCGCGCATGGGGCGTAAACGTCATAACCCTCCAGACCCTCCATTTTTTTCATCGACCTTTGGTCGTAATCCCCAAGAAAACGTTGTTGGTTGTTGTGCTTTTTGTGCGAAAGCCCCGCTCCTTGAGATTGGTCGAAAACCATTTTTGCGATCCAGCATACTCACCGCGCTTCTCCGCCCATTCACGCCATGTCCGATACAAGACCGATGATGCAATCTGTTCCTGTGGGTCCTCGATGATTTCTTCGTCAATAAACCTGCCGACAACATCTTCCGAATGGAAGTAGTCGCTGGTCGCACTGATGACTTTCTGCGGTGGATGCAGTCCTTCCTTCTCTTGCCAGTCCAGACACCCATCAATCATCCATGTGAGTATCCCGCGCCATTCCTTCTTGAGATTTTCAGCCAACCTTGGTTCGCGCTGCTCCGGTGGGATGGTCACTGTAAACGGCACAAGATGGGTGCGCCGGCGCATGGCCTCACCAACACCCCTGAGTGCCGGTTTGTGATTGCCGGCAAAAAGCGGTTTGAACTGCGGTGTGAACTCAAACTCATCCTGCCGCATAAACCGTGCCTTAATGCGTTCACCACCCGTCACGCTCTTGATGCGCGTCTCGTTCCACTGTCGGCCTTGCTCTATCTCGCTTGATACGACCAACCGTGCGCCACGCAATGCCGCTAGGTCGGTGGGGTGTCTGTCGTTGCGCGATGCGATGAATGTCTCGGGCGCGGCGACTGTTGCGTAGTCCCCCATGATTGCGGAGATGGTATTCAGGAACACTGTTTTCCCGTTTGCGCCGGTGCCGTGCAGGAACGCAAACATTTGCTCAGTCGTTACTCCGGTGAGACAGTAGCCGGACAATCGCTGCAAATATCTCTGTAATTCGTCATCGCCGCCGGTGACTTCATCGATAAATCGCATCCAGCGGTGGCACTTGCTGGTATCTGGTGCCGGTCCCACAGCGGTAATCTTTGTGCAATAAGTATCCGGATCGTGGTCCAGAAGTTCCCCGGTTTTTAGATTGACCACTCCATCCGGCGTGTTCAGATGCCAGGGATTGCGATCCCAAATATCTGTCGTTGTTGCGAGGCGGTCATCCCGCTGGGCCAGTTTTTCCACCGCGTCAATGACACGCCATACGCTAAGTTTCTTTTGCTGCTGGATATCATTGGCGGTCGCGGCAACTTCGCGCACCAGTTTTCGGACAAGCCCGGAACCCTTCAGCGTTTCGTCAATGCCCCAGCGCTTGCCGTTCCAACAGAGCCAACGTCGCCACGCGTGGACAAAGCGCAAATCACATATGTGCCGTTCGGCAAATTTCTGCGCGAGGAATTCTTCGGTCCACGCAGGCGCTTCAACCAAATGCAGGTCCACTGTTTCGATTTCATAATGTCGAACCGGCCTTTTCATGAGCACCCCCGTGACAATAATCGTTGAAATCCAAACCGGGCTGTTTTGGATAGCGAATGTCGGCCTTGAGCCCGTTGAGTTGGTACGTTAAGGCGGCCAGCCTTGCGGCCTGGAGCCCGCGTTCGTCGTTATCGGCGAAGATGCGTACGTGCTCGACACCCTTGGGCATTTGCACCTGCCGGAACCGCCCTGCACCCAATACGGCCCAACATGGAATGTCGAATAGTTGGATTACGCTCAAAGCGGTCTCAGTACCTTCTGCCAGTCCCACTATGCCGTCGCGTGGTGGGAGAAGTTTAACAGCGCCTGATTGCATCCGTCCAAAGGTGCGGCGGCCAAGCGGCAACTTTGTTCCGGTGTCATCAAGGTATGTGAGCTGTACCGCGCAAAGCTGCTCTGCATCATCGCGCATGGCAACGATCATCGCCGGACACAACAGCCCGTCGCCTGCGTAGCGCAGGAATTGAATGCTGCGTGGCAGTGGAATGGTGATCCCGCGATGCTCTCGCAGATAACGTTCTGCCAGCGTGCCTTCGATATCCTTTGCTCGCTCCCACAGCTTGTTTGCTTCCTCTACAGCGGCTTCGTCATCGGCTGACCACCGCACCGGCACAGTCTGGGGTTCCACTGTTCGTTGGGAGTACGGGCTCGTGTAGATTTGACTGAGTTCCACAACCCCATCCGCTTTAGCGCGCCGAGCACTTGCTCCTGCGTGCACCCCGCGAAACAGTGCACAAGGATTTTTTTCCCCTGCTGGGATATGTGCAGGCTTGGCTTTCGATCATCGTGCGCCGGACAGCGCGCCCGCCCATGGCTCCCCTTCCACTGACCGCCAAGTCGGGCGGTCATTTCTTCGGGCGTGTGGTTAGTGGGGGCCATCGTTAGTGCGCTCCCACAGGATCGGCCCAACGGTCTCCGGTGGAGAAGATGGGAAGATTGTGGCGCTCCAGCAGGCGACCTAAAATTCCGATTACCACCGCCAGCTTCAGGCCGCTCACCTCGGCATCGTTCGTCTTCCGCGCATGGTCGCGGATCATATGCGCGGCCTGAGCCGTATCGTAAAACAGCGTTCCTTCGACTGCGGCGTCGTCGCGGTCCGCTTCGACGAACTTCCGGTATTCGGGGTTCTCGAACAGTATTCGGTGTATCCGGGTCACGTGAGCGACCAGCGCGGGGTCAACCATCTGTCCAGTCAGGCGAACGCGGTGCGCCAGTTCGCTGGCGTCGTGATCATCGTCGCGCCTATTCATCGCGGTTTCCTCCGCCTTCTGCCACTCTTGGGTAGGGTTTCCCGCGCACGACATTTTTGCGTTGATCGGGGTGGACGCCGAAACATCGGGCGACGACCATCGTCGCCGCGCGGATGGTGCTGAGTTTGTGCTTCAGAACAAAACTGTATGTGCGTTCCTTCGCATATGCCGCGATCATCTGGGCGGCGAGGAGGTTGTCTGTTGAACGCGAGCCACCAACACAATCCGCGTCTTGAGTAGCCTCGAAGAGCCTGCGGAACTTCTCATCTTGCCAAAGTTCAACAAAAATCTTCGCGACATCATCATTGATGTTTTGGATCGGTTGGATTGTCGGTAGATCGGTTTTCAGGATCGGGTTTGGCATGGTCGTAAAGTCCTTGGGTTTGACTGAAAATATCACCGCGCCTTAATCCGCTGCGGACGCGTTTGTTGAGTGGCGTCTTTGGTCGGGCGCGGTTGGTTAAGCTCAAGTTGGTGCGCGCGAAACCACTCCAAACAGCGAACAGGATCGAACCAACGGCGCTGGCTTCCGGGCAGCCGCACAACAGGCATTCCTGCTTGGACCAATCGCCGTACCGCGTTGAGTGGCGCATTGTTCAAACAGTCGCGGGCCAGTTTCTTTGCATTGACCAGTTGGCCCCCGAACAGGGCAACTTCGCCTTCGGTGCGCCGCGTCTTATAAGTGCGTGGCGGTTTCGGCGCATCGGTGGGAGGTGTTGATAACGGCATTGGAGGGGCTCCTGACTAGAAGTGTGTCAGGAACAATTAGCGCGGTTCAGTTGGCGTTTAATGCCAGCATGTAGGGGACCAAAAGTGCAGCGGAGGTTATTGTCCCCGCCATTTGCGAAGAAGTTCGCGCCCCCGCGAGTGTTTCTTCTTCACTCGATCCAAAAAGCTGTTCACCTTCGGTGTCTTTCTACGCTTTTTTTCTCCGGCCTCCTCGGCCTCATCATTCGCCTCGCGGGGGTCACCATATTGCATTTCATAGGCGGCAATCCGCGCCTCTTTCACTGATACTGGAATTCCTGCCGCGCGTTTTTGGGCTATGTAATCATCCATCCAATCAGCCAAATGCGCGTCCTCGAAGTCGTTAAATGGGTTTGGTGGCCGCCCGTCGCCGCCGCGCTTCCTCTTGTGCGCTGTTGGCAACGCCCGCTGGATCGCTTCGATACCATATCGGTCGCGCAACACCGCGAGGACATGTTCATCCGCCTTCGATAACTCTGGCACAGGTCTGTCGGTCACCGCCGCGCCCTCGGCTTTTTGATGTCGATGACTTGGGCGGAAGGACCGCCCGAGACAATCGCACCCAAGCGTTCCACGGCTGCACGTTGCGCATCGTCGAATAAGTGCGCGTATCTCGCGGTCGTCGCGGCCTGTGTATGGCCGAGTAACTGCCCGATTAACGGCAGGCTAGCGCCACTCGATGCGAGTACGCTCGCGGCGGTGTGTCTCAAATCGTGAATTCGCGCGGCGTGGCGCACAATCGTTTTAGTGCGGCCCGTCTTTTTGTCAGTGACCTCTTTAAATTCCACGATGCCTGCAGCACGGCAAAGCGAAACCCACGCTTTTTTCAATTCGCTAAGGTGGCCCGTCCGTCCATCCTTGGCCGGAAAGACGTAAAGCTCAACCCGGCGTCTGCGTTCCTCCAATGCCCGGCGTTCGGATGGATCGGCTTTCGCGATTTTGCGCTTGATGTCCTGCAACTCTGCATCAGCCGCAGCCCGTCGCTTTACCAGCAGCATTTGAGCCGGAGCACTGAGGGGCACCACGTGTTCCCGGTTCTGCTTGGTGGCGTGGCTGGGCTTGGTCCATTGCCCTGCCTCCAAATCGAATTGGGACCATGTTGCCGATGACGTTTCACCACGCCGTGCGCCAGTGAGTAACAGCAATCGGAAAACGTCGGCCATGTCTTGGTCCGAATAGGCTGTCAGCGCGTCGGTGAGCGCGGCAATCTCGGCAGTTTTCAAATATCGGTTGCGCGGCTGGGTGCCGTTCCGGGGCACGCCTTTAACTGGATTGTGGTCAATCCACCGCCACTGACATGCCAGACTGAAAAGCTTGCTGCACATCGCGCGGCAGAAGTCAGCAGCAGTGCGTGCGCCACGGTCCGTGATCTTGCGGTGCAGCCTATCGATATCCTCAAATTGGATGCTCGATACCTTTCGGTTGCCAAATTCGGGGAGGACCTCCTTCGCGATCATGCGCGTGTAATCAACGCGCGTTGAGGCTCGGAGCTTGCGCAGCATGTGTTCCTTTGTGAACCGTTCGCACAGATCGGCGACGGTTGGGGCTTCTCGATCCGCCTTCAATTCGCCTGCCGGATCAAAACCCTCGTAGCGGATGCGGTGCTTGAGTGCCTTGGCGTGCTCGCGTACGGCGGACAGTTGCCAGTCAGCAACTTTGCCGATGGTATAAACGCGCCTGCGACCCTGCGCCGTGTAATCCAAGCAGTAGGACTTGGTGCCGCTGGGCAGCACGCGCACGCCAAGCCCTTTAACCTTGGCATCGCGGTAAACCGCCATCCCGGTTTCCGGGGTCTCAATTTTTCCGATGAAACTGTCCGTTAAAATCTGTGCCATGTGGGCCTCCAAAAACGTTTTACGCGTTTTTTGCGCAAATTGCTTAGTGCGCAACTAGGCCGCAAATATAGCGTGAAGGGTCCATGACGCAATGAAAACTAAAGATATATCAAATGGTTAGATGTCATTTGCCGGTCGAAGCCGTTGTTTTTCAAAGGGTTTTTTGGAGGGCAAAATCAAACTTTTAATCAGAGGGCCGTTGGTTCGATCCCAACCGGGCTCACTCACCAAACGGTAAACCAATCATGCTGAATATTATCAAAAGAAAGTACTCGTACTGATTATCCAGTATAATCAGGCACTTGCCATAGACTAGCGCCTTCGCGCCAAATTCAGATGGCCGCGGATTGTCGTGTGCGTCCCATCGTAATCTTCAATTGACTGGATTCGTGTCACGCGTAAGATGTTAACCGGATTCATTCTTTCGGGGGGACATTCAGCTCGCACCTGAAAGCTTCGTCGTAAAACTGAGTTCAGCGGGGTGGCACTATGTGTGCTGTCGCGAAAGCCGTTGGCTTTTTTGCTTTGGCTATTGATGGGGAAATAAAATGAAACTGAAGACCCTGGCTCTTACAGGCGCATCACTGCTTTGCTTTTCAACTCCGGCACTGGCCGGCGAAGGTTGGTATCTTGGTCTGGCAGCCGGTTGGAGCCACCCCGAGAACTCCACATTCAATTACCCGGCAGGTTCAACTTCCGGAACCATTAATCTTCGCGACGCTACTTTGGTCGCGGGCTCGGTTGGTTTCAAATGGCCGATGGGCTTCCGCACAGAGCTGGAGTTCAGCCGTGCTGCCTATGGGGTCAGGGACGCGGTCATCAATAATTCATTGACTGCGGAAGCCGGGCATGTTGCCGAAGGCGCACTGTTCGCCAATGTCGCTTATGATTTTCCAATCGCCCCCGCCTGGGCCCTGACCATTGGTGGCGGTATCGGTGCGGCGCAAATTTCACCGAGCATCGTTGAGTTTTCGACCGGCACCAATGTTTTCCATGACGACACGGCCTTTGCCTATCAGTTGATCGCCGGCGTCATTTGGAGTGTGGCACCGCAGTTGGATCTTCAGCTCGATTTTCGCTATCGCGGTGTCGAAAACACCACCCATCTCGTTGGCGAGCCTCACAACATTTCATTCGGCAATCTCAATTCCGAAATCGGTGATGATCGGCATCAGGTACTTCTTCCAGCCGCCACCACCCCCGCCGGCGCCACCGCCACCACCGCCACCGCCACCGCCACCGCCACCGCCGCCACCGCCGCCACCGCCGCCGCCTCCACCGCCGCCGCCACCGCCGCCACCTCCTCCGCCGCCTCCGCCTCCACCTCCACCGGCGGTGCGGACCTTCATCGTCTTCTTCGATTTCGACAAATCGAATTTGACGGCTGAAGCGCTGCAGGTCGTACAGCAGGCGGTACAAACGGCCCGGACCTCGGGCATGGTACGGGTTGTGGTAACCGGCCACACCGATACGGTGGGTTCGCTTGCTTACAACCAGCGCTTGTCGGAACGCCGCGCAGATGCGGTAAAGACCGAAATGGTTCGCGAAGGTCTGAATGCGAACGACGTTACGACCGTCGGACGCAATTTCGCGGAACCACTTGTCCCGACGGGACCGGGCGTGCGTGAACCGCAGAACCGTCGCGCGGTCATAGACCTGGGTCGCTGAA
The DNA here is from genome assembly GCA_963747255.1 of uncultured Alphaproteobacteria bacterium. Taxonomy (GTDB): domain Bacteria; phylum Pseudomonadota; class Alphaproteobacteria; order Micropepsales; family Micropepsaceae; genus CAIYRG01. The sequence continues at coordinate 31,208 of CAVVEG010000003.1, forward strand.
CCGGTTGCAGGTAAATCGAAGGGGCGGGCTCACGCCCGCCCCTTTTTTTACCCCCGCGGTATCGCAGCTTCTGCTTACGCTGTTCCGGATCTTTTGTAGCGATCTTCCAGCCGGACAATATCGTCTTCACCGAGATAATCGCCGACTTGCACTTCGATTATTCGCAACGGCTGCTCATGGCGATTTTCCAGCCGGTGTTTCATCCCGATCGGGATGAAAGTGGATTCGTTCTCTTTCAGGATCAGGTCTTCTTCGCCGCGTACAATCGCTGCTTCACCGGAAACGACGACCCAATGCTCGGCTCTGCGGTGATGATATTGGAGCGAAAGCGCCGCGCCGGGGGATACTTCGATCAGTTTTACCTGGGTACCGGGCGCAATGTGGAGCGTTTCGAAAAATCCCCAGGGACGATGAACTCTGTTGTGCTGAGAAATTTCGCGCCGTTTGTCTTTGGCGAGCCGCTCGACCAGCAGTTTGACATCCTGATCCCGGTCGCGGCTGGAGACCAGAATCGCGTCACTGGTTTCGATAACCACAAGGTCCTGAACGCCCAGCGCAGCGACAAGCCGGCCGTCGCTGCGAATGTAATTTCCGCGCGAGTCCTCGACGATGACATCGCCGGCCAGGACATTTCCCGCCTCGTCTTTTTTTCCGCGCGCCCAGATGGACGACCATGAGCCAATATCGCTCCAGCCGATCGAGGCGGGTACGACGGCTGCGTTGGAAGTATGCTCCATGACGGCATAATCGATTGAGAGGCTTCGAACCGCCGCGAAGTTTTCGCTGTTCAGGCGAATGAAATCCGCATCATGCGAACCTTCGAGAAGTGCACGGGATGCGCTGGCAAGAATGTCAGGTGCATGTTTGGACAGCTCTTCCAGCCATGCATCGGTGGAGAACAGAAACATCCCCGAGTTCCAGAAATATCCGCCGTCGGCGAGAAGCTCCACCGCTCTTTCCCGTGCCGGTTTTTCGATGAACCTGGTGACAGCGAATGCGCCCGGAATCCCCTCAAGTGGCGCTGAACGCTGGATGTATCCGTAGCCGGTCTCCGCGTGGCCGGGCGTAATCCCGAATGTTACCAGCCGCCCCTGTTCGGCGGCGGCGGCGGCGATCCGGATTGCCGTGTGAAACGCCGACGGATCATCTATGACGTGATCGGAAGGCGCGACCAGCATCAGCGAATCGGGTACCCGCTCCGACAAGATCAGGGCCGCGACGGTTGCAGCAGCCGCAGTATTTCTGCCGAATGGTTCAAGGATCATTCCGGCCGGAGTCAGCCCCAGTGCCTGCAGCTGCGAAGCAATAATGAAACGATGTTCCTCATTGCAGACCACGAGTGGAGGGTGAAAATCTGGTGATCCGGCAAAACGCCGCACCGTCTCCTGCAACATGCTGGCGTCAGCGGCTATCGGAAGCAGCTGTTTCGGGTAGAGCGACCGGGATACCGGCCAGAGTCTGGTTCCTGCGCCACCGCTCAACAATACAGGCGTAATCGGTTTCATGTTGTCTTTCCCTCTGCGGCGGCGAACCCACTGCGTCTCATTTTTCGGGCATCCTTCCGCCCGGATTGAAACCATTCATATGTTTCCGCCAAGCCGCGTTCGAGTGAAATTGTCGCCGCCCAGCCGAGGGCGGTGAGGCGCGATGTGTCCGACAGTTTGCGCGGCGTGCCATCGGGCTGAGACGGATCGAAAACCAGTCTGCCGGTGTACCGCGAAATTTCCGCGATCCGTTCCGCGAGTTCACGAATGGTCACGTCAATTCCGGTGCCGACATTCACAGGTCCATTGCCCGAGAAATGCTTCATCATGAAAACCAGGGCATCGGCGCAATCGTCCACATGCAGGAATTCGCGCCGCGGTGTTCCGGTGCCCCAGATGACGACCTCAGGCCGGCTTTCCGCCTTTGCCTGCGCAAATTTCGCGATCAATGCCGGTATGACGTGTGATGACTGCAGGTCGAAGTTATCGTTTGGACCGTAGAGATTTGTCGGCATCGCTGAAATGAAATCGCAGCCATGCTGCTTCCGGTATGCGTCGCATAGTTTTATGGCGGCGATTTTCGCGATCGCATACCACTGATTTGTCGGTTCCAGCGGCCCGGATAAAAGGGCTGTCTCTGCAGTGGGCTGGGGCGCGAATTTCGGATAGACGCAGGTTGACCCGAGATTGAGCAGCTTTTCGACGCCTGCCTGCCGCGAGGCCTCGATGACATTGGATGCAATGACCAGATTTTCGTAGAGAAACGTCGCGGGATAACTGTCATTCGCGAGAATTCCGCCAACGCGGGCTGCCGCCAGAAAGATGGCCTGCGGCTTCGTCGCCAAAACGAAATCCTCGACCGCGCTTTGGCGACGAAGATCGACCTGTTCGCGCGCCGCGGTGATAAGCGTGACATCTTCGCTCGACAGCCGGCGCACCAACGCCGATCCAACCATACCCCCATGACCGGCAACCCAAACACGCTTTCCGGAAAGCGTGTAGGGGCGGGTTGGGTCAGTCATAGCCCGAGCCCCTGGCGGTTTCGACCCTTTTCAGGTCTTCTTCGACCATTTCGCGGACCAGAGCGTCGAAGCCTGTTTCCGGGCGCCATCCGAGCCGCTGACGGGCCTTGCCGGAATCGCCCTGGAGCCTTTCGACCTCGGTTGGGCGGAAATATCTCGGATCGACCCGGACAAGGATGTCTCCGCTGCGGCGATCGATCCCCACCTCATCCACGCCGGTTCCCTTCCACACAATCGTTCGGCCGATATGCGCGAATGCCCGCTCGACGAATTCTCGCACCGAATGGGATTCTCCGGTTGCAAGGACGTAATCATCCGGTTCCTCCTGCTGGAGGATCAACCACATGCCCAAAGCATAGTCGCGCGCATGTCCCCAGTCGCGCGTGGCATCGAGGTTCCCGAGATAGAGACGGGACTGCAATCCACGTGCAATGGCCGCGACAGCGCGCGTAATTTTTCGCGTTACGAAAGTTTCACCGCGACGCGGACCCTCGTGATTGAACAGAATCCCGTTCGACGCATGGAAATTGTATGCTTCGCGATAATTGACGGTTATCCAGAACGCGTAAAGTTTGGCGGCGGCATAGGGGCTGCGCGGCCTGAAGGGCGTGGTTTCGCGCTGGGGCGTTTCCTGGGTCAGTCCATACAGTTCCGAGGTTGATGCCTGATAAAACCGGGTCCGCTGCGCCATTCCAAGGATCCGAATGGCTTCGAGCAGACGCAAAGTTCCCAGTGCGTCCGCATTGGCCGTGTATTCAGGCGTTTCGAAGCTCACCTGCACATGACTCTGCGCCGCAAGGTTGTAAATCTCATCCGGTTGGGTTTCCTGAACAATCCGGATGATATTGGTTGCATCCGTCATGTCCCCGTAGTGCAGGAAGAAGGATGGCGAAGCTTCGTGCGGATCGACGTAGAGATGATCAATTCGTTCGGTGTTAAATGAGGATGCGCGGCGCTTCACGCCATGCACGATGTAATTGCGTTCCAGAAGCAGTTCCGCCAGATAGCTGCCGTCCTGGCCGGTGATGCCGGTGATCAAAGCGGATCTTCGCGACGGTGTGCTTGTTGAACCGGTATTCGCAACCAATTTTTCACCCTGCAATCAGACCCTCGATCAGCTTTCTAGACGCGAAGGCGATCCGGTGCCAAGCTGGACAGTGAGGCTTCAGCGTGGCAGTGTCTGAATATGAGTCGACGAAATTTTCTGTCGGACCCATGGATCGAATTTCCAATTTGCCCGTTTTGTGTCGGTCACCCTCCTTAGGCTGGGGGGGTAGGTTTATTTGGCCATCCCAAATCGCGATGGTGAAACTCGGTAACAAAAGAACCCAAAAAGGGGAGTTGAGGGTGAAAAAAGCGCTTATTTCAATATTGGTTAGCGCCGCGATGCTGATCGGGCCGCTGCCTGTTATGGCGGCTGATACCGGCCCGCTGTCTCCCGGTTCCGCGGCCGGGGTGCAACAGGCCCAGGGCCGGGATGATGACAATCCGCCGGTGCTGTGGATCATCGGATTTGGTGTTGTCGTAGGACTCGGAATCCTGATTCTCACCCAGAATAATCATGGAACGAGCCTCACTCAGGCACCGACCACCACCACCTCGCCAGTTCCGCCGCAGCATTAAAGTTACCTGCGGTGTTTGCGTAGCCGTTTTGTCTCGGTAAGCGCAGCCGGAGTCCGTTTCCAAACTTGAATCGAGACTTGCTGTTTTGCTGCGCTTTCTGCGTGTGCGTCGCGGTCCCGCCGGTTGGTAATTTTCGTCAGCCGGTTTTTCGATTGGGCGCGGGAAGGGTCGGCAATGCTGATCGTCTTTCTCGATGTCGTTGCCATTGCCGCCTCCTGGCTGATTTGTGTAAATGCCGAGGCGATTGGCCGACGACTTCACGTAATGGACAATCCCGACCGGGAACGTAAAAATCACGCGCAACCCACGCCTTTGGTCGGCGGAATAGGAATACTGGTTCCCCTGCTCGTCTGGCTGGCTGGAGTGCTGGGCGCCGGAATCCTGCCGGATCGGCAGTTCGCGTCGATGCTCATTTTGTGCGCAGCGGGAGTGGGGCTGGCTGGTTTTGCGGATGATCAGACCAGCACCAGCCCGTTAAGCCGCATCCTCGCGCTATTGGTATTTCTCGGGGTCGCGATGACTGTGACGCCCGGATTGATTGCCCAATCATTGAACTGGGGCAGTTTCCAACCGACGCCGCTGCCGGCCGCGATGTATGCCGTTCTGATTGCGATCACGGCGGCGGGTATCGTGAATGCGGTAAACATGGCTGATGGCCAGAACGGGCTTGTGCCAAGCATGTTCGTGATCTGGTCCTTCTGTCTTGCGCTGGCCGGCGATCCTCTGGTCACGCCGGTCGCGGAACTGATAGCAGCCGCGGCGAGCGTCGTTCTGTATTTCAACCTCAGGGGAAAGCTGTTTTTGGGCGACTGCGGAAGTTACGGCGTGACTTTCGTCCTCGGTTTGTTGGCCCTCTCCGCCTATGCGAAAGGGCATATCAGCATCGAAACCGTTACCGTGTGGTTCTATATTCCGGTTGCGGACTGTCTGCGTCTCCTGATTGTGCGGCGTCTTCAGGGTCGTTCGCCTTTTGCACCGGATACCGACCACTTCCACCATCGGCTTCAGGTCAAATTGGGGGTGAGATACGGCCTCGTGGCATATCTCGCCTGTGTGGCGGCAACTTCTTTTGCCGCGGTACTTGCGCCGCGTTTTTCGCTGGTTTGTCTGATCGTCCTGACGGCGATCTATTTCAGCTTTGCATTTCTTACCGACGCTCAGACGGGCGCTCAAAGAGAGGGCGCCGTTCCGGAAGGCTTGCAGTCACACCCATTCCCGAACGTCGTTACCCTGGGTTCAAGAGAGAGACAAAGTGGCTAGACCACTCCTGATCTCGTCTTGCATACCGGCTCATCACTGACACGGGTCGAGCAATGCCGAATGAATTTCCTCCCCGCTTGACGGCAGTCACGGCAGCAGCTCTGTCCTATCGTTTTTTGTTTTGTGAATTCACCCAGCTCGTCCGTCTGCTGATCGTGCCCGGAATCGCTACGGCTCTGGTGCTCTATTTTTCGCTGAAGTCATACCTGGCGCAGTTGATTGCCTATATTTCGTCCGGTGATCCCCGCGCCGCGAGTCTGGCCCTTGGTGCGCTTGCAGCAGGCGTATTCCTGTCGATTTTTCTGGCAGCGGTGGCAATTGCCTCCGTGGTGGATCTGGCTCTGTTCCACAGCCGCGACAAGCGCTGGTTCCATTTCAGGGCGGGCCGGCAGGAGTGGCGGCTCTATGCCGCGTATCTTCGTTTTCTCCTGCTCGCTTCCGGATTTCTGGCGGCGATGTACCTGATCTCCGCTTTCATATTGCCGCTGGTGTTGGCTTCGCCGGGCGTGATCGGTGCCGTTTCCGCGTTTTTGATGATCGCCGGCTGCTATTGGCTTTTTGCGCGGGTGGGATTTTTGATTGCGCCGATCGTAGCCCAGAGTTCGGGAAGTGTGCTGCGCAAGACCTTTTATGAAGGTTCGCGGGACCTGGGACGGAATCTCGGTCTCGTTCTTCTGCTCTCGGCGCCCGGATTCGTGATTGAAATTGCCGGGGAATATCTTTTTCGAATGGGCTCTGGGCCAACCCGTGTCGAGATCACCCTTCCAATCATTTTTTATGCGCGCGCCCTCGATCATCGCCTCGCCGAGTTCGTTTTCCTGACGAGCCTCTCCGCATTTTTCACACTCGTGCTGTTCACGGCCGGTTCTGTTTTCTGCTATCGCGGCAGGGTTTTTCGCGATGGCGAAGTATCGATCCCGGCGGTCGCTAAGCTGGATTCTGCTCAGGTCTGAACACCTCCAGAATGACGGGTGGCGAATCGGGATGAATGTGCTGGCTGCTGCGCCACACATATCCCGTTTTGTCGCTCCAATACTCGTTATCAAAACTCCATCGCATGGATGGAACGGTGCAGTGCTCGACGATGTGGCGCGAGGCAATCGCAGCACCGAGGATTTTCACTGACGTATCGCCCGAATCTTTGCGCGTGCATTGCGCATCCGCGCCGTACACACCCAAATCGGGAAAATCGAACGAATAATGTTCTGTAGCCGAAATCCGGCCAGCAGCTGCAGAATCGGCTGTCGTCGTCACTGCGCGAATGCCTCCGAGATCATAGGGCAACCCTACGGTTCTCACGATCCTGCCCTGACGGGTTCTCACGAAAACATCCTCGCCGGCAAACCAGTCCAGCTCATTTCCAACCGATGTCCCAAGGACCAACAGGAGTTGTGGCGTCGCTCCGATCTCAAGACCCATGCTGGCATAGGGAATCTGTGCGGCGCGTTCGCGGGAAATTTTTTCTGGCGTCTGGGTTATGGAGTTCACGAGAACCGTTCCGACCCTGAAGGCATCGGAATCTTCGCAGCCGCCCAAAAGCAACAACGGCAGTATACGGATGAATGCTTTCATGGGGCTTGTCCGCTGCTTGCCTTGTGGTTTCAACAAATCAGTCTGTTCCACTCGCCGGCAAATGCGCCATAGTTTGAGCCGGTGGTCATATCGTAAAGAACCGTATCGCCCAGCAGACGTTGCCCGCCGTCGCGCTGGATGGGCCTGAGCGAAAGATCATAGCTGGACCGCGATGCGAACGGCGCCGCCCATTCCAGTGGAATGACGATATAGATACCCTTATCGAAGCTGCCTTCGCCAAATCGAGCGGCAGAGACGTTTGTCAGCGTGAACCACGCTCCGATCTGCACCCCGGTTGAGAAGGTCCGCCAGAACTGGAATGTCGCTCCCCTGTCGCCTGCAAGGTACTGTCCCAGACTGACCGACACGCCCACATCATGCCAGGGGAGCTGGTAATATGCTGTGACATGGCCGGTGAAGACCTGGTATTTTCGAATATCGAGGAGATCGTTGAACCCGCGCTGGCGCACCTCCCACGCATCGACCGCAACGGCCCAGCGCGCATCGAAGGGCCGATAAAGCAATTCCCCGCCGACGCCATCGAACATCTGTTCCAGAATGCCGCCGGTCACCCTTCCATACAGTTCAGGCGCCAGTTTGAAGAAATAGGACGTGCTCAGATTCGCTATCCCGTAGCGTCCCTGTTTGAGGTACTCCGCGATATCCGACCGCACATGCGGCAAGACGCTGTTGCTGGGGCGGTTGATTTGATTGAAGTTGTCCCAGATCGTTGCGACAAGCGACGCGTCCAGTGACCAGCCGCGCGTCAGCCGCACCTCTCCCCCGGCGCCGACGCCCAGCCGAACGTAAATCGGATTGTTGGGATCGAAGAGGCTTTCCTGCAGAACCGGGAACAGGAATGTGTTCAATTGCGGAAACAGATCGGGACTGAGGTGATCCAGGGGCGCGAATTGCCCTGGTCCGATGTCGGTTGCCTGAAACAATTCGGCAGGTGAACCTTCGCGACGCGCAAGCGCATCGATCTGCGCTCTGGGAAGAGTAACCGTTGCGGTCGGCTGTCCGGCAATCAGGAAGGTAATTTCAAAATAGTTGATCTCGGCTGGCGCGGTCGCCGAAAGTACGCGCGCCGTCCGTGCGACGGCTTCCGTATCGCGGCGATAACGCGGGTTCTCGATCAGCACGATGAGCCTGTCCTTTTGGACATTCAGTCCCATCACCTTCAGTTTTTGATTTTCGAGACCGCTAATGATCCGTTGCTGCACCTCCGGGGCAAATTCGCCGGGGTGCGCCGGTTCTGCCGCGGGCGCCGGCAGGGCCGGTGCCGCGATCGGTGGCAATGAGGGCGCAATGGCCGGGAAACCAAGATCCTGTGCGTTGTTGTTCGGCGTTGGCGTTGCCCGCGTCAGATCGACGTAGCGGGTGACATCCGCGGGCGCCTTGTCTCCTGCCGGTGGATCCGGCTGCAGGATTGTGGCGGCAGCCTGCGCAGGACGCGCGCGAAATCTGGGGGCAGGATCGATCCGCGCGAGCCAGGTATTCGAGGTCGGATCCATCAGCGCACTGATACGCAATCCGAGAAACCGGCCATGCATAACGGACAATCCGAAATCCAGCCAATCAAAGGGGCGGTAGCTGATCCCGGCGTTCGCCGGAAAACCGTAGTCTTTCCCTCTCTCGATTTTCTCTTCTGTGTATGCGTCACTGCTGTACTCAACTTTCAACTTAACATTGTCGATCGGAGTGTCGTATTCGATGCCGCCGAAAAGCCCCACCTCTGGCCCGTGAAAATAGGAGGAGAAGGATAGAGCTCCACCGCTGCCAACGGAGTTTCCACGGTCGAGAAAACTTCTGAACGCCAGGCCGAATGGATTCTTGAACGTGCCACGCGAGCCGAGACGCCCCCAGCCCATTCCGAACGAAAAGTCGAACGCTCCCAAGCGCTTCGAGGCAACGAGATATTCGCCGGAATAGACCCCGGTGCCGATAAAATCCTGCAAACCGAGGGCCAGTTGCGGCAGGTCTTCCGTTTCCCGCGACAGTCGAAATTTCAGATCGAAACTTCGATCGTGCAGTGGAATACCGGAATCAAACAGTCCATGAGTAATCGTGTAGCGGAACGTCAGTTCGGCCCATGGCAACGCCTGAAAAGTCAGTGAGTAGCGATCATCCGGAGCTGTGAACGAGGTTGTTACATTCAGGTAGCCATCGGGAAAGAACCTGGCTGTCCGGGTGTCCAGGAGTCCTGCGCCGCCGTAATTCGAAGGGGAGGGGACGTCAACCGCGTCTGCCGCGTTGGGAATGAAAAAGGCCGATATGGCCGCAAGTAGCGCAATACTTCGGCGAGACCCGCGGCCTGGTTTAAAATTCATGCCCAAATGCTTGCGTGCTGGTTGACTTATCCATTCGCCAGCCGCATTTCGCCCCCCCCCGAACATCCTAAGCGAATATCAGTCCATTAAATCTCAGCCAGGCGCTGGAGGCACTATGCTCACCATTGCGGCGGAACAATCGCACAACCATCGAATACGTGTCTTGTGACCTGCATGGAACCCCGCAACGATGGGACGCAGGAAAGGTTCCATTAAAATGCTGGATTGGCGCGGATTTTTTGAAGAACTCCCTCTTGCACGACCGCGGCAAAATGCGTGTATAGTTCCCCGGAGCTCGTGTTGCCGTGAACAAAGCCAGATCGTCTCGATGCTGATAACGCTCCTTAGATGGTCATGGCTTCGCGTTACGCTCTCCGCACTATTGTGCCTGCCTTTGTCACAACCGGTCTTTGCCCAGATCCCCAACCTCCCCGGCGCAGTTTCCAGTCAACTGCAGCAGAATTATCAGCAGCAGAATTACCAGACACAGCAACTCAGGGCCGGACAGTTTCCGACGCTTTCGCCCAATATCGAACTTTATCAACCGGTACAGCCGGAGCAGCGGGCCATTGCACCGCGCTCACGCCTCGAGGTTCTCTATACCGGCCGCCTTCAGACGCAGAATGCGCCTCGGGCCAATCCCCTGAGCCAGTTCGGCTATGACGTCTTTGGCGTGCCGGCGCCATTTTCCAGCGCCCAGCTCGGTGCAGAGCAGGATGGTTATCTGCTTGGTGTTGGAGACGAGGTCGTCGTGGTTTTGCGGGGGCCGGAAGACCAGACGATCAACGAGCGCGTCAACCGTGACGGGCAGGTCATACTTCCGAAATTGACACCGATCCAGGCTGCGGGCAGAACGCTGGGTGATTTCCGCTCGGATGTGGAGCGGCGCGTAGGACAGACTTTCATATCCACGCGAGCCTTTGTTTCACTTGGACAGGTTCGGCAGATTTCCGTGCTTGTGTCCGGCGACGTTCGCGCCCCTGGCACACGTGTCCTCAGCGCGTTGGCCACTCCGTTGGATGCGTTGCTGGTATCCGGCGGGGTGGCAAAAACCGGCAGTCTGCGGGCCATCAAGCTTATTCGCGGCGGCGAGAGCAGAAACATCGACCTTTATCCTCTGATCACACAGGGCGATGCCTTGACGCTCGGTACCCTTCAGAACGGCGACCGAATTTTCGTTCCACCCCTGCAAAGCACCGTTGCGGTGGCTGGCGATGTACGCCATCCGGGAATTTACGAGTTGAAGGCCGAGGAGTCCGTTCTCGATGCAAACAACCTGATCCAGCTTGCAGGCGGTTATGAAATTCCTTCCGCTTACCGACTGTCCAAGGTCAGCCTGCAACCGGACGGCAGCACTCGCCTGGAGGAACTTCCGAATGGCGGTGGGGTGACAAACGGCGAGATTCTCTATGTGGGAAACGCGCGCGAGTTCAAGAGCGACACGGTTGTCATTCGCGGTGCAGTTCCCCTGCAGGGAGCTTATCCCCTCTCATCGGTAAGGACGCTCGGGCAACTGATCCATGCCGCAAGCGATGTAAGCCAGGACGCCTACACAGCGCTTGCGCTGCTCTCTCGTCGTGACATGGGGCTGAATGTCCGCTCACTGCAGAGTTTCTCAGTCAGCCGCATCATTTCGGGTCAGGACCGTGATGTCGCGTTGCGGAGCGAAGATGTCGTTTACATCTTCACGGGAAATGAAATTCGCCAAATGGCAAGTGCGCTGACCGTTCAGACCGAAATCGCGCAACGCAATCCGCAAACCAACCCTGGTAATGGTCCCCAGGTTAACAATGGACTGGATACACGATTTGGGTCGGGCGGCTACCAGGGAACCGAAGGGCCCGGATACCAGGGTGGCCAGATTGCGCCTCGTCCGGAACAGCCCGGTTTCATCCCCGGATCACAGGGCCAATCACCTGACCTGCAGCAGACACCAGGATATAACTCTCAAGCAGTACAACAGCCCGGCCTGATTACCGCACAGGGTGATTTCCTGCCTGATGGGGCGAACGGCCAAAATGTGCCGCCTGATGTTCTGCCGTCTCAGACATTTCAAAATGGGCCGTTCGTTGCACCCGGCCAACAGCAAAACGCCCAATATCCGCAGACCACGACCAGCGTCGCGATTGCTCAGGCGCAAGACGAAATCAACCGTTCAAACCGCGCACCGGCGATGCTGGTAACGAACAGGGTCTCGACCATTCTCGCGGTTCCCGACCCCGTCATGGTCAATACGCTGAAGGAGAATCTGGTTTGGTTATATGATGAAGTGAAGGACCCCGGGCCCTATTTTGCGGCAGGCGGAACAACGCTCGGTGAACTTGTGCAGCTCGCGGGCGGCCCGCTTCGGACTGCCGACCTTTCGGCCGTTGAAGTAACATCCACAACGATCGATCCCGCATCCGGAACCTCACGAACGATTCGGACAAATTACAAAGGAACCGTTGCCGATTTCAGCAAGGTCAGCCTGCAGCCGCAGGACGTGGTGCGCTTCCGGCCGGTATTCTCGGACCGCGAGCAGGGACTGATTACGATCACCGGTGAAGTCCGGTATCCTGGTACATTCGACATTCGTCGGGGTGAGCGACTCTCGTCTGTGCTTGAGCGGGCGGGAGGGCTTACCGAGCAGGCTTATCCGCTGGGCGCGGTGTTCACGCGGAAAAGCGCTGCCATTGCGGAAGGCGAGGCCAATCAGCGTGAGGCACGCGAACTGCAGAATGCATTGGCGACCGCGATCCAGAGAGGTTCGCTCACATCGAACGTTCCTCAAACTGCCTCCGTCCCGCAAGGCGCAACCTACGCGCCGGGGGGTGTCCAACCAGTTGTCCTGCCGACGGGAGGTGGTGCGACAAATTCAGACGTGATCAGCAACCTCATTGTGGAACTACGAACCGCTCCCGCATTGGGCCGCATTACGATCACCGCCGATCCATCCATCCTGCAGGTTCATCCGGAGCTCGATGTGGTGATTGAGGGGGGCGATATGCTTTACATTCCAAAGCGGCCCTCGACGGTCACAGTAACGGGTGAAGTGTTGAACACCGGCTCGTTCACATACCGAAACGACTTTGCCGTTCAGGATTATGTCGCGATGGCGGGCGGCGCGCGTGATTCTGCGGACGAAAGCCGGATATTTGTTGTATTGCCCGACGGCAGCGCACGTCCGGTGGAGGAGAGCTGGCTGACCTTCAGTCACAACAATATCATTCCGCCGGGCTCGACAATCGTGGTGCCACGCGAAGTTGCGCCATTCAATTTCCTGTCGACTTTTGCGAATGTCACCCAGATCACGAGTTCTCTGGCGCTCACGGCTGCGGCTCTTGCGATCCTTGCCAAGCAATAGACGTCAAAGTAACTGGCGAAATCGATACAGCTTGACCGATCGTGCGCTCGCAGGATTCGCTTGATGCACGTTCATCCGCACTGCGCCGGTCACTGCTGCTTACATTCCGGAATCCGCCCTGGTGATGAAGCTATTGCCCAACACCAGAACATCCATTTTGGTGCGAAGAAAACAGTCGAGCGCCTCAGCCGGAGTGCAGACCACCGGTTCATTTTCATTGAACGAAGTGTTCAAGACCATCGGGACGCCACTGATGTCCTTGAATTTGTCAATCAGAGTGTAATAGCGCGGATTGGCCTGCGAGGAGACGGTTTGAAGCCGTCCGGAACCGTCGACATGTGTGACCGCCGGAATGACAGGCCGCTTTTCCGGACGAATCTGGAAAACCTGCATCATGAACGGCACGGCATCGTTTTCTTCGAACCATTCGGGAACCGCTTCTTCCAGAACAGAGGGTGCGAAGGGGCGAAATGATTCCCGGCGTTTGATCTTGGCGTTCAGAATATCCTTCATGTCGGCACGTCGCGGATCACACAGGATCGAGCGATTTCCAAGGGCTCTGGGTCCCCATTCCATCCGCCCCTGAAACCAGCCGACGACTTTGCCTTCGGAAATGGACTGCGCCGTCAGCCGGCAAAGCCCGTCATCATCGCCAATTTCCGATATTGAACATTCGGCCGCTGCAAGGTCGATTGCTCTCTCGGCTATCAGCCGATTTACCGCCCGGGCTGAAAACGCCGGACCCCAATAAGCGTGATCCATGACAAAGCCGCGCTCGCCGCCCAGTTTGTGCCAGACAGAAAACGCAGCTCCGATTGCGCCGCCCGCATCGCCGGCCGCTGATTGCACATAGACCCGATTGAACCCCGTTCTTCGGCGGATTTTTCCGTTTGCCACCGAATTCGCGGCGCATCCCCCCGCCAACGCGATGTTGGTCAGTCCGGTGCTTTTTTGGAGTGTATCGAGCAAGTGAAAGAAAGCTTCTTCATAAGCCGCCTGTACCGAACGCGCGATGTCCCGATGCCGCTGCTCGATCGGATCGGATGCCGTGCGCCGCGGTCCAAGCAGTTCTTCGAGATCACGGCTGAACAAATCTGAAAAGACAGGCGATCCATCCTGCCACTGATATGCGATTTTTTCGCGATGGTGGCGGAAATAGCGCAAGTCGAGGGCATAGGTTCCGTTCCTTCGCAAACGGACGATCTTGCGCATCTGATCGAGCTGAGAAGGATTGCCGTACGGCGCCAGCCCCATCACCTTGTATTCATCGCCGTAATGGGGGAACCCGAGATATTGGGTCAGCGCCTGATAGAATACCCCCAGTGAATGTGGAAAATAGATTTGCCCCTGTATCGCCAGCGCCGTTCCTTTTCCGATAGCCCAGGCACCGCTGGAAAAATCGCCAAAGCCATCGACAGAGACGGTTACGGCTTCCGGGAAAGGGGAGACGTGGAAAGCCGACGACAGATGCGCGATATGGTGCTCCACCGCGTGCACTTGGCTCTCATGACCGCCATTCGGGAAAGCCGTCCGCAGGAGTTGGGGAATATCCTGACGCGCTTTGCGGTTTTTCAACCGCGAAAGGATGAGCGCGGCGTCGGGACGATGGCTGAAGAAGTAGGCCAATTTCCTGGCGAGGTGCGCGCGGTTGTCCTGGTTGAACGCGATGTGCTGAACATCCACCAGCCGGATACCGGCCTCCTGCAGGCAATATTCTATGGATTGCGCCGGAAATCCGGCCCAGTGCTTGATGCGGCGAAATCGCTCTTCCTCGACCGCCGCGATCAGTTTGCCGTCACGGATGATGGCGGCCGCAGAGTCGCCGTGAAACGCATTCAGACCGAGTATGTACATGGCCGACGGGTTACGATGCGCAACAGAGCAGGCCGTCGCTGATGCTGCGCGTGAACTGCAGGTCCCTGAATACCGGCTGATGCAGGGGCCTGTCCAGCAGCGGACGCGGCGGATCGATCTGTTTTACACGTGCATTGTCGGAGATGATCATGGCATTCACGTTCACTGAGGATACCGTTTTCGTCAGATGAAGATTCTGTTTCTCGGGCCGGTTCATACGGGCCAGACATCATTGATGCGAATGCGGGCGCTTCAGCAACTCGGGCACGAGGTGCGGGGTGTCCACACCGTGGAACAGTGGACAAATGCGACGTGGCTTCAGCGCAACCTGCAACGCCGGGTGCAGCGGGGCGCCATAATACGCGCGATCAACCAGGCGGTTCTGAACGAGGCCCGCGAATTTCGCCCGGAGCTCGTCTGGGCCGAGAAGCAGGAATTTCTGCATATCGAAACGCTTCATGAGATGCGCAGAATTGGAGCCCGTCTCATCCATTTCACGCCCGATCCCTATTTTTCCCTTGAATGGAAGCGCACGCGTCTGATGGACGAGGCGATGACCGCCTTCGATATTCTCGTCTATTGCAAATGTTATGAACGCAACCAATACGAAAAATTGCGTAAGGCGCTCATTTACATGCCCCTTGGTTACTGCGACGAAGTTCATCGCCCATTGCCGAGCTCCGATTCGAGGTGGCACTCGGACGTGGGCTTTCTGGGCGGCTGGGAGCCGAGGCGCGAACGACTTCTGCGGGCGGTTGTTCAGGCGGGAATAGAGCTGAAAATCCGGGGAAGCAATTGGGATTTCCTGCAGGATGGGCGATGGTCGCTGCGCCGGTATATCGTGCTGCGTCAACTTGCGGGAAGGGATCCGTTCCGCATTCATGATGACCCTCTGCTTGCTTCTGCGTACCAGGGCGATGAGGTGTATGCGGATGATTACGCCAGGGCGATTACGGGTTCCAGAATCGGGCTTGGTTTCCTTCGCCAGGTTTGTCCCGATCAGCACACGACGCGCAGCTTCGAAATTCCGGCCTGCGGCAGCCTGCTTCTGGCCGATCGAACGAGCGAGCATTGCGATCTGTTTGAAGAAGGCAGGGAAGCGGAGTTTTTTGGATCCGCTGCCGAAATGATGGACAAGCTGAAATTCTACGCAACGAATTTTGAGGCAACACGCAGGATGGCAGCTGCGGGGCGCGATCGCTGCTTGCGCAGTGAATATGCGTATATTCACCGACTGAAATCGGCTCTGCAAAAGATCCGGGCAGGGTAGGTGTATGCTGCGATCACGCCTTGACGATGTTTGGTCCCGGTAAACCTTTTCGCGCCATGACATTGCGCGTGTCCACAATGAGCCTGGCGTTTTCGCGGATCGCGGCATAGTCGACTGCATCGTGATCGGTGGAAATCAGCACGGCGTCACATCCCGCGATGCTGGCGTCGTTCAGGACCTCGGATCTCAATCCGGCAAGCTTCGAGTATTCACGCGTGGGCGGAATCTCCTGGACATATGGATCGTGGTAGAGCACGTCGGCGCCACGCTCGTGCAGCAGCTCCATCAACCTGAGTGACGGACTTTCGCGAATATCTGCAACGTTCTTCTTATAGGCCAGCCCCAGAAGGAGGACTCTGGCGGTTGACAGTGCTTTGCCGAAGCGGCGGTCCAGCGCCTCTGCGAGCTTTGCAACGACGAAAGCCGGCATTGCGACGTTGATTTCGCCCGCGAGTTCGATGAAGCGCGCCGGAAGATCATATTCCCGCGACTTCCAGGCGAGATAAAAAGGGTCAATCGGTATGCAGTGGCCGCCGAGGCCGGGGCCGGGGTAAAAGGGCATATAGCCAAACGGCTTTGTTCCAGCGGCCTCGATCACCTCCCATATGTCGATGCCCATCGCAGAAAAAATCAGTTTCAGTTCGTTCACCAGCGCGATATTGACGGCGCGGAAGATATTTTCCGTGATTTTCACCGCCTCGGCCACATCCGGCGACGAGACGGGGACGGTGCGCGCGACAACCGCGGAGTAAAAGATCTCGACCAGCCTGGAAGCCTCAACGCCAATGCCCGAAATGACTTTCGGTATGGTTGCGGTCCCGAACGAGGCGTTTCCAGGGTCTTCGCGCTCAGGCGAAAAACCAATGAAAAAGTCTCTCCCCGCGACAAAGCCCGAAGACTCCAGGATCGGCTTCAGAACTTCGCGCGTTGTTCCGGGATAAGTGGTCAATTCCAGAACAACCAACTGCCCCCGCCGCAACCGCCGGGCTATCGCGCCCGCCGAAGCTTCAATGTATGACAGATCGGGTTGTCGCTGGCGGGTCAATGGCGTTGGAACGCAGATCACGATGACATCACATTCTTCCAGCCGTTCAAAATCGCTCGTGGCCGTAAACATTCCCTGACTGACCAGCACAGAGAGTTCGGCACTCGGGACCGCTCCGACGTAGGAATCACCGCGATTCAGACGGGGTGGTTTATTCGGATCTGTGTCGAAGCCGATTGTCCGGAAGCCCTGCCGGGCAATTGCGGCACCAAGCGGCAATCCGACATAGCCAAGCCCGATTACCCCGGCAACGGCCTCATGGCGCTCGATGGCAGTCTTCAGTTGTTCGAAAGCCGTGCTCTCGCTCATAAATCGCCGTGTGTTGCCGTTTGTCTGAAGCCGGTACAGGTCCGCATTTTACAATTCGCTTTCCGGCCGTAACCGGCTGATTTTTGTCTAACTTAGGGTGACGGACTGTATCAAGAACAGAAATTTACCTGTTACATATCGCAGTGTACGAAAGGTGCCGGGATAAGAAGGATGACTGAAGGGGGGCAGGGCAGTTCCGATAACCCGGATTTGACGATGGCGAGGCGGTGGTATGCCGTACAATGTCTTGCCCACCGCGAATCCGCCGCGCAGTCGCATCTCGAAAATCAATCCTATTCGGTTTTTCTGCCCAGGCGCATGAAGACGAGGCGGCACGCGCGGAAGCTTGAGACGGTTCTCGTACCATTTTTCCCGAATTACCTCTTCGTCAGCCTTGATGTCTCTCGTGAACGCTGGCGGAGCATCAATGGAACCTACGGCGTCGCCCGGTTGGTCATGCGTGGGGAAGTACCTGCACCGGCGCCGGTTGGTGTCGTGGAGGCGCTGCGCTCCGCCTGCGATGAGCGCGGTGTGCTGAGCAGGAGTTGTGAACTTGTCGATGGCCAGCGCGTGCGAATCCTTGCAGGCCCTTTCGCGGAACTTGTCGGGGAATTGGAACGGCTCGACGATTCGCAGCGTGTGCGGGTGTTGCTCGATATAATGGGGGGACGATTTCCCGTCCTGGTGCCGCGTGATCATCTTGTTCCTGAAAAAGCCGGCATGTGACGCGATGTGCGCGGCTGCACAAAGGGTGTAAACGAAAAATGGTACACAAACGGCGGATTCTGGTGACTGGCGGAGCCGGGTTTATTGGTTCCTTCCTTTGCGAAGCGTTGCTTGCCGAAGGCCACGATGTTCTGTGTGTCGATAATTTCTTCACAGGATCAAGAGGCAACATCGATCACCTTGTGGAACATAAGCGCTTTGAGCTCATGCGCCACGACGTAACTTTCCCGCTTTATGTGGAGGTGGATGAAATCTACAATCTGGCTTGCCCAGCCTCTCCCATTCATTATCAGCGCGACCCCGTTCAAACGACGAAGACCGCAGTTCACGGCGCAATCAACATGCTGGGACTTGCGAAACGCGTCAAAGCCAGAATCCTTCAGGCCTCGACAAGTGAGGTTTACGGGGATCCCACGGTTCACCCTCAGACCGAAGATTATTGGGGCAATGTGAATTCTGTCGGACCTCGGGCATGTTATGATGAAGGCAAGCGCTGTGCCGAGACACTGTTCTTCGATTATCACCGGCAGCACCGGTTGCGCATCAAAGTGGCGCGAATTTTCAATACGTACGGCCCCAGGATGCATCCCAGCGACGGGCGGGTTGTATCAAATTTCATCATGCAGGCCCTCAAAGGACAGCCAATCACCGTTTACGGCGAAGGCAGTCAGACAAGATCCTTCTGTTTCGTCGATGATCTGGTCCAGGGGCTCATGCGCCTGATGGATTCGCCCGACGCGGTCACCGGGCCGGTAAACCTGGGCAATCCGGGAGAATTCACGATCCTGGAATTGGCCGAACGGGTTATTGCCATGACGGGGTCGCGTTCCAGAATCGTGCATATGCCGCTTCCGGAGGACGACCCCAAACAGCGCCGCCCCGATATCTCGCGTGCATTCGATTTGCTCGGTTGGGAGCCGAAGATCCGGCTGGAGGATGGGCTGAAAAGAACCGTTGCTTACTTTGACGCTCTGCTCAGGCAGGAGCCTGAACTGGCGTGAAGTTTCCTCCCCTGTTTAGCCGGCTGCGTGTTTTTCAACCCAGGCCCCATAGGCCTGCATGAATTTCGCCAGGAACGCGCGCGTCGAATCATTGACGAGCGTTCCCCCGGGATCGAAGAGTTTATCCGCTCCACCGATATAGGCTTCGGGCATCTGCAGCGTCGGCATGTTCAGAAATACCAGCGATTGCCGCAAATGGTGATTGGCGCCAAATGCGCCAATCACACCGGGAGAGACGCTAACCACCCCCGCTGGCTTCCTGTCCCACACGCTCTTGCCATACGGGCGCGATCCGACATCGATTGCGTTCTTCAATAATCCTGGTACAGATCGATTATATTCCGGGGTGACAAAGATTACCCCTTGAACCTGCCGCAACCGGTCGCGGAATGTGGTCCATTCCGCCGGCGGCGATGCGGTATCGAGATCCTGATTGTAGAGCGGCAAATCTCCGATCTCCACAATTGCGGGCTTCAAATTCTGCGGTGCCAGGGCGATGAGCGCGTTGGCCGTTTTGCGGCTGAAGGACTCTTTGCGCAGGCTGCCCACAAGCACCGCGATGTCGCGCTGCGTAGCCATGTTGTCACCCTATCGGTTGTTCCACCGCAACGATTAATACACCCCGGCAGCTACTTTTCACGTTCCAGTTCGCACTTGCGGCGGGTTCATTGCTCTGCTTTATCGCATCAGGGCGCTGGAGGCGGCATGCTTCACTTCGAGAGTCTTGGACTGATCGAAGCCGAGAAGGCGATAGCCGGCGGCATTGCAGCGGCGCGGGCGCGCAATCGCGCAATGGCATTTGCGGTTGCCGATCACAGGGGAGAAATGATCGCGACTGCCCGCATGGATGGCGCGCATCCCCGCATCCTGACGCACTCCGTGCGAAAGGCCTACACCGCTGCAGTGATGTGCCGTCACACACTGAGCTTCAGACGCGACCTGGAACAGCGCGGCGGCGATCTCGATCAATGGGGCGACGCGAGGTTGACCACCTTGCCCGGTGGCCTTGTTGTCCAATCGGAGGGCAATTTTCTCGGTTCGGTCGGTGCCGGGGGCGGTGGGCCGGATGACGAGGCGGTGGCGAGGGCGATGGTTGAAGCCATGGGATTCACCGTAACCGAAACCTGAGGAACGCGTATCAGATGCAGCGGGAAAGTTTTCATCTGCCTGTGCCGGAACACGCTTTGCAATCCGGACAGGAACGCATGACGGCTGCCCGGGCGGGGAATCTTGTATTCACCTCCGGAATTTCCGGTTTTGATTTGAAAAGCGGAACTTTGCCGGATGGGCCAGAACGTCAATTCGCCCAGGCATTCGACAATCTGCTTGCACTGCTTGACCTCGCGGGCGCTGGTCCGCAGTCCCTGGGTCTGCTCACGGTGTGGATTCCAGGCCGCTCGCATCGCGCTTTTATCAACAAGGATTGGCTGCAACTCTTTCCGACGGCAGACCGTCCGGCGAGGAAGACCAATCAGGCGCTGCTGCCCCACGGAGTCGATGTCCAGCTTATGGCCTTCTGCGTCACCGGCGAAACCCGTGTGCCGCTGGAAATTCCCGGACTTTCGCATAAGGATCCTCTGCCCATGGGTGCGAAGTTGGGAAACTTCGTATTCTCATCGGTCATTTCGCCTGAAGATCCGGCAACCGGAAAACTGGCAGAGGGCGCGCTTCCCCAGATCGACTGCGCTTTCGAGAACATGAAACGGTTCATGAAATCCGCCGGCGGATCGGATTCGGATATCAATCACGTCTGGGTATTCATGAAAGATTTCGTATGGCAACCCGACATGGTGAAGCGATGGGTCAAGGACTACCCGAATTTCGGCGATCGGCCGGCACGAAAGACGCTCCCCTACGAGCTTGCCGGCGACACGCAAATTCAGGTGCAGCTAACCGGCGTACTTGGTTCAAAGCGGAAAAATTACGAAATACCTGGAGTGGGTCACGATGACCCAATCCCGATGGCATCGAGTCTCGGACCGCTCCTGCAGTCATCGGGAATTTTCGGCATAGATCCGGCCGTTGGAAAGCGTGTCGAGGGATTGGATGCACAGTTGGATAGAGCCATCCTCAATATTCGCGCATTGCTGGACCAGGCCAACGCAGCGGCGGAGAACATATTGCATGTCACCGTCATGTTGCAGGATTACGCGGACGCCTTGCCGGTTCATGGCGCGTTACGCGACCTGTTTCCCGACGAGAAACGCGCGCCGCCGATAAAGTTCATCACCTACCGGATGCCGCCGCATTGGCGCGTTCAGTTCCATGTCACTGCGGCAATCTGATACGACAAGCACCGTTGCACAGACCCCGCCGGATGGCCGGAACAAATCTCCGGCCGTCCGGCGTTCCGGTAGCCTGTGTTATTTTTGCTCTGCCGCTTTCACGACGGCTGCCGCTTGCGCGTAATCGCCGACGCTTCCATGTCCACCCGCGAACTTGACGGGCTTGAGCCCGAGCTTGTCTACCGCGTGGATAACGGATGCGAGGTTGGGATTTGACGCAGTCACTGGCGGACCAGGATTCCAGATGTCGGTAACCAGCCCCAATCTCGCTTCCGGAACCCAGCCCATCAGCATATCCGCAGCATGCGGATTGTTGATCGGGAAGAAATCGACTTCCCGGCTACCTTCCCTGACCGACCATTTGTCCGAAACCTCGATCACTTGCGCAGTGAACTTCCGTTTCGGCGCATTCCAGTTCAGGGTCTCGGGACGGGACAGTGCCGCGCGAAAATAATCGCCATCGCCTTTGCCGACCACGATTGTTGCGCCTTCGGCTGCGAATTGGCGCATTCCGCCAACATGATCGACATGATGATGGGATAACACCAGATACCGGATCGGCTTGCCGGGATAGTGCTGGTGCGCGAGCGCGAGATGCGCAATCGCCTGTCCATCGTCGTTCGGCGCTTCCATGGCGACGAGGTAAGGGCCCATATCGATGAACACGGTGTTATGTGTCCAACCCTGGGTTTCACTGACATATGGCGCGATATCGACAATGGCCGGCCTGGTGCCGTCGTCCCCGTACATCGTATCGGAATCGAAATAAAAGCCGGAATACTGGCGGCGAATGACCCAGTGGAATGGCGTAATTCGGGGATCGGCCGGTTTTGCAGCCTTTGCCAACTGCTCCGGGGGTATCTCGAATATGCCCGGCGGAAGTCCCGGATTTGCAATGACGTTTGTCAATGTCAAATCTGCGACTTTCATACCGTTGAGTGTGTAGGCAGCGTGGAACGGCATCTTCGTGCCGGCGACATCGCGCCAGTCCGAGAGCTGTGCATCAAAAACGGAATCGCCTTCCAGAGCGTCCCAATCCGGCGTGCGAATGCGCGCGGGCAAGTTGGTCGCGGGATTGAACATCACGATGAAGGTCCCGTAATCGCTCTTGTATTGCACTGATGGATAGGTCTTTCCATCAATCGTCTGTTCGGAAACAGCCGAAACGCGGTCGGGATGCGCTTTCATCTCACGCACGATGTCCAGCCGTTCGATTTCCCGCAGCGTAACGGTCAGGCGTCTTCCGGAGAATGTCTGCGCGGGTTTTCCGTCCACGGTAACGGCACGTTTTGGGGTGCGCCCGTTCGAGGCATTGTTGCCAACCACCCATCCGGCGGACGGCGTAACGATCTCGGTGAAGACACGCCGGCCGCCATCATCATTCTTCGGCCGGTTCCACTCGTTGCGGGTCAGCCCGCGGACAAGATCGCGGCTCTGCACCAGATCGGAATAGCCGACATCCGGTTGCTCCGGAGTGGCGACGGAATAGGATTCGCCGGGATCCCATTGCAGCAGGTGAGCCCGGATTGCGATCGTTTTCAGAGCGGCCAGTTTATCTCCGCCCATGGCTGCGTAGGCGGCATTGACCCTGTCCATCGGTGACGATGCGGCTGCAAGGAGTTTGCCGCCGGCAAACGCCGCTGCAATTGCGGTACCCAGCAGCAATCCTGCCAATCTCTTTTTCCGTTTCAAACCCACTCCTTGCCTCCCGCGACGAAAAATTTCGATCAGTTGTGAATACTACTGTAGCCCGGTAGTCCCTGCCAGATTTGGTTTCGCGCGGGAATGTCTATACAGCCCTTTCAGGTCTTTCGCTTGAAGGAGTCCGCAATGTGGGTTTTGGCATGGTTATGGGCAGTTGTCAGAAGCGTGCTCAATGGCATCGCCAGGATCGTTGTGTTTGTTCTGCTCGTTGCAATTGTTCTCCTTGTCATCGGAATTTTCCGGGGTGACGGAATTGGCGGTAACACCGTCCTGGAACTCGATCTTCGGAATGCGCTCGAGGACAAAGCTTCACCGGGGCTGCTCGCCCTGGGGGGCGAAAAGCTTTCGATCATGGACATCGTGATGACCCTCGATGAGGCATCCCGTGATGCACGAATTAAGGGACTACTGGTGCGCGTCGGGTCGGGTGATTTGCCGGTTGCGAAGGGTGAAGAGCTGCGTGACTCAATCAAGCGGTTTCAGGGCGCCGGCAAGTTTGTCATCGCCCATTCCCAGACTTTTTATTCGGGTGGACTGGGCGATTACACGGCGATATCGGCGGCCGATCAAATCTGGATGCAACCTGTCTCGAGTTTTTTCGGAACAGGGACATCCACGACGACGCTGTTTTTCAGGGGCCTGTTCGACAAAGCCGATGCGGTGCCAGAGTTCGTGCAGCGCTATGAATACAAGAACGCGGCCAATGTCTTTACCGAGACGGATTACACCCCGGCGCACCGTGAAGCGACGATGCGCATTCTGCAATCCTGGTACGACTCTGCCACAGACGAAGCCGCTGGCGATCGTCATATGGATCGGGCGGCGCTCATTGCGATTCTGGAACAGAGCCCATCCATGGCAGAATTTGTGAAACAAAAAGGCCTGATTACAAACATCGGTTACGAAGACGATGCGTCGGACGCGGCCCGCGGGAAAGCCGGTGCAGGCGCAAGGCTTGTTGATTTCGAACGCTATCGTCGCGCCACGCGGAATCGTGGCGCCGGATTCGGGGCCCCCACTCTGGCTTTTATTCATGCTGCCGGCGACATTGTCGAAGGCAAAGGTTCTGTGGCTCTTAACGCCGCCTCCACTGAGATCGCGGGCGACACTTACGCGCAAGCCATTCGCGCCGCAGCGGACGACCGCAACGTGAAGGCGATCCTGTTGCGGATCGATTTACCCGGAGGATCGGCGATTGCGTCGGATCAGATTCTTCATGCCCTGAAACAGGCACGTGCGCGCGGAAAGCCGATCATCGTCAGCATGGGTTCGGTCGCGGCATCCGGCGGATATTACATCGCCATGGCAGCCGATCGCATTGTTGCAGAGCCCGGAACCCTGACGGGTTCAATCGGCGTCCTTTGGGGAAAGTTTGCGCTGGGCAAAACGGCCCAACTTATTGGAATCAATGCCCGTGAACTCGGGGTTGGCAAGAATGCAACATTTCTTTCCGGGGTAACGCCATGGGATCCTGCACAACTCGCTGTGGTCAACCAGCAGGCGGACGCGGTTTACGCGGATTTTACGCAGAAGGTCGCGGAAGGCCGCAAAATGCCAATTGAAACGGTGCAGCAGGTCGCGCGCGGACGCGTGTGGACGGGTGCCGATGCAAAAACCCGCGGATTGGTGGACGAACTTGGGGGATTTTGGACAGCTGTCGAGGACGCCAAACGTTTGAGCAAAATCCCACCCCAAACCCGTGTCTCGTTCAAGCCGTATCCGAGGCCGCGTGGATTCTTCGGGGAATTATCCAACCTGACCGACGGTTCCTCGGCGGTGCTGGATGCGTTGAATGGATTAAATGCCATTGTCGAATCACCGCTCGTCCGATCGCTGATGGATTCGGTTCATAGTGCCCGGATCGGGGGCATGGAATTGAGGGCATCGGGACTGCCGGACTGAGACGGCGCGGTCGACAAACACCCGGAAGAGAGTGCGGTGCCAAGCATAATTGTTCCTGCGCGAAACGGATTTGAGGCGACCTTCATTTGCTCAGACTGAACCTGAAATGGAAATTCATCTTGTCTCCCATGATGAGGCCCGAACGCGCCGCTTGGTGGAGAACAAGTAGCGAATTTCGCAGCAAAGTGGCGCCTGGAATGGTCCTGCCAGCCTGGGGCGGCTGGTGAACATGCGGGGTCACTGGATTTTCTTCGCCCGGCGCGTTCGAATGATGATGTGCATTTCCGGGATATGTCCTTAACTCCCGAAAACCTCGAGTGTGATGATGAAGACCGCCCTGATCAGCCACCCAGACTGCCTGAAGCACGAATTGCCGCCCGGTCACCCTGAGCGGCCTGCGAGATTGCGCGAGATACTCAAAATCCTGGATACGCCGGAATTTGCCGGTGTTCTGCGAAGAGAGGCGCCACGCGCAGAAATGCCGTCCCTGCTTCGCGCCCATACCGAAGAACATGTGCGCGGGACTTTGAATGCGATACCGGCCTCGGGATTTGCCAGCCTTGACTCGGACACTCTGGTTTCGCCGGGAAGCGGTGAGGCGGCGCTGCGTGCGGCGGGCGCTGTTATCCTCGCCATCGACATGGTGATGGCAGGCGAGGCGGGAAATGCCTTCTGCGCCGTTCGCCCACCCGGCCATCATGCGACGCCCGGTCAGGCAATGGGATTCTGCCTGTTTAACAACGTTGCGATCGGCGCGTTACACGCGAGGGCTATTCACAGTCTTCAGCGGATTGCGGTGGTGGATTTTGACGTCCACCATGGCAATGGCACACAGGATATTTTCGCTTCCGACCCATCATTGTTTTACGCGTCCACACACCAATGGCCGCTCTATCCCGGCACCGGGCGGCCCGGTGAGACAGGCGTGGACCACAATGTGCTTAACTTGCCGCTTGCTCCCGGAGCATCAGGGGAGGAATTCCGTCGCGCATTGGAGACGCGGCTCTTGCCGGCGCTCATCGCTTTTGAGCCGGAATTCGTGATCATTTCGGCGGGTTTCGATGCACATCGTGCCGATCCTCTGGCGCAATTAGGTCTGGATGAGGATGATTTTGCTTTTGCTACGGAGGCCCTGTGCGCGGTTGCCGACCGGACGTGCCGCGGCCGCGTTGTGTCCTCGCTCGAGGGCGGCTATGACCTTGCCGCGACAGCCCGCTCGGCCAGAGCACATTTGCGGGCGTTGATGACGTCCGCATCGGGGAACCGGCATGGCTGAAAAGGACGATGATTTGCCACCTTTGGAGCAGCTGAGCTTTGAGGCGGCGCTTTCGGAATTGGAAGATATTGTCTCGCGCCTGGAGCAGGGGGAAGTCGACCTCGAAGATTCGATTGCGCTTTATGAGCGTGGTACTGCGCTCAAGCAGCATTGCGAAAAGAAGCTGAAGGGCGCGGAAGCGCGATTGGAGAAAATTGTGCTCGGCGCCGATGGCGCGAAGGGTACCGAGCCGATGGAATTGTAAGCGAAAGGGCTTCGAAATGGGCCCAACGGTGCGATTGGCGCCGATCGAGCCTGCAATTGCGGAAACGGCGACCTTTCTGGACGCAACACTTGATGCTCTTTTGCCCCAGCCGGCGGGTCCGGAAGCACGGCTGATGGAGGCAATGCGTTACGCCGCCATGGGGGGCACACACCGCCTCCGCTCATTTCTTGTCCTTCAAAGTGGGCGACTTTTCGGTGTGGATCGCCGTGCCCTGGGACGGGTCGCCGCCGCCGTCGAATGCCTTTATGCGAGTGCGTTGATTCTGGATGATCTTCCAGCGGGCGGGGGCACCGACCAAGGCCAGGTCAGACCGCCTGTGCAAAGGGCTTTCGACCCGCCGACTGCCAGACTGGCCGCCTACAGCCTGCTTATGCTCGCTCCCGGACTGATTGCATCCGCAGAAACCCACGGCGACCCGTTTGTCCGCTGTGAACTTGTCACGAAATTGACGGCCGCCGGCGGTCATGCCGGAACGACTGGAGGCCGCATGATTGAGCTTGGGATGGGAACCGTGCAGCCCAGTCTCGCCGAACTGACGCGGTTGGCCCGCATGAAAACGGCGGCTCTGATCACTTTCTGCTGTGAAGCAGGTGCGATTTTGGCAAAGGCGTCGAATTCCGCGCGACTGGCTCTGGTCGCCTACGGGCAGGAACTGGGACTAGCCTGGCAGATCGCCTCTGACATTTCCGGTTTTGAATCGGGAGATCCGGCCAATCACCGGGCGTCTGTCGCCTCACTCCTTGGTTGCGAAAGGGCCATGGCACAAGCGCAGGCCTTGTCGGCGCAGGCTGCTTCTCACCTTGATTTGTTCGACGAGAAGGCCGATCTTCTGCGTGCTGCCGCGTCGTTTATCATCAGTCGGCAAGCTCAACGATAACATCTGGGGAATTCAGGTATTTCGGTGAATTTGTATTCGAAAGCCGCGCTGCTGGATTCAATCAACGACCCGGCAGATCTTCGGGCCCTTCCTGCCGAAGCATTGAAGGACTTGGCCGACGAGTTGCGCCGCGAGACCGTCAATGTCGTTTCGGTTACCGGAGGACATCTCGGCGCCGGTCTGGGGGTCGTTGAACTGACTGTTGCGCTGCACCGGGTGTTCGACACCCCGCGTGACAAGCTGGTCTGGGATGTTGGGCACCAGTCCTACCCGCACAAGATTCTCACCGGGCGTCGCGCGCAGATGCGAACGCTGCGGCAGGCTGGTGGTTTATCCGGGTTTACCAAAAGGTCGGAAAGTCCATACGACACGTTCGGCGCAGCGCATGCTTCGACCTCGATTTCTGCGGGTCTCGGCTTTGCGGTAGCGCGCGACCTCTCGCACCAGAAGCACCACGTCATATGCGTGATCGGCGACGGTTCGATGAGCGCCGGCATGGCCTATGAAGCGATGAACAATGCCGGCGCCATGGGTGAGCGGCTGATCGTCATTCTCAATGATAACGACATGTCCATTGCGCCACCCGTTGGCGCGATGAGCGCCTATCTGGCGCGCCTTGTTTCCAGCCGCACTTACCACGGCTTTCGCCATTCGATCAAACGTGTCGCTCGGCGGTTCCCGCGCATGTTTCAGGTCGCCGCCCGCCGTGTGGAAGAATATGCCCGCGGCTTCTGGATGGGCGGGACGTTGTTCGAAGAACTGGGATTTTATTATGTCGGGCCGATCGATGGGCATAATCTCGATCACCTGATTCCCGTTCTGGAAAATGTGCGCGATACCGACACCGGGCCGGTGCTTGTGCACGTGGTGACCCAGAAAGGGAAAGGTTATGCGCCCGCCGAGGCATCCTCGGACAAATTTCACGGCGTATCCAAATTCAATGTTCTTACGGGCGAGCAAAAAAAGGCCGCTGCGGGTCCTCCCAGCTATACGAAGGTTTTTGCAAAGGCCCTGATCAGCGAAGCGGAACGCGACGAAAAGGTTGTCGCGATTACCGCGGCGATGCCTTCCGGAACCGGGCTCGATTTGTTTGCCGAGCGGTTTCCCAGGCGCTGTTTTGACGTTGGAATCGCGGAGCAGCATGCCGTCACGTTTGCGGCAGGTCTCGCGGCCGAGGGCTACAAGCCATTCACGGCGATCTATTCGACGTTCCTGCAGCGCGGCTACGATCAGGTTGTACACGATGTGGCGATCCAGTCCTTGCCGGTGCGTTTCGCCATCGATCGCGCCGGGCTGGTTGGCGCCGATGGCCCGACTCATGCCGGCTCATTCGACATCACCTATCTCGGGACATTGCCGGGCTTTGTGATCATGGCCGCGGCGGATGAGGCCGAACTCGTGCACATGGTCGCCACGGCGCGGGCGATTGATGATCGGCCATCGGCATTCCGATATCCGCGCGGCGAAGGAATTGGCATTCCGCTTCCCGCGATCGGCGAGCCACTGCCAATCGGCAAGGGCCGTATTATCCGCGAGGGCAGTTCCATCGCGTTGCTGAGTCTCGGGACGCGGCTTGCCGAGTGCATCAAAGCCGCCGAGAAACTTTCTGCCTATGGCCTTTCGGCAACCGTCGCTGATGCGCGGTTTGCGAAACCGCTCGACACCGGCCTGGTGCGGCTGCTGGCACAAAATCATGAAGTGCTTCTGACCGTCGAGGAAGGTGCGATTGGCGGTTTTGGCGCTCATGTATTGCACTTCGCTGCCTGGGACGGCCTGCTCGACCGGGGCCTGAAAATCCGCACAATGATTCTGCCCGACCGGTTCATCGATCAGGCATCGCCTGAGCAGATGTATGAAACGGCAGGCCTTGATGCGAAGGCGATTGTTGCCGCCGGACTTGCCGCTCTGGGGCGCGAAAGCGAAACCGCCGCGGGAATCGCCTGATCCCAGCCGGGCGGGGAATTCGTGCAGATATCTATCTGGTCATCCGCGGCCACGCGGCAACGCGGTCCGAAGCTCAGGCGGCTATTCGCGCCGGCCGAGTGCTCGCGAACGGCAGGAAAATCATCAAACCCGCAGAACTCTTGCGCGACGAAATGTGCATTTTGTACGAGCCCGCGCATCCTTACGTTTCGCGCGGCGGTCTAAAGCTGGCGGCCGCTCTGGACCGGTTTTCGCTTTCGCCCGATGGCTGTGTCTGTCTTGATGTCGGTGCTTCGACGGGTGGATTCACTCAGGTGCTTCTCGAACGTGGCGCGGCGCGGGTTTATAGCGTTGATGTGGGACATGGACAGTTCCACCCGAAGCTCCTGGAGACAGGCAGGGTGATCCTGTTGGAGGGCACCCACGCGCGCGATCTCGGTCCGGCACAGATTCCAGAAGCTCCGCAGGCAATTACCGCCGATCTGAGTTTTATCAGTCTGCGACAGGCGCTTGGGCCCGCTCTTTCACTCGCGGAGAATAACGCATGGGCAGTGCTTCTGGCCAAACCTCAATTCGAGTCCGGTCCCAATGCCGTTGCAGCAGACGGTGTGGTCCGTGATCTGTCGATACGGGAAAAAGCACGCGATGACGTAATCCACTGGTTGGAACGCCAGGGTTGGGAACTGATTGGCTCGATGGAGAGCCCCATCACGGGCAAAGAAGGGAATCGTGAATATCTCGTGGCCGGACGCAAAACCCCGGGTTTGCGGCTCCTGGATTAAGCCTTGCCCAACCCCATTAGGGCGAGTGCGG
Source organism: uncultured Alphaproteobacteria bacterium (assembly GCA_963747255.1). Taxonomy (GTDB): domain Bacteria; phylum Pseudomonadota; class Alphaproteobacteria; order Micropepsales; family Micropepsaceae; genus CAIYRG01. The sequence continues at coordinate 61,092 of CAVVEG010000003.1, forward strand.
CGCGACCGCCCCAACCATAGGGGCTCGCCAGAGTCTGCTGAACTTCATAGTGATTGTGATTGCGAAGAACGGTGAGCGTGACCGGCTTTCCCGCTGCTTTCGCGGCGGCGGCAAATTCGCGATTCTGGCGCTGAAATTCGGGAGTCTCATTGGTCCCGTACATGACGACAATCGGCGCGAGCAGTCTCGCGATATGGCGCTGGGGACTCATGGCGTCCTCCATCGCATCGTCGAATTTCACGTAGGAGCTGCGCGCCGACAGCCGCACCGGTTTCATTTCATACATGCCGCTTTGAAGTACGCCCCCTTTCAGAATGTTCGCGGGAACCCCGTATTCATTTGCCCAGTCGGTTGCGAGCGCAACCGCAGCCAGATGCGCGCCGGAGGATTGGCCCGAGACAAAAATCCGGTTTGGATCACCGCCAAACGACGCAGCGTTGCGATAAACCCAGACAATTCCGCGTCGCACCTGATCCGCCATGACCCGAAGATCGCCATTGGCATGATCTGCAGGCACAAAATCCAACAAAACCAGATGCCCGCCGGCAGAGACGAAATTCTCCGCGATGTAGTGAAAATCGCTCGCCCGGTTGCGGAGCCAGGCGCCACCGTGGACGAAAACCATGATCGGTGCGTTTGAGCGCGAAGCACGGAAAATGTCGAGTTTCTCGATCTCCGTCGGCCCATAGTATTCGCGTTGCGGATTTCCAAGGCGCCGCCGGGTCTCCTCGCTGTCCGTGACAAAACGGGCGGAGATCTGGTCGCCCAGCGGCGCATAGGCCCGCTGGTCATAGGCCGCGTCCAGTTCCACCTGGTCGTAATCCATGAATACGAGCGGTCCTTTGGGGTGCGCGATCGGGCCAATGCGGCATGCAGAATTGCCTGCTGCACCGAGAACGGGGGTGGCTGCCGAGACCACGACTGCGCCCGCAAGCGCTGTTCGGCGTGTCAGTTCACCTGTGCTTGAATCGGGCTTGCGTTGCATCGAATTCCCCGCGGTCCTATGTCGGAAACTCGTCCGGTGGAAATCTACCGGGAATCGGCCGACCGCAACAGTGATCATGAATGATCGAAACCGTCAAAATCGTTGAGCTCGGCCACGCAGGGCACGGCGTCACCGCAGACGGAGTATTTGTGCCGCTGACGATCCCCGGCGATGTTGTGCGTGTCACGCGTGATGGGGCATGCGGCCGGTTGGAAGAAATCGTTGTGCCGGCGCCATCGCGAATTGCGCCACTGTGCCGGCATTTTGGACGCTGTGGCGGCTGCTCGTTACAGATGATGGAACGGCAGGCCTATCTCGACTGGAAACGTGAGCTTGTCGTGAACGCGCTGAGGCAACGAGGGTTCGGCGATCAGCCGGTTAAGTCGATCCGCAGCATCGGGGCGGGCACGCGTCGTCGCGCCGGTCTCAAATGCCGCAAAGTCGACTCGGGTGTTGTCGCGGGATTTTATGAAGCGGATTCTCACCGGCTTGTGGAGATCAGGGAATGCCCCGTGCTCGTCCCCGAGCTGACGGCAATTCTCGCTCCCCTGAAGCCTGGCCTTGCCCGGATCCTCAATCCCGGCGAACAGGCCGAACTGCACCTGACGCTAACGGACACCGGGATTGACGGATCGCTTAAACTCGCCCGCGAGAGAAACCCGGATTTTCTGACCGAACTCTCGCATTTTGCGGCCGAACTCGATTTTGCGCGGCTATCCTGGAACGGTGAGCCGGTTGCGGTGAGCCGAACGCCGGCCCTGCGGATCGGCGGCGTGACGATTTCGCTTCCTCCCGAGTCGTTCCTGCAACCGAGCAAAGCGGGCGAAGAGTTGCTGCAAAAACTGGTAGCGAATGCTGCCAGAGGCGCGAGGTGTGCCGCCGACCTTTTTTGCGGCTGCGGTACATTTGCGTTCGCTCTTGGGGGACATTCCCGGGTACTGGCGATCGACAGTTCTGCTTCGCAGATCGAGGCCCTGAATGCTGGTGCGCGCAAGTTCGGCGCCAAAGTGAAAGGCGTCGTACGCGATCTGTTTCGGCGGCCGCTGACCGCGACCGAGCTTCAGGAATATGACGTCGTGATACTGGATCCAGCTCGCGCCGGGGCTCCCGCTCAGGCGCGAAATCTCGCTTCATCGGCTGTCCCGTCGATTCTGTATGTCTCCTGCAACGTTGCGACGTTTGCGCGTGATGCACGGGTCCTCTGCGACGGGGGGTACAGGTTGCTTCGCGTTGTACCGGTGGATCAGTTTCTATGGTCGCCTCACGTTGAGGTTTTCGCCCAATTCAGCCGCTGAACCAGGATCAGATTATCAACCCATCTGGGCGCGGTGGCGCAGCGCATGGTCTGCGAGGACGCAGGCGACCATCGCCTCACCGATGGGCACGGCCCTGATTCCGACACAAGGGTCATGCCGGCCTCTGGTCGAAATTTCCGTTTCGTTTCCCGATACGTCGATTGTCCTGCGGGGCGTTAGAATCGAGGAAGTTGGCTTTACGGAGAATCGGGTAACGATTGGCTGTCCGGTCGAAATGCCGCCAAGAATTCCTCCGGCCTGATTGGACAAAAACACCGGCGTTCCATCTGCGCCACGGCGCATTTCATCGGCATTTTCCTCGCCAGTCAGCTCAGCCGCCTTCATTCCGGCGCCGATTTCAACGCCTTTCACGGCGTTGATGCTCATCAATCCCGAAGCGAGATCGGCATCCAGCTTGCCGTAAACCGGAGCTCCAAGACCCGCTGGAATGCCTTCCGCGATCACTTCGACGATCGCGCCGCAGGATGAACCGCTCTTGCGCAGAGCTTCGAGATAATCCGCCCAGAGATTGACAATGCCCGGATCGGGAGAATTGAACGGATTGAGCAAGACCTGCTCCCAATCCCAGCGGCTGCGGTTGATCCCGTGCGGTCCCATCTGAACAAGGGCTCCACGGATGGTCACATCGCCGTAAATCCGGTTCAGGACTTTCCGCGCAATTGCGCCGGCCGCCACCCGGGTCGCCGTCTCACGCGCCGATTGGCGGCCACCCCCGCGATAATCCCGGATCCCGTATTTGGCCCAATATGTGTAATCGGCATGCCCGGGACGGAATTTATCCCGGATATCGCCATAATCTCTGGATCGCGCATCGGTGTTTTCAATCAGCAGGGCGATGGGGGTGCCTGTTGTGAGCTGTTCCGGAAGACGCTCGTCCTGAAACACGCCGGAGAGTATCCGGACCTGATCCAGCTCCTTGCGTTGGCTCACATATTTCGATTGCCCGGGCTTTCGCCGGTCGAGCCACGGTTGAATATCGGCCTCGGTCAGCGCAATCCCCGGCGGACAACCATCCACCACGCAGCCAATGGCTGGTCCATGGCTCTCGCCGAAGGTCGTGAAACGAAACACGTGACCGAATGTATTGAAGGACATTTGTCCCCGACCGGCTAATTGCCCGTGTTTCTGACCACGGAGATGTCGGGGGCATCTTCGGCCTTCATTCCGACAATATGGTAACCGCAATCCACATGCATGACTTCGCCGGTTATGCCACGCGCGAGATCGGAAACAAGAAACATCGCGCAGTCGCCAACTTCGGACGTTGAGACGGTGCGCCGCAAGGGCGAGTTCAACTCATTCCATTTCAGGATGTAGCGGAAATCGCCAATACCTGACGCCGCAAGTGTCCGAATGGGTCCGGCGGAAAGTGCGTTGACGCGAATATTCTTTTTTCCCAGGTCCTCGGCGAGATAGCGAACGCTTGATTCCAGCGCGGCTTTTGCAACTCCCATCACATTGTAATGCGGCATCACCTTTTCGGCGCCGTAATAAGTCAGCGTCAGAAGGCTGCCACCGCTCGCCATCATTTTTTCGGCTCTTTGCGCGATGGCCGTGAACGAGTAGCAGGATATATTCATCGTCATCGCGAAATTCTCGAGGGTCGTATCCACATAGCGGCCCTTCAGCTGATCGCGGTCGGAGAAGGCGATGGCATGGATCAGAAAATCCAACCGATCCCATTTGGTGGACAGTTCGCGAAAGGCCTGATCGACGGACGCCATCGAGGATACGTCGCAGTCGATCGCGGCGGCCGGGTTCATTGTTTCGATAAGGGGCAGCACGCGCTTCCTGAAAGCGTCCCCCTGATAGGTGAAGGCCAGTTCCGCGCCATTTGCTGCAGCCGATTGTGCAATGCCCCAGGCAATTGAGCGGTCGTTCGCAACCCCCATGATGAGGCCGCGTTTGCCCGCCAGAATGCCTGAACCTGCCATGCGCCGTCCTCCTGCCGCCTCAATGCTATAGCGGAGGGCAGCGCGGGACGCTACGCATGCCTTGAAAGCATTATTTCAGCCTGGAACGCGGATCGTAGCGGGGTTCCCACGAACTCACGAAATCGTCCAATCGGGGGTCCGATGTCTCCGGTAAGGTGACGATCAGCCGCGCATAAAGGTCGCCCGCGTCTTCGCCGCCGGTTCCAGGCAAACCCTTCCCCTTGAGACGCAGCACCCGCCCACTGTTTGAGTGTGCCGGGACAGTAACCGAAACGGAACCCGTCAAAGTCGGGACCGCTACCTTGGCTCCCAGAACCGCTTCCTTAAGCGAAATCGGCAGGTCCATCCGCAGGTCGCGCCCGTCGCGTTCGAAGAATGGATGCGGTGCAATTGCGATCCTGATCAGTGCGTCCCCGGCCGGTCCCCCGCGTTCTCCCGGCGACCCCTGGCCACGCAAACGGATTTGCTGGCCGTCTTTGACCCCAGCCGGAATTCGGACCTCGAGCTCCCGCCCATCGCCGGCAACAACACGCCTGGCGCCCCCGGTTGCAGCTTCCTGTAGCGTTACCGTCGTCTCGAGTTGAATATCTGCCCCCTTGCGCGGCTGATTGCGGCGTTTGCCGCCTCCGCCCAGACCTCCGAGAATGTCGGCAAAAATGTCCTCTGCATTCGCGCCTTCGCCGCCGGACCAGTGGAATTCGTATCCCTGAGGTCCGCTGCCGCGAGGCCGCCCGCGCATCCCGTCAAATCCAGGTCCGGAACCCGCATGGAAGCCCTGATCAAAACCTTTCGGTTGACCGTTGGCGTCTATCTCGCCGCGATCGAATTGCGCCCGCTTTTCCTTTTCGCCGAGCACGTCATATGCGGCGCTGATCTCCTGAAATTTCTTTACGGCTTTCGGATCATTGGCGTGCGTATCGGGATGGCATTTCTTGGCCAGCGAGCGGAAGGCTTTTTTTATTTCGGCCTCGGTCGCCTTGCGCGAAACGCCGAGCACATCATATGGATCACGCATTCATCGATTCCCTTCAGCGTCTATATAGGGACAAGATATCCCACGCGTTAAGGCCCTGGTTTGTGCTGAATCAGCGGTACCGGAAAAAGGAGAGCGGCACGATCGCCGTGGCAAAGTGAGCATACAACCTCAGGACCCCCCAAAATCGGGCGCGGAAGAACCGATCGAGTTGTTCAGGCAATGGTTCGCCGAGGCAAGGAACAGCGAACCCAATGATCCCGAAGCGATGGCGTTGGCGACGGCAGATGCCGCCGGTCATCCGGATGTCCGTATGGTCCTGCTGAAGCATTTCGATCATTCAGGTTTCGTCTTTTACACGAATTTTGAAAGCGCAAAGGGGAAGCAGCTGGCGGAAAACGCCAACGCCGCGCTGTGTTTTCACTGGAAATCATTGCGCCGTCAGGTGCGGGTAAGGGGCCCGGCGGTTGCAGTCAGCGAAACCGAAGCCGATGCGTATTTTGCCAGCCGTCCCAAGGACAGCCAGATTGGTGCTTGGGCTTCGCGACAGTCGCGCAAAATGGAAGGGCGGTTTGCGCTTGAAAAAGAGATTGCCCGCTATGCGGCCCGATTTGCCTTGAGCGCGGTACCTCGGCCGGAATACTGGTCCGGATACCGCATCATTCCCCTGTCCATCGAATTCTGGCGCGATCGGCCCTTCAGGCTGCACGAACGGACCTGCTACAGGCGCGAAGCCCTATCGCAGGCCTGGACGGTCGAACATCTGTTCCCCTAAGCGGCTCCCGTACTTTTTTTTGCCCTCGTCATGCCCAGTTGTTCGCGCCATACTTTGCCTGGAATTTCGGCAATGGCGCCTTCGGGAAGGTGACCAAGATGGAATGGTCCAAAGCTCACGCGGATCAGGCGCGCGACTTTCAGCCCAAGATGCTCCATCAGTTTTTTGATCTCCCGGTTCTTGCCCTCCTGCAAACTGACAGTAGCCCAGGCATAAGGCCCCTTCGCCCGTTCCAGTTCAGCCTTTAGGGGCTGATAGCGCACCCCTTCCACGGTGATGCCCTGAGCGAGCCTGTCGAGCTGTTCCTGCGTCACCGATCCAAACAGACGCACCCTGTACCGGCGCACCCAGCCCTGCGAAGGCAGTTCGAGTCGGCGGGCGAGTTCGCCATCATTGGTGAGAAGCAGCAATCCCTCGGAATTTATGTCGAGCCGACCGATCGAGATTGTGCGCGGCATGGTGGCGGGAAGACGTGAGAAAACGGTGGGGCGACCCTCCGGATCGCGATGCGTGGTCACAAGTCCGGCGGGTTTGTGATAGCGCCAGAGCTTCGATGGCAATGCTGGCGCAATCGCTTTGCCGTCGATCGTAATCAGCGTATCGGTTGAGACGTTCAGGGCAGGCGAGGCAATGGGCTCACCGTTCACGGCTACGCGCCCTTCGGTGATCAGCCTCTCCGCGTCCCGCCGCGAGCAGGCGCCCGAACGCGCGATGACTTTCGCGACTCGCTCGCCGGTTCTTTCAATCTCCTTTGCGGAATTTTTCGCCATCGGCATGCGCTGGGCTATCGTGCGGTTCATGAAAGAGCAAGACTCGAAATTCCTGAAGCTTGCGTTGAATGAGGCCGAGGCAGCCGGCAAGCGCGGCGAGGTGCCGGTCGGCGCCGTCCTGGTTTCGTTGGACGGGGAAATACTGGCGCAATCGGGAAACCGGATCGTCGAACTCCACGATCCGACTGCGCACGCCGAAATGGAGGTGCTGCGCGCGGGCGCCTCGCGGCTCGCCAATGAGCGGCTGATCGGAACAACGCTTTATGTGACGCTTGAACCCTGCGCAATGTGCGCCTGCGCAATCAGCTTCGCGCGCGTGGCGCGGCTGGTTTATGGGGCTTCCGACGCAAAAGGCGGCGCAATCGAAAACGGGCCGAAATTCTTCGAGCTTGCAACCTGCCATCACCGGCCGAAAGTCGAGCGCGGCAGCTTCGGGTTGGAAGCCGGAGAACTGTTGCGTCAGTTCTTTCGCTCCCGGCGCTGACGCTCTCCCGAACCAGAGAGCGGGTTGATATCAGATGGAATAAATCTGCGTTGCGGTTCTCGTGCGGCGATTCGCAACGACGCGGGCGTCCCCAGGAACACAACAACCTGCTCAGAACCAGCCGGGCGCCAACCGCGGAAAAGCCATCAGCATCGTTTCGCGTGTGATCAGAAGCCCGATTGCGGCCCCAACGAGGACATCGGAAAAGAAATGCGCGGTCAAAAACGCGCGGGTGAGGGCAAGCCCGGTTGCGAGAACCAGCCAAAGCGGTGCAAGCGGAGGGAAAGCGGCCGAAGCAACAACCGCAACGCAGAAAATCGTCATCGCATGACCCGACGGAAATGAATCATACTGCAATTGCCAGGTGAAATAGCGGAATCCGTACAAGCCGTGCTGGAAATCGTCCCGTGGGCGGCGCCTGCCGAGAAATATCTTGACGCTGTGAAGGATGATGCTCGCCACGACAAAACTGGCGAGCAGTGCCAGTGCATAATCAGAGATGTCATGCAGTAGAGGCGTTTCGCCGCGTAATGCGATTACCGCCTGCACCAAAAGCCAGGCGATCAGAGCTGCGAGGATCCAGGGCAATCCCTTGGCCCAGTCGGTTATGCGCAGCGCCAATTTGAAGAACGGGCGGTGCAGGCGCTCACGGCACCAATGCGCGGTTCGGCGATCGATCAGGAAGAACAGCAGTCCTCCCATAAAAAATAGGATCGCGAGTGCGAGAAGCATCGTGAATCAGGCCGGCGGCTTGCGGGAAATTGCCCGCCACCCGATGTCGCGGCGGTAAAATCCCCCCGGCCAGTCGATACAGGCGATTGCCCGGTAGGCCCGATCCTGCGCCATCGCGACGTCGACACCAAGCGCGCAGACGTTCAGTACCCGTCCGCCGGCCGAGAAAATTTTTCCGTCCCGCGATACCGTTCCGGCGTGGAATATCTCGATGCCTTCGACTTTCCGTGCTCTGTCCATGCCGTGGATTTCCGAGCCTGTGGAATAGTCGCCGGGATAACCTTTTGAGGCCATCACGACGCAAAGTGCCGTTTCGTTGCGCCAGCGCAAATCCACGCTGTCGAGAACGCCGTCGCGCGCAGCGACCAGCGCCGGCAGCAAGTCCGATTTCAGCCTCGGCATCAGCACCTGACATTCCGGATCGCCGAATCGACAGTTGAACTCGATCGCTTTCGGGCCGGTTTTTGTGATCATCAGGCCTGCGTAAAGAACACCGCAATATGGCGTGCCGCGGGCCTGCATCGCGCGGGCGATGGGCTGAAGGATTCGGTTCAGCGCATCGTGTTCGATCCGGGTATCCAGCACCGGCGCCGGTGAATATGCGCCCATTCCACCGGTGTTCGGCCCGTTGTCTCCATCAAACGCGCGCTTGTGATCCTGCGCGCCGGCAAGCGGCAGAATGTGAGTCCCATCACAAAGGGCAAACAGGCTTGCCTCTTCGCCGTCGAGAAATTCCTCGATGACGACTTCGCATCCGGCCGCGCCGAATGCGCCGCCAAACATGGAATCGATCGCCTGGGCCGCTTCCTCACGTGTTCCGGCAATCACCACGCCCTTGCCCTGCGCCAGCCCATCCGCTTTGACCACGACAGGATAGCCAAGCAATTCGGCGAACGCCTTCGCAGCAGAAGCGTCTGCACATCGTTCATAGGCCGGCCCCGGGATGCCTGCCTGAGCACAGATGTCTCTGGCAAAGCCTTTGGAGGATTCCAGCCGCGCCGCTTCAGCGGATGGACCAAGCGCCTTTATGCCGGCCTGTTCCAGGCGATCGGCCAGACCAGCCGATAATGGCGATTCAGGTCCGATCACAACAAAGTCAATGCGGTTCGCACGGGCAAACGCGACGATCCTGTCCAGCTCCATAATGCCGATCGGCACACATTCAGCGACCTCCGCAATGCCCGGATTTCCCGGCGCGCAAACAAGACGGGAGACCAGCGGACTGGCGGAAATCGCCCATGCGAGCGCATGTTCGCGGCCGCCCGATCCGATGAGAAGAATGTTCAAGGATTCATTCCTGCTGGTTTGGCCGGAAATGGGCTGTATCATGCCCGGCATGACAGACGAAACAGTTTTGGATCGCGGTGAACAGCCTTCTGCCGCAGGCAATCTGCGCGAATATTCGGTCAGCGAGCTCTCAAATCACCTCAAGCGGTCGGTGGAGGACGGATTTTCCTGGGTGAGGGTTCGCGGCGAGATATCGCGCGTCTCGCGCCACAGCAGTGGTCATTGCTATTTCGATCTCAAGGATGATCGCGCGGTGCTCGCCTCGATCATCTGGAAGGGCGCCTTCCCGCGCATCCGGGTGAAACCCGAACAGGGACTTGAAGTCGTCTGCAGCGGCCGAATTACGACTTTTCCCTCGCAATCCAAATACCAGATCATTGTTGAGGAAATGGAGCTTGCCGGTGTTGGCGCGCTCATGGCGATGCTTGAGGCGCGCAAGAAAAAACTGGCAGGCGAGGGCCTGTTTGACCCGGAGCGGAAGAAGAAGGTTCCGTTTCTTCCGAATGTGATTGGAGTTGTGAGTTCTCCTACGGGTGCGGTGATCCGTGACATCATGCACCGGCTGGGCGACCGCTGTCCGCGCCGCGTACTGCTTTGGCCCGTGTCGGTGCAGGGCGATCGGGCGGCAAGCGATGTGGCTGCAGCGATCAGGGGGTTCAACCAGTTTCCGCGCAACGGCATTCCGCGCCCCGACGTTCTCATCGTTGCGCGCGGCGGAGGTTCATTCGAAGACTTGTTGCCGTTCAGCGACGAAGAGGTTGTCCGGGCAGCGGCTAAATCCTCGATTCCGCTGATTTCGGCCGTGGGGCATGAAACGGATACAACACTGATAGACTATGCTGCCGACATACGCGCGCCAACGCCAAGTGCGGCTGCGGAAATGGCCGTACCGGTTTTGCGCGATTGCGCTGAACACGTGGCTGGCCTGCAACAGCGGCAGTTGCGGGCGATTTCCCGGGCGATGGACCAGCGCAAGCGCCAACTGATGGGCCTTGTGCGCTCGCTGCCGCGGCTCGAACTCGCTCTTTGCCTTGCCGCGACAGCGCTTCGACACCTGCGCCGGCCGCCTTCGCCAGGCACTCTTTGTCAATCTGCAGCGGCAGAGAGCACGTTTTGCGCGAGTCTCGGCAATGCTTCGCCCGCGCATCATTGCTGCAGAAATCGAGCGCGATCAGGAATGCGTCGCGGATTTCGATGCCAGGATGCACCGCGCGTTCGGGCACCGTTTGCATCGTGCCAGCGCAACTCTGGAGAGCTGTTCGCGGGTTCTCGAAAGTCTCAGCTACCGCGCGACCCTGTCGCGAGGCTTTGTTCTCGTACGTGGCGCGAGCGGGGCATTGAGACGGCGCGCCTCTTCGGTTGAGCAGGGCGAGCGGCTGACGCTCACTTTTGCGGATGGCCAGGTAAAGGCTGTCAGCACGGACGCCGTGGCAAAATCGCGAAAAATTGGTTTCTTTCGCAGCAAGTCACAGGGCGATCTCTTCTGAGACGACTTGGTCCGGATCGAAGGCCGCGCTAAAATCCCGCCATGAACCAGTACGAACGTGACATTGGCGGACGCCCCGCGGCTCTTCATTTTCTCGACGGCGAATACCGGGTGATCTCTCCCGGTAGCTATGTCGTCTGCGCCGTGACGGGTGCAAAGATCCCTCTGGAAGCTCTGCGCTACTGGAGCGTGGATCTGCAGGAAGCCTATGCCGGCCCTGCGGTGGCGCTCAAACGGATGCAGGAAAAAGGGTTCGTCCCGAAGTAGTGTCCCGAGACCGCCGCTAACCTTGCGGCGCGACGCCTTCCTCCACACCGGATGTCGCGTCTTGTGCAAGCGCCCGTTTGCGCAACGGCGCATCCTTTTTCACCCAACGCTTATAAATCCATAACCACTGGCCGGGCGCTTCCCGGACCCGGTCTTCGATAAAGCGGGTCAGCGCTGCGGTCAGCAGGTACACATCGCGGTCGTGGTCGCCGGTATTGGATGGTTCGATGGCAGGGTGCACATGCATATGAAAGCGGGCGCCGCTCAATCTCCGGTTTGAGACTGGAACAATCACGGCGCCAAGCTTCAGGGCCAGCGAAGCGGGAGCCGGCGTGGTGAAGGCATCCCTGCCAAAAAAGGGCACGCGAATGCCTTCGCTCGCGCGCTGATCGGCCAGAAGCAGAATCGTTTCGCCTTTTCGAAGGAGAGTGAACACGCGCCTTGTGCCCTGCGCGCCTTTCGAGATCTGTTCGGGCATGCCTTTGCGCGAACGCAAAGCATCCAGCCAACGGCTGACGATCGGGTTATTGGCATTACGGACGATGATTCCACCGGTAACGCCATATTCGCGCGCCGCAATCGGCATGATTTCCCAATTGGCGAAATGCGCCGAGAGGAGCACCAGCCCTTTGCCGCGGGCTTTGGCATTTTCCAAATTCTCCAAACCGGTGACGGTTATGCGGGAGTCGGCCGTGCGCCAGCAGATCTCGTCGAGATGCGCATATTCCGCCATGACACGTCCGAGATTGTCCCACATGGTGTTCAGGATCGCCGCGATTTCGGCCTGGGACTTTTCCGGATAGGCAGTCTGCAGATTGCGGAGCGCCCGGCGCGAGAGGAAAGTTCTCCCGACAATTTTGCGTCCGATCCAGCCGCCGATCGCAGATGCCCGGTCGATATCGAACAGGCGAAAGAAACCGATGACCGAGAAAAAACCGGCCGCTTCCATCCGGTAGCGGAGCCGGCGAGCCCGCGATATCTGGCGCTCTTCAGCGGCCATTGCGAGCCGGCTCTCGTACTGGAACAATTCCGGTCAGCAACAACTGCACGGCGCCGGGGTTCTCGAAAACCGCATGTACCGGCACCGGAACAACTCCCTTTCGAAGTGAGGCCTCAAGTCGCATGAAATCCTTGCTGGTCGTCACCAGATCGGCACCGGCATCCTTTGCGCGCTGCTTCAATCCGGCAATCTCATGCGTGCTGAACATGTGATGATCGGAAAACGTCTCCGAATGCACGACCTCTGCTTCATAGGAGGCGAGCATGCCGAAGAATTTGGTTGGCCGGCCAATACCCGCAAACGCCACGATTTTCCGCTTCCTGATCCATTCCGGATTCTCCGGAACCAGATTTGCGCGCAGAATTTGGCCATCAAATGGCGGGGTCGGAGGCGTGCCGTTCCCGACGAAAATCATTGCGCCCGCGCGTTCCAGTCCGCAGGCAACAGATTCCCGCAGGGGACCCGCGGGAATGAGCTTGCCGTTACCGAAACCCGATTCCGCATCGACAACGACAATGGGGAGATCCTTTGCGACGGTGAAATTCTGAAACCCATCGTCCATCACAATAAATTCCGCGCCCATTCTGTCGGCGAGTTGTGCGCCTGCGGCACGGTTCCGGGCCACGATGGTGGGGCCGCATTGGGCGAGCAGAAGGGGCTCGTCGCCGGTATCGGCTGCGGAATGCAGAAGGGGATCCACCAAAACCGGCCCCTTCAACCGTCCTCCATAACCCCGGGTAAGAAACGCGACTTTTCCGAGTGGCGCGAGGACCTCCGCAACTGCCATTGCGACCGGAGTTTTGCCCGATCCGCCGGCAGTCACGTTTCCGATGCAGATGACCGTCGCTTTCGGACGAAACGGACGGGCTCGGGATTCCCGCAATCGCACGGTCAGGCCGTAGAGTGCACCGATGGGCCACAACAGAGCTGCGCAGGTTCTCGCGGCCGGCGTTTCACTGTGCCAGAATTCAGGTTCACGCATGCGCCAATAATCGCTCGGCCATTTCCAGAGTGATCGTCAGCGCGCCGCCGAGCTTTTCCGCGGCCGACCTGGCAAGTTCGCCCGTCCGTCTGGCTTTGGAAAAATCCTGCAGCAGATCTTCTGCGATCCGCGAAAGTTCTTCTGCGGAGTCTATTCGTCCGAAGCCCTGCGCATCGAACACTGCCCGAAAGATTTCAGCGAAATTATCGGTGTGGGGACCCGCAATGACCGGTACGGACAGCCGTGCGGCTTCCAACGGATTTTGTCCTCCGTGCGGGATCAGGCTGCCACCCATGAAAACCGTATGGGCGGTACGATAGAAAAGCCCAAGCTCGCCCATGGTATCGGCGATATAGACCTGCGTTTCGGGCGAAGGCAGAGCCAATTTTTGCCGCCGGGCGCAGACAAGGCCACGCGCTTGCGCGAGCGATTCGACTTTGACGCCGCGATCGGAATGGCGGGGCACAATAATTGTCAGCGCACCGGGATGACTGAGTGCCAGAACGGCAGCGAGAACTGCTTCCTCTTCTCCTTCATGGGTGCTGGCGGCGAGAAATACGGGCCGCGTGCCGATTGCCTGCCGGAATTCGGCAAGGGCCGCTTCATTGGCAGGAAGCGGAGGTACGTCCGCCTTGAGGTTGCCCGCAGTGTGCACGTTGCGGGCGCCAAGCGCCGAAAGGCGGTGCGCCACAGCTTCGTCCTGCGCAAGGCAGATGTCGAAGGTTGCGAAGATGCGGCGTGCAAGACCAGGCACACGCTTCCAGCCGGCAAAGGATGTGGAGGATATTCGCGCATTGATGAGTGCCAGCGGAATGTTGCGGCGCCGTGTTTCCAGCAGCAGGTTCGGCCACAATTCGGATTCCACGAACAGCGCCAGATTCGGGCGCCAATGATCGAGAAAACGGACCACATTGGCGTGCAGGTCCAGCGGGACATATTGATGAAAGGCGTGCTCGGGCAGGCGCTGCTGCATCAGTTCCGCCGAAGTGACCGTACCCGTGGTCACCAGTACAGAGCGGCCTGGCTGTTCGAGCAGTTTGGACGCGAGTGGCAGGGCAGCGAGCGATTCTCCGACGCTGGCGGCATGAATCCAGACAAGCGCGCCCGCCGGTCTGGTCAGGGATGCGACGCCGTGGCGTTCGGCGAGTCGCCGCGGATCTTCCTTACCCCGTCGCATACGATCGCGCAGCAGGGCTGGAATCGCAGGACCAAGTGCGCCCGTCAGGCCCCGATAGAGCGCCAGTGATACGCCGCCGGGCATCTCAGGCGATGGCCGCCGGCGCGACCTGATCATCTCGCGCTTCATTCTGATAGAGCCGGGCATAGATGCCGCCGCGCGCCAGCAATTCGCGATGGGCTCCGGATTCAGCCACTCGCCCCTGGTCCAGCACGTAGATACGATCGGCATCCGTAATGCTGGCGAGGCGATGGGCGATGACAATCGTCGTGCGGCCTTTCATCAATCTGCGCAAAGCATCCTGAACCAGCCTTTCATTTTCGTTATCCAGCGAGGAGGTGGCCTCATCGAGCAGCAGAATTGGCGCATCACGCAGCATCGCGCGCGCAATCGCAATCCGCTGCCGTTGCCCGCCGGAGAGCCGCAGACCGCCTTCCCCCACGCGTGTCTGATAGCCCTGTGGCAGCTGGGCGATGAATTCATCGGCTGCTGCGGATTTTGCAGCCGCGATGATCGCGTCCATCTGCGCTCCGTCGCGCCCATATCCGATATTGGCCGCTATTGTGTCATCGAACAGAAACGGCTCCTGCGTCACGAGCGCCAGACTGGAGCGCAGAGAGGCGAGGGTGACCTGGGCGATATCCTGGCCGTCGATCAGGATCCGGCCGCCTTCAGGTACAAAAAACCGCAGCAGCAGACTGAACGCGGTGCTTTTGCCTGCGCCGGAGGGGCCGGCAAGGGCTATCTTCTGGCCGGGCGCAGCATCGATGCTCAGCCCGGCGAGTGCTGCCTGCGCCGGGTGATAGGAAAAGACGACGTCCTCAAATCGGACATGTCCACCAAAGGGCGGAGGCGCCACTTTCAAAGGCCTGGCGCCGGCCGCATTTTCAATGGACGGCCTGGCGTCGATCACTCCGAAGATCCGCGTTGCTGCGGCGAGACCTTCCGTCGTTATCGTCCAGAGTTGCGACAGATTGCGGACCGGCTGTTGCGCGAGCAGCATGGCGCCGACGAAGGAAGCAAACTGGTTCGGCTGAAGCCCGCCATGCAGGCCTTCATAACCGGCGTAAAGAAAAGCCGCTGCAACGGCGAGCCCGCCGAAGAAATCGGCCGCCGGCGCCGACAGGGCGCGAGCCTTCAACGAGCGCACCAGATATTGCAGGCGTTGATTGATGCGCGTTTCCGCCCGCTCAGCGAGTGGGAGTTCGAGGCCATAGGCCTTGACGATGCGTCTGCCGTCGAGAATCTCGGAGATGGCGGTGGACAGTTCGCCGGTTTCCACCATTCCCTTGGTGGAAAATTTCTGGATCGTGCGTCCGAGATTGCGTGTCACCCAGCCAATGATGGGCAGAACGATGACCGAGAGCAGCGCCAGCCGCCAGTCCTGATAGATCATCACGCCGGCCAGAAAAATCAGCGACAGGAATTCCTTCGCGATCGCCGCCACGCCCTTGATGATCGCGTCGCGCAGCATCGAAGCATCGTAAAGAAAATTTGAGATGAACTGTCCCGAATGCACGTCGTTGAGTTGCTGCAGGTCGAAGCGGATAAGGCTTCGGACCATGTCGTTCTGGACGTCCGCAATCAGCTTTTGCCCAACCAGATTGGTCAGAGCCGTTTCGCCGAAATTAAACGCGCCGCGCACCAGCACCGTCACCACGATTGCAGCGGGAATGATCACGACCATATCGGCGCGCTTTTCCAGAAAGAGGAAGCGAACCGCGGGATCGATCAGCCAGGCCAGCACCGCATACATCGCCGCGCCGCCGGCCATGCAGACGACTGCCATCGTGAGATTGAGCCTCTGCCGGCCGAGATAGTCGCGCAGCAAGCGCCTCGTCAGCGCTGCGTTGCCGCGCAGCGGCGATCCAGGCCTGGGCTGGGCGGTTTTTCGATTCATGTCCTTCCTCTTACCATGGCTGGCCTGGGCTGTCTCACAGCCCGCCGGTGTACTCGTTCAGACGGGCCAGAATCCGCGCATGCAGTTGCGGCCCGGCGCAGATCACGCTCTCATGCACCGTTGTTGGCCGATTGTAGATGAGGAGTTCGGAATTCCGGCCGGTCACCAAGCCTCCCGCTTCATGCGCGATGAGATCGCCGGCGGCGAGATCCCAATCCGATTTCCGGCTGAGCGAGAATGTCGCATCGAATTCGCCGGAGGCGACGAGAGCAAGGCGGTAAGCGGCCGAGGCGCGCGTTTCCGCCCCAAGCGATTCGGGCCACGGCGTTGCCCAGCGCGCCGGATCCATCAATTTCCGTTCGGCGAGAATGCGGGCGCCATCGAAGCTGCTTTGTGTACTGACGGTGATCCTCATGCCGTTTTTCCGGGCCCCATGGTCTTTGGACGCCTCGAACATTTCGCCGGTGACCGGATTGTAAATCGCCGCGGATACAGGACGGCCATTCCGCACAATGGCGGCGACGATGGTGAATTGCGGCCGGTTCCCGATAAATCCATAAGTGCCGTCGATCGGATCGACAATGAACACCCGCTCGCGCGCGATCCGCGCGGGGTCGTCTTCGGTCTCCTCGGAAAGCCAGCCATATTCGGGCCGCTCCGCCAGCAAGGAGCGTTTCAGGAACCGGTCGATTTCAATATCGGCCTCGGTGACCGGATTTCCGCGCGACTTATTCCAGCTCTTGTAGGTACCGCCATAATAGCGGCGCGCGATCTCGCCGGCCTGACGCAGCGTGGCGGCCAGCAGATTCGTGTCCTGAACGACATCAGGCGCCGGCAACCGTCATCCCGTCGATGCGGATGGTGGGTGCATCTGTACCGTAGCGGAACACGAGATCGTTAGCAGGCGTGAGTTCGCGATACATGTTCTTCAGATTGCCCGCGATGGTGATTTCACTCACCGGGTAAGCGATCTCGCCGTTTTCGATCCAGAAACCGGCTGCCCCGCGCGAGTAATCGCCTGTGACGCCGTTTACGCCCATGCCGATCAACTCGGTGACATAAAGTCCCTCGCGCACATCGGCCATGAGCTGTCCGGGCGTCCGTTCACCCGGGTCCATGAAAAGATTGGTGGTGGAAGGCGAGGGCGGTCCACCGGTGCCCCGCGCCGCATGGCCGGTGGTCTGGAGCCCGAGCTGCCGGGCGGAAGCGGAATCCAGAAGCCATGTCGTCAGACGCCCCTGATCGATCAGGACCGTGCGCCGGTTGGTGACGCCTTCGCCGTCAAAGGGCTTTGAGCGAAGCCCGCGTTTCCGATGGGGATCGTCGATGATCGTCACGGCTTTCGAGAAGACTTCCTCTCCCAGCCGGTCTTTGAGAAAGCTGACGCCACGGGCAATCGCCGCGCCGGAGATGGCGCCCGCGAAATGTCCAATCAGGCTGGAGGCCACGCGCGGATCATAGAACACCGGGACGGCCTGCGTCTTCACCTTGCGGGGGTTCAGCCGTTTCACTGCGCGTTCGCCTGCGCGTTTGCCGATGTCCGCGGGCGATTCGAGATCAACCCCGAAGCGCGCCTGCGAATAATCGTAATCGCGTTCCATTTCGGTGCCGTCTCCGGCGATCACGGATGCCGAGACGCTCCGGCTTGTGGCGCTGTAGCCGCCGAGGAAACCTTCGGATGTTGCGAGTGTCACCATCGTGCGGCCGTAATCGGCGCTGCCGCCCTCGGAATTGGTCACACCCGGAACCTCCATCGCGGCGGCCTCCGCATCGCGTGCACGCTCCAGCAACAGCACGGTGGAAGGTTCTTGCGGATCATCGATTTCAAGCTGCGGGAACACGGTGGCGAGCCTGTCCTTCGGGGCCAGACCTGCAAATTTGTCTTCCGGAGCGAGCCGGGCCATCGCCACAGCGCGTTCCGGCAAAGCGGCGAGACCGCCATCCGAAAAATCGGTGGAAGACACGAATGCAACCTGCCGGCCAACAAAAACCCGCAAACCGAGATCTTCAGATTCCGAGCGCTGAACATCCTCGAGTTTTCCCAGCCGGTAGGACACGCCCAGGGAAATATTCCTGAATTCGACGGCGTCGGCTGCACTCGCGCCGGCCTTCAGCGCCGCTTTGACGAGACGGTCGAGACGTTCCGCGGCGGCTGGATCGGGGAGGTTCATTTCGAGTTTTTCCTGGAAGGCAATCCGTCTGTTTTTGCTTTTCTCATTTTTTCCAAACCAACCGTTACAAAGTTACAATCCAGGGATTTCCCGGGTTTTTGCCGACTCGCAACCGTTACTATGAAAGTTACATCTGCGGATTTCCGGCTCTGGTGCGTGAAACGCGATGTGCGAATCCACTGCGGTCATGTAGGGGCTATGGTTGCGGATTACAAAACGGTTTGGCGGCAATTTGGTCATCCGCAAATTCCTATTCCCCGGACAATGGGCTGGCAACCGGCCGTTTCGCGGGAAACAGTCTCTTGACTCGTGGACGGTTTTGCCAAAGCCGTTCAGCCGGTCGGGCCGAAAAACTGAGGGAGCGAGGCTTATGCCGTCAGGACGGTTGCATGGGATCTGCGCGTTTGTTTGCGCTTTGGCTGTTCCGGTTGCGCTGCTGGCAGCAGCCGGCACGGATCCTGGTGGGCGATCCATACCGCCGCTGATGCTGCCCTCAACCGCCGGCTGGACAGCTTTCGTCATGCGGGGTTCGGATCCCGCGTCGTATATCCCGGACGATTATCTGCGCGGCAGCGCCAGTGTCGCGCGCGCAATTTCGCTCGGCGCTCCACCCTTGAAAGTGACGGCCTATCTTCAGGGGCGCACCTTCAACGAATGGATTCCGCCCGCCAGCGGAATCGGGCCGATTTCCGATGGACCCGAGCATCCCTTTTACAACAACAATGTGGCGCAGTTGTTGGGGAAGAATTCAAGCTACCGCGTTGCCGACCTGAACACCGAGGCAGCCAAAAATCTGATGCCCTGGGCAATAGAAGCTCTGCGGAAGCAGAACGCATTGGCGCTGGCCGGGCGGAATGGTGAAACCCGGCAGGCGCGCTGCTGGGAAACCGGGGTGCCGGATTTTCACGAGGCGCCACAGTCGCTCTATTTCATCCAGGCGCCCAAAGAGGTGGTCCTGATCCAGGGCGGGCGCGTACGGCATATTTTCATGAATGTCCCGCATTCGAAGAACCCTGAACCGTCCTGGTATGGAGAATCCGTCGGCCACTACGAAGGCGACACGCTGGTGGTCGATACCATTGGGTTGAACGATCGCACTTTCGTTGACGGTTACCGCACGCCGCACACGACGCAGCTTCACGTCATCGAACGCTTCCGGGCCGTGAACGCAGGCAAGGGCCTGGAGATCGAATTCACGGTTGACGATCCGGGCACCTTCTACAAGCCGTGGAGTGCTCGGCGTCCCCGCTATCGCTCGAAGGACATCGAAGCGGTATCCGGCAGAATGGAAGAGGATACCTGCGCAGTGGGCAATGAGGACCGCTTCAATCAGGGGTTCGACCCCGTGCCGTCGGCGCCGACGCCGGATTTTTGACTCCCGCGTCTCCGTGCTGTTACAGCGCTGGGTCGGGACGAGGGCCAGGGGATGGATCGCGGCTGGCGCAGATTGATCGGAGAGCGAGGGGCGTTTCGGCGCGCGGGTGGTTTCCCGATCCCGGCCTATTCCGAGTTCATGCCGCCTCCGCGCATCGCAATCAAACCCTCCGGAGCTTTGGAATACGAATCGCCGTTCCCCGAGGATGATCCTTTTGGCTGGCGGATCACGGCCGGGGAGCAGGAGCACCAGATCGCGCCCGGGCTTCCGCTGATTGGCCGTCAGATTGTGGAGACCATGATTTCTCTGGCGACCGGGCGCCGGCCGAACCGCCTCGGACACTACCATCTGGAGGAGAATCCATACTGGCCCGCAATGCTGCACGTAGATTCTGGATCAACGACTTGTTCCAGCAACACCAACGAACGAAGGGGCGGCGAAGAACATCGCCTATCGCTACCGGAACTCGGAACCAAGCGGGTATGCCCCAGTTGCGCAGCCCGCTTTTACGACCTGCAAAAGCGGCCGATCGAATGCCCCAAATGCAGTTTCGCGTTCGAACCGGAATTGCTGCTGAAACAGCGCCGCACGCGCTTGCCGGAGGAAGCCAAGCCTGCACCCCCGGTCCCGGTCGAGGACGAAGAAGAATCGGAATCCGCTGACGAGGAAGCTGCCGAAGAAACCGCCGACGAGGAGTTGGAGGAAGAGGAGACCGTTCCGGAAGCCGACGAGCCGTTGGTCGAAGCCGACGTTGATGCGGATGAAGACGAGGTCGAACCGGCCGCAGCGGACGAGGCCGTTCAACCGGAAGAATTCGAAGAGGAGCTCGACAGCGAGGAGGAAGAAGACGACGAGTTGCTCGAGGAAGTCGAAGAGGACGAGGACGACGTCTCTGGAATTATCGACACGGATATTGAGAAAGACGAACCGTAAACAGCACATTTTCCGGGGCCATAGCTCAGTTGGGAGAGCGCTTGAATGGCATTCAAGAGGTCAGGGGTTCGACTCCCCTTGGCTCCACCAATCTCCGGAAAACGCGCAAACAATATAGTTCAATTTTGAACCAATAAATTTCTCAAATCCTTCCCGTTGCATTAGCGAACGGGTCACTCCAAAAACCCGACTGGGGCACTTTGGTGAAACCATTTGGCGACCAATTATCGCGCAAACTGCCGCGCAGGAGAAGGTCGGAGCAACAGCCACAGACCTTTGGCCCTGCCAAATCGCGCAACCCCGGTGAGAATTCACAATGGAACAGGTCGATATCGAGTGCATCATTGCTGCAATTCTGACCGTCGGCTCTCTTGGTCAGAGCGGAAAATCGGCATTAAGCACCGTCAATCTCTACACTGAAGTATTGCATGCCCTTCGAGCGACCGGCAACTACCGTGTGCCGGAGACGGTCGGGTGCCCTTCATACGTTCCGTATGAAGCCTGAAACTTCAGGCTGGTCGTGATCGGCGCAATCGACCGAGATGATCGAAGGCCAGCGGCATGATGACGAGCACCAGCGGCATTTGCACGATCAGTCCGGAAATGATGGCCACGGCCAGCGGCCGCTGCATTTCTCCGCCCTGTCCCAGGGGCAGGGCGAGCGGCAGGAGCGCCAGAATGGCGGCCAGCGTCGTCATCGCGATTGGCCGGAAACGGTTGATGCCGGCCCGAAGTCTCGCCTCATGCGGCGCCATTCCTGCCGCGATCAGTAACTGGTACTCCGAAAAATAAAATATCGCGACTTCGGTCACGATGCCGACCACCATGGTCATGCCCATCAACGCGGTGATGTTGAGTTCGGTCCCGGTCAGCCAGAGGCCCGCAAAAACGGCCGGCATCGCGAACAATGGCATGAGGATAATGGCTGCGGCGAAATCAAATCTTTCGTAAAGAAACAGCAGTAGCGCGAACACGAGAAGAAAAGCCGCAACAATCACGCCCATGAGTCCGAGGAAGGCGCTTTGTTGCTGCTGATATAGGCCGCCGAGCTCATAATACATTGTGCCATTGACCAGACCGCTCGAGTCGACTGCACGCTTCACATCCGCGACCGTGCTGCCCAGGTCGCGCCCCTCGATGCGCGCCGTCACGGGGACCATCATTTTGAGATTTTCGCGGGTGATTTCAGGTTCGCCCGTGGAGATGTTGAGCGAAGCGATACGCGAAAGCGGCACTGCGTGACCGTCGGCCGCTGAAATCGGGAGGCCGGAGAGATCTTCGATAGTCGACCGGTCTTCGCGCGGCAGCCACACGCGAACACCCAGAACGCGATCGGGCTGTTGCACCTGGGTTGCGACGGACCCCGCAATGTAGGTTTCGGCCTGATCTGCGACATCGGAAGGATTTAGCCCCTCAAGCCCTGCGGTGACCGGATTGACATCGATCGCCAGATTGCTGCCGGCGATAACGATCCCGTTCTTGACTTCCGTAATGCCCGGCACCGTACGGATCCGCGCAGCTACCTTTTCGGCCGTGGCGCGAAGTTTGACCGCATCGTCGCCGAACAGCTTGATTTCCACAGGCTGGGGCACCGAGGTCAGATCGCCGATAAGATCTTCCATCAATTGCGCGGTTTCGATATTCAGGCCACTGACATTCTGTTCCACGCGATGCTGGATATCCGCCATGACAGCATCGATCGGGCGGCGCGGCAGCGGTTTCAGCCGAATGAAGAAGTCGCCGGTATTGGCCTCCGTCAGTCCGCCACCCAGTTGCAGACCGGTGCGCCTCGACCAGGTCTGAACTTCGGGCGTTGCGCGGATGATCTGCTCCACCTGGACGACCATCGCATTGGTGTCAGTCAAAGAGGTGCCGGGCGGCGAGACATAATCGAGAATGAAACCGCCCTCGTCCATGGCGGGCATGAAACCGCTACCGGTATTGAGCCAGGCGAGCACTCCTATTGCGAGGAGAATAGCCACCACGGCTCCGGCGGCATAGGGGCGCCCCTCTGCGAGGGCGTAAATACGGCGGTATCCCGATACAATCCGATGATAGACCCGGCCGCCGGTTTGGCTTTCAGCGTCACTCGCGCGAATCAGCTGGTCTGCTATGAGCGGAACGACAAACCAGGCGGCAAAGAATGAGACAACCAGCGCCGTTGCCATGGTGAGCGATAGCGCCTTGAAAAAGGCCCCCGTCACGCCCGACAGAAAAGCAAGCGGCAGAAAAATGACTACCGTCGCCGAGGATGATCCGGCGAGTGGGACCAGAAATTCGCTTACCGCAAAGCGGATGCTGTCGTGTTTGTTCGCTGCGACATTGAGCCGGCGCTCAATCTGCTCGATCATGACAATATCGTCATCGATGATCAGACCTATCGCTGCGGCCATTCCGCCCAGCGTCATGATATTGAAGCTCATTCCCGCGATGAAAAGCACGAGAACCGTGATCGCGAGCACGACCGGAACTATGACAAGCACGATTGCCGTCAGCCGAATACTGCGAAGGAAGGCGAAGAGTACAAGCGCCGCAAGTCCGGCCCCGATCAGGATGGCGTCCCGGACGCTTCCCGCCGATCCAAGAATGAGCTCACTCTGATCATACCAGTTCTGGATCGTGACATCTTTGGGCAGTTTGGCCCTGTAAGCATTCAGTGCAGCGGCAACGCCCCTCACAATCTGAACCGTATTTCCGTCGGGCTGCTGATAAACATTCAACAGCACCGCGGGACGACCGTCCGCAGTCACGACCGTATAGTTCGGCTCCGGAGAGATATCGACTTTTGCGACGTCCGAGAGGCGTATCGTGCCGTTTGGACCTGAGCGGATGACCGTGGCGCCAATCGCGGAGGGCGTAAGCAGATGCGTCTGCGCGACGACGAGCAAAAGCTCGTGCCTGTCCTCCACCTTTCCAACGACTCTGAGAACATTTCCCCTGGCCAAAGCCGTGGTCAGGTCCTGCATCGTCACTGCATAGCTTGCCAGAAGACTCGGACGAACCGTGACTCGAAATTCAGGAACGTCCCCGCCTTGCACAAGAATGCTCGCTACGCCCGGTACGGCTGAAAGCAGCGGCAAAAGCTGATATTGCGCGATGTCGCGCAACTGGATTGGGCCTACGTTATTGGAAAGAAGGCTGTAGGCGGCGACCGGAAAGACCGTAGGGTCCATTTTTCGCGCCGTGAAGCTGCTCCCTTGCGGCAGATCAGGCATAATACGTGAGATTACCGCTTCGACCTGTCCCAGGGCCCGATCCATGTCGCTCCCCCAGGTGAACGTAACCGAGAGTTCGGCACTGCCCCTGCTGGTGGTGGAACGGACCGACGTAACACCGGCAATCGAGCGCACCGCTTCTTCCGCAGGACGCGTAACCTGCACGACCATGACATCGGCAGGACGTTCGCCCGCGCTGAGGTCCACTTCGACTCTCGGAAAAGCAACGTTTGGGAACAGGGCTATCGGCAGGTTGAGCCCGGCAAAAATACCGCCGGCTGCGGCGATGACCAATAGAAACAGAATCGACCGCCGATGAACCGATGCCCAACCGGCCAGCGGCACCTCAGCCTACCCGCACGGGGGTGCCATCGCTCAGTGCCGCATTTCCCTCCGTCACGACGGTCTCGCCCGCCGAGAGCCCGCTGGAAACCAACGCTTCCTTGTCGGTCGAGAGTGCGATCTGGACGGGCCGCCGATGTGCGATCCCGTTGTTCACGACGAAAACATAGGACCCCTTGCCATCATTCATCAGGGCGCTGTGCGGAATACGAATGCCGCTGCGAGGAGGAAGATTCACCGTTCCTTCAAGGATGGTACCGACTGTCAGCCTTGCTGCAGCGGAAGGAGGTACGGCTGCTACCACGTTCACGAGCCTGCTTTTGGGATCCGTTGCGACGTCGACGGAGGTGATCCTGCCGGTGAAGATGACCTCCGGATCCTGGGGCGAATGGAGCGACACCACCGTACCCACGCGCACCCTCACCGCATCTTCCGGCTCCAGACCAAGATTCACCAGCAACCGGTCGCGTGGGACAATTGAGGCTATGACCGTGTTCGCCGGCATGGTCTGACCCGGGCTGGCGTTAACTGCCATAACGATACCGGGCGTGGTCGCACGGACAATTTCGGACTGGCGATCGGCCCCTATCCTGTTCTGTGCCTGAAGCTGTGACTCGGCATCCGCCAGAGCTTTTTCGGCGGCAGCGACCTGACTGTTCGTCGCAAGCCTCAGACCGAACAGATATCGGGTATGGACCAAATCCTTTTCAGCAAATGCCACTGCGTTCCTCGCCTGCTGGAACGCCGAAATGACGGCAGGAGCAGTTGCGACGCTTGCGATGACATTGCCCGGCTTGACGAGTTCCCCAACCCGGACCGAAACGGACGACACAACAACGTCGCGGGGAAGTGACACGGCGACGAGGTGATCGGGATCTGGAGCGACCGTCCCATAACTCGTGACGCTTGGATTAAGCGATACGGCAGTGACGGTGGCCAACCGGACCAGCGCTGAGGCTTGCGCCGGCAAAGCCCCCAAAAACGCGCCAAAATACAAGACCAGCAAAATAAAGGCCGAACCAATGATTTCACGCACAACAGCAATCCGGGAACACAGCACAGTTAACGCCTCGGTGCCAGGATGGTGGCATGAATTTCGAAATTGCACGGCGCGATCAGGAGGCGGTAAAATTCAGCAGAATACCACGGAATAGGCTGGATACGACCCATTCCGTGGCCTTTGGCCGCAATATGCGGCGCGTCAGTCCGGGTTCGAACCCTCAGTCTTGTTCTCGAGGACCTTGCCGGTCATCGCATCGACGCCGACCTCAAAGGTCCTGGCGCCTTTCCTGATGTCAAACGAATAACGCAAACCGCTGCCACCGCCTTCTTTTTCCAACTCCTGGTCAGTGATCCGCCCGGGCCGTGCTTTCATTGCGATTTCGCGGGCTTCCTTCAGGGTCACTTTGGCGTCGTGGGCGTATTGCTCGCCTGAATAGGCGAATGCGCCGGTGGTGCCGGCAACAAACAGGGCGCACGCCACCGTCACGACTGCAATTCGAATAACCATCCGTGGTCTCCATTTTGACAGGCCTCAGGAAGTACGCGTGGGGGCTACGACTGGTTTCATGAACGGGGGGCGGATGAACTGCGCGTGAAACAGGCGATCTGTCGCAGCCAAAAGGTCCAGGCAAGTTGATATGGGATCCCGGAACGATCATCATTCCGCTGCATATCAGCTGAGAATTTACTCTCCGGTGCCCTTTCAATGAGCAATCAGCACGCGGTGTCGATTACCTGGAGTGCCCGGATGATCTGGGCCGTCAAAAACGTCCTTATCACCATGATCGCGATCGCCGTCTGGCTGCTCGCCACCCTCGTCGCACTCGTGTCAATCGCGATCTTCACCGGCATTTGGTATGTGTTTTTTGGCGCCCCTGTATTCGGCGATTTTCTCGGCTTTCTGGGAAGCTGGGGGCCGGCCACACCGGCGACCACCTCGACTTTCGTGTTTGTCGGCGTCATGTTTCTCGTCGCGGCCACTGCCTGTTACCTGATCTTTCGCCGATGGAATGAGTGGGGGCGCCGCATTGAGCAGAACCGCCGTAGATGGCTCGGCCTGACCTAATCTTCCGCATATCTGACGATCAGTCCTTCATGGGCTCGCAGCCGAACGTTCGCGGACAGTTGCTCGCCGGTACGGTCCCTTAAAGTGGAGATCGCCACCGTCCACTGGCCATCAAACGGAAAGCTTTGTTCCTTTGCCCCCATGTTCAACGCAAT
Organism: uncultured Alphaproteobacteria bacterium; assembly: GCA_963747255.1. GTDB lineage: Bacteria > Pseudomonadota > Alphaproteobacteria > Micropepsales > Micropepsaceae > CAIYRG01. The sequence continues at coordinate 87,419 of CAVVEG010000003.1, forward strand.
GCGCAGGCGATCGCCGGCTTTGATGCGCTCATAGGCCAACACATCGCCACGGTTTGCGAGCGGAACAAAATCGCCCGCAATCAAAGCCGGTGTTTCGCGGCGAAATTCAATCAGGTCACGGTACAAGTTCAGCAGCGAACCGCGATCGGACTGTTGTGTCTCCACGTCCGCGGGATTGATGTCATCGCCGATCGGCAGCCATGGACGATCCGATGTGGTGAACCCGGACCCCTTGCCGGAGGTCCAGCGCATTGGAGTGCGCGCGCCATCGCGGGAAAAGCGGTGGCTTCCCATGGATTTGACGCGGGAATCGCGCATGTTCCGCGAGTCACGGGGACATTGCGCATACCGATCTCATCGCCATCGTAGATGAACGGTGTGCCCTTCAAGGTCATCAGCAGCATTGCCGCTATACGGGTCTGATCGTCACCGATGCGGCTCGCGAGCCGTTGTTCATCGTGGTTGCCAAGCACCCAGTTCGGCCAGGCATCGTCCGGCAGCAGCATCATATACTGATCAACGGCAGCGGAAATACTGCGGCAGTCCCAATCCGATTGCAGAAGCTGGAAATTGAAAGGCAAATGGAAATCAGGTCTTTTCCGGCCATAATAGGCCATCGCCCGCGCCAGGGGCAGATGCACTTCTCCGATCAGAACCCGGTCGGGAAATTCATCGATGACGTTTCGCATCTGACCGATGAATTCGCGGGTTTCCGGCCGGTCCTTGGTAAACACGCGCCGATTGCGCGCGTCCGGCGACATGCCGCTGCGATATTCCGAATTGGGCGGATCATCCCGCAGCAACAAATCTTCCACGAGATTCGTCACCGCATCGACACGGAAACCATCAACTCCGCGCTTCAGCCAGAAACGCATCACATCGAACATCGCCGCGCGCAGTTCAGGATTGCGCCAGTTCAGATCCGGTTGGGACGACAGGAAAGCGTGATAGTAATACTGGCAGGTCGCGTCATCGAATTGCCAGGAACTACCACCGAAATGGCTCAGCCAATTGCAGGGCGCGCCTCCATCCGGGCCGGGGTCGTGCCAGACATACCAGTCGCGCTTGGGGCTGCTTCGTGACGACCGGCTTTCCATGAACCATGGGTGCATGTCCGAGGTGTGATTTGGCACGAAATCGAGCACAACCTTCAATCCGCTCGCGTGGGCTGCCTCCAGCAGCGCGGTGAAGTCATCCATTGTCCCGAACATCGGATCGACACCGCAGTAGTCGGAAATGTCGTAGCCGCAATCAGCCATGGGAGAGCGGAAAAATGGACAGATCCAGATCGCGCCCACCCCCAGCCAGCGAATGTAGTTGAGGCGATGGCAAATCCCGGCGAGATCGCCATTGCCATCCCCGTTGCTGTCCTGAAATGATCGTGGATAGATCTGATAAAATACTTCGCGCTGCCACCACGCGAGCCCGGCTTCGTCCGGGACCTGGTTTGCCATTGGAGAACCTGAACCGATCGCCTCGCCGCTGAACGCACGGATGCCGTCAAAGTTTCGTCCTGATCGGTAGTCAGGAACCAATTCTTGCCAAACGCGTCTCCTGAGCCGGATGTTTCGGTTCCGGTGGAACACTGTGTCTCCCGCCCGGCGGGGGCGGATATCAAATTCGCCATGTGAATGTTACTGTACGGTATTCCCCAGTTCCCTGGGCACGGATTCCCGGGTTTTCGAAGACGGACCGAATGAACCGAATTGACCGAATTCTCTGAAGAATCACAGCCCGCACCCGGCCCCGACGCACGCATCGAAAGGCGCGAACAGAATACTCCCGAACAACGCGACGACCGGCGTGGCGGTCCGGAATCGGGTCAGCCCTCCCTCCGCCGGAACAGGCTTCGTCCTGTTCTTCTGACCATTGGTGCTGCCATTCTGATCGCTGCGGTGCTACTCGGAATTTCATGGTGGGAAAACGCAAGCCGTTTCGAAACCACGGACGACGCTTTCATCGACACCCATATCGTGCGTATTGCGCCACAAATTGCGGGGCGCGTTGTTCGCGTCGATGTCAACGACAATCAGCTCGTGCAACCAAATCAGTTGCTGGCCGAGATCGACGCAGGAAATGCACAGACCCAATTGCAGCAGGTGCTTGCGCAGGAAGGTCAGGCAGAAGCGCAGCTTCAGCAGGCGCGCACCCAAATCCGCGTGGCACAGGATACCTACGAGCAGTCTTTGGCGAATGTGGCGGCAATGGCCGCCCAGGCTCAGAACGCGCAAACCGAAGCTAAATCGGTATCGCGAATTGCAGCGCATCAATCCCGAGGCCGTCGCGCAGCAGCAGCTTGATCAGGCCGACGCCCAGGCCCGCAATACGGCCGCGCAGCGTGACGCTGCACAACGCCAGTCGCAGGCCCAGGCAGCGCAGCGAACATCCGCTGCCGCCCAGGTCCAGGCCGCCGACGCGGCCGTGAACGCATTGCGAGCCCAGGAGGCCCAGGCACGTTTATCCGTCGGTTATGAACGCGTCTACGCACCAGTTGCCGGACATGTGGCGCAACGAAGCATGGCTGCGGGCAACTTCGTCACAGTCGGTCAGCAGATGATGGCGATCGTGCCGCTGCAAATGTGGATCACCGCGAATTTCAAGGAGACGCAACTCGCCTATATGCGGCCCGGGCAACCCGTCTCGATTCATGTCGATGCCTGCCCCAATTCGGACATCCGCGGCCACGTCGACTCCATCCAGCGCGGGGCGGGTCAGGCCTTCGAAATTCTGCCGCCAGAGAATGCGACCGGAAATTTTGTCAAAGTCGTTCAGCGCGTTCCGGTGAAGATCGATCTCGACACCGTTCCGCGTGATTGTCCCCTGGGTCCGGGAATGTCGGTCGAACCAACCGTCAGAGTTCGCTAAGTGGCCGAAGCGCGTTCCACGCACACCGGATGGACGCCGGAACGTTCCGTCGCGGGAGGGCGCAATCCGTGGACGATCGTTGGGGTCATCTCAATCGCCACCTTCATGGTTGTTCTCGATACGTCGATCGCGAATGTCGCGCTGATTCATATCGCAGGTTCGCTGTCCGCCAGCGTGGATGAAGCCAGTTGGGTGGTTACAACCTTCCTGATCGCCAACGCGATCATCATCCCCGTCAGCGGCTGGCTTGCGGACGTTCTCGGACGCAAACGCTATTATATGACTTCAGTCGCGCTGTTCACGATCGCGTCGCTGCTTTGTGGCCTTGCGCCCAGTCTGGGATTCCTGATCGTAGCGCGCATCCTGCAGGGGATCGGCGGTGGTGGGCTCGCGCCGGTGGAACAATCCATGCTGGCGGATACTTTCCCGCCGGAAAAGCGGGGATTGGCAATGGCGGCATACGGCGTCGTCGTCATTGTCGGGCCCATAGCCGGCCCGACGCTTGGTGGAACGATCACGGACAACTACTCCTGGCACTGGGTATTTCTGATCAACATACCCTTTGGCATCCTGTCGTTGTTCCTTGTCTCCATATTCGTCGATGAGCCGGAAGCAATCCGTCGTCGCACGCGAGAAATGCGGGCCGGCGGCGTGAGGATCGATTATATCGGGTTTGCCCTGGCGGCACTGTTCCTTGGCGGCCTCGAACTGACGCTGGACCGCGGTCAACGCGAAGACTGGTTCTCCAGCCCGATGATCGTCGCGTTCGCGCTGACCTCCGCATTTTCCTTTATCGCTCTGATTCCCTGGGAACTCTCCCAAAAGGAACCGATTATCGCATTCCGATTGTTTGCGAATCGAAATTTTGCGATCACCAGTTTTTTTCTCCTGCTGGTTGGCGTCATCATCTTTGGAACGACGTTGTTCATTCCGCAGTTTTTGCAGTCGGTGCTCGGTTACACCGCGACGGATGCCGGCCTGGCGCTGACGTTCGGTGGATTTGCGACAATTCTCGCGATGCCGCTCGCCGGCATCCTCACGGGCCGGGTCGATGCCCGAATTCTCGTCGGCACCGCCTTTCTGATTCAGGGGCTTGCGCTCTGGAACATGAGCCATCTGAACACGGAGATTTCCTTCACCGAAGCCGCGATGGCCCGAATGTGGCAATCCGTCGGAATTCCCTTTCTGTTCATTCCAATCACGACGATTGCCTATGTCGGACTGCGGCCAGAGGAGAACAATCAGGCTTCGGCCATGATGAATGTGGTACGCAATCTGGGTGGATCGATCGGTATCGCCGCGATCCAGACGCTTCTCTCGCAGCGCCAGCAATTCCATCAGGCGCGCTATGTCGAACAGCTCAATCCGCTTAATCCCAATTTCAGCAATGCGGTGCAGTCTCTGACAAACAACCTGTCCGCGCGCGGCGTCCCGCCCGATCAGGCAAATTCGATGGCTTTGGGGGAAATCTATCACGCGCTGGTGCAGCAAACGATGATGCTATCCTATATCGAGGCTTTCCATCTGATGATGATCATTATTTTTGCCTCGATTCCTCTGGTTCTGATCATGCGCGCGCCTCCGAAAGGCGGCCCTGTGCATATGGACGTCGGATGAAACACGCAATTCGTGTCACTTGCGCAAGCGCGCTGTTCCTCTCGTCCTGCACCGTCGGGCCGAATTACGAGCAGCCGAAAGTGGACGTTCCGGCCGCATTCGCCAATGCGCGAAATGGCTGCTGCGCCCAGCCCGTCCGATGCTGATCTTTCCACATGGTGGCGCCAATTCGATGATCCCGTTCTGGATCGGCTGATTACCGGCGCACTGACAGCAAATCTGGACATCATGACCGCCGCATCGCGCATCGAGCAGGCGCGCGAACAGGAAATCATCGAGGGAGCTGCGGGACTTCCGACCGTCAATGCAATGGGCGCTGCGGTTCGCGTTCACTCCAACTCCAATCCGTTCGCACAGCTGTTCGGCGGCGGAGCGACTTCCGGCACGAATTCAGGTTCTGGTGGTTCCGCCGGAACCGGCGGCGCGCCCCCGAGCAGCACTTCATCGAGGGCAACCAATCTGAAGCTCTATTCGATCGGTTTCGATGCGACCTGGGAAATCGATTTCTTTGGCGGCGTAACGCGAAGCGTCCAGGCAGCCTCGGCTAAAGAACAGGCAGCGATCTGGGCATTGCGCGATGCCGAAGTGACGCTCACGGCCGAGATTGCCCGGGACTATTTTTCACTGCGTGAAGCGCAGGCGCGAATCGCGATTATCAATGCAGAGCTGAACTCGGCAGCGCAATACGCTTGCCGTGGTCAATGCAAAGGCGGTCACCGGGTTCGTTACCTATCTCGATGTGAATCAGCAAACGGCACAGGCTGCGGAAACTGCGGCGCAGATTCCTCAGCTGGAAGCGCAAATGCGCGCCAATATCGATGCTATCGGGGTTCTGGTCGGCCGCACACCGGAGGCGGTTGCCGCTGAACTCGCCGGAAATGGCACGCTGCCAATATCGCCGGTAGCACTGCCCCCGGGTTTGCCGTCAGACCTGCTCCGGCGGCGTCCGGACATTCGGGAAGCAGAACGCAATCTGGCCGCAGCCACTGCACAGGTGGGCGTCGCAGTTGCACAGCTTTATCCAAAATTCGACATACTCGGCTTTGCATCGTTCGCCGGCATGTCGCTGAACTCGCTGCTCTCGACGAAAAATTTCAGCGAGGCGGCCATCGCCGATATTACCTGGCCAATTCTTTCTGCCGGAAAGTTGCAGGCCAATATACGGTTGAACGAGGCAGCAGGAGAACCAGGCCTATTTCGCGTACAAGGCCTCCGTTCTCAGGGCGTTGCAGGACGCCGAAGATGCCCTTGCCCGCTACAGCGCAGATGAGCAGCGGCTTGCAGCTCTGCGACAGGAGATCGCCGCTGCTGCTTCTTCCGTTACCATCGCACAGCAGCAATACACCGCGGGTCTTACCGACTACCTGAATGTTCTCACCACCCAGTCATCGCTGCTGAGAGCCCAGGATGAGGCGGCGCAGAGCCAGTCGGCGCTGGCTACCGATCTGGTGTCGCTATACAAGGCCTTGGGTGGGGGCTGGACAGATGCCGTTCCCGCCGCCACAGGTCCCGCCACTGCCGCGAGTCCTTCCTGATTTCGGATCCGCCCGCCAGAATGGCGGCGAAACGAATTTCTGTTCCACAGGTGTCAGCGTGTCGCGTTCCCAACAAAACCGGCGCAACCTGTTTCCGGTATGGCAAATCTCGGCGTTGCTGCTGTTGTTCGTTGCGATTGCAGCGGCCGTATCCCTCAATGCGACAATGGGTTTTGATCGCGCGGTCCTTTTGTCACTGCGGGAACCATCGGATCCTGGACGGCCGCTGGGCCCCGCCTGGGTTGCCGAAGCAATCCGGGATCTGACATCATTGGGTAGCGTCCTTGTGGTTTTCCTGTTTGCCGGCATCCTGTCCGGCTATTGGCTGGTGACCAGAAATACCCGCGCGGCAGTGCTGCTGCTGGGCTCGGCAGGGGGGGCATTGCTGCTGAACAATGTATTGAAGCAGGTTTTCGATCGCCCGCGGCCAGACGCAATCCTGCAATCGGCGCGCATCTTCAGTTCGGGATTTCCGAGCGGCCACGCAGCAATTTCATGCGCCACCTACTTTTCCGCAGCGCTTCTCATTGCCTCATCTGCACCCGGCAACGGGCGAGCTTTTCTGATGTGGGCGGCCGCTCTGGTTGTGGCCGCCATTGGCTTGAGCCGGATTTATCTGGGACTGCACTATCCTACGGATGTGGTTGCCGGCTGGTGCATCGGAGCGGTATGGATTTTGATCTGGCATCGGCTATCAGGGGAACTACGGCCTAAAATCCCCGGTGAATAGATGCATGATGGCAAAAACCGCAATGTGCTCGTCATCCTGAACACCGCAGCTGCCGGATTCCTGCACCGGCCCGTCAGAGAGGTTTGCGACCAGATCACATCTGTTCTCGCCACGTACGGAATTGGCACCGAAATTCAGCTCGTGTTCGGAGGTTCAATCGAGAAGCGGGCACGCGACGCCATTGCCGACGGAACCGCCGATGCAGTCATCTCCGGTGGTGGAGATGGCACCGTGGGAAGCGTGGCTTCGGCACTGGTGGACACGGGGGTTCCGCTTGGAATCCTGCCGCTTGGGAGGTTTGATCATTTTGCGAAGGACCTCGGCATTCCCGACGGGCTGGAACAAGCCCTCGAAGTGATCGGCAAAGGCAATCTGGCGAAGGTAGATGCAGGAGAGGTCAATGGACGTATCTTCGTCAACAACTCTTCGCTGGGCGCGTATCCGTTCCTGGTCATGGATCGGGAAAGGATGCAGTCGGCAACGGCACCTGAAACGGCCTCTTGCGCTCTTCTTTGCCGCGTTGAAACTGCTGCGCCTGTTTCCTCTTCGCAGAGTTTCCGTCCGCACGGATGGCAGGGCAGAAATCTGGCGCACTCCGTGCATTTTCGTCGGCAACAATCAATACGAGCTTGGTCTGTTCGCACTGGGCACGCGCCCGCGGCTGGATACCGGAGAATTGTGGATCTACATCGCGCGACAGCAGACGCGGTTATCGCTTGGTTGGTTCACATTCAAGTGTCTGACCGGATTGACCAACCCGGCAAAAGATCTGCGCGTCCTGCATGCCGCATCGGCGGAGATCGGAGCAAAGTCCAGGCACTTGACCGTTGCCATGGATGGAGAAGTCGTGCGTATGCGTGCTCCGCTCCGTTACCGGATCAGACCGGCCGCTTTGAACGTATATGTTCCGGCACCCGCCCAACGAGCGATCAGTGATGCGGCGTGATCGCCCATATTTCGGACCTTCACTTCGGAAGCCATGACACAAGCATCTCCGATGCGCTGATCACCGATCTCGCGAGACGGGGCCGGATCTTGTGGTCCTGAGCGGTGATCTGACCCAGCGCGCGCGAATGAAGGAATTTGTCCAGGCCCGGCATTTCATCGATCAAATCGCGCAGCCGGTCCTGATCGTGCCCGGGAATCACGACATTCCCGCTGTACAATTTGATGCACCGTTTCTTCATCCGCTGCGAAAATTCCATCGCCACATTTTCCCGGAGCTGGCGCGAAATGACTGGTATGCCGATGATGAGATCGCAGTGCTTGGCCTGAACACCGCGCGCGAGGTTGACCTTTAAGAGCGGACGCGTTTCTCATACGAACAGATGGGACTGATCCGGCGCGCGTTTGCCATATCCCGGATACTGCATGGCGCGATTGTGGTCACCCACCATCCGATCGCCGCCGCGCATGGCGAAGCAGGATCGAACTCGCCGGCAGGTCCATGCTCGCGCTCCGGGCGATCGCCGATGCCGGAGTGCATCTGCTTCTTTCCGGCCACCATCACCGGCCGGTAAGCGGCCATGCCAGCACCGAATTGCTGTTGAACAACGCCATACTGGTCGTGCATGCCGGAACGGCTGTATCCACGCGCACAAGAGGCGGAGAAGAAAACAGCTACAATCTGATCCGCCTGGACGGGCGCATGCCGCAATCGAAACCATGAAATGGGACGAAAGCCGGGAATTTCACCAAAAGCGGCTTCGCAGATAAGCCGGACTTCACGCCGGGCATCTCGAAGCCGAAACAGGGTAGAAACGAATTGCTTGAGATATTCCTCGATGGCGATGCATGTCCGGTGAAGGACGAAGTTGAACGCGTTGCAATCCGTCACGGGTTGGCTGTTCATATCGTCAGCAACGGCGGGATCAGGCCAAGCCGAAATCCGCAATTTCATCATGTGGTAGTCGCCGCAGGACCGGATGCGGCCGACGACTGGATCGCAGACCATGTCGGCGCAGATGACATCGCCGTCACGTCAGATTTGCCGTTGGCTGCACGCTGTCTCGCAAAGGGCGCCGTGGTGCTCAGCGCCAAGGGAGAAGCGGTGACCCAAGAGCGAATCGGCATGGCATTGGGTTTGCGCGAGCTGAACAGGCATTTGCGCGAAGTTAATGGCCGCGAAACTCATCATACGGCATTCGCGAAGAAGGACCGGTCCCGTTTTCTGGGCGCACTGGAAAACACAATTCAGGCAATACGAAGGAGTTCGTCATGACACGAAACAAAGCCCATAACGCTCTATTTCTTTCCCACTCCCAATGGCGTGAAAGCGAGCATCATGCTGGAGGAATGCGGTCTTGCTTACGAAATCAAATGGATCGACATCACCAAAGGTGACCAGATGAAGCCGGAATTCATCGCCGTATCGCCCAACAACAAGATACCGGCCCTCACCGATCCGCATGGGCCGAACGGGCAGCCTGTGTCGATTTTCGAGTCCGGCGCAATCCTGCAATATCTTGGCCGAAAGACGGGAAAATTCTATCCGCAGGCAGATAAATCACGGATAGAAGTGGAAGAATGGCTGTTCTGGCAGGTCGGCAACCTCGGCCCGATCGCCGCGCAAACACACCACTTCAGGAAATTTGCCAGGGAACAGGTCCCTTACGCCATCGAGCGATACACCTCCGAAACCCACAAGCTTTACACGGTTATGGACCGCCGCCTGAGCGACCGCGAATATCTCGCGGGAGAATATTCCATCGCGGATATTGCCTGCTTCGGATGGGCAAGCCGCTGGGACTGGCAAGGCCAGAAAATCGGGGAATTTCCGCATATGAAAGCCTGGCTTGAGCGGGTCGGTGCACGCCCCGCCGTTCAGCGCGGCATGAACAGGCAAAAACCCGGTCAGTAGCGCAGCCGCAGCGTACAGCCGAACTTCACTCCCGCGGTGGGAGACTGGAGAAAAAATCCCAGATCGCGGCCGGGGCATCCAGATCCCTGGTCTGCCGGCCCAAACTTTCCGGGTACTGATAATTCGGGTTCGGCACCACATGCCCGCCGCCATAAACCTCATACATCACGACCGGAGGTTTGCCGGGGGTTTCCCATGAGATCCGTTCGACCCGGGTCGGGTCATGCGGATCCCTGTGAGGAAGTTTCACGGTAACCGGTGCCCCGGTTTGCCCGTTGATCTTCGCGAAATATTCTGCGGTCGCGCGGGTCGAGGTCACCGTCCCAAGCCTGGTGAAAGGTCCGAGCGTCACCATCCCCCCGTTGTAGGGATTAATCGGGTCAGCCGTTCCGTTGATGATCAAAGCCGGAATGGGAGCACCGCTGGGATTGCAGGCGAGGTTGTCCGGGTGTCGGGATGGAAGCGGAAATTGCGGCGATCCCCGCAAATTCCCGGGGGCGCTCCATTGCAAGGCGATAGGTGAGTTGTCCGCCGTTCGAGTGACCGGCCGCGAAGATGCGCTTGCGGTCTACTCCATAATCCGCTGCTGTTCTGGCGATGATGCCTTCAATGAAAGTCTCGTCGTCGATGTTCATGACGCGCGCCGGTTGCGATGATGCCTTCCGGCAATCGTTCCAGGTCGTCTCCACGCCATCGGGATAGGCGACGATGAATTTGTACTGATCCGCGAGCATGTCGAAACGGTAACCCGTCACTTCCCTGGTCGAGGCGCCATCTCCGCCCGAGCCGTGAAACATTAACAGCAGAGGCGCGTCCCGCTTCAGATCGCGCGGGATATACAGCACGTATGAGCGCTGCAGGCCTTTGAACGTTCCCCCGACGCGTGTGACGCTTCCTGTCAGCTGCGGCTGCGCCGCCAGCGCACCGGTGCCCAGCATCCAGTAAGCGCCGTAGACAAGAGCCGCCGCGATCGCGAAGCCGAATCCCGATCCGCCAGATGGTCTTCAGTATCATTGTCGCCATCCCCTTTGCGCTCCAACGATACAGCAGCACGGAGCTTATGGCACCCTCATGGGTATCAGCGTCGCGACAGCGCACGGATCGACGGGACTATTGTCGAGCGCATCGTCTTCGATCGGATCGGCCTGCAACCTGAGATGGGCAAAAACCCTGTGCGCGCCCGGAATGTCGCTTTCTTCGACCGGCCGCGGATATCGAGTTCCGTCCCGCCGCAGCGGGACGATTGTAAGACTGACGGACGAAAGGACATTGCCGCCGATCACCAGGACTCTGCCGTTCCGCCCATCCATCCGGACAACCACGTCGCAATGGGTTGCGGCATCCATCCCAAGCGCCTGACGGGCTTCCGCCAGATTCCGGTACTGTGTATCGGCGCTCGAATTGCACAGAAGATCGCCCGGTACGATTGGCGCTTCTCCCGCATCATAGGCAACATAACCAGCCCCGGGGGCCATGCCGTCGCGCGCGAGTATCGCCTGATCGATATAGGTTATATGCGAGGCCGATCGCTCGAACTGAGCGGGATCGCCCAGACCCGCCTCGCACATCACCCAGGAGATGAACGCCGCGGACCAGGGCTCGACCCAGCTGACCGCATTTCCGCCCGGCGCATTCCAGGCGCGGTTCTGCTCCGCCACTATCGCGCCTGCCTTCCGGAGTCGCGGACCAGTAGCCCGCAATCGTGGCGTCATCTTGCATATCCTCATCCTGGATTCCGAGGCGCGGATATCGCTGCTCAATTCTCGGCTGGCGCAAAACCGGATTGAGCATGCCGTCGATAAGTCCGTCCGGGACCAATCGGGTTTCGACATGCGTCGCATCCACCGTCTGGAGACCCATGGCCAGCCATTCCTGTACCGCGATATCGACGATGCGCCGGCGGGATTGACCTGCCGGGCCGACGCGGCAGGCAGTCTGCCAGACCGTGATATGGCCGCGCGTTCCCATCACCCGTTCTGCCGGAGGAATCACGTCGAATTCCGATCGAGGCAATCTTTCAATGCTCTGGGCGGCTCCGGTTGCCGGAGCGACGATCAGGATGCGAAGGCGAGAAACCGCCAGAGGCCTCTATTCACAGAACCAGCTCGATGAGGAATGGACCGCGCCGTGCATTCGCATGACGGAAGAGATCTGCGAAGCGCGCGACCGAATCGGCGCGTGCTCCCTCAACCCCCTGCGCATTGGCCATTTTCACCCAATCGATCTCCGGTCGTGCGATTTCGAACAGATCACTGGCCGAATTTCCCTGGGGCGCTCCGGCAGCACGCAGCTCCAATTCCAGGATTGCATATTTCCGGTTCGACAAAATCAGTGTCGTAACGTCCAGGTTTTCACGCGCCTGTGTCCACAGGGCCTGGACCGTGTACATCGCCGATCCGTCGCCTTCGAGCACCACTGCGCGCCGGCCTGGCGCGGCAATTGCCGCACCCGTCGCCAGCGGCAAACCGCCCCCGATCGCGCCGCCCGGCACCTGAATCCAGTCATGCGGCGCCGCACTTTTGCTGATTTTGAAAAACGGGCCGCGCAGTGAAATCGCCTCATCGATAATCATCGCACTGTCGGGCAGCAAGCGCGGAAAGAACACGAGCGGCGCTTTCCGGCGTCAGCGAACCGTCTTGTGGTACCGGATCGGGAAGAATTTCGGGAACACCGGCCTCGCCGCACTCCAATTCCGCGGTGAGCCGCAAAAGCGCATCGGGAACGTCCTGTTCCGGCCTCGCGAGAACGTGAAGTTCGGCATCTTTGGGTGAAACGATGCCGGGCTTTCCCGGATAGGCAAAAAACGCAACCGGCGGACCAGCGCCCGCGACCACAAGGTGCTTCGTTCCCTTTAGCAGTGCGACAGCGTCGTCAACGGGATAAGGCACGATATCGATCGGAGCACGCCCCCTGCCCCGCGCGATCCGGGCATTGAATGTCGGGGCCATCAATTTTGCACCCGTTGCCGCTGGCGATCCGATGGGCGACAGCCAGGTTTTCGTCCAGAAGCGCGGCGCCTGAAACCAGAAGCACAGCGGCCTCGCCGGAGCGGAGCGCGCGTTGCAGCTTCACGAATTTGTTCCGGTGTGGCTTTTGCCGGTGGTGGTACAGGAAGCTGCGCGGCCTCTTCTCCCGGCTCACCCCAACTCACATCCGAGGGCAGGATCAGGGTAGCGCTGCCGCCGGGCGCGCGCCGTGCGTTTTGTACTGCCTCTGCTGCCGATGCGCCGACCTCGCTCGCCGTCTGCGCCTTGCGCACCCATTGCGAGACTTGCCGCGCCCAGCCTTCCACGTCGGACGCAAGCGGCGGATTCAGCGGTGCATGGTACGTCGCCTGATCGCCGACGATATTGACGATCGGTGTGCCGGCGCGTTTCGCATTGTGCAGATAGGCCAACCCATTGGCCAGCCCCGGACCGCAGTGCATCAATGTGGCCGCAGGCTTTCGGGCCATGCGGCCATAACCATCGGCAGCTCCCGTCACCACACCCTCGAACAGGGCAAGCACACAATGCATGCCCGGATTTCGATCGAGCGCCGCGACGAAATGAATTTCACTTGTTCCGGGATTGGCGAAACATGTGTCCACGCCGCAGGAAATCAGCGTACGGACCAGACTTTCGGCGCCGTTCATTGCAGGCTCCGCAGGCGAAAAATTCCCAACCGGAGCTTCATTTCGAATCCCGCAGACCTACGGTGCGATTAAACACCAGAAGATTCCGGCCAGGCGCCGTATCGCGGCAGAAATAACCCAGCCGCTCGAACTGAATTCCATCACCGGCTGCTGCCTCCGACAAAGCAGGTTCGACCTTGCAGCCCGTAAGCACTTCCAGCGAACCGGGATTGATGTCGTTTGTGAAATCGCCTTCGGCACCCGGGTCAGGACGCGTGAAAAGCGGATTATAGAGCCGGATTTCGGCTTCCGCCGCGTGGCTGGCCGACACCCAATGCAAGGTAGCCTGAACCTTTCTTCCATCCGGTGCATTGCCGCCGCGGGTTTCGGGATCGAAAGTGCAGCGAAGCTCCAACACTTCCCCCGCCGCATTCTTCACTGCTTCGCGGCATTTGATGAAATAGGCGTATCGCAGGCGCACTTCCCGGCCCGGCGCGAGACGAAAAAACTTCTTCGGCGGGTTTTCCATGAAATCCTCGCGCTCAATAAAAATCTCGCGCGCGAAGGGAATCCGGCGCGTCCCTGCCGAGGGGTCTTCCGGATTATTGACCGCCTCCAGTTCCTCGGCGCCTTCCGGGTAATTTTCGATCACCACCTTCAGTGGCCGCAATACCGCCATGCGCCGCGGTGCTCTGCGGTTCAAATGATCCCGCACGGCGTGATCGAACATTGCAACGTCAACCACGCTGTTTGCCTTCGCAACGCCGGCCTTTCGCACGAAATCCCGGATTGCCTCCGGTGGGACGCCGCGGCGCCGCAAACCCGCCAGCGTTGGCATGCGCGGATCATCCCAACCTTCGACAAAACCCCGCCGCACCAGTTCCGTCAGGACACGCTTGGACAGCATCGTATAGGTGAGATTCAGGCGTGCGAACTCGTACTGATGCGGCCTCGACGGCACCGGCAGATTTTCAAGAAACCAGTCGTAAAGCGGCCGGTGATCCTCGAATTCCAGCGTACAGATCGAATGGGTGATTTGCTCGATGGCATCCGACTGACCATGGGCAAAATCATAGCTGGGATATATGCACCAGGCAGTCCCCGTGCGCGGATGGCCGGCATGCAGAATCCGGTACAGCACCGGATCACGGAAATTGATATTGCCGGAGGACATGTCGATTTTCGCGCGCAGCACACGCGCGCCATTTGGAAATTCTCCGGCGCGCATCCGGCGGAAAAGATCGAGGTTCTCCTCCACGCTGCGGTTGCGCCACGGACTGTCCTTGCCTGGCTCGATCAGCGTGCCGCGATTGGCCCGGATTTCCTCCTGTGACTGATCATCTACATAGGCTTTGCTCTGCCGGATCAGGTTTTCCGCCCACTCATAGAGCCGCTCAAAATAATCGGACGCATGATAGAGATGCGGGCCCCAGTCGAACCCAAGCCAGTGAACATCGCGCTTGATGGCGTCGATATATTCCTGTTCTTCCTTTGCCGGATTCGTGTCGTCGAAGCGCAAATGACATCGGCCGCCGAACTCTTCCGCGATTCCGAAATTCAGGCAGATCGACTTGGCATGTCCGATATGCAGATAGCCGTTTGGCTCCGGCGGAAACCGCGTCACAACCGAAGACACGCGCCCTGTTTCGAGATCGGCAGCGACAATGTCGCGGATAAAATCGCGCCCCGCCTCGCGCACCGCCGTTTCAATTGTCATCGACCCTCTCCGGAGCTTTCCGCCGAAAGATGCCTTCGAACCTTCCCGGGCGGCCAATCTGTTTCAATGAAAAGCCTTAAAGCCATTTGCCGTGCGAAAGAATCACAAAATGCCGTGCAACTCCGTACACCGCGAGACCCCGGTCATGTTCTTGTGAATCCCACTCTTTCCGGCAAGGGCGCCGGCGCGAATGAAATCGATTACGCCGCGACGGAATGACCCGTCAGCGCATATTCCCCGTATGACCCAGCGAATACCGTCCGGGTTGAGGCCAAACGGTCAGGCCATGCGGTTCGATTCCGACCGGGATTTTCTGAACATTGCCGCTCGCGATATCGATCGCATAGACCTCCCGGTCGTAGCGGCCTGAAAGCCAAAGCGTTTTTCCATCCGCGCTAACATTACCCATATCCGGGCTGCCACCTCCGGGGATCGGGATGGTTCGCTCGACCTTCCTGCTGGCAAAGTCGATGATCGAAATGCTGCCCGGCCCATGCGGTTTGATGTCGTTTTCGTGGGCGCCACGATTGGTCACATAAAGTTTTGTTCCGTCGCGGCTGGGATAGAGGCCATGCGCGCCCTTACCCGTGGGAATAAAACCGATCTGCCTGAAGGCATCGCCATCAACGACATACACACCATCGGCTTCCATGTCGGCAATGAAAAATACCTTGCCGTCCGGCGAAATCCTGATGTCCTGTGGCATGCCCGTCATCGCAGTATTACCGGGCATGTTCGGCATACCGGGCATATTCGGTTTTACCAGCTTCAGGTAGCCGAGCACTTTGCGATTGACGATGTCGATCTTGGCGATCCCGCCGCCGGAAAATTCGCAGGTGAAAATCGCGTACTTGCCGTCAATCGAGAAATCCGCGTGATTGACGCCGGCGCATTGCGGTGTCGCCAGCGTGCTTTTCAGCGCCATGGAGTGCGGGTCCCGGAACTCAAGACGCTTCAGAGCTTCGGCGACAACAATGGCGTAATTGCCATCGGGCGTGAAATACATGTTATAGGCGTCAGGTACCTTTATCGTTTCGCCCGGCTTGCCCGTCCTGGGGTCGATTGGCTTGAGGAGCCCGCTCAGCTTCCTTTCTGCCGAACCGGCGATCCACAGAGTCTTGAGGTCCCAGGAAGGGATGATGTGCTGCGGGTTGCCGCCCACCTCGTAATGGTCCACGACCTTGTAGGTCGCGGGATCGATGACATACACATCGCTCGACTTCAGATTCGGCACATAGACGCGAGACAGGTCACCGGCAGTCGCGGGACTGATCTTACCCGTACCCGCCTCGCCGTAGAGGTTCTCCGGATTCACGACGGGCGGCATACCGGGGATGGTCTGGACCGCGGCGGGCGCGCCCCACACCGCCAAAGGAGACAGAACGGCCATCACGATCATGCCGCACAACCGGACTACCCTGGTGGTCAAATTGGCGCTTTTATTGCTCATCGTTGATTCCGGAGAGAGAGAAAGAGAGAGAAGATTTCCATTCAGATTGGGAAGACGGTCTCCGCCGCTGGTTTGAATCCCGTTGCGCGTTCCGCCGCCGCTACGGTGTTCTCCAGCAACATTGTGACGGTCATGGGGCCGACGCCACCCGGAACCGGCGTAATGAGTGACGCTTTGCGCCTGACGCCTTCAAAATCGACGTCTCCGGTCAGCTTGCCATTGGCCAGAAAATTAATTCCAACGTCAATCACGACTGCCCCGGTCCGAACCATGGGGGCCACGATCAGATTTGGTTGTCCCGCCGCAACGACGAGAATGTCGGCGAGGATGGTGTATTGGGCGAGATCGCGGGTCTTCGCATGGCAAATGGCGACGGTCGCCTCGCGCTGCATCAACATCAAAGCCAGGGGTTTGCCAACAATATTGCTCGCGCCGACGACCGTAACGTTCTTGCCTTCGAGGTCGATCCCTTCATGCTCGAGGATTTTTTGCACGCCATAGGGGGTGCATGGTGGGAACACGGTTTGTCCGATGACCAGCCCACCGACATTGTAGAGATGAAATCCATCGACATCCTTGGCAACCGAGATTGTTTCCAGAACGCGGCGGGGCGAAATATGCGGTGGAAGAGGCAACTGCACGAGAATTCCGTGGACCTGGGACGAATCGTTCAGAGTGCGGATTTCCGAGAGAAGGGATTCTTCGGTTACAACGGCAGGTAGCCGAAGCACTTCTGATTTGATCCCGACCTCGCGGCAGGCTCGCACTTTGTTCCGTACATAAACTGCCGATGCCGGATCATCGCCGACCATGATCACGGTCAATGCCGGTAGCACACCATGGGATTTGAGCACTGCCGCGCGAGCCGCAATACCAATGCGCACCTCGCGCGCAATCGCAATACCATCAATGATTTTAGCGGTCATTTTCGATCGGCGGGAATCTGTTCCGCGATCCTCGCCAATGCATCTGTGAAACGCAACCTGATCTCATTGCCATCGCGCGTCGGCAGCACCCGCGGGACGTCTTCGGGTTCTACAACTGCCTGAACAAACACAGGACCGTCCTCATGGCGCAAAAGACGAAAACCCTCTTCGAGTTCCCCGGGCGAGGAAATCATGGTTGCGACCGGGAAACGGGATGCAACTGCCATTCCTGCAAGATCGACGCCCCAATGCGTATGACTGGCCTGCATGCCCGTTTCGCCGTAACGCCGATTGTCGAGCACCATTATGGCCAGGTTTCCCGGTTGCTTCACGCCAATGGTAGCCAGGCTTCCAATTCCCATCAGCATTTCGCCGTCACCTGTGATCACAAGCACACGGGAATGGGGTTTCGCGAGCGCCAGCCCAAGCCCGATCATCGCGGCACTTCCCATTGCGCCCCAAAGATAAAAATTCAACGGATGATCGCCCGCCGCCGCTAGGTCGTAAGCCGACGCGCCCAGGCCGGCGACGACCAGCAGATCTCCGCGATCCACCAGTACCTGTTTAACGGTTTCCCGTCGCGCCAACATCACCTGCGCCATTCCTTGCGGCCAACCAGCCGCTGCGACAGCAGCACGGCGACCGGCGTTTGACCCTCAAAAGCCATATCGCATGCGGCTCCTGTAATCTCATCGACATCGCTCTCGCGCTCGACCGTTGAAACAACAAACCCGCACAGCCGCAGACACTCTTCGGTGATCGAGGCCATCGGCACCTGCCACGGATTGAATTCGCCGAACTCACCGCGCATCGTCACGAGCACGAGCCAGGAGAATCCGCAGTTCTTCAGCAGAGAAAACATATTGATGCAGTTTCCAACCCCGCTGCTCTGCATCAGCAGCGCCGCGCGTTCTCCCGCGAGAGCCGCACCACAGGCAAGCCCCACGCCCTCTTCTTCGCTGGTCAACAGCACATCATTGATCCCGGAATCTTCGATACATCGACCGATCAGTTGGCTGTGCCCGGCGTCGGGCACGTAACCCACCTGGCGAATATGGACCCGCTTGAAATGACCAAAAATCTGGTCGGCCCATTGCACGTTCGCGGCAAACTCCTCGCCCAAAGGCTACTCCGTGCAAACGCGCAGAACATATTCCGCCATTTCCAGCCGGGTCGGAACCCAAATGTCCGGATGACCCACCGCGTCGCGCACAATTTGCCTGAATGTGTGAGCTCCCCGCGGACGACCAAAAATATGCGCATGGACAGTGACATCGATCACCGCCGGGCAAGTCTTGTCCTCGCGCGCGACCGCAAGGTTTTCTTCGAAGGAACGGCGCATCAATTCCGGCGGATTGCCATATTTCATGAATGGCATGTCGTTGACATCCGTGCCCAGCGGAATCGCCACAATCCTGGCCCCGCGAAATTCCTGAATATAGGGAATGTCGCTGTCGAATATGTCGCCATGCCACAGGTATCCGGCCTCAGCGAGCAAGGATGGGTGTTCCGGTCCGGAAGTGCCACGGGGTGACAGCCAACCCTTTACGGGCTTTCCCGATACATCGGAGAGAACAGACGTACAGCGGGCAATATTCCGCTTCTGCTCTTCGACTGAAAGCAACGCAGGGATCACGTCCATGGCGTAGGAATGGGACAGTATCTCATGCCCTCCATCCGCCGCCGCCTTGATCCCTTCCGGCGCACGCTCCGCAACAATGGCATTTGTCATAACGCTGGCTTTGGCGCCATGCGCAGCAAGTGCGTCAAGAAGTCGGTATATTCCGCAGTTCGATCCGTATGAGGCCCAGGAAATCGCCATTGTATCGAGGACGCCCCGAGGCAGCGGATTGCCCATGGGACTGATGCCAGGCGCCACACCATCGGACCAGGCTTCAAGACAGATATTGAACAGCACTGCAATCGGCTTCCCGCCGGGCCATCGCCATCGGACCGTTTTCATTCCAACCGATCTCCCTGCCCTGCGTCATTGGAGGCATTAGCACCGGAAAGCAGCGTCCGGTACAGTCTCAAAGTTTCGTTCTGCATCCGCTCGACCGAGTAATTTGCCTGCACATGCGCACGGCCCCTGGCGCCCATTGCCTCGAGTTCTGCGTCGGAACGGCTGAGCAGACCGGCGATTGCTTCGGAAAGAGCCGACGCATCGCCCGGCGGCGCCAGCAGACCGGAAACGCCGGGTAGAACTGTCTCCCGGGCACCACCATGATCCGTCGCAATCACGGGTCGTCCCATGGCGGCGGCTTCAGCCGGCACGCGGCCGAACGCTTCCGGGTCTGTGGACGCAGAGATGATAATGTCGGCGGCGGAGTAAGCCATCGGCATCGCACCGATATGTCCCGCAACAACGACGACCCGGCGCAATCCCCTGGTGTCTATCGCGGCCTCGACTTCCTCGACATAACTGCTGCGGCCCTGTGCATCTCCGGCCAGAACTGCACGGACATTCTGCAAACCGTTTTTTCTGCCGAGTTCCGCAAGAGCATCGATGAATACGAGTTGGCCTTTCCATCGGGTAAGCCGTCCCGGGAGCAGGAGAATCCGGTCGCGCTCCCGGGCACCCCATTGCTGGCGCAGCGCTCTCGCTTCGTTCGCGTCGATCCGGGCAGGATCGAAACGCGAAAGATCGACACCCCGCGCGATGACAACCAGCAATTTCGGGGGGACCCGATACACGCGGCCGATATGCATGGCCGTCCATTGGGAATTGGCGATCACGGCGTCGCCACGGATCATGACTGAATTGTACCAGCGCTTCAGCGCCGTTCGCGCATTATAGATACCGTGATAAGTCGCCACGAAAATAGTGCCGGTACGCCGCGCGGCAATCATGGCGCTCCAGGCGGGCGCACGCGACCGCGCATGTATGATCGCGACATTCTCCGTACGGAGAATTCTCGCAAGGGCATGGGCATTCGCCAATATCCGCAGTGGCTGTTTGGTATCCAGCTTCATGCGAATCAATTCACCACCGGCCTCCCGCAGCTCACGTTCCAACCGGCCGCCCTCACTCGCCACCAGCGCCCGAAAGCCCGCCGCCGAGAGTGCTTTGACAATGTCGATGGTGCTACGTTCGGCGCCGCCCGTATCGAGCGAAGGGATGACCTGGAGCACGGAAACGGAATGCACCGGCTTGCCCGCGGTCATGGGCCGGGACCAGGCTCTCTGAGAATGACCGGGAATCGATGTGGCAAATGAACAGGCTCTTGCGCGATGACGGAGAGACCATCGCCTATTTGAGACGCGACGGAAAAACTCCGGGAGTCATGTGGTTGGGCGGCTTTCATTCCGACATGCACGGAATCAAAGCGGCGCATCTCGACGCCTGGGCTGAAGAGCATGGCCGGGCCTTCCTGCGTTTCGACTACTTCGGTCACGGCGCCTCCAGCGGGTCATTTCGGGACGGTTCGATCAGCCGTTGGCGGGACGACGCCATCACCGTTCTCGACCGTCTTTCACAGGGACCGCAAATTCTGGTGGGCTCCAGTATGGGAGCATGGCTTGCGTTGCTGACCGCGAAGGCCCGGCCAGGCCGAATCGCCGGCTTATTGTTGATCGCTCCGGCGACCGATTTCACCGAGCGTCTGATATGGGCTCGCATGCCCGGCGAAGTGCGCCGTCAGGTACTCGAAACCGGTGAATGGCTTCGCCCCTCGGCTTATGGCGATTCGCCCTACCCGATCACTCGCAAACTGATCGAAGACGGACGCCAACACCTCCTGCTCGGCAACCCCATCCATGTTCCGTGCCGTGTGCGTATTCTGCAGGGAATGAGCGACCCCGACGTCCCGTGGCAGCTTGCGATCGAGCTTGCCGATAGTCTGACGGGAAACCCTGTAATCACGCTGGTCAAACATGGCGATCACCGGCTCTCAGCACCCGGCCACCTAAAGCGGATTGAAATGCTTTTGGGCGAGCTAACGGCGGAACGGACTTGCGTTTAGAAGCGGAACCCGCTCATTTATCGCCATGCGAATACGGCGCCTGACATTTTGTGCATTGGTTCTGCTTGGGACCACGGCGCTGTCCTCCGGGACGGGGGACAGGCCATTCCCGCCGTCACTGTCCATTAATCCTTTTGCCGGTTCGGATCCGTACCAGGATTGCGTGGCGGCGATCGCCAAAAAACCTGACGACGCTTTTGAAATGGCGCTGACATGGCGGGACCATGGCGGTGGCATTCCGGCGGAGCGCTGCGCCGCCCTGGCATTGATCAGCCTGGATCAGCCCGGGGAGGCCGCATCCCGTCTGGACGCATTGGCGCAGCGGCAGGACGCCGGCTCTGCCGCGGAACGGTCCTCCTTGTTGGGGCAGGCGGGTAACGCGTGGCTGCTTGCAGATCAATCCGAGAATGCCGAAACCGCGTTTTCGGCGGCGCTCAAGCTGACCGCGCAGGACCCCGATTTGTGGGTGGACCGTGCGCGCGCTCGCGCAGCCCATGGCGATTGGGCGAACGCCGAATCCGATCTCAACACCGCCATTAGCCTCGACAAGACCAAAGCCGAGGTGCTTGTCCTGCGCGCGAGCGCACGTCACGCACAAGGCAATGCGGCAGGATACAAATCCGATATCGATGCTGCACTCGTGCTGGATCCAACCTATCCCGATGCGCTGGTCGAACGCGGCTCGATCAGGGCAGGGGCCGGGGATGCGCCGGGCGCCCGCGCCGACTGGTTGCAAGTTCTCCTGCGCGCGCCGGACAGCCCGGCAGCGGATAACGTGCGCAAACAGATTGAAGCTCTGGAAGTTCACGACCGCTGAACGGTCGTAGCGATGACCTCCCGGTGGGGAGATTGCTCCGAAGCCGTGGCGCATTGCTGGGGACGGATATGCCGACAGGAAACGAGCCCGGTGGTGGCAATATTTCCGGTGGCTATTTCAACTCACTGTTCGCGCTCTCCGGAAAAGTCGCGCTGGTCACCGGCGGCGCGACCGGGATCGGACGCATGACTGCCGAAGCTTTGGTTCGCGCCGGAGCCCAGGTGATCATCGCTTCCCGCAAATTGGACGTCTGCGAAGAATGTGCCGCATGGCTGAACGGGCTCGGTGCAAGCGGTTCTGCAGCCGCGCTTTCTACCGATCTGGGCAGTGAAGCCGGGATCATCGCTCTGGCCGAAACCGTTACCCGCGACTATCCGCGGCTATCGATTCTCATCAACAACGCCGGGATCAGCTGGGGCGCGCCTCTGGAGGACTTCCCCTATGCGGCGTGGAATCGGGTGCTTTCGGTCAATGTCGCCGCAATGTTCACACTCACGCAAAGATTGCTGTCCGTCCTCTCCGCAAATGCGATCACGGACGATCCGGCCAGGGTCGTGAATCTCGGCTCCGTAATGGGAAGTCAACCCATGGGTGACCGCGTGTATTCCTACTCCGCTTCGAAAGCGGCGGTTCATCATCTGACCCGAATCCTGGCCAAGGAATTAGCCTCCCGGAATGTAACGGTCAATGCTTTGGCGCCCGGTCTGTTCGAAAGCCGCATGACCGCATTCGCGACGCAGGACGAATCACGCCTGCCGAAAATCCGCGAACGCATTGCCCTGCACCGGATTGGAAGACCGGAGGATATCGCCGCCGCGATGCTGCTTCTGTGTGGCCGCGGCGGGGCCTATATTACCGGCGCAATTCTTCCGGTCGATGGCGGAGTGGGCGTAGAAACCGGCCCCGACCTCTGGGGAACGCAAGCCTGAACGGCAAAAGTCGGCGTTTCTCGACAAAACTCCAAAATCACCGCGCGTAAGCTCTTCGCCGGCTTAGGGGGCGCTGCGCCAACAAGAACCATGGCACTGCTGCCGAACATCGCTTATCGGAAGCAACGATCGCAATCGAGCCGAATGGGGCCACAATGCACCGGATACTGATTGTCGACGATGATGTGGCATTCACGGATATGGTGCGGGAGTTCCTGCATCTCGAGGGATTCGCCGTGGATACTGTCCATGATGGGCCGGCGGCAGCGGCAAGGGACCCGGACAAATCGGATCTGGTCATTCTGGACGTCATGCTGCCCGGATTATCCGGATTCGACGTCCTCAAGCGCCTGCGGCAAAAATCTGATTTGCCCGTGATCATGCTGACCGCACGCGGAGAAGACATCGACCGGATCGTAGGGCTGGAAATCGGCGCCGACGATTACATTGCCAAACCGGTCAACCCGCGCGAGCTGCTGGCCCGCATTCGTGCGGTTCTCCGCAGAACATCTGTTGCCGCGGACAATCCCGCAAACGAAATCGTCGTAGGGGAAATCCGCCTGGACCCGGCTTCACGAAACGCGTGGTTGAATTCGGAGAAGCTCGACCTCACCACGGCCGAATTCAATCTGCTGGAACATTTCCTCCGCACGGCCGGGCGCGTGGCATCACGCGATGAACTGTCCGCCGCTGCATTCGGACGGCAACCCTTTGGCCGCTCAATTGACCGGAATGTCGACACTCTGGTCAGCAAATTGCGCCGGAAGCTCGGGCCGGAGGCTGATTTCGAACAGCGCATCAAAACCGTGCGCAATGCAGGTTACATTTTCGCGCTTCCCGCGGCGCAGCGCAATGCAGCCAATCCGGCTGTCATTTCTCCGAAGTGAGACATCGCGCGGAAGCACCACTGATTCGTCGCATCGGTGGACGCCTGCGGATCAGATTTCACATCCGGCGGAGCAAAGGGTTGTTTCGCACGACGATACTGGCGTGCCTGCTGTGTGCAACAGGGCGGAGTTCATATGCGGACGACAGTTATCAGTTGGGACACGGATTTGATCTCGGACCGCTGAATTTTGCCGGATATGCAAACCTTGATCTGCAGGTTCCGAAACAGGAAAAGACCTCGCTCGTCCTCGATGATTTGAGCCTCTTCATTACCGGACATTTCGGCTGGCTTTTTAATCCGTTTACGGAAGCAGAATTAACTGGTGTCGAGATTTTCAGTCAACACCCATCGGATCCGCGTCAGGGGCGAGCGGACGTTGTTCTCGAACGCCTCTATAACGACTCATACTTGGGCGACAGCATCACTTTGCGTGTGGGAAAAATGCTGTCTCCGGTCGGTGAATGGAATGTTATCCATGCCGCGCCATTGGTGCTCACGGCAGTCAGGCCGGCGGTAACGTACCGGAACTTCAGCGAGTACGCGACTGGCGCATCACTGATATACAGCGACCCGGCCGGCATGTTTCCGGAGGTTCAGATTTACTGGCAACCGGGTGGGGAACTGTCGGAACGTCCGCTTCACCTCACTTTCCATCAATATCGGGACGTGGAAGGCGCGCATATCAATTTCGGATTCGGCTTACTGGATAAACTCGGTTTCTCCTTTCAACATTCGAAGGATATGACAGGAGCCGATCAGTCGCTGTTTGGCGCCGATTACCATTATACGACCGGACGGGTAACACTTCAGGGTGAATTGACCTTTTCGGATATATCCGAAAGCACCGCCCTTAAAGCCCGCGACACGGAATGGGCAACCTATATGGCAGCGTCCTATGCCATGGACGAAAGCTGGTCTTTCTATACTTGGTACGAGGCATTCATGGATCGCTTATCGACATCGACCTCACAGGATCTGCTATTTGGCGTGTCGTATCATTTTCAGCCCGCATTTGTTGCCAAACTTGAATATCTGCAGAACATTGGTGGCCAGCCCGTGAACAGGACCGGTCTGTTTGCATCCTGGTCGGTCCTCTTCTGAGGTCCGGGCAATTGGCACGGTTCCTCGTCGCGCTGTTTGCGGCCTGCTTTCTGGCCTGCAGGCCCGCAGAAGCCGAGGACCTGCTGGTCATCGCAAACCGGTCCGTGAATGCCAGCGTTCCTTTGGATCCGGATCGCCTCGCTGCAATCTATCTGCTGCGAATTGCGACATGGCCTGATGGCAGCCGTATCGTCCCGGTGAACCGCGAGGCCGGCAGTGAAGCGCGGGCACAATTCACGGCAAGCATTCTGAAGGAAGACAATTCCAGCCTTGCGGCCTACTGGAATGAAATGCATTTCATGGGAAAACTGCCGCCGGTTGTTCAGCAATCTGAGCAGGCGATGCTGGCTTTCGTCCGAACCGTTCCCGGCGCGGTCGGCTACATCAGCGCAAGCACGGCGCCGGTTGATGTTGAAGTATTAGCCCGTGTGCACTGAACCAACGCCGGAGTGCTGCACGTGATCAGCTTCTTCTCTACCTCAATTCCAAGGCGAACACTGGCGGCGTTACTGAGCATCTTCATCGCCACATATGCTGGAACGGCAATTGTCGTCTACTCCGGTGTTCGGGCTTCCATGCTGGAAACGAATATTGCTGCCCTGAATCAGCTCGCAGAGCTGAAGTACCAGCAAATTGCCAATGAAATCGACGCATTTGCGACAGACATCACTGCCTGGTCCCATCTGGACGTAATGAATGATCTTGTGTCGGGCGACATCGACCAGCGCGTCGCACGGACGCTGCAGGGACTAAAGCAGCTCTACAAATTGCCGGGAAATATCTATGCGTTCGGGGCCGATGGCAAACTGATTGCGGCGTCCAGCGACATTCCGGCCGACAAAGTCCTGATTCGAATTCCGGCAGCCTGGCAGATCGCCGGGAAAGACCTGCGGCTGATCACCAATCAAAGCGATCCATTTGCGGGGGTCACCGCCTTTGTCATCGAAATACCGGTCTTTGGCACTTTCGATAAAGCCTTTCGCGTGGGCACGCTCGCCATGACATATCCATGGGAGGCCATGGGCAGGCAGTTGTCGAATAGTCAGGCGCAGATGTCCCTGGTCGAAACAGGAACGCAGGGCCGCGTTCTTGCCGCTGGTGACCATGTCGCGCCTGATTTTGCCGGGACGATTGCAACTCCCGCGCACGCGGTGATCGGAAGGTCAGCGATTTCAGAAAATCGCCTGGCGGCGAACTGGCAGGTTCTCGCGGCGCAGGATGCCTCCATGGCAACAGGCCCGCTGCGATGGATACTCCTTGAACTGATATTGCTCGGATGTCTGCTCGGCGTCCCCATCGTGTTTTTGGGCCGGTGGCTTTCCAGCCGAATCACCTCCCCGATCGCTGCGCTGACCCAGGCCGTGCGCGAAATCGCCGATACCGATAAATTCGAAACGCGCGTACCGGTTGCGTCCAGCGATGAACTGGGCTCGCTCGCTACCTGCTTCAACCTGATGACGGAAAAGCTCGCCAAAACGACCCAGGAGAGAGAACAGTATGTTCGCGATCTGGCCGCGCTAAACGAAAATCTCGAAGCAAAAATCGCCGGGCGTACGGAAGAATTGAAAAACGCGGTCGATGCACAAAAGCGATTGATCGGCGACATCTCGCACGAAATCAAATCGCCGCTGGCCCGGCTGAGCATGGCGCTCGGCTTGGCGCGGCGAAAGCCCGGGAGAGATGCGATCAGACAATTCGATCGTATGGAAATCGAAATCGGCAACGTTTCAGCTCTGGCAAGTGAGTTGCTTACGCTCGCGCGGCTGGACCGCGCGGCGACACCTCCGGACTTTATCCCAATCGATCTCGGCAAGCTGGCCGAACGAATTGTTCATGATGCGTTGTTCGAACGGCCATCGAGGAGGGCCGACGTGATTTTACACAAACCGCCATTTCCAATGATTGTGAACGGAAATGCGGATTTCCTCCGCCGGGCGATTGAAAACGTCATACGGAATGCATTGTTTTACACCGCTGAGAAGACACCCGTGGAAGTCAATGTTTTTCAGAAGGACACCAATGTCGTCTGCGTAGAGGTCATGGACTACGGGGCCGGGGTGCCGGAAGCGGCGCTCCCGCATCTGTTTGAACCATTTTATCGGGTCGATGCCGCGCGCACGCGTGAGACAGGTGGAACGGGAATCGGGCTATCGATTTGTGAGCGCGTCATCCGGCTTCATGGCGGTACCGCGCGAGCAAATAATCGCGTGCCTCATGGATTCGCGATTACCATGGAAATGCCGCTTGCGGGGCGGGACGCACAGATTCCATTACAGGCGCAACAGCGGCAGAGGACCGACATTACGAGTTGCTGATCCCCTGACAACAATCTCCATATTACTGGCCATTAACTCTACACGCGCTGGTCCCGGATTGCGTTATCGGTGTGCGCGCAAATAACGCGGCCACCTGGCCTCCCAGCGGTCCGCGTTACGCCGGCTGCCGGAGAGTTGTGCGATCTCCCCCCTCCCAACAGATCGATCTCTCCGGCAGCCTTGTATCCTGATTCAAATTGCTGCGTCTCCGCACTTCTCCACGCAAATCCAAACTCCTTTTCCGATGCGCATGTTATCGACCGCGGCACCCGGGAAGCGTCGCACGCGATTTTCGCATCGCTCCCGAATGGCAGAAATGGACAGGATCAATGAGAAAATTTGCAAAAACTGCGAGTGGCTACGCGGTCAAATTTGCCGCCTTCAGCATGGTTGCGTTGCCGGTGGCAGCCGCTGCCGAAACCCGCGCTTCCCGGAATTTCGATCTCAGTGATTATCGGGGAAAGGTCGTCTATCTCGACTTCTGGGCTTCCTGGTGCGCGCCCTGTCTGCAGTCCTTTCCCTGGATGAACGAAATCCAGCGGGCCTATGGCCCGCAAGGGCTCGTTATCGTGGCGGTAAATGTCGATCACGATGGAACTCTTGCGCAGCAATTCCTTCGCGACAAATTCGTCTCATTCAAAATCATCTATGACCCGGCCGGTGCAATTGCGAAGCAATACGATCTGAAGGACATGCCGACTTCCGTTCTGATCGGTCCTGACGGCAAGGTCCGCTACGTACACAGCGGCTTTTACACAAATCGCGAAAGCCAATACGTCTCGCATATCAGGGAGCTGCTCAATGAAACCGCTCACTGACGGCCGCTCGTACACATCACTTTTCATTCGAAGAATCTGTCCGGTATTTGTTTTGTTGCCCATCGCCTCCACCCTGCTTTGTTCGTGCACGAGCTTTGGGCCTCAGCCCTGGGAAAAGGACCTGATGGCCCGGCGTGAGATGCAGGTGAACGGTTATCCACTGCAGTCCGCTGCGGATGACCACATTTATTTCAGCAAGGAGGCGGCAAGCGGCGGCAGAGGATTCGCCGGCGGAGGTTGCGGGTGCAATTGAGTTCCGCGACGGGAGTTCGACTCAATCTGGCAACAGTTTCGCTCGCACTTCTTTCCGCCACACTGGGCGGTGCAACAAGTCGCGCTTCCGCGCAGGCTGCTGCGACTTCTTCCGATTCATTGAATCCCGTGATTCAGACGACCAAGGAGCTGGATACGAGCATCCTGTTTTACCAGGAAGCCAATGGGCGCGTGCGGGCGATAGAGCCCTCGTCCCAATACACCGCGCATGGTCCCGATGGACAGAATTTCAGCCTTAGGATTCATAGCCGACAGTGTCACCGGCGCCACCCCGAATGGCGCCGTGCCATCCGATAATGTTCAAACATTCGTCACACCTTTGAAGGCGCCAGGCGGATCGAGCGCGACAATCACCAGCGCGTCCGGTGGCAGTACGGTTATTCACCTCCCGCCCACACCGGGCCAAATTGCTGCTGCCGCATTGGGCAGGCAATACACCGTTCAGCCCGGCCAATTGCCGATGGATCGTGGATTCAATGACGAACGCCTCGCCGGCACAATTGCCTATTCGCAACCCCTTTTCGGGATTTCTCTCGTAGGCGCAGGTGGATCATACTCGGTTGAAAAGGACTATCGCTCATTCTCGATCAACACAAACCTGGTGCAGAATTTCAATTTGAACAACAGCACCGCAAGTCTTGCGATCAATTACGAAAACGACTCCTCATTTCCCTACGGCGGAGTGCCGGTTCCTCTGACCACAATGGATCCCCAATGGAAGATCATTTCGTCGAAGGAACGCCAGCGCATTGACATCGTCGCCGGACTTACGGAAGTGATCACCCGGAACTGGCTGGTACAGTTCAATTACGAATATGGATTATCCAACGGATACCAGAACGATCCCTATATGGTCGTTTCGGTCGTCGATCCGGTCAGCGGCGAGCCCAATCAATATCTTTACGAAAATCGCCCCGCTTCACGCCATCTTCAAAGTATATACGCCGACAGCAAGCTCGACCTCGGTCCAACGGTTACGGATATCTCGGCCCGCTATTATACGGATAGTTGGGGCATCAAGTCTGTTACGGCCGAGATCGCTGAACGCATCAGCCTGACACGATCGTTGTATGTCGAACCGAACCTGCGCTGGTATCGACAAACGGCCGCCAGCTTTTTTGAAAACTTTCTGGTCGCAGACCAACCGCTTCCGCAATACGCATCTGCGGATTGGAGACTGGGTCAGTTCACCGGGTTGACCTATGGATCGAAAATCGGAGTTGCCCTGACTCCCAAACTCGAGATCTATGTTCGGGGGGAATACTACCAGCAAAGCGGCAACGGCCATCCGGCCGATGCTGTCGGTCAGTTGAAGCAGCAGAACCTGTTTGGCGGAGTCAATGCGGGTTACGCGATGCTGGGTTTCACCTGGAATTTCGATTGAGCCGATGGTGGTGGGCTGACGAAGTGAAGCAGATGATGCAACGCGCTGGCATGGGCTGCGAAACCTCCGCTACGGCGCGCACGGCCGGCACCGGCCATGTGTCGCGGGATTTTCAGCTTTGCTTCCGGGCCATGGCCACCCCATGCGAAATCCGGGTGGAATGCGGTGACCGCAAGATTGCGGAACGGGCCGCGCGCGCCGCACAGACCGCAGTGTGCCGGATTGAGGCTAAATTCAGCCGTTATCTGGAAGGAAGCGTAATCGGTCACATCAATGCCCAAAGCGGAGATTCGATCGAAGTGGATGCCGAAACGGCGCATCTTTTGGATTTCGCGCAGCATCTTTTCGGGATTAGCAATGGTCTGTTTGACATCACCTCGGGAGTCTTGCGCAGGATCTGGCGCTTCGACGGTTCAGACCGAATTCCCACGCCAGAACAGGTGAATTCGTTATTGCCTCTGGTCGGCTGGCAGAAATCCGTCTGGAATCCGCCCTTTCTTCAAATTCCTGCTGGATCTGAAATTGACTTCGGTGGTTTGGGGAAAGAATACGCTGTTGATCTCGCCCTCCATGCCATTACCGAAATCACCGGTCAGCCGGCACTCGTCAATCTCGGGGGTGATCTGCGCGTCTCGGGCCCGCGAATGGACGGACGCCCCTGGAAGGTAGCGATCGAGTCCGTGGACCGGGCCGGACACGCTGAAGCAATGCTGGAGATTTCTACGGGCGCATTGGCCACAAGCGGCGATGCGCGACGGTTTCTCCAAAAAAACGGCGTGCGTTACGGGCATATTCTCGATCCCCGAACCGGATGGCCGGTGAATAATCCGCCGCGTTCCATCACAGTCGCAGCCCCAACCTGCGTCGAAGCCGGAATGTTGGCGACAATGGCCATTCTTCACGGCGAGCAGGCGGAATCGTTTCTCGAGAATGAACAGATTAAAGCGTGGTGCGTCCGATGAGCGGTCACGCCAAACAGGCCTGGTTTCTTTTGCTTCTGACGATACTCTGCATTCCGCAGGCACGAGCAACAGACATTCAGGCCAGAAATGTTGCGGTTTCGGTTTCACTCGAAACCGCCGCAAAGCCAGAGGCAACGATCTGGGTGGCGATCCGCCAAACCATCCGTCCTGGTTGGCACACCTACTGGCAAAATCCTGGAATGGCAGGTCTGCCCCTCAAAATCGAGTGGTCTTTGCCTGAAGGTATAACTGCGGGATCGATTCGCTGGCCGGTGCCGGAGCGATTCTCGACAGGAGGGATTGTCGATTATGGATATCGGGATCAGGCGACCTTTCTTGTTCCGCTGATCGTCGGCGATGTTCCTGTGCGAGGCCGAAAAATCGCGGACATGAAGCTGTCCTGGCTGGTTTGCGCGGAAATGTGCATTCCGGAAGACGCGCGGGTTGAATTGAATCTCGGCCGCGCCGGCGGTGCATCGCGCCTGTTCGCGAAAGCCCGTGCTGCTTTGCCCAGAGCCATTTCCGGTGCAGTCCGCGCCACGTACGACGACCACACCTTGAAATTAAGCATTGATGATCCTGAAATTACAAAATCCGGGTTTGGCGCAGCGCAGTTCTTTCCGGGCGCAGGCGGTATTATCGACGATGCGTCCATTCCGGAAATTCGCATTGACGGCAGCGAGTTGGTCCTCACCGAGGCACGTCCTGTTCGCCCGCAACCGATCTCCCGAGTCACTGGAATATTGGCCCTGAGCGACGGACAGGCGTTCGAGATTGCGGCCGATGCAAAACCCGCATTTCGGCCTGTCACATCCGCGGTGCAGCCGGAAACCGGTGTGAGCGAATTTTTTGTCGCGATGATTTTCGCCTTCATTGGCGGATTGATCCTGAACGTGATGCCCTGCGTGTTGCCGGTGCTTTCAATGAAGGCGCTTACGCTTTTCCGGGCGAATGGCAACGCTGCGGCCTTGCGCAGGGAGGCCCTATTCTATTTTGCCGGCGTGATAATGGCCTTCGGTTCACTTGCGGTGGCGATCCTGCTGTTCAAGCAAGGGGGCGCCGCAATCGGATGGGGATTCCAGCTTCAATCTCCGATGGTCGTTTTCTGGTTGGCCCTGCTGATGATGGCCATTGGCTGCAATCTGTTTGGCTTGTTCGAACTGGGCATCCCGGGTTTTGCTTCCAATATCGCGTGCGATGGAGACCGCGGTACGTTCCTCACCGGCCTGCTCGCGGTTTTTGTGGCAACCCCATGCACGGCACCGTTTATGGGAGTTGCTCTGGCCTACGCCATTGTCCATTCCGGATTGGTCCTGTTTGCCGTCATGATGGCACTCGGCGTGGGATTTACCCTTCCGGTTCTGCTGTTGGCCGTCGTTCCCGGGCTCGCCAGGGTGATTCCGAAACCCGGGCCGTGGACCGCGCGGTTCAGGCAATTTCTCGCCTTTCCCATGTTTGGCAGCGGCATCTGGATGATCTGGGTCCTTGATCGGCAAACCGGCCCGTCCGGCCTGGTGATGGCTCTGACGATTGCTCTCGTTCTTGTATTTCTGTTTTGGCTCCTGCCACTGATTTCACCCCGCGTCCGGGTTATAGCCGGATTGGCCGGCTTTGCAGGGCTGGCCGCACTCAGCAGCACGATTCAACCGGTTGCCAGCGTAGATAGTGCCGGACAGCGCTGGGCCGCATGGTCTCCACAGGCTGTCGTTGACGCGCAACGAAGCGGCCGGCCCGTCCTGATCGACTTCACCGCGGCCTGGTGCGTCACTTGTCTGGTCAACGAGAGCGTGGCGCTTGATAATCCGGATGTTTCCGAACGGCTTGCGAGGGACAGATTTGCCCTTCTAAGGGCAGATTGGACCAGCCAGGATAGTGCGATCACCAACGAATTGGCCCGACTTCATCGGACAGGCGTGCCGCTATATTTGCTTTACCCCACCGGCGGTGCAGGAGATCCGTTGATACTTCCCCAGATTCTCACGCCCGCAACAATCCTCACCGCGCTCGACCACGCCAGCGCGAAATCCATTTCCATATCGCCAGTCAGCCATTCCAATAATCGGTAGCGAGAACTCCATTCTTTCCGACTTAGAATAAGGCGGGAGAAGTCGTGGAGGAGTTCGCATGCGCGGGACGATGATGGATTTTCCTTTGACGCTAACCACGATTCTTGACCGTGCGGGAAAGTATTTCGCGCAGGTCGAGATCGTATCGCGCGAGCCGGACGGATCGATAGCCCGAACGACCTATGGCGACATTTATCGCCGGACCCGCTGTGTCGCGGCGGCTCTGACCGGATTGGGATTGAGAAAGAGTGACCGCGTCGCATCCATGATGTGGAACCATGCTGCGCATCTTGAAACCTCCTTCGCCGTACCCTGCGCGGGCGGCATACTGCACACACTCAATATCCGGCTGCAGCCCCAGGAGATCGCCGGGATCATCAATCAGGCGCGTGACCGTTTTCTGATCATCGACGATGTGCTGCTGCCATTGTTGGAGCAGTTTCGATCGACCGTGGATTTCGAGAAGATCATCGTTGTCCGCCATGGACCAGCACCTCTCGCTTCGGGATTCCTCGATTACGAAGAACTTGCCGGCAGACCTGGTCCGGATTTCCAATATCCAAAAATCGACGAGAATGACGGCGCCGCAATGAGCTTCACCTCGGGAACGACCGGTACCCCCAAAGGCGTCGTCTATTCGCACCGCGCACTGGTGCTGCACTCTTTCTCTTGTGGCCTGAAGGAGATCTGCAATATCGGCTATGACGATACTGTAATGCCGATCGTACCCATGTTCCATGTCAACGCATGGGGCTTACCCTTTACCGCCACCATGCTTGGCGCGCGTCAGGTGCTTCCCGGCCCCCGGCTTGACCCGGTCAGCCTCCTCGAGCTGATCACACGGGAAAATGTGACACTCGCGGGCGGTGTGCCGACCATCTGGATCGGCATCCTTGAAGAACTGGAAAGGAATCCCGGGAAGTGGAAATTCACCCATCCTGTGCGCGCCGGAGTTGGAGGCTCGGCGCCGCCGCTGGAACTCTTCCGACGGCTGGACCGCTACGGCATCATCGTCAAGCATTTGTGGGGCATGACGGAATCGAGCCCCCTTGGGATTGCCTGCGGATTAAAGCCTCACATGCGCCAGTGGAGCGAGGAACGGCTGTATCAAACCCGGGCAAAACAGGGAATGCCGGCGCCATTTGTGGAAATCCGCCTCATGGGACCGGGAGGCGAGGCGCCGCGGGACGGCGTTTCGTCAGGCGAAATCGAAATGCGCGGTCCATGGGTTGCCGCCAGCTATTTCGAAGATCCGGAGCAACAGGAGCGCTGGACGGATGACGGCTGGTTTCGCACGGGCGACGTCGCAACGATGGACGAAGAAGGTTACGTCCAGATTGTCGATCGCGCAAAGGACCTTGTGAAATCCGGCGGCGAATGGATCAGTTCGGTGGAACTCGAAAATGCTCTCATGGGCCATCCATCCGTAAAGGAGGCCTGTGTGATTGGCGTTCCCCACCCCAAATGGCAGGAGCGGCCGCTTGCAGCAATCGTGCTTAAGCAGGGTGCGCAGGCAACCCCGGATGAATTGCGGAATTATCTCGCAAAATCGTTTCGCAAGTGGCAGATGCCGGATGCTTTCGTTTTCCTGGAAAGCATTCCGCGAACCTCGGTCGGCAAATTCAAAAAAAGCGCGCTACGGGACCGCTTTTCCAACTGGAACTGGCCGGCATAATTTCCGGGTATTCGCCGTCGATCTTTACAGACCGCGCGCTTTGCTGAGCGGGAGGGCCATCAGCCCCCCGCGCCGCCCTTTTTCTCCGGGCCGGCGCCCTGGTCTGTACCTGTACCAGTACCCACTTCGACCACGTATTCGTCGATCTCGACCACGCCCGGCGCTATCTCCTCAACCGTGTCGATGACCATCACCTCGGCGGTTTTCGGCGTCGCGGTTGCGGGCCGGGGCTTGCGCGCCGCCCGCTTGTCGGGTTGTGCGCGTCGCGCTGTGCTCTTTCGCGCCTGCGGCCGTTTCCGCGTTGGCTTCCTCGCTGCGGGCCGCGGAGCCGATGGGCGCTTGGCCGCTTTCCGGGCCGGGGCCTTGGCGCGCGATGAAGCAGGCTTCCGGCTGCCCGCAGCACCTGTTTTTTTCGCCGCACTCTTACGCGTACGCGAAGTCGCCGCTTTGGCACGGGTTGCGGTCGCAGATTTCTTTTTCGCCGCGACGGTGGATTTCTTCGCTTTGGAGCCGCTTTTTTTCGCGGCGGACGGACGCTTTTTCTTCGCTGCCATAATGCCCCTCTTCAACCGAAGACCTTCACTCTAGACCTTTTCCGCAGGTGGTGGAACCACGCGGCGCAAATCGTGTCACATTTTGTAACATCATGGAAACTCATCGGCCGCGCCACTCCGCGCTGACAGCCGGGTCACATTCGGTGGACGAATGCAACGCCTCCAACCTGGCAAAGTCTCGGGGAGGAAGCAGCCGCGAAAGGGCCCAAACCGCCATCGCGCGCACCAGATCCGATTCATCCCGCAGACGCGCTTCGGCCGCTGTTGCGAGGCATTGCTCGCCGGAATTGCCCACGGCGATCAGTACGTTTCGCACGAACCGGTTGCGGCCAATTCGCTTGATCGGAGACCCGCGAAAAAACTCGCGAAACGCCGGATCATCCAGCTCAGCAAGCTCACGCAGCAGCGGCACCGTTAATTCGATGCGCGGATGAAATGCCGCTTCCTGTGCCGCAACCGCAAATTTGTTCCAGGGACATACGGCGAGACAATCGTCGCAGCCATAGATCCGATTGCCCATATTCTCGCGAAATTCACGCGGGATATGACCCTTGTGCTCGATGGTGAGATAGGAAATGCAGCGATTTGCATCAATTCGGTAGGCTGCCGTGAATGCCCGCGTGGGGCAGATTTCAAGACACCGCGCACAGCTTCCGCACAAATCCCGTCCCGGTTCATCGGGCGGAAGAGGCACAGACGCAAAAACCGAGCCAAGGAAGAGCCACGATCCGAATTCTCGCGATACGAGATTTGTATGCTTTCCCTGCCAGCCAATTCCGGCGGCCTGCGCCAGCGGCTTTTCCATGACCGGTGCTGTATCGACGAAAACCTTCACATCGGCGGAGAAACCCCGCGCAATCCACGCAGCCAAAGAATTGAGCCGTCGCTTCATTACGTGATGATAATCGGCGTTCTGCGCATAAACGGAGATCACGCCGCGGTCACGCCTGGTGAGGCGTGGCAGAGGATCGCTGGCCGGCCCGTAATTGGCGCCCACCGCAATGACGCTTTTCGCCTCTGGCCATAGCCGTTTCGGATCGGCTCGGCGGTCCGCCGTCCGCTGCATCCAGTCCATGTCGCCGTGCCGGTGTTCAGCGAGAAATCCGTTCAGCCCCTCGCGTGCGCCCTCAGGGGACTCGGCCAGCGCGAAGCCCACAGCATCGAAACCCAATTCGATCGCGCGAGCCCGGATCGCCTCTCTCGCGGAGACACCGTTCTGCGGCTCAGAAATCAAGTTCGCCATAATGAGGCACTGGCGGCTGACCGGGCACGCGATCCGTCAGCAATGTCCGAAAGGAAGGACGCGATTTCAGCCGGTAATACCATTCCGTCAGCGCCGGAAATTCCGCCCACGGAATTTCGCCGTAGTAATCGAGCGCCGAGAGGTGCCCGGCCAGCGCCAGATCGGCCAGAGACAGCTGCCTCCCGGCGAGGAAACCATGCGATTCCGCAACTGCGCCCAGTGCGGGCAATGCAGTCCGCAACGCCGCCCTGCCGGACCTGATCGTGTCCATGTTGGGTGGCCGCCGGCCGGAGCTTCCGGTCTGCGACGGCGGAGCCTTTTCGAACACAATGCGCCGCGTGATCTCTTCGTGAAAAACCGTCATCGTCCAGTCCAGCAGACGCAGCGCTTCTCCCCGTTCCGCTGGATCGTCGGGCAACAACGGGGGATCCGGATAGGTGTTCTCAAGGTGATCGACAATGGCCCAGATGCCGGTGACGGTCTGGCCGTCATCCTCGGTCCAGACCGGCAGATGGGCGCCGGCAACTTCGCTTTGCACGAGGCTGCAGGGGATATGCTTCTCACCCGCTGCGAGCCGCACCAGCCGCGAAGCCGGGGATAGCAGAAGTTGAATCAGCCGGGCCATTACTTCTCGTGCATTGCCTGAGGCGGCAAATCAATCGGGTCAACGGGAATTGTCAAAAATACAGCTATCGAGGCGATCCCGGCGGACCACAGCCACCCGGGCAGCCACGATCTGCGATTGGTGCAACACATAAGGACCGGGTTTGCCGGCATGGTAGCGCCGCGGACTGGGCAGAACGGTCGCCAGCCTGGCGGATTCGGAAGCGGACAGCTTCGCAGCGGACTTTCCAAACTCCGCCCGGGCGGCTTCTTCAGCGCCGAAACGCTGGGGTCCCCATTCCGCTATATTCAAATAAGTCTCCATGATCCGGCGCTTGGGCCACATCGCCTCCAGCAGAACCGTAAACCAGGCCTCAAAACCTTTTCGCGTCCAGCTGCGGTCGGGCAGCAGAAACAGATTTTTGGCCGTTTGCTGGCTGATCGTGCTGCCGCCGCGCAATCTGTCTCCTGCTGCGTCCTCCTCCAGTGCACGGTCGATCGCATCCCAGTCAAAACCATGATGGGAGCAGAACCTGGTGTCCTCCGACGCGATCACTGCCCGTACCAGATTGGGAGAAATCGCCGTCAGTGGAACCCAGCGCCTGGCTATCGGACCGCCGTCGAGACGGCGTTCCAACATCAACGGAGTGTACGGCGGCGGAACAAAGCGGAACAACAGCACAAGCGCCGGCGGGGCCATGATCACGATACCGGCGAAAACCAACACGATCCGGCGCAGCCAAAAACGCGAATGACGGCGCGAGGCGGGGCGGCGAATGGCTTGGGCGTATGCCATGATCAATCGCGATTCGGCGGTAATCTTAAGGCGCTTTTGCGGCGCCTGTCGAAGTTTCTGCGCTGCGTCGCATTTTGCGGGAAACTGCCGCAGTGACTGGGGATTATATCTGCTCGCACGGAGATCATCATGAACGATTACGGTACGGCGGTCCTGCTCGGAATTGTGGAGGGTCTGACCGAGTTCCTGCCGGTTTCTTCAACCGGGCACCTGCTGGTCACGGAAAATCTGCTGGGATTGAACGACACCAGATGGGAAGCATTCACGGTCGTGATCCAGTTGGGGGCGGTGCTCGCGGTCGTTGCTGTTTATTGGCGCAAGTTCTGGGACGTCCTTGTCGGTCTTCCCAATGATCGGAAGGCCCGGCAATTCGCGTTCAACATCCTTATCGCCTTTCTGCCGGCTGCCGTGCTTGGAGCCGTGCTGATCAAATACATCAACGCCTATCTGCTCGATCCGGTGCGGGCCATTCCCGTCATCGGAACGACCTGGCTGATTGGCGGAATTATCATTCTGGTGTTCGAGCGAATTGCTCCTGCGCCACGCTGGGAAGGAACCGACAATCTCCCGCTTTCCAAAGCCTTCCAGATCGGGCTTTGCCAATGTGCCGCATTGATCCCGGGCGTGTCGCGTTCCGGGGCAACAATTCTGGGCGCAGAATTAATTGGCGTCGAGCGCGCAACCGCAGCCCATTTCACCTTCTATCTCGCTGTGCCCACGATGCTCGGGGCGACGGTATTCGAACTGTATCAGAAGCGGCACGAATTGACGTCCAGCAATCTTGCGGTCATCGCGATCGGATTCATCGTCTCGTTCATCGTCGCATATCCCGTCGTGAGAATGTTCATAGATTTTATTTCCCGGTTTGGCCTGAGGCCGTTCGGTTGGTACCGGGTCATCGTGGGAGCGGCCGCACTTGCCGCCACACTTCTTTAGGGCGACGCAGTTTCGAACTCGCCCGCCTTGCGGAATCGCCACAGATAGGTTGGAAGGATCGCCTCTGCCGCCGTTGGCGAAATGCCAAGATCAGCCAAACCGGCTGTGTCAGGCTTGACCACATTATCCGTTTCGAGCAGCCGGACCTGATCAATCGTAAGCAATGGATTTGGCAACAGCCCCAGAAACGCCGCCTGCAATTTCGCGATGGCAAAAGGCAGGCTGATCAGCAACCGCCTTCGGTGGGTTTGCTGCAAAACAAGTTGCATGACCCGCTTCAGGGTCATCACTTCCGGCCCGCCGAGTTCGAACAAACGTCCGGCGGTTGCAGGATTGTTGATGACGGCCAAAGTCGCCTGGGCGACATCTCCGGCATAGACGGGCTGGAAGCGCGTATGTCCGCCGCCGATCAGAGGCAGCGCGGGCGACATTCGCGCCAGCTGTGCAAAGCGGTTGAAAAAATCATCCTCCGGTCCAAAGACAACCGAAGGACGGATGATCGTAGCTTCCGGAAAAGCGGCCCGGACGCGAATCTCGCCGTCTGCCTTGCTGCGGGCATAGGCAGACGGGGAATCGGCATTTGCCCCCAACGCCGAGAAATGAATCAGGCGGGCGAGTCCGAAATGAGCGGCAGCCCGGGCTACCGCACCTGCCCCCTCGGCATGCAGCCTCCGGAAGCGCTGGGTTCCGCTTTCGAAAAGAATTCCAACCAGATTAATGGCTGCATCGGCGTCCCGCATCATCGTGGCGATATCGTCGCCATCGGGCAGGTTCGCCTTGACAATCTGGATCTGGCCGACGCGCCCCATGGGGCGCAAGAAATTTGCCGTATTCGGATGACGCACGCCAACGCGAACGCGCCATCCGTCCCTTGCCAACGCGCGCACAATGTGTCGCCCCAGAAAACCGGAGCCGCCAAATACGGCCACCAGCTTCGCAGAAGGAATGGCGGTCATGTCGAGTTCCCAGAGTCGGGGTGCTTCCTATCCGAATCCCGCCCGAAGGCAAAGCCGTTTGCGTTGACACGTCTGGGCCGGCTTCCTAAACATCCGCGCCTTGGCTGGCCCAGATGGCGGAATTGGTAGACGCGCTAGTTTCAGGTACTAGTGCCGCAAGGCGTGGAGGTTCGAGTCCTCTTCTGGGCACCATTTAGGCATTCGCCGCCGTTCGCAGGCGTTCGCCATAGATCACAAATAACTGAAATTGTTACATTTTATAGATCTATGCCGTTCGCCTGCGCCCTTGACAAGCCGCTAGATTTGTTGGTCCAGTGTTGGTCCAGAGGGGTCTGAGATACCCCTGTTGGTCCGGATTTGGCGGGGGCTGACGAGCGCGATGGCACTGACCGATCTTCTGTGTCGAAGAGCGAAGCCGAAGGCAACGCGCTGGAAACTGTCCGATGGCGGCGGTCTCCAGCTGTGGGTGCAGCCGAACGGAACGCGGTTCTGGCATCTCGCCTATCGCTACCGCGGCGACCAGAAACAGCTCTCGCTTGGGCCGTATCCGGCCGTCTCCCTCGCGGAGGCGCGAGAAAAGCGAGAAGCGGCGCGGAAGCTTCTCCGGGAAGACGTCGATCCCGGAGAGACCAGGAAGAAAGAGAAGGAAGATCGGAGCCTGCCAGGCGACACATTCAAGGAGGTTGCCGTCGAGTACGTCGAGAAGCACAGGCGGGAGGGCCGCGCTTCCGCGACGCTGATCAAGAAGGAATGGCTGCTTAGCTTTGCGTATCCGACACTTGGCTCGAAGCGTGTTTCCGAAATTCGCCCTATCGATGTCTTGCGCGTTCTCCAAGGGCCTGAATCCCGTGGTTGCTATGAGAGTGCGCGCCGGCTGAGATCGACAATCGGCGCCGTGTGCCGCTACGCCATTGCTACAGCGCGGGCTGAGACTGACCCCACGTCTGCATTGCGTGGTGCGCTCACGACCCCGACTGTCACGCCGCGTGCCGCCATTACGGAACCAAAGAAATTCGGCGGCCTGCTTCGCGCGATCGACAGCTTTGACGGTCAGCTCACCACCCAGGCGGGGCTGAAGCTCATAGCA
The DNA here is from genome assembly GCA_963747255.1 of uncultured Alphaproteobacteria bacterium. Lineage (GTDB taxonomy): Bacteria > Pseudomonadota > Alphaproteobacteria > Micropepsales > Micropepsaceae > CAIYRG01. The sequence goes on from CAVVEG010000003.1 coordinate 128,098, forward strand.
TTGCTGTTCCCCCGTCCGGGCGAGCTTCGGACGGCGGAATGGGACGAGTTCGATTTCGAAACGAACATTTGGACCATCCCCGCGTCAAAGACGAAGATGCGTCGGGAGCACAGGATATTTCTTGCGCCACAAGCTCTCGATGTCCTGGAAAAGCTTCGCCCGATAACAGGGCATCGCAAATTAATGTTCCCCGGATTTGTGACTTCTGACCAACCGATTTCGGAGAATACACTGAATGGTGCGTTGCGTCGCTTGGGCTACGGGCAGGATGAAATGACATCGCACGGCTTCCGTGCGTCGGCCTCAACGCTGCTCAATGAGTCGGGCAAATGGAGCCAGGACGCGATCGAGCGCCAGCTGGCACACGTCGAAAACAACGATGTGCGCCGAGCCTACGCGCGAGGCGAACATTGGGACGAGCGCGTGAAGATGATGGTATGGTGGGCGAACTATTTGGATCATCTCAAATCGAGCGGCACCGTCACAAAGCTTCCTAAGATAGCGCAGCAATGACGGGCCGTTCTGCGTGTTGCGTGGATGTTCGGAAGAGCGGATTCAAATTCGACGCCAGCCCGATGGCTAAACTTCGCCGTGAGAACCCGCCGGGGCAACGATACTCAGCAACGAAGTCACCCTCACCAGGCGACGCCGGCCAATTGTGATCGTGTCGAGATAACCTCCGCCAATAAGTTCATAGAGTTTGGTGCGTCCCAGCCCGGTGGCCCTGCAGGCTTCGGGTATCGTGCAGGTGAGCCGTTGCGCGAATGGTATTGTATCCGTCGTAGTTCGTCCGGATCGCTTCTGGGAATTACTCTGCATCGCGTTGTCGCGCGAAGTCGTTTTCGGATCCTGGGCGCTCATCACAAAACCTCTTAGTTGCTGTAAGTGTTGCTTCACGGGTGCTGATTGAGAATCGCCCACGCATTGCTGTCAACAGCGGCCTGTTCGGTCGTGTTCTTACGAAATCAGTTTGGGCGTACTGGAGAAGGCTGAAGGATATTTGAGGCCAAGTGTGGGTGGTGTCTTTTGTCTGCGAAAATAATTTTTTAAAATCCAGCAATATCACGCAGGAGGCCACGACCGATGAAGATTAGCACCTATGCCATCTGTTGGGCACTTTCCATTTGAGACAACGCGGAATGCTCGTGCAGCGTCGGTCAGGCGAATTTCTCGAACGCCCGCGCCGACGGTCTGCATCGGTTACCAATGGTCAGGGTTCAAGCCGTGCTGAACCCTGTCGACCTGAAACCCATTTCTCGACGTGCGCCGTCCGGAAACGAGCGCAGCCTGGAGTTCTGAGCGTATATGTGGCGGCTCGTGTTGGTGAAAAGTTTTTCGACTGCGCGCATTCCGTTGCTCATTCACCGCCCGATTTCGGGATCGCGCCGAGTTCCAGGAACATCGGCAACGGCTGGGGCCGGTCGCCAAGCTGTCCCGCATCTGCTTGCAGTTCGACAAAGCCAAGTTTCCGGTAAAAATCAACAGCCTCCAGCTTTGCATCGACTACAACGCCCGAACACCCCATGTCGGCAGCCATCCTATGCGCGAGCGCGAACACCGCCCGCAAGAGAGCCTGTGCGATGCCTTGGCCTCGCGCATGTTCATCGACCGCAAGGCGCGCCAATCGAAGGACCGGGATGGGATAAGCCGGAAGCCGCCTGCGTTTTGTTTCCGGCAAATGTGCGGTGGCCAATTCCGAGGCTGCGACCGTGGCGAAGCCTGTTATCTTTCCGCCCTCATCGACAGCCACATAGGTTGTACCGATGTGATGGCGGAATTGATTTTGCCCAGCATAGCGCGCGAGGAAGCGGTCAAGCTCGATATTGCCGGAACGGAATGCCGTTCGGTCGTCATGCGGTTCAAGCCGCCTGATGCTGGTCTTCACGGATTATCCGGATAGTCACCGGATTTGCCCCCTATGAGCGCTCTCATTGCCTTGGTGGGCTTTCGCGGTGTCGCCGCCAATTCCGCGACTTTCGCAAAAGAGTCTTCCGACAGCTCCAGGCGAGGCGGAATGATGATGTCCGCCGGCAGCTCGCGCAAGGCCTGCAAGTGATGCAACAGGGCCTGCTCCACCAGCGCGCCTTTTTTCACGCCATGCGCTCCAGCATAGCGTTCCACCTGCTCCTTGGTCGCTTCCGAGATGTGCGCGGAAATCTGTGTGTCAGCCATAGGGGAACCTCATTTCTACAAAAATGTAGAAAACTCCAGCCGCATTTGCAAGGGCCCTGTCTCGGCAGATCGAATGCTGGGCTGACAAGCCACAGGATTCTCTTGGCGTATCCCAGTTCATCGCCGAGCCGAATAGGCGGGCAGTCAAGGGCGGCCGGAGGCCGCCGCGGAGCGGGCTTGCCCCTTTACGACCCGCCACGGCCCGGCACTCAGCGAAGCACCAAGAACAATCCCGCGGTCACTTTGGTTACATACCGATGCCAAGCCCCCGGCCGATCTCCCAGGAGATGCCATCGCCTCGCATCCGTGCGGATACGGTACGGCCCAACTCCTTCTCGATGACAGGACGCCAGGGGAGCAGGGTGAATTCAAGAGCGTTTTCGACCAGGGCATATTTGCCGCTTACAAGCTCTATGGCGCCCTTGTAGCGGCCGGTGATGCGTTCGCCATCCTCCACCATGCGGAAGGCGTCGCCGCTTTGTTGCGCCAATTCCTGGCCCTTCTCAGCGACCTCGCGGCGGGCCAACATGGCGAGCAGGTTGGTGCGAAAGACGACCATCCCGGCGTCACGCTGCATCAAGCCGTGCTCGATGAGCCATTGCTGTCGGCGATAGAGAGCGCTGCGGACCTCATTGCCGAAGCCGGAATCGACACGTGGCATTGGCGTCTTGGCGAGCAGCTCCCGGTCCAGCCAGGTCGCGCCGTTTGTCGTCACCTGTCTGTCCAGGTCGATTGGTGAGAGAACGCGCACGCCGAGGTGCTTCGTACGTTGGGTGTCGTAGTCTTGCGCTCGGCGCAAATAGTCGTCGGGGATTCGCCATCCGTCATTATCCAGCCTTTCCACAATGCCCGCCCGGCGCAGCGCCTCTAGCCTGCGTATATGGGAGATCACATAGTCCTCGGGATCGCCGCCCGGAACATGCTCCATGTCTCGGGCGCGGGAGAGATGGACAAGCGGATCATAAATGCCACCGCCGTCGTGGGCGAGTTCTGCGATTTTCCGGTCTGCCTCCCTGGGCTTGGCGACAGCCTGCCCGATCTCCACAACCGAACCGATCGTCACGCCTTCGGCTTGGGCCTCCGCCATCTCGGCGTAATGGACCCTGCCGTCGATGCCATCGACCACGACGTGAATCCGGTCCGACATTTCATCGGCGGGCAGACCCTTGCCGATCACGCGGCCGATGGTGGTGCTATCGCGCTCCGGACCATGATGAACGATGTAGAGGTCCATGCCGCGCTCAATTCCCCGCTCCGCGAGCGCCCTGTGCATCGTCTTGATGATGTCGCCGCGCTCGCCCATGCGCGCGCAGGGTTTTCTCGGTATTGGACGACAGCGACCAGCGGCCGATCTCGAACTCTTCGGCCAGGCCCATCCGTTCGAGTTTCTTGAGCCGCCGCAACAAGCGGTAACGCTGTGCGTCGCCGAAGCCCTCCGGCTCGGCACTCAGGCGCATGTCGATCTGCTTTTCTTCGCCGGCCTGCGCGATCAGGTTGCGGTCGAGCCGGGTCAGCCGGTCCTGGTCCACTTCCAGGTCGAGTTGCTGTTCCACCTCCCGCTCGCTCTGCAAGCCAAGCTCGCGGGTCAGGATTTCGCTGCCCCGGTAGCGGATGCCGTGGGCGATGTAGTCCCCGGCGATGTTGAGGGCCTTGCCGTCCTCCGTCACGCCACGCACCACGATATGGCTGTGGGGATGGCCAGTGTTGTGATGATCAACTGCGATCCAATCGAGCCGCGTTTCCAGATCGCGTTCCATCTGGTCGATCAGCTCGCGGGTAAACCTGCGAAGGTCTCCCAGCTCGACACCATCCTCCGGCGCTACGATCAGGCGGAACTGATGTGGATCGTCCACGCTCCGGTCGAGAAAGGCAGGACCATCGGGGTGGTCGAGTGCCCGGCCATAGAGCTGGCCGGGCTCTCCCTCACGGCTCACCCCGTCGCGTTGGAGATAACGCACATGCGCATAGCTCGCCCTGCTTCCCGGTCCCTTGAGCTTCACCACACGGGCTTTGACGATCACCCGGCGCATTCGCATCCGCTGGCCCGAACTCGCGTCGAACTTCCAGCCATTGTCGCGGGGCAACGTCCTGACGACTTTGGCGCCACGGCCGTGGGCGTTGAACCGGCCGTTCCGAGGCTTCGTCTTGCTCCCTGCCGGGGAAGATTTGCCGATGCGCTTGGGATCACCTCCCGCGCGCGCCACCGCGTTCATGACCTGGTGCTCGAAAGATCGCACCTGTCGTGACACGTGATGGCCGTCACGCTCTGCGCGAGGCTTCCTGACCTTCAGCTCGAAGCGATTGTCGCGGTCATTCGGCATGGGAGAGATATTCGTGCGCACTGATGCGCCTTCAAGCGCAAAAGCAGCCTTTCGGCCTTCCTTATCTCACCCACGAACAACGACGAACAAACGTATGGCAACCTGACGGCATAGGTGGGATATGGCGCGTGTTATTATCCGTGTGCAGACCACCACTTGCACGAATGTGCGGTGACAATTCCATCGCCTTTATCTTGCTGTGAATCCCCTTCTTCGCCGCTCACCATCGTTTCCACGCACCGCTGCTATCGGCATGCAAACCCGCCAGGTTCTGAACACATACCGCCATCCAACCAAGACTGTGCGCTTCCTGGCACAAATTCAGGCGCGTTTTTTGCAATGCCGACGCGGAATTTGGGCGCAAGGTTTGCAACCATTTAACTCGCGGCGAGGCAATTCAGGCCACTCTGATTGCGCTTGGAACACGCGGATCACGACAATGGAAGACGTAATCGCACGCCTTGTTCGTCCGCCTCAGCGCTGTCCATGAGTGCATTCGCCGTGCGCAATTCCGTCTCGGCTTGCGCGAAGTTCCGCCAGTCGATTGCACGCGTAAATCGCTGCGCAAAATCCAGCGTCCGAACGTGCGGGCTCGGCGCTTGTCCGGTTGGAAATGGCCTTTGGCGCCACCAGATAATTTGCTCGATAGATGGTCGGAACAATAATGCGTTGCTCGCCGGCGGACGCCGTTCAGCATCCATCATGATGCGCGAAAGCCGCCCATTGCCATCGGAAAACGGGTGAACTTCCGCGACCAGGAACATCATAAAAACGGAACGTTGGAACGGTGTGGCCAGAGACAGAAGGGCTTTTAACCCCGGGCCCAATGTTCCGCGAACGAGGTCGGGCGCGACAAATTTTGTCGAACCGGCGCGATTTTGCTGCGTCTTGTATTCACCTGGGGTGCTTGTGAATTGCGCGAGCCACGGTCCCCCAATCCACCACAAGATTCTCCTTGTTCGAGTCAAACCGGCTGCGCGGCTTCGCTGATCGTCGCGTGGAAGAAATCGCCTTCCGGTGCCAACATCGAACGCGCCACTGACTACGACAGCCAAGCCGGGTTACGTCTTCGCCCTGCACTTGCATCGCCGTACGGCGCCGGAGCGATGAGGGGGATGCCGAAGAGCGCGAGCGTGGCGGATCTTGGGGACAGACGTGTAATCGACAGTCATGTTGATATCGATAAATAAACGTGCCGGTTGAGCACTTTTGACCAGTTGATCCCAACATCATTGTGCTAAAAATAATAAATGGGCGCGTATCGAATTGATTTCCTCATCCAGGGATTCGGATGTTTCGCGCCGGCTGTTTCATCGCAGCGAACGATGATGCAGCCAGCAGCAGTCCAGCAGTAATTTTCGGTCTGACATAGGCGAAGTCTGGGAGAAAGACCGGCTTGTTCATACCAACGTCTAATAGTAGATCGCGCCGTTGCGTGCTTGAGATTCCCGTCTGTTTCGCGAATTTAGCAGCTGGAGGTACTGGATGGTGAGCGACGATAAAGAGAGAATCGCCCATTATCAGGCACGAATCCAAGAGCTCAGAGCAAAGGCTGAGACGCTTCTGCACATTGCCGAGGATTACGAAAAGCTCGCAGCAATGGCGAAGAGACGCTTGGCGAATGGCGATAGCAGATGTTTGCACCGTGCGCCTGGAGTGCGAGCGCCTGCCTGAACGAGCGAAGTCTATTCCAGCGAGAATGGGTTTTAATTGGCAGTTGCGAACGGAGTCTCACCGAGACTGGGAGCGGCGTGCCCAGACGTATTCCCCGTCAGCATGGGTTGGACAGACCCCCTATGCCGAAGCGTTGTGGTAAGGCCACAGAACTCGCAGAGACAGTTACGAAAGGTTGAACTGACCAGCGGATTTTTCGGACTAATGAAAGATCGGTGTGCTTTCAAGCCCGCACTTTCCGGATATGCGATGCGGCGAGCATGCGGAAGATTTTCATCCAGCGATTGCCGACCTTGTGGCCTTGTCATTACCGGCGCTGAAAGAGGCATCAGCCAGTCGCGCTGCAGCGAGATTGGCTTTATCGCCATGTTGCCTCGGAAAAAGTCCAGCATCGCGGAAGAGAAGCCCGATTTCCGCCGAAGCGTCACTGCGGCCGTGATCAGCTTCTGACTCCAGACAGCCCCCCGCTCACAAACCTGTCAGCGAAACAACCGGCAAAGGAAAACAGACCTCCGCCTACCCATTACCGGAGGCCCGCGCAATTCCTAAGCCCAGGATAGCTAACAAAATGCCAACGCCGCCCAGCCTTGCGACATCGTGACCCGGATAGGACTGCGCAAAAGAACCTTCTGCTCCAGATCGGCAATTGCGGATGACGATTCCCATTCCGTGTCGAAGCACCCTTACATCGCCACGGTCGAGTTAGTGACCCAGTTATTTTATGCGCAATTGTGACAACGCCGGTCAATCATTGGCACGGCCGATTAAATTTCGATGTAAGACCGGTGCGTTCGTATCGACGTTTTTGTAGCAGCGCTGACACCAAAGAGTATTTGCATTTCAGACTGGAACACTTGTAAGTATTTGGATACGCGATACGAAGCAGGCGCCTCTAGAGTCCCCTCAATAAGCTCAGGCTAATATGGGTAGAACTAACGCGTCCATTGAATCCCTATCCTGGATCCGACACTGTCAGCATGGATTGTATCCCATTATGTCCAATTCAAAGCGCATCTCCGACCCTGCCAAAGTAATCACGGATTTTCGTCAGGAGCCAAGCGATCTCAAGGTCAGCGGGTTCGTGCGTTCGACCCCGGTTTGCATGGACGAGAAGGTCGTCAAATTAGACATAATCGCTCAGAAGACTGAGGGCCCGCGCCAGGATATTTCGTCGGCAGGCGGCACTGAGTATCCCGAAACAGACACAGTCGAAACGCCTCAGCAACAACGCGAACGGTATTTGTGCCGGGCCGCAGAGGCGAAAACAATGATATCCAGGAAGACCCGTTCGGCGGACAAGCGGGCTTGGACCCGATTGGCGCAGGCATGGACGGATATGGCGGAAGAGATTTCGCCGACGTATCATTGATCGGCCATCACAGGCGTGACCAGAAGCGGAATCGAACATTCCGGGACAAACGCAAGGTCGGCCTGAGTTCCTCAGCCAGTCACGATCGCCGCCTGTAGAATATTCCGCTACGAACAGGTTGCAATAATCATGCTCGTTAAAAATGTCGAAGCGCACGCGGAATTGGCCCGGTGCGTTGCCCTCGTCAGATACGGGTGCTCGCTCCGTCGGCGATCGGGACCATGTAGTCCCGAATGCAATCCAGATTTGGAGTGAATGCTAATCGAGGATTAGCTGCTATGAACCACGTGCCTCTTATCGGACCGAACCTGAAGTTTCGCGTCTCGACAGACTCGGAGTAGAGGTCTCGCCTGGGTTTACGCTCTGTCTGGAGCGCTTGCGCAGGCTGTGGGGTCATCTCGCGCCGTCATTCCTTTCTTTTTGAAATTGACGACTCGCGAATTGCGAAAATTTGCACACCGTTATCGTCATATGTGTCAATCATGCTGCCTCGCCTTATACTTACCGTAGAGCTTGTATAGCCGTGCAACTGTCCGAGATGGCTGCCAACCAAAATGTTCCTCTCATTGTATATGTCGACTCTGTCTTCATGCTGGACTGCCGTACTTATCACCACAACATTCCCCCCGAGTTCGAGCAGGGCTTGCAATTGTACGCCCATCAAGGACGGAAAATTACTGGGGGGAATGCCGAGTTAGATAACAGTACTCAACATGTATTCGTCTGTTCTCTCTAATGGCGATACCATAGTGAATATTCAGTACTACGTTTATTCTTACGGCTTTTTATGTATTTCTCAGCGACACTTGCATGGAGGACAGCGCCAACAATGCAAGTATGGCGTATTGCCGAAGAGAAATCGTCATGCGCAAGGTTCGGGTCTCTGACGAAATAAAACAACTCCTCCATCACGTGGGAGGGCTGGCGCGTAGGGATCTGGAGCGCCGGAAGTCGCGTCGAGAACGGCTAATGTTCAACGGAAGAATCGCCGACGCGTCTGGAACACTTGTTCTCGACCGCGCAATTCTTGATATTAGTGCTGCGGACGTCGACGGGCGATTGGACGAAACTCAATTCAGTCCTGACGGCGGCTGTCTGATCGACGTGAAAAATCACACTGCCTATCAAACGAAACTCGTTTGGCGAAACGGACCCAGGGCGGGGTTTTGCTCCAACCAGGGATATCCGGTCAACAAGACGCCGCCCATTCTCGAACGCCACCCGATCGAGCATTCGAAACACGCGGCTGAACGTATCATGGCTTGGAAGGCCGTGCTTCAGATCCGGGGCACCATCCCAGAAATAGGCCTTCATCCGGCCAAACAGCGCGATGAGCTGAATCTCGTTCAGATCGCGCAGCGCGTTGCTCGCACGCGGGTCCGGAAGTTCGAAAAACAATTCGCAAAATTACTCCAAAGCAGCAGCCACCCTCCGAATCAGGAGGCTCCTTTTAGAATCCGCTTATCCTTTGCCAGCGACAGGGGAACCCGTCGGAACATGCGATTCTCCTGCACAGCCATGAGAGGAACCATTTTCTTCAAGTTCAAAGCGCGAGTGACGCATCACGCCGTTGTACTGTGGAATCGTCTGCCGTTAGCCAAGCCCAGCTCTGTGGAGCCGTATCGGTTTCAGGGTCTCTCCGACCCGAATTTCCTATGTATCCGATGTCCCTGGATTGGAACGTTTTGCATGATGCTTCCAACCGATTGGTTGCCAGGACGACATGGTCTGCACGCGCGAAGCACGTCCTGTGATGGCCTGCGGCGCAAGGCAAGGTCATAGATGTCTCCTCCGCCGCTCCCTCCAGCTCCAGACGACAGGCACCGCGCTCCGGGATTCGAGAGGCCGGAGGATGCGCGAAGTCCATCCGCCGTACAAGCAGCCAACCTTATCGCTGGGCTGACGCAGCGCGAACATCAGATTGTCTCGTGCGTTATTCGCGGGAAAACCAGTAAGGAAATCGCACGCGCGTTGGGTATCTCGCATCGTACAGTCGAGACCTATCGCGTACGCATCTCGCTAAAGATGCAAGCAAGCAACATGGCGCAGTTGATTTTCATCGTTGGCATGGGCGCCGCTTCTCGTCCAGGAATTCTGGAACTCAGCGAAATCTCTGATGCGCGGAAGATTGACGAATTGCTTGTGCGAACATCGAAATGAGGGCCATGTCTGCCGGGTCGAATCGCGCTGTGCCGGGAGAGTATTACCGATGGGCTCTCTAGTCCGGCTCCGCGTGAATGGAGGCAATCAGGGGCTCATGTCAGCTTCTTTATGATTCGGAAAGGTCCCCGATTGATTCGCAGGGGCGCGTTCGTTGCGCTGCACTTCGTCCGCTGATTTTTAATCGTTGAGATTCGGAATTAAGTCCTGCAATGCTTCTAGGGAAGACTCGCAATACGCGAGAGCAGAACAACGAGTTCGGTTTGTCGGCGTGTGCGCGTTTTCAACAAGAGCGCGCCAATCTGGGTACGAACTGTGGCGATCTTCGCTCCGCGTTGCTCGGCGATATGTTCGGCATCCATGCCGCTGACAAGCGCTGCACTTATGGCGATTTCACCCGGGGAGAGCCGAAACAATTGCCGCAGGGTTTGGGCAAAATGCTCTTCCACTATTTCGTACTTCTGCACTAGGACCAGAGATTCGCCATCCTGTCCATTTCCGCTGTCCAACGGCGTCACGGACACAAGTTGCGGCTTGGCCGAACCATAATCAGCAATCACAAACGTCTCACGCTCGCCATTAAACCCGGCGTTCCTTATGGCGCGTTGCAGGCGCACGTTATCCGAATTATTTTTGGCGACGAGAGTATTATCGCTCATCTCGAATGATCCGCCGTCTCCCAGAACCGAGGACGTGGCGGAGTTGGCGTAAGCGACGGAGCCACCCCTATCCACCAGGAACAGAGCAACCCTCAGATGCTCTAGTACGGAGGAAGAATACCGCTCCGCCGAAGTGACAGGCGTATCCATCGTATTTCTCTGCCAATCCAACGGTGACTCCCGAACAACTTATCGATCACCACACGAGCTCGACATTGTTTTCGTGTATCGAGGGTGACCAGTTCAGCTTCGCTCTAACGAACTAAATTCCGCTTCATCCCGACGCAAATTGGCTCAGCGTCTACAGAGGATTTCATACGCGATTCTGTGTCAGCAGCATAGACAGACAAACTCGTAAGTGCTTTCACGTACGGCACGCACTTAGAGCATCCTCCGATCATTGCGGATTGTATCCAGCTGACCAAGTAGTTTTCGCACTTGGTTGAGGTGAAGACTTTGAGGGCCTCGGTGATGCCTGGCCAAGGTCATCGATGGTTCTGGCAGGCGCTTGTTGCAAGAGCGTGCCCATCCCCATGTGGGCGCCGCGCTTTTGGGAAGAACTCTTCCAGTTCGGCGAGCGTGATGTCCCATGCATCAACGATCATCTTCATGACGTCGCGATGCCCCTCGATCTTCCGCGCTCACGCCTTCGAACTCGCTTGCGCGCAGAACGACATCGATCATCGCCTCACCAAGCCCAAGCACCCTTGGACCAACGGTCAGGTTGAGCGCATGAACCGCACCATCAAGGAGGCTGTCAAGCGATTCTACTACGAGACGCACGCGCAACTCCGAAGCCATCTCGGCGACTTTGTCAGCGCTTACAACTTCGCGAAGCGACTCAAGACCCTCAAAGGCCTCACGCCCTACGAACACATCTGCAAGATCTGGACAAAAGAGCCCGAACGATTCACGTTCGATCCTCTGCATCAAATGCCGGGACTAAACATCTAGGCTACCGCAGTCAGCAAGTAGCCCAATCGATGCCTTAATGCTTCGTCGCTCATACATCGGTCAGGTGGCTGTGCCTGACCATGAGCCGCCGCGTAAAGGCCTACCTGAACCATTGGAAGCGCGTCAGGGGCGTGTTCCGGTCTATGCCGGGACGGGGACAAGTATTGCTCTGGGAGTTGATTTGATAAGTATTTTTTAATTTTCTGCCATACTGGCGGTCAATTGTGGCCCGATCACATCTGGGGGGACCAGTTGGAGCGAGTGGAGAAATATCGCCAGATGGCAGAAGATTGCCGAGCGCGCGCCAAAGCCGCGCCCACCCCTGAGCTTCGCGCTCGCAATCTGGAACTGGCTGAAATTTGGGATTTCGTCGCCGACGCACGGGAGCAGTTTCTCCGAATTTACGATCCCGACAGAGGGCGCATAATGCCCAGCGACGATCCCCCGGAAGAATAAGAAGATTGAAGCGGCCGACGCCGCTCGCCACCACACGGCTGCCCGCCGGAATACGGCCCGCTGCCGAAGTCGCGCCGCGCGGCGTGTGGGAGCGGCTGTTCAAAGCGCTGGCGGCACGCAGCAGATCGACAGATACGCAGATGGTCGACTCCACCCACATCAAGGCGCACCGATCGGCCTCGGGCGCAAAAAGGGGGGGAACAGAACCAAGCTATTGGACGCTCACGCGGCGGGCGCAATACGAAAATCCACGCAATCGCAGATGCTAAAGGCCGCCTTCTTTCCATCTCCTTCAGTAGGTCGAATGTGAGGCGCGGGCTACCGGATCGTTTTGCGGATAATTCAACCAGCGCACAACAGCGGAATAAAAATTGACAATTCGAAACGTCCAATGTTTGATCTCGGACAGTCCGGGGAGGCCCGAATTTGGGAAGCTTGGGCAGGCGAAAGCTGTCATTCGATCCGAAAGTTTTTCTTGCCGAAATTGGCGAGGGCCGGAGCATCGTCAATTACGGCGAGCACCAAATCATCTTTTCGCAGGGGGACTCAGCCGATGCGGTCTTCTATATCCAGAAAGGCAAGGTGAAGCTCGCCGTCGTTTCGGACCAAGGCAAGGAAGCAGTTACGGCGATTTTTGGAGCAGACGAATTCTTCGGTGAAGGATGTCTTGCAAGGCAGAGGCGGCGGTTAGCAACAGCGATGGCAATGACGGATTCGGTGATCGTGCGCGTGGAAAAGGCGGCTATGAACCAAGTGATCCACCAGCAAACGGCGTTCTCCGAAATGTTCATCGCCCACCTTCTGGATCGAACGATCCGTGCCGAGGCGGACCTCGTTGATCAACTATTCAATTCGAGTGAGAAACGTCTTGCCCGTCTGCTTCTGCTGATGGCCAACTTTGGCAAGGAAGGAGCTCCCGAGCCATTGATTGCCAAGATCAGTCAGCAGACGCTTGCGGATATGATTGGAACGACGCGATCCCGCGTGAGTTTCTTCATGAACAAATTTCGACAGCTTGGTTATATCAGCTACAATGGTCGCATCGAAGTTCACAAGTCATTATTGAATTCCATTTTGCAAGAACGGCCGAAGATCAAAGACTGAACGCAGTTCACTGCGGCTACCAACGTACGCGCATTTGGTCTGCTGATCTGTCGCTGTGAACAATTTCTCCGGAGGGAAGCCTCCGACGTGTCAACGTGACCTGCAACGTCAACAGCGGAAGGCACAAAGCAGGTCGCGGCCGTTCGGACACGGTTTGCGGCGTTGACCGGACTCTTCTCGAGCTCCCCCAACATCGCCAGCTTCTCCTAACGAAATTTCCTTCTGGGTGGGGGACCTGACCGATCTTCGCGGATTCGCGGTGTTTGGAGATCGCAAAGATTGATTTTCCTTGGACCGGGCACGGAAGGTTTGCACTACGGCGGTGCTGCTGGGGGCCTGGTTGTAAAGCACGTGGCGCTGAACCACCCGCCCGCGACGGCCAATGCGCTTGTTCTCCACAACGCTGAAATAGCGGTGGACCTTGCCGTCCTTCTCGCGAATTGAAGCGCGCAGAAACATGACTGCCGGCAATTATGAGCAGATCGTACCCCAGGACACTCTCAAACCCGGAATCGAATCCACGAAGATCGGTTAGTTAGGGAATGCTCGCAATCCGCGTGAGCAGAGAAACGAGCTCCCGCTGCCCGTGTGTCTGCGTTTTCAACATCATGTTGTTGATCTGGGTACGAATTGTGTTCACCTTCGATCCCCGGAGCTTAGCGATCTGTTCGTAATCCAAGCCGTCTACAAGCGCAGACGAAATGACGATCTCTCCCGGAGAAAACCGGAATAATCGGCGCAAACCGTCCGCGAAGTCCTCATCCCCATCACATTGCTGCACCACGACCAGAAAGACATGAGACCGATTGCCTCCGCTGTGTAAGTGCGAAACGGATACAAAGTGCCCCGTAACCGAGTTGCAACCGCTTGCCATGAACGTCTCGCGCTCGCAGAAGATGCCGGAGCGCGAAAGGGCGGACCGCAGCCGGGTATTATCCGAAGGGTGCCTGGCGACAAGGGATGTTCCGACTATTTGGAATAGACCGGCCTCACCCGTGATCGACGACGCAGCGGCGGACGCATATAAAATAGAGCCGGCTCTATCCACCACGAATACCGGAATCTTCAATTCATTTAGAATCCTCGGGGAATATCTATCCACCGACTCATGAGCTAGCGCCATTTCGGTTCCTCCTGATACGCATCAAACGCATCACATGGCGGGCCAAGTACATTCTCCAAGGCTGGTCTGCCCAAACCCAATAAGCGCCATAGGGATACCGGGCAAACAATTAGAATCAGCCGTTAATTTCTCTATAAGGTTTTAGGCGGCGCGTCTGGTCAATATTGACCACCGGTTTCATTAGCCCGAAAGTGCAGGTAACTTCTCAGCGCCTCCCCTGTCTAATACGCGTGTACGAGATCAGCGATTTCCGGCAAATGCCCCTAGACCCAAGTGCTCATTGGCTTGGTTTTGTTGCTCGTACCGTCTAGGTGCGATTTCGTACAGTACTTTGCATAAGTGATATCATGGCTTTAATGACCGCCCGCTTTGTGCGATGCAGATGACTTGCAGCGTCGAACTCAGCACCAAACAATTGCGTCGCGCAGGTAGCCGATCAGCCTCACAGTTTTGCAATGGTTTTGCCGTTCGACGTCGTCAGTACACGGCAACTCCATGGCCACGTCGCCCAGGCGATAACGGCCGAGGCGACAACATGGTCAATTACTCCAATCTGATCGAGTTTATGAAGTTGGTGACGACTGCAATGCGCACGACTTCACGGCAAAGAGGAATGCCTCAGACCAGGAACGCCTTCGCTTCGCTGGAGTTAGGCTGATGAGCTGGCTCATAATCTGTGCAGTCTGCCTCTGCTGCTACGTAATGAGGGTGTTGATTAAGAAACCCAGCTGATGCTGGATCACTGCTACGCTTGCCTTTCGTACTCTGGAATTGAAAGATGATATGTCGTGTGTCCTATCATTATATGTACTAACAGTGAGAGCGCGGGCGGACATTGCCTCCCAATGGACGGAGTGAAATCGGCAAGTTCAAAGGCGGCGTAATATGAACTCGTTCTCGGATGGCAGCTGGTCACAATTCCTACTCAGCCGAACGACCCCACGGCGAAACCGCATTGCCAGACACTTGTTGGAAGCGACCGTTGAAAATGGCTCGCCACAACAGCGACACGGGTTGGCCGGGCAGATCTTTATCGCCACCGTTATCGCCTATGAACTTGCCGGGCTGATCGCTACGGTATTTGCCGCGGACAAGCTGCCCGGGTTAACGCCGTTGGTATTCCTGCGCAATGCGGCGATCGGCGGAATTGCCGTTCACGTCACCGCGCGCATCGTTCTCGGGCAAAGAGGCTCCGGTCGATGGTCGAAATGCAGCAATCGCCATTGCTCCGCATCGGAGCGACTTAGCCCCACATTCCTGCGCTTGACGCGCGTAGCGCAAAGTTTCCACAAAAGAGACCCCTGAGCCCCACGACTTGACGCCGGATCACGGGCGTTGGAGCGACGCGGTTATCACAAAGTAAGCTCCCGGTGAGCTGTTGGAGTTCACCGACTTTCAATTGGCCAGAAATCTTGCGCCCGTCAGCGCGCCCCACCCGATGTCGTTGAGGCGCGGTAGTCCGCGCCAGATGACAACGTTTCCAGGCGGGGGATCGCTGGCGCGAACGAGATAGCCGCTGAGCCTTGCGATCTTGACTACCAACATGCTTAGAAGCCTGCTGCGCTTTTATCAGTTGCGTCCTGGGGCAAAGATGTCTGCGGCAGTTCGCTATGCAGTTTAGACAATGAGATCTCATTATTGATTGCCATTACAGCCTCATTTCTACACCCATGCTACGGCTTACCACCTAATCATGATGACTAATATTCAGGCATGATTCGTTAGTGTAATGCTATGCGTGTAACGGCCGGAGTATGAATGGGTGCGGCAGACTCTGCTCTTTCGATCAAAAGGTTTTTGGGCTGCAAGATATGGTGTTTCAGGTGGGCTCGCCCGGCCCGCAATCGCGCCCCAGATTGGCGGAACACAGGTTGCCGATCGGGCACAGAGTTTCGCAATGGTTTTGCCATTCGTAAGTACGCGACAACTGTCTGGTCACGTCGCCCGGGCGATCACAGACGTCCGTGGCGACAACGTGATCGCTTACCCCAATCGTGATCGGGTTTCTGACGTTGGTGACGACTGGATTGCGCATGCATTCGAGTTAGACAGAAATATTTCGGACCAGGAACGTCTTCACCCCGGACTGTGCATGCTCATAATCCTTCTTGGCTCACTGGTCGGTTGGGGAATCATCTATAGCGTGGCCGTCATGATAGGCGGCGTTCTGCGGAGCCTTTAGAGCCTTGACCCACTGCCGGGTCCGCGGTTTCGGTCGAATCACTCTCATCCGAACCCTGTCCCACCGGGGACTATCGTGCCGAAACAAACTGCGATGTCTGCCAATACGTGGATCCGCTCACAGTCAAATTGAAGAAATGACTGCATCATCGCGTTCAGCGGGTGCGGTGCTGGGCTCCGGCGAATTGGGGCTGCAAATTTGCCCGGCTCCTGCCATTAGCACTCCAGACTCTCAAACAGTGTCGCTGGGCAACGGAGCCAATCGCCGCCGCATTCGGATCGCAGTCTATTCCGTCACCATGTTTCTCTCCGCTTCCCTGCTGTTCTGGCTGGAGCCGATGTTTTCCAAGATGGTCTTGCCGGTACTGGGCGGCTCGTCAGCCGTCTGGTCGATGGCAATGGTCGTGTTCCAGGGCTTGCTGCTCACGGGGTATCTGTATGCGCATTTTCTTACGCGCTGGCTCAGCGTCCGGCAGGCGACGGCGGTGCATATCGCGATTCTGGCCGCCGCGACTTTGTCGCTGCCCATAGCGATCGCGGCCGGTTTTCAATCGCCGCCGGTTCACGATGTCTCTTTGTGGGTGATAGCGCTGTACTTGGCCTCGGTCGGATTGCCCTGTTTTGCGCTTTCGGCGAACTCCCCGCTTCTTCAGGCCTGGTATGCGCGGAGCGAGACCGAGGACGCGGCAAATCCCTATTTCCTTTATCGGGCCTCGAATTTTGGCTCCTTTTCGGTTCTCCTCGCCTATCCGTTTTTGATCGAGCCGGCATTTGCTCTTTCGGTTCAGTCCCGGCTGTGGAGCGTGGGGTACGGTGTGCTTGCACTCGCGATAGCTGCCTGCGGCGCAATGACCTGGCAGACTCCACCGCGATCCCAGATCCGTCGGCCGATCCCGATCGCGCGCTCCGTCACAACCTGGCGCGAGAAGCTGATCTGGGTCGCGCTCGGCTTCGTCCCCTCGGGGCTCCTGGTCGCGGTGACAGCGCATATCGCAACGGATGTTGCCTCCGAGCCATTCCTCTGGATCATGCCGCTCGCGCTTTACCTGCTGAGCTTCGTGTTTGCATTCTCCGAAAAGCCATTGGTGCCCGGTGCAACGATGCTTGCGTTGCAACCTTTCGCCGTCGCATGGCTTGTCGTTCTTCTTCTGTGGTCGGGGAAAATCAACTGGGGAACAGCACTTTTCGGGCATCTTGCAGCGTTCTTCGTTGCAGCCATGGTCTGCCAGACGCAACTGTACCAGCGCCGCCCGCCCGCCTCAGAACTTACCCAATTCTATGTTTGGATGTCTCTGGGTGGCGTTCTCGGCGGTTCGTTTGCTGCCTTGATCGCGCCGCAGATTTTTCGATCCGTGCTTGAATATCCGTTGCTGGCGTTCGCCGCTCTTCTGGTGCGGCCGGGTATCTGGACAACATCCCAGGCGGTTTGGATAAGGGACGCGATTCTCGTTGCCGTTCTGGCGACCGTCCCGGCCATTTTCTTTTCCCTGGTCGGCGCGCCTGCCGGAAAATTCGTCATAGGCGTGATGGTTCTCGCCGGCTTCATGGCGTTCCAGGACCGGCATCCCGTGCGCCTTTTAGGCCTTGCGGCCATCCTGTTCGTCGCGACAAATCTCTACGATCCGCTGCAGAACACGGTTTATCGGGCAAGATCGTTCTATGGCGCATACAAAGTCGCCGAACTGAACAACGGGAAATTCCGTGTTCTGTACCATGGTACGACAGCGCACGGCGCCGAGCAGATTCTGCGATGACGCCGGCGCGCTGCTCACCTCCCCGCCTGAACCCCTGACCTATTATTATCCCGGCGGACCCTATTCAGAGGCACTCAAGGCCATCCGCGCGCAAGCCGGCGGCAGGCTAGGCCGCGTCGCGCTCGTCGGACTAGGTGTCGGTTCACTCTCATGTTACGCGCTTCCGGACGAGTTCTGGAATTTCTACGAACTCGATCCGCTGATCGCCGATATTGCGCACAATCGGGAACTGTTCCGCTCGGTGCCGATGTGCGCCCCGAAGACGCCAACCATCATCGGCGATGGACGGCTGACCCTGGTTGAGGCAAAGCCCGGCATCGATCTGCTTATTCTCGATATTTTTTCATCGGACTCGGTGCCGACCCATATGCTGACGAAGGAGGCATTTGCTGCGTTTAAATCGCGGCTTGGACCGCATGGGGCGATCGCGTTCAACATCTCGAACAAGTACATGGAACTGGCGAGCGTCGTCTCGGCGTCGGCCTCGGCAAACAACATGGTCACGGCTGTCAAGCTCGACGACAACGAGACTTCGCCGGGTTTGACGCTGCGTTTGCGGGCGCAGATTGCGGTTGTTACGAGATCGCTGACAGACATGCAGGCGTTGAGTTTCGGTCCCTCCTGGCGCATCGTAACGCCGCGCCTGGACATGCGCGTTTGGACCGACGATTATTCGGACGTATTCAGCGCAATTCTGCGCAAAATTAGAAAATAATCCCCCATCTTCAGATGCGTTAACCTCACTTGTCTACCGAAAAACTCGCGAATTCAGTTGAACCCGGCGAGAAGCGCTTTCCTGGATCACAGCACGCTGGAGTTCTCCGGTTTCAGATCACAAGCCAATTGAGCGGCGAAATTGGCTGCGGGTTCACCGAGGGTCGCTGGTCTTCAGACTGGCTTGTCGCCGTTGGCGCGCAGGGCATCACTCAGCTTCGCCACTTCGACTGTCGCCGGGAGCATATCAACCGCGGAGTGCGGGACGCCAAGAAAGAACATTCCGGTTTCCCGCTGTCAAATCGCGTCCAACTGCGACCCCCTTTTCACGTCTAATGCAAGCGATTTTACACTTGTGCGGAGTGTCTCAGGTCTGTGTCGGACGCGTAGACATAATTATGTACGTTTTCTTGCTTATAATATGAAACCACTTCCTATCAACACGGCTTTCATGCAGTATTTCAATATTGCAGTTTGGAGTCGTTAGTTGCCGGGTGTGGTTAACATCGCACGGATTCGATCCGCGTATCGGAAGGGCTTTACTCGATGTTTTTAGTCACCGAAAATAGGGGCAAGCAACCGCCATGTGGACAAGCAATGGCATTGACCTTCATCAATATCAGGGGTGGCGTTGATTGCTATCAGACGCAATGAATAAATGCAAAAGTTCAATACACCAATCGATGGCTTTCTTTCAGGCAACATAAATGCCAAACCAGGCGACGATGACTGAGTATGTTGAGCGCAATGTGTCTTGCTCGAACCCGGCGCGATCAGTGCCCGATATGGAGTAATCGGTGCGCCGCGTTCTCTCAGATCAGCTCGGGCTTCTAAGCAAATGTGCGCGCGCTCGGTCCGGCACCGCCGCGATCGAATTTGGTATCGCCATGCCGATGCTGCTGGTCCTTCTGATCGGCCTCACCGAAGTGGGATTGGCCGTCTATCAAGCCATGCAGGTGCAGGACGCGGCGGAGGCTGGCGCGATGTATGCCTCACAGCATCCAACGGACACCGCAGGCATAACCGCGGCGGTCGTGAACGCGACGAGCACGGCAGGGATTTCCGCAAGCCCCGTACCTGTTACCTTCTGCGGCTGCCCGAGCACGGCTGGCATTGCGGCCGGAAATTGCACCAGCGCGTGCGCCAATGGCAACGCGCAGGGCTATTACATGACCATCAGCGCGCAGCTTACCCATACGGCCATCCTTCAATTTCCGGGCTTTCCAAATCCGCTGGTGCTCAAGCGCAGTTCGACCGTCCGAACGCAATGATGAGTGCCACCCGCCTTTGGCATCGCAACAGGGTGGCACACTGCGGCAGCGTTGCCATCGAATACGCGCTCATCCTGCCCGTATTGCTCTTGTTCCTGCTTGGTATCATGGATGTCGGGCGGCTGCTCTGGACCTACACGACCCTGCACCGCTCGGTGCAGGCAGCGGCGCGCTGTGGCGCGGTTGATCCCGTTACCTGTGCGACGGCGACGCAAATTGAAACCTATGCCGTTGGCCAGGCTTATGGGCTGAACATCCCGTTGTCAGCCTATACAGTGACGGCACCATCCTGCGGCATCAAAATTCAGGGGACATTCGTATTTCAGTTCTTCATTCCCTGGCTCAGCCCGATTTCGCCCTTCGGCGCAGCGAATCAGCTAACGCTGAATGCGACGGCCTGCTATCCGCCGTCGCATTAGCGTGCCGCTCAGTTGCCGGGCCGGCCCTCAACAAAATCGAAGAAACGAAGATTAGCGTCGACCACATTCTGGTCGAGGTCGATGCGGCTGAGCGCTGCGGCGCGTTCCCTATCGCCCATCAGTCCGTAAATCAGGGCAAGATTCTGGCGCACGCGCGGAGTAGCGGTTGCCGACTTCACAATAGGTGCGAGAATCCCGGCCGCTTCGTCATATTGCCCGGTGAGGCTGAGCGACAGGGCGAGATCGTTCCGAGCCGGGATGTCGTGCGGCGCCTTTGACAAAACGGCGCGATAGGATTGCTGCGCCTCACCGTGGCGGCCAAGCATGTCGAGCGTGACCCCGTACGCGACGAGAACCCGCGCATCGACTGGTGCCAATCTCCTTGCCTGCTCTGCATATCCAAGCGCTTTTTCAGGTTCCGAAAGGTCGAGGTTGGCACGCGTCATTCCCATTAGTGCCGCTATCCGCGACGGCGAAGCCGCTCCAATCTTTGCGTAGATATCGATTGCCTCTTCGGGTGCATTTGCCTCGGTAAGGGTATCCCCCAGCTCGACCTCAATGACGTCGGTTGGTGCGACCGAAATGACGGCACGATAAAGGTTCAAAGCCGATACGTAATCACCCGCTGTACGGGAGGCGCGCGCCAGGCGCAATTCTGTCGCCGCCTGGGCATCCTGGGTCTTTTGCGCGCCCGGATCCGGAATGGCGCGGACATTGACTTTCTGTGCGCCAGCACAAGCCGTCATACCGACGGCGGCCGCGAGCAGAAGGAGCAATCGGATTGGGCTCAGTATTATTCCTGGTTCAGTTTTCATCATGGTCCTTCTCCTAGCAGAACCTCGCGGCAACGGCGAGTGATCAATCAACCTAGTACAAATCAATTAGTACAGACTCGGTTGGCTGGTACGTATTAACCGTAATATTACTATAATTGAACCAGAAACATGTTTGTGTTTACTGATTTAAGTCAACTCTATACAGAACAGATTGTTATATTAAAAATCTAACTGTGCATGCCAATTTCAACCATGGAGAAACCTGATGCGTAAATTGTCCAGAAATATCGCGCGTTTTATGTCAATCGAATCGGAGAGTGGCGTCACGGCCATCGAGTACGGGCTGATCGCTTCACTCATTGCCGTTGCGATCATCACCGCCGTCGCACTTGTTGGAACCAACCTCGCCGCCACCTTTAACACTATCGCGGGCAAGCTCTGACAGACCTTCTGTCAATTCGGGCGCCCTCTGCACCGCGCGCCCGAAAACAGCCGGTCACTGCTTCAAACGTCCTCGCTGAAGGCGCCTCCATGTCCTCCGCATTCACCATTCTGATTCTTCAGCTCGCCGGTATTGCCGCTGTTGGCGCCGCGGCCAAGTCGGATTTCGTGGAGCGCATTATCCCCAATCGCGTCTCACTCGGCTTGGTCGTCATTGGTCTCCTGCTTCAGCTTGTAGCCGCCCCCGCCAGAATCTGGATTTCGCTCTCTGGCGCGATCGGCCTGCTCTTCGCGCTTGGCATGCTCGCGCGTTTCGCGATCATCGGAGGTGGTGACGCCAAACTGATAACTGCCAGCTCCATTCTGGTGCCGACCGCCGGGCTGTTTCGGTTGATACTGGCAATCGCGATCGCCGGCGGCGTGCTGGGCGGTATCTATTTCGCTGCGCGGTTTTTTCTCGTGCGTCACGAACCCGGTTTCGGGGCAGCGGTTAACCGCAACGCGCCGCGGTCATTGCTCGACAGAGAGGCCGCAAAGATCGTTTCGGGAGAAGGCATGCCTTACGCCGTGGCGATTTTCGCCGGTGTCACATTCTCGGTTATCCGTGAGGTTCTAAGATGTTCCTACGCAACATCCTGCTCGTTGTAGGTGCTATCGCGCTTATCGCCGGTATGTCGCTTGCCGCACTTTGGCTCGTTCAGCGGCCTGCGAAAGTGCCACCCGGGGTTGCGCCAAAGCCGGTCGAGACACATTCAATTCTGGTCGCCGCATATCCGCTGCACGCAGGCACACTGCTGCGCTCCGCCGATTTCACCTGGAAAGCGGTCCCGGTTCAGCAGGCTGGAAAAGACAATATCGTGCGCGATACGCAAAACGGCAGCGATATCGTTGGCGCTGTGACCATGCGTGGTTTTGGCAGCGGCGAAGCCATCCTCGCAAGCGGGCTGCTCAAGCCCGGCGATCGCAGATTTCTTTCCGCTGTGCTGTCGCCCGGCATGCGAGCGGTGACTATCGCCGTCGATGCGACGCAGACGGCCTCCGGTCTGCTGCTTCCCGACAACCGCGTTGACGTCATCCTGACCCAGAGTTTCGGCGAGCAGGCGCCCGATGCCGCCCGCAAATCGGTTGGCGAGACCGTCCTTGAGGACTTGCGTGTCATCGCACTCGATCAGCGGCTGACTCCTCCACTGGACGCGCAGAACAGCACGATGGGGCAATCGCCGGCCGTTACAGGACAACCGCAGGCCACGAACGGACAACCGCAAACTCCCAAGACCGTCACGCTGGAAGCGAATGAACGCCAGGCGCAGATGCTGCTCGTGGCGGGTCAACTCGGCAAAGTCGAGATTTCCGTCCGTGCGTTGGCACGGTCGCGTCCAGGGGACGAGGAAGAACAGCCGGCTCTCGCTCCTGCGCCGGTTTGGGCTTCAGACGTCTCGCCCGCGCTCAAAACGCTGACACGAGCGCCGGCTCCCGCGACGGCATCCGCTCCTGCCGCACGGCCGGTACCAGCCAGGACCGCGGCCGAAGCGCCGGCCAAGTTTTCAGTCGAGGTGATCCATGGTTCGAAATCTGAAACGCGCTGAGTTCCTCACCGCGCGCTGCTCTGCAAGGCGATTCGGCGCAGTTCTCGGCGCCGCTGCTCTCGCTGGTGTGGGGAACATGTTGTTTGCTCTGCCCGCCCCGGCGGCTGAAATAGAGCAAGCCGGCACTGCGCTTTCTCTCGAGGCCGACAAGGCGCAGATCGTGCAATTGCCTGAACCCGCGGCAACCGTGTTCGTTGCCAATCCGGACATCGCCGACGTCCAGGTGCCGGCCGCGACCGGAGCATCCAGCTTTCTCGTACTCGGCAAAAAAACCGGTAACACCACGGTCTATGCGCTCTCCCGCACGGGGAAAACCTTCAGCTACGCGGTCAAAGTCACACGCCAGACGACCGAGATCGCGGAGGCGCTCCGCCGCGCGGTCCCGCAGGCGACGATTGAAGTCTCCAACGCGCCGAACGGCATCACCGTTGCCGGCCACGTGGCCTCGCCTGCCGACGCCCAGAAGCTGCGGGCCGCTGCAGTACAATTCCTCGGTGAGAAGGAAAGTCTGAATTTCAATGTGGCCGTTGACGCAGCGACACAGATTACGCTCGTCGTGCGCGTCGCCGAGGTCCAGCGCACAGCCGCGAAGAATTTCGGTTTCAATTGGGGTTCGGTCTTCAACGATGGCACGCTGGCGATCGGCCTTCTCACCGGCCGTGCGCCAGTCACCGCCGGAGTTAACGCGCTGACCGGGGCGAACACCTACAATTTCGGGGATTTTGTTCGTTCATCCGCGCCCAGCAATTTGGACTCGATAGGCATCGGATATCAAAATGGCAGTGTGAACATCTCGGGCCTGATCGATGCGCTTCAGAACGAAGGCCTGATCAACATCCTGTCGCAGCCGAATCTTACGGCGATTTCCGGCGAGACCGCGAATTTCCTCGCCGGCGGCGAATTTCCGGTTCCCGTGGCACAAACCCTTCAACAGATCACCATCGAATGGAAACGCTTTGGCGTCAGCGTCGATTTCACACCGATCGTGATCGACGCCAATCGGATAAGCGTCAAGGTACGCCCCGAAGTCAGCGAGCTCACCAATGTGGGTTCTATCCAGCTCGCCAGTATCCAGATCCCCGGTCTGTCCGTGCGGCGCGCCGAAACGACAGTCGAACTCGCAAGCGGCCAGAGCTTCGCGATCGCCGGCCTGTTCCAGAATAATGTCACCAACAATATCCAGCAGCTTCCCTGGCTCGGTGATCTGCCGGTGTTGGGAGCCCTGTTCCGCTCGAGCTCATTCCAGCGTAACGAGAGCGAGCTGGTGATCTTCGTGACGCCTTACATCGTGCATCCGATCGCCGATGCAAAGGATATCCATCTGCCGACAGACGGTGTGGTTTTCGCCAGCGATCTCGAACAGATCCTGCTTGGCCGCCTCACCGGGGCCGAGAAATCCCGTCCTTCTTCGACCGGCGCAGCTCCGCATTTGAGCGGCGCTGCCGGTTTCATGCTGGAGCAGTAACATGCATATCTCGACCATTTGTCGATCCGTGCTTCTCGCAGCTGCGATTTTCGCAACGCCGGGGCATGCGTCAGCAACGGAAGCATCGTCTGCGCCGACGGCCAATTCCTGTCCGGCCTGGGTTGAATTCCCGGCCAACCATCACAGCAATGCGGAAACATCCTATCTCGGCTGCACCAACGCGCAAAATCTGAAGAACATGGTCGAGAATCCCGAATGATCTCGAACATGGCCGGACGCTCGGTCCTGCGAATGGAAGCCGCGAGGCCCTCGGTGTGATGCGATACGAACAGGACCAGGTAAAGCCGCTGCCCTCCGACACCGCTGCCGCGCCGACACTCGTTCTGCAGGGCGGCAATTCTGGCGCTTCGCAGTGATGGACCAGAAAGTGGAAGTACCCTCGCCGACGGCAGGGCCCGACTCAAAAATTGAAGCGAGCGCGCTCGTTTTCGTGCGCGACCGGGATTCGGAGGGGCTCATCCGGCAATGTTTGAGCGATCTGGGCATCGTGAGCGCGGAATTCATAAACGGCGAAATCCAGGAGTCGATCGCGGCCCTGGGCAAACGTGCATCGCCCCGGCTTCTGATCACCGATATATCCGGCGTGGACGACCCCATATCCCGGGTGAGCGCACTCGCCGATGTATGCGAACCGGGCGTTGGCGTTGTTGCCATCGGCGATAACAACGACATCACGCTCTACCGCAGCCTGAAGCAGGCCGGCATTATCGAATATTTCTTCAAGCCGCTGGTTCGTGACCTGGTTTCACGAACCTGCAAAGGCATTCTTACCGGCAATATCGATCAACGCGCATCGCGCACCGGCAAGCTTGTCTTTGTGCTCAGCGTGCGCAGAGGAGCCGGCGCGACCACGATTGCCGTCAATTCGGCATGGCATCTTGCAGAAGCCCGCCAGCGGAGGGTCCTGCTTCTGGACCTTGATCTGCAGTTCGGCAATTCGGCGCTGCAACTGGACCTCGCGCCCAGCCACGCACTCCGCGATGCGCTGGAGCATCCCGAACGCGTCGACGAGCTCTTCCTTGAGCGCGGCGTCGTTCACGTCTCGGAAAGACTGGACGTGCTGGCCGCCCTGGAGCCGTTGAAAGAGGGAATGGTGCCGGATGAAGAGGCGGTGCTGTCGCTTTTGGGAAATCTGCTGCACCGGTATCGCTTCGTGTTTATCGACCTGCCCACGACCCTGGCACCAAGGCTTCTACGGGCTCTGGCCCTGCCCAGCACCTGTCTTCTCGTCAGCACGTCCAGCCTTGTCTCGGCACGCGACGTGGTGCGATGGCTCGAGCAGATCGGCCCGAACACTCCGGAACGCTCGACCATCCATATCCTGAACAAAAGTGGCGGATATGGCGGTCTGCCGGATGCCGAATTCGTGCGGGCGATAGGTCGCGAACCGGATGTCAAAATACCCTACTCGCGCGAGGTCGCTCAGGCCTCAACTCTCGGCATTGCGGCGATGCAGAAGGTCTCGGCGCTGCAACACGGCCTCGCTCCGGTGTTCCGTCGTCTCGCCGGCAAATCTGTCGAACCGCAACACTCATTTTTGGCACAACTCTCGGATGAGCGGTTTTGAATTCGGGAAGAAAATTCTCGAAAGGCCGGCGGGGACAGAACCTGCAACAGCGGTGACCTCACCCCCGTCGGCGGCAGGTGCAGGGCGACCATCCTCACCCATAGCCACGGCACCCAAGCGTGCCTCCGAATCCGGAGCGATAGATTTGATTCGCGATAGGGTACTGGTGAAGATTGAGCCCACGGCAGCCGTGAGCATGACCAAGGACGAGCTGCGCACCCGAACCGATCAGCTCATCGCAGAAATCGCGAACGAACAACGCATCCTGCTGAATCAGTACGAACAACGCGCGCTCGCCCACGAACTCGTCGACGACATGATCGGCCTCGGCCCCCTGGAGCCGTTGTTGCGCGACGACACGGTTTCCGACATCCTGGTGAACGGCCCGCAAAAAATCTTCGTCGAACGCAAGGGCAAGCTCGAATTGACTACCTTGCGGTTCCGCAATGATGCGCATGTTTTGCACGTAGCCCAACGGATCGCGTCATGGATCGGACGCCGCGTCGATGAATCCAGCCCCATGCTGGACGCGCGCCTCGCCGACGGCAGTCGTGTCAACGTCATCATCTCCCCGCTCAGCATAAAAGGTCCATGCATCTCGATCCGCAAATTTTCACGCCAGATGGTGGATTTCGCAAAATTCATCCAGTTCGGCTCCCTTTCGCCGGAACTGGCAAGAGCCCTCGAAATCGCCGCGCGCTGCCGTCTCAACATTATCATTTCAGGCGGCACCGGTTCGGGCAAGACCACGCTCCTGAACGCGCTCTCACGAATGATCGATCAGGGCGAGCGCATCATCACTATCGAAGATGCGGCCGAACTGCAGCTTCAGCAGCCGCATGTGCTCTCGCTGGAGACACGTCCTCCCAATATCGAAGGCCGTGGCCAAATCGACCAGCACGACCTCGTGCGCAACGCGCTCCGCATGCGTCCCGATCGCATCATTGTCGGAGAGGTTCGCGGAGCCGAAGCCTTCGACATGATGCAGGCGATGAACACCGGCCATAATGGATCGATGTCGACGATTCACGCCAATACGGCGCGTGACGCGCTCAGCAGAATCGAGGACATGATCCTGATGGGCAATGCCAATCTCCCGATACGCGCGATCCGTGGCCAGATGGCGAGCGCGCTCGATATGGTCGATCCAGACGGAACGCATGCGTGATGGCGTTCGAAGGATCACCGAAGTTGTGGAAGTCGTGGGCCTGGAAGAAGACGTTATTTCGCTCGGCAGTCTCTTCACCTACCGCTATCTCGGCGAGAATCAGGATGGAACGCTGCGCGGCGCGTTCGAATCCTCGCGTGTGCGGCCCCGTTTTCTGCCCCGCCTGGAATATTTCGGCCTGGCAAACGCATTCCTCGAAGCCCTCAATCCCCGCCCGCACACGGAGGGATGAACGATGCCTCTCCTGGTTGGCATTCTCCTGGTGTTTCCGCTTGGCGCCGCAGCGCTTTATTCGGCACTGATGATGAGCCGAAACGCACGGCTCGCCATTGAGAAGCGCGTTTCACTTGCCACGAAATTGTCACGGCAACCGGGGCCGGCGCCTGCTCCCGGTGCAAAAACTGCCGCCGCGGAACGCTCGGCTGAAAAATTGCGGCGAATATTCACGCTTGGACTTGCTCAAACCTGGGGCATGCGGGCAAGCGCCTTTACGGTCATATTGATCGCCTGCCTTTCCGGCAGTGCCGTCTGGATGATTGCCACATTCGCGCTGCACCTCGCGACTTTGACAGCCGTTGCCGTTGCGGCAGCGGGTTTTCTGTTTGCACCCCGGTTCATTCTGCTTCGCCAGCAGACCAAAACAGAAACGCAGTTCATGACTCTGTTTCCCGATTCGGTCGACATGATGGTTCGAATGTTGAGAGCGGGACTGCCGATCACGGCCGCGATCAGGACGATCGGCACCGAAGCCCCGCCGCCTGTAAGCGGCATCTTCAAGGCATTGTCGGACCAGACGGAGATCGGCATTCCGTTCGAGGACGCGCTTGGCGAAACAGGCCAACGGATCAATCTTCCCGATTTCCGCTTCTTTGCGACAGCCGTTACGCTCCAGCGCTCCACGGGGGGAAATCTTGCCGTTACCCTGGAGATCCTCAGTGAGATTATTCGCAAGCGACGGGCCATGCGGCTCAAGGCGCAAGCGACGACGGCGGAAGTGCGCGTATCCGCCTATATTCTGGGCGCGCTGCCATTTCTCGTCATCGGCGCGCTGTCGCTGATACAACCGCAATATCTGACTCCGCTCTTCAGCGATCCGCGCGGAAAAATCCTGATTCTTCTTGCCGGGGGACTTCTGACTGCCGGCTTCGTTATCATGCGCCAGATGATGCGCAGCGCAACCAGGGTATGAGAGAGCGACGTTCCGATGCAATCTTTGGTCCAACTTCCTGCGGCGGCGACGGGCATATTCGTCCTGCTTGCCTCTGCTGCTCTAACGATGGCAGGAATATCGCTTGTAACGTCGGGCGTGAGGCTTAGGCGTGCAGCCATTGCCCGCCGGGTCAATCTCATCCAACCGCCGAGATCTGCGGCCGTAGCTGAAACGAAGTCTGCAGCAATGAGTCTCGTGCGGGCGCAGAGGAGCGGCAGCCTGTCGTATCGCGAGCAACGCGAGGTCGAGCGTCAACTCGCAAAGCTCGGACTGCCAGCGTCGCGAGCCATGGCGGTATATGCAATTTTGCGCATCTTTGCCGCGATCGTTTTCGCCATCCTCGCTGTGGCCGCCGCCCGTTACATCCATGCGGTTGCGGCGAGGCGTCTGATGATGGGTCTATTCACAGTCGGGGGCGCGCTGCTCGGCTGGCTTACGCCGGCCTTGGTCGCCAGCCACCTGGTACGCGAACATGCGACGGCTGTTGCATACGGTTTGCCCGAGGCTCTCGAACTGCTTGTGATCTGCGTCGAGGCGGGTCTTTCGCTCGAAGACGGGCTCGACCGGATCATCGGTGAACTGAAACTTGCACGGCCGGCGCTGGCCGACGAGTTGGCGCTCACGTCCGCCGATCTGAAGATCCTTCCGAGCCGCGATCAGGCGCTCTACAACCTCGCCGACCGCGTGGACCTGCCAAGCGTGCGCTCCGTGGTCACCACGCTATCGCAGACCATGCGGTTTGGCACGCCACTGGCGCAGGCACTGCGGGTGGTCGCGTCCGAAATGCGCAACGACGCGCTCATCGCAATGGAAGATCGCGCAAATCGCCTGCCGGCGCTGCTGACCGTGCCGATGATGCTCTTCATCATGCCGACAATCTTTCTCATCGTCGGCGGTCCCGCGGCTCTTCGGGTCATGGATATCTTCTACAAATGAGTTCTACACGTACGAAATCCTATGCGACGGGTGCACGAGTGCAGTGCAGAACCTGGACATCAATCGCGCGGCGATATTGGCAACAGCGCGACGGGAGTGTTGCGGTACATATTGGCCTGATGCTTATCGCTGTGATTGGTTTCGTGTCGCTCGGCACCGAGATCACCTTTCTGCTTCTTCAGCACCGTCAGATGCAGGCCACAGCGGACGCTGCCGCGACCTCCGGTGCAAGGGCCCTGGCGGCTGCTTATCCGTCCGACCCCACGATTGAAGCCCACGCCGTCGCCGCCTATATGGGCTATGTCGATGGCGTCGCCGGCGCCAGTGTTGCAGTCCATCACCCCCCTTTGACGGGGTCGCAGGCGGGAAATGCCAGCGCCATCGAGGTCGATATTTCCCAACCGCAGACGCTTTACATGGTGTCTCTGTTCCGTTCCGGCATTTTCAGTGTCGGGACACGCGCTGTCGCCATGACGTCTTCTGAAGGTCTCTACTGCATGCTTGCGCTTGATCCCATGGCATCCGGCGCGCTCGCGATCAGCAACAATGCGATCGTCACGAATCCCAAATGTGGCGTCGCTGTCAATTCGAACAGCAATACGGCGATTACACTAAGCAACAACGCAGCGATCGACGGACCGGTCAATACGCATGGCAATTGGTCGTTATCGAACAATGCTGCTCTGAACGGCAGCCCACTTGTCAATCACGGTCCGGTCATCGCCGATCCTTACGCCGGTGTTCCAGTGGGGGCGACTCCCGGCTGCACCGCGCAATCGGGAAGCGGCAAGAACAACGTGACGGTAAATCTGACCCCCGGTCATTTCTGTAGCGGCTGGAGTTACAGCAATAACGCCACGGTGAATCTCGCTTCCGGGACCTACTATGTGGACTTACCGTTGAGCCTGAAAAACAATGTTGTGGTTAATGGCATGGGTGGAGTGACCATCGTGATCAATGGTAATTATGCTATCGACGTGGGAAACAATGCGCAGCTGAATATCACAGCGCCGTCGTCGGGAAATTTCGCCGGGCTTGCGTTTTTTGGAACGCGAACGGGCACCACGAATGTCAGCGAGGTATTTTCCAACAACACCACACTGAACATCAAGGGTGTCATCTACTTTCCGAGCAACACGGTCGAGATTGACAATAACGGTTCGACAACCAGTGGCGGCTGCACCAACGTCATAGCCGAGGATATTCGCGTTCACAATAATGTAGAGCTGGATAACAACTGCACGGGCACCGGCGTTCAGCCGCTTGGCACGTCTTCCGCCTATCTTGTGGAGTGATTGCATCTGCAGATATCAATTTGATCTCAATTAAAGGGATTTTGCTGCGGCGCTGCGCTGCCGCCGCAGTGTGACAAAGAGAATGGGGCACTCCCCATTGTTACGAAAGCTCGGACGGCACAGGCTGTGTTGGGAGTATTCATAGATGGTCGAAGACTTGGAAAGCCTCACTTTGAGAATCGCGGAACTTGGCAGAGAGCTTACAAACCTGCGTGGGGGTTATGTCATAACGAGTAACAGATATTCCGAAGCTCTCGGATCGCTAAAAGAATTGACGTTCCGCACCAAGGAGGCGGCAATGCGAGCGGCGCGCGCGACGGAATTGTCGAAATCCGCCTCTGTTATTGCGGCAAAGCTGGCAACGGAGTTGGCGGAAAAGGCGATGATGGACGCGGCTGAGGCAGCGGCTGAGGCTTCTCAGCGTGCGGCCGAAGCTGCGGCCGAAGCGGCTGCCTCGGCTGCGGCCGCGGCAGCAGCGGCCGCAGCCGCAGCGGCACGCCAGGCCGAAGAAGCGGCGCTTTTCGCGTCGGCGGAAGCTGCGGCGGCGTCGAAACTGGCGGCTGACGCTGCCGCGGAAGCAGCGAGAGCGGCGCGCGTTGCAACAGAATACGTGCGGGTAGCGAGATCAAGCGCAAAGAGTTGACAGGAAAACGATTAGCAGCCTGTCGGACTGAGGTTTGCGATTGAACGCCGAGGGCGATTTTGCCGTCAGCAAGCCCACGCGAGGGCACCCGATGGCGTCCCGGCTCGCGTTGCGAGTCCCAGATCACCCTGTGGCCCGCTTTTTTCGCAGCAGAGGACGCTCAGCCCGGCCTTTTCAAGCAGGGCTGAGGGCGAACATCCGCTTGATGTTCCAGGCCATGGTCACCAAGCTCCACTCGCCGCGCACTTTGTCGAGGCCTCGCAGCAGAAACTGGCGGAAACCGAGCACCGATTTGATGATGCCAAACACCGGTTCAGGAGTTTGTTTGCGCAGGGCATAGAGCTTGCGGCCTTCGGGCGTCTTCAGCCGATGTGCCATGGCCTCGACCGGCGTCGGGGTTTCCGGCGCGGGCGGTGCATCAGCGAAGCGTTCGGCCAGGGGCGGATGATGCGGCTGGCGGCCCATGGCAATCATCGGCTCGATCCCTGCCGCCTCGCAGGCCGCCACATTCCCCGCGCTGAAATAGCCGCTATCGGCCAGCAGCGTTGCGGTCTGTCCCAGTTCTTCGGGCAGGGCAGCGATCTTGCCCAGCATTGGTTCGATCTGCTGCTTGTCGTTCGAAGCCTGAACAACATCGCCGGCGATGACCAGAAGACTGCCCTGCGCCACCGCGGCCTGCGCGTTGTAGCATTGCTCGAAACCGCCGCCGGCGACGGGCATGATGCGCGATTCTTCGTCGGTCAGATTGATCTGATCGGCCGGCAGCGGACCCGGCGCCGGAGGCTGCGGCGGCTTGCCGCCGGGCTTCTTACCCGTGGCTGCGGTTTTGGCCTCGCGCGCGGCGAGTTTGGCTTCATGCTCGGCCTGCTCACGCGCGAAGCGTTCCCGGGCGCGGGCCTCGATCTTCGTGCGAGCCTGGGCGATCTTCTGCAAACGGTCTTCGCGGCGCGCCAACTCGTCGGGAATCGACATGCCATCGGGAATGTCCGCCTTGTCCGCAGCCTCGGCTCTGGCCAGGAGTTCGGCAACTTCGGCCTTGAGTTGCGCCTCGATCTTACCCGCATGTTCATAGGAAAGCGCGCTGTGCCGACTGGCGTTGGCGTGGACTTTCGTGCCGTCAAGCCCGATCGTGCCCAGCTTCAGCACGCCCATCTCGCGCGCCAACTGCAACACCTCAACGAACAGAGCCTCGATCTCCTTGAGAAACCGCCGCCGGAACGTCGCGATCGTGTCGTGGTCAGGATGATCGTTGGCCGCAATGAAACGAAACGCCACGGAGTCATATGTCGCCCGCTCCAGTTTGCGGCTCGAAAATATCCCCGTCGCATAGCCATAAACCAGAATGCCCAGAAGCATCCTCGGATGGTAAGACGCCGAACCCGAGCCGCGATAACTTCCGCTCATCGTGCGAAGGTCCAACCCTTCCATCACCTCCACCACGAACCGCGCCAGATGCTTCTCCGGCAGCCACTCGTCAACCGAGGGCGGAAGCAGAAATCCAGTCTCGCGGTCAATCGTGCGAAAATTGCTCATCGGAAACCAAGCTTACCATCGCAGAATCAATCAGCAGATTCTACGCATGTTGCCGTGGTGCGTTAAGTCCGACAGGCTGCTAGAAACGCGATTCCAAATTCAGCTATCAGCGCCCGCAGAAGCCCATTTGATCTCAATTGATCGGGATATGGGGGCGCTCCTGCGCCACGTCCCTCCAATCGTTATTTGTTCCGAAAACCGACATCCCTTTTTCCTTGAACAGACGAATGCACGCGTCAACCGCCGCCGCGTCATAGAGTTTGCCTCTGCCCTTCTGGATTTCGGCGAGCGCGGCGTCCAGTCCGAGCGCGGGCCGATAGGGCCGATGCGACATCATAGCCTCGACCACGTCGGCGACCGCCAGGATCTTCGCTTCGGGCAGGATCGCCTCGCCTTTGAGCCCCTGCGGATATCCCGACCCGTCCAGTCTTTCATGATGCTGCAAAAGTGCTTGCGCGATCGGCCATGGAAAATCGACATCCTTGACAATTTCGTATCCCGATCGGGCATGGGTCTGAATCAGTTTGAATTGCAGATCGGTCAGCTTGCCCGGCTTGTTGAGAATTTCCGACGGGATATCGATCTTGCCGATATCGTGGATGATGCCGGCAAGAAAGATCCCCTGAATCTCCGGCTCCGGCACCGCCAGTTCGCGCGCCAGTGCAACCGCGAGCTGCGCGACCCGGTGCTGGTGACCCGCGGTGTAGGGATCGCGCATTTCGACGGTATTTGCGAGTGCGCCGACGGTGGATTCGAGGCTCAACCGCCAGCGGTCGATCGCTTCGTCGCGGGCAGCATGATCACGCAGAGAGAGACATCCGTATGCGAGATCGTCGGCGAGCTCCCGAAGAAGCTTCAGGGCTTCGCTGTTAAAGGCGTCAACTTCCTGCGAAAAGATTGTCAATATCGCAAAGACACCCGACGCATCATTTAGCGGTAGGACAACGGATGAAGCAAACTCGCACTCCCTTGCTGCGTCCTGCCAAGGCGCCATGCTCGGGTCTGCCGCAATATTCTGTGTAACCTGCGGTTCTCCGCTCCGGACCGCCCGGCCATGCGGGCCAGCCCCACGAGGCTCATCCGCCCAGGTGATTTTCGCGTTCTCCAGATACCGGCAGATTTCGCCTGCCCAGGCGACCGGCACGACCGATTTGGCGGTATCGTGCCGGACCATCCCGATCCATGCCATGCGATATGCGCCGGCCTCGACGACGACATGGCACATCTCGCTGAGGAGTTCCGGCTCACTTTTCGCACGGACCACGACCTCGTTGCCGCGGCTCAGGGTCAGCAGGGTCCGATTGAGCCGCCTGAGTGTACGTTGGATCGCGACACGTTCCGTGATGTCATGAAAGTACCAGATCCGGCCGAGATATTTTCCGTCCACGGACATCGGCGATGAATAGCGCTCCAAGGTTTGGCCATCTTTGAGCGCGAGCTCTACCGAGTTCGGGTTCGTCTCGGTGAGCGTAAATGTATTCGACGTTGGCCCGAAAACCGGCGGGGTCGGCCATCTGCTGCGCAGCGTGCTGCAGCAACAGGGAATCGTCGCCGCCTTCCGCGACCTGGAATGGAACGTGCATGAGGTCGCAAAATCGCTTGTTGAACGAGATGATGCGGTTCTCCGCACCGACGACCAGAATTCCGTCCGGAGAAAGTTCATGTTCGGTGCGCAGCACCTCAGCATTCATGGCCTGCTCGCGCCGCAGCCTCTTGCTTTCGCTGATGTCGAGGACGACGGCGATGGATACGGACTGGCTATCATAGGTGGACACCGCGGCATGGATGAGGATATCGATAATGCGGCCGTCTTTCGCCCGGACCATGGATTCGATCTGAACCGGCCGCGCTGTTTGAAATTGCTCTCGCAGATGTTCAGCGACTTTGGGCTTTTCGGATTCCGGAACCAGGTCGAGAATTGCGCGGCCGACCAGCTCATCGCTATCGAACCCGATCATGCTGGAGAAAGCGGGATTGGCATAACGAATCATGGCGTCCGCCTGGATCATTACGATCCCGGCAATCTCCTGTTCAACCAGACTGCGGAAGCGCGCTTCATCGTCAATGATACGCTGTTCTCCCCGTTTGCGATCTCCAATATCGAGCGCCATTCCGATGATGGCGGGACGGCCACCGCGCGACGTTGGCCGCGCTTGGTACAGAATATCCATGAGCCCACCGCTCTTCCGCAGAAGACGTGTTTCCGCCTGAACGGACTGTTTCTGACCCAGGAGCAGAGAAGCAGCGGCTTCAACGGCCGCCGCCTGATCTCGCTCCGGAATGAACTCGACAAATGGATGGCCGAGCACCTCCTTCTCCGAATAACCCAGCTTTTCCCTGAAAATGGGATTGGCGTAGCCAACTGTTC
Organism: uncultured Alphaproteobacteria bacterium; assembly: GCA_963747255.1. Lineage (GTDB taxonomy): Bacteria > Pseudomonadota > Alphaproteobacteria > Micropepsales > Micropepsaceae > CAIYRG01. Next base: position 163,438 of record CAVVEG010000003.1, read on the forward strand.
CGTCTGCGTCGATGATGTAGATGAGAGCAATCTCCTGTTCCACGAACCCGCGAAACATCACTTCGTCCTCACGGATCTTTTCTTCCGCCCGACGCTGTTGGGTGATGTCGCGATCGATTCCGTAAAAGCCGCAAAACCTGTTTGAGGCGTCTAAAACTGGCACTCCGCTGCTCTCCAGAATCAGCTCGTGGCCGTCCTTGTGTCGCATCCGATTTTCCAGAACCGAAAATGGGTGTTTCCCGGCTGCAATGCCCTGAAAAATCCTGGAAACGCGTTCCACTTCTTCCGGAGACATAAAGTCAAAGGGTGTCTTTCCGATCAGCTCCGCGGGCTCATATCCCAACAGTGCCTTCACCCCGGGGCTTATATCGGTGTAACGCCCGTTCTCGTCGGTCTGCCACACAAGATTGCTGAAGGAATTGATGAGTGAACGAAATCTCTGTTCGCGCTTCTGCAGCTCTCTCTCTGCGCGGCGGCGATCTGAAATGTCGATAGCGACCCCCATGATTGCGGGTTTACCGTCGTAGCTCGTGATTCTTCCCTGAGTGAGAAAGTCGAGTGGAACTCCGCCCTTTCTCATTATCCGTGTAACGAGCTGAACTGACTTCGCTTCGCCCGATATCAACTTGCCGATGGTGGCAAGCACAGGCGCCTTTTCCTCATCGGCCATGAACTCCAGTAACGGGTGTCCCAGGACCTCTTGCGCCTCGTAGCCCAGCACCTGGAGCAGGTGAGGATTTACATAAACGATCGATGCATCTGGCCCAAGAACATAGACGCCCGAAATTTCCTGTTCGACCAGGCTGCGGAACCGCGCTTCGTCCTCGCGGACCTGTCCTTCCACCCGGCGCTGTTCGGTAATGTCGTGAGACGTCCCGTACATCCGGATAACCTTGCCGGCAACATCGAGAGTGGTCTCCGCACGCGAGTGCAGAACCCGTACTTTGCTGTCGCCGCAAATGATCCGGAACTCCACATCGAAAGCTTTGTTTGCCCTCGTGCAGGCGGTGATGGCCTCGCGAACCCGCTCCTTGTCATCGGGGTGGATGGAATCCATGAAGAACGACACCGTCGGAACGAAACTGGCGGGATTTAGCCCGTAGACGCGATACAGCTCCTCCGACCAGGTGAGGCGGTCGTGAACAATGTCCCAATCCCATCCACCGACATGGGCAATGCGCTCCGTCGTCGCCAGCATGCTGTGGGATGCGACCAATTCTGCTTCGGCCCGTTTGCGCTCGCTGATATCGACCGCAACCCCCATGACCACGGTTGTGCCGTCGTAGGTGGCTAGTCGCGCCTGGGCCAAAACGTCAATGCGCGCACCGCCCTTTCGAATGATGCACGCGGTGACCTGCGTAGAAGTCTTTTCGCCCGATATCAGCTCGCCGATGGCGGCAATGACATTCGGGTGTTCCTGATCTGGTATGAAATTCAATATTGGACGTCCAACGACCTCCTCCGTTTTATACTCCAGCATCTCCAGGAAGTGCCGGTTGACGAAAATGATCGAAGAATCCTGCGCCAGGATGAAAATACCCGCGATTTCCTGTTCAACCAGACTTTGGAACCGCTCCTCGCTCTGCCTCCGAGCTTTCTCGGAATCGCGGAGTTGATGTAGCTGGCGGACTCCGGCAAGAGCACCGTTGACCGCATGGGGAAGCCGGCCGAGCCGGTCTTTCAGGACGAAATCGCTGGCGCCCGCTTTGATGAGTTCTACGGCGCCCTCCTCGTCAGGCACGCCCGTGACGACGATCACGGGAAGATCGGGCGCTTTTTGCCGCACCATTTTCAGGGCGGAAACGCCGTCGAAATCCGGCAGCTTGTAATCGGAAAGCACAATATCGGGATGGAACGAATCCAGCGCCGACTCGAACGCTGCCTTTGTGTCCACGCATAATGCGGAGAATGCGATACCGCCCTTCCGAAGCGCGTTCCGGACGAGATCCGCATCGCCCGGAACGTCCTCCAGCATGAGCACTTTCAATTCTCCGGCGGCGTGAACGTTCATCCTTACCGGCGCCTGTCCTGAAGTGGCTTGTTGATGACACTGCAATAGAGTCGCGGAAATGCTTTGGCGAAGTGAGCCGCGATTACTGAATACGAATTACTGAATATGTATTACTTAACAGGTCATTATAATCGTCCATAATTGCATATGATGCATTGATAGAAATCAACCATGAGGCGAATGGAAAGCCAACGCCAAAGCGTGGTCAATACGAATTGACAAGGATCAAACTAATCCGTTAGCAGATATGTCATTTGAGATAAATGATCTGTAATGACTCAGACCCACGACCTGGCCAGCGCATTCTTCACGCCGTGACGGTGGCGACGGCCCAGCTGGTCGCCGGAGAGTCGATTGCGGCCGGGATGTCTGCGGCCCTGAAGGCTTTCGGTGAAACAATAGGCGTGGATCGTGTTCTGGTGCTGGAAAATGCGCCGGACGCCGGCGCACCACCTTTGTTACGCTACTCCTGGCAAGCGCCAGATATTGCCGTGCACTTCGATCAGGCTGTGCTCGACGGCGGGGGTCCCGATGGACCTGCGTCCCTTGCCGCGTGGCGAACGCCACTGACCGAGGGCAGACCGGTTGTCAGCCAAATCAGCACCGTCGAAGCGCCCATTCGCCGGCTATTCCAGGAGCTGCATAACAAGTCAGTCCTGTTGATGCCGATCTTCCAGGGCGGCCAATATTGGGGCTCGATCGGAATCGACGCCTGCAAGTCTGAGCGCCAATGGAAAACGACGGAAATCGACACCCTGGAGATATTCGCCAGGATCATCGGAGTTGTCATCTCGCGCAATGCGGTGGACGCCGCCCTTCGCGAATCCCGGCAGATCAACGAAGCCATTCTGGATGCGATACCCGTTAGGGTCTTCTGGAAGAATAAGGCTCTCGTGTATCTGGGTTGTAACGCGGAATTCGCGCGCGATGCCGGGTTCGTCCAGCCGATGGACATCGTTGGCAAAGACGACTTCCAGATGGGTTGGAAAGACCAGGCGAACTTGTACCGGAAGGATGATCTCGTGGTCATTGAGAGTGGTGTACCAAAGCATTTGATCGAAGAGCTCCAGACGACACCGGCAGGAACATCCATCACGCTTCTCACAAGCAAGGTCCCCTTGCGCGATCGCGGCGGGGTCGTTGTGGGCGTACTGGGAACATATATGGATATCACCACATACAAGCACGCGGAGGAGGAAGCGAAACGAAAGCTCGTCGAGAACCAGAGCCGGTTGGCGACGATGTTTGACTCAGTACCGGCGGGGATCCTGATCATCGATCCTGAAAAACACCAGATCGTCGATGTTAACCCCGCAGCGGCAAAGCTCTTTGGAGCGCCGAAAGAAACGATTATTGGCGCCAGCTGCCACAGATTTATTTGTCCAGCGGAGGTCGGGAAGTGCCCGATTACCGACCAGGGTCAATTCTTGGACAATTCCGAGCGTATTCTGCTGACGGCCGACGGCGTACCCGTGCCGATCATCAAAACCGTTACGACCATTCTGATTAACGGAAAACTGCATCTGATCGAGTTCTTCATGGACATCAGTAAACAGAAGCGTGATGAGGAGTTGCTTCGGCATCTGGCGCGCGAGGATGCCTTGACTGGTCTCGCCAATCGCCATGAGTTCGTCGAACGGCTTGAAAAATCGATTGCACAAGCCAGGCGGAACGCAGGAAGTTTTGCCGTTCTTTATCTCGATCTCGATCACTTCAAGGACGTTAACGATACGCTCGGCCATCCGGTCGGCGATCTGATGCTTCAGGCGGTCGCTGAACGCCTTCGGGCGAATATTCGCCAGAACGATACCGTCGCCCGATTTGGTGGTGACGAATTCGCCGTGATCGGGACCGATATTCGAGACCCCGCAGACGCGGCAATCCTCGCCGATAAGTTGCTCAAGGCGATTGGCGAACCGTTCCGTATCCAGGACAACGTGATCCGGTCCGGCGCGAGCATAGGTATCTCCGTATTCGGACCGGACGCCTCCAAGGCGGAAACGCTGCTATCCCACGCCGATGTTGCGTTATATCGGGCAAAGAACGACGGCCGGGGAACGTACCGGTTCTTTACGGAAGCAATGGATGCGGAGGTGCAGAGGAAGGTTGTCATGGCTAATGAGCTTCGCGACGCAATCGCCGCGGGGCAGCTTGTACTCATGTATCAGCCTCAGGTTGATCCTGAAAGCGGACAAATCCTGGCAGTCGAGGCTCTGCTGCGCTGGCGTCATCCGCGCGACGGACTCAAGAAGCCCGCTGAATTCATGTCCGTTGCCGAACACACGGGACTGATTGTGCTACTCGGCCAGTGGGCGTTACGCGAGGCCGGTAGACAAATGAAGGAGTGGATCGTTGCGGGCATCGCTCCGCCCCTTATCGCCGTGAAAGTCTCGGAAGCTCAATTCAAGACGCTAAGCGAGTTGGAGGATTCTATTGACACAGTCCTGACCGAGGCGGGATTGTCGCCAGAACGCCTCGAACTTGAGCTCACAGAGAACGTTCTCCGGGACGTGTCGCGCGAGCATAACGACGCGCTTCTAAAACTCTACCGGCGGGGCCTGCGTGTCGCGATCGACGACTTCGGCGCCGGGCATTCGTCGCTACAATATCTCAGCCAATATCCCGTGAACCGTATCAAGATCGCGAAGAACTTCGTCACCAACACGACCCAGCCGCGCGGAGCGACGATCGTTAGGGCGGCCATTGCCCTGGCGCATGAACTTGGGATTCTTGTCATTGCGAATGGCGTTGAGACCGCCGCCGAAGTCGAGTTGTTGAAGACCTGGAAATGCCGGCAAATGCAGGGCAATTATTTTTCGCAACCTGTTCCGGCATCGGAAATGGCGGCACTCTTGCGATCCGGGAAAATCATCCCTTCCTCTCGCGCGGACGATTCTCCTGGCCGTTCACGTGGCGCAGCCTGATCGCCTGCGTCTTTCCAATCGCAGAACATACGAGGGCTGGCTCTGGCTCATGATTGAGATCGGTGCCCGCGGTCAGAGAGCGTTTGCAGAAATTCATCGGTTTTTCGCACCTTGGATCGCAGCACGATGCGAATGGTGCGTTCGAACGTGAACCAGACGTCCTTTCTCAGAGAGATACGCGGATCGCGAAATCATTGCGCGTCAGACAATTACAGATCATACTTGGGCCTCGTAAACTGGTTGGTCCTTACACGTACAACCAATGAGAGGCTTGGGATGCGCTCCTATCGCAGGTAAGCTTCGGTAGCGTACCGGCGCATCATGCGCTGGCTATTGAAATAGTGAGGGATCTTGCCGATCGCCTGCTTCATCATCCAGATCCAGCGTGGCCGGTCACCATAATAGAGAGGCAAGATCACGTTCTGTAACCTGTCATAAAGGGAAATCGCATCAGCGCCGTTTGGACGCGGCTGCTCCTCGCCAATGGACCATCCGATCACGTCCTCTATGCGTGCTTCCAACCACCAGCCGTCGAGTGTGCTGACGTTGAGTACTCCATTGATTGCCGCCTTCATGCCGCTGGTACCGGAGGCTTCAAGTGGGGGCTGTGGCGAGTTCAGCCACAGATCAACGCCAGCTACCAAACTGCGTGCCATTGCCATGTCATAGTTCGGCAGAAAGGCGATCGGGATCACTGGTGCGAGGCGCCGGATCTGCCGATGCAGATCGAAGATCCGCTGCTTGCCGTCAGTATCGCGCGGATGCGCCTTGCCTGCGAGCACGACCTGAAACGGGAATTTGCGATAGATGGCGAGAAGGCGATCGATATCTGTAAACAGCAGCTCGGGCCTTTTGTAAGCTGTCATGCGCCGCGCGAAACCAATCAGAGGCACGTCCGCATGCATTACCGGCCCGCCGCTGGCTTTGATTACCGCCAGCAATTCGCTCTTTGCGGTTTGGTGACAATCCCAGACTTCGCCATCTGGCAGTTCGTCAGCGCGAACCAGCACTTCTGGTTCGAAGCTCCAATGTGGAAATCTCGACTGAAACAGGCGAGCAAACGCCGGATGAGCCCATGTCCCGACATGCACCCCATTGGTGACCGCCCGAATCTCATAACCTGGAAACAGATGGCTTGTCGTTTCGGAGTGGCGCTCGGCGACGCCGTTGATATAGCCGCTCAAATTGAGGGCAAGTCGCGTCATGTTCAGCTGCTTGCCCGGGCAGACATGCTTGAGCACATCGACCCCGATCGTATCCCCCAGTAAACGTTCAACCAGATCGCGGGGAAAACGGTCTTGGGCGGATTCGACCGGCGTGTGCGTCGTGAAGACGCAATGACGGCGCACGCCTTCGAGGTCGTATTGTGTGGCGACGCCAGAGTTGGCCAACGGCGCGCGCCGGTAATGTGACAGCAGTTCGAGACCGAGAAGGGCCGAATGGCCCTCGTTCATGTGGTAGATTTCGATCTCGAAACCGAGCGCCCGCAGGATGCGCACTCCGCCAATGCCGAGGACGATCTCCTGCGCCAGGCGGTAAACTTCATCGCCCCCATAAAGGAGTTGAGTGATCGTTCGATCATCCGCGGTGTTCTCGGTCAGGTCGGTATCGAGAAAAAGCACCGGAACGGAATGACCAAACGGCGATTTCAGCAGATAAAGCCAGGGGCGTATCCAAACGGTCCGCCGCTCTATCTCAACGGCGATCTTTGCCGCCAGTGGTGTCATGAAACTCGCCGGGTCCCAGGGATCCGGCCCTTCGATCTGTTGCCCGTCGGCATCGATCTGCTGACGAAAATACCCCTCCCTGCTCAACAGCGTAACAAACACCAACGGCAATTCGAGATCGGCGCAGGAGCGCGCGAAATCGCCGGCAAGAATGCCGAGCCCACCGCTGTAAGTATGGATTTCAGGACGAACCGCGATTTCCATGGAAAAATAGGCAATCCGGGCGCGCCGCGTAAAAGGCTGTAGCTGATCCATTTAACTCTCGGGATTGCATGCGGCTCTTCTGTGCCTGTCGGGGTATCCACAGAAATCCACAGATGGCATACGCTGAATCAAGCGCACCCGGCGGGGGTTCCGTTGCCGTCTCGACATCCAAATTTCCCGAATGACGCCAAGTCTGAAATTTGGGTTCACCAGATCAGCCAACCGGCGCAGACGATAACCGCCCAACTACTCAGAGCGATCGACGCCAGCGGCAAGAAGCTCCGCCAACTACGTACAGACCTTTGCCGCGCCGCAGAAGCCACTAGCCGGCGCCTTCGCGCGCCATGGCCGTGAACGCAACTCCGTATACGGATCCGTTTCCTGACAGAGCGAGCGGAGTAAAATTGCTTGCGGCGCTGGGTTGAACACTCCATTCCAACTGCATCGCATAACATGCGCCTCCACGAAAGTCGTGATTATTACTAAGCAAATCTACGTATGCAGAAGTTCATACGAGAGTTTCAACGCTATTAACAATTGCCGCGGTTTCGATTTAAGACATCGACCATGCTCAATCGAACTGTCTTTCGTCAGAATTTGTTCTGTAATCCTAACAGCCATTTAGTTCTTTGCGAATGGCGTCGCGTAGCAGTTCCTGAATATCGATCAGGTTGTTCATAAGAATTCCCGATTCCGGGACGTCGGCTTCGGCTTCTGATGGCCCATTCGTGACTCCACGCTGTATGCTGATCCGGCAGGTGCAATTGCACAAATGCCGTTGAAGGACCTCCAATCGCTTGTCCTTTGCGCCGTACCAGCGCAATTCCCCAAGCAACAGTCTTCGGAACAGTTCCCTCTGTGCCGGATCGGTCTCGACATGAAGGCGATCCATAAATCGCGTAAGATTGTTTTCGGCGACAATCCGGAAATTCTCAGCCATCGCCGAAAAGGCCTAGTGTTCTCGGCTAACGAGATCGATTCGGTTCAAGCGAAAAGCAAGATCGGATTCGCGCCAAGCCTCGATACGGGAAATTTCGGATCGCTTCCGCAGGATCGCCATGGCGGACCGGCGTGCACCAGCATCTGTGTTGGTGTTGATCGGCTTCCAGCCTGCAGGCAGCCCCGCTTTGTCGCTGAAGTAGAGTCGGTAAACGCTCACTTGCGGCGAGCACGCTTTGCGTATTCGTTCGATCGCTCGGTCGCTTCGGCGTCCTGAGCCAGCGCAAATGCCTGCGATGCCAGTCTCCGTTTTTCCGATCGGTCTTCAGCACTGGATGCCGCGTCGAGCAGTTTCCACACCTGCTGACGCAGCTTTCCCGGATCAGATTTCGGCATGGCGCCCCAGCTTTTCAATCCGCATCAAACAGGCGCGCCCGACTGATGGTCGAAAGGCCTCTCTCTGGGGGCGTTGTTCCAGTGGAGCACTTCTTGACTTGTCAGCTTCGACTCGATCTGTTTTCGACATTGAATCTATATTACAATTGTCGTTATCATCCGCTTCTTCGTTGGCCCGTTCAATTTCGAATTGACCGCTGCATAAAACCAGCGTCGCACAAATCTCGACATTAAACATCGGGATAAAATCCATAATAAAGTCTGCGTATAAGCAATAGTCACCACGCACCGAATAGTTAACTGCGAGTGCGCAAAAATTATTACGAGTCCTTCGATCCCACGCAGCATTTGGAAGTGGACAAATGCTCGTAATCTTAGGCACCGGGCAATCCGGTGCCTACCCGCCCTCATCAGGAGATTGGCTTTTCAATTGCATGGGGGCGACTCGGCGGATAGGCCCATTTTGCGCAAGCAGTTGCGTCACGAGGCAACTCGGTCTGGCACATCGATGCCGTCGGGGGCCGTCCACACCAACACTTCAGATTGGAGAACCACGCAACGAATATGTTCCCCGAAAAACGTTATGGACCAAAACGACTTGCACCATATGCGAAGCGCGTTCCGAATAAAGGAGGGGTGCCCAAAGTGGGGCTGAAGCGGGGCATGAAAGAAGAAAGAACAAACTGCCTTCATACTCGTCGATGCGGAAGAGACTGGGGCGAGCGCGCGGATTTTCGCCGATATTCAATATTTGTCGGAGGATTCGAACCTTCCAACGAAACAAATCTGTTGGCTTTTTGTTGGTTCGAATACGGCGAAAGAAAAAGTCCTTGCACTTTCAAGTGCTTGGATGGAATCCTCAAGTGCTCTTCTGGCACCAAAGCGTGAAGGCCTCAAATCGCGTATCAGCCCGGCCCTTCCCATCATTTGATTGACAGACCACCGGCAGGACGCGTTTATCACCCCCGATGAAAATCCGACTGCACAAAGACGATCTGCCGCACGGGCTGGACTTGGGTCCGATGGTGGCGGTCGATACCGAGACCCTGGGACTGGTGCCAATGCGTGACCGGCTCTGCCTGGTTCAGCTTTCGGCCGGCGACGGCAGCGCGCATTTGGTGCAATTCAGACGGGACGGCTACGAAGCACCCAATCTGAAGAGGCTTCTGAACGACGCCAGCGTGCTTAAGCTCTATCACTTCGCGCGCTTCGACCTCGCGATCATGAGGCGTTACCTCGGCGTCTTGGCCGGTCCGGTCTATTGCACGCGAACCGCTTCGAAGCTGGCCCGGACCTATACCGATAAGCACGGTCTCAAGGATCTTGTGAAAGAACTGCTCGACATCGACCTTTCGAAGCAGCAACAAAGCTCCGACTGGGGCGCAGAGAACCTGACCGAGCAGCAACTGGCCTACGCCGCCAACGATGTGGCCTTCCTGCACCGTCTGAAAGCCTCACTGGATCAGATGCTTAAGCGCGAGGGCCGGATGGAGTTGGCCCAGGCCTGCTTCACTTTCCTGCCCGCGCGCGCCGAACTTGACCTCGCCGGCTGGGGTGATGGGGACATTTTCGCCCACTGAGTGCGCTGGGCTGGTTCCTGTTTTGCCTGTTACGGTTTGTCGCTTCTCACCATCCTTTGCGCCCCCGCCCTTGATCCCGAAGGCGGCGCTCCTCATAATCTTGGCGCTGAACCTCGGGGGCACTTGGCACGATTTTCGCTTGGGCGCAAAATCTGCACTGCTGAAAAAGGCTTAAGCGAAGCGTTCTCTCTGCCGCGAGGCCTGAATATGCTGCCTGGTATGTCATCAGCAGTCTTCCTAACGCCTTCAGACCATGATGCTGACCTGCGGGCTGCCAGTCGTGTACTGCGCTTCGCCGGCGAGGCACTGAACGCGCTATTGCAGAACCTTGACGAAGCATTCAGCCGGGCGGTGGATGTTCTCGCAGGCGTCCAGGGCCGGGTCGTCGTCAGTGGCATGGGCAAGAGCGGACACATTGGCAGAAAGATCGCCGCCACACTGAGTTCCACCGGCACGCCGGCGCAGTTTGTGCACCCCGCGGAAGCAAGCCACGGAGATTTGGGCGCGCTGACCCGTACTGACGCGCTTATGATGCTGTCGAATTCGGGTGAAACCGCCGAGCTGTCGGACCTGATCACCTATTCCCGTCGCCACGGAATTCCCCTGATCGGCATCGCCAGCAATCCGCAATCGGCTCTGATTTTGGCCGCGGATGCGCCACTGCTGCTGCCAAGATCCCAGGAGGCATGCCCTATGGGACTGGCGCCGACCACCTCGACCACGGTGATGCTGGCGCTCGGCGATGCGCTGGCCATCGCACTGATGGAAAGAAAGGGGTTTTCCGCTGACCAGTATCGTGACCTTCATCCGGGCGGGGCATTGGGGCGCGCGCTGATCCGGGTGTCGGACATCATGCATTCCGCGGGCGCCATGCCGCTCGTCTCTCCGGATAGCCTCATGCGGGATGTCCTGATCACCATGACGGCGGGGGGATTCGGGGTCGCGGGTGTTGTCGACGAAGCGGGCGCCCTTTCCGGCATCATCACGGATGGCGACCTGCGCCGTCACATGGAGCCGGCGCTTCTGGACCGGAAGGCGCGGGACATCATGACTATCGATCCGAAAACGGTCGCGCCAGGAACGCTCGCCGCGGAAGCGCTGGCCTACATGAATTCGGCGCCCAAAGTGACATGCTTGTTTGTGGTGGACCATAGCGGCCGGATGCCGCGTCCTGCAGGGATTTTGCACGTTCATGACTGCCTGCGGGCCGGACTGCGCTGATGCAGGGCGAAATCAAAAAAGCCCAGGAATTCGCCAGCGCCCAACTCTCCTATCGGGCGCGACAGTTCCGTTTCGTTGCCCGCGCAACTCTGCGCGGCGCCCGCCGGTACAGCGTCTTTGTCCGCATTATGAAAGGCGCGCTGCCGCTTACCGCACTTGGCCTCACAATCATCGTACTGGCTTATGTCCTTCAGCCGCCGCCGGCCAGTATGCAGATGTCGTTCCAGCGGCTGTCGCATATCGCCGATGATCTCGCCATGGATAAACCCCGGCTTTCCGGCACCGACAGTGACGGTCAGCCTTTCGTGGTATCCGCCAGCCGTGCCGCTCCCGAAGATCGCAGTCCCGATCGAATTCGGATGCAGGAGATCATTGCCGATTTCAGCTCGAAGGACGGTACCGGGATTCACGTCACGGCGGGGAGCGGACTGATCGACACCAAAACGCGCGTTCTGGAGATGTCGGGCGGAATCCACATGACCACCCAGAACGGATATGACGCGAAAGCGCCATCGGCAGTCGCCGATTTGCGCGACGGTACAGTGCATGGCGAAAGCGGTATTTCCGCAAATGGCGCCTTCGGACGGATTTCGGCTCGCAGATTCGCCATGAACCGTGCGTCCAAACAGCTCCATTTCTGGGGCGACGTGAAAATGGTCTTGAACAGTCCGTCTGCAAGGCAACCGGAGAAGAGCAGATGAAAAGACCCGGCGCTCTCCTGGCCATGATCACCCTGTTGATGAACGGCACAGGCCATGCCGCACTACCCACTGCTTCGGGCAATCCGCTGGGGTTGAATTCGCGCGAACCGATCGCCGTAAATGCCGACAGTTTTTCCGCCGATCTCAATGGCGACACGGGAACCTATACGGGGAACGTCATCGTCGTTCAGGGTTTGGTAAAGCTGCATGCGGACGAAGTGAAAGTGCTCGCGCCCGGCGGCAGAGCATCCCGAATGGAGGCGCAGGGCCACGTCATCGTGGATTCGCCATCGGGGCAGGCCGTGGCAGACACCGGAGTCTATGACGTGCCGCAGCAGATACTGCGCCTGACGGGCAACGTCGTTCTGACAAAAGAGCAAAATGTCATGCGTGGCGCCGCACTCGAATTCTCTATGGTCACGGGTCTGGCAAAAATGACGGCAGGCTCTGCTCCGGCGGTAGCCACGGTAGCCGGCGCGCAGGCCACAACCACGAAGCCCGCCCGCGTGCAGGGCCTGTTCTACCCCGCACAGCCGGCACAGCAAGGCTCCGGATCTGACACTCAGCCCACCAGGCCGGCAACTCCACCGAAACCATGATCGGATTCCAGAGCTCCATGAACGACCATACCAACCCGACGGGTATGCGAACGGCCGAAAAAGCCACGCCGCGGCTTATCGAGGGTTTTCAGGGACTGGCCGCCGAGCGAATCGGAAAAAGCTTCAAGAAGCGCCCGGTCGTTCGCGGAGTCAGCCTTCACCTGCGGCGCGGAGAAGTGGTTGGCCTTCTCGGACCGAACGGAGCCGGGAAGACAACCATTTTTTACATCATTACGGGTTTAATGCGTGCCGATTACGGCAAGATCACGTTGGACGGACATGACATTAGCCGCTTTCCCATGTACCGGCGCGCGCGGCTCGGCATCGGATATCTGCCGCAGGAATCCTCGATTTTCCGTGGCATGACTGCTGAAGAGAATATTCGCGCGGCAGCCGAACTGGTCGAGCCCGACACCGCGCATTGCGCCACGCTTGTGGACAGCCTGCTTGCGGAGTTTTCGATTACCCATGTGGCCCACACTCCAGCGATCAGCCTTTCCGGCGGTGAGCGGCGCCGCGTCGAAATCGCCCGCGCGCTCGCGACCCACCCCTCCTATATCCTGTTGGACGAACCCTTTGCCGGAATCGATCCAATTGCGATCAGCGATATCCGTGATCTCGTGCGCCACCTCAAGGATCGCGGAATCGGGGTACTCATCACCGACCACAATGTCCGTGAAGCCCTCGATATCATCGACCGCGCCTACATCGTGCATGACGGTCAGGTTCTGATGGAGGGCACTCCAGCCGACATCGTCGGCGACAAGGACGTGCGCCGGGTTTACCTCGGCGAACGGTTCTCGATGTAGCGTGGTTGCGGAATGGTGCTGACACAAAGGCTCGAGCTCAAACAGGGTCAATCCCTCGTGATGACCCCGCTGCTGCAGCAGTCCATCAAGCTGCTGCAGTACTCAAATCTCGAGCTCACCGCCTTCGTTGAAGCCGAACTCGAGAAGAATCCGCTGCTGGAGCGCGACAACGGGGGGGCAAATGATGAAGTCCAGGGCGCGCCTCCGGAATCGGAAACGGTTCCTTCGGGGGAGCCGGGGGTCGATCGGGCACTATTGGACGGATTCGGCGCGGTAGCGGAATTCCATCCGGATGATAGTCCGTACCAAGATGAAATGCGAGAGACTGCACCCGATGGACCGTTGCTTTCCGCCGGAATGTCCCCTGGACGCTCGTCCAAATCGCCGGGTGGCAACGACCTGCAGCATTTTCCGGCGGCCGAGATATCGCTGCGCACCCACCTCGAAGGGCAGATCGCTCTTGCCGCCCTGCCCCCGGGCGGCCGGTTCATCGCCGAAGTGCTGATCGATGGTCTGGATGAAGCCGGATATCTGCGCGCCGATCTCGCCGAAATCGCGGAGCGGCTGGGTGCTTCGCTCTCCGAGTGCGAAGCGGTTCTGGCGATCCTGCAGGGATTCGATCCCTGTGGCGTCTTCGCCCGCAGCCTTTCCGAGTGTCTTGCACTGCAATTGAAGGAACGCGACCGGCTCGATCCGGCCATGCAGATGCTTCTTACGAGACTCGATCTTGTGGCGCGCCGCGATCATTCCGCGCTCTCCGCGCTTTGTGGTCTGGAGATATCCGAGATTGTCGAGATGATTGCCGAAATTCGCGCGCTCGATCCCAAGCCCGGCCTTGCCTTCGGCTCGCAGCAGGTTGAGGCGATTGTTCCGGATATCCAGGTTCGCCGCAGTGCCACGGGCTGGCAGATTGAACTCAATCCGGACACGTTGCCGCGCGTGCTGGTCAATTCCGTGTATTACACCGAAATCACCCGCTCCACGCTGAACCGCCAGGAGAGAACCTTTCTTTCCGAATGTCTCAACAGCGCCAATTGGCTTGCCAAGAGCCTCGATCAGAGGGCGAAGACAATGTTGAAGGTCGCTCGCGAAATTGTGCGTCGTCAGGAAGCGTTTCTGGACGAAGGCGTTCGCCATCTGCGCCCGCTTAACCTCAAGACCGTTGCGGATGCGATCGGAATGCACGAGTCGACAATCTCCCGCGTGACTTCAAACAAATACATCGATACGCCACGCGGGATATTCGAACTGAAATATTTCTTCACTTCGGCGATACAGGCGGTTGACGGAGGCGAAGCGCATTCCGCCGCGGCCGTGAAAGATCGTATTCGCGAATTGGTCGCCAACGAGCACGATGATGTCTTGTCCGATGACCGAATCGTCACCATTTTGAGCGCGGATGGAATTGAGATCGCGCGCCGCACCGTCGCAAAATACCGGGAGGCGTTGCGTATTCGTTCATCCGTCGAACGGCGGCGTTCGCGGCGAACCGGGGGTGAGACCCGGCTCCGCGAGTCAGGTTGACAGCTTTTCGGCCCAGACCTATGGTCCGCGCCTTTTTCGGACATGGGCCATTGGAGCCCAGCTCAAACGGGAAGTCCGAAACCGATGATGAATATTTGCGTTACAGGAAAGCAGATCGAAATTGGCGATGCTTTGCCCCAGCGAGTTCGCAATAGACTTTCAGCTGCTGTTGCCAAACATTTCGACGGCCCCGCGCAAGCGAATGTGACGTTTATGAAAGAGCCAACAGGTTTCAGAGCCGACTGCATGGTCCATTTGAGCTCTGGCGCATCAATGCATGCGCATGCATCAGCAGCCGATGCGTACACGGCTTTTGATGTTGCGCTTGAACATCTGGAAAAGCGGGTGCGGCGTTACAGAAGGCGGCTGAAAAATCACCATGATCGCGGACAGTCACTGTCCTTTCCGGCGTAAACCAGACAATAACGGGATAACATGGAAATAGCCGATCTGCTTTCTCCGGATGCGGTACTCGCGCATCTGAAGGCCGCGAACAAGAAACAGGTCCTTCAGGAAATGGCGCAAAAAGCCGGACAACTGACGCGACTGCCCGAACGACGAATACTCGAAACGCTGATGGAGCGCGAAAAACTCGGCTCGACCGGCATGGGCCAGGGAATCGCGATTCCTCATGGACGCATTGCCGGTGTCCAGAAGATGACGGGGCTGTTTGCGCAACTCGATCATCCGGTCGATTTCGACGCGATGGATGATCAACCTGTCGATCTTGTTTTTATGCTGCTGGCGCCTGAAGACGCCGGCGCCGATCACCTGAAGGCCTTGGCGAGGGTGTCCCGTTTGTTGCGGAATCAGGCGGTCTGCGAAAAACTACGGGCGGCACCCCAGACGGCTACGCTCTATGCGCTGCTGACCGAGCCCACCGCAGCGCAGGCGGCCTGAAAGCTGGAAGCCGCCCGCATCAGGCAAAAAACTCAGTGTACGCTCAGCGGTACGAAGTTGTTCTGGACCGCCGCGCTGTAAGCCGCTGCCCAATTATCGGTGATGCCCAGGGTCGTGCCGTCCGCCGCATGCAGGGCGTACAATTTCACATTTGCGGGCAGTTTGATTTCCGAAGGGACCACGAGTCCCATCGCGCGGGCCTCTTCAAGATTAATGGGTTTGATGTACGCCAGTCGAGCGCCTTCGAAGATGGGGCCATCTTCCAGAGGCTCGTCATCATCATCATCGTCGTCGTCGAATATTTCTGCTTCGCGTCTCATGACAGGCCTCCTATTCAGCTTCGATTGGTAACATCCTGGCGGTGAACCTGTGCTGAACGAAACGGTACCTTAGGTAAAACGCTTTCGTGGCGCGGATGCTCCAATCTTTTCGCCGTCGAGCCGAAGGCCGAATCATGGCAGACCGCCTCCGCACCAGATTTCGCTAAAACTTCCTTCGAATAAGTTTCAAAGACATGAACGGGCGGATTGTTGAAGGCCAAAATGTCAATGGCCGACACGCACTGCGCCTGGCCCTTAACCGCGATGTTGCAAGTCACGCTCAAAGCCCCTCCTGTGGCGGCTTTTCCGGCCCCCTCGGGGCGACCGGGGAAGTGAAATCGGCCCAGAATGGCGCCGTTCCGATGCCAAGATTTAGGGCTGTATCCGAACAAAACAAGATCTCGGGCGAGATCAGTGGAAAAACACAGGTATTGCGGTCGTCACCAACATATACGCTGCTACGGTCAAGACGATCCCGGCGAATACCCGGGCCAGCGCCCGTTTTTGCTGCGCCAGGTGGACAGCAGCTCTGGTCCCTGCAATTCCTCCGAGCGCGCCTCCCGCGATGAATTCCCCGGCAACAGTCCAGGCGATGTAGCCCGAAAGCGCGTAATTCAAGGCCGTCGTAAGGCCAAAAACCGCAACGGAAAACAATGACGAACCGATCGCGTTCAGGATTGGCATCCCGGTCGCCAGCACGAGTCCGGGGACAATCAAAAACCCACCGCCAATGCCGAAGAACCCGGATGCAAATCCCGCGCCGCCGCCAAACAGCGCCAACCACCCTGCGCGCGCCCGATCCAGCGGCAAAGGCCGGGCCAACCCCGCGGGCTGCGGCCTGAGCATTGCGACCGCTGCGGCGATCATGACGAGAGCGAAGACCGCAAGCAATTGCTTGCCGTCAATCGATTTCCCGAGGGTGGACCCCGCGGCAGCGCCAAACAGCCCGACAACGCCGAACAGAACCGCAGATGGCCAATGCACCGTGCCCGCACGCCAATGCCCGATCAGATTCACCAAAGCATTCAGCGACACGGCGAGTGCGCTGGTGCCGATCGCAACATGAGCATCTTCTATCCCGACGACGTAAAGCAGCAGCGGCACCGCCAGAATGGATCCGCCGCCGCCGACTACGCCGAGTGAGAAACCGACTGCTGCTCCGGATGCGACCGCTGCGAAATCCTGCAGTCCGATCAATGCGCCGCCGCCCGGGCATCCATGATCGGGCGGAACGGCCCCAACGCATGCTGCTCAGGCGGAAATTTATCCGTAAACGGCGGAAATGGCGCGTCCGCCGGTTTGAGCGCGCGGTTGGGATAATCGGTTTCGAGATGATCGCGATGTGGACGCGGTTGACTGTTGATGTAGGCCGCGACATCCCAGGCATCATCCACGGAAAGCGCCGGCGCGTCGTAATGCGTGCCGAACGGCATGTTTGCGTGGATGAAACTGGCCGATGCAATCAGTCGATGCATGCCAGCGCCGTCATTGAAGCTGTCAGGTCCCCATAAAGGTGGATAAAGAAACCCCTTCGCGTCGCCCGGAATACCGTTGCGTTTTCCCTGTCCATCCGGCTGATGACACGCCGCGCAGTTCGCCTGATAAACCATGTTCCCATGGCTGGGATCAGCCGCACGCGACAGCAGTGGCAAAACCGGCGAACCGCGCCCCTCCAGTGCCTTGCCGACAGGAATTCCGGTGCTGAGGAACTGGACATAGGCCACCAGCGCCTTCATCTCCTTACCGCCGATCGGCAGGGCGCGGCCGTTCATGCTGCGCTCCATGCAGCCTTCGATCCGCTCTTCCAGCGTGCGCACTTCGTTTTCACGGGCGATGTATTGCGGGAAAAGTCCGTAAACCCCGATCATCGGGATCGCAAAGCGCTGGGTCCCGCCTTGCAGATGACAGCTTTCGCACGACAGATTGTTGCCGGCGAATCGCATCTCCCTCTCTGCAGCTTCCGGACCTATGATGGAATAGGTCTCCTTAAACAGCTTGCGCCCATACAGCACCACGTCCTTGTACGCACCGGGAGCAAGTGTCTGCGGATCGGGATCGGCCAGGGATTCACGCCTGTTTGAGCCTGCGCGGAAACCACTGCGACGGAGACGACCGCGACGGCGGCGAGAATTTTGAGCGTTTGCATGATAGCCATCCTAAGGCGAATCGCGTGCAAACTTCACGCGCGCGGTGTAGATTGACCAGACCAAATCACGCAGTCATTCTTCACGGGAGATCCGAGAATGTTCAAGTCCATTCGCGCATTGATCGCCGTTGTGGCGCTCGCCGTTCCGGCGTTCCTCGCCGGGATGCACACGGCTTCATCGCAGAACACACCCAAGCTGCACAAAATGGTCATCCAGGTTTCACGCGATGACATGGAAGGAATGAATCTCGCGCTTGGAAATGCCGTCAATGCCAACAAACTCTATACCAGCCGCGGCGAACAGTTTCAGGTCGAGATCGTCGCCTATGGCCCGGGCATCAAGATCTTCCGCTCCGATACGTCGCCGGTGAAGGACCGCCTGGTCGAAGTAAAGAAACAGATTCCCGGAATCGTTTACAGCATGTGCGGGAATGCCAAAGCCGCCGCGGAAAAGCGGGAAGGCCACGAGATCACACCGCTGCCTGACGTCGGTGTTGTTCCCGCGGGTATCGTGCGCGTCGCTGAACTGGAAGAACAGGGCTACGTTTACATCCGCCCGTAAGTAACTCGCGTCGCCGCCGATGCGCCGCAGCCCCGGACGCGCGCTCAGCGCGATCCGGGGAGAGTGGCGTTGCACTCGACGCTGACGAGGTTGGTCCCCTGCGCGTTGTTGCGTTTTCCTCAATGGAGGTGCGCATGGTCGAAGTTCCGAACCGGGCCCAGGGCGTGATATTGCCGCAAAATATCCGCGATCACTGGTGGGTGTTTCTGATCGAGGGCATCGTGCTGATTTTGTTGGGAATCGGCGCGGTGCTTGTGCCGGTTCTGGCCAGCCTGGCCGTCGCGATCTTCCTCGGCTGGCTTTTTCTGATCGGCGGCGTCGTCGGCGGTATCACCGCGCTTGCCCGGCCAAAGGCGCCGGGATTCTGGTGGGCGTTGCTCTCCTCCGTGGTCACGATCGTCGCCGGTCTGCTGTTGATCGGATGGCCTCTGCGCGGCGTCATATCGCTGACCGTGGTGCTCGCCGCATATCTCGTGATCGAGGGAATTGCCTCGATGGCCTTTGCTTTAAGCCATCGGGGACACATCGCGCGCGGATGGGGCTGGCTGTTCTTCAATGGGATCATTGACCTGATAATGGCCGGAATTATCATCTGGCTGCTGCCCGTTGCAGCCCTCTGGGCACTTGGCCTGATCATCGGCATTGACTTTGTTTTCGGCGGTTCCTCCCTGATTGGAATGGCCTTTGCCGCCAGACAATGACCGGCGGGCGGCCGATGAAAGGCAGTCGAAGCGCAAACAGGGAAGCGGAGAGACTAAGGACACCCACCAAATTAACCACTCCGATTAGCGACTGATCGCGGGCGGATGGTGTAGTTCCATTCGGGATGGAATGCGTCGCCCTGGATGTCGAGCGTCTTCATCTCGGCATCGCTGACTTTGATTTCCTTTTCGTAGGTCGCTGTATCGAACGCGCTCTCGACTTTCAGGCCGGCTTTGGTCGTCGTTGCAGCAATCAGCTCGACCACGGCCATGCGGTCGACGAGTGGTCTCCCGCGCCAGGTCTGGGTGATGTGGCAGAACAGGCGGTGCTCGATCTTGTTCCACTTCGACGTGCCGGGCGGATAGTGATGGACGTGGAGCACGAGGCCCGTCTCGTCGGCGAGCTTTTGCAACTCGACCTTCCACAGCCGGACCCGCGTTCCATTCGAGCCGCCGCCATCGGCCGTGATCGTCAACTCGCGGGCTTTTGGGTAGCGCTCGTGCCCCATCGCGTCGAGCCAGCGGCGGATAGAGGCGACGGCAAACTGAGCTGTGTCGCTTGTGATCCCCACACTCACCCAGCCTGCGTTGGCGCCAATGTCATACACGCCATAGGGCACGACCTTGCCGAGTTCCTTGTCCTCGAAGTCGTGCACCTTCACGCGCCGCGGATCGCCTTTCGGGCGATAGTCGGTTCCACCGTTCTTGAAGTTGCCGATCAGCTCTTTCTTCTTGGTGTCGACCGAGATGACGGGCTGCCCCGCAGCCTGTGCGGCCATCACCCTGGCGTTGATGTGCTCGAATTGCGCATTGCGGTCGGGATGCTTCGAGCCCTCGTCGGCTTTGCGGTTCGACTGCCGGCTGTAGCCGAGCGTCGGCAACAGTCTCTTCACGGTGCTGGCGCTGATCTCGTGGCCCTGTTTCTGCAACGCGTCCGCCACCTTGTCGCGGCTCTTCGACACCCACAACAGCGGCCGTATGGGATCGCCGAGCGTGGCCGGCTCGATGACGCTGCGCAGATCAGCGATCAGCGTCGCGTCCTGGCTCGAAAGATGCCGCCGGCCTCCACCCTTGCGGCGCACCCGGCCTTTCGGCAGGGGTGCGGCGTCGAGGTCGTTCCGTCCCCGGCCGATGGTCGAGCGCGCGAGCCCCGTGATCTCAGAGACCGCCTCCAGACCGCCCCAGCCTGCCGCGCGGACCTCCCCGGCTGCAAACACCCGCCGTCCGCGCTCGTCGAGTTTCGAGCCGACGGACGCCCATCTTTGCCGAATTGCTTGCCTGTTGATCATGCCGGCCAACATACTGTCGCAGCGCCATCTCAGGAATCCCGCCGCCCCGAGTTACATCACCACATGGGCCGTCCAGCTCCAATCCGATTTACTTGTTGTGACGGCTGTCCTAACTCCAGGTCAGGTCGTGATTGCGGAGAGGCAGGTCCCGATAGCGCTTTCCGGTGATCTGAAAGACGGCGTCGGCAATAGCGGACTGGATTGATGTGCCACGGTCGTGTGCCATGCCGTCGAGCCAATGTCCGGTCTTGAAGAACCGTATGTTGATTTGCGGCGGATCCTCCCTGAGGCGTGACAGCAGAAAACTGTCGAAGTTGTTTTCGGCAATCCGGCCATCCGCGACGTTGCACTCCTGATACATCGCATCATTGTAGAACCACACGATCTGACCTTCGATCTGCTTCTTGACCGTGAGCGGATTAACCAGCCCGAAGCCCTCATCGTGTGCGACATCGACGCGTTCCAGCCGCACCTGGCCTTGCCTGCTGATCGAAACCGTATGAACCATGGCGCTGATCGTCGCATGGTGGCCGGCCTCGCCTCCCCGTTCTTCGAGCGCGATCGCCCGGGCTGTTCCTGCCGGCAGCGGCGTGCCCCAGCCCGACATCCCGGCGGCCATATCGAGCGCCTTGATCATGTCGGCCTTGTAGGGAAGGTTTGTGCGCGAGATCAGCTCGCGGCGATAGAGATACGGATCCTTGCCGGCGGCATGGGCCAGTTCATCCATGAAACTTTCGCGATAAAAATGCTGGGCCGGCGCACCGACCCCACGCCGCGTGCCCACGGGAATGTGGAAGCGCGCGCTGTGCATCGAGAAGCGGTAATTGGGCGCAAAATAACGCGGTGCCAGGTCGAACCCGGCATTCGCGCCCGGCGCTTCCGCATCGGTGGCTGTTCTGGCTTCAATCGCAATCGGCCAGCCGTCATTATCAAGGGCGGCGCGCAACCGCGCAACGCCAATCGAGCGATAAGTCGTATTGATGAAGTCTTCCTCACGCGTCCACAGCAGGTGGATGGGCGTGCCGCGGTTCTGGTTGGCGATGTAAATCGCCTGTTCGGCTTGCGGGCCGTTGCCGTTGCGCCCATACCCCCCGCCGAGATGGCATAGGTGGATATAGACATTCGTCTCCGGAATACCCGTGATCTGGGACGCCGAATAGCGTGTCTCCTGCGGGCTCTGGTCGCCGATCCAGACATCGACACGCTTGTCGGTGACAAGCACCGTGGCGTTTCCGGGCTCCATCCGGGCACGCGGGAGATAGGGCACCGAATATGTCGCATCGACGATTTTTGCAGCGGCTCCAAAAGCACCGTCGCAGTCGCCGATATTGACGCCGGCTTTGCCGGGCTCATTCAGGGATTCCATCAGACTGGCCCGTATGCCGGCGGTGTTTCGTGCGGCGTATTCGGGCGGAATATCCCATTCGATCGGCATCTTTTCGATCGCTGTCCTGGCCTGGTACCAGCTGTCGGCAAGAACGGCGACTCCGCCGCCGAAAATCCGGCCACGGATCAGTCTGGGCTCGGGAATCGGAAATTGGATTGCCGAGATGACGCCAGGTTCGTTCCGGATTTGCTCGAAATCGTAGCGTTTCACTTTCCCGCCATAGACCGGACAGGATTTCACCGCTGCCCACTTCATGCCCGGCAGGTAAACGTCGATGCCATAGACAGTCTTGCCGGTAACTTTCAGGGGAACATCGAGGTTCTTTTGTTCCGTGCCCATCAGGGTCCATTCCGATGGCGGCTTGATCCGAATCCGCTCAGGATGGGGATGAGGCGTCTGCGCAGCCAGTGGGGCAACCTTGCCATAGGTGGTGGTACGCCCCGTCGGGCGGTGGGTGATGACGCTGTTGGCGGAAGTCAGCTCTTCGACCGGAACACCCCAGAGTTTGGCGGCCGCAAGCAACAAACGCTCCCGCGCTTCCGCGCCGGCAAGTTGTAGATAATAGCGGCCGTCCTTCACGGACGCGGCGGCGTTCGTACGCATGCGGCGATACAGGGTGTCCGGGATTCCGCTCACCCCGGTCCGGTCACGGTTGCCGAACTCGGGCTCTCCGCCGCCGGCCGGGTCGGTTGCGCCGTGGCCCATCACGTTCAGTGTCCACGCTGGCGCCATTTCTCTGGCATCGCGGTTAGCGGATGCGTATTGCGGCCGGACCTTGCTCCAATCGCATTGCAGCTCCTCGGACACGATCATCGCGTTCGATGTCCAGACGCCCTGGCCCAGCTCCGTCTGGGCGATGCGGACGGTCACCGTATCGTCGGGCTCAACGACAACCCAGGCGTTGACTTCCTCAGTCACCGGTTCGACGGCCCATGCGGCGCCTTCCGGATGAATGATTTGCGCACTCGCCCGCTGAGGCACCCAGAAACCGATAACCAGCGCGCCGGTTGCAGCTGCGGCCGTGGCGAGGATATCGCGCCGGGAAAGGTTCGGCATCGTCAGTTCGCTCTTGCTCATAATGTCCTCCCGCCCGCCGAAATTTTCGCGGCCGTCAACCGGATCGCCTGACGGATCCGGTGATAGGTGCTGCAACGGCAGGCATTGGTGACCTCGGCGTCAATCTCCGCATCCGTCGGATTTGGGTGTTTCTTCAGCAGCGCCACAACACTCATGATCATGCCCGACTGGCAGTACCCGCACTGCGGCACGTCGAGTTCCATCCAGGCAAGCTGCACGGGGTGAGCCCCGTCCGCCGACAGACCTTCAATGGTCGTTACGGCCTTGCCGACTGCAGCGGACACCGGAACGCTGCAGGAACGGATGGGACGCCCCTCAATATGCAAAGTGCAGGCGCCACACTGGGCTATGCCGCAACTGAATTTGGTCCCCGTCAGGCCAAGTTGGTCACGGATTACCCAGAGGAGCGGCGTTTCAGGCGCGACATCGACCGAATGCCGGACCCCATTAACGTTTAAGTCCACGATCATATGATTCCTCCAGCGTCTCCGCGGTTCTGCACCGCCGTCAGCGTGACCAGCCGATCTTCACTCGAGCCTGCATCATATTCTAACAGAGGTTGCGAACCCACGCCGCCAAAGTTTGGTTCAAACGGCCCTGTTTTCCGCGTATCGACAAGAGTATCATGCGCACCGGTCAAACGGGAAAGGGACCAGTCATGCCGATTTCGGCAAAGCGCACTATTCGTCCGGCTTTTGCAGCCCTCATCGCAGCAGCGGCAGCATCCGCTCCAGCACAGATTTCCTCGGCGCAGGAAGCGACGCTTCTGAACGGCAAGGTGACATCCACAGATGGCGAAGCGCTCGCCGGCGTCCCCGTGAAGGCCCATCTCAACAACAGCAACATCACCGTAGCCGTCTATACCAACAAGGCCGGCGAATATTCCTTCCCCACCTGGTCCGATGTGAAGCCGGGCGGATACACCGTGAAAATCGAGCTTCCCGATTACGAGCACGCGAACAGGGACAATGTCGCGATCGCCGCCGGGAAATCCGCCAGAATTGATTTCAAACTGAAGGCGAAGCCTGTCGCCTATGAGGACGCGACCGCTTCCGAAATCATCGCGGGCCTCCCCGGCACAGACAAGGAAAAGGTGCTGTTCTCCCAATGCAGCAATTGCCACACGCTGCAATGGGCGCTGCAGATCCCGCGCACGCATGATGGCTGGGTCAAGGTGATCCGCATGATGTCCGGGCGCGCCGCGGATGAAGATACGCCAGGCACCTACGCATTCAGCCAGAAAAACATGATCGAACCTCTGGCCGATTACCTGACGAAGATCCGCGGCCCGGGTTCATCGGACAAGATTCCGTTCAAGCCACGGCCACGTCCGACCGACGAGGCCTCCACCAATCTTGTCGTAACCGAATACGATCTGCCGCGCGGAGGCGCGCGAGACGTGTTCATGCTGCGTGGCGATCCGCAATATGTCTGGCCGCACGACGTCATCATGAATGATCAGTATGCTTATTATACCGATCATTTCTCCTACACGATCGGACGGCTGGACCGGAAAACAGGCGAAGCGAAGGAGATGCAGTTTGAGGCTCCTGCCGGCGCCGGCCGCGACCCCATGGGCGGCGACGGACGGCCGGGCAATCCGGGCGGCGGCACGCACGAACTTCAGTTCGATCGCCAGGGTAATGTCATCATCGGCATGCGCAAGGGAACCGTGCGCTACAATCCCAAAACCGATCAATT
Organism: uncultured Alphaproteobacteria bacterium; assembly: GCA_963747255.1. Taxonomy (GTDB): domain Bacteria; phylum Pseudomonadota; class Alphaproteobacteria; order Micropepsales; family Micropepsaceae; genus CAIYRG01. Next base: position 188,156 of record CAVVEG010000003.1, read on the forward strand.
CAACGGCTGGGCCGTAGGCAATGACCAATTCGGACTCGACCCGCAGGGGAATGTCTGGACTCTGCCCGTGAACGGCCAGTTGGTGAAGCTCGACACTTCGAGCGAAAGGGTGAATCGCACGATTTATCCAATCCCGAAGAACGCCGGCATCTATGATATCGATACGGATTCAAAGGGTCGCACCGATCTGTATATCTGGCGCGAAGGCAAGATCGGTTTCTTCGATCCTGCCACCGTCGAATATAAGGACTATCCCGTACCGACTCCGATGTCTGGTCCGCGGCGCGGCCAGATCGATGCGCAGAACAGACTTTGGGCGGCCGAATTCTTTGCCGGTCAGGTGGTGATGTTCGATCCTGAGAAACAGCAGCTGAAAGAATATCCGCTGATCGAAGGCGTCAAACCTTATACAGCACCCTATGCGGAACCCTATTCCGCAAGCGTGGACGACAAGAACCATATCGTCTGGACCAACGATTTTTCCAGCAGCCGCATTTACCGGATTGATACGGTGACCGGAAAATCCGTCGAGTACATGACGCCGTCGAATTACGAGATTCGCGATTTCAAAGTGGAAGTTGGCGCAGCACATCCGACCGTGTGGATCCCGGCCTACCGTCCGCCATCAAAGCTGGTCAAAGTACAGATACGCTGAACGCGAATGATCGAGCGGGAAAGTCCCACGGGACTTTCCCGCCGGTCAGAAATCCGCCTTGATCGCCCGCGGTACATCGGCGTCCTTGCCCGAGTACCATTGGATGTTTTCCGCGCAATCCTGTTCTGTCCAGTCGGCGGGATCGCTTCCGCCGCTCCCGTAAGTCATGGTCGCTGTCCACGGCGTTGTGAAGACATTCTTGTCCTCGACCGTGAACCGCAGCTGCAGGTACTTGCCGCGCGAGTTTGTATTCCTCATCCCGTCGGCAACGTTATGTTGTCTCGCGTCCCGTTCGAATCCCTCTTTCGCGGCGTCAGGATCAAGCATCCGGTAGCGCTCGATCACATGCAGAGCCGCGGTGTGCGGCGTACCATACCAATCGACCATGGAATAAGGCCCGATTTTCAGGCCGACGGTGTCGATTACCAGAGTGTCGCCCTCGTAATGGCCCACCGAGTCGCCGTACCAGCTCGGCGTCAAATTTGCCGGATGGGTTTGATTCATCCGCACATGCCGCACCTGATGGTCATAGGCATAAAGGATGGTGACGTTATCCGCCTGTTGCACAATCTGCGTCGGACCATTCGTCAGGACGAAAGGTACGCCTTCGGGCCAACACTGGTTGCGCGGGTTGGGATCGCCGATGCCCTTTAATCCGAGTTCGGCGTGCTTTTTCACGACGGAGGCCGATTGCGGTTTCAGGATCGGATTGGTGTAATCGCCGTTAAGTTTCAGAATGTCGCCGGTGCCGTTTGCGCGGCGCGACCGGTTGACCAGCGCCGTTGGACCGGATGGCAGCGGTTCGAATCCCGGCAGCGTATGCAGCCAGATGCCCGAGAAATCCGGCATCGACACGGCTCTGGACGTTCCCCCTTCGGCAGGCACGGGCTGTCCCAAGCCCGGCGTTACGGCTGCTGTTGCCAATGTCGCCAGCAAAAGGAATTTCCGCGGTTGCGTCACGCTTTCCTCCCTTATGGTACCCGCCAGACCTGGTGCGTCATGCTACACCCTCAGCGTGTACCTTTGAAAGGTGACGGTCCGGCGCGCCCGTCGCGATTACGACATTGGCTGACTCTCGAACTTCACCCCCATGCCATGCGTCGTTCGCCAAACCACCGTGCAGCGGTGCATGTGGCTGTCGCAAAGCAGCTCAAATTCCCCGGGCACCGTTGCGGCGCTCAAGACCGTGATCAGCGCGCCCGTTCCGGAAATGTTGCGCACCGCGCAGTCAACACCCGCACCGGCATCGTCGGATATGATCTTGCCGCTTTCAAAAACCCGGCGCCGGTCGCTGAATCGTCTCTCCGCCATTTTCGGAAAGGGTACGATGTTCGACGCCGCTCGTTCCGGTTTTTGCCTGCCTTCAATATCGTCGGCGAGGGACGTGAATTCGCTGGCAAGCTCCGGGAGAGCTTCGCGTCTTTCGGCATCATTCCTCACCGCCTGGGCGGTTTTGCGGATATCCTCAGCTCTGTTACGGCATTCCAGCGCTCGTTCGGCGTCTGTCTCAAACATCGCCTTCTCCCTTTCGAGAGATTGAATCAAACACGCGGAAAGCCGATCTCAAGCCATATTTTGCGGGTTGGTTAACGCGCGCGGAGACCATACTCTGCCCGGAACGGAGCCGCACAGCTCAACTCGCGGGGTTGCCGGCACGAAAGCAGGTACGAAATGATCGAAACCACTCATCCGATCACGGATCCCGTCGTGAACTCCGTTCTGGCGCGATTGCGGGCGAAACCGGGCCGCCCCGGCGAAGGCGTCCCGCGCGGCAACACCACGGCGCGGCTCGATCCCTTCGCGTATCGCGATTACGGCTTCTCTATCGATCCTGAACAGGGCGATCTGATCTATTTCCTGTGCCGCGCAATCGGAGCCAGGCGCGTCGCTGAATTCGCAACCTCATTTGGGGTGTCGACAATCTACCTTGCCGCTGCAATTCGTGACAACGGCGGAGGTTGTGTGATCGGGACGGAACTCGTCCCGGAAAAGCTTGCCATCGCGCGGCGCAATATCGCTGATGCGGGATTGTCCGCATATGTCGACCTTCGGGAGGGCGACGCGAGAGAGACATTGCGCAATGTTGGCGGGGAAGCCGACTTCGTTCTGATCGATGGCTGGCCCAGTGGCGAACAGCCGTCTTTGTCGCGTCAGGTTATCGGAATGCTCGCGCCCCAATTGCGACAGGGAGGGATCGCCATAAACGACAATGGCGAAGCCGACTATCTCGCTTATATACGAGACCCCGCAAACGGTTTCCGCTCGATGTCGCTGCCGATCAAGCGCGGTACGGAGCTCTCGATCAAATTGGAGTAGCCTGACGGCTGATGCGCTGTGGCCGCGACCATGCCGTCCATGCTAATTTCGCCGCTGCAAGCCAGCGGATTCATTGCTGCTGCGAGGAGCGCCATGTTCAAAAAGCCGGTATTAGCGATTGCGATCGCCGCCTCGCTGCTGTTCGCGTTGCGTGCGGCGAATGCTGCCGACCTTAAGGTCTTTGTCGGCGGCGCCATGACGGAGACAGTGGAAAAGATCGGCGCCGGATTTGCGAAAGCGAGCGGCAACAGACTTGATTATATCTCGGACACAACCGGCGCGCTGCTGAATCGGCTCAAAGCCGGTGAGAAAGCCGATGTGCTTGTCGTCACTGCGCCCGCGATGAACGGTTTGCAGAAGGACAAGCAAATCGTCGAAGGAAGCCGCACCGAGCTTGTTCGCGCCCTTATCGGTGTCGCCGTCAAACCCGGTGGCAAGCCGCCTGACCTCTCCTCTCCGGACGCCTTCAAGGCCGCGTTGCTCGCCGCCCGCTCGGTCTCCTATGTCAATCCCAGGGCGGGCGGTGCGTCGGGCACCTATTTCGAAGGGTTGCTTGCAAAAATGGGAATCGCCGATCGCATGAAGGCGAAAACCGTCTATCGCAATCAGGGGTCGGAAGTGGCCGACGCAGTGGCCAAAGGTGACGCGGAAATCGGCATCAGCTTCATCGCCGAACTTGCGCCCAACAAGGGCGTAAAAATCGCGGGCGCACTACCCGATGCTATTCAGCTGCCGACAAATTACGCCGGCGCCGTGCCGGTGGGCGCCGCCAATCCCGATGCGGCTCGCGCCTTCATCAAGGCAATGGTCAGTCCTCAGGGCACCGCGATATTCAAAGCGGCAGGCCTCGAACCGCTGACGCATTAGAGCAGAATTCGACGCAACCCGGCTTGGTAAGCGCTACCGCAGGTGCCCCATGCGCCCGCTGCGGTAATCATCGATGGCGGTGCGAATTTCGCCCTCCGTATTCATCACGAAGGGACCGTAACCAAAGAGCGGTTCCCGGATCGGCTCGCCGCTGAGCACCAGCACCAGGGCATCGGCTTTCGCATCCAGCGAGAACGCTTCACCCGAGCCGCCGAACTGAACGAACTCAGCGTGTTTTACTTCCATGCGGCCATTGACCATTACGTCTCCCCGGATGACAAAAAGCGAGACATTGTGCCCGGCCGGGACCGGTAGCGTTGTTCCGCGCCCGCCCTTCAGCCGGATTTCCCACAGTCCGACCGGAGTGAAAGTTTGTGCCGGGCCTTTGACACCATCGAATTCGCCGGCGATCACTCGCACCGAACCCGCTTCCTGGGCCAGCGCGACTTCCGGAAAGTCCGCCGCGAGCAGCGTCTGATAACGCGGCGCGGTCATCTTCAGGTGTTTGGGCAAATTCACCCAAAGCTGGATCGCTTCGAATGCGCCGCCATGTCTTGTGTATTCCGGGGAATGCATTTCTTCGTGCACGACGCCCGATCCTGCGGTCATCCACTGCACGTCTCCCGGGCCTATCCTGCCGCCTCCACCGCCGGAATCGCGATGATCGACCTCGCCGCTATAAACGATGGTCACGGTCTCAAAACCGCGGTGGGGATGTTCGCCCACACCCCGACGCTTTTCTGCAGGCGGAAATTGATATGGACCGGCATAGTCCATCAGCAGAAACGGACTGACCGGCTCAGCATTGTCGTAGGAGAAAATTGTGCGAACGGGAAAGCCATCGCCCACCCAATGCCCCTGCGGCGGTTTGTGCACCGCTGATACCGGCTTCAGTTCGGGAATCGCAATGGTTTGCGTCTGCCCGCGTTCAAGGGTCGTGGCGTCGGCCATAGTTCCGCTTTCATGGTGATTTCCGATTACCATATGGGGATTGAACAAGCGGGATAAAAGGCGAACCGCGGCTGGCTCACGGAGGCGACGAGCCTTGCCGGCTATTCGGGCGCCTGGCGGCTTGCCCGCAATTCGGCAAGCGCGGTCCGGAGTCGGCCGTTGTTCCGGTCGAGCAGCATTTTCGCCTCTTCCGGCCGGCATCCATGCAGCAGCAGAACCGCGAGTTTCACGCTGCCCTCGGCGTTGATCAACGCTGCGCGCGCTTCCTCGCCGCTGCGTCCGGTCAGATGCCGGAGCATTTCCTCGCTGCGCTTTTCCAGCTTCTTGTTGCTCGCCTGAACGTCAACCATCAATCCCTCATAGACGCGGCCCATGCGGATCATCGAGAATCGACGAGAGAAGGTTCATGGCTATACGCTGCGCCGTTCCGGCCTTCATCCGCGTCGAACCTGCGATTGGTTCCGCTCCCGTGTCGAGCAATATGGGATGGTCGGCTTCGTTCAGTAGCGGCGTTCCCGGATTGTTGGCAATACCGACCGTCAGCGCCCCCGCGGCTTTGGCCGACCGAAGACAGGCGAGCGTAAACGGGGTGGTCCCGCTTGCCGCCGCAGCAATCAGCACATCTTCGGCCGCAACACCATGACGGGCAATTTCGTCATGCGCGTGTTCGATCTGGTCTTCGGCGCCCTCCACCGCATGCAGCAGCGCCTCTTCTCCACCGGCGATCAACAGGACCAGACGCTCGGGCGGCCAACTGAATGTCGGCATCAATTCCGCCCCGTCCTGCACCGCAAGCCGCCCGGACGTTCCTGCACCGGCATAGATCAACCGGCCGCCTTCGGCCAGCCGCAGCTCCATTGCGTGCACCGCGTCTTCGATCGTTCGCCGCGCGGCGCGAACAGCCGCGACCGCCGCGAACTGGCCTTCGACCATTGCGTCGAGAACATCGGAGAGTTCCCATTGATCAATGCCCGAATAGCGCGGACTGGGACGTTCGGTTTCCATGTCAGACGGAACCTGCGCGAGCCGATTTGGTTCTCCTCCAGTTGAGGAGAAAGAGAGAACGGGTTACTAGCGCAAATGAACATGGCACAGAAGCCGCCAAGCCGCATGGAATTGGAGATCCGCGAAGCTCCCGAGGCGGTGCGGCGCCAAACGGAGGTTCTGGCAGGTCCCGTTGCGGAACTCACGCGGTTTTTGCGTCAGACAGAACCGGCCGTTGTCGTCACCTGTGCGCGGGGAAGTTCTGCACATGCAGCCGCTTTCGCCAAACACACGATCGAGCGGCATCTCGGCATCCCGGTAGCTCCCGCCGCCCCGAGCATCGCAACCGTTTACCGGCGCCCGCTCAAATTGAAAGGTCAGTTGTTCCTTTGCATCTCCCAATCTGGCCGCAGTGACGACCTCATTGAACAGGCCCGGTTCGCCCGTGATGCCGGCGCACTGACAGTTGCTTTGGTGAACGCCAATGACAGCCCACTTGCCCGGGAATGCGAAATCGTCCTGCCGCTCTGCGCCGGACCGGAGCTCAGCGTTGCGGCTACCAAAAGTTTTGTCGCCACACTTTCGGCGGTGCTGCGGATCGTGGCGCACTGGTCGGACAGTGAGCCGCTGCGCCATGCGCTGGATTTGCTGCCGGAGCGGATCCAGGCGGCAACCAACCTGGATTGGTCCGCATGCCTGGAAACATTCGCGACCGCTTCCAGTCTGATGACCATCGGCCGCGGACCGACCCTCTCTATCGCGCGGGAATCGGCCCTGAAGCTCAAGGAAACCTGTGATTTGCATGCCGAGGGCTATAGCGGCGCCGAGTTCCAGCACGGACCGATGGCGCTGGTGACCGAACATTTTCCCGTTCTGATGTTCGTGCCGGATGACGAAGCCGCCGATTCGCTGCTGCAACTGGCGCAGGGGCTGGCGGCCAAGAACGCCGCCCTGTTCACGGTCTCGCACGATCCCCCCGGACTGCTGCCCTCCCTTCCTGCGCTCCAACCCGAAGCGGACGCGATCTGCATGATACAGAGCTTCTATGTGACCGCCGTGAAACTGGCCAGAATGCGGGGAATCGACGCGGACAATCCGCGCCACCTTCAGAAGGTCACGCGGACCCGATGACGGAGGCAAAATTCGCTCTTGCCGCCGCAGCCGTCTTCGACGGCACTGCCGTGCAGGAGAACCGCGCTGTTCTGATCGAGGATGACCGGATTGTCGCCGTATTGGACCCCCGGGAGGCGCCACCCGGTTTCAGCGTCCGGAAATTGCCGGATGGTTGCTGGCTCGCGCCTGGCTTCATCGACGTGCAGGTCAATGGTGGAGGCGATGTCCTCTTCAACGATAATCCCACTCCCGAAGGAATCGGCAAAATCGTTGCGGCACATAGGCGGTTCGGCACCACCGCATTGCTCCCGACTCTGATTACCGACAGCGACCGGACGATGCGCCATGCCCGCGATGCCGTTGAAGAAGCCATGCGCCGCGAGCCAGGCGTACTCGGAATTCATTTCGAAGGGCCGTTCCTCTCTCCCGAAAAACCCGGGGTTCACGATCCGGATCTGATCAGGCCGCCCGATTTCTGGCACCGGGATCTCATTACCGGACTGCCGGAAGCCACGACGCTCGTCACCCTTGCGCCTGAATGTCTGCCGGACGGCTTCATGCGGGCGATGGTCGCCAACGGTATTCGGGTCGCGCTCGGACACTCGATGGCAACCTATGAAGAAACCAGGTCAGCACTTGATGAAGGCGTGACCGGCTTTACGCATCTGTTCAACGCGATGCGCCCGATGAGCGCGCGCGAGCCCGGTCCTGCCGCCGTTGCCCTCGAGACCCCGGGCTGCTGGTATGGGCTGATCGTCGATGGATTTCATGTCGCACCGGCAATGCTGCGCCTTGCCTTGCGTGGTGCGGGAACACCCATGCTGGTCACCGATGCGATGCCCTGTGTCGGCGGCCGGAATTCGGACTTCACTCTCCAGGGCCGCAAAATTTACATGCGCGACGGACGGTGCACGACCGATGATGGAACACTCGCCGGATCCGCAATCGATATGGCCACCGCCGTTCGCAATTGCGTCAAATCTGCTCGGATTGACCCTGCCGAAAGTACTTCCGCTCACTTCCAAATATCCGGCAGAATTTCTCGGACTCGGCGACAGGCTGGGCCGCATCGCACCCGGATATCGCGCCGATCTTGTCGCGTTTGATCCCCGGGACGTGACCGTAATCGCGACCTGGGTGGCAGGACAGCCGGAAGCCTAAAGGGCCCGGATTTCAGCAAACAGGCGCTCGTTGATATTGACGCCCTCAATTCTTGCTCGCTTCAGCGCCTCTGCCCGCCTGACGCCCGGCAGACGCACGCCGGGCTGTTCTTCAATGGCATGCGCAAGAGCCGCAAACCGGTTCGCCGCGTCTCCAAATGCCGCCGCGTCAATTGCGATAATGAGCTGTCCGGTTCCGGGGGGCGGCCCCTCTGCATCCAGAAAGGAAGACGCCTCATACGCGTAGAAGGCGCCGCTCAATCCCGCCGCCAGTAATTCCACCATCAGAGCAAGTGCGGTTCCCTTTGCATCTCCCAGAGGAACCATGGTGCCCGCCAAAGCCGCCTCAGGATCGGTGGTTGCTTTGCCCTCTGCATCGAGTGCCCACCCTTCCGGAATTGCTTCGCCCTTTCGGGCGGCCGCCAAAATCTGCCCGCGCGCAACTTTCGACAGCGACATGTCAACAATGATCGGCTCCCGATTCGGCAACGGACAGGCGAACGCAATCGGATCGGTGCCGAAGACGGCGCGGTTGCCTCCCCAGGGCGCCATGGCCGCTGGCGCATTTGCGAATAGCAAACCGACCATTCCCTGCTCGGCCAGACCCCGCACCTGATGGCCGGCAACGCCACAGTGATGAGAACGTCTTATCGCGGCCGCTGCGATACCCTGGGAGCGTGCGAGCGCAGGCAGACTCTCCACGGCTTTCTGCAGCGCAGGATATGCGAAGCCGTTCTTTGCATCGATCCAGAGCAGCGCCGGCCGTGGATTGGACACGGAGGGTTCGGCGAAACCGTCAATTTTTCCAACCCGTGTCTGCGCGGCGTAAATCGGCAGCCTGAGCAAACCGTGGCTGACCAGCCCTTCCGCTTCGGCTGTCACCAATGCATTCGCCACCAGGGCGGCATTGGCTTCGCCGGTGTGGCAGCGGCGCAACGCCGCCGCTGCCACATCAACCGCTTCCGCGAAGGGGACGATCGGCACCTCAGGCGCTGCGGTACAGTTTCGTCAGAACATACTCGCGATGCCCGAGAGCTTCCGCCGCGGTCAATCTCCCATTTGCCGTCCGTCGGATCATCTCGATCAGCCGGTCGCCCGCCTCGGGAATCGTGATTTCGCGGCGGATGATCCCGGATACATCCACATCGATATGCTCGGACATGGTTCGGACGGTTTTCGGATTCCCCGTGATCTTGATTACAGGCAGTATCGGATTTCCGATGATGTTCCCCTGCCCTGTCGGGAAACAGTGCACCACGTAACCGGCCGCCGCCATAAGCGTCACGCATTCAGCCGCCGCCGACGACGTATCCATGAAATACAACCCCGGGCCTTTGGCGGGCTCCTCGGCGGGCGCGAGCACATCAATGTAGCGGCATTCGCGGCCGATCTTCTCGAGGTTTCCGAGCGCCTTCTCTTCGATCGTCGTCAATCCGCCCGCGATATTGCCTTTTGTCGGTTGTGATTCCGAAAGATCATTGGTCTTGTAGGGCTCGATGACTTCGTCCTGATAAGCCTTCCAGACCCGATACCATTTTTCACCGATTTCCGGGCTCGCGGCGCGGGCCTTTGCAAGATGCTCGGCGCCGGTGATCTCGGTGGTTTCCCCGAACACGCCATAAACGCCTTTCGGGATCAGCTTGTCGTACATGCTGCCGACGGCCGGACAGGATGCGAGCCCGGTGGTGGTGTCGCTCTCGCCGCATTTCGCGGAAATCCACAACTCGGACAGATCACACTCCTCGCGTGGGGCTTCGGATGCCCATTGGACAAATTCCTTGGCGGTGCGCGAGGCCCTGGCGATGGTCATGATATCGCCCGTGCCCTCGATCCCGAAATCCTTCCACGGGCTTCCCGGTTTTCGCAATTCCTTCCACCACGCGCTTTGTCCAGCCGTCCTCGATTCCGATGACGACCACAGCGGCGACATTGGGATTCGAGCCGGTGCCGATCAGGGTCCGGAAAAAAAGCTCCAGGTCTTCGCCGAATTGGAGCCGGCCATAGGCGTGAGGTATGGCAATGGTCCCCCTGATATTGTTGGCGACCGCTTCGCAGGCGGCATTTGACAGATCGTCCAGCGGCAGAATCACCACATGGTTGCGGACGCCGACCCGGTCATTCTTGCGGCGCCAGCCATGAAAACTTCCGATTACGGATTCATTCCGGGCCATCGCTTACCACCTCTTTGTTTTCAGATTGTGGACGTGAACGTGCTCGCCCTTCGCAATATCAGCCACCGCCACGCCGATGTCCTGGCCATATTTCCAGACGGTGTCACCTTTTCTGATATCGGTGAGCGCGATCTTGTGACCGATCGGGACGTCCATCCTGGCCTGCAGATGGAAGGCCGAATTATCGGCGGTTACCACGGCCAGCATATCGGTCCCGGCCTTCAGTCCTTCCACCACAACCACCCCGACCGTGTCCTTGCGGTCGTGAATCAATAAATGAGGCGCTTCCATTTTTCCTCCTGCGTCATGGCTGCGCGTTTTCAGGCGATCCCGTGCGGGAGTCAACCGATTGAGCGCTGGGCGGTGAGGCGGTTTGACGCGCTCGGTCCGGCTCAGGCCTCGCTCTTTGCCTTTGCCTCGGCGATGGTCGTTGCATGGTCGGATTCGGGACGCGATCTCGCCCGCGCTTCCAGATCGCGGGTGCAAGAATGAACCTTGCGAACTGAGCCCATGACCCAGATCAATGCGGCGAAGCGAAGGATTTCTGAGTATTGGTCGGAAGCAACCTCTGGCCGCCTGGTGGGGTGTTCGCCTTGAACAAGTCACCTACAGACAGCTTTCAGGTTGGTGGCAGCTTTTCGTCAGTTTCAGGTGCAACATAGGGGGGCCTCGTCAGAGCCGCGGGCATTGCAGGCCGGCGTCGAGGTCTCAGATCTTCAAGGGGGGGATTTTCGCGTGGGGGGGATGCGCAAACGGAGGCGGCAACTCCGTACAGCATTGGTGTGTTCATCATGTACTGCGCTCGCCTGTTTGGTTCTGGCGTCGAACGCAAATGCTGCCGAAGCCGCTACGGCAACTGCGACTGACAACGCTCCTGCGGAAACACCTGCTACGGCACCCACTGAAACGCCACCCTCTGTGGCAGAATCCGATCAGGTTCCCGAGCAGATACTCGTCACCGGTACCCGAACGGAATTGCTCGGTGTCGCTCAAACCTCCAGCCAGGGAATCGTGCTTCCGCAGGAGCTGCAGCAGCTCCCGGCTTTGCGCCCCGGCCAGCTGCTTGAAACTGTTCCGGGCCTGACCGTAACCATCCATAGCGGTGAGGGCAAAGCCAACCAGTATCTGCTGCGTGGCTTCAATCTCGACCACGGCACCGATATCGCAACTTTCATCGACAGCATTCCCGTGAACCTGCGTACGCATGCGCATGGGCAAGGCTACGCGGATCTGAATTTTTTCATCCCCGAGCTTTCAGCGGGCCTGGACTACACAAAAGGGCCCTACTTCGCCGAAGAGGGTGATTTTTCTTCGGTCGCCAGCGTTCACCTTCAGTATGCAGACGAGGTTCCGGACCAGATATCCGCCAGCGGTGGCAGTTTCAATTACGAGCGTTTGTTTGGCGCGGGTACGCGCGACGTCGCGGGAGGCCACGTGCTCGGCGCCCTGGAACTTGTCCATTATGACGGGCCATGGACCCATCCCGACAATTATCGCAAGGTGAACGGTGTGCTGCGCTACAGCCAGGGCGAGGCGCACGAAGGATACTCGCTCACCGCGATGTATTATCGCGGTCTGTGGAATGCGACGACAGATCAGCCGGAACGCGCCACCGATCCGGCGTATATGGCGAGTTTGAATCTCGCTCCCATCGGCCGTTTTGGATCGCTCGATCCAAGCGATGCCGGCCAGACACAACGAATGAGTCTTTCCGGGGTCTATTCCCACGGCACGCTCGATTGGCATCTCGATGCCAATGCCTATCTCGTCAACAGCAATCTGACGCTGTGGAACGATTTCAGCCACTTCATCATGGATCCGGTTCACGGTGACCAGGAAGCACAGAACGATATCCGCACCTTTTTCGGGGGCGGCATAAACTATGCACAATATCCGATGCTGTTTGGCGCCAACGCGGAAATTCTCGCCGGGACGCAGGGTCGCTACGACGATATCCATGTGTACCGTCTTCATACGGAAGATCGGGTGCCGCTGTCGCCTCTGGAAGATGACACGGTCGGAGAAGGAAGCATCGGAGCATATTCTCAGCTCACCAATTACTGGACGGAATGGCTCCGGACGGTGATTGGCGTTCGCGAGGACTACTTCACCGCCTCCGACCGCGGCACCAACGCCGCAACCGCCAGTCAAACAGTCTTTCAGCCAAAGGGCAGCATTGTCGTCGCACCCTTCGATGATTATGAGCTCTACGTCAGTGCCGGACGCGGCTTCCACAGCAACGACGTGCGGGGCATCGCCACCGGTGGAGCATTCCTCACATCAAGCGAAGGAGAAGAGATCGGGATAAGAGCGTCACCGACCCAGTCGCTGCACATCACCGCGACGGTGTTTCACATGACGTTCAATTCCGAGCTGACTTACAACCCCGATGTCGGACAGACATCCGCCGGCCCCCCCAGTCAGCGTACGGGCATCGAAATCAATCCCAGCTATACGCCCTTCGACTGGCTTGAATTCTACGGCAGCATTGCGCTGACGCACGCGCGCTTCTCCATGCCTTACGATGACGGCAGCGGGCATGTCGGCCGGTACATTCCGGATGCACCAGCCATCATCGGCAATCTCGGAGTTTATATACGCAATCTGGGGCCGTGGTTCGGTGCGGTGGAGTTCCGCTATCTCGGCCAGCACCCCTTGACGCCGGACAATGCCATCATCACCAGCGGCGACAAGGAATGGAACATGAACCTGGGCTATGATTTCGGCCAGGGAATCAAGGCACAGCTCGAAATCATCAATGTTCTCGATTCAAAGGATAATGCCGCGGAATATTACTACATTGACCGGTTGCCAGGAGAGCCGGCCGGCGGAGTTGCCGATCTTCACTTTCATCCTCTGGAGCCGCGTTCCTTCCGCTTTACCCTTTCCAAAGCTTTTTAGACGCGGAATTTACGCAAAGTCCCCTCGTTAATCATTGTTCTGTATGGTTCCAGCCCGGACTTCTGCCGATCATGGCCAACCGAAACCCTCGTGCTGCGTTATTTCGGCATGAAAATATGGCCGGCCCCGGATCCTGACAGCTCGGCGCGGACCCCGGGCCATGCCCGGCCCGGCGCGCTCTCGACAATGGCCCATGTGGTCCTGCGCGCGGCATACGAGTTCATGGAAGACAACATCATGAACATCGCCGCCGCGGCCACGTTTTATATCCTGCTCGGATTTTTTCCGGCCATCGCCGCATTTGTCTCGCTCTACGGACTGTTCGCGAAGATCGAGAGCGTGCGCGCGCATCTTTCCTACTTGTCCGGATTCCTTCCCGTAACCGTGCTGCGGTTTGTCGGCGATGAAATGGTGCGGATCACCGCAACGCATCCATCGCGGCTGAGCGGCACATTCTTTCTCAGTCTTGCTTTTTCGATCTGGAGCGCCAATGCAGGCGTGATGGCGCTGATCTCGGGGCTGAATGTCGCCTATGAAGAACGGGAGAATCGCACCTTCATCGGCGCCCGGCTGGTCTCGCTCGCCATCACGATCAGTGCCCTGGTGGTCTCGGTGGGTGCGGTCTTTCTTTTTCTTGCATTACCATTCATGCAGAACGCGCTTGGCCTCAACAGTCTGCATCTGTTGCGGGTGTTTCGCTGGCCGATCATCTACATCGGAACGCTGATCGTGCTGACCGCCATGTACGCCTACGGAACCAGCGGAAGACCGCGCGGGCGCCGCCACGTGCTTCCGGGCGCGATTCTTGCCAGCACCGCATGGCTGGGCGGTTCATTTGCGTTCTCCTGGTACGTCGCCAATTACGCCCATTATGATCGCACCTATGGATCTCTTGCGGCTGTGGTCGGTTTTCTGGTCTGGATATGGCTTGGGCTGATGGTGATCCTGTTTGGCGCCGAGCTGAATTGCGAGCTCGAACGTTTGCACGCCCCCAGGCCACCCCTGCCGCCGGACGCAAAACCTGCCATCTGAAGCCTGTTCACGCGCGCGCAAAATCTGTAACAACAGACCCCCTCATTTCAGGATCTCAGACCGGTGTCCGCCGAAACCTCCGCAGCCGCAATTCGCATCACTTTGCCTGATGGAAAAGTGCTTCCGTTCGGCCATGCGGTGACGGGCGCCGAGATCGCTTCAGCCATCGGACCGGGACTCGCAAAAGCAGCGCTGGCCGTGCAGGTCAATGGCAGGGAATGGGATATCTTTCGCCCGATCGAAAGCGATGCCCGCGTTCGCATTATTACGCGCCGGGATCCTGAAGCGCTGGAGTTGATCCGCCACGATGCCGCCCACGTGCTTGCGATGGCCGTGCAGGAGCTGTTTCCGGGAACCCAGGTGACCATCGGACCGGCGATCGAGGACGGCTTCTATTACGACTTCGCCCGCGAAGTGCCATTCACCCCGGATGATCTGCCGAAAATCGAAGCGCGCATGCACGAAATTGTCGCGCGCGATCTGCCGACGCGGCGCACCGTCTGGCCCCGCGACGAAGCCATTCGGCACTTCGAGGAAATCGGCGAGCATTACAAAGCCGAGCTGATCCGCGACCTGCCGGCATCGGACGAGATCACCATTTACTACCACGGCGACTGGCACGATCTCTGCCGCGGTCCGCATTTCGCCTCGACGGGACGCATCGGGCAGGCCTTCAGACTGACCCGGATTGCGGGTGCCTATTGGCGCGGCGATGCCCGCAACCCGCAGCTGCAGCGCATCTACGGCACGGCATGGCGCGATGAAAAGGAACTCGATGCCTATCTCAAAAGAATCGAGGAAGCCGAAAAGCGCGACCATCGCCGGCTTGGCCGGGAAATGAACCTCTTCCATATGCAGGAAGAAGCCGTCGGTCAGGTATTCTGGCATCCCAAGGGTTTCACCCTGTATCACCTGCTCGAGGATTATCTCCGCCGCAAGCTGGCCCGTTCAGGCTATCGCGAGGTGAAGACACCGCTGCTCATAGACCGCAAGCTTTGGGAACTGTCGGGCCATTGGGCCAATTACCGCCAGCACATGTTCGTCGCCGAAGTCGAGGACGAGAAAAAGACACTGGCCGTCAAACCCATGAACTGCCCCGGCCACGTCCAGGTATTCAAGCAGGGCACGAAATCCTATCGGGAGCTTCCCCTGCGTCTGGCCGAATTTGGCTCCTGCCATCGCTATGAACCATCCGGCGCCCTGCACGGCCTGATGCGCGTGCGTGCGTTCACGCAGGACGATGCGCATATTTTCTGCACCCATGAACAGATCGGCGACGAGACCATCGCCTTTTGCAGGCTGCTGATGGAAGTCTATCGCGACCTCGGTTTCGCGGACGTCCATGTCAAGCTCGCCACCAGGCCGGACAATCGGATCGGCGGCGATGTCGTGTGGGATCTCGCCGAAGAGGCGCTGGAATCGGCCACCCGTCAGGCCGGACTGGACTTCACCATCAATCCGGGCGAAGGCGCCTTCTACGGGCCCAAACTCGAATTCGTGCTGCGTGATTCGATCGGACGCGAATGGCAGTGCGGCACCCTGCAGGTCGATTTCAACACCGCCGAGCGGCTGGGCGCAACCTACATCGCCGAGGATGGCGCCAAGCACGCGCCTGTCATGCTGCACCGGGCGATTCTGGGTTCGCTCGAACGCTTTATTGGCGTGCTGATCGAACATTATGCGGGCAAATTCCCGCTTTGGCTCTCACCCGTGCAAGCGGTGATTGCCACTGTCGTTTCCGATGCCGACGCCTATGCATTGGAGGCCGCGGCCGCTTTGCGGGCCGCCGGATTGCGGGTCGAGACCGATCTGCGTAACGAAAAAATAAACTATAAAGTCCGCGAGCATTCGCTCGCCAAAGTGCCCTATTTATTGGTCGCCGGCCGCAGAGAGGCGGAAAACCGCACGCTCATGTTACGAAAGCTGGGAAGCGACGCGCAAGAAAGCCTTGCGTTGAGCGCTGCCGTTCCTATTCTTGTACACGAAGCCACGCTGCCGGATTCGCGCCATTAGCGGAACCGGTGAAACGAACTTTGCGTTCATGTTGCGTAAACGGAGCCACTCGGCCCGGACGCCCATTTCAGAGGAGGAGCCCGCGCAAATCCAGCGAAACCTGCCGCGGTCTTCCTTCCCGCGATTGTTGCGTCGGGCCTTTTGAAGGGAGACAGTCATAATCAGGAAACCGGCACAACCTGCGCCACCGTCCAAAGACGGTCCGCGCGTCAATGAAGAAATTACTTCCCGCACCATCCTCCTCATCGGTGCGGAGGGCGAGAAGATGGGCCCAATCGGTCTGGATGACGCCCTCGCCATGGCAGAAGAAAAAGGCTTCGATCTCGTCGAAGTCTCGCCCCAGGCGAAGCCCCCCGTAGTCAAGATGATGGACTACGGCAAATACAAATACGAACAGCAGAAAAAGGCCGCCGAAGCCCGCAAGAAGCAGAAGGTCATCGAGATCAAGGAGATCAAGATGCGCCCGACCATCGACGATCACGATTATGACGTGAAGATGCGGTCGATGAAACGCTTCTTCGATGAGGGCGACAAGGTGAAGGTGACGCTGCGTTTTCGAGGACGCGAAATGGCCCACCAGCATCTCGGCATGGAACTGCTGAGCCGAATTCAGAAGGAAACCGACGGCTTCGCCAAAATTGAGCAATACCCCAAGCTTGAGGGCCGTCAGATGATGATGGTTCTCGCCCCCCGGTAGCCGCTGCTCCATTCATTCTCGTGGTTTGCGCGTGCTTGCGTCCGCGGGCGCGACGGATTCGCCTTGCCTCAGTCACAAAAATCCAGACACCGCTTCAGCATCTCCGGATCGATGTTGCCACCGGAAACCACTACCGCGATCGCTCGTCCTTCGGTCTCGATAGCGCCCGACAACAACGCTGCCAGTGCCGCTGCACCGCCTGGTTCAACCACCAGCTTCAGCCGGCTGGCCGCGAAGGAAACCGCGCGCAAAAGCTCCGTATCCGGGACCGCAATTCCCCGCGCGCCCAGGGAACGCAGAATAGCAAACGGAAGTACTCCCGGCGCCGGCGAGGTCAGCGCGTCGGCGACGGTGCTGCGCGCCCCCTCTGCCGCAACCCGCTCTCCCCGCTCAAGCGACAGGCGCGCGCCGTCATAACCTTCCGGTTCGACGGTAACAACTCTGGTGTGCGGGCTCCCGCCACTCAGCCCCAGCGCAACACCGGATGAGAGGCCCCCGCCACTGCAGGGGACCAGCACGCAATCGAGCGATGCTTCGTGGCGCATGGCCTGAGCTGCAATTTCAAGCCCGACCGTTCCCTGCCCCGCGATCACATGGGGATCGTCGAACGAGGGCACCACGATCGCGCCTGTCCGGGCAGCGATCCGGACGCGATCAGTTCGCGATTTTCCCGGCGGCGATCATAGGTGACGATTTCGGCGCCGAAAGCCCGCGTGGCTTCCGCCTTCACCCGTGGCGCGTCGGCCGGCATGACGATGGTTGCGCGGATTACGAGCAGGGCCGCGGCACAGGCGACGCCCTGCGCATGATTGCCGGAAGAAAATGCCACTACTCCTCGCCGCCTTTCTTCAGGGGAAAGCTGGACCAGACGATTATAGGCGCCGCGAAACTTGAATGATCCGGTTCGCTGCAACGTCTCCAGTTTCAGGAAAACACGGGCCCGGCCGCGCTCCGACAGCAGCGGTGCTTCCACCAGCGGAGTGCGTACAGCGACGCATTTCAACCGGGCCGCAGCCTCCTCCACCTCAGAAAAGGAAGGTACCGCACTCACGTCCCACCTCTTGGTAACGCCGTGGAGGCAAGCATGTGCATTGAACCTGCCTCCCGCCGGCGGGGAGCCCACACGCAAATCGCGTTTGCGATTTGCGTGTGGGGGGATTTTTCCACGGCCGGCATCTTTTGCCCTTCGACGCCGCGGATAATACATACCCGGCGTCCATCCACTGCTTCTATCCCCCACGCCGCGCAGGCTGTAAACAGGCGACAATGAGCGCGACTGCATCCGCTAACCTCCATGATCAGCCGCTCCTGGGCATTGGCTGCAAACTCGCGGCCACTGTATTCTTTGCCATCATGTTTGCCTCCATTCGCTGGCTGGGCCCCTGGTTTCCGGTCGGCGAAATCGTATCTCTTTCGCAGCGCGCTCGGCGCATTCGTCGTGATCGCGGCGGCGCTTGCCAGCGGCGGTCCCTCTCTGCTTTTCACCGCCAATATCGGCAGCCATGCACTCCGTTCGACCGCGGGCACGATCGCGATGTTCTGCAATTTTGCAGCCTACACGCTGCTGCCTCTTGCGGATGCGACCGCCATAGGCTTCGCCGCGCCACTTTTCGTCGTGGTCATCAGTGACTGAAGTCATGGTTCTTGATGAAACGGAAAGCTCACGCATTCTCGATCGAAACGGGCGGCCTTTATAATTCCTATCCTAAGTGTTCGGGGCCGCAGCTATGAGGACGTATTGAGCAATCATGTTGCACCCACCAGTTCCCGATCGCTTTCAACGTCCCGACCTATGTCTGCGTGATCCTGCCGGACGAAAGGCGTGAGTTCTCCGGCCGCCCTGGAGATTCTACGTTGACAGGTAGTCCATTCCTCCGATGAACACGCGGTCTGCTGACAATCAAATTCGCAGAGCGACAAGTCGGCCGGAACTTCAGTTACGACCTGTTCCCTCATCCAGTGACCGAGGCGACCAAGGCAAAAGCGAAGTTGTATAAGATACATCGGCATTGCTCCTCACCGCCCGGTCATATAAAACCCGCGGCCTCCGAAAACTCGAAGAACAGCAATTAGCGGGCCAAAGTAGCTCCATAACAAGACGTTGATAGACCATGAGATGAGAGCTGAAGCAGTGACATCATGGGTGGTAAAACTCAGGTGGGTCGCAAAGGGGCGAAAAGTCCCGCATTTGTTAATTTATGCGTCAAATTTGAAACCTTCCCATGATTCACTTGGCCTCGGCCTGTGACCAACGTCACGGTGGTGAGTGCGATAAATCACAGCCCTCCGCGCCCTCCACCCTTAGCCTTCCTTCTGGTACGGACAAGACCCCTGCGTTTCTGTCTTTCCGAGTGCTGTATGCGTTTGCCGGGGATTTCCCGCCTTTTTGCAGGCCGCCGATTCTCGGCATCCTGGGATGATCTCGGATGTCTTTGGCCAATCTCACCTGCCACTTCCAAACACGCGTTTCTTCTCTGTGCAACAAAGTGGCCGGGAATACCCTTGGCTCTAACAGTCTGCGCACACAGGCCATTCTTCGGAAGAAGGAGGAATTATGGACAATAACGCCCTGAACATAATCGATCCGCGGACAAAGGCTTCCTACAACATCCCCCTGTACAGGGGGGCTGTTCGCGCCATGGATTTGCGCCAAATCAAGACGGACCCCGAAGATTTTGGACTCATGACCTACGATCCCGCTTTCTTGAACACCGCCTCATGCCAGAGCGCCATCACCTTTATTGATGGCGACAAGGGCATCCTGCGCTACCGCGGCTATCCCATCGAGCAGTTGGCCGAGAAGTGCACCTTCCTTGAAGTCGCCTATCTTATTTTATTCGGCGAGTTGCCCACAGAGCCTCAGCTAAAAAAGTGGATAGACAATATTACCCATCACACCATGATTCATGAGACGACCAAAAGATTCCTCGAAGGCTTTCGCTATGACGCTCACCCTATGGGAATGTTCATCAGTACCGTCGCTGCGCTTTCGACCGTTTATCCTGAATCCCGCAATGTCCATGATCCCGAGGTGCGTCTGCATCAGATCCACCGCCTGATTGGCAAAGTTCCCACGATTGCTGCGTACACCTACAGGCACAGCCTGGGTTTCCCCTATGTCTACCCGGACAACGACCTTGGCTATGCCGAGAATTTCATGAACATGTTGTGGAGAATGGTGGAACCAAAATACCACGCGAATCCAGTCCTGGCCCGTGCTTTGGACATTCTGTTCATTTTGCATGCCGACCACGAACAAAACTGCAGCGCCAACGTCATGCGCGCCGTTGGCAGCTCTCAAGCGGATCCTTTCCTCTGCACTGCTGCGGCTGCCGCTGCGCTTTCTGGTCCGCTCCATGGGGGTGCCAACGAGGAAGTACTCAGGATGCTTGCTGAAATCGGATCAAAGGATCATGTTCCGGCTTACATTGCCAACATTAAGGCCGGCCGTGGGAAGCTCATGGGATTCGGTCACAGGATTTACAAGAATTACGATCCCCGCGCCAGGATTATCAAGTGGGCCGCCGATCAGGTATTTCAAGCAACCGGCAAAAACTCCAAGCTTGAAATCGCCCTCGAACTCGAGCGTATTGCCCTCGAGGACGAATACTTTGTCAGCCGCAAGCTCTACCCCAATGTCGATTTCTATTCTGGAATCATCTATCAGGCCCTGGGCTTCAGGCCGGAGATCTTTACCGTGCTGTTCGCCATTCCTCGCACCGTGGGATGGCTCGCACAGTGGCAGGAAATGCTCGAGGATCCGGAGCAGAAGATCGCCCGTCCGCGGCAAATCTACACCGGCCAGGAAGCGCGCGATTTCGTCCCCATCGAAAAGCGCGGCCTGAAGACAGCTACTTCGCAGGCCGACGATTAGCGCGTAGCTGAAGCACTTCTCAAAGCCGACGACAAAATAACTTTGTTGTCTCGAGAAAGTGGAAGCGTCGCCAAACCTTGAACCCGGCCTCTTCGACACCTTGGAACGCTATAGGTTTGCCGGTGCGAAGCCCGTCGACTTTCGAGGCATCCCGGAGCGTAACCTCGAACGGCAGATTGTGGCCCGCTCGCCGACTCCAACCAAAAGAAACATAGCGATGGCGGGAAGGCAGATGCCAAAACGTAGACCTTTCGCTAGGAAATCTTTACTCGGAGGCGCGCAAGTTATGTGACATCTTCTGGAAAATATTGTCAACGCGAGAACCGGCCGATATCTTCGCCCTAGGCGAGCATGTGGCCTTGCGTGGCCTGTTCAAACCTGCTTTTTCGTAGCGCTGGGCGAAAGATTCAGCTTGGCATCAAGGGGCATAGAGTTTGAAAAAATAGCGATGGAGCTTGCCGGGCGGAGGACAGGGCCGCCATAGCCGATTTCCCCAAAGTCATTGCGGCCCTGCCGCGAACCATCCGCCGATTGCTCTTTCTTCGGGAAATTTTGCGGGAGAGCGCGCGGCGTCGCGGGTGGGTCAAAGATCACCCCGATGCACCCGACGTTCCCACAGGAGCGTCGGCCGGGAAGAAGCCGCGGTCTTCAAGTGAAATACTCAGGACTTCTTGCTGGAATAATGCGTCACGTTACCATCGACAACGACGGCCACGTACTTCCCTACTTGTAGAAACTGCATGACCTTGGCGCCCTTGCGAGCGAGGTCAGCCCATCGTGATTTGGTGTTGGGATTCTGCTGGATGCCGCGGTAGGGCTGGCCATCAAAAGTGAAGTCGACCTCGACAAGACCCTTGCTAGCGGTTTTGCGAATAGGAAAGGATTCTCCGGCAATCTTGACGGTGCTGGAATGGTCCACCAGCGCCTGACGCCATACCTCGATCAAAATCTCATCGAACGCATTCGAAGACGCGGCCATGGAGAGCATGATAACGCGTCATGCGAACTCAAGAAAAGAAAGCGCGGATTAACGGTAGTGGCGAAGCGCATCCATCCAAGCGACCAGGCGTTCACTATTGGAAGCTTCCAGATCAAAGAATTCAATGCCCATGCCCACGCGAGGTTTCACGATGCGAACGACCACCAAGGCTTCCAGCACCTCACCCTTACGAGTGAGCTTCATGCGGGCGCGCGCATTCATCGAAAGGAGCTTGCTGGTGCAGACAAAGCAGCCGCCGAAGGAGATGTCAGAGGTGACCCCATTGACCTGTCTGCCGGTTTCGAGGTCGATGAGTTCGACATCGGCCGCAAATGGGTAACGGATGGTGTAGCGACGGTCACGAACACCTTGCACACGAATGGGAGCGTTTGCATGGCGATCAGGCATAGACACGACTTTGCTCACACCGAACTCTTCGCGAGCCGTAAACGTTGGGTGACCCCAGGCGGTTAGGCGACCCTTATATAGGTAGTGTGTCGGAAACATGGCGAAATGAGAACCGCGTAACGACCCGGAGTTCGCGAAAGGGTAACGCCCTGAAAAGCCCCTGTTTTAGGCACTTTTGGCTATTAGTGGGAAGGACAATCGGGCTGGCGAGTACCAGATGAGGCGCACGGGAACATGTTAGCCTGACGGAGAATGCGACCTCTTGAGGAACAGATGATCTCGCGCGTTGAGGGTATTCGCCAGAGTGACCGGGTGTCTTTGCGGCTGCTCGTGAATGCGTCGTGGTTCGGGATCGACGGAACAGCCGTGAAACAGGCAGCGGAAACCCTCTTGGTGAGCCGCAATGGCGGCGTGCTTCGCCTAACCGAGAAACTCTTCCCCGGGCAGGAAATTACCCTGCACCGGGAATTGGAAGGCGACCAGAGTAAGTCCGCGCGCGCGCGAATCATGGCGGAGATCGACCGAGAAGGTGACGGGTTCCTCTACGCGATCGCGATTGTCGATCCGCGAGTAGATTTCTGGGACATCGAGTTCCCTGCGGTGCATAAGTCCGAAGAAGCCTTGGCGAGGATGCTGATGGAATGCAGTTTTTGCCAACGGCGAGAGGTTGTGTACCTGAACGAGATGGAGTTGAAGTCGTTCGAAATACGGCGCTGCATTGCACGGTTGTGCCGGCACTGCGATTCGCCCTCGATCTGGATTGAGGCACATTCCGACACTAAGCATAAGGATGGAGTGACGCTCGGGGCGGTTCCCGAAGAGCGCGTTATTCCGCGCAGGAACCGAACGCGGGTAAAGGCCCGCGTGCTTGCTTGCATCCGCCGGCGCGGATTTGAGGAAGAAGTGGCGGTGTGCGAAGACCTGTCGAAGGGTGGGATCAGTTTTCGCAGCCGAAACGAGTATCCGGAGGGCACACGGCTGGAAGTGGCTGTGCCGTACACTCCGGGAGCTGGCGCGATCTTCGTGCCGATCCGAATCGTGTTTTCACAGGCGATTACGAAGGTCGGGTTGTTCCGGCATGGAGCAGCGTATTTGAAGGCGCCGGAGTAGGGCTAGCGGATGCTGAAGTGCGGTTCTCGCACCGAGGCGGCTCAATTTCAAATTCTGGAACCTGGTTAGCTGAGATCGTTCAGACGCAAACGGCATGCCTCAGGATGACAACGTGGCATTGTGCCGCAGCGGCAGACAAAAGAGTAATGGTCAGGAATTCAAGATGAGCTAGGGTTTTGGCGGCGCGAGGATCGCCTGCCAGTTGATGATTGTGTTCCAGAGCATGCGCTGGTCACCTCGATTGAGATCGCGATGCAACGGATTAAAATTGAAGCTAACGACGTGGCCGCTGCCGACCGGCGTGTCTAAGATTGCGGGACGCCCGATCAAGTTCGCTTCTCCCCAGGCTTGACCACTCACGACAAACGGCGCGCCTTCGCGGTCGCCCCATTCCAAGACAACGCTCCAGGTATCGATGGGTCCATCAAGACACGTGGTGCAGTACGCCATTCGTAGCCAGCGCCGCGGAATGGAATAAAGCGCGAAATTCTGGCGGAACACGTAGGTGCGCGCGGGATAGCCATAGGCGATCGGATGTTCGGGCTTCGCGAAGGTGACTCGCACGTGCGAACCCGGTGTGCGCGTGATGGCCTGTTGGGCTGCAGCGGAGGAGTCTGGGCCCCCGCCCTGCGTGCTGCGCGGAACGCCGCCGGAATCGCGTCGAACTCCGCGAATGATGCCGCCTTCGATCGCAAGCATGGTGCCGCTGCCAAGGGTAACGAGCAAGCCGCCCTGTTCGACGAAACGCTGAATCTGCGCCAGGCCTTCCCAGCCAATGCCGCCCGTGATGTCGTCAGACTCCACAGGCGTACCGAGGCTGGGAAACTGCGGAGTTTTCTTGAAAGCCATGGGCCCCCAGGCTTTCGGGATGCCCTGAATCTGCTCGGCAAGCTCCAGATCGACGTGGCCATAGAGCAGAACGTCGAATTTGTCGTGAAGATCACCAGCGCGGATATCTTCATCGCGAACGTAGGTGTAAGGAATCTTTCGCTGGTCGAGGGAGTAGCGCATCCATCCGATGGTGTCAGTGTCTGCCCAAGGAACCCATATGCCAAGGCGCGGCGCTTTTGCGGAATGGTGAGGGACGTCAGGTGCAGAGGCAGCGCTCGTGAAATCGAGTCCCAGTTGTGAGGAAGCGTCACGAAGCACATCGGCAAGACCAGGTTGCGTGGGTAGAATCCAGGAACCGGCGGGATAGTCAGCGCCGCCGAGAGTGAAGGCGCGTTCCGCGATATCGAGATGGAAGGCTGCAAGACGGTAGCGTGCTTCGAGCAAACCTTCCTGCCCTGTGTCCTTCAATAGATAGACGGTGCCTGAACCCGCGATCTTGCCCACCGCATGCGGAGGCTGCGCGAGCAACGCGAGATCTGCGGAACGTACCGCGGCATCGGAAGTCGGAATTGCCTGCAAATGATAATGAGCGGGAAGCTCCCAGGAAACGTCATCGTATGGCTCGCTGCCATCTTTCGGATAGTGCTGTGGTGTGAGCAAGTCCACCGCATAGTTGCGATAGGGTTGGTCGAGCCGGACGACGTAGGTGCCCGCGGGATAAGCGCCATCTTTCAAGGTAAGCGGAGATTGCGCGCGGCTGACCTCAATGTGCTGGCCCATGAGCCGGGCGACAAGCTGAGCAACGCGCGCGGGATCGCCCTGATCCGCTGGAACCAGGAAGGCGTAAGGCGCTTCTTCGAGACCCTTACGATAGGAGTGGAGACTTTTGTCGTAGAAATTTCGCAGCAAGACGTGAGAATTCGTGGCGGCATAGTCTAGGGCAGCGAGAGCGGCGGTCTCGTTGTAGTTGACGTTGTCTCGCGCAGACCAGAAGAACGCTCCCGATGGAGGAGGCATCAGGCGGTACCACTGACGCGAGGTTTCTTCGGGAGCGAGCGATAGAAAAAGCGTTTCGGCGGTTCCGTTGCCGAAAGTTTCATAGCCTCGGCCGATGGCGTTATGGTTCATGGCGACGGAATCGAGGTACAGATGTGCGAAGCCTTCTCCGAAGTTCCAGGTGGAGACGCCGGGCATGCCCAGGCCGGTCATGGTTTGTACTTCATAAAAGCTGAGTGCGAGGAACTCGCTGTAGGTAATGGGATCGATATTCGGATTGTAAGGGCCGGTGCCATTCCAGGACATCAGGAGAGGAACGGCTTCATGAAGATCGTGGACCACGGTGGGATGCCACTCGTGGAACATGCGGTGGACTGCTTTGGTGGTTTCCTGAGTTTGCTGGTGTGTGTCGCGGTTGATGTCCACGAAAACGTATTTGCCCCAGTAGGGCGGGGATTGCCGAGGCAGCGTGTCGCGATCCGTCTTGCCCTTCAGGTAGCGGTAGAACCAGTCAACTTGCTTGTCGCGGCCGTCGGGACTGGAGACGGGATTGATGAGAACGACCAGGTTTTCGCGGATGCGGCGAACCATGGGCTGATCAGAAACCGCAAGGCGATAGGCGAGCTCAAGGACAGATTCCGTCGAACCGGTTTCGTCGGAATGGAGAGCTGCATTGAAGTAATAGATAGGACGAGAATCGGCGACGAGCTTCTCGGCGGCCGACGGCTCGATTTTGCGTGGATCAGCGAGAGAAGCCGTTGCGGCTTTCAATTTTTCGAGGTCTTGAATTCCCTTTTCATCGCTAATGGCGAGAAGAATAATTTCGCGGCCCTCTTCCGAGTGGCCAATCGTGAAAACACGAACACGCGGTGAAGCCGCAGCAAGCGCGCGACAGTAAGCGTAGGCTTTTGTGGAATTCACCAGTTCGCCGGGTGCTCCCATGATTCGTCCGTAAAAAGCGCGCGGAGATGGAACGCTGGGTGACGCCGGAAGATAGGAGACCCAGGGAGAAAGGAACTGCGAGGAAGTCGTAGCTTTGGAGATTTCCTCCACCGAACCGGGTTCAGGAACGTCCGGAGCGATCGACGATTGCGCCAGAAGCGTGGCGCAACAGACAAGAGAAAAGAACAAACATACAAAAGACCGAATACGCATGCGGCGTGAACCTCGAGATAACGTTGAATGAACTGCAGAGCGAGGTGAGTGTACTACATCAGGAAATCAGCGAGCGACTAACCGGCCGACCGGCAAACGAGACAAGTATTTGTGTTGGCGGACCGGCTCAGAAGCCGGTCCCTACAAAGGCAAGGCTATGCCACGCGAATTGCTAGCCGATGGAGAAGGGGTTAGTCGAGGGCGGAGACGGGCGTCTGCTCGCGACGGCGGCGATGGAGATAGTGCATGGCGATGTTGATATAAATCTCGCCACACGGCGTCTCGATGCAGAGGACCATGGCTTCGGTATCGGCGTTGCCGGCAAGCCCCTCTTCGCTCATGTGAATTTCCGGCGGGAAGACCTTGAAACGGAAGCCCTGATCATTGAGAAGCGTGACCGAATTGCCGATGACCATATTGGCGAGCTCACACACGGTCTCGCGAATAACCTGCTCGCTCTCAGGAACAGGCGAGCCGGCGAGATGGCCCGCAACGCGGATGGCCACTTCAGGCGCAAGATCGAGGATGACGCGGCCTTCGATATCGCCTTTAATCAGAATGAGCGCGGCGATGCCCTTGCGGCGATAGGTGTTCTCGTCCATCGTCAGATCGACAATCTTTGTCGGAGCCTGCAGGGACTCCGCAAAAACCGCATCCGCCGCATTGATGAACGGCTGAATGAGTTCCATTCTCATGAGCGCTGCTCCCCCGCCAGCTCTACGGGCACGCCGGCGGCATTGGGATCGTCTCCCAAAACGTAACGAAGAATTTCGTACAGCACTTCGGGCTTCACAGGCTTTTGCACGAAGTGCTTGGCGCCCTTCTGCAGAGCGGCAAGGATGTTTTCCTGATAGCCGACAGAGGAGACCATGACAATTCGGGCGTCAGGGTGCTGGCGGACGATGCGCTCGACGGATTCAATGCCTTCCATTTGCGGCATGGTGATATCCATGAGCACGATGTCCGGCTTAGAGCGGTTGAACTCTGCGATGGCCGTAAGCCCGTCACCGGCTTCTCCTGCCACTTCCCCGCCGAACAGCTCAATCATCTTGATGAGGTTCTTGCGGGCGAAGACGGAGTCGTCCACAACCAGATAGCGGACTGGCTGGCTGTCCTTTCGAAGTAGCGGCGCAAACTGTGGCATAACCTTCTCCTTTAGCCCCGAGCGCGATCAGGCGCGCGGAGTTGAAACGGGGGTTCGTTCGGATCGTTCCGTTTTTGGCCCTTTGTCGGATTTCTCTTGGGTGTCGGATTTCTCGCTGCCGGGGTGCTCGTTGCCGTAATGGCTTATCAAGAACGCGCCGAGCTTATCAAGCGGCAGAATCTTCATGGCGTAGCCTTTAGAGATGGCGGCGCGGGGCATTCCGCTGACCACGCAGGTGTCTTCGCTTTGCGCGATGGTCATGCCGCCAGCAGATTTGATGGCTCCCAAGCCCTCGGCTCCATCTTCACCCATGCCGGTCATCAGGACGCCAACCGCGGTAAGCGCAAACTCTTGCGCGACGGAGTGGAACAGAACGTCAACGGACGGACGGTGGCCGTTGATTGCCGGGCCGTCCGACAAAACCACCATTTCTCCGCGAGGCATCCGCCGGACCATCATGTGGCGATTGCCGGGACAGATCAGAACACGACCGGCAACAAGCAGATCTCCGGACTTGGCTTCCTGCACATCCAAAGCGCAGCATTCGTCCAGTCGGTGCGCGAACATGTCCGTAAAGCCCTCGGGCATGTGCTGAACAACCAATAATGTGGCCGGAAAATCCGGTGGAATCTGCGAGAGTAGATACTGCAGAGCATTGGGACCGCCGGTAGAAATACCAATAGCGATGACGCGATTGGGCGGAAGAGCAGTACGTGCGCGCTTCTTACCCGGCGGAGGGAGTTCGGCTTCCACCCTGGGCACGGATTTGGGGCCGCCAGCGCGTTTGGCAACTTTGATTTTCTCGATGAGTTGATAAGCGACTGGGTCAAGATGACCGGCCGCGGCATCTCTGGGCTTGGCGACAAAATCGATAGCGCCAAGAGCGAGTGCCTTGAACGTGGAGTAAGCACCCTCTTTGGAATGGGTGCTGAAGACGATCACGGGCAGCGGAGCGCTGCGCATGATCATGCGCAAGGTCTCGATGCCGTCCATGCGGGGCATCTCCAGGTCGAGCGTGACGACATCCGGATGCAACTCGGCAATCTTGCGCAGGGCAAACGCGCCGTCCATGGCGGTGCCAACCACTTCAATGTCCGGATCGCGCTCAAGGATCATGGGAATGAGCTTGCGCATCAACGCGGAATCATCGACTACCAGGACTTTCACGCGGCCGTTCATGCGATAGCTCCCAGGGGCAAGGACCGAGACAATCGCGAAAGAATTGCCGGCACGTTTAAGATCAGAACAACGGTGCCATCGCCGAGTATGGACGCGCCGCTCACCAGATCGCTGGAGACAATTTCACCGGGAAGGGCCTTGATAACGAGTTCCTCTTCGCCCACCATGCTGTCCACCAGCAGACCGAAACGTTTTTCCGCCACGGCGATGACGATCACGAAACTTTTTTTCTTTTTCGGTTCGCCCGAATCGACGGCGTGAATTCCTTTAAGTGAGGAGAGACGCACAAGCGTAAGGATCTGCTCGCGCAGGCGAAGGACCTCACGTTTGTCCACACGCTGAATTTCCGAGTCAGAGACGCGAGTAATCTCCACGACTGAAGAGAGCGGTACGGCGAAGAGGCGCCCGCCAACGCGGAATAGCAGCGTCTGAATACTGGCAAGAGTGAGGGGCACACGAAGAAGAATGGTGGTGCCCTTGCCTTTGACGCTGGTAACGTTCACTGTGCCTTTTAAGCGGTCGAGTACGGTACGCACGACGTCCATGCCGACGCCGCGTCCAGAAACTTCGGTGACTTCCCTTGCCGTGCTCAAGCCAGGCTCGAAAATGAGATTGAGAAGATCGGGTTCCGTCAGGCGCTCGGCGTCTTCCTGCTTGATGAGCGCATTGCGAACCGCCTGTTCGCGAATCAGATCGAGATCGATGCCGCGACCGTCGTCGTGCACTTCAATCACTACTTGCGCGCCCTGATGATAGGCGTTCAAGGAAACAGTGCCTCGTGCCTGCTTGCCTGCGCCGAGTCGCTCGCTGGCGGGCTCGATACCGTGATCAACCGCGTTGCGCACCAGGTGCGTGAGCGGCTCCGCCAACGCGTCGAGAATTCCTTTGTCCAGATCGGTGTGTTCGCCGGCCACCTCGAGGGCGATGTCCTTGCCGCAAAGTTTCGCGATATCCCGGACGACGCGTGGGAAGCGACGAAACAATTGTTCGACCGGAACCATGCGAATCTTCAGAACACATTTATGCAGTTCGTCGAGAACTCTCGATTGGAACGCCAGGGTCTCCGCAAGCTTCGTCCGGATGGGATCGCGCGAATGGCGGGCATCAAATTCGGCCAGCGTGCGGTTCAGCATGGACTTGCCGATGATCAATTCACCGACAAGATTCATCACCGCATCGATGCGCGCGGCGTCAACGCGGACCGTGCTTTCGGCAACCGCGGCAACCGCCGAGGAGCCAGCAGGATTTTTGGCAGCGGACGATTCGGAGGACTCATGGGGCTTCGCGGCGATTTGAGCGGCTTGCGCTTCCAGGATGTCGCCCAAAAGCTCATGCTCGGCGGAGTCGGCGTGGTCGGCTGGTTCCACGCGTACCTCCGAAACCACCGAGGGAATCTGGCAGCGATGAGAAACATGATCAATGGGATGAGGGCTGGCAATGGCGGCTTCCACGAGCTCAACCGCCGCGGCTGCAAGGTTGTCTTCGGGCCGTAAAGCGATGACGGTGCCGCAAGTGTGGAGCACGTTGCGGATTAACTGAAAGGCGGCGGCCCGCATGACGCTATGGGGATCGATGCGCAGGGCAACGTTGTAGACATTGTCGCCGCGCAGAAGCGCCTCGGAAATCATCAAGCGCTCATATTCGCTCCAGGCAAAGGACGCCCGAACCTGTCCGGCGGGCGATTCACCTGCGGCGTGGGCCGGACCTGGCGATTGAAGCAGGTGCTGTATGAGAGCGCGCAGAGGATCGGTCGAAGGAGGCTCGGCTTGCCTTTGGTACGCGCTAAGCATGCTCTCAAAGGTGTCCACGGCAGCGAGCACAACTTCTGCGAGTTTTGTGCCGTGCGTCTGGCTGATGTGCCAAGAGAGCACATCTTCCAGTTCGTGAGCGATCTCGCTCAACTTCTGGAAGCCACAGGCAGCTGAATCACCCTTCAGAGTGTGCACGGCGCGGCGCACACCTCGGATGAGATCCTCGTCCGCAGGGCGCTTTTCGAGTTCGAGCCCGGCGTCGTTGATGACCTGGAGAAGTTCCGCGGCACTTTCGAAGAAAAGCGCGCGAAGGTCCGATCCGCGATCCTCAGGGATAAAACTCACGGATTCACCTCAAGACGCTTGTAGGCAGTGCCATTATTCTCATGAACCATCTTGAATTTCTGGGTAAGGCCAAAGAGGCTTTCCGCGTGGCCAACGAAAAGATATCCTCCAGGATTCAAGCAATGCCAAAATTTTTCAATCAGGCGCTTCTGCTCCGCCTCGTCGAAATAGATCATGACGTTGCGGCAAAGGATGATGTCATTGCGCCGCGGCAAAAATTCGGTCTTCAGGTTGTGGAAGTCGAACTGAACAAGTTCTTTGAGTTGCGGCTTGACGGAATATTTGTCGCTGGCTTTTTCGAAGTAACGGAGTCGTGTGGTGTAGTCGACAGGCTCCATTTGAATTTCCGTGTACAGGCCTTCCTGGCCAGTGCGAAGACTGGCGTAACTGATGTCAGAAGCCACGATTTCGAGTTTCCATGGCGGAGGAATGAGCGGCTTGGGAGAAGGCA
Organism: uncultured Alphaproteobacteria bacterium; assembly: GCA_963747255.1. Classification (GTDB taxonomy): domain Bacteria; phylum Pseudomonadota; class Alphaproteobacteria; order Micropepsales; family Micropepsaceae; genus CAIYRG01. The sequence continues at coordinate 219,239 of CAVVEG010000003.1, forward strand.
TTTCAAACGGGAGCGGATTGCGGAGATAGTAGTACGCGAGAGCGTCACAGATCAGGATGGCGACGGAATAGGGCTCCTGGCCCGCCGAACAACCGGCGCTCCACACGCGAAGATTCCAGTCGCGGCGCTCCTGCTTGTGGCGAAGAATTTCCTCAAGAACGGATTTCTGCAGGAGATCGAGCTGTGGCCGGTTGCGAAAGAAACTGGTTTCGTTGACGGTAAGGTTTTCAAGAAGCAGGGCGAGTTCCGCGCGGCCTTCGCGGCTGGTAAGCAAGCGATAATAGCTGTAGAAAGAATCGAGCTGGCAGGCCTTCAACCGGCGCTGCAGGCGGTCCTTCAGGAAATGAGCGCGGCGTTCATCAAAATACATGCCGCACTCCTGGTATACAAGCGTCTGCAGGAGCTTGAGTTCCGCTTCTGTGAGCTGAACCTGAGCAGTAATGGTTCCCATACTGGGTGCGTGCAACGTTCGTACAGCCCGCGGCTCCCACAGCAGAGCAACTAACGCGCGACTGCGACGGGTTCCGCGGCCTCCTCAAGTTTCTTGAATTCCGGTTGACGCAATAGCCTGGCAATATCCAGGAGAATAATGAGCCGGCCTTTCAGCTTGCCGACACCAGTGACATAGCTGGATTCGCCCTCAGCAAAGACCGTGCCGGGCGCAGCGATTTCCGAGGGAGGAATTTTCAGCACCTCGGAAGCGGAACTGACGATCAATCCGAGAAGCTTGTTTTCCAGTTCAACGACGAGAATGCGGTTTTTCTTGTCGGGCTGAACTGCCTCGATGCCGAAGCGCTTGCGCAGATCCATCACCGGAATGATTTTTCCGCGAAGGTTGATGACCCCTTCGATGGCATCTGGAGCGTTGGGTACCGAAGTAATCTCGGGGACGCGAACAATCTCGCGCACGGACCCGATGCGAACGCCGTACGTTTCATTGCCGATGCGAAAACCAACAACTTGGTAGTCTTTCTCCATGTGGTGGTCTCCGCGTCAGTTGCGTCCGACTTCGGCAAATTCGTATTCATTGGACTCGGAATTGGGCTGCCGGCGCGGCGGAACGGTCTCGCGGCGGTGGCGAGTTTGGCCGGCCCGGTCGATCACGAAGCGGTCCATATTGTCGAGCAGGTTGCGGGAAAGTTTGAGCATTTGTTCGGCAGCAGCGGAAAGCTCGGTGGAACTGGAAGCGGACTGCTGAACCAGTTCACGCATTTTGTCCATCGCACGGACGACAGCCTGCGCGCCGGAAGCTTGCTCCTCGACGGCAGAGTTAATCTCCTGGGTGATTTCGGTCAGGCGATTGGTAGCCTTAGCGATTTGTGAGGAACCAACGGACTGTTCGTTGGTGGCGGCGCCGATTTCCTGGGAGAACTTGTAGACTTCGGTGACGACGTCGGAAATCTTGTGAAGCGCGGTGCCAAGATCGTTTCCGAGGCTCAGGCCTTCTTCGACGATTCGCGTGCTGCGTTCCATGTTTTCGACGGCCTGGCGGGCCTCGCGCTGGATGCTCTGGATCAGGTCGGCAATTTCCTTGGTGGATTGTGTGGATTTTTCCGCGAGCTTGCGGACTTCGTCGGCGACCACCGCGAAGCCGAGGCCGTGTTCACCGGCGCGCGCTGCTTCGATGGCCGCGTTCAAGGCCAACAGGTTGGTCTGTTCGGCAAGATCGTCGATGACTTCGATGATCTTGCCAATGTCGTCGGCGCGATGGCCGAGGATGTTGATAATTTCCGCGGAAGACTGGATGGCACGATTGGTGCGGTTCAGTCCATCCGTGGTCTTCTCCATCGTGGCGATACCGGTAACCACTTCTTCGCGCGAGCGGTTGGCAATATCCAGCAGGACCTTGGCGGTATCCGCGACCCGCTGGATGGAGGTGACCATCTGATCGATGGATGCAGAGGTTTCCGCAACACTCGAAGCTTGTACCTGCGTGTTCTTCACCACGTTCTGCACGTTGATGCTCATTTCGTGCATCGTGCTGGTGACTTCCTCAATGGCGGAGGAGGCTTGTACGCTAACTTTGGCTGATTCGTCGGCAGCGCCGGCGACCTGGTTGGAGCCAGCCGAAACCTGCGAGGCACCGTCGCGAGTGGAGCGAACGATCTCCTGCAAACCGTGCGCCATGCGGGCGAATGCATTGCCCAGTGTGTCGCGCTTGGAGCGCGGTGCTACTTCAACCGTGAGATCGCCTTCGGCCACGGCCATGGAGACGCTGGCCATTTCCTTGAGGTAGGCGACCATATTGTTGAACGTGGTAGCGAGTGCGCCAATTTCGTCGTTGCGGTGGATGTCAATGTTCTGGTCCAGGTCGCCAGAATCGCCGATCTCGCGGGCGACTGTAATCAGGTGCTGCAGGGGTTCGGTGATGGAGCGGGCGGTCCTGACGGCGGTGTAGCCGATCATGAGTAGGGCCAGAATCGAGCCAATCAAGATTGCGGCGTAGCTGAGGATACTGGCCTTGTCCGCGGTCTTCTGGGAATCCACCAGCGCTCTGCTGATGTCTGCATTGGCCTGATCGAGAACGGTGGAAGACTTGTTGAGCCACGATGTGGGATCTTTCTGCAAGTAGAAGATCTGGAGATCCGAAACGGTGGCATCCCCGGAATCCACTTGATGGCGCTTGGCAAGCAGCGGCTTGCCAAAATTATCGGCCCAGCTGGCTTCGGTGCTCTCCACCTGGATCAACGCGGTGCGCATCAAATCATTCTTGGTTTCGGACTGACCGCGCTTGACCATATCGCTAAGTTCGGTGAAACCGCGATTGACCTTTTCCTCGTCGCGCGGGTCGCCACTGAGCAAAAAGTTATTCAGATTCAAGCGATTCTGCATGATCTGGTAACGTACCGCTTCCGTGGTTCGCACATTCTCGAGTGTAGAAGATGCTTCGCTGCTGGCCCGGCTGGCTTTCCAAATCGTGCCGATATCCACCAGAAGCAGGATGAGCAGAATGAGCCCGATCCCTCCAAAACCTCGATACAGCTGCGTTTTGATCGTCATTGCGTTACTTCCTCCGCTCCCCTAGCAACCAGTTGAAGCGCTATCCCCTCGGCCAACTCGCTGCGCGACACTCACTGCTGCTGCTTGAATTCGAACTCGATGATCTGTGTGGTTTCCTCGGGCGCCGGCTCAAACCGCCACTCCCGAAGACAATCGGAGGCCGCCTGCACAAGAACCGGATGACCGCCCACGGGGCGTGAATTCTTCACCTTGCCGTCCGTACCGATCACGACCTCGATCTTGACCTTCCCTCCGATTCCAAGCCGCCGTGCCAAGTCCGGGTACGTTGGATTGGCTCTGGTCTTGACCTTTCTCTTGCCTTCTTCGACGTTGGATTGCTGCGCGATCGCAAGGGACCCGGCCAAGACCCCGGTCGCGACCAACGCGAGAATCGTCTTCCCCCATCCACTGTGAATGGACACTGCGTCCTCCTCGGGCGGGAAACTACCCCACCGGAGAGAAGGCAAGTGCAATGCCAGTATGAAGGAGGCCCAGAAGAAACAGAAAACCAGCCAAACAATTATGGCAAACGCTTACTCTGCAATCAGATACAGATGGAATGAAAACGGCGTGATGCGGAAGGCGCTTCGCCAAACGTCTCAAATAGCCGAGCAGAGCTACGCTCTGATCTCAGGCTGAGACGGTGGCACCGTCTGGCGCTAGGTCCAGGGTAACGCATGCGAACTCCGGATGGGAACGGGGATTGACTCAGAATGAGATTGCTAAGTAGCTTGGAAGTGCGTGGTTCCCAGATTGAGACGCACGTAGAGCCCCTAAGCCTCCATGCGTGGACGAAAGCCTATCTCCGCTCGTCGCCGTGCGGCTCCCAACAGCCGCAAGTTACCGAACCGCGCAAAAATCGATCATGCAGAAGAATTAATGGATTTGGCGGTGGCGGCTGCCAATTCACGCGAGTTGCCTGCGTTTCTGGCGGCCTTTGCTTCGCGCGCAGCGGAGATGTTGGGAGGGGAATGGGGCGGCGTCGGGGAAATCTCGGGGAATCGCGTGCAATTGTACTCCCCGGTGAAGGACTTCCCGGGCGGCAAGGAAGACTGGGAGTGGCTGCTGGAGAACATAGCAGCCAAGCGAAACGGCTTGCAGGTGGCACGCTTGCCGGAGCGCGCGGCGTATTGCGGGATGTTTCCGATTTACGCCAGCGATCGTGAACTGATGGGCACGCTATGCGTGATTCGAGAGAACGCCAAGTTTTCTGCCGCGGAAGAAAAATTGATGACCGCGCTGGCGAGCCACGCAGCGCTGTCCATGGAGAAGGTGCGGCGATTTTCGCAGTTGGAGCGCTCAAAAAAGCAGTGGGTCGAGGATATCGACGCGATCAGCGACTACATCGTGGTGCACGATCAGAGCTGGAGGATCGTGCGCACGAACCGCTCTTTGGCGACTCACCTGGGAGTCTCGCCTGTTGCGCTGGTCGGTGAACTAGTGAACAGCTTGCGGCACATTGCGGAGACGGGCAGCGCGCTGCCCTGCCCATTCTGCCGGAATACCACCGAGGCGCGCGAGGAGTACACCGCTACGGCCGAGGGCCGCACATTTCTGGTGTCAACGTCGCGCACACGAGGAACAACCGAAGAAGATGCTCGCACGATTCACGTCCTGAAGGACATTACCGACCGCCTGGAAGCCGAACGCCGTTATCGAGAGCTTTTTGACAGCATTCAAGAAGGCTTATTCTTCGCCACGCCCGACGGACAGTTTCTTGACGTCAATGACGCCATGGTGCGCATGCTGGGCTATGATTCGCGCGACGAACTTCTACGTGCCGATGTCAGCCCTCATCTGTATCCCACCGTTGCCGCAAAGAAACGGTTTGTGGAGGCCATCGCGGAACGTGGGATGTTGCGAAACTATGAAGAGACGCTACGCCGGAAAGATGGCAGCTTGCTGCATACCATGCAGAACATCAGCGCGGTAAGAGACGCGCAAGGACATGTGATGCAGACGCGTGGACTGATGCTGGACGTGACGGAGCAGAAAATGTTCCAGTCGCAACTGCAACGCGAGCGCGACTTCAACCAAAAGATATTGAATACCACGCAGAGCATGATTCTGGTCCTGGACACCGCCGGGCTGATCAGCTACGCGAACCGGCGCTGCTACGAGGCGGGTTATCAAGAAGATGAAATGATCGGTCATCGACTGGAAGAGTGGGTGCAAGCGTCGCACCGGCAGGACTTCGAAGCTGCGCTGCAGACCACGGCCCAAGGACAGCAAGTGGAGAATCTGGAGCTGCGAGTGAGGCGCAGTGATGGCTCGATGGGACATTTTTCCATCAGCTTGAGCCCGATGCGGGATGAGAGTCGGCAGGTGAACAATGTTGTGGTGGTCATGACGGACATCACCGACGCCGCATTGCTACAGGCAAAACTCGCGCACTCGGAGAAAATGGCGACGATCGGGCGCCTGGTTTCCGGCGTGGCCCATGAAGTGAATAATCCGTTGGCAGCCATTTTGGGTTTCACGGACCTTTTGCTGGAAAACCCTGCTGTCCCGGAATCGGCGCGCGAGGATTTGAAGATCATTCTGCAAGAAACCCAGCGAACGAAAGAAATTGTGCAGGATTTACTGAGTTTCGCCCGGCAGAAACCCACGCAGCGTGAACCGGTTCAAGTGAATACGATCCTGCGCCAAACCATTAAATTAAGGAGCTACGACTTTTCGAGCCATGGCGTGGACGTGGTGGAGGAGTTCGACGAGGGAATCGGCCCGACACTGGGCGACTCGCAGCAATTGCAGCAGGTATTTCTGAACGTCCTGAACAATGCCTACGACGCCATCCAAGAGTCCGGAAATCACGGCAAAATCCGCATTCGCACGCGCCGCACGCAGGATTCCATCGAAGTGGCGTTCATCGACAACGGAACCGGCGTTGCTGAGCCCGAGCGCATTTTCGATCCGTTCTTCACAACCAAGCAAGCCGGAAAAGGTACCGGACTGGGCCTGAGCATCTGCTACGGCATTGTGCGAGCCCACGGCGGCGAGATTTTCTGCTGGAACAATCCCGAAACGGAAGAGCGAGGCAGCACGTTCGTGGTGCGCCTGCCGCAGGCCACGGAGAACGCGATTGCCGCCGCAGCGGCAAAAGAGGCGGGTAGATGAGCGAATCCAGCGGCGCGACAAAAGCGTTCTCGCCAATCTTGCTCATCGAGGATGAAGCCTCGGTGCGGGCCTTCGTGCGCACGGCACTGGAGCGTCGCGGCTACATCGTCGTGCAAGCCTCTTCGGGAGCGGAAGGGCTGGAGCATCTCGCAGAGGGGGAATATGCAGGAGTCATTTCCGATATTCGAATGCCGGGAAGCATCAACGGGGCCGATGTGCACCACTGGATCAAGAAAAACCGGCCGGACCTAGGTGGACGGATCATTCTGATCAGCGGGGATACCGCCAACAGCGAGACGCAGACGCTGCTGCGCGACAGCGCGACCCCGTGCATTGAAAAGCCTTTTCGGGTCCAACAACTGATTTCGATAGTGGAGACGACATTCGGAAAACCATGAGCGATGATCTGAAAACCAAGCTGTTGGTAGTGGACGATGAGCAGAGCATCCGGCGATTGTGCATGACTATCGGCACTTCCCTGGGTTTCACGTGCAACGAAGCCGAAAGCGCGGAATCCGCGGTCACCCGGCTGGAAACCGATCCGCCGGACCTGGTGTTGACCGACCTGAAGCTGCCCAACCAGTCGGGGGTAGAGCTGCTGCAGCAGGTTCGCAATATATTGCCACGCACGGAAATCGCTATCATGACCGGCCATGGATCGATTGAGTCAGCGGTCGATGCAATGAAATTGGGAGCGTACGACTACATTGAAAAGCCGTTCCGCGTAGAAAAATTGCGCCTTCTGCTGCAGCGCATGGCAGAAAAGGTACGCCTGGTGAATGAAAATGCGTTTCTGCGGGAACGCGTGAACACCGAAGAGAACCTGGATGGAATTATTGGAACTTCTGCGGGGATGCAGGACGTTCTGCGCATGATTTCGCGGCTAAAGGATACGCGGACGGCGGTCTTAATTTTCGGAGAAAGCGGCACCGGAAAGGAGTTGGTGGCGCGAGCGATTCATTTCCGCGGCGCCTTGGCGCAGGAGCCTTTCGTCGCTGTCGATTGCGGTGCCTTGGTGCCAACGCTGATGGAAAGCGAATTGTTTGGCTACGAAAAAGGCGCATTTACTGGCGCGACTCGATCGAAGTCCGGCCTTTTCCAGGCGGCAAATGGCGGAACGCTGTTTTTGGACGAAATTGGCGAATTGCCGCTGGAGATGCAGACGAAGCTATTGCGGGTGCTACAGGAAAAGGAAGTACGGCCCGTGGGCAGCAACGACAAGGTAAACGTCGATGTGCGAGTGATCGCAGCAACGAATCGTGATCTAGAATCCGCGTATCGTGAAGGCACATTCCGTAAGGACCTCTACTTCCGCTTGAACGTGGTTACCGTTCATTTGCCTCCGCTGCGGGAACGCCGCTCTGATATTCCTATGCTGGTGCACCACTTCCTGAACCGTTACGCACCCACGACGCATCTTCAGGTGACGCCGGCCGCCATGAAGAGTCTGCTGCAATACGACTGGCCGGGGAATGTGCGCGAACTGGAAAACTGTATTGCGCGCGGCGTCACGCTGGGCGATCAGGCAGTAATCGACGTGCAAGATCTGCCGCCCTCCATCCGCGCCGAGCAGCCAACAGGCCAAGCGATGACACCCCAAGACGCCGCCAGTCTTTCCACCACGGCACTAGCCGAGATGGAGAAAATGACCATCTTGCGCGTGTTTGAGCAGGCCAACGGGGACAAAGCTCTGGCGGGAAAAATGTTGGGGATCAGTCGCGCCACCCTGTACCGAAAGCTGAAACGGTATAACATTCCGCTTCGCGGCGGGGCGCCAGATAGTCCCACAGAACAAGAGCAGGCACGTGGTGTTGGACGCTCATAGCGTCTCAAGCGGCCGAGGAAATGGCGCGTTTGTCGCAAGTGGGAATGAGACAGTAGCGTTTCAGCCTGAGACATTCGTTAACTGAACCGAAATGGGAAATTCATAAGCCCCTTCATTTCCGTTACTTCCAAATCCAGTATCCGTCGTGACGTGTGGCGCTCTGCGTGCAATTCCCTCCTCGGGACATTGTGTTTTCCGGCCGTGCCGTGTGTGCGCTTCTACATTCATTGCGGCCGAAGCTCGTAGCTTGAACAGACCATAGGCGCCGGGGTAAAGCGAAGATGGCATTGCTTGCGAATGAGCGGGGATGTGCGGAACAGCTCGCGCGATTTTTCCCAACCCTCCCGGCAGTACGCATACCTGTGCGAGTGCAATCGCTGCGGCCCGGCCAGTCGAAATTGCAGGAGTCGACGGTGGTGGAATTTGGCGCGTCGGAATACGCCATTTTCCTTTCCACGCTGCCGATGGAGTTCGATGAACGTGTCAGGGTGATTCGGGATGGTAATGGGCGTGGGGCGGAAGCCGCAGTGATCGCCCTGCAGTACCACGAAGGACGTAAGGCAGTGGCCGTCAGATTTCTGCAAGGCCCCTGCGACTGGATGCAGCCGTGAACAAAATGACAACGCTGAATATACCGGCACCGCCGAAAATGGACAACTCGCGTCAAGCGCAATGGGTGGAAAATCGCTCGGTTTTCCCCATCTATCTTGCGCTAGCAAAACACCTGCAGATTGAGATTCCCTTTCCACCGAACAAGCGCGTGCTGCCGGAAAAGGCAGAACTCGATCTCTTCACTCAAGTGCACACGTGGCTGGACTCTATGGATCAGCGTGTCCTGGTTCATCAGCTTCGCCACCTGCTGCAAATGACCACGCTGAATGCGAGCGAAAGCGGCCTTCGCGCGTTGATCATGCGGCACTTGAAGAAACCTTCCAAGACCATTACTGACCGGGACAAGATCGACTTCCTGCTGGTGCAGTATTTTGCGCTTTGCGCGCCGGCAAAAACCTACCACAAGCAAATTGAACTAGGTGACGTGGCTCACGTGATGAAACCGGTGCTGGGAGAGGTGGACACTGCCCCGCTGCCGTGGTGCGAGCCCCTGGAGAAAATGATTGCCTCATTACGAAGCTTCAAGAGCCTTCGCGACATCCTGAAAACCAATTTCATCGATCAAGGGCGCCGGGTGAAGGAAAGTGCCGGGGGGATGTTCTACGATCCTTCGGCGATGCTGGCGTTTGTGCGTTTTAACTTCCTGCTGAGGCGCACGTTGATTGAATTGATGCATGCCGATTTGATTTTCGTTCGTTCCGGCTTGACTCATCTGGAATCGGCGGGGACGCGCACGGTGGACTGTCAGTCGTTCGGCTTGACCGCAGCGGAGCCTATCGCGAGAGTGAGGCAACTTGCGGACGAATGGAAGCAGCCATTCCAGAAGGAATACACGGAACGCTCGGTAAATCAGGCTTTTGACAAGCTGTTGTCTTTGCGCGCAGACGTTGAGCGCACCATGGAAAAAGTGCTGGGCAAGCCGGTGGAAGCGCCGAAAATTTCAGCCCCAGCAACGCCCGCGTGGAGCCAAACCGGCGCATCCGCTGGCACGGGAAAAAGCGAAAGCACAGCGGGATCGCAGTCATCGAAGAAGGAAGACGACACTCCGGCGCTCGATTTCGAAACCTGCATGGAACAGATCTGGGAGCAGTTGATTGCGGCAACACCCTCGCGCGGCCGCTCCATGACCACAGTTCGTTTGGGCGGGGCGCGCTTGCTGATGTCCTCGTGGGAGGTGGCGGCTTTCGTGAGCGAAGACGGGCCGGCGGCAGAAGATTTGCGCCGGGCAGTCGTTGCTCGAGCGCTGGTGACAGCAGCACTGGAACAGGCCAAGCAGTCGGGCAATAACTCTGGGCTGGAGAGCGCGCTGACGATCGCACGTGTTGAGGTTTCCCGCTTGCAGGAACGCGTGGAAGTTGCCAAACAGGCAAAAGACACGGAGGCGGCAGTGAATCTTGGCATCAGCACAAAGCGCCTGCTTTCCGCGTTGGATGAAGCCGAAAAACTTTGATTCCCTGCTCGAGGGCCCGGCAGGCGTAAGAGAAACAGTTAGGGAGCACGGTTCCATTGCGAAATACAAGCGTATTGATTCTCACCGATGACAGTGAATTTGCCCGGTTGTTGACGGCCTGCTGGCAGACCGAACGCCAACTGCCGGGGATTTCGGTTTTGACGGGCGACCTTTGCTCGCACGGCGAGAGCCTGAGCGCGGACTTGCTCGTTGTCGGACCGCTGAAGGATACCAAGCTGGCAGATGTACTGCGCGGGATCGAGCCGAACACGGCCGTGATTCTCTGTGCGCCGGCGGAGGCTCAGGAATTCGGGCTGCTGCGCAAACGCTACCCGCGGTTGCTGCATGTCCCGCTGCGCGAGGATTGGACTCAGGTGGTGTTGCTGATGGCGGGCGAATCGCTTCGCCGCACCGAAGCGCAGCGCTTTGCGAAACAGGCAGAGCATCGCGCAACGCAAAATGCAAATCATGCCATGCTGGGCCGCTACATGATGGACATGAAGCACAGCGTGAACAACGCGCTGACTTCGCTATTGGGAAATGCGGAATTGCTGCTGCTGGAGCCGGGCGAACTTTCGGCACAATCGCTGGCGCAGTTGAAAACCATTCACACCATGGCGCTACGCATTAATGAAATTATGCAAAGATTCTCATCGCTTGCCAGCGAGATGCGAGAGGCTGAGACGTCTTCTCAAGCTGAGACGGAAGAAGCATCGGGGTCGCTATTTCCGCGCCGATAGTACCGCCCAGACCACGCGCAACACCTGCATTTTCATTGCGTTAAGAAAAGTGGACAACTTTTACCACGGAACCGCCAAGCTGGCCGCTGACGTGCATTTTTCCGTTGTGGAGAACCATGTGGAGTGCAGCTTGTGCAGAAAAAAGTGCTCATCGTCGATGATTCGCCGGCTCAAGTGAAGTTCATTCAGGGGCTTCTGGAACCGGAAGGTTACGCACCAGTCGGATTGAACGATCCGAAACGCGTAGAAGAATTTCTGGCTAGCGACCGGCCCAGCGTGATTCTGCTGGACGTGGTGATGCCAGAGCGCAACGGCTTCCAGGTTTGCCGGGAGTTGAAGGGCAACGCGGAGTTTAACGCCATTCCCGTGATCCTGGTGACCTCGAAGGACACGCCCAGTGACAAGTATTGGGGTGAACAGCAAGGTGCGGACGGTTACGTCACCAAGCCGTTTACTCGCGAAGATTTGCTGCGGGCGGTACGCCGTTTTGTCTAGGAGCCGAGGGCTTAGCGAATGAATGAAGATTTCCATCTGGCGCCTCTTCCCGCTGACGCGGAGATGGGCGATTTGCTCGAGTCGCTGGGACCGCTTGGTGAGCGGCCGGCGGAATCGCAGTACTGCGTATTCCGCAGCGGGCGTGAACGGTTCTGCTTCCCGGTGCTAGATGTCGAAGAAGTCCTGGAGTGGCCGCTGGTGACAAAGCTGCCCCTTGCTCCGGCGTACGTGCTGGGTATTTTCAATCTGCGTGGCGCGATTGTGCCGCTGATCGATATTGCGATGACGGAAGGGCGGCGGCCAGGACTGCTGCCCAAGCATGTGGTGGTGGCTTCACTGCGCGGCGGCGGGCATCACGAGGATTTGAGGATTGGCATCGCGGCAGATGAAGTTGTCGGGACTTATTCGGTGAACGACGCGGAAGATTTATTGCAACAGGCGCCGGAGAACGTGCCTCACTGCATCGGCATGCTTCGTCACGACGACCGGTTGGCGCTGGTGATCGATCTGCACCGGCTGTTGGAAGTGTATCCGGGTCCGAGTATTTGAAGGGTTCAGGGGAAGAGTTTGGGAGGAAGGTAATGAAATCGCGACTCAGTGGCACCATCTGGATGCTGACGATCTTCAACGGCCTGGCCTTGTTCGCTGTGCTGGGCCTCGCCTTCAGCGCGGGGCGGCAATCGAACGGCGCGTCCATGTTCGAAAGCAGCGGGCTCATGTTTGCCGGCGTAATCGCCCTGGGCATGAGCATCGTACTGGCCTGGAGACTCGGCGCCGCTTTTCTCGGGCCGGTGAACGAGTTGGCGGCGTTCTCGGAAAGACTAGCCGCGGGTGACGCCAAGGTGCGGGCGGATGTCAACTCGGGCGATGAGTTCGGTTTCATCGCGGAAAATCTGAACCGCGCGGTGGCCAAGGTGTCCAAGGCTTCGAGCAATCAGGAAGCCAGCGAAGCGTTGCAGCGCAGCATCACCGACTTGCTGGCAGTCATCAATCAGGTGGCGCGCGGCGATTTGACCCTGCGCGGCAAGGTGACGAACGACGCGCTCGGCAATGTATCGGATTCTATCAACTACATGCTCGACAATTTCACCAAGGTGCTTGAGCGCGTGCGCAAAGCCGCGATGGAAGTCACGGCGTGCTCCAACAATATTCTTGTGGCGGCCGACGAGATGCAGGCGGGCGCCACGCAACAGGACCAGGAAATTACCAACACTTCAAGCGCGGTGGAAGAACTCACCGTATCGATGAAGCAGGTATCCAACAACGCCGAAGCAAGCGCCGAAGCGGCTCGCCGCGCGTTGGACGCCGCCGAACAAGGCAACCGCGCGGTGCGCGACACGCTGGAAGGCATGCAGCGAATCCGTTCCTCCGTGCAGGCAACCGCCAAGAAAATCAAGTCGCTGGGCGACCGTTCGCTGGAAATTTCGGAAATCATCAACGTGATTAACGACATCACAGAGCAGACCAACTTGCTGGCATTGAACGCGGCAATCGAGGCGGCGCGCGCAGGAGAAGCGGGCCGAGGCTTTGCAGTCGTCGCCGACGAGGTTCGCAAACTGGCCGAACACTCCCGCAGCGCGACGAAAGACATCGCGGCACTCATCAAGGCGATTCAGGCCGAGACGAACGAAGCCGTGGTGGTCATGGAAGAAGGCACGAAGGAAGTGGAATCGGGTGCAACGCTGGCCGATCAAGCGGGCCGGGCGCTGGACGCAATTTCCAGCGTGGTGCGCCAGTCCGCCGAGCTGGTCCAGGAGATTTCACTCGCTTCCAAACAACAGGTGCGCGGCACGGAAGGCGTGGCGCACGCGATGCAAATCATTTCCAACATTACTCGCCAGACTTCCCAGGGAACACGCGGAACGGTGGCGACGGTCAGCCAGCTCGTGAAACTGTCGGATCAATTGAACGAAGCGCTGGCGCAATTCCGGGCTCAATCGAAAGCGAATGCTTCGGCGATGGAAGAGCCACGCCAGCCCGTCCCAGCGGGTGCTTTGCGGTAGCAACGAGTTCGAGTTCCGGAGAATACGCCGGAGCTAGAGTGGGACGGCCATGAGCGAACGCCACGGGGCGGGACACGGTTTGAGCGAACACGAATTGAGCGAGATCCGCATGCTGATCGAAGAGCGGACGGGGATTCATTTCGACGAGTCGCGAGAGAGATTCTTCTCCACGCGCGTACGTGAGCATCTGCACGCGAAGGAGCAGCAGCGCGGCTGCGACCTGCTGCGGACCATTCGCAAATCGAATTTGGAATATGAGGCGCTGTTGGAGCGATTGCTGACGCAGGAGACATCGTTCTTCCGTTATCCGGCGGTGTACGACGCATTTGAAAAGCGCGTGTTGCCCGAACTGCATACCAAGAAATTCTGGAAGAATCCGCGAACGCTGCGCGTTTGGAGCGCCGGCTGCTCCACCGGTGAAGAGCCTTATTCCATCGCGATCACGATCGTGGATTCCCTTTCCTTTGCCGACGCGTGGAACGTCGAAATCCTCGCTACGGACGTAGGCCGGCAGGCTCTGCGTCACGCCGAACGCGCTACATATTCGGGTCGCAGCATCGGCAGCGTTAGCGAGAAGCAACTGGCCGCTCACTTTGCGCCAGTCGACGGCGGATACCAGGTGAAACCGCGCTTGCGGAAAATGATTTCGTTTGCACAGATGAATCTGGCGTCGCCGGTGTATCTCGGCCGCATGGACCTGATTTTCTGCATGAATGTACTGATCTACTTTACGGAAAAACGCCGCCAGAGCCTGGTGCAGCGCTTTTACGAGGCGTTGGAGCCTGGCGGATATCTCTTTCTGGGGCATTCCGAATCTATTTCCAAGATGCCCGTGAAATTTCAGGCCATCGTGCTGGGCGATTGCATCATGTACCGGAAACCAACACCAGAGGAATTGTACAAGGGGGAACTGGTAGCGGAGGGACGCGCGTGAGTACGCCGGATCGCGAAGCCGTCGAGCTTTTCCTCCAGGAAGCTTCGGAGCACCTGCAGTATCTGCGGGAGTACGTCGGCGTGTTGCAAGAGGTTACGCCGCGGAAAGAGGACATGGAGCGGCTGTTTATTGCTGCTCATACGCTGAAGGGCACTTCGGCGAGCTACGGCTTTCCAAGATTTTCTGAGGTGGCCGGCAAACTTGCGCACATCTTTCAATATGCGCTGAATGCACCTTTGGGCGACGATCTTCACGGGCCGCTGACCGAATTCCTATCCGATGGCATTTCCCTGCTCGAAACCAGCCTGATCGAGATCAGCGACACCGGTCAGGAAAATGTCGAGGACGTGGCCACATTCAAGGAGCGCTACCGCTTTGCGTTCCCGCCGGATCCGCCGCCGCTTAACCTGGAAGCTACAGAGCAGGACAGGTCCGCTGGTCTCTACGACTCCATTGAAGAACCCGCGGGAGCGCAGACTGGGCTTACCGGGTCGTATTTCGATGCCCTGCCGGCTGACGATGCTGTCCCCGAAGAAATCCAGGAATTTTTCCAACCGGAAGCGGAAGAACATCTGCAAGTTGTGAGCGATTGCCTGCTCTCTCTGGAAGGCAACAACAATCCAGAAGAAGTGAATCGCTTGTTCCGTGCGATTCATACAGTGAAAGGCTCTGCAGCGCAGGTTGGCCTGAAGCGTCTGGGTGCGATTGCGCACCGCGTGGAGGATTTGATAGGACGGCTGCGCGATGGAGCAATTCAGCCTTCGCCCGCGGTTGTGGATTTGTGTCTGGCTTCCGTCGATGTACTGAAGAAGACGTTGCGCCGCGAGTGGGCCGACGAAGCCGAAATGCGCGCCGGTGTGGATTCGTTGCTCGGCCGAGTCGCGGAATTCGCTCCGCAAAACGCCGAAGAGGAATCGGTTGAAGTCGCGGCTCCGGAGTTTACAGCAGAAGAGGACGCGGCTGCCGCGGCGACAACCCAAGCGATCGCAAAGAGTCCGCAGCCGGCCGGAAAGAAACCTGCGCCGGTGGCAAAGTCGGTCCGCATAGCATTAGCCCGGCTGGACCGCATGATGAACACCGTCGGCGAATTGGTGATCAACCGCACCAAGATGGTTGGTCGCGTCGCCGAACTCGAAAAGCTGATTGAAACACTCAGTTTTTCGAAGGAACGGCTGCAAGGGAAAGTCAGCGAATTTCAGGATAAGTACGAGTTCAACCGCATTCGCAACACGCAACTGGGAACGCCATGGGCCGCAAAGCAGACCAAGCAGATACTGAACAACGCGGCCGCGGGTGAAGGAGCGCTTTGGGAAGAGTTCGGGGAACTCGAGATGGACCGCTACGACGACTTCAACATCCTGTCGCGGTCCATGACGGAAATCTCCGCCGACGTGAACGAAGTACTGTCGCAATTGGAAGGCTTTATAGGCCGCGTAGAAGGCGACATCGACGAATTTACGAAGTTGGCGCACCATCTGCAAGATGAAATCACCGCGGCACGAATGGTCCCCATTGGAACGCTGTATTCCCTGCTTTCGCGCACGGTGCGCGACGCCGCACAATCGGCCAGGAAACAAGTCGAACTGGATTTCTCCGGCAGCGAGACGGAACTCGACAACAATATTATTCAGCAGATCTCGGATCCTCTTGTCCACCTGGTGCGCAACTCGGTGGCTCACGGAATCGAAGGCGTGGAAGATCGCGCCCTGGCGGGAAAATCCGAGCAGGGCAAAGTGCTTCTTCGCGCTTATCACCGCGGCAATCACATTTACATTGAGGTGGAGGACGACGGCCGCGGCATCGATTACGAACGCGTAAAGCAGACTGCCATTGAATCCGGGCTGGTCTCTCAGGAAACGGCTGGACGGCTGACCGAACGCGACCTACGCGAAATGCTCTTTCACCCCGGCTTCTCCACGGCTTCCGTAAAAACAGAACTTGCCGGCCGCGGCGTCGGACTCGATGTGGTGCGCTCCAATTTAAATGCGCTGAACGGTGAAATTGAAGTGCAGAGCACCAGCGGACAGGGCACGAAGTTCACGCTAAAAGTGCCTCTGACGCTGATCATTTCGCCGGCCCTGTTCGTGCGTTGCGGTTCGACGCACTTTGCCCTGCCATTGGCAGTGGTGGAGGAGATCCGGCGGATCCGCGCCGATGAAATCGAAGATGTCGGCGGAAAGCTGCTTACCAAGGTCCGCGACGTGGTCACCGAAGTCGTGCGCCTGGATTCTTATTTGGGCCTGCCGCCGCTGGAGCCCATCAATGGCTATTTCCGGATGGTGGTGGCGAACGCGGGAAGCCGTCAGATCGGACTGGTCGTCGAGGAGGTTCTGGGCAAAGACGAAATCGTTATCAAGAACCTTGGCGAATACCTGCGCCGCGTGAAGCTTTTCCCTGGTACCACGATCGCTCCTGACGGCAGCTTGATTCTGCTGATCGATTTGAACCGCATGGTGGCCAGCGAACCCAACGAACGCCGCGCGATTCAAGCGAGCGCTAGTGCCGCGCGTGTATTCGCGCCAGGATCGACGGCGGTGGCTCGCGGTACCATTCCCACCGATGCAATCGATCGCGTGGAGCAGGAACGCGTGATCGTGATCGCGGACGACTCCATCAGCGTGCGCAAATTCGTTGGCCGCATGCTGGAGAAGAATGGCTACCGGATCAAGCTGGCTGCGGACGGCCTGGAAGCTGCGGAATTGGTAGCGCAACACGGCTGTCACCTGGTGATCACGGACCTTGAGATGCCGCGCATGACCGGTTACGAATTGATGGCGCAATTGCGGCAGAGTCCGTCAACGCGGCGCATACCGGTGATGGTGGTGACCTCGCGCGCCGGAGCTAAGCACCGCGACCGGGCGCTGAAAGAAGGCGCGGCGGCGTTCCTCACCAAGCCGGTGCAGGAAGATCAGCTATTGGCAGCGGTCGAGCAATTGATGGGCACGGAGGCGGCACGTCCGAACGTGCCGGTAGGATAGACGAGCCATGGCAACCAGCCCACAGAAAAAGTTTCGCGTGCTCGTCGTGGACGATTCTGCGTTCATGTGCAAGGTCCTGGAAACCATTTTCAACGCGGACGAACATCTGCAAGTGGTCGGCAAAGCCAGAGACGGGCGCGAGGCAATTGCACTCGCGGAAACGTTGAAGCCAGACGTCATCACCATGGATTTGAATATGCCGCACCTCGATGGCCTGCAAGCCACCGCGCACATCATGACCAGCAACCCGCGTCCTATTGTGGTGGTGAGTTCAGAGACCCGCGAAGGCGCTGCGAGCACGCTGAAAGCGCTGGAGCTGGGCGCCATCGAGTTCGTCACGAAGCCCTCGGGCGGGATTGATCTGGACATGCAGAGCGTCAAGGAAGACTTGCTGAGGAAAGTACGCATGGCCGCAAAAGTTCGCGTGGTGCGCACGGCATCGCGCATGGTCAACGCCGCACAGTCTCCGGCCACCAAGCCACTGCCAGCAAACCCGACGCCTCGGCCAACCACTCCTGCTACCAACTTTTCGAGCGATATGCGCTTTCCTGTAGTGGTGCTCGCCGCGTCCACGGGCGGACCAGCAACGGTGATGCGCATGGCGCCGGGATTCACACGCGATTTTCCAGCGGCGGTTTTTCTCGTGCAGCATATGCCGGCATCCTTCACCAGTCAGTACGCGCTGCAATTGGCTGAATTCACGAATATTCGAGTAAAAGAGGCGGAGCACAACGAATCAGTGCAGGCGGGCGTGCTCTACATCTGCCCGGGCGGCCATCATCTTCGCGTGGCGCCCACCGGACGAATTCAGCTGGACGCGACGACAGGCCGCATCGACGGATACCTGCCGAATATCGATGTGACCATGGAATCGGTGGCCGCGTTTGCAGGCGCGATGAGCATTGGTGTGGTACTGACTGGCATGGGTTGCGATGGCGCACGAGGCGCCCGCGCGATTAAAACCGCCGGCGGCCTCGTGCTGGCACAAGACGAAGCCACTTCGGTGATTTTCGGGATGCCAGACGAGGTCATCAAAACCGGCGTCGTGGAGCAGGTACTGGCCATCGATGATATTTACCCGGCCATTGAGCGGCGGGTGCTAAGCCTGAGCAAAGCATTGCCTGTGGGAGTGCGCTAATGGCCCCCGGCTCCGCACCAGTGCGGCGAGGTCATCCCGTGCGGACGGAGCAGATTATTCTGTTCCGCTGCAGCAATCAGATCTTCGCCATCTCCTCCGCATCGGTGCAAGAAGTGCGCAGTGTAGACAGCCTGGCGGGCGCTGCGTGCGAGGTGAACGAGTCCACGATAAGCAAGGTTCGCCACGCGCTGCGGCGCGGCGACCGCAGCATTTACGTTGTGAACACGGCGCTTCATTTTGGACTGAAGCCCTCGCCACCCGCGCTGATCTTCTTGCTGCGGAAGTCGCGAGTAGCGTTGCTGATCGACGGCATAGAGAAAATGACCACCATGACGCGATTGCAGGCGCTGCCGGCTTCGCTCTGCCACGAGGAACGGACTTGGTATCGCGGTTTGACAGTGCTGGAGCAAAACGTGTTGCCGGTTGTCAGCCCTGAAGGATTTCTGACTAGCGAGGAACTGACTTTTCTTGATGCGACCACGGGAGCGCAGTTCAACACGGACGAGAATATGGATTCGGAAATGAGAGTCGCGCCATGAGTTGGAACGAGCAAGCAGATTCGCGCTCCTGCGTCCTGTTGCGGCTTGGCGAGCGGCGCTTCGCCCTGGCCGCGGACCAGGTTGCCGAACTCGTGGCGCCCAGCCGCATTTTCCGTTTTCCTCATCGCACTCCGGAAATCGATGGGGTAATTCTGCGACGTGGGCGCACCGTGCCGGTTTGCGACCTGGCGGAAAAACTCACCGGGAAAAGACTAACGTCCCGCCGGTTTTACCTGATTGCGATGCGCTTGTACGACTCCGTGAAAGAGACTGTGGCCTTGCCAGTCAGCGGCGAGTGCGAACTGATCCATGCGGACCTGACGCCAGCGGGGCCTAGCGACTCTCCGCATGTTGCTGCATGGCTTTCCCATGATGGCGAAGTGATCGAAGTGCTGAATCTTGCCGCGTTGACGCCAGGGATTGATCCAGCGCCTGGAGTAGCAAGCGGGGAGCCCGTCCCGGAGGCGCGCGCATGATCGTCCCGGGCAAAGCCGCGAAAATCCTTCTGATCGACAGCAATGTGCTATTCGCGAAGCGCCTGGGCGACGCACTGAAGCGCGAGGGCTTCGAGGTCACCATCACTACTCAAGCGGGATTTGCGTTAACTACGCTGGAATACGATCCTCCGTCGGCGATCGTCTGCGCTACCAAGATGCGTGAAATGGGCGCGCTGGAAATGGCGAAAATCGTGCACGCCGACGCGAAAAACGCTTCCTTGCCAATCATTGCCATGGGCGACGGCAGCCAGCGTGCTTTGATGGAAGCATTTCAAGCCGGGTGCGACGATTACATCGACCGCCACCTTGCGCCGGCCACGATAGCCTCGCACATCAAAAACATCATCATCAGCAAGGTCGATGGTTTTCAGCCAACACAGATGCTCGGACAAGCAGATACCAGCCTGAGCGGCAATTTGACACACCACGACCTGACAGGCGTGATGCAAATGCTCGGGCACGCGCACCAGAGCGGCGCGTTAACGATTAACGCCGGAGAAACGGACGCGGTTTTGTTTTTCGATGCCGGCGAAATCACCCACGCGGAATGCGGCGCTCTGTTTGGCGATGAGGCTGTACTGCATATCCTGAAAAGTTGCGTGCAGTCTACGGGCGTGTACAAATTCGTGTACGGAGCAAGTTCCGCGCAGCGCACTGTTTTACGGTCCGCGACCGACCTGATGCTGGATGCGATGCGCGAATTCGACGAAGATCTTCACGACACCGGCAATGAACTAGCGGACAAGGAGGCTCTGTGAGCGAGACCGTCGCCATGCCGCCGCTCAGCGAAGCGGAAGCTAAGCACACACCCAATGTCTATTTCATTGATGACAGCGCGACAATGCGCGAAGTCATCAAGATCGCTTTTCGTCGCGAAAACATTCACGTGATCACCTGTGCCGATGCTTCGTCCGCACTTTCTCAGTTTGAGGAGCATCCGCCCGACATGGTCATTACCGACGTAATCATGCCGGATCAGGACGGCTATTCCGTATGCAGCCAGATTAAGCAGAGTCCACTTTACGGGAAGACACCCGTGATTCTCATGTCCGGTGTGGTGAACAAGAATGTTGCCGATCGCGCCGTGGCGGTCGAGGCCGACGAACTGGTCAGAAAACCCTTTCAGCCGCAGGAATTGATTGGCCGGGTGAAGAATCTTCTGGGCCACTCAGTCGCGCCCGCACCAGCGGGGGCAGAGCGTCCCGCCGGCACGGCTTCGTTGAGCAGCCTTTTTGCGCCACAGCAGTCCACCATTCCTCAAACGCGGCCGACACCCGTGCAGTCTGCGCCGGTGCAACTCGCGAATGCGGCCGACCACAAATCTGCGGACACCGCGTGGCCACGCGCGTTAGCAGAGGCATTTGTTCAGCAGAGTTCGGCTGCGTCGCACCAGCCGCACGCGGCGAACGTTGGCTCCCGGCCGACATCACATGTCGGCGATGTGCAAAAGCTGCGCGCCGAAATTGCGCACCTCGAACTGCTGATCAAGAAGCTCCAGACAGAGCTACAAATTGAGCGGCAGTACAATCAAGCTCTTGAGCTTCACGTGCGTACATTGACTCAAGTAGAGTGATTGTCGAACCTTCACGGGCTAGTTCCAGAATTTATAGCGCCGGCCAGTTGACGCTACAATTCGAATTGAGTAGCCTCACCCTGCACTGCCTGCGATTCAATTCGTGATTCGAGAGGTGCGGAATGAAGGAAAACAAAGACCATAAGCTCTCTCGGCGTGAGTTCGCTCGGCGCGCCGCGTTGCTCTCGGCCACAGCTTCGATTGTTCCCACCGGAATCATGTTGCCGCCAGAGGCGTTTCCAGGCGCTTCCCCTTCCGCGCAATCGGCCGACCTTCCAAAACTTTCAGCGGAGAGCCAAGCGGAAGCCGACGCTCGCTTCCAACTAGTTCTCAGTCGGTACGGCAATCGTTTGAGCGAAGAGGAGAAGCAGAGCACAAAAGCTGTTTGTTATTCCCTGCAAACGACGCTTGAGCACGTGCGTGCCTACCCAATCAAGAATGCAGACGTGCCCGCCCTTTTCCTGAGGCCCCTGATTGACCGCGACAATAAGGCCAAGCCCACTACCGCGATCCCGGCGGCTTCCACGAACAAATCCTGATTGGAGCGATGAAATGCTGGGAGAATCGGTTCTCTACGAATCCGTCAGTGAGCTGGCTAAGCGCATCGAATCCAAGCAACTGTCTCCCGTCGAACTGACGGAAAGCTACCTCGCGCGCAGCGAGAAACTCGGCCCGAAATTGAATGCTTATGCGCGGCTGACTCCAGATCTGGCGCTGGAACAGGCACATGCCGCGGAAAAGGAAATTCACCGAGGGCACTATCGCGGTCCCTTGCACGGCATCCCGTACGCTGCCAAGGATCTCCTCGCCGTCAAAGGAATGCTCACAACCTGGGGAGCCAAACCCTACGCGGACCAGGTTTTCGACTACAACGCTACCGTGATCGACCACCTGAACCACTCCGGCGCAATCTTGCTGGGTAAAGCAGCGATGATCGAATTGGCCGGTGGCATGGACTACATGTATGCTTCTGCGTCATTGCAGGGCGAAGCGAAGAATCCGTGGGACACCACCTGCTGGACGTGCGGCTCTTCTTCCGGCTCTGGAGCCATCGTAGCGGCTGGGTTGGCAGGCTTCGCTATCGGCACGGAGACTTGGGGATCGATCATTTGCCCTTCCGCTTTTTGTGGGGTTAGCGGCTTACGTCCCACGTTTGGCCGAGTCAGCCGCTACGGTGCAATGGCATTGGCCTACTCGATGGACAAGATCGGGCCGATGGCTCGCTCGACGGAGGACTGTGCGCGTATTTTCGCAGCGATTGCAGGGCACGACGCACTGGATCGCGACACTCTGGGGATAGACAAAGCGGCCTTCACATATTCTCCCGCCGCGGAGTTGCGAGGCCGCACGCTCAAACTGGGATGGCTGACGAATGCCTGGACGAAGGTTGATCCCGGCATGCAGCGGTCCCTTGACGTCGCTCACAGAGTGCTGCAAAGACGTTTTCCCGGGATGAAGGACGCTGCTCTTCCCGATGGGCCGTGGGAGCAGGCGGCAAGCCTGACTGTAAAAGCCGAAGTGTCGTCCGCGTTTCGACCGTTGATTCAATCCGGGCGCGTACGTGAATTAGCCGACCCTTTGGGCCGCATCGGCGGGTACGTTTACGAAACGGTTTCGGGGGCTGACTATACGACCGCGCAGCGTATTCGCGAGATTCTGCAAATGAAAATGAGCGCGCTCTTTGACTCCTACGATGTTCTTGTAACTGCCTCGCAACCCGTCGCGGCTACACCTCTGGATCTGAATCTGTTTACAGGTCTCTCGTTTCCCGACCCGCTGGGAGGAATCGGCAACCTTTGCGGCCTTCCGGCTCTTTCTGTGCCTTGCGGATTCACGGAAAAGAGCCTACCAGTAGGAATTCAGTTTGTTGCGCGTGCCGGGGACGACGCCGCTGTCCTGCAGGCAGGACGGACATTTCAGCAAGCCACGGATTGGCATCAGAAGCACCCGAAGATCGTTTAACTGGGAAACGTCCTAATGGATCGCCTCAGGCGCGAACCTGGCTTTGCAGAATTTCTCGCACTGCCCGGAGAATAGCGGCCCGGCTGAATGGCTTGGGCAATAGGCGCACCGAAGGGTCGGCATTCGCCATTTCCGTGGCCGCATGCTCGCTATATCCCGACATGAACAGAACGCAGAGTCCCGGGTGCTCTCTCTGCAAACGGGCCGCGAGTTCCGGCCCGCTCAGGCCGGGCATAACCATATCGGTGACCAGTAGATCGATCTTTCCGTTATTCTCAGCGGCCAACCGCAGGGCATCGGAGCCATCCTTCGCTTCGATCACCCGATAGCCGCCGGATTCCAGGAATTGCCGGGCAATCTCGCGCACATCTTGTTCGTCTTCGGTAAGGAGCACGGTTTCGGTGCCATTTGGCACTTCCGCAGGCTGTCTGGGCATTGGAGACACCTCTTCCTTCTGGTCGACACAGGGCAAATAGATCTTGAAGGTAGTGCCCTTGCCCAATTCGCTGTAAACCCAGATGAATCCGCCGCTTTGCTTCACGATGCCATAAACCGTAGCCAAGCCGAGGCCCGTGCCTTTGCCTTTTTCCTTGGTGGTAAAAAATGGTTCGAAGATGTGCGTCTGCGTTTCCGCGTCCATGCCAGTGCCATTGTCGCTCACGGAAAGCTGCACGTACGACCCTGGCCGCATCAGCGGATGGGTCAATGCGTAAGACTGATCCAGATCGCAGTTGCAGGTCTCGATCAGTAGCTTGCCCCCATTAGGCATAGCATCTCGCGCGTTCACTGCCAAATTCATGATCACCTGTTCCATCTGGCCGGCATCGGCACGGATTGAACCCAGGTTCGTGTGCGCGCGAATGACCAACTCAACGTCCTCGCCGATCAGCCGCGGCAGAAGTTTGCCCATCTCTTCGACTACCGAATTCAGATTGATTACTTGCGGCTGCAACACCTGCATGCGGCTGAACGCCAGCAATTGCCGCGTGAGCGTCGTAGCACGATCCGCGGCGCGGTCAATCTGCTGGATTTTTCGCGTGATGTGATCGGACGGAGAGAGCACGTTCAACAGCAACTCGGTGTGCCCCTTAATGACCATCAGCATATTGTTGAAGTCGTGGGCTACGCCGCCAGCCAGACGACCCACAGCTTCCATTTTCGTGGCTTGGCGTAGTTGTCCTTCCAATTGTCTTCGCTCGCTGATGTCCTGGCCCACGACGAGGCGCACGCGCTTCCCCGCATAGAGCAGTTCGTGGGAAATAATTTCGACCTCAAACTGCCGTCCGTCGCGTGCCTGGTGCAGCCAGATGCCGTGCTCCTCGGTGTTGGATGTTAGCTCCTTGATGAAACTGCGCGCTTTTTCCTGCTCGGAGGAGGGCCGGATCTGCAGAATCGTCATGGACTCAAATTCTTCTTGCGAGTATCCATACAGACGAGCGGCCACCTCGTTAACGCGCAGAAACCTCAGACTGTCGATCTCATACAGCCAGGTTGGCAGCGGGTTGTGTTCGAAGAGCAGACGAAGTATCGATTCACTGCGGCGGAGTTCCACTTCACCGCGGCGGCGCTCGATAGCCAATGCGATGTGCCCGCCGACGGAGTCAAGGAATTCCAGATCACGCATGTCGAAGGCATTTTCATTGCGATAATGTTGCACCACCAGAACGCCAATCGTCGCGGTGGGAGTCTTCAGCGGCACTCCCAGCCAGGCAGGCGAGGGCGAACCAACCAGTTCCACTTCACCAGCCTCCGCCAAAATGTCAAATTCGGATTGTGGAATCAGTTTCGCGCGGCGTGTCCGGAACACATAAGCGGTGCAACTTCGCCCGACCTTTTGCGGAGCCGGCGCGGCATCGTACTCATCCACGAAAAACGGAAATTGGAAGGTGTCCTCTTCCGGTTCGTGCAAGGCTACGAAGCAGTTCTCGGCGGAAACGACTCGCTTCAAAGCTGCGTGAATCCGCGTAAGCAACTGGTCCAGGTCCGATGTCTCGTTCAACGCATGCACAATCTCCGCAATCACCTGGCGCTCGGATTCCATGCGATTCAGGTGCGTCACTTCCAGAGCGTTCAGTTGAATGCCTTCCAGACCAGGTTCTTTCAGGCGATCCCGACAAGTGACATCGAGCCAGCGCCAGGAGCCATCTTTTGCACGCACACGGTACCGCTCTGTGGAAGACGAGCTTTCTTGTGCTGCAACTTGCCTTAGGCGTCCCCGTAGTTGTTCTACGTCTAGCGCGTGAACGATCGCGAACAGGCTTCGGCCAAGGAGTTCCTCTGTGCCATAGCCAAGCACACTCTGGAATGTGGAATTAGCAAACTGAACGGTGCCGTCCTGCCCGAGGATCGCGATCAATTCGCGGGTGGAGTCGAGAAGAGTCGTAAGTTGTTGAGTTCCCAGCTGAATCCTGGGCTCACTCACCGTTCTCTGGGCCATGAGCTTGTCGCTTCGCGTGCCGGCAAGGCCGAGAGTCTCCCGCCGGCGAAGATTTTGAATGCCTCCAGAGGAGGGCTTGGAGTACAAGTCGTCTTGCGACCACTACAATGCGGCTTTTATCTACATTAGATAAAACAAAGGGTTGCGTAAACGCTCGCCACCACAAAGTGTTCCAATCTGTCACTGGCCTCACGGGCGGGTACTCTCTCGCCTACTGCTCTCCCGTGGCGCGTCACATGGTAGTGTTACTCTCGCTTGCTGATCCCGGCTGCACATCTGCTTTGCGGAGGAAAATGCGCCATGCACGATATTTGGGTCCATTTGTTTGTCCCGTCTCTGCCAATTCTGGAAAAGATCGTCCGGCCCATTATTGTTTACTTCTTCCTGGTACTGGTGTTTCGTCTGTCGGGAAAGCGTGAGTTGGTGCAACTGAATCCCTTCGACCTGGTTGTGCTGCTGACCATTTCGAACACGGTGCAGAACGCAATTATTGGGGATGACAATTCCCTGGCCGGCGGGATGATTGGCGCAACCTCGCTTGTGATCACCAACTACCTGGTCGTCCGCTTCCTTTACGATCACCGGAAACTCGACCAACTGGTGGAGGGCAGCCCGGATGTGTTGATTCAAGGCGGCAAAATCCGCAAGAACAATTTGAAGCGCGAATTGATTACCATGGCTCAACTGGAAGCGGCGGCACGCAAGCAGGGCTTCGGATCCCTGTCGGAAGTGGACCAGTGCATCCTGGAACCCGGTGGCACGCTGTCATTTATCGGCAAAAAGCCGGACGTGGAAGAAAGGCGGCATCGGGAACTGCTCGATCGGATCGACCAGTTGAGTGAGGAAATTGCGCTGCTGCGGAACCCAAGGCCACCCAGTGTCGCCTGAGGCTCGCTCTTAACGGTTGGACGGTCAGTGCAGCAAAATGCCGCTGGCTGCGGTAATCACGCCCACAAGACCCAGTACGATTCCAGCAAACCAGAAGCCTTTCTTTTTGGTCAGCAGCGTGAAAGAGCAGATGATCAGACCAATCTCCAGGAAAACTTCTCCGGCATCGTAGCGATCCGCGCGACGCTGCACCAGGTCCCTCTCCTTCTCAAAGTCCTTGGCTTGTTCGCTGATCTGATCTTTTTCCTTCTCGTAGCGCTCTACTTCCGTCAAATACTTCTCGTGCAACGCCGCAGTCTTTTCTTTGTCGGCGGGTGCCAGTGCGCCCAAAATGTCCGCCACACTCTGCGTTTCACGAAGCCGAATATTCTTGGCCTGAAAATACGCCCATTGATCGCTGGCTTTCGCTTGCAGGAGCAGTTCTTCGGTGTGAGCGCGGTGGCCGAGCAGCGTGACCATGGCAACCAGCACCGCGAGAATGGACAGTGTCACTGTAACGGGGAGGGTGAAGGGGCCTTCCTCGTGCTCTCCATGCCCACCGTGCCCTCCGTGGCCTTCCAGCACTTCATGCATCAAGTGTTCTCCCTTTCGCGACGGATGGTTGTATGGAAATTGTTTGCAGCGCATCGCTGGCCGCCTTGATCGTGCGCTCGATGTCGCCGGGCGTGTGCGCGGCGGAGACGAAAGCAGCTTCGAACTGCGACGGTGCGAGAAGAATGCCCCGTTGCAGCATCTCGCGGAAGAATCGCGCGTACTGTTTGGTGTCAGACCGCTTGGCATCACCGTAATTTGCCACCGGCTGTGCCGCAAAAAAGATCGTGGAGAGCGAGCCGATTTTGTTTACCTGCGCAGGAACGCCAACTCTCCGCAGGGCCTCTTCCAACCCACACGTCAGGCGGTTAGCTAATTCGTGAATGCCCTCATAAAGCCCAGGCTTGCTCAATTCCTTCAGAGTGGCGATGCCGGCGCGCATGGCCAAGGGGTTACCCGCCAGGGTGCCGGCTTGGTAGACCGGCCCAAGCGGCGCCACATTATTCATCAGCTCGGCGCTTCCGCCGTAGGCTGCGACGGGCAGGCCCCCCCCAATGATCTTTCCCATGGTGGTCAGGTCGCCTTGAACACCGAGCAATTCTTGTGCGGAGCCATTGCGAAGGCGAAATCCTGTAATGACCTCGTCGATAATCAACAGCGCCGAATTCTTGCGCGTGATTTCCCGCAAACCCTCTAGAAATCCTTCCTTCGGCAGAACCACGCCCATGTTCGCCGCCACTGGTTCGACGATTACGCACGCAATCTGCCCCTTGTGTTCAGCGAAGACCCGCTCGACGGCCGCCAGGTCATTGTATGGAACATTCAGCGTCAGCCCCGCCAACGCCGCAGGAACGCCAGGGCACTCCGCAATTCCGAGCGTGGCCAATCCCGAGCCCGCTTGCGAAAGGAAGCTGTCTGCATGGCCGTGGTAGCAACCCTCAAACTTCACGATGAAATCTCGTTTGGTCACGCCGCGCGCCAGGCGAACCGCGCTCATGGTTGCTTCCGTGCCGCTGGAAACGAAGCGGATTTTCTCTAAAAAGGGGATGGCCTTGGTGATCAGCGTGGCGAGTTCGACTTCCAGTTCCGTAGTTACGCCGAAGCTCGTGCCCCGCTGCGCTTGATCGGCAATCGCGGCACTGACCGCTGGATGTGCGTGGCCCAGCAGCATTGCTCCCCAGGAGCAGACGTAGTCCAGCAAAACGTAGCCGTCTGCATCGTAAAGGTTCTGGCCGCTTCCCTTTTCGATGATCAGCGGTTCGCCGCCAACAGAACGAAACGCGCGAACCGGACTGTTGACGCCGCCGACGAGCACTTTTTCTGCTTTCTCAAAAATTTCTCGCGAACGGCGTCGTTCGGGTTTGACCTGCGGATGTGTCGCACTCATTTCGTCACCTGTTGGTTCAGGACTTTAGCCAGCGAGCCGCATCCTTGGCGTGATACGTCAGGATGATCTGCGCCCCGGCCCGCTGAATTCCCGTCAGAATTTCCAGCACCACTCTCTTTTCCTCGATCCAATCGTTTTGCGCAGCGGCCTTCACCATCGAAAATTCGCCGCTGACATTGTAGGCCGCCACCGGAACATCAAAACGATCGCGCACGCCGCGAATAATATCCAAATAAGGCAGCGCCGGTTTCACCATAATCACGTCCGCGCCCTCTTCCAAGTCCAGTTCTACTTCCTTCATCGCTTCGCGCGAATTTGCGGGGTCCATCTGATAACTGCGGCGGTCGCCGAACTTCGGCGCCGATTCTGCCGCTTCGCGGAACGGTCCGTAGAAGCCGGAACAGTATTTGGCAGCGTAAGAAACAATGGGAATATTTTCAAACTTGTGGGCGTCGAGTTTCGCCCGGACGGCGCCTACCCGCCCGTCCATCATGTCCGAAGGAGCGACCACATGCGCACCAGCCCGCGCGTGGGAAAGCGCCTGTTCCGCCAGAATTTCCAGCGTCGGATCGTTCACAATTTCTCCGTTTTCGATCACACCGCAGTGCCCGTGGTCCGTATACTCACAGAGGCACACGTCCGTTATCACCAACAGATCGAGCTTCGCCTTGCGGATGGCCTCGATGGCCTTTTGCACCACGCCGTCCGCTGCAAGCGAGGTGGCACCGCGGGCATCCTTCTTCTCTGGCAGCCCAAACAGAATGACGCCTGGGATGCCGAGCGCCTCCACTTCCCTGCACTCTTCAACAATTTGATCGGCAGATTGCTGGTAAATGCCAGGCATGGAACTGACTTCCTTGCGCACTTTGTTTCCCGGACAGACAAACATGGGGTAAATGAACCCAGCGGCGCTGAGGCGCGTCTCTCGCACAAGCCCTCGTAAAGCCTCGGTTCGGCGCAGACGTCTGGGGCGATCGATAGGAAAACTCATTCTGGTTTCGCTCCTGCAGGCAAGCCCTGATGAGGCTTGGTGAAAAACTCTGCCAGCGCCGCGACAATCGCAGTGACGGTGGTGTCGCGAGCAACAACGATTCGCGTCGCACCCGCCTCGCGCAGCGCCCCCTTCGTCACCGGCCCGACTGCCGCAAACGCAGCTTCCTGAGAGAAGGCCAAAAACCGGGCGTGGCCCAAAAGATCGAAGAAGTGATGTACGGCTGATGGGCTAAAGAACAGGACCGCATCCGCTCCCTCACGCAGCACAGCGTCGTATGTACGCATTTCCTGCTCCGACGTGGCCACCGTAGTATAGGCGGTCACTTCGGACACAACGGCGCCCAAGTGATTCAGCGTGTCCACAATATCGCGGCTAGCGCGGTCGCTACGCGGCAGTAGTACTCTCTTTCCCTTGACCTGCGCGCCTAATTCTTCCGCGAGCGCAATACCCTGGTGCCTTGTGGCAACGTATGCGACCTTGAGCCCGGCGTTCCGCACAGATTCGGCCGTTGCCGGGCCCACGGCGGCAATGCTTACATCGACCAGCGTTTTCGCCAAGTGCAATCCCAGGAAGTCGCTTCTCTCCTGCAAGGCGCGCACGGCATTCTGACTGGTCAGAAACACCCAGTCGTATCTTCCGAGGTTCCGAATGGTGTCATCCAACGGCCTTAGATCTTCGGGCGGCGCAAACGCCACGAGCGGCAACGCAATTGGGATTGCCCCCTGTTCCCGCAATGCCGCAAGCAGCGACTCGCTTTGCTCCGCCGCTCGCGTCACCACCACGCGCTTCCCCGCCAGCGCTTTGATAGCCGCTTCAACCACGGGAACGCTGCACCTCTTCCAGAATGTTCCGAGCACCGCCATCTGCGAGGAGTTGCGCCATGCGCTCGCCCAGTTGCGCCGCTTGTTCCGGAGGAGCCGTCGCGCGCTGGCGAATGTATTGCACACCGTCGACCGAACAGACTACGGCTTCCATCACCAATTCACCGCGCTCCAGACGCGCCCAAGCCCCCAGCGGGACCTGGCAGCCACCCTGCAGCGTGGAGAGCAACGCGCGTTCCGCGATGATGGCTGTGCGCGTTTCCGCATCGTCCAACTTCCCTAAAATCTCGGCGGCTTCCGTATCTTTCGTGCGCGATTCAATGGCAATGGCGCCTTGCCCCACAGCAGGAAGAGAAATGTCGGTGGAAAGCGGTTCGGTGATTTTCTGACTCCAGCCCAAGCGGTCCAGCCCTGCTTTGGAGAGCACGATCGCGTCGTACTCGCCGCCTTCCACCTTGCGAAGACGCGTATCGACATTCCCGCGCAACTCGCGAATATCCAGGTCCGGCCGGAAGTGCCGCAACTGCGCCTGGCGGCGCAGGCTGCCGGTGCCCACCCGCGCACACTGCTTCAGATTCGAGAGGGTTTCGCCCCGGTGGGAAATCAGGCAATCGCGTACGTCGTCGCGGCGGCACACGGCAGGGAAAAACAGCCTTCCTGGCGTCTCGGTCGGGATATCTTTCACGCTGTGAACGGCCAGGTCTACATTTTCTGCCAACAGCGCTTCCTCCAGTTCTTTGATGAAGATTCCTTTGCCACCGATTTGCGTCAACGGGGCCTGCTGCATCTTGTCGCCCGACGTCTTGATAATGATAATTTCGGCTTCCACTCCGGCAACCTGGAACAACTGCTTGCGCACGAATTCCGCTTGCCAGCGGGCCAGAATGCTGCCTCGACTGCCAATGCGGAGGGGCCTCACGGTTTCTCCCGGTCTGATAGGTACAAGTCTCGAAGTGCTTCCACGTTCTGGATCTTTTTGCGATGTTCTTTTTCAGAGCGCAATCGCTCCGCCGGAGCGATTAGCAACTTCTCGATCAACTCATCCATCATGTTCCCGATGTGCTCGCGGTCCTCCTCGCTGAAGTGGTTCATTCCTGAAAGCTTGTCATGCAGGAACGCGGCACGCCTCTCTTTCAGGCTCCCCCGCAGCGCTTCCAGCACACCGATCAATTGCACGCTGGCTTGCCAGGAAATAAATTTGCCCACGTGTTCTTCCACCAGCGCTTCCGCTTTAGGGACCTCGGTCTGTCGCGCGGTGCGGTTCTGGTTCACGATTTCCGTAAGGTCGTCCATGGTGTAGAGGTACACATTGTAGAGGTCAGCGGCGGCAGGCTCGATGTTGCGCGGAAGGCCGAGGTCCATTAGGAACAGTGCGCGATTGCCGCGAGCGCTCATGGCGCGCTCGATCATCGCTCTGGTCAGCAATGTGTCCTGAACGCCGACGGCAGATACGATGACGTCCGGCAGCTTTAGCGCGCTATCCCACACGCCCCAGTCCATCACCTTGCCATCATATTGGCGGGCAAGTTCCTCGGCCTTGTCGCGCGAGCGATTTGAAAGATAGAGATTCTTGATTTTTCGGTCGCGTAATTGCGAAACGACCTGCTCGCTGATAGGTCCTGCGCCAAGCACCAGCGCACTGCGGTCACTCAGTTTGCCGAAAATGCGCTCGGCCAGCTTCATACCCGCCGAAGCCACCCCCATGGGCCGGGTGCCAAGCTCCGTCTCGGCGCGCACTCGCTTTCCGATTTCCAGCGCCGCCTGAAATAGCCGGTTCAGCACCGGTCCCGTGACGTGGCTTTCATGCGCGTGCAGATACGCTTCCCGCACCTGCCCCAATATCTCCGCTTCGCCGAGAAGCATGGAATCAAGTCCCCCGGAGACGCGGAATAGATGCCGCACGGCGTCGTGATCGTAGTGGTGATAGAGCGAGGGATTCAGTACTTCGGGCCGCAGGGAGTGGAAACCGCTGAGGTACGTGGAGAGAGCGCCCGCGGATTCGCGATTTCCGTCGGCATGAACGCCGTAAATTTCCGTTCGATTGCAAGTGGAAAGAACCAGCGTCTCCTCAAGGATGCCTTGTGTGCGAAGCTCTTCCCCGGCCTTGCGCGCCTGATCAGCGGAAAAAGACACCTTCTCCCGCACCTCCACCGGTGCTGTCCGAAAATTCAGGCCGACGAGGACAATTTCCATGCTGTGAGTCGCGCGCTCCTAAAAATACCGGTGGCTTTGCGAAAAGAACAAATTCACCACCGCAAAATTCAAGATGACGAGCACAAAATTAAACACGCACAATCGAGAAGCCCGCGCTCCGCGCCACGCCGCCGTCCGCGCCAACCGGAAATAAACGGCATACAACAGCAGCACGAACAGCGTGAAGAAGTACTTGGGATCCAGATAGGAAGAATGGTCCGCCATGTGGCGGTCTACGGCCAGAAAGCCCAGACCCGTGCCAATGGTAATGGCCGCGAGCCCAACCAGCACGCTCGTATGACTCATCCGTTCCAGCAATTCCAGGGAAGGCAAGCGCCACACCGCCTCGCCCAGGCGCCGAATGCGCAGCAACCGCTCTTCTCCCAGGTACATCAGGCTCAGCACACAGGCCAGCGCGAATGCGGAATAGCCCAGAATGCTCAGCGTCACGTGGAGGGCAAAAATAACGCCATGCGCGGGTGCGGGAGCTCCTGGATGGCTAGGTGTCGCGTTCGCGGCGAAGAAAAACGCCAGAATGATCGGGATGACGAAAGCGCCTACGGTGCGCTGCCGGTGATAAATCTCAAGACAAAGATAAGTCACTGCCAGCAGCCAGCCGAACAGCGACATGGCTCCCTGCAGGTCGTGATACGGGACGGTGTGGGTGCCACGGGCGCGCATCAGCAGCGCCACATAATGCATCGCTAAAGCCAGGAACATCAATAATGTAGCCAGGCGCCCGGTCAATTCCTTGCCCCTGTACAAAAAGCGCAAATATAGGCCCATGCTGGCCAGATAGGCTAAGACGGTGAGATAAACGAATGGAGTATGGGTCATCGGCTTGGTCCGCGCCGCTCTGGAGGAATGCGGGAGCGCACCCTTCCCCAGTTGCGCGTTTCACCTGATGATTTGAGTATAGCGTAGTCCGGTCGGCTATCACATTGACAGGCGTCTCTGGTCGGAACTTCTCGGACAGTTGGCGTCAGGCTCAAGTATCGGCAGTCACTTCTGAATAGGTAGGCTCGAATCCCAGCAACCAAATTGAACGCGGTATGGCGTTCATGGGTGATGCCAAGACTCCGACGAAATACATGGGATTCGAGTTTATCGAGGCGCACGCCGCCAATCGCCAGGTCTTTGTCCTGAATTTCAAGATGGTCCAATGGGAACGATGCCCATTTGCCTTTCGACACGTAATCAACAAAGTCAATCGTGATGGGCCTCAGCGAGAACTCTCTTAAAGCGCCAGTGCAGCGTTACATAAGTATTAGCCCAAGTCTCGATTTGCGCCCACTCGCGCATTTGCGGAAAGTGTAGTGGGGTCTCACTGCGCTCGCCGAGGAAGCCCATTCCATTTGTGATGTCCATTGGCTGGCATTCTACGTGAACTGCTGGAAGTTCCGCGCAACCGAGAGCCCACGCGAGCACCGCCATTCCTTCCGATTGACATGACATGTTTATGGTTTTCTATTTGTCTAGCCCCCCAGAGGTGTCGAGAGCAGGACCGGTTCGGCGGGCTCCCGTTCTTCACCTGCGCCGATGGTGTTGAGCCAAGAAAGGATTTCTTGACGGAGTTCCTCAGCACCTCAGCACCCGGATCGCTGGCGCTTTTTTCGATGAGCGTGCGACAGCTCATTGCCGCTGAAACCAACGCGCGTGCTGCCACGGGGCCGGGGAGGGGCGGAGTGAGAGAAAAATCGTCTGGGGCTGGCGTGGGTTGCCATAATACCTCGTGACTTTGTTCCATGGGTCACGGTGAACGCTCATCGGGGAAACTGACCCCCTATTTCCCAAGCCTGCCTTGCGGGGCATGATTCCGGAAGATTTGCTATCCTTGCAGGGACAGAAATATGACCACTCAGGCCCCTTCGTTGACACGCAAAGAACTCTTCCTGCGCACTTGCCGCTGTGAAGCTGTGCCCCGCCTGCCGGTCTGGATGATGCGTCAGGCCGGACGCTACCTTCCGGAGTACCGCGAAATCCGGGCGCAGCATTCGTTCCTGGAGGTCTGCAAGACGCCCGACCTCGCCGTGGAAGTCTCCCTACAGCCATTTCGTCGCCTGGGCGTCGATGCCATCATCATTTTCTCTGACATCCTGATTCCAGCTGAAGCCATGGGCCTTCAGCTGGAACTTGGCGATGCGGGCCCGAATCTCCCGGATCCTGTACGCACGGCGATGGACGTGAAGAAGCTGCGCATCTTTGATCCCGAAAGAGAAACCGGCTTCCTGATGGAGGCGCTGCGCCGCACCATTAAACACGCTGGACCCGAAGTGCCCGTGCTGGGCTTTGCAGCGTCACCCTGGACGCTAGCCTGTTACATGGTGGAGGGCCGCACCAAAGAAGGCTTCGCCACCGTAAAGAGCTTTCTCTATCGCGAGCCCAAAGTCTTTCGCGATCTACTCCAGAAAATTTCCAAGGCCACCATCCTCTATTTAAAGGGCCAGATCGCAGCGGGAGTCAGCGCAGTGCAACTGTTTGACACCTGGTGCGGTGAGTTGAACCCCGCCGACTACACCGAGTTTGTTCTGCCAGCGGTGCAGGAGATTATCGCGGGACTGGGCGGCGTTGTTCCGGTGATTTACTACACCAAGGCCTCGCACCACCTGCTGCCTTCGATTGTGAAAGCTGGCGCCGATGTACTCAGCGTGGACTGGCGCGTGTCTCTGAAGGAGATTCGCACGTTCGCCGGATCTCGCGTGGCATTGCAGGGCAATCTGGATCCCGCCGTCCTTCTCGGGCCCAAAGAAAAAATCCGCCAGGCCACACTCGACATCGTCGGCGAACTCGGTGGCGTTGGCCACATCCTCAATCTCGGCCACGGGATCTTGCAACACACATCCGTGGAAAACGCTCAGCTGTTCATCCACACAGGCCAGCAAGCCGCGCTCAGCGATGCCAGCCAGGTGGCACAGTCGCGCTGTTGAGCGCGCAGGAGGTTCGCGCCGTGCCGATCATCAACCCGACGCTCCGAGAAATGCGCCAGGAGCTTTCCGTCGACGAGGAATTCGTCAATCGCTACAACCGCCCCGGACCTCGCTACACCAGCTATCCGACAGCGCCGGTCTGGACCGACTCCTTCGGCCCCAATGAGTACGAAACCGCGATTGCCTTGGCCGACCAGAAGCACTCCCCAGTTTCCCTGTACATGCACCTGCCCTTCTGTGAGAGCCTGTGCCTGTTTTGCGCATGCAACGTGATTATTCGCAAGGATAAGAGCGGCACGCCGCCCTACCTCGACATTCTGAAAAAAGAAACGGCTCACATCGCTCGCGGCGTTTCGCGCGATCGGCAGGTGGTGCAACTTCACTGGGGCGGGGGAACACCCACTTATCTTTCGCCCGAGCAGATTGAAGATCTTTTCGGCTACACACGTGAGCGGTTCACGTTTGCTCCCGACGCGGAGATCGGGATTGAAGTCGATCCGCGCGTGACGACCCGCGAACACCTGGAGACCGTGCGCAGGATGGGCTTCAACCGCTTGAGCATGGGCGTCCAGGATTTTAAAGAAGAAGTCCAGAAGGCCGTGCATCGCGTTCAGCCGTATGAGCAGACTCGCGATCTGATTCGGGCGGCGCGGGAGTTGGGGTTCGACAGCATCAATGTCGATCTGATTTATGGCCTGCCGTATCAGACCGCGGATAGCTTTGCGCACACGGTAGAGCAGATCGTGGGCCTGTCGCCGGATCGCATCGCCATGTTCAGCTATGCGCATGTGCCCTGGCTGAAGAAGCAGCAAGGTTCGTTCGTCGGGCACCTGCCCGAAGGCATGCAGAAGTTCGACATTTTTCGCAGCGGCCTGCTGAAATTCCTGGAAGCCGGCTATCTTTACATTGGTATGGACCACTTCGCTAAGGAGAACGATGAGCTTGCCGTCTCGCAACGGAATCGCACCCTGCATCGCAATTTTCAGGGCTACACGACAAAGGCCGGCGCGGATCTCTACGGCATGGGAATCACCGCCATCAGCGGCATTCAAGAGACCTATGCGCAGAACTTTCGCGACATCCCTTCGTGGGAAAAAGCCGTGACCGAACGCGGCATCGCCACCATGCGCGGCTATCGCCTGTCGCTTGACGACCTCATCCGTCGCGAGGTGATCAGCCGCCTGTTGTGCCACACCGTGATTGTGAAGGATGAAATCTCCAGACAGTTCGAGATAAACTTCGACGAGTACTTCGCTGCAGAACTTGTGCGCTTGAAAACACCAGAGGCCGATGGCCTGGTCGTGATCAACGACAAGGAAATCCGCACCGCATGGCTGGGCCGCATTTTTATCCGCAACCTGGCCATGGTGTTTGATCCTTATCTCGAGAGGCAGCATCTGGATTCCAAGCCGCTCTTCTCGAAGACGCTTTAAACGGCGCGGCGCGAACCGTAAAATACTCCGGGCCGAACTGCCCCGGTTTCGCCGTCGCGCTGCGTGAGCGGAGACTATTCTGATGCCCAACCAGGTCCAAGCCCTCGTCGTTGGCGCCGGAATATCCGGTCTGGCCACGGCGTTGGGCTTGCAGAAATCGGGAATCTTGACGATTATCGTGGATTCAGCCGCGCGTCCGGGTGGAGTGATTCACTCCGAGAAGCGTGACGGCTACCTTCTGGAATGCGGCCCGCAGAGTTTCAGCGGCAACTCCGCTATCACTTCGGTTGCATCGGATCTTGGCCTGCTCAGCGAGCGTCTGCTTGCCGATCCCAAGGCCCCGCGGTACGTCCTCATCAACGGTAGACTGCAACTCGCTCCCATGGGCCCGGGCATCCTCGCCGCGCCACTGCTGTCGGGAGGTACGCGGTTGGCGCTGCTCCGCGACATTTTTGGCAACAGCACTCCGCCGGAACCCGATGAGTCCGTTGCCGGGTTTGTGCGGCGAAAATTCTCGGCCACGTTGCTGGACCGTCTTGTGGGTCCCTTCGTCTCTGGCATCTACGCCGGCGATCCAGAAAAGCTAAGCCTCC
The DNA here is from genome assembly GCA_963747255.1 of uncultured Alphaproteobacteria bacterium. Classification (GTDB taxonomy): domain Bacteria; phylum Pseudomonadota; class Alphaproteobacteria; order Micropepsales; family Micropepsaceae; genus CAIYRG01. The sequence continues at coordinate 256,306 of CAVVEG010000003.1, forward strand.
GCGCCGCCTTCCCGATTCTTCATGAGGCGGAGAAGAATTTCGGCAGCGTGATTCGCGGAGCCTTGAAAATCATGAAAGCGCGCAAAATCGCGGCGGGCGACGCTCCACGCGAGAAGGCGACGCTACAAACCTTCCAGGATGGCAACGAATCGCTGATCGATGCTTTGGCGGAGCGGCTGGGCAACGCTCTCTACTGCAGTGTTGAAGTAGGGTCTATTCAGGCGCTCGATCCAGCCACCGAACCGACCGCGCCCAGATTTCGCGCAACGCTGCGCACGCCGAAGGGCGAAGAAGTGATCGAAGCGGAGCGGTTGATTCTTGCCGTGCCCACCAACGTGGCAGGGAAACTCGTCGCGCCACTGCATGCCGACTTCGAACCGGCGTTTTGCGGCATTGAGTATGCCGGCATTGCTGTCGTGTCGCTCGGATATCGCAAAGAGGACGTTGCGCACGCGCTAGATGGATTTGGCTTCCTGGTGCCACGTTCTGCCGGACTGTCGATACTCGGCACGGTCTGGAACTCGTCGCTTTTCCCGGGGCGCGCTCCCGATGGACAAGCGCTGCTCACCAGTTTTGTCGGCGGCGCAACCAATCCCGGCGCGCTAAAGGAATCGCCCGAAGAACTTGTTGCCCAGGTTCACGAGGAACTCACGCCACTTTTGGGGATACGCAAGGAACCCGTCTTCCGCAACGTCACCATCTGGCCGCGCGCGATTCCCCAGTACAATCTGGGCCACGCCACCCGCCTGGCTACCATCGAAAAACTGCGCGGCAATTTCCCTGGACTCTATATTGTCGGGAACTTTCTGAATGGCCCCGCCATCGGGACGTGCATCGAGCACGCCCTGAAGGTGGCCAATGAAATTCGCGTCAGTTTCGCCAACTAAACTCTAGAGCGTTTTTCTGTGCCGGTGCGCTAACCGGATTTCTCTCCGCTTTGCCGCTTCTCTCCAGCGTCTTTTCTCTTCCGCCGTTTTCACAATCAATGGGGGCACTTGCTTAGGCAATCGCGTATGTTCATCGATCGCGACAAACGTTACGTACGCGGTCGTAGTTTGCTTGCGTTCCCCTGTCAGAATATCTTCGGAGTACACTTCGACCCCGATTTCCAGTGAAGTGTGGAACACGCGGTTCACATGCGACTTCAGGATCACGATCTCGCCCAAATTCACGGGATTCTGGAAATCGATGTAATCCACCGACGCCGTCACCATATAGCTGTTCGCGTGACGGCTGGCCGCCATTGCCGCCACGATGTCAACCAAATGCATAACGTGTCCGCCCAGCAATTTCCCCAGCGCGTTGGTTTGCGCAGGGAGCACCACCTCTGCCATTTCGGATGCCGACGCGCGCACTGGCTTCCCTTTTGGAGTAGCCTCAGTTCTTGTGCTGCCTTTTCGATTCATCGCAGTCCTCTTCTTCGAAGCGGGACCGTTTCCGTCGGTCCGCTCTTCCATTCACATTCATTTGTGCTGCTTGCAGAGGGGCTTGCGCGCCTCTTTGGGTGCTACTCTCCTCCACGTATAATACGGGACACCACTATGACCGACCAAAAGAAAACCCGGCGTCAAAAACTTGAGGAGTTTCTTGCCAGCAATCCCAACGATGCTTTTTCGCGCTACGGTATCGCGCTCGAGTGCATCCGCGAAGGTGATTTGCCCGCCGCGGAATCCCACTTCCGAACCTTGCTGCAGACAAATCCAGACTACGTGCCGGGTTACCAGATGTTTGCGCAAATGCTCGCGCAGAATAATCGCGCGGACGAGGCCAAAATCGCTTTGTCCAAGGGCATCGACTCTGCAATTCGTCAAGGAAATCAACACGCCCGTTCGGAAATGGAAACCCTTCTATCGGAATTAGGCTGATCCCAAGCTGGAGCCATGCGAATGACGGAATCCGTCCTTCCCAACACGCCGCAAGCTACAAACGTATCCATGCGTATCGCTTGGCTGTTCGCTGCGCTCGCCTTTCTGCTTCAGGTGGCGTTCAGCGGACGATACGGCTATTTTCGCGACGAGCTTTACTATATCGCGTGCAGCAACCATCTTGCCTTCGGCTATGTCGACATGGCTCCGCTTACTCCCTGGCTGGCCCGCGCCAATCACTACCTATTCGGCGATTCTCTCCACGCCATCCGCCTTCTGCCAGTGTTGGGTTTTACCATCAACGTAACTTTGAGCGGCTACATCGCCAGGGAACTTGGCGGAAAACGCTGGGCCATTGGCATGGCTTGCGTCACGGTGATGCTCGCTCCGGTCGTTCTTGGCAACGGCACGCGGCTGGCCATGAATCCGCTGGAGCCGTGCTTCTGGATGGGCTGCGTCTACGTTCTGCTGCTGACCATCAATCGTCAGCAACGGAAGCTACTGGTCTGGTGCGGTGTGCTGCTGGGTTTTGGCTTGTTGAATAAGCACTCCACAATCTTTTTCCTGGGCGCTCTTGTCGCCGGACTGCTCCTCACACCGCAGCGCAAACTCTTCGCTACCAAGTGGTTTTGGGTCGCCACGGCGATCGCCTTCGTGATTTGCCTGCCGAACGTGCTTTGGCAATACACGCATCATTTTCCGACCCTCGAAGACCTTCGGAACGTCAAAGCCACGCATAAGAACATCGCACTGCCACCACTGCCATTCATCAAGCAGCAGATCATGATGCTCAATCCCATCACCGCCCTTGTTTGGATCGCCGGGCTGGCTTTTCTTCTTTTCCATCGCTCCACCAAGCCGTTTCGCTTCCTTGGCTTCACCTACCTCTTTTTTCTTGGCGTGATGATGGCGCTCCACGGAAAGGACTACTACCTCGCCCCCATCTATTCCATGCTTTTCGCTGCAGGCGGCGTGTTCTGGGAAACACTCACCGAATCGCGGTCACGGCTACGCTGGGTACGCGTTGCGCTGCCGTGCGTGGTCGTTGCCAGCTGTCTAATTTCCGTTCCTCTCGCCCTGCCCGTTCTGCCGCCAGACAAGATCGCGCCGTACATGCGCGCCCTAGGCATCACCAACACGCGCACGGAAACCACCATGACGGGAATGCTGCCTCAGCACTTTGCGGATCAATTTGGCTGGGAAGAAATGGTTGACAGCGTCGCCGGTGTTTATACTTCCCTTCCGCCCGAGCAGCGCGCCAAGACCGCCATCCTCGCCGGAAATTATGGCGAGGCAGGGGCCATCGATTTCTTCGGCCCGCGGTACGGCCTGCCAAAAGCCATCAGCGCTCATCAAAACTATTATTATTGGGGGCCGCGAGACTATACCGATGAGAGCATCATCTTGCTGGGGTGGCAACTCGGGGATGCGCAGCGTTGGTGCCGCAGCGTCGATGTGGGGCCTCGCAATGCGCCGTATTACGGCATGGGCTGGGAATTCTACAACATCCTCGTCTGCCACGATTTCAAGATGCCACTCTCGCAGGCCTGGCCGAAGCTGAAAGTATGGAATTAACAAGCGATCGCGCAACGCGAGCTATTCCCATTTTCACCTGTGCCTGGCGCTTGGACTCTCTTCGTTGGAATTTCGAGGTATACTTTCCGCACATTGGGACACTCCGAAGCCTACTTTTGCATAGAAAGGATCTTTGTTTGAGCCCCTTTTCGCGAATTTCTTTCCGCTATTCGTTCATCTTCATCACCACTTTCCTTCTCGTTCTGAATGTTGCTCCCGCTTCTTCGCAGGAAGCCGCCGACCGCATTTTCTTCAACGCGAAGATCTTTACCGGTGAGCCGCAGAATCCCTACGCAACGGCAGTGGCCATCCATGGTGACAAGATCGTTGCCGTCGGGAACCTGCTCGAAGTCGCGAAAGCCGCTTCTGCCAATGCCGAACGCATCGACTTGCAGGGCAAATCGCTGTTTCCCGGCTTCATCGACTCACACAGCCACTCCATCGATGGCGGCACGAATCGCATCTCCGCAGACGCCAGCGAGAACGTCAAAACCATGAGCCAGCTCGTGGCGTTCACGGCAAACGCGAAGAAGTCCGGCAAGGGCATGAACGGCGACATTCTGGAAATCTTTGGGTTGCCACTGGAATTCTGGTCGCACACCGATCAACTCAACGCGAATTTCAGCGCTGGTGCCTACGCGAATGTTCCGGTTGTGCTGTTTGGCATGGACGGCCACACTGGCTGGGCTAATTCCGCGATGCGGAAGCGTGCCGGAATTGACAGCGCCTATGTCAAGAAACTCTCCGAGCGAGAACGCAGCTATTATGGCGTCGGCAAGAATCTTGAACCGAACGGTTTCCTCGTCGATGCCGGCATGGAGAAACTTACGCCGCTTCTACCCGAGCCCAGTGACGAGAAACTGCTGGCTGCCGGGCGCGCGGCGTTGGCGTACAACTATAGCCTGGGCATCACGGCGTGGCTCGACCCTCTTGCCGGCGAAGGAGTCCTGAAGGCTTACAAGCTCCTTGCAGACCACGGCGAACTAAACTCCATCGTCGACGCATTCCCTCAGGTGTTCGCGAAGGATCCCACCGCGGAACTCGCCGCCGTCCAGAAAACACGCGTGCAGTACAAGGGTATCGCGAACCTGCATGTCACCGGCATCAAGATCTTTGCCGATGGGGTTGTGGAATACCCTTCACAGACCGCCAATCTCACCAAGCCGTACAAGAACACCGGGCGGAACGGCGAGTTGCTGTTCGAGCAGAAAAAGTTCGACGAAGTTGTGCGTCGCCGCCGACAAGCAAGGCTTGATCATTCACATTCACGCCCTTGGCGACGGCGCGGTAAAAGCCGCCCTCGATGGCATCGCGGCCGCGCGCAAAGCCAACGGGAACTCCGGTCTGCCCGACACTCTTACGCACGAGCAGTTCGTCGACCCGGCCGATTTCCCCCGTTTTCGTGAACTGGGCGTAATCAGCGCGTTACAGCTTCTGTGGGCCGAAGCTAGCGTGGACACTATCGACATCGTGAAACCCTACGTGGACCCAGAAATCTACAAATGGCAATATCCCGCTCGCTCGATTCTCGACAACGGTGGCGTCATTTCCGGAGCCAGTGACTGGCCTGTCTCCAGCGCCAACGTTTTCTGGGGGATCTACCAGGCCATTACCCGCAAAGGTCCCAAGGGCGTGTTGGATGCTTCGCAGGATATGCCGCGGGAAGCCATGTTCTACGCCTATACACGCAATTCCGCTCGCGCTATGAATATGCTCGATACCATCGGCTCCATCGCGCCGGGCAAACGCGCGGACCTGATCGCGATCGATCGCGACGTCCTGACGGCATCCCCGGAGCAGTTACGTGAAGCCACGATTCTCTGGACCATGGTTGCCGGCAAGACCGTCTATCGCATGGCGAAATAGGGCGGAACTGCTCCCTTCCCACCGGCGCCTTTGGTATCATCCGGCTTGGGGCTCATGCGGCCAGATCGTATTCCACTCTTCCCTCTGAACGTCGTGCTCTTCCCCGGCGAACAGCTACCCTTGCACATTTTCGAACCGCGCTACCGCCGCATGGTGCGCGAATGCCTGGATTCAAAATCTCCGTTCGGAATGCTTCTGGCGCTTCCCGACGGTATCGTGCGCGTGGGATGCACGGCGGAAATTCTGGAAGTGATTAAGCGTTACCAGGACGGCCGCATGGATATCATCACCGTTGGCCGCGACCCGTTTCGCGTGGTCGAACTGTTCTCCGGCGATGCCCTTCTCGAGGGCCACATCGACTATCTGGAAGACACCGACTCCGCCGCGGCGCCTCAATCGATCAAGCAACTCGTTGAACTCTATGAGACCTGCCACACGTTGCTCTTCAGCGGCATTCCCAAGGATTTCGACTCCGTCTCTCCAGACCAACTCTCCTACACCATCGCTGCGGCTCTTCCCCTGGCCCACTTGTGGAAGCAGCAGCTCCTGGAACTTCGCACCGAGTCTGAACGCCAGCATCGGCTTTCGACGTACCTTCGCGACTGGGCGCCGCATCTACAGAAAGTAGAGACCTTGCGACATCGCGCCGGAGGCAACGGTCAAGGTTTAAACTAAGTTTCGGCGAGCTTTGGCAATTGGTTCGCGGATAGAGGCCCAATGACAGCGAGCAGTTCTCTTCATCACCCCGGACAACCCAAGCCGCGCACGCTTGGCGAGTGGAAAGGCATCCCGGATTTCGATGCCCGCACCACGGCGCGGTCCGTCAAAAATGAAATCCGCCGCAACCTGCTGTGCAGCATCGAACGGAATCAGCCGCTATTTCCCGGCGTGCATGGATACGACGACAGCGTCATTCCTCAGATCGTGAATGCCCTGCTGTCGCGCCACAATTTCATTCTCCTGGGGTTGCGCGGGCAGGCCAAAAGCCGCATTCTGCGCGGCTTGGTGCAGCTTCTGGACCCGGAAATCCCGGTGATCGCCGGGTGCGAGATCAACGACCATCCTCTGCGACCCATTTGCCGCGCTTGCCGCGAACGCTTGGCCGCCGAGGGCGACAATACGCCCATTGCCTGGCTTCCGCGCGACCAGCGCTACGTGGAGAAACTTGCCACTCCCGACGTTACGATCGCGGACATTATCGGCGACGTTGACCCGATTCGCGCCGCGCGTGGTGGGCGCGACCTTTCCGATGAGTTGACCATTCACTACGGCCTGCTGCCGCGCGCCAATCGCGGTATTTTCGCCGTCAACGAACTCCCCGACCTGGCCGGAAAAATTCAGGTCGGCCTGTTCAACATCATGCAGGAAGGCGACATTCAGATTAAAGGTTACCCGCTGCGCCTTCCCCTGGATGTTTTGCTGGTGTTCACCGCCAACCCCGAGGATTACACTGCTCGCGGCAAGATCATCACGCCGCTCAAGGATCGCCTCGGCGCGGAGATTCGCACCCACTATCCCAGTTCCATTGAGGAAGGTATCACCATCACCACGCAGGAAGCCTGGACGCAGCGCGATTCCTCCGTCAAGGTCGAAGTGCCTGATTATCTGCGCGAAGTAGTAGAGGAAATTGCATTTCAGGCCCGCGAAGACAAGCGCGTCGACAAACGCTCCGGCGTCAGCCAGCGTCTTCCCATCACCACGCTGGAAAATCTTGTCAGCAGCGCCGAACAACGCGCCGCCCGCACTGGTGAATCTTTTGGCGTCGCCCGTGTCGCCGATCTCTACGCTGCTTTGCCTTCCATTACTGGTAAGCTCGAACTCGAATATGAGGGCGAACTGAAAGGCGCTGAAACCATCGCTCGCGAACTCATTCGCGCGGCGGTTGGCCGTGTCTTTACCAAGCATTTTGGCGACGTCAATCTCCAGCCGGTCACGCAATGGTTTGAACTCGGCGGCGAACTGAAGATCCCGGACATCATCTCCACGCCCCAGCGTCACCAGCAGCTGGCCAGAATTCAGGGCTTGCTAGACCATGTGGGCAAACTCGGCGTGCATAGCCGTAAAGACGAGCCTCAGGCCGCTGCCGCTGCCGAAATGATTCTTGAAGGCTTGTGGGCGCATCGTCGTATCGGTCGCAGCGAGGAACGCGGCTTCTACGCGGAGAAACCGCAGCGCGCGCCGGAACCGCGCGAATCGCCCAACAGGCCGCGGCGCAATTACAATTGAGGCGCGCATGAAAGTCGTAAGATACGGAAAATACACAGGCGAGCCCGCTGACGTTGTCGACCTCGACGAACTGATGAAGCGCCTGGGCGATTTTTTCCTGCAGAGTGGCTTCGAGTCGCAGTACTACGGCCTGTCCGAGTTCGATTCCAGCCAATCGATGGAAGCCCTGCGCGACGCCATTCTCCGCGCGCTACAAGAAGGCGACCTGATGCCCGAAGACGCCATGAGCGAGGAACTCCGGAAAATGTTACAGGATCCCGGTGCGTTGAACAATCGCGAGGTCCGCGACCTGATCGACAAACTCGTTGAACGCCTCTCTCAGGAAGGCTTCATCAATCCGCAGCAGCCCCCGCAGATCACTCCCCCGCCGCAAACCACGCCTGGAGGCCAGTTGGGTAATGCGCAAGAGCGCAGTCCCGATGCGCGCTTTGAGATCACCGACAAGGCCATCGACTTCCTCGGTTTCAAGACCCTTCGCGATCTGTTGGGTTCGCTCGGCCGCAGCAGCTTTGGCCGCCACGATACACGCGATCTTTCCACGGGCGTGGAGTCCGGCGGCGTTTCGCGGCCGTACGAATTCGGCGACACGCTGAATCTCGACATCAGCCAGACGCTCTCGAACGCCATTCGGCGCGAAGGAGCCAAGGTGCCCATCGACATGCAGTATCGCGACCTGATGGTCCACCAGTGTGAATACCAGAGCTCCTGCGCCACCGTTCTTCTGCTCGACTGCAGCCATAGCATGATTTTGTATGGTGAAGACCGCTTCACTCCCGCGAAGCGCGTGGCCATGGCTCTCTCGCATCTCGTCCGCACGCAGTACCCTGGCGACACTCTCAGCCTGGTGCTATTCCATGATTCCGCGGAAGAAGTCCCGCTGAACCAGCTTGCGCGCGTGCAGGTCGGTCCCTATTACACCAACACGCGCGAAGGCCTGCGCATGGCACAACGCATTCTTCTTCGCCAGCGCAAGGATATGCGCCAGATTGTGATGATCACCGATGGCAAACCTTCTGCTTTGACGCTCGAAGACGGTCGTATCTACAAAAATGCCTTCGGCCTGGACCCCTTCGTAGTCGGTGAAACGCTGGAGGAAGTGAACAAGTGCAAGCGGGCCGGCATCATGATCAACACCTTCATGCTCGCGACGGACTACAGCCTGGTTCAATTCGTGCAGAAGATCACGCAAATGTGCAAGGGCAAGGCTTACTTCACAACGCCCTACACCCTGGGCCAATATCTGTTGATGGATTATATGCAGCGCAAAACCAAGACCATTCACTGACGCGCCGCGTTGGCTCTTCCGGCGATAAAATAAACGTATGTCTTTAATGAACAAGCTAGCCCGTTGGATTAATTCGGAGGCACCTTTGACAACAATTGAAGTGGGTCAATCAGCTCCCGGCTTTTCATTGAAAGCCCTGGATGGCAAGGAGTATTCGCTCACGTCACTTCTGGAACGAGGCCCGGTTGTTCTGGCTTTCTTCAAAATTTCCTGCCCGGTTTGCCAATTCACGTTCCCTTTTCTTCAGCGCCTGTTCGAACGCTATGGCGGCGACGGCGTTTCTTTCCTGGGCATCTCTCAGGACGATGCACGCAGCACAAAAGAATTCAATCAGGAATACGGCATAAGATTTCCCACGCTCATCGACGAGCACGGGTATGCGGCTTCGAACGCCTATGGCTTAACAAATGTGCCGACTATTTTTCTGGTTGCGCCGGACGTTAGCATCAAAGTTCAGTGCATGGGCTTCAGCAAAGGCGACTTGGAGAAAATCGCGGCCGAACTGGCGCAGCATCGCGCGCTAACGCCGGCACCGCTATTCCGCCAGAATGAAGTGGTACCGGATTACAAACCTGGATGAGGCTCGAAAAACTAGGTCCGGTCGGACCTAACGACAACTCAATATCAACTTGAATCCCGCGACGAAAGAGTATCGCTCTGTCATTTCGAACGGAGCCTGAGGAGTGAATAACCCCTCTCGTTCTAGCTCAAAGAGAGATTCCTCGCTTCGCTCTGAATGACGACGTAAAGCCCTACAGGCCCTCGCGCAGCAGATCGCGTTTGTGTTTCTCCGGCTTTTTTCGCTTGTCGGGGACAACGCGCGTCGTTGCGGGAACAAGCCCAGCCTTCCGCGCCCGCCTTCTGGCCTCAACTCCCTTGTCCAGTTTCTTTTTCCTCGCTCGGCTCATCTCAGTTCTTCTTTGCTGCGATCTCTTGCACTGCGCGGTAACCCTGGTCAATGGCCTCGTTTGTATACGCGAAGGCGCCCGCGTCGGAATTCGCAATATGAATGTTACCGAATGGCTTTCTCCCGATTTCGTGCGGAGCCTGTCCTGGCGGCCAGACCGGATCAAATAAGGAATTGTATTCGTAGGCATAGCCATGGGGCCAGCGATTGACAGTAATCGCTTCGATGTCACTCGCAGGGTCAAAACCGCCGCTGCTGAGCATTCGCGCCAACTGCTCGCGGATATTCCTTTCAAATGCGGAATAGTCCGTTCGCATCAAACGGCCACGCCCGCCGCGCTGTTTGTCGCGCGCCGTTGCGCCCGTGCCCACCGGAACGTACTGCAGGTGCACCAGGCAGGATTCATCGGGCTGCTGTGTGAAGCGGTAGTCGCCAATGCTCACGGGGAAATCCATATCTACGCTGGAGAAAAAGGACCCAGGACAGTGGATGCTGTGCACCTTCATCTTCTGAAACGCCTGCCAATTCCCCAGCTGCACGTTGGTATAAACCAGCGGCACTTTCACGTTGTACGCAAGTCCATCCTTCTGCTCTTCCGGCATCTCCGGGCACATATACGGAATCACCATGTTCCAACACGCCAGAATACACGTTTTGCCCTGTACAACCCGCGCTTGACCTCCGCGCACATACGTCACTTCTACACCATTGGAATTGCCCGGGCCGCCTGTGTTCACGGCATGGATCACTGTGGAATTCAGCCGCACACGCACCAGCGAGCTATCATCGTCTAGCTTTGCATAATCGAATTTCGCCATCACCACATCTTCCATCGTGTGGCCCGGCGCAACGGCGGGAATCATGGCGCGCACCAGCAGTCGCGGAACGGACCCGATGCCGTCGGGGAAATGGTAGATGTACGGCTCGTGATCCTGGCGCGTGACTTCAAGGCCCATCCCCGGCCCGTCTTTGTCCGCAATCCCGATCCCCGCGAATCCGGGCAAGTAGCCAAGGCCAGCCATATCTCCCGCCGGCACCGCATCAATCCCCACGCCGTACAGCCCATACATCGAAGTAAACAGAAGTGGGATCGCATCCGGGGTGATCTTCGCATTTTTCAGCAGATAATCCTGGTAGCTGGTTTTCGCCAGGTACGCCTTTTTCTCCGCTGGGCTCATCCCGGCCAGGTAGTCCACTTTTTCGCTATACAAGCGCGCCAGATCCTTCTGCGCAGCAGGAGAGAGTGGTGTCTTCGCCAGAAATTCCGGCCACGGCGTCTCATACGCGCCGGCCACCAAGCGATCTTCCCCGAAGGTTTCCTTGTCGAAGAAAATTCCCTGACCCATTCCCCGCGACTCATAGAACTTCTGGTCGTAGTACTTTTCGAACTTCTTCACCTCAATTCCCAGATCTTTGAAAAGCTGCTTTGCTTGAGCGCTGTACAAGTTCGGGCCCGTGATGGTCTGCGTTCCGCCGTAACCGATAATCAAGCGCTTCCCGCTCTGAAACTCGTTTCGCTTGGCGTGCCCTCCAAAATCGTCGTGATTGTCCAAGACTAGGATCCGGGCGCTCGGTCCTGCCTGCTGGCGATAGAAATAAGCTGCGGACAAGCCACTGATTCCGCCTCCGACCACGATCAAGTCATACGAATCCGCGTCGCGCGTGGGATTGTCATAAGTCTTTCCATCCCTCATGGCGTGCGCCACTTCCCACGATCCGTCGTGGCTGCCTCTCATCCCGGTTTTCGACGGCGGGTAATATCCAGGCGCCTTCTCGGGGGCGTAGACCGCGTTTTCCGCAAGTACATCGGTCCAAAATGTCCCCGGGCTTAGTAATGACGCGCCGATGGCAATGCTCGCCCCATTTAGAAAATCGCGGCGCGTGATTGGCCGATCCATTCCCAATTCGCGATCTCGTTTGTCCTGGTCCACGCAGAAATCTCCCGATGGCGGCCGCAGCCCGCATCCCCAACTGCCAATAGCGGCTGGAGTTTAACACTCCAAAAAGCTTAGCCCACCCGAGCGGCTTAGCAAAGTCCTGTAACGACCCCCCCTTTATTGACAGACGCTTTAGCACCGTTTGCGTTATCATTGGACTCGGCGATCAGGACAGGTTGCCACAGTTTTTTCGCATCACGAGTCTGTCCGCAAACCGAAAAAAAGGGGTCCCGTCATCCTTTTATCGAACCGCTCGAAGTGTTGCTTCAACGGTTGGCGAATCACGGTATTTCTGTTGTTAGGCGCGACCGCGTGCCCTGCCAAAGCGCGCCCGAGCCATCTCGCCGCGGGACCAGCAGCACATTCATCAAATAGTGCGCGAGTTGAGGACGGTAGCGCCGCATGCAAGATTCTCTACGTTGGCTTTGTTGGCGCCATGGAACCGGCAGGCCACAAGAATTCGGGGATTGTTCAGATCCGTGACACCTTACGCGGCCCTGAGTACTCCGACGTCTGCGCGGAGTCCTTCATTCCGATCGACTGGACTTCCGGGCTCAATTGGATCCTGAAGCACTTTCCGTCCCATCCTGGTCCACTGACTCCCGAAGAACTAGCCACTGCACCCAGCGTCATTCTCGTCGGTCATAGCACCGGCGGCTGGGCTATGCTCACGGTGGCCCGTGATTTACGCGACAGAAACATTCCCGTCGAGCTGACAATCCAGATCGATAGCGTCGGCATCACCGACGCCACAGTGCCACGAAATGTGAACTCCGGAGCGATTTTTCACGCCCGCGACGTTCTGATGTTCATGACCACGAAGAACCTGCGAACGGAAGATCCGATCCATACGAAGATTGTTACTAATGTCGTGGTAAAGGGGGCGAATCATCTTTCCATTACGCGAGATCCGCGCATCAAGATGCTGGTTCTGAAGACCGTAGAGAGTTTGCGCGCCTCTTCCGTGAAGACGGCCGAAGTCCCGCATGATTTGAACCATTAGGCCGATCTGCGGTCTGCTACAGTCTTCAACTCAAATCACTAGAACGAAAAGGTAAGCTGCAGGTCAATTCTGCGATTTGCTGTGCTGTTATTGTAGGGCCCGCCCGCCAGTGAGTTGGACTCGCCAAATTTCGGTGAGCTGAGATTTCCAACCGGCGTCCCCAGATTGACGTTGTTGAATGCGTTCCGCACATTTACACCCAGCGTTAGCGAATACTTCCGGTTCGTTGCGCCCGCATCCATGCCGCGACCTCCGACAAATCCGCCACGTCCCGGCCCTCCTGGTCCACGGCCAAATGTACCGCCGCCCATCCCGCCGCCTTGCACCGCGCTCGATGCATTTTCCAGTACCGGACCGAAACCAAAGGTCTTGCTGAACCGTAAATTCAAAGCAAAACGTGACGGCCCTTCCCCATAGAAAGGCGGGATCGGCACGTAGCCAATTCCCGGGACAGAATTGAAGCAGCCGAAGGCGGTCAGCTTGTCCGGAGGACAAGTCCCGAAGGCGGGTCGCGTATTGTAAAGCGAGTCCTGGTAGGGGTCTGCGCCCGTGGTGATATTGAACGGAGGCCCCGAACTGGCGACCATAAACGGGCTCAGACGAAAGCCGCGCGGCAAGCCAACAGTGCCACCCAGGAATACGCGATTGCGGATGTCGAAACTCGCGCGGCCATAGTCCTGTTGCAGGTCGTAGGGATTCGAAGGAAACGGAGGCAATGACGCCGTAGACGCCGACGGTGACGAGGCCGCAGTCCCAAAAACGTCGCTGTTCGCATAATTCAGGGTGTAGTAGCCAAACAGCGAGAGGCGCGCACCCATGCGCAGGCTGCCATTGATGATCAACTGGTTCTGCTTGAATGTGCCTTCGGACTGGTATTGAAAGATATTCTCGTTAATGCCGTTGGGCCGCTCTCCAGTAACGGGATTAGCGGGGTTCAAGTTGTTGGTGTAGAACACGTGAACGCCACGGGAATTGAGGTAGGTCACGGCGATATTCGCCGTCTTCGTCAGCTGGCGCTCCAGCGTTACGCCGGTCTGAATGGTGTACGGTGAATGCAGACTGTTATTCACCGTATAAATCGTAGGAGCGGTGGTGGACGACGGAAGCTGGTTCACTGGAGGTATGTCACTGAGAAAAAACTCCGGGTTCCGCACCTGATAACTCAGCTGATTGATGCCGTTCAACCGTTCCTGTTGCAATTCCATCCTAGAGGTGAACCGGTCGTAGAAGATGCCGAATCCGGCCCGCAGAATCATCTTTGGTGGCTTCTTCGCGCTGCCTCCGATGCCCCAGGCAACGCCGACCCTTGGCGCGAAATCCGTTTTGTCATTGAAATTGTTTTGCGTCTCGAAACGCAGCCCGTAGCTCAACGTCAGGTTCTGGCGAATCTTCCAATCGTCCTGCGCGAATATCCCCGCATCGATCATATTTACCGACTGTGCGGGTATCCCCGCGGTTTGCGAATAGTAGCTGGCACCGCCCCCCAGCGCCTGAATTTCGGGAATCGTCAAGCCGTTGGCAAGTCCCTGCTCAGTGATCTGGTACGCCTGAATCGGGGTAACTTCACAACTGGTTGCCGCGGTCACAATACAACCCGGCTGGAGCCGCGCTCCGAACGTAAACGATCCATTGAAATTCGTTGTCACGGAGTTCGCGTCATCCGTAATCCGCAAACGCCCGCCGACTTTCCATGCATGCTTGCCGTAGTTCATGTAGGTGATGTTTTGCAGCTCGTAGCGATTCTGCACGTCGGAATCGTTGAAGCCGCCGCTGCCGTTACCGTTGAAAGCCCCTTGCACGTCCACGTTTACACCGGAATTTACAGGGCCTGTCTGCGTCAGCGCTCTCAGGTACTGAAACCGGGTTTCATTCACGATATGCGCGTTCACAATTTGCGTGTCGCTCACCTGCACAGTGTTCTCCGTCTCGTAATCATTCACTGCCACCTGCGCCAGACCGAATCCTCCAACGCCATCGTTCTGCTCGGTGCTACGAAAAAACTGGTAGCGCGCCGTCAGCGTATTGTTCGGTGTGATCTGATAATCCAGACGCGGGCTCAGGTTCGTCCGATTCTGCGGGTTCGCAATCGCCGCGCTGTACGGAACGATGTTGAATTCTGGATCCAGCACTGTCGCGCTGACGATGGACAAATTCTGAATGTCTCGCTGCTCCAGATTGAAAAAAAAGGAAGCTTTCTTGCCCAACGGTCCCCCTATATTTCCGCTGTATTGCACCGTGTGATAGGCAGGGGGCGTGGTTCCCTCCGGAAGGATCTCAAACGGGTTGCGCGAGTTGAAGGCGGAAGAGTTGCCATTGACCATGAACTGCCCGTGCAACTTGTCGGTCCCCGGCTTTGTGAAGATCTCAATGCGTCCATACCCCAGCTTGTCGTATTCCGTGGAAAACGGATTCTGGTTCAGCCGGATTTCACGAATCGAAGCTTTGGGAGGCAACTGCCCAGCGGTGAACCCATCAATATACATTTGCCCGCCATTCGGCCCAGCTGCGGGCCCCGCCAGCGCCTCAAGCTCCGACTGTAATTCGTCCGGATCGTCCGACAGCGCTTCCAGGTCCTTCCCCTGAATCACTACCGTGCTCGCGTTATTCGCAGGGTTCACGTCCACCTGCGTTGTCGAGTCGTTTACCACCACCTTTTCCTGCTGCACCTCAATCGTCAGCGGGATATTCAGCCGCGTCACTTGCCCCGCCGTGATCACCACGTCCGGTTTGCTGAAAAGGGCAAAGCCTGGCGCGCTGGTTTCCAACTTGTAGCTACCGGGAGGCAAGTCCTTTATTTCATATGTGCCGTCTTTGCCCGACGTTGCTCCTTTTGCTTCTCCCGATGCCGGTGTCACAAGCACGGTCGCGCCCACGACTGCTGCTCCGGATGGATCCGTTACCTGTCCGCGCAAAATTCCTGTCGGCGCCTGCGCAAGCGTATTGCACGCGAAAAGAAATACAATTAGAGTGGCAATACACGTTAGGCGTTGGATTGTTGCGCTTAAACTGAATCTCATTCCGGAATCTCGTCCTTTTCGTTTGATTCGACGCTTCATTCGCTTCACTGTGTACCCGCGTCGCTAGCGCCGGAGTTCAAACTCCATGGTGTCAGGATGGATGCCTGCCCTTGCGGGGAGGCTTGCAGAAGCGGCTCGACTCCGCCGAGCACTGTGATTGCCACTGCTGTGGAGTCACTCTGCGCCGTTGTTGCCACTATCATTACCGCATCGCCCTTTTGAAAATCTCCCAATGAGCTCGCAGGCAGTCGGCTCAGCATCTGCTGGATGTCGCCGCCGCCATTGCGTGGCGCATCGCCCATTCCTCCGCCTGCTCCGCCTTGCGATCCTTGCGCACCGTCACCTGCCTGCGCTCCCACGGCTGGAGGCGTTGCCGGCTTCGCGGCGCCACTTGCTGCTCCGGCGGCCTCAGAGGTAATTCCCTTCAGTCGCATCGCAATTCGCTGCGCTATCGCTTGAGGCAGCTTGCGAACTTGCGAGTCTGAGGTGATTTTCACCTGCACCGGCTCGTTGCTCGCCAGGTCTTTGACCGTCAACGTGCCCGCGCCGGCATCGACAGACTCAATTGTTCCCGCAATGTTACGAAACGCGCCGCTCACAATTTCCTCTGCTGTGAAACTCGATCCGTCTTCGCTCTTCGCACCGCGCGCGCGTAGTTGGTCGCCGGCCTTGATTTCTGCCAGGGAACTTGGCTTTGCATCATCAAACTTCACGGAGTTCGGCGCGTACCGTCGTAGGACCGTGGTCTTGGAAACGTGAACTTCAATGTCTTTGCTTCCAGCCGCTGTTGTTGTTCCAATCGTGACGGTGCCTGCCGAGGGATCCGTACTCTTTACGAGTCCTCCTATCCCTCGGCGCTGCCAATCGTCGCGCTCGTGCGTTTGTTTCGCGCTGATATCCGCCTTTTTCATGGCGATCACGGTGGATGCTACCAAGCTCGTCCCATCATCACTGGGCTTGCTGCGCACCAGAACCCGGTCGCCGTCCTGCAGATCGCTCAATTGAATGGGCACCGCTTCCTTCAAATCCTTCGATCCGGGGGGCACACGAAGGTACTTCACGTCGGCAGGCAGCGAAATCTTTAGCTCAGTTCCAGCGTCGGTCGCAAGAATAATAGTTGTGCCAGAGATGCTCTTAATTGTTCCTACCGCGGGCGGGCTCTTGGCCGGGGTTACCGTTTGCGCCGATGCTAGCGCGCCCGTGGGCTGCATCACCGCGGGACACAGAGCGAGCAGGAAATATGCACAACCTGCCCATCCAAAGGCCTGGCAGATTCGTCGCCTCAACATGTTCACTCAAACCTTCCTGCAGAAATGTCCCTAAGTTCCGTCCTTCGTGGGGAATGCACCAGGGATCTGGCGTCAACTCACACCCCGACGGGAGCGAGAGCGTGGCTCTAAACTTAGACGTGAGGTGAGGGATGAAGCGTTACACCTATTTTCGGCCGCTGTTCCAGTGTTGAATTGCCTCACATGTGGCAATCGTTGCTGACGCCAAGCGCGTCCTTCAAAGCTCTCACAGGTCTTCAAGTTGAACAATTTCCGGTTTATAATCCATCCATGCCGAACCAAAATCCACTGGCAGGCGTCGTTCCGCAGGTCATCCATCCCCGAATCGACGGCGAAACCACCGTCACCGAATACATCGAGAAGATTGAGGGTGAGGTTGCTCTGGATTCCTACGTTAAGGCGCAGACGTCTGCGCCCGAGGTCGTGAAGCGCATCAATGAACTGGAGAACTGCCTACAACGTCTGGCCAATGCTGCTTTGGCTTCAAGCAACATCGTCAAGCATCCGGAATTGCGCGCTGCCGCCGAGGAAGCAAAACTGCTCCTAAAGAATCGGCTCGAGGTCGATGACACCAAGCATCGATTCCAAAGCGAATTGGGATTAGTTAAGGACGAATCTCGAATAATCGAGGACTAGCGCGGGTCTGAACTGCCCACCTTTCTTACTGTCTCAAGAACATCAATCCTTCAGGAAATCTTGGCCTGAGAAGGAAGCTACGTGAAGTGGCGCCACGTTGACGGGTGGCCTACCCTTTGCGCCTCTGTTGCAAAGGGTGGGTCCGCTCTTCCCCTTTTTGTTCGCGTTTTGCAGATCTGGCGGGAGCGTGTGGAAGTCGAATGTAAGCCCATACGGAATTTCAAGCACTTACGAGGTACGCGTTGGAGCAAAAAGGCAAGAAAAGAGCACTAAGGAACGCCTAGCGTTCCCCCAATGTTCCCCCGTTTCTCGAGAATCGACTGAAATCTCCGATTGTGGAAAATTCACCCACGACGTGACTCAGAGAGTCGGCTGAACGACAGAATCTAGCGTCACGGATGGCAGGCCGACACCGAACGTCAACGACGATCGAATCAAGAACCTTCACGACCCGTAGAGTCTTGAGCCGCATTTGACGGGACGTATTTAGCTTTGTTCTGCCGTTGGCCGTAGGAAGGAACAATCGAGCATGGCCTCGAACGTGGGTTCAGGTTCGCAGGATACCACCGCCAATGAAGAACCGCTCGGTGCCTACGGCGACCACGTTTCCGCGTCTTGTATACCGCAACGTGGAGGAAGCCTGTGAGTGGCTTACGCAGGTATTCGCATTTGCCTAGTACTACCGCCATGGTCAGCCGGTAAGTGGCATCCAGATTTACTTGGGCGACACATATATCATGCTGAGCACTCCTGGAGAGGGCCCCGCTCTGAAAGCCCAGCGAAGCTCGGATATGGAACCCAAATGCTCACAACCGGATGCCGAGGCGCATTACGCGAAGACGAAACGTGGGGGCCGGACCATCTGGGAGGAGCCTCACGAAACCATCTATGGAGAAAAACAGTACGGCGGCACAGACCTCGAGGGCCATCGTTGGTTGTTTTCGCAGCATGTAAGCGACGTAGACCCTGAGTCGTGGGGAGGGAGCAACGGTTGTCTCGCGCAAATCTTGAATATGTTCGGCGGCTTCGCTGAGTATTCTGCCAGCCGGACTTGCATTAACTCGGGACTGTCAACGCGGCTAAGAGCCGACCTTAATGCCTCGAGTTGTGTTCGTTCTGAAGGTCCTTGATCCGGGTCACGTCATCGTTTAACACGGCCCGGTCGCGCTCCGATAAGCGATTGTCATTGGCTGACTTTCGGAGAGAGTCAATCCAAGGAACATCACTGCGATCAGCCACGTCATAATAGCTTTATTCATAACGGCAACCTCCTGTAGAGCGTCGCGCCGCATAATAAAGCACAAACGAGAGCGGGCCAATACAGAGTTCACCGCAAACGCTATTTGTAGTTCCCAGTATTGGATTGAAGACAACTCCGAGGGCAGTTGGAGAAGCTGACCGATAATGAGTCGATCGCTGTTCCGAAAGTACACACCCGGAGCCTAGCGGAGGTCGGCTCAGGAAAGGTACTCTTGGTAAATGACCCCCTTCCATACAAATCGATACTATGAGCAACTTTTCCGGTAACGACTAATCGGGGAGTTGCGGCTTGGAGATAGCTATTGCTCATGAAATTTCGGCCAGCCAAGCCAGGAATACTGCCAGGCCACAGAGACACTTTGATAGTTGCCACCGAAGCGCACATAGGCTCCGTTGCTGTAACTGACCTTGAGGGATTGGTGCTTTTTCAAAGGAACGGAGAACGTACCTCCGATACGCGAACTCGTCTGTCGAGTGACGGTGTTGGCAATGCCGCCTAAGCTGGTGGTGCCGCCGAACCAGAAATTTCCATCCAGCGAAGCCCAACAGTGCAGCTTGCTAAAGTCATAACTCAAGTGGCCCTCGAAGGAGCCGATCGGACTTTGGGTCTGCGGCTGGGGATTGGGTACGGAATAGAAAGCGTTGTTCTTCGTGTAGAACCAGACACCTCCATAGCCATCAAGAACCCAATTCCCCCAGCGGCGCGAATAACCCAACTCCGGTTTTATCGCCCAGCGGTTGATGCCCCAGTTGATCAGGTGAGTCGGGTCGTATTGGCCGGTTGGAGCGACGACGGTCAGGCTGGCTCCGAGAAGAGTCTTCTGTTTCCACTTCACGAATTGAGGCATGGTCATCGCTGGCCCGCCCTTGAGGTTGACCGAGAAACGCACCGTAAGATCCAGGAGACCCGAGCGATAAACCTGGCGCTCGGTGCCAAACACCTTCCCCTGGAAGGTTCCCACTCCGTAGGGCAAAAAAGCGGTGACGTTTGCTGAGCGTCCAAAAAAGCCAAACGAATGATAGTAGCTGACGACCGGTACGCTGTAAGTTCCCGTGGCTCCGGTAATGGGAATCGCCCCGTTGAAGTTTAGACCGCCGTCAAAATACGACCACGAAAACGTAATCGCGTTGGCGCTCTTCGGCGTGATGACATACGCGCGAGGGGCCAGAGTCTGCGCCCTCGCAACGTGTCCAATACAAAGCGCGGTACAAACAACAAGGTGGCGGACATTCATGATTTGTTGGCCCGTTCTATCGAAGAGTCTCCCACGGGCCACACATTCCTTCATATCACTTTGACAGTGATTGTGCTGAGACGCACACAACTGTGTAAAACGCGTTCAGTGCCGATTTATGCCCAAACTGGAAATGTTGACGGTTTCACGACGCGAACGCCAGTGCAGTTTTTGGGGTAGCCGAGTGTAAGTCGAATCTCCAGCGCTCGCCTGCATTTGCTATCAGGTTTTGCGACCACAATCGGAAACTGAAAAGAGCGAAAACCGTTTGCCTTTACACAAAACCCATAGCTCCCCGCTTTCACTTCGCCAAAAGCGAACTTGCCATCCTCGCCCGTGGCTACCTCCGCGTGTCCTGTTCCATCTTTGAGAATCGTCCTAGTTGCGCGAGCAAGCTGGGAGCATGCCACGAGTGTGCTAGCGGGAGCAATCTAGCCGACATTATTCACGAAGAGTGATTTCGTGAGCAATTTTTCTGTTTTTCTTCGGTCGTAAGACCCTACTTGACCACGCGAACATTTCTGGGAAACCGAGTGCTTGATTCTGAAGCATTTAGGTAAGTCGCGAGGCACAATTTTCGCTGAAAAGGTGACACCAGTATCATCGCGTGACGAGAGTAAAAATTTCCTGCGACCTTCCGACGCTCCGCTGGTCGACTAGCCACTTCGCGCGCCCAAGTGCAACGCGAGGCGATGGAAGCTATGGAGATAAGGAAACGACCGCGGCAAGTGCAGCACGATCCGGCGCACCGACGCAACCACTTGGGCTCCGAGTTTCAGGAAGCGCTCCCGCAACGTGGAGACTTGTGCACGCGCAGAAGCGGTGCCGGCCAGGCCGGAGCGTAGTTCCTGCATCAACACGTAGGCTGCCGCGGTCATCAAGACACGCAACTGATTGGCCCAGAAGCTCGTGCAACTGGTGCGTCCGATTTCCATCCCGTAATGCAGTTCCTTAATCCGGTTTTCGATGTCCCCTCGTTGACAATAGACCTCCTCGTAGAGCCACTGTGGACTCTGCTTCATGTTGGTCACCACGAAGCGCGGATTGTCCTTGGGTTTCTTGCCCTTCGCCCGCACCACCTCCGCTTTATAAATGACGCGACGTTTCCACGGCCAGGTCTTGCGCGTCCGGTACTGACATTCAGCGTAGACATGCTCGGTCTGCCCGGAGATCTTCGAATCACGACGGACGCATTTCATGGCCGACTCGGCTTTACGCTTCAACACCGCATTACTTGCGAAATTGACGAGGTATTCCACTTTCGGCTCGCAGTCCAAAAAATCCAGAACTTCCGGCGCTGCAAAACCTCCATCCAAGCGCACCCGGATCTTGGCATCTGGAAAAGCCTTTCTCAGTCGGTCGATCAAACGGCGTAGCAGTCCCACTGCTCCAGCCGAGCCCGGCGCGTTCCCCGGACGCAACACCGCAGTGACCAGATACTGCTCCGCCTCGTGGTTGAAGGTCAGAAAACCTACCATCGGTAGGTAGCAGTAGGTGTCGTAATGCCAATTAAAAAACGTCAATTGCTGTGCGCCATGCGTAGGATCGTCGGTCGGATCCAGATCCAGGGTGATCAGACGAGCCCGACTGTGCAGACGCTTGCGGTGGCGTTCGATCACCGTGTCCGCCAGGGCTTCGGCCATGCGAAACAATTCTTTACGATCCACGCTATTTTCAAACCGCGAAAGGGTCGGCTGCGAAGCCAAATCTTCCCCTTCCACGGGATCACGACCGACCAGGAGTTTGTGCACCGGGTCGCACGCCAGTCGGGCGGCATCGTTGGCATCTTCGTAGCCACAGGCGATGGCCATAACCCGCTGCGTGAGCAGCTCATCGATTTCGTGACGGACCTTAGCCTCTTGGCGGTCGTCTTGCAGACAAGCTGCCAACGCCGTTATTAAACCCAACTCTCGGTCGGCGGCTTTGAGCAACACTGCTCCCCCATCGGAGCTGCCTTGCGATTGATCGAACTTGGCAATTACAGGTCGCGCAAAAATTCCTGGGAAGAGAACACACTGTGTCGTGGTATGCTCGGGCACGAAAGCCTCCGGATTGGTGTAAAGACTGCGTAGACAACAGCTTTTTACCATGAGGGAGGCTTTTCGTGTCTCTAAATTCACGAATTTTTCAGGCTAGCACATAGATTTTCGTTCACAAATTCATCGCGCACGGATTTTTGCGGAGGACACGCACTTTGCAGATTCCACGTGGCATAAATCAGTCATAGCTTCAGCCGAACTGTCATACAATTGCGCCGTGCCGAAGAAACCCGACCAACCACCACGGCAGTTCAACGTCGGAGACAAGATTCGCGTAAACATGCACGCAGGAAAGATCGTCGATGCCACGATCAAGGCTGTGATACCCCAAACCGATGGAATCCAGCTACAGATAGATTTTGGATTTAATCAAACTGCGCTAGTCCACGAGTGGCAGGTAGTTGACGGAACTGCCAGCTAGTTCCGGACTCTTTCTGAATCAACCGAGGGGGGCCGCGAGGCTCTTTCAAAATCCCTACCACTGATATTCGATCATCATCATCAAATCTTCTCTACTCAGTCCTAGAAACTTGACGGGATTGTTGAACACCCCTCGAATCGGTACGGCGGCAAAAACTTTGAAGATGTTTTTCGGCAGTTTGCCTTGGATTCCTGGCTCTTCTTTGATGAAGTCGGCTAGTATGGTCATCCGATAGACGACGCTATCGACATCGGTATCAGGTTTAAGAACCGAAGCGTAGAGGTCGGCCTTTGAGTCGCAGGGACGGAGCGCAGTAAGTTCTTGGTGCAAACTCCATGCGCTCTTGAGATCATCCGGCTCCACGGCCGGAACTGACTCGTCATTA
The DNA here is from genome assembly GCA_963747255.1 of uncultured Alphaproteobacteria bacterium. GTDB lineage: Bacteria > Pseudomonadota > Alphaproteobacteria > Micropepsales > Micropepsaceae > CAIYRG01. The sequence continues at coordinate 279,252 of CAVVEG010000003.1, forward strand.
GTCCGCCAAAAAAGGTTCATGCCGGAAAAATAGCGCAGAGGGGTTGGGCGGTCAATAGTACTTCAAATCGTCTCCCCATCGCGTGTCCGAAAAACGGACGAGCCAAAAAAGGCGCCCCCGCCGTCTATTATGAGGGCGATTGGGGGATAATGTTTAGCGTGCAAAGAGGACGGCAGGATTCGTCTTAGCCATCTCCAAAAGCAGCAGCGCGGTGATTGTCCAATTTCGCAAAAAAATATCCTCACGCACTCTTCGTCGTACAATTTGAAGCTGCATTACTGGGAAAATGTGCCCCAGATAGAGCACGTGAACTTACGCTTGGCATCCATATGCACACAACCATTCTCGCCACATTTTTTGAGATCTCTCGCACGGTGGTTTCGATGTGCAGCGCCGGCATCCTACTTTTCCTTGTTGCGCTGTGGGCCGCGAAGACCGATATCGCACGGGCGGCGGCCTGGACAAGATCGTAGCCTTGAGCAATTTGTGTTTCGCCATTCCATTGGCGGTTTTCGGCGCGGAGCATCTCTCGGGCGCAAAATTCATCATGCTCAGCGTGCCTTCGTACATGCCATGGCGTTTGTTTTGGGCGTATTTCGTGGGATTTGCGTTGCTGGCCGCTTCCTTGAGCATTGCCACAAAAATTCAGGTGCGCTGGTCCGGCCTGCTGTTCGGGATCATGATGTTTCTTTTTGTGGCGATGATACATATCCCGCGAGCTCTCGCCAGCCCCAGAGACAGGATTGCGTGGACGATTGTCATCCGCGAAATGTCATTCGCGGGCGGAGGCTGGATTCTCGCGGGAAGCGCAATGGGCGGGCAAGGCAAAAGCAAGCTCATTACCGTGGGGCGCGTGTTGATCGCGATCGCTGCTATATTTTTTAGCGTTGAGCATTTCCTGCACCCCGCGGGATGCCCCGGAGTGCCACTCGAAAAGCTGATGCCCGTGTGGATTCCGGGGCGCCTGATCATTGGCTATCTGACGGGCGCAATTCTTCTCGTTGCCGGGGCAAGCATTCTGCTGGCCAAGAAGACGCGGATGGCGGCAACTTATCTCGGTACCTGGATTGTGCTGCTTGTCTTGTTCATCTATGGGCCGATCCTGATCGCGCAGATATCCGACCCGAGCACCGCGGTCAAGGTTGAAGGGATCAACTACTTTGCGGACACGCTGTTGTTTGCCGGAGCGATTCTCGCACTCGCCAGCGCGACTCCACGCACGGATTAAAATGGAACTAGGACCACGACAGTATTGTTCTGAAGCTGGCGCCTATTCTAAATTGATGAAGATTGCGAGAATGTCCGATGTGAGACAGCGAGGAGAAGAATTGAAGCGAACAGCGGTCGAAAAAGAGACATGGAGCTCCTTCGAGATCCACTTTGATGGATGTTAGCACTTTATTTGCCGGACAACTTGAGCTAGAAACCTGCAAGCGCACACCTTCTGTCATATCTACTTACAATAGTTTCACCAGCACATGGTCGGCTCAGGTTGTCTCCGCGACCGCTGCACCCGTGGACACCAGTAAGAACTCGTCAGTCCAAAGCTGATATGTGTCCTTCATCCAGCTAATCGGAAGATCTATAACGGCAATGGATTAAAGATAGCGGCCACCGGCTCATTTGTGTTGCTGTTCAAGATAATCGAACAGGATGTCGCTGTTATGGTCGTGCAGTTAGAGGACCAGCCTCCGAAGGTGGAACCTGTCGCAGGAACCGCGACGAGCGTCACGGTGGTACCAATGGGATAATTCGCGGAACAACCGATATTGGAAGTACAGTTTATGCCCACCGGAGAGCTGGTCACAGTGCCTGTGCCAAGGCCAACTTCGGAAACAGTCAAGGTCGGAACTTGCCCGCCGCCGGAAGCCTGAACCGTCAGATTAGAAGTACCCGCGATGTCCGCACCACTGTTGGACTTGCCAATTGCCGTAATTGTGGTTTGTCCAACTGAAACGGCCAGCGCCAAACCCGTTGAGCTGACCGTTGCTATCTGCACCGCGCTTGAGTTCCAGCTAACCTTGTCAGTGATGTCTTGTGAGAGGGGCGCGGTGTTGTAGTTGCCGATAGCCAGGAACTGGGCGGTCCCGCCGACCACGGCGACGATCTGTGGACATCCAGAAGTCGCGTTACAACCGGTGTCATTCGGGATTACCGTAATCGAGACCAAATCGTGCTGCGCTTCACCGGAAACGGTGAGCGTAGTCGTTCCTTGAACTGTCCCAAAGGACGCCGTGGTGCTGGCCATAATCGTGGTAGTTTGCGTCGTGCCTCCCGCCACCGCCGTGGCCAGTCCCGTGCTGCTGATGGTCGCCGCTCCCGGATTAGTAGACTGCCAGATAACTTGGTTCGTGATGTCTTTGGTAACGGTGGGATGTTGTAAGTGCAGATAGGTTCCCAGCGCTTTGTATTGCAATGATTGCCCAACGTAGGTCAGGGCCGCGTTGTCTGGAAGAATCTGGATAGACGCAAGACTCGGCGACTCTTGACACTGTACCATGACCAGAGAAACGAAGATCACGCCAGCGACGAACAAAAACTGTCTAATTCTAAACATGACCACACTCCAAGAACTTCCGGCAGTTACGCGAGCAGACTGATATTTAGCAATTGCAGCGCCAGCGCCTGTAAGCCGTCAGTTTTTCAATCGGTTACGAAAAATACTAGGCACTGTATCCATCGGAAATGCGCCTTGGTGGTGACATCCGGCTCCTAGGTGTGAGTCCAATCGGTTACACCATTGCCGATCGCTCCGAGCGAGGAAAGACCCAGGTCCAGATTGGGAAGGACCTGCGCATCACTCGACAGGCCGTGATCTACTACCTGAGCCTGGCCGGAGTTCCGGGCGCGTCCACGGTCGCCGAATCTGCTCTCGTTGCGGACAGGCTCAGAGTTCGGGCGCTTTCCCAACTGAGCGGGACAGCGTTTGCCGCATGTGCCGCAAGGCCTAATGCGATGCAGGAAATTCAGTTGACGGCGTTCGATGTCAACCAGCTTCACGAACGTCTTCAAAAGATGACAGACGATGAGCTGCGCGAGTTTGGCAGAGCGGCAGCGTATATGGTGAGCCCGAAGGCAAACATGGGCCAACCACCACGGGAGGCGTTCGTTGTCCAATTAGCGGAGCCTCGTGCAGAATGGGCAAGAAGACATCCGAAAAAGCCGACGACAACCTAGAATTCAAGGTCGGCGACCGCGTCAAGGCCAACATTCACCGTGGCCGCATTGTCGAGGCAGAGCGCAGAATTGGAGATCGCGCGGTTGCAACTTCTCGAAATATCCAGAGTAACCGAGGGTACCGCGTTCACCGAGGCTGAACGATCCTCTCTCGGTCTCGTTTCCAACATCGTTGCACTTTCTAAAGCCCCTCCCGCGCGAGCCCGCGCTGAGCCCAGGCCTGCTGATTAGAGGATAGGTAATTATCTCAGCGGGCTATTCTACCCTGCCAAGTACGCATCAGGCGTAGCGAAACAGTGCTTTGAAACCGTAGTCCATGTGCTGCTGGATGTGGCAGTGAAACAAGGATAGGCCAGGCTGATCGGCGGTAAAATCGACGATCGCGCGACCGTAGTAAGGCACCACGACCGTATCCTTAATAACACCGGCAGTCTTTTTGCCATTGATCTCAGTCAGTTCGAAACTGTGTCGATGAAGATGCAGGGGATGAGCGTCATCCGTACGGTTGCGCATGACCAGGCGGTAACGCGTTCCTTGTTGGAGCACGAATTCGTGTTCGTGGGGATACGGCTTGCCGTTGACAAGCCATAAATTGAATTTGCCCGCTCCACCAGGAATCTTCTCGAAAGCCAGTTCGATGGTCTGCTGCGGAGGGGGCGAAGTGGAGCTGGCCGTTCCGAAGATCGTATAGTCCCATGCAAACTTGGACGGATCGATCCATTGCGGTTGACGATGCTGCCCAGCGTACTCCACGACGGCACCGAGGCCGGACTCGCGGATGATCTTCTCGGTTGAACCGAGAATCCAGATTCCTGGATTATTCATCTCGATTACTACATCGGCACGCTCACCCGCACCCAGGAAAATCGAATCCAGTCCTCTCGGAGAGGGCACCGGGTTTCCATCGAGCGCGATCACCTTCATTCTATGGCCAGCCAGCGCGATGCGGCGGTTTTCGATGGCACTTGCGTTGAGGAAATGAATCAACAGACGCTGGCCCTCGCGGACGCGAATCGGCTCACCGGATCCAAGTGCCTTGTCGTTGATCGAGTAGGTCATGGAACCGACTTCGAGGCCGTCGGGGTCGGTGTTCAGCGTCGCAGGCTTCTCGAGCAGCGGCTCAGCATGGGTATCGTCGTCTTCGTCCTCCATGGTGCCGGTGAAGAACGGTTCCCAATCGCGCAGCGCGAGGAAAAGTTCCTGATCGTATTGGCCGGGATTGTTGCTGCCCTCGACGTAGACAAAACCAAACTGGCCTGTATATGCGCCCTTATGGAGGTCAGCCATCGCCATGGCATGCGAGTGGTACCAGCGGCTTCCCGCCGGACGGGGGCTGAGTTGGAAGCGGCGCCGGCCATTGGGCGGTACGAGCGGCGAACCCTCTTCCACCGTGCCGTCCACTTCTGGCGGAACGAGCATGCCATGCCAATGCACGAACTCAGGCGTATCGGTGTCATTTATGACGTCGACGGTGACAGGCTTTCCTTCCCGCATGCGCAGCACGGGGCCGGGCGCGGAGTTGTTATAACCGATGGTCGAGAGAATGTGGGAGCGGTCGAGTTCGACAGTAACGGGCGCAATGCGAAGTGTATGATCGGCCTTGGTGTCGGAAGGCGACCCGTGCGGTGGATCGTCCTGAGCGGCAAACGGCAGTCGCGCCATTCCGGCCTGCGCCAAGACCATGCCGCCGAGTTGGAGGAAGTTGCGCCTCTGCACAATCGTCGCTCTCGCATCGGCTGGACATTCTTGCATGGTCTCACGGTGAAAGTGGCGAGACAAGCGTGGGTGGAATATGGTGGAATACGGTAAAGCTGCAACCAAGGCAGGTGTTCCGTCGTCTAACCTATTCTCGCCCCCTATTGCTCTCCGCGGAGGTCCTTTATGAAGCTTGCGCGCGCCGCACTGGCGAGTATAGGTGCGACTGTCTGCTGCGCGGGGCTTTGGGCTTTCCAGCGGACAGGCAACTTCGGCTTCGGCAAGGACGACGCGCCAACGAACGGCAAAGCGGAGTTCTACTGGTCGCGGTTGGCATACTCCACAAATATGGCAAGCTTCGGTGGCTACGGGCGACACGGATGGCGGGGTTCCTGGTCGCGCGACTATCCTAAAGCGGACCGGCAGTTTCTGATCGCCATGCACCGGCTGACCCGTATCGACGGGCGGCCAACGGAGCAGGTGGTTACGCTCAATTACGATGACATATTCAACTATCCGTGGATTTACGCTGTCCAGGTGCAGAACTGGACGTTCACCGACTCTGAAGCCAAGCGATTACGCGAGTACTTGCTGAAGGGCGGTTTTCTGATGGTGGACGATTTCCACGGCACCGAGGATTGGGAAAACTTCATGAACGGTATGCGGCAGGTGTTGCCCGACCGGCCCGTTGAGGACTTGAAGAGCGGCGACGAAATCTTCCACACCCTGTATGACATCGACGACAAGATGCAGATACCCGGAGAGCAGTATGTTTGGTCTGGCCGCACCTATGAGAAGGACGGCTATCAGCCGAAGTGGCGCGCCATTCGCGACGACAAGGGCCGCATCATCGTGGCCATCTGCCATAACATGCACCTGGGTGACGCATGGGAGTGGGCCGACGACCCGAATTACCCAGAGACGTTCGCGTCGATGGCGTTCCGCGTGGGTCTGGATTACATCCTTTATGGCATGACGCATTAGTGTCGGCGGCAGGTCCGACAAGAGATTGGATCATTGTAGAGAACGATAGTGCAAGTTGATTAGGACCAGTAGGACTAGAAGGGTGGATGTTTCAGTTTTTATTCAAGTACCCAGCTCCGGTATTCACGAAGGGACGGTTCGTGCTGCTCGGTGGTTGGCCGGCATGGGCGCTGGCAGTATTGATCGTTGCGGCCGCTGGGGGACTTGCACTATTGATCCGCTGGAGGCTGCGTCGTGCAACGCCTGAACTGCGAAGCTGGCGCGGGTGGCTGATTTGGGGACTGCAGTCGGCGCTGGTAGCGCTTGTGCTGTTGCTGCTCTGGCAGCCGGCAATGATGGTGAGCGAATTGAACTCTCAGCAGAATATCATTGCCGTGGTAGTAGACGATTCACGCAGCATGCGCATCGCAGACAGTGACGGGAAGACACGCGAAGCCGCGGCACTTGCGGCCTTGAGCGATAGTGTTCTCGCTGGACTTCAAAAACGTTTCCAGACCCGAGTCTACCGACTGGGTCGTGAACTCACACGAGTCGATGGGGCGCAGGGGATTGCACCGGTGGAGGCTGCTACACATATTGACGACGGGTTGAAGCAGCTGGCTACGGAGACTGCGGATGTGCCGGTAGGAGGCATTCTGCTGCTCAGCGACGGCAGCCAGAATACTGCGGGGACGGGCGGTTCGGGAATCAGTCTGGATGCTCTGCAGGCACTGCGCAACCGACGGCTGCCCGTACACACGGTGGGCTTCGGCAAGGAAGAGTCCGCGCACGACGTGGAGATTGAGGACGTCAGCGTGGCGGGGAACGCGACGGCCAATGCGCGTATCGCCGCGACGATCAGCCTGACACAACACGGCTACGCGGGACAGAAGGCGAAGCTCACAGTGAGCGACAGAGAAAAGTCGCTCGCGGAACGCGAAATCACCTTGCTGACGGACGGACGCATCCAGTCGGAACCACTTTTCTTTCCCAGCGGCGCCGCGGGCGCGAAAAGTCTGACGTTCAGCGTGGAACCGCTGCCTGGCGAAGAAAACCTGGCGAACAATACGGTGACGCGACCCATCCTCGTGAGCGACGCAAAGCGCAGGATTCTGTATGTCGAGGGTGAACCGCGCTGGGAATACAAGTTCATCCGGCGAGCGGAAGAAGACGATCCGACGGTGCAGCTGGTCTCGATGCTGCGCACGAGTGAAAACAAGATCTACCGGCAAGGTATTCGAGATCCGAGTGAGCTAGCGGACGGTTTTCCGGCGCGGTCGGAGGATCTGTTCAGTTATGCAGGCATTATTATTGGTTCGGTTGACGCCGATTATTTCACGCCACTGCAACAGGAACTCTTGCGTGAGTATGTTGATCACCGGGGCGGTGGCATTCTGTTCCTGGGCGGCCGCTATTCGCTGAGCGATGGAGGCTGGGGAGCATCGAGCTTGAACGATTTGCTCCCGACCTTTCTGCCGACAGGAAATCATAATTTCCATCGCAACGCCGCAACTGTCGAATTGACACCGGAAGGCGTAGATTCGCCAATCACACAGATCCTGGATGATCCGGAGAAGAACGCGCAGCGCTGGAAGAAGCTAACGTATCTGGCTGACTATGAAGATGCCGGCGCGCCCAAACCAGGTGCCACCGTGCTTGCCGATCTGAACGCGGGCCGGCGCAAATTGCCGCTGCTAATTACCGAGAGCTACGGCCACGGCCGCACCGCGATCATGGCAACAGGCGGCACTTGGCGGTGGCAGATGAGCGAAGCACTAGGCGATCTGTCGCACAATCTTTTCTGGCAGCAGCTTCTCCGTTGGCTGATCGCGGAGTCGCCGGGTCCGGTTGTCGCGTCGATGCCGGAGCGGGTGCTAATGGATGAAGGGCAGGCGCGGCTGACGGCGCAAGTCCGCGACCGGCAGTTTCAGAAGGCTGCAAACGCACACGTCACGGCGCACATTCTGGGACCAGAAGACGTGAATGCAATGGTTGACCTGACACCCTCCGAGGAAACGCCGGGACTGTATCAAACCGAATGGACCGCGGAGAAGCCGGGCACTTATGTCGCGGAAGTCATTGCGGAATCTGCGGGCAGCCAGCCACAGGAACTCGGGCGCGACGTGGTGACGTTTCAGCGTGAAGACGGAGTCGCAGAGAACTTCCATACCGAGCAGAACCGGCATTTACTGGAACAACTGGCATCGGAGACCGGCGGCCGTTACTGGAAATCGTCTGACCTGAAGAACCTTCCGCGGGATATCTCATACTCTGAAGCGGGCATCTCAGTTCGCAGCACAAAGGAGCTGTGGGATATGCCGATCGTGTTCGTGCTGTTGCTCGGGCTGCCGATAGGCGAGTGGCTGTTGCGCCGGAAGTGGGGCGTGATATGAAACGCGCTTTGCTGCTGGCGATGGCGTGTACAGTCGCGATCCATGCGCGCGCCGCGACGTATTACGTCATCGTGGCGGGACTGGGTGGTGAGCCGGATTACGAGCAGCGCTTCGTGGCAGCGGCAAAAGAACTGGATAGAATTTTCAGCCCCACAGCGCACGTCTACACGCTGACCGGGCCGCAGGCCACGGCCACGCAGCTGACGGAGACCATGGGAGCGGTGGCGCGAGACGCCAAGGCGGACGACGACTTTACGCTGATCCTGATTGGCCATGGTTCATTCGACGGCGTCGAGTACAAGTTCAATCTCGTGGGCCCAGATGTAACCGCGGCGGAGATCGCTACGATGTGCGATCGCATTGCGGCAAAGCGTCAGCTTGTAGTGGACACAACGAGCGCGAGCGGAGGCGCGGTGCAGGTTCTGGAACGCCCAGGGCGCGCAGTGATCGCCGCGACCAAATCGGGAACGGAAAAGAACGCCACCGTGTTTGCACGGTATTGGGTTGAAGCACTCGAAGACCCGGCAGCGGACGCCGACAAGAGCGATTCCATCAGTGCCATGGAGGCGTTTACTTATGCCGCGAAGAAGACCGCGGCATTTTACGATTCGCAGAAACGGCTCGCGACCGAGCACGCGGTTTTCAACGATGTGGGCACGGGTGAACCGGTGCGCGAAGCCGGAGACGGGCAGGGAATGCTCATGTCGAGCTTCACGCTGTTGCGCCTGGGCACAAGCCTGCAGGCCGCCAAAGATCCGGCGAAGCGGGCGCTACTCAACAAGAAAGACGAACTGGAGCAAAAGATTGACACCCTGAAGTACCAGAAAGCGGCAATGGATCCCGAGGATTACAAGAAACAATTGATGGGCGCCCTGGTGGAATTGGCTAAGGTGCAGGAGGAGCTGGACAAATGAGAGTCCTCGCTCTCGTTCCGGCGTTCCTGCTCGCGTTCGTTGCGGCAGCGCAGGCGGCTGTCCCCGCGGACTGTTGGAAACTGCGCAAGGATGGACATCACGCGGAAGCGCAAGTGTGCTTCGAGAGGCTGACACGAAGCGACGATGCCTATTCCCGCGCCGAAGGTTTCTGGGGCCTGGAAGCTTGGGGGCAGGCGAATGAACAGTTCCGTCTCGCGACGCAGTCCGCGAACAGTAAAGCTCTCTGTAACGTGCGCTGGGGGATGTTGTTGCACGAACGCTTCAATGATACCGATGCGGCCGGCCTCTTTCGTGAAGCGCTAGCGAGGGATCCATCGAATGCCGAAGCGTACGTCGGACTGGCGACGGTGTCCGCGGACGGATTCGACGGCAAAGCCGCGGAATATTTGGTGAAGGCCATCCAACTCGACCCGAAGCTGGCCAAAGCGCATGAACTGATGGCCGACCTTGCTCTCGCGAACGACGATCGTGCTGCGGCCGCGGCGGAGGCCGACAAGGCCATCGTACTAGAGAACGATGCGCTCGATGCGATGGCGATTCACGCGGCCATCGAGCTGATAGCTGACCGCTCTCCCGATGCCTGGTTTGCGAAGATTCGGGCGATCAATCCGGGTTATGGCGAGGCATACGCTCACGTGGCTCGTCAGTTCGAGCTGCACTACCGCTACGAGGACGCAGTCACGTATTACCGCAAAGCGATCGAGTCTGATCCGCGGTTGTGGTCGGCACATTCGGCGCTGGGAATCGATCTGATGCGCTTGGGCAAAGAAGATGAGCCGTTCAAGGAGCTTGAGCTGAGCTACAACAACGGTTATCGCGATGCCGCGACGGTGAATAGCTTACGGCTGCTGGACAGCTATCAGACCTTCGATACGTTTCGTGACCACGCAACGATTCTGAAGCTGAACAAAACGGAAGCCGCGCTGCTGCTGCCGTACATGCAGGCGGAACTGCATACGATTCTTGCCACCTACGAAAAGAAATACCGCATGAAGCTTCCTGTCCCCGTGCAGGTAGAGGTTTATCCGAACCACGAGGATTTCGCGGTGCGAACTATGGGGATGCCGGGACTGGGGGCCCTTGGGGTTACATTCGGTGAAGTGGTGGCGATGGATAGCCCCTCAGCACGCAAGCCTGGGGATTTCAATTGGGGCTCGACGCTTTGGCATGAGATGAGTCACGTGTTCATTCTGACGGCCACGAATCATCGCGTACCGCGCTGGTTCACAGAAGGACTGGCCGTGCACGAGGAAGGCGAGCGCTCGCCGGAGTGGAAAGACCGCGTGACTCCGGAGGTGCTGCTCGCCATTCGCGACAAGAAACTGTTGCCGGTGGCCACGCTCAATCGCGGCTTCGTCTCTCCTGAGTACCCGTCACAGGTGATCGTCTCCTACTTCCAAGCCGGCAGCATCTGCGACTTTGTGAAGGAGAAGTGGGGTGAAGAAAAACTGCTCGACATGGTGCACTCGTATGGAAGGCTGCAGACGACTCCGCAGGTGATCGAGCAGGATCTCGGAGTTGCGCCGGACGAGTTCGACAAGCAGTATCTCGCTTGGATCGGCAAGAAATATGGGACCGAGGCTGCACACTTCGACGAGTGGCGGAAGAAGCTGAAGGGGCTCGTTGCCGCGGCGCAACAGAAACAGTACGACATCGTGTTGGAGCAGGGTCCGGCCATACTGGCGATGTATCCGGAATATACAGACGAAGCGAACGTCTACGTGTTAATGGCCGACGCGCACAAAGCACGAGGCGACGACAAGTCTGAGGCAGCCATCCTCACGGCATATGAACACGAGGGAGGCCAGATGCCGGCGGTGCTGAAGCGTCTGGCTACGTTGGAAGAGGCCGCTGGACAACCGGTCGAAGCGGCAGCAACACTCGAGCGCGTGAATTACATTTACCCGATCAAGGACGAGGACTTGCATCGGCGATTGGGCGATCTGCTGTTTGCGGAAAAACAGTATGAAGGAACAATCCGCGAATACAACGCTCGTGTCGCGTCGAATCCTGTGGACAAGGCCGGCGCCGAGTTCAATCTGGCGCAAGCGTATTTTGCCGCTGGGCAGAGGGACAAGGCGCAGGAAAGTGTACTGGCCGCGCTCGAAACCGCTCCCGGTTACCGGCCGGCACAAAAGCTGTTGCTGGAGTTGCAACGGCCGCCCGCAAAATCCAATTGAAGAGGAAGGAAATCGATGGTTTCCATTGCCGGATTGAACCAGGACACAGCTGTTCTCCAGAAGCGTCTCGAGCGATTCCACACGGTGCGCGAGGAAATCCTGAAGCAGATTCGCGAGGTGATCGTAGGCCAGCAGGAAGTGCTGGACCAGATATTGATCGGCATCTTTATAGGCGGACACTGCCTCTTGACCGGCATGCCGGGCACCGCAAAAACGCTGATGGTGCGGACGATCGCCGAAGCGCTGGGACTGCAGTTCCGGCGTATTCAGTTCACCCCAGACCTGATGCCCTCCGATATCACCGGCACCGACATCATCGAGGAAGATCTAACGACCGGGCATCGCAAGTGGACCTTCGTCGAAGGACCGATCTTTGGCAACATCCTTTTGGCCGACGAGATTAACCGCACGCCTCCGAAGACTCAGTCCGCTCTTCTCGAGGCAATGCAGGAACACTCCTGCACAGTGCGCGGGCATCTCTATCAGTTACCGGCGCCATTCTTTGTACTGGCGACCCAGAACCCAATCGAACTGGAAGGAACATATCCGCTACCAGAAGCGCAATTAGACCGTTTCCTGTTCAATGCGATCTTGGAGGACCTGAGCGCGGAAGACGAATTGAAGGTAATCGACCGGACGACGGCAACGCGGGTTACAAAGATCGAAGCCGTGGCTACGGCCGAAGATTTGCTCGACTTCCAGCAACTCGTGCGCATGGTGCCCATTGCTGAAACACTTTCGTGGTACGTCGTGAGCCTGGTGCGCGCCACGCGGCCGAAAAGCGAAAACGCGCCCGAATTCGTGAAGAAATATGTAAATTACGGAGCCAGTGTCCGCGCAGCTCAATTTGTGGTGCTGGCAGCGAAGGCGCGGGCGCTGTCCCACAAGCGCTATCACGTGACCTACGCAGACATCACTTCGGTGGTGGTGCCGGTGCTGCGGCACCGCATTCTCCTAAACTTCCACGCTGAATCCGACCGGATCGACGCGGACGAGATCCTTAAGAAGCTCATCGCGCATGTGCACAGGCCAAAGGAGAGTTGATGCAGCGGTTCCTGGATCCCAATGTTCTCGCGGGCATCGCCTCGCTAGACCTGGTGGCGAAGACGGTAGTAGACGGCTTTGTTGCCGGTCTGCACCGCTCGCCGGACTTCGGCTTCAGCCAGGAGTTCGCAGAGTATCGCGCCTACACGCCGGGAGACGACCTGCGCCATGTGGACTGGAACCTGTTTGCGCGGACCGAAAGGTGTTACCTGAAGCGCTATCGCGGAGAAACCAACAGCCAGCTCACGGTGCTGCTGGACGCGAGCAACTCGATGCAGTACACCTCTGGTCCGCCGAGGAAGATGGACTATGCGCGTTACATCGCCGCGTCGCTATTTTATCTCGCCATCCACAATCAGCGCGATGCGGCGGGTTTGATCGTTTTTGACAACGAGGTACGGGAGTACATCAAACCTTCCACGCGTCCGGGACAGCTTGCGCGGCTCTTCGCGGGACTCGACCAAGCCGAGCCACGCGCATTGACAAATTTTACTAAACCTTTCAAACACCTTCAGACCTATCGGCACCGTCGTGGCATTGCGATTGTGATCTCGGATTTTTATGAGGAGCCTGAAACCATCGTTCGCACCATCGCGCAGCTGCGGTTTCACGGGAATGACGTGGTGCTGTTTCATATTCTCGATCCGCAAGAGGTTCTGCCGGTGCTCAACGGATCGGCGATTCTTGTTGATCTGGAAACCAATCGAAAGATCGAAGTCGTTCCCGAATATACGAAGACTACCTATCGCGCGAAGGTCGATGCGCATATCGAACAGCTTCGCTCGCGCGCACGCGGAGCGGGTATGGATTATCAGTTGCTCGTCACCAATCAGCCGCTCGATAATGCGCTGCGCGAGTATCTTTCGCTGCGGCAGGCGGGTAACTAATGGGCTTTATCGCGCCATGGTTTCTGGGTGGGCTGGCAGCGCTGGGGGTGCCGATCTTTTTGCACCTGCTGCGACAGCACCGAGCTATGCCGCGGCCTGTAAGCTCGCTGATGTTCTTCGAGCGAGGTATGCAGAGTTCGACCCGGTACCGGCGGCTCAGGCATCTCGTGTTGTTCGCGTTGCGATCTGCGTTGGTGCTGCTGGTGGTGCTCGCATTTGCCAATCCGTTTGTGCGGCTTGCCGCGACGGACGTAAAAGGACGGCTGCTTTTGATTGTATTGGATAACTCGTTCAGCATGCGCGCCGGAACGCGGTTCGCGGACGCGAAGCAGCAGGCCCTGGCAGCGTTGGCGGCAAAACCGCATGCGCAGAAAGCACAGATCATGACTCTCGGCGGTCAATTCGGCGTCTTGACCCAGGCGATCGCAGACGAAGCGCAACTGCACGCGGCTCTGGAGAGTGTACAGCCGGGCGATGGGCGCGCGAATTTCGGCGAACTGGGGCACGCCATCCGGCAACTATCCGAGACGGTGCACGGACCAATCGATCTTCACCTGTTCAGCGACATGCAACGGACGGCGATGCCAGCAAACTTTGCGGACATGGTTCTGCCAAACAACGCAACTCTGGTGTTGCAACCTGTCGCGAAGGGCACGGCACCGCCGAACTGGACAGTCGAGAGCGTGGACGCGCCGGCGGTATTATCCGATCCGAAAGATGCCAAGCGGTCTCGCGTAAAGGCAGTGGTGGCAGGGTTCGGCACTCCGGCAACTTCTAAGACGGTGTCGCTCGTGGTAAATGGCAAAGTCATTGCGGCACGAAAGGTAGATGTGCCGGCGAGCGGTCGCGCAACCGTTGAGTTTGCGCCGCTCGATGTGGGCTATGGGTTCAACCGGTGCGAGGTGCGGATCCAGGGCGGAGACGCTTTCCCGGCGGATGATGCGAGCGTGTTCGCCGTGCGGCGGTCCGATCCGGAACGAGTTCTGTTCGTGCACGCCGCGGGCGAGACGCGCTCGGCTCTGTACTTTGCGTCTGCGTTGGAAGCGGCAGCGCCGGGGTCTTTTGTGGTGCAATCCGTGGCTGCGGAGCAGGCTACTGACCTGGATCCATCGAAGTACGCCTTCGCGGTGCTGTCAGATGCTGTGGTGCTGCCGTCAATCTTCGAGCACGCGCTTGCGCAGTACGTGGCGAAAGGCGGCAGCGTGCTGATCGCGCTGGGCACCGCTGCGGCGCACAGCGCGCGGATTCCACTGTGGGGCAGCGACTTGAAGGATGTGCACGAGTATGCGCGCACAGGCAATCCGGCGACCGTCGGGCAGGTGGACTTCAGCTATCCCGCGCTCGCGCAAGAGCAACCGGGGCACGACAACGGCGGGTGGGCAGACGTGAAAATCTTTTACGTCGCGGCGTTGGATGTGGGACAGGCACGCGTGGCGGCACGGCTTGTGGACGGCACGCCTCTTCTGCTCGACAAGCAATTGGGCGAAGGACACGTGGTGCTGCTCGCTTCGGGACTTGAAAACCTGACCAACGATCTTCCTCTGCATCCGGTGTTTGTGGCTTTCGTGGACCGGACGGCGCGGTATCTTTCGGGCAGCGAACGGCTGAGCGGATCGAGTCTGGTGGATTCGTTTGTACAACTGCGCTCCGCGACTGAACCGGTCGGTGCGGCCACGAGTATAGAAGTGATGGATCCCGAGGGGCGAAGGCCGTTGTCGCTGAGCGAGGCGCGAACGATGCAATCGTTCCGCGTGGAGCGCACGGGATTCTATCAGATTCGATTTGCGAATGGACGCGATGCGGTCATCGCTGTAAATCCTGACCGGCGCGAATCGGATCTGGAACCATTGGCTGAGGATGTGCAACTGCTTTGGAGTGGAAGTTCCAGAAGCGGGGCAGCGCAGACGGCAGTCGCCGCACCGATCGAATCGACATACCGGTCCGTAAGCCTATGGTGGTACGTTATGCTGCTTGCGTTGCTGATCGCTTTGGTGGAGATGATTTTCGCCAGCGGCCATATGGGCACGCCGCGGGAGGAAGTATGAGCAACCACAGCGAGCTCAATTCTTACATTGCGAAGCTGCAGCAAAGGTTGAGACTGGGTGCGTGGCTGCGTGGTGCAGCCATTTTTACCGGTACGGCGCTGGCCGTGACCGTCACGATGGTGCTCGTGCTTAACCGATTTGCTTTTCCGGCGCATGGCGTCACCGCAGCTCGATTGACTATCTTCGTCGCACTTGCGGTCGCTGCGGTGTTTGGCATTGCCGTGCCGCTGATTCGGGCAACCCGCGAGTGGGCAGTGCGTAACGCCGAAGCCGCAAATCCTGCCCTAGAACAGCGGCTGACGACTTTCCAGGAGCGCGCAAGCAAGAACGACGATCCGTTCTTGGAACTGTTGGCGGCCGATACGCTGGCGCGCACGCGAGGCGCACAACCATCTTCGCTGGTTGCGGACAACCGTCTGTTTGCGCTCGGTGGCGCAGGGCTTTCGTGTCTTGTCGTGCTGGCGTGGATGATCGCCGACGGACCGGGTTACCTGGGGTATGGCGCTTCACTGCTTTGGACAAACGGGCACGCTGCTCCGTTCTATACCCTCGCAGTGACTCCGGGTAACGTCACCGTACGGCGGAACAGCGATCAGTTGATCACTGCGCACGTGACCCGCTTGCGGCCGGGCAAGGCACGACTCTTCGCGCGGTATCAGAGCTCCAACGTTTGGGAGCCCGCTACAATGCAGACCGAACCGGACTCCGGCGGAGGGGCAACCTACCAATTCGTCTTCGCCGGGCTGCCGGAGAACGTCGAATACTACGTAACCGCCGGGCCGCTCGTCTCTTCGCGCTTCAGAGTGCGTGTGGTGGATTTGCCATCCGTTAAGGACATCAGCGTTACCTATCACTATCCGGCCTGGACTGGGATTAAGCCGACGACTGAAGAAAATTCCGGTGATTTGCGCGCAATTGAAGGAACGGACGCCGCGATTGAAGTAAAGATGGACCGTCCGTTGAAGGATGGCCAGCTCAAGCTGGACGACGGCCAAGTTATTCTTCTGACGGGCGGCCCCGACAACAGCTACAAGGGCTCGATTCATTTGGAGCAGGACGGCGCGTATCACTTGGTTGAGACTGACGAAGGGCAGCAGGTCCGGCTCTCGGAGGACTATTTCATCGCGACAGACAAGGCATTGCCGCCGGAGATCTCGATCGAACGCCCCGGCGGCGACTACCGGGCAAGCCCCATCGAAGAAGTCACTGTGGGCGTGAAGGCGGCTGACCGGTTCGGCCTGAATGAACTGCATCTTCACTACTCCGTGAACGGTGGACCAAACCGCAATGTGGACTTGCTGAAATCGCCTGGCGCAAAGAACGCCAATGGTTCCTATACGCTTCCGCTGGAAGATTTCAAGCTGGTGCCCGGCGATTTGGTAAGCCTTTATGCGACTGCCAGAGACGGCCACAGCGAGGCTCGTACAGACATTGCGTTCATTCAGGTCGAACCCTTTGAGCGAGAGTTTTCGCAATCCCAACAGAACGGCGGCGGTGCCGGCGGAAATAACAACCAGACGGAAATTTCGAAGCGCGAAAAAGAACTGATTGCCGCGACCTGGAAGCAGCAAAACGATAAGACGGCGACTCCAAAAGACGCGGCGGCAGCGGGGCAGTTCCTCTCTGACGCACAGGAGAAGCTCCGCGATCAGGTTGCGGCGCTTTCGATCCGCATGCAGAGCCGCGATATCTCTGAGGCGAATGAGGAGTTCACCGATTTCGACAAGGACATGCAGGATGCCGCTGCGGCCATGGCGCCTTCGGCGAAAAAGTTGAAGGGCATGAAGTGGAAGGATGCCATTCCATTCGAGCAGAAAGCGCTGCAGGCGCTGCTGCGAGCGGAGGCAACTTTCCGGAGTATCGAGGTTGCCTTCGGCCAGCGCGGGGGTGGTGGAGGTGGTGGTGGCAACGCAGGTCGCGACTTGGCTAGTCTCTTCGAGCTCGAATTGGACACCGAAAAAAATCAGTACGAGACGGCGCAGACCGCCTCTCCTGCCGAGCAACACGAGAAGGATGTGAAGGACGCGCTCGAAAAGCTCGATGCGCTGGCCAGACGCCAAGAGGAGTTGGCCAACCAGCAGCACAACCCGCAGCAGAGTTTCCAGGAACGCTGGCAGCAGGAGATGCTGCGGCGCGAAGCAGAACAGCTGCAGCGCCAAATGGAGCAGCTGGCACGGAACGGCCAGCAGGGCTCCAACGGATCTCAACAGGATTCGCAGCAGCAGAGGTCAACCCAAGGGCAGAGCGGTTCGCAATCATCGCGCCAGCAGGCCGGCAACCAATCTTCCGGCTCAGCAGCAGGCGCATCCGGGGATCCGCGGATCGAACAAGCACTAAAACGCCTGCAACAAGCGACCGACGCGATGAAGCGAAACAGCAAGGCGGAGTCTGGCGCGGTCGGGCAGCAGGCCGCGGACCAGTTGCGTCAGGCGTCGAATCTACTGGCCGGCACGCAGCAGCAGCTCGCCTCGGGTAGGGTGGGGTCTCTCGCACGCGAGGCTGGCCGGTTAACGCAGGAGGAGCATGCCCAAGCTGACCGGATCAACAAGTTCGCCGGGCAGCCGGCCGACCCAAGCGCGACGAATCTAGATGCTATGTTGGCACGCCTTCATGCGCGCGATCGGCTGGCGCAGGAGCGACAGCAACTCTCCAACGACCTGTCGAACTTGCAGAGAAACCTCCGCGATGCTGCGCGCGCGATGGCTTCCAGCCAACCGGGCGTTGCCCAAAAGTTGCGCGACGCGCTGACGGAGATGGATGAGTCCGATCTTGACAATCATGTGCAAAGAACAGCGGACTGGTTGCGGAGGGGAATCAATCCGAATTCAAACGGCACAGAAAGCGAGATCGCACAGGGTCTCGAGAAATTGAACCAGCAACTCCAACAGGCACAGAAAAAAGTGGATCAGGGCGAACCGGGACAACGCGGCATGGACCAAGGCGGCGAAGCAACGGCGCTCGATCAGGTGGAAGGACTGCGTAAACAGCTCGAAGCGGTGGCGTCGTCTCGAGACGGTCAGCGGAGCGGACAGCAGGGACAGAACCGCGCAGGCCAGAGCGGAGATGCCAGCTACGGCGGCGACAGTAGTTCAGATGGCACCGTGTGGGGCAACATCAACGCCGGCAACAATCGCTACGGCCAACCGGGACGGCGGTCTGCTCCCACGGACGCCTCGGACATCCCCGCCGATACGAAACGAACTTATCGGCAGAGCATGCGAGCGCTGAACCATCTCCGGCAGATGGTCCGAAATGATCCGGAGGCTGCGAAAGAGGTGGCGGAGCTGGCGCGCCAGATGCAGCTGCTCGATCCAAGCCGCTTTTCCGGCAATCCGGCGATGGTGGAGCAAATGCACCGCGAAGTGCTCAGCTCCGTCGACAGGCTTGAACTCCAGTTGCAACGCGATGCTGCCTCGACCCAAGCGCGCACAGGAAAGTCCTATGCCGTTCCGTCGGGTTATCAGGAATCCGTCGCCGAGTACTACAAACGGTTGAGTAAGAACCCACAGGCGACGCGCGTGTCGAAGGGTGAGCTTCCATGAAACAATCCCATCGAGCCCTCATCAAACTTCTATTTCGATTCTGCTTTAGCTTCGGCCTCGTAGCTGCCGTGTTTGCCCAACGCCCCTTCCACCAATACCCATCCGTCGAATATGGCGAGTCGACGCCGTTGCCCCCAGACTGGCAGCGACCTGGCGAATGGGCTTTTGCCCGTCTCATGTACCCACCCGGACCCAATGACGGTTATCGCGGCCGTTTCGACGGGGATTGGCGGCAAGGCATGTCACTGTGGACACAAGATGGGCCGCCGGCCGATCGTGCGTTGTCCGCTGCTGTCCGCCGCCTCACACGCATCGACGCGCGATCGGTGGAGCAGGACGTGAATCTCGAGGAGAGCGACGAGGTCTACAATTGGCCGTGGCTTTACGCCGTCCAGGTGGGCGAATGGGGAATCACCCAACACCAGGCAGATGTCCTGCGTGACTATCTGTTGCGGGGCGGATTCTTAATGGCCGACGATTTTCACGGCGCTTACGAGTGGCAGATGTTTGTCCAGCGCATGCGGATGGTTTTTCCGGATCGTCCGATCGTCGACATTCCTGATAACGACCCGATATTTCACACTCTGTTCGATCTCGACGACCGCTATCAGGTTCCAGGTGGGGCACATTTGCGCCGCGGCTACAAAGTACCGGACTATCCGCAGGGGCCGGACGATGGAAAGGGAGCCCACTGGCGCGCCATCTACGATGATAAAGGTCACATCATGGTCGCCATCTCTTACAATTCCGATATTGGAGATTCATGGGAATGGTCCGATCGCGCGTCCTATCCCGAGCGTTTCTCCGCTCTTGGCATTCGCATCGGCATCAACTACGTCGTCTATGCCATGACGCATTGACCGAGTGCAGCCCTAATCAGGCTTCTTCGTGTCTAAATTGAAGCAATCAGCTCGCGACGTTCTCGCCACCCCTTCATTCCTTCTTCTCCCAAGTGGATTTCGCGGATCGTAATAATTCCGTGTTTTTCACAAGGGCGGTATCCAGCAGATTGACCTGTTCGGCGGCCAATTTCCAATTCGCGCCTTCGACTGCCTCTGCAAGGCCTGGGAATTCCAGATGAGCGTATGTGTACCGGGCCGAATAGAGAAGGTGCTGGAACCAGGGTCGGCCGGGAATTCCGGCAGGATCGAGCCAGTTCGACTCAACCTGAAGAAGCTGTTCGTTCAAGCGTTGGATCTTTTCTGGGTTGACGTTGCCGGAGGCGAGATCGTGCATCGTAACCTCGCGCAGTTGCCTGCCCGCCGTCTCAAAACCCACAATGCGCTCGTAGAGCCCTTTCACTGGTACCTGCTGTTGAGTTAGCTTGTTGAGGCTCTCGAGTTCACTTAGAAATTCCCGGAGTGCCGCGGCATTGGCCGCAAAATCGAATGGCAAAATGTCCGAATTGGCCAAACGCAGCGCAGTCAGCCCCCAGATTTGGGTCAGGACGGTGTGATATTCAAACGTGGGATCACCAATCCGGGACATCCAGAAATGATCGTCATAGGCAGAATGATAGACGCCGTAGTTCCCCGTAAATCCCAAATTAATCACGGGCCGGCCGAGATGATTTAAAAATACGGTGTGATCAGAACCACTTCCGATGCGCGTTTCGACCAGCGCCGAATCAGCTGGGGGTCCAGCTAGTTTCTTATCCCGCATTGAGGTAGCTCGCCACGCTTCGTATAAAGACTTCCCTGATGGAGCGCGAACGTCCTTTGCGGCTTCGACCAACATGGGCGCGAGAGATGCAACCGCTGTTGGCTTGAAACTCAGTCCTTCCGCTCCGGCTGTAGTGGCCGCACCGGAAACGGACGCATCAACATTCAGATACGCAACGAGTTTCTTCTTCAAGTCCTCCGCGAATTGCTCGCCCCATTCGGTCGAACCTGTAAGCGCATATTCTTCGCCATCCCAGCTGCAGACGATAATCGTGCGCCGGAGACGAATGCGCCGCTGTTTAAGTTCGCCTAATGAGCGCGTCAGTTCCAGCATCGAAGCTGTGCCGCTTACTGGATCCACGCCGCCATACACCCACGCGTCTCGATGATTGCCAACAAGCACCCATTCATCCGGCAGATCGCCACCGCGTATGCGTGCCTCGACGACGGTGTAGGGCTTCACGCTCGTGTCCATGTCCACATTGACGTGGACTTTTACAGCTCCTGTGAACCGGTAGGTAATGGGCAGCGCCCCGCGCCATTCCTTCGGAACTTCGGGACCGTTCATGTTTTCCAGTAATGGTTTCGCATCACGCCAGGAGAGCGGCAACGCGGAAATCTTGGGAAGTGATCGCGCCTCCTCCGGCGCGATCCGCTTTGCGCCCGGAACGGAAGCCCAGCCGGGCGTGGTGGGGTCGCCGGGAACGATATAGTCGTAGGTAATCGCACCACGCTGAATGTGGCTCTCTGGGCCCCACGGACCATCCGGAAAAACTTTGCCCCGTGCATAGCCATCTTCCGCTGGGTCGGAATAAATCAACAGGGCCGCAGCGCCTTCCCGCTCGGCAGTCAGCGCTTTGAATCCTCGATAACTGTACGGATTCGAATATCGAACGATCACAATTTTGCCTTTGACACTGATGCCATTCTTCCTCAGTAGTTCATAGTCTTCGGGATTCCCACTGTGCGCATAGACAAGCTCAGCCGTGACATCACCGGAAGCAGAATAGCCAAAGTAGGAACCCGAAATGGCGGGATTCTTCGTGTCCGGATCAATCGCATAGGGGTCCTCCCGAAGTGAAGCTTTGAAGTAGATGGGCGCAACCATTTCCAGAGAAACGCTATGCGGGCTGGAATGCAGCACGTCGTACCGCCGCAATGTGACGTCCTCCCAGCCTTGCTTGCGCCATTCCAGTGCTAGGAATTCGGCAAGCTTATTGTTCTGCTCGGACGCAGCCGGGTGTGGCTCCGCCGTGAAGAGGCGATGCCATTCGCGCGCCTTCTCGGGCGAAGGCAGCGCTTCAAATATTGCCTCTAGATTGTGCTCGGCTGCGGCATTCGCCGGCGAAAATCCAAGGATGGGAAAACCCTGCGAATCTTTCGGCGAGGTTTGCGCAGAGACCGCAAATGGTACGAACAGCAACACCAAAACAGAAATCAAGCACGAATGAAATTCAGGACGCATCTTCAATGCGATCTCCTTCAGTAAGGAATCTGCGGACTGATAGCTAGACCCAACCATCTGAGCAAACACTTTGCCGCCAGCGAATTGTAGCGTATCAGCTGACGAGATGACATTCCCCAGCCGTAATATGCGGGGGGAGCGTCTCGCTCAGCACTCCGCAGAAACTCGTTTTCAGGCTGCCGGGAGTAGGGTGACTTGCAGCTTTCCGCTTGAGCTGGTGAACTTGGAGTTCGCGGTGTTTAAGCTCGTAGAAGGCCGCTCCTTGGTCCACGTATTTCATCCCATAGCGCAGCATGCGGTAGACCAAACGGGCCAGCTTGGCGGCCATGGCCTTGATGGCGATGGGATCCCCTAGCCTGGTTCGGAGTCGACGGAACTGCGCGCCGAGATAAGTTTTGCTTTGTCGTAAGGTAGTGGCGGCCATCTTAACGGCGATACTGACGGGATTATTGGTGGGCAGCCGGCCTTTCCCTACGACCTTGCCCCCGCTAATGCGATTGTCCGGACACAGCCGCAGCCAGGAAACAAAGTGATTCTCGGTCTTCCATTTGCTAATGTCGTATCCGGCTTCGCTGATGACTGCCATCGCGGTCATGACATCGATGCCGTCGATCCGGGTTAGGTCCGTACCGGTTATACGAAACAACCCTTCACGCAAGTCGAACTGCGGTTTATTTCCCTTTTTCTTCTTGAGCCGTCCTTTGCGCTTCTCTTCTGGCAGAGGGGCACCCTGGCTGCGATCCTCCGTGCTCTGCAGATACTGCTCCAGCTGCCGATCGCACTCGGCCATCTGCTTCTGGCAAAATTCATAGCCATCCTGCTCCTGCTTCAGTACGAACAGCAAATCGTCTTGCCAGTTGCCTTCCAGACTCCGCGCAATCTCCTCCTCGTTGGCCTGCACCCGAGGATCCCGAAACTCAGCCAGCTTATGCGCATCGCGTTCGCCGGCGAGAATGGCCTTGAGTATGGCCTGTCCAGTCACTCCGCTGATGTCGCTCAACACGTTTGCCAACTGGAGATTCATCTGCGTCAGCGCCTTCTGGATCCGCAGAATATGCCGGCTGGCACTCTGCACCAGATCATTCCGCTGCCGCCAGTAGGTTCGCATCGTGCGAATCTCCTGCGACGGCCGAAAGGAATTTCGCAACAGTCCATACGTGTGCAGGGTCGAAAATCACCTTCCCTGGGAGTTAGTGGGTTGCGACTTCGCTGGTTCTACGCGATAGCCGAGCTTTCGGAGTTCCTTGATCATTCGGGCGGTGCGCGCTTGCGCTCGTGGACTTGGCACTCACCGCCGGGCCCCGTTCCTCGTAATCGAACCCCCTGATGCAGGATCAGCCAAAGCAGCCGGCAAAGCCGATGGGCGATGGCCCAGATGGCCTGGTTTGTATCCGAGGCGCGGTAGCAGACGGCGAAGACGTCACGTCAAATATGCTTCCTTTGACCTTGACTGCGGCGATTGCGCAGCCTGATTCAGCAGCCGCCGCATGTGGCGGTTGCCCTTCGGCGAGCGCGTGCTGTGCGCTCACGCCCGCGCTCTCTTCTTCCCGGGACAACCCCCACCCACGAAGACAGCTCCTTCTCCGATTGAAAGGCCGCTGCCTCGGGACCCACTTCGGCGATCATCTGCAGCGCCGAATCCACTCCGAGACCGGGCACTTCCGCCAACGCTCGCACCGCGTCCTGATGCTGCCTGAGCAGACTCGGCCATCTCCCGATCCAGTTGCTCGATCTGCTCTTCCATCAACTGCAACTCCTCCAGCGCCATCTTCAGCAGCCGGCGGTAAACTCCATTGAGTTGCGTACAGGCACCCAGTGCGTCGCGCAATTGTTCCGGCGTGGCCGCAGCCGCCGATCGGCCAGAGCCGCCAGAACGGCCGGGTCGGTTTCCCCTTCCGCCAGCGCCTTCAACATGCGCCGCGCACTGAGGCCCAGCAGATCCGACACGAAGCTCGACAACTTGATGTGCGCCTGCTTCCAGACAGACTCTCCAGTTGGTTCTGAAAGCGCACCTGGTCGCGTGTCAACTGGTACTTCCGCCGCGTCACCGTTCGCCACAGCCGCTGTTCCGGCATCCGGCACGAAGCTCAGAAACCAATTCCTGCGCCACCAGCCGTTTGATCATCCGTTCGCCGTCGCCGAAATCGTTCTTCCGCCCGCGCGGCCCGCGGTTGGATTGGCCTGGCACAAGTGCAGGGTGCCAGACATCTTCGCTGGCCCCATCCCGCTTCTGCGCGCACGGCTTCCAGTACCGCTCCAGCGCTCCCCACACTGGTTTCCAGTACTGCGCCGTTGATTCCATGACTACTTCCTCGACCTCCTGCTGGACCAGCCATTGGGCCAGCAGGTGCAATTGTCCGGGGTAGCGCCGAACTTGCGCCGCTCAAACTGATACTCGCCTTCGCCGGCGACGTCAGCCACCACTACCGCTAACATCTTCTTGTGAACGTCAATTGCTGCGATTCGATAAGCCATCATGTTTCTCCTCGGCCGGGAGCGGAGAGCATGCAAAAGGTTACCATATGCAGGGTCACGTGGCTATCGCCGCTCCCAAGAGGGAAGACAACGACGCCCAATTATTCGCTCAAACGCGCATGCTCCGGATCAAACAGACCCACGGCCTCGACTTCTCCAATGCCACTCGACCTCGCCGCTCCAAGCCTTTTGCATTCTCGCTTAGCTCTGGGTGATTTTCATAAAGTTTCACGGGCCTCCTGGCCCTAATATGACAGCTTCATCAACCACTGACTTTCCTGCACGTCGCTTTTGCGTCCAGGCAGATTTTTCGTGTCCCGCGCATTCACCAAGTACACTTCGAGACCAGCTTGCTCCAAAATGTCGTATACCGCGACCCAATACACGCCCGTGGATTGCATCGCGACTGTCCGAATCCTGCACTGCTGCAGCCAAGCGGCCATCGCCTTCAGTTCCGCTGTCGTGCATCCGAAGCATCGTACCGGTTGGCTATCGCGGCTCGGCGGTACCCCCGCGTAGTGGGATTCGTTGCCGATATCAATGCCCGCGGCATCGGGATGCACTACTTCGAGGCTGAGGTCTTCGCTCTGCATTTTCCGTATCGTCTCCCGCCGTTGCTTGCGGTTCATCTCCTGCCAATGGTGCTGCGTTGGATGGTTGGTTGCTCTTTTGTTCTTCTCCTCTGGCTTGGATTTCATGCTAACCTTCCTATGTCAAATTTAACTTGGCCCGGCCCGGTTAGCGAAAACTACTCAATCTCCGCAGCGGGGTCGGGCTGTTCCCCTTTTCAGGACAACACCCGCCACCATCCACACAATCGCCAACACCGGAGCCATGCTGATATTCGGGCAGGAACGCTCCATGGAAAAAACGGCCTTAGCTGCCGAGCCAGGTTATGCTTTCGGATTGTAGCTCCGCCACTCCATGATCAGCGAGCTCTCTGAACGGAGTTTCAGGCTCATACAACCACCCCGCAGGGGGTGGCCGCTGCTGATATCTGTTTCGATCTACGGCTCGCATTGCTGACCGTTGTAAATCAATTTAGTGGAGGAACTCGGGGTCGAGTCTGAACTTGCTGTGCACCGCGAAGCCGGCCCCCCGCAAGGCGAATTCCGCGGTATCGAGCCCGGGGCCCAGCAGAGGAGCACCATCGAGGGTCCTCGGGAAGAAGAAGTGGACGGAGGAACTCGTGCCAGTTCCGGTGAACTCGATTTCAAGCGGGGCAACGGTGCCACGGCGGGTCTTGAGCGTCGCACGCAGGTCTGGGCTTCCCGCCGGTGTGACCGCGAAGGGGTCGAACCCAACGAAGCCGGGCTGCTCGAGTTTCACGGTGATAACGTAGCGATCCGCCGGAAGCCGCGGCGCCCGCGCCTGAAACGCGACGAGCGCGCGTTCGCCGAGTTCCGCAAGCCGCACAAACGCCTGGTTCACCGGGACGGCCGATTCCCAGCGCACAAGAAAGGCGGTGGAGGGCGAAAGCCTCGGCGCCCCATCCGGCTGCCGGGAAGAATCCACAGGCGCTTCGATTCGCAATTTCTGCAAGCAGTTCCCGTTTGCATCGATGGCATCGGGGTCGCAGTGCTTCGTGCCCGTGCGAATGCTGTAGCTCGCTTGATTCTCTCCCCGGAGGAACACCACAACTTCCACCTTCGCCCAAGGGGAGTGTCGTACAAGCTTCAGGGCTTCTTCATGCGACCACTGCGTGGGAGGCTTCTGCTTCCAGAAATCGTCCGCGTGGGTGAATGGAGACAGTCCACAAAACAGAACTAAAATTGGGAGAATCGTTCGGAATGCCGCCGGAAGCAGCGCAGCCCTTCGCCCCTGTGTCCGAGGTAAACCGGGGATCGCCGTATTGCCTGGAACTTTCATACTTCCACTACTTTGACCGTGTTGACTGTAACAGGTTTTCTCAGTCTCCAACAGATATTCCCAGGCATTCCGCTGACCGGTCAGGGGCCATCTCGCTGGAGCGCAGCGACGGGGACGGGGAGGTATCGGCGGCAATCCACGAGCCGGCTCGGGCCATCACCGCCATCACCGAAGCGCAGTTCCTGCTCCTGGGGCGCCGCCTAGACTAGTTTCTGTAGCGAAAGCCAAAATAACCGCATAAAAACAGGGGTTCGCGCGTTTTTTCAGTCCAATTTTCATTTTTCTCTTGACAAGTACGTGTGTGTTATGGCACACATAGGACATGCCACCTACTAAATTCGAGTCTCCTTCCGATGTCCTGCGCTGGCTCCAAGACCAAACGGACGGCCTCTGGCCGGCGGTTCTGGGCTCGCTTAGCCTACGCCGCAGCCCTTGCGTGCGCGAAAACTGCCGCGCTTGTCAATCCGGCGAGCAGCACCCGAGCTATGTCCTCTATGGGCGCCTGAAAGGGCGGCGTTTTGCCGTGTACGTTCCGGAGGAACTGGTCCCCGAGGTGCGCCGTTGTTTGGACAACGGGCGGGCCTTGCAGGAGCTGCTCTTCCAGGCCGCACCACGCTATGTCAAAGCTTTGAAGCGCGAGAGAGACCAGGCGTCGACAAAAAAGGAGAACTGAAGAGTGCCGAGAACTGCGAAGCCCCAAATCAGTTTTGCCGATTGGGAGTTGCTCAAGCAAGGCATCTCTCTGGAGCCGTTCCTGCAAACCATCTCCGATTTTCTGGACGACCACGAAGAGATGATCGAGGCGGTACGACGCGATCTGGAACGAGGCCTAAAAAAACCCGCGACGGGTCGCAACGGGTTAACTCCCTCGCAGGTGCTGCGCTCCTTCGTACTGAAGAGCGTCAAGAGTTGGGATCTTCGCGAACTGCGGGAACGGATCGCGGACGGATACACGCTGCGCCAGTTCACGGAATTCTATTGCCAGCCGGTGCCCAAACATCTTGCGTTTAACCGCGCCTTTCATCGGCTGACTCCGGAGACAGTGAAAGCCATCAATGAGCTGGTGGTAGACGCGGCGGTGGATCTCGGCCTGGAAGATGGCAACCGACTTCGCGTGGATACCACTGTCGATGTTGCGACATTGTGCTATACCTCGCTATCTCTCTGAAAACATTGATTCCTGCCCTTCGCAACTGTGACGTTGCGAAACTCGCACTCGATTTTTGAGATCGGTAGCTTGTTTGCGGATCGCTTCCGAATCCAATGCCTCCACTGGAATCTGCCATGGCGCACAAACCACCACCTGACGCGCTGGCAGCATCTTCTCTTCGATCATGCGTCGTACAATCGATTGGTTCACATTGAGGCGTTCCGCGGCCTCCTCTAGAGTTACTTCGCTGGACCGATCATTCGGAGCAAAGACTGGCAGGTGGTAATAGAAACGAGCCGAGTGAATTCGACTCACGGTCCACGTGTTACCCACGCCTGTGCGCAGCCTGAGTCGGTTCAGCGTGCCTGCGATCTGCTGGTCGTTAAAGTTCGGAGCCATCTGTCGAATGACTTCGATCGCATCGGGATCCGTGCAGCGGCGGCTCCTACCCGCCTCACTTTTCTTCACGCGCAGTTCGGAATGACGCCCACCAGCCCAGTGAATCACAAGAACAACTTCGCGGCTCTTCTCGTCTACGTCGGCAATGATTTCGCGGATCAGAATCCGGACGATCCGCTGCTTCAGTCGCATGTCAGTAGAAGGCGAGTTCCAAATCGCCGGAAGATCTTGCGCCAAACTCAAGAGAACTTGCGTATTCGGCACCGGCGCCGATTGACTCTGGTCGTCAGACTCATGGAATTTGTTTTCGAGCTCCTTCGTTTTTTGCAAGACCGTATTCCAGCGAGCCTCCAATTCTGCGGCCACCAACCGCTGTTCCGGATCTACGGATTCGTAGCGCCGAGCTGCCAAACGTGCTTCGTAGCGAGCCTGCTCAAGCTCCATCTCGATCGCCTTGCGCAGATCTTGTCGCTTCTGCTGCATTTGCTCTGCTGCTTCCAAGGCTGCCGTGATCGCATTTCCGCTGACCGCGGCTAACACCTCCTTCGACACCACATCATCTACGCGCCAGCCACCAAAGGAAATACACATTTTTTCCCCGTATTGGGAGCGGGCAGAATTGCAAACATAGCGGACGACTGGGCCGGGGTAATTGACTTGCATCATTCGTCCGCAACGATGGCACCGAAGAAGTCCCGAAAGCAGCGCTCGGCCGCCACGGCCGGCTTTGCGCTCAGCGCCGGAGTTCATCATGTAACCGTTAGCAGTGATCATCGATTGATTTCGTTCGTACTCTTCCCAGGAAAGGTAACTGGGATGATGGTCCTTGATCAAGACCTTCCATTCGCTTTGCGGCTTGCGATGGCCCGCAGATTTGCGGATACGGTCGTCCACGATCTTTGTCCTTGTTTCTCTCCTACCGTAGACATAGGCGCCGGCATAGATCGGATTGGTGAGCATCGAGTGTAGAGATGCGTATCCGGGCAATTTCCAAATCATCCTGCGCTCGACCGAGTCATGAGGAAATGACGGCAGCGCAATGCTCTCTTGTAGAAACCACACCAGAACTTGGCGTACGCTGCCCAACTCGGTCATTTTGCGAAACACCAACTGGATGGCCTGCTGCACACGCTGATCGGGATCTTTTTCGATTCGCCCGCTTGGTGCCCAACAGAAACCGACGGGAATTTGAACTTGCAGTTCGCCACGGCGGGCTTTCTGAAGAATCGCTTCGCTTGAGCGCTGTCGAAACAGATTCAACTCGAATTCACTGATCGTCCCTTTCATTCCTAGAAGCAGGCGATCATTGGTTAGAGTTGGATCGTAAACACCGTCGAGATCCACCACCACGACGCCGACCATACCGCAGAGGTCGATCAGATGATGCCAGTCACGACCGTTGCGTGCTAATCGCGACGCCTCCACACAAAATACAGCACCCACTTCGCCGCTACAGACTTCCGCGACCAAGCGTTGAAAACCGGGGCGA
This sequence comes from uncultured Alphaproteobacteria bacterium, assembly GCA_963747255.1. GTDB lineage: Bacteria > Pseudomonadota > Alphaproteobacteria > Micropepsales > Micropepsaceae > CAIYRG01. Next base: position 308,621 of record CAVVEG010000003.1, read on the forward strand.
TCGACCAAACCCGAACCTGTTCGTCCCAGATCTTCGTCCACCACGACGATGCGTTCGAAACCCAGTGCACGGGCGCGATCTGCAAGACTGAGTTGTAGGCGTGTGCTTTCCTGGTTGTGGATTAATTGACTCGGCTTAGACTGGCGAACATAAACGATGGCTTTCCGAGAAAGACGTTCAGGCGTGAGCTTCGGGTTCATCTTCTCCTCCGTTTCCTGGCTGCTCGTGTTTTTCTTCCGCTGCGCTGATGAGGAGTTCCATCAGAGCGGCGGTGAGGTCCTCGCACTGGTCCTCCGGATTTTCTGCGTGCGGCACATTGTCGAGCGGCAGGTTCATCTGCGGAGAGAGTCGCTTTACCGATCGCTTCATCTATCGCCTCCTTGGGGATTGCATGCAACGAAGCACTATCGCAATCGGCGGGAAGAGGCAAACTCGCGAACAGGTCGCGCAGCTCCAAGAGGGCTTTTATAGAAATCAGCGGAGGGCCGAGTGAGAATTGCGAACACTCCGGACTCAACATCCAGCTCGGAATAGGATAGATTTTGCCGTTTACTTCGCAATAGATGCGGTCGCCGTTACGGTTCTTGCGTCGCGAACGAATCGGAAGCGAACAATTGAAGAGTGGGTGCCAACGGTAGTAGATCGTTACAGTCTCGAAATCATATGCATTATCTCGCTGGATCGGTCGTGCAGACGGACATTCATCACCCGACCGACAACACCTTGTTATGGGATGTCGTACGCGTGGTCACTCGTTTGGTCGGCCGCCTCAAAAAAGCAGTTCAGAAGCGGGTTCGGGGGTTCCACAATCGCAAGCGGGTGGCACGACGTCGCATGCAAGAAATCCAGCGAATGAAACCCACGGAACGGCACGAACGACAAACCAAGAAATATCGTGAACTCATCGGAGTGACCGAGGAGGTCGTGACCGGCGCGCGAAAGGTAGTGGAGCAGACCAAGAAAGCGCGCGGCAAGGATCTGGCCACTGAAATGGCGATCCCCGAACTCCGGAAAGAGATCGAGCACTATTGTAGGCTGGGAGACCGTGTGATCGATCAAGCCCGCCGTCGCGTGCTCGAGGGAGAGCAAGTTCCCAACGCCGAAAAGATCTATTCCATCTTTGAAGCCCACACCGACCTGATCAAGCGCGGCAAGGTGCAAACACCGCTGGAGTTTGGCCACAAAGTTTTCCTTGCCGAAAGTGCCCAA
>CAVVEG010000004.1:0-16582 GCA_963747255.1 uncultured Alphaproteobacteria bacterium
ATGGCGACATACTGCCCATGAACAGCCGGCTGAAGCCCGTATCACCTACCGGTTTCATCCGCGCTTTGGCGAAGTGGTCCAGATCAGACGGCGGCTCGAAAGTGGCGGCTTCGAGTTCGCAGTCGTGCTCCAACCCGACGGTTCATTTGCCAGCTTGCCGGCATGGATGACTGAACCGGCAGCATCTCGTTTCGAGATCGGCGACGAGCCGCACTTTCCACTGCATATCCTGCGCTCGATGCGTGCCGAGGCCGACGCTCTCCTAAGCTTTCTCCTGTCCGAATCAAAAACGGAGACAGCCGATAATGGCGCGCAAATCCGAACATCACCAACCAAGCCTGTTCGACCAGGATACGCCGCTTGTGAAGCCGTGCCCGGCTCGCAGGGTCGAGCTCACGGGCCTCGTGGAAGCTCTGCTCCGCGAGATTGCAGCGACGCTGGTCAACGTAAGAAGCGGGGAGAGCATCCATGAGCAAGATCACGGCTGAGCATCTACAGCGCAACGCTTGCGTCTATATCCGTCAATCAACTCCGGATCAGCTCGTGCACAATCTTGAAAGCCAGCGACGGCAATATGGGCTTGCCGATCACGCCAAGCAGCTTGGCTGGACGACTGTCGAGATCATCGACGATGATCTCGGGCGATCGGGCGGCGGCATTGCCCGTCCAGGCTTCGAGCGACTGTTGGCCGCAATCTGCGACGGTCGTGTCGGTGCGGTGCTTGCGATCGAGGCTTCGCGTCTGGCCCGCAACGGCCGCGATTGGCACACTCTGATCGAGTTCTGTGGATTGGTCGGCACCATTATCGTCGACGAGGACGGAATTTACGATCCTCGCCATCCCAACGATCGGCTGTTGCTCGGCATGAAGGGGACGATGAGCGAGCTTGAATTGTCGCTGTTCCGCCAGCGCTCGCAGGAGGCGCTGCGTCAGATGGCGCGCCGTGGCGCGCTGGTTCTCGGTGTGGCCGCGGGCTATGTGAAAGTCAGGCACGACCGGATCGAGAAGAATCCGGACAAACGCGTGCAGCAGGCCATTCAACTCGTCTTCACGAAATTCGCCGAGCTCCAGAGTGCGCGGCAGGTGCATATCTGGCTCAGGGACGAAGGGATCGAATTGCCCGCCAAATCGCGCCAGGGCGAGGCGCACGGCGTCGTGTGGCGCTTGCCAGCCTACAACATCGTGCACAACATCCTGACCAATCCGATTTATGCCGGCGCTTATGCATTCGGACGCACGACGAGCCGGGTCAGCGTGGTGGACGGTCGCAAGCGCGTTCGTCGTGGCGTGCATCGGCCGATGGAGGAATGGGACGTTCTGATCAAGGATCATCACGCCGCCTACATCACCTGGGACGAGTTCGAACGCAACCTCAATGCGATCGCTAACAACGCGACCGGCATGAGCAGCGCGGTCGCTCGCGGAGCAGCCCGTGAAGGCGAACTGCTGCTGCCTGGGCTTCTGCGCTGCGGCCACTGCGGCCGCAAGCTCCACGTGCACTACGGCGGCAAGCTCGGTCGCTATAACTGCTACGGCGCGCGCATGAACCACGGCACCGAGCGATGCATCTCGGTGAGTGGCTTGAGCATCGACGCAGCGATCGCCAAGGAGGTGCTGCGCGTCCTGAAGCCACTCGGTATAGAAGCCGCGGTCAAGGTAATCGAAGCCCAGTCGAGCGAGACCACGGCGGCTGAGCGGCAACTGGAACTCTTCCTGCACCAGGCCCGCTATGAGGTCGCCCATGCCCGTCGACAGTACGATGCTGTTGATCCAGCCAATCGGCTCGTCGCCGGCGAGCTGGAGCGCCGATGGAACGAGGCTTTGCAAGCTGTTGCCAAGATCGAGGGCGACATCGCGGCCCTGATCGCGCGGCGTCCGCCACCGCTTGGTGAGCCGGAGCTGCAGCAACTCATGGCGCTCGGTGCGGATCTCGAGTGCGCCTGGTCGCACACCGCCGCGACGGCTGCGACGCGCAAGCGTATTCTGCGCACTGCGATCTCGGAGGTCATCGTGCGCCGCGACGGCGCGATCATTCATGCAGTCCTGCATTGGCAAGGCGGCGACCATACTGAGCTGCAGGTGAAGCAGCGGCTAAATGCAGCCGGCCGGCACAATCCACGCATTCCGGACGACACGATCGCGCTCATGCGTGAGCTGGCCCGACTGATGCCGGATCGCCAGATTGCACGCCTGCTCAATCGCATCGGCGTCGTGACCGGATATGGCAATGCGTGGACGCAGGAGCGCGTGCGCGGCTTCCGCCATCACCACGAGATTGCGGGCCACCGCGACGGCGAATGGGCTGAGCGCGGCGAGATCACGCTCGAGGCAGCAGCGAAAATCGTCGGGGTATGCAATATGACCGCGCTGCGCATGCTTCGCCGTGGCGATATCAAGGGTCGGCAGGTCTGCTCAGGTGCTCCCTGGGTGATCAAGACCGCGGACCTGACCGGATTTACTGGTCGCAAGCGATCAGACCCTCCGCTAACACCAAATCCTGACCAGCGGGCCTTTGACATTCAATGAGTTAAGAGGACGTGCATTATGACTCGTGACCGCTGGGACACAAAAAATTGGAGACGACGGCGATCTATGCGGCGGTGTCACCGAAGCTGATCCAGAGCGTGGAGGGGCCACTCGACCGGCTTCCCTTCAAGCCGGCTCCCAAAAAACGCTCGCGACGAGCGTCCTGTGCGACGACAGCGCCGCCCGCGTAAGCGGCGGCGCCCTTGTCCCGGTTTGCCCTGGAGGTCGCGGATATTTTCCGCACCTCCGGGCCGGTTTATCGCGCGCGCGAGGAAGGCCATTTAAGCTTGGGCCAGCTCCGCGTGATGTCGGCCATCGAAGCCTGCCGCACGGCAGCGCTCGGCGGCCACGTCATGCGTTGCGAGGACTGCGGCCACCTCGACATCGCCTACAATTCCTGCCGTAACCGGCATTGCCCCAAATGCCAGGCGGCGGCGGCCTACGATTGGCTGCAGGCGCGCCGGGCCGAGCTGTTGCCCGTGCCGTACTATCATGTTGTCTTCACGCTGCCGGCGCAGATCGCCAGCATCGCCTACACCAACAAGGCGGTGATCTACGACGCGCTGTTCAAGGCGGCATCGGAAACATTGCTTACGATTGCCGCCGATCGCAAACATCTGGGCGCCAAGATCGGCGTCACCGCCGTGCTGCATACCTGGGGCTCGGCGCTGACCCATCATCCCCATGTCCACATTGTTGTGCCGGGCGGCGGCGTCTCGCTCGACGGGCAGCGTTGGATATCCTGCCGGCCTGGTTTTTTTCTTCCCGTGCGCGTGCTGTCGCGGTTGTTCCGCCGGTTGTTCCTGGAGAAGCTCGCAGCTGTGCGGCTCATCAGGCGGGGTGCCTGCGCTTCTTCGGCGATCACGTGCCGCTGGCCGAACCCGATGCCTTCGCCACCTATCTCGTCCCGTTGCGCAAGACTGAATGGGTCGTCTATGCCAAGCGTCCCTTCGGCGGACCCGAGGCCGTCCTTGCCTACCTGTCGCGCTACACCCATCGCGTCGCCATCTCCAACAGCCGTCTCATCTCGCTCAACGATGCCGGCGTTACATTCAAGTGGAAGGACTACCGGGCCAAAGGGCGTGAACGGCAGAAGATCATGACCCTTGCAACCGGCGAGTTCATCCGCCGCTTCCTCGTTCACGTGTTGCCCGCAGGCTTCCATCGCATCCGCCACTACGGCCTCTTCGCCAGCACAATCCGGGCAAAGAACATCGCGCGCGCCCGCGAACTGCTCGCCGTACCAGAGCCACCGAGTGACGCCGGCGATGCCGGACGCGACAACGCGGATGAACCCCAGATACTCGGCTATCCCTGTCCTTGCTGCGGCGGCTCCATGACCATCATCGAGACCTTCGAGCGCGGCTCCGCGCCACGATGGCAGCCCGCAATGCCGGCCGGCGCAATCCCGATCGATACCTCGTGATCGCGCTCACAAGCTCACCGCCGCGCAATGCCGCCCGTCATCGTCGCTGGATCGCCGCCGGCCACGGCAGAGCGTGCACAACAGCCACCCGCAGCGCCGATCTCGTGCTCTCCGTCTGGATGGATTCTCCCAATCATTTCCCGCGCAACGCGCACCAGCGCCAATGCTTGATCCTGCATCCGGTCCAGCCGCCGTGTGCACAGCGTCAAATCCGCAGTCGCGCAGCGCTCAAATCCCCATAGGCGCCTTGCACCACCACCCGGCTTAACCGGCGCGCGGTTTCCTCCCTTGGAGGCTTTCGGACGCCGGCCCCCAAAGGGCACGACTACCATCGGTGATCGGGTCGGCATCCGAAAACCTACACAAGAGCTGACATCAACAGGTGTACCAACAGGCATCGAACGGCAGAAACGTTTTGGTCGGTTTTTGTCGTGGCTACCTGAGACCGTTCGCCTGCGTAATGCCCATGAACCGGGCGTAGGGGCGCGCGCAGAAAACTGACGCAGCACATCACCGACCGCTTTGCGGAACAGGCTCTCGGCAACTTTGGCCGAGGAGCTTCATCTGGCCGGTGTCGAGTTCGTCGCGGTGGTGTTGGCGGAGCGTCTTCGGGCGCTGCTTACGGCTGTGGCTTTTGCACGAAAGTTGCGAAGACGTAGTCGACCAGAGCTTTGATCTCGTCGGCGGTCAAGATCGCCGGAATGACCGTGTCGGCGGGTCTCGACCCCAACGGCATGCCATAGCATTGAACCGTGGTGTAGGCGCCCTTTAGCCAGGCCGGCATGGGCGTCCCCTGAAGCCCGCAGCTCACAATCATGATCATCGTCGCTTTGTCGAGCACAGTGGTCGTGAGGGCGGGGCCGATAGGGTAGTCGCCACCGTCGCCCCCCTGAGCCCTGCTACCATGACAATTGTAGCACCCGGCCCGGTTCCAGGCGTTCTGGCCGGCAGCGAGGTCCGAGCTGTTCTGTGCCATGACGGGAACACCCAGTCCGACAGAGGCGGCAAGCGCCAGCATGCAGAGACGCAGATGGCCGCGCATGCCACTCATTCCAGCACCTCTGCGATGGATGGTTTCTGGTCGACTGGCGGCATGAAGTGCTCTTGCGGCAGCTCTACGGCCATCAGGAGCCGGAGGCCGATGGGCCTGGTCGCATCGAGATGATCCCGAAAGGGCATACGCTGGAGTCCTGAGGCATGCAACACGTAGTGGTCACCGACCACCCTCATCTGTGCCACACCATCTCCCCCAGTCGTGGCCCGGTAGGGGCCCACGATGAGGTTGATCCCTTTGAGCGGTGCCCCGCTTTCCCGGTCGACGGCCTCTATACGGATTTCACGGTCCGGCGCCGCGACCGTGCGGACGCGCATAGCCAGCGACCCCGGAGCATGCGCGATCCCGCTGTTCGAGCCGGGGAACTCCACCATCCACTGGTGCAGGCTGATGTCCGCTGGCGCTACAGCCTGGACCTTCGCGAAATAGAGTGCGCCGGTGCCCGGCCAGACTGCGTCGCCAAGCCTGCCTGAGGCAACGACGGTGCCTGCCTGGTCAAGGACGACGAAGCTGCGGTTGGCGAGATTGCAACCGCACGAGCATTTGAGGCCGACATGGAAGCTGAAGGCATCGCCGGCCGTGGTCGCCGAGGGGACGTCCCAGACATTGAGATAGGCGTCGTGGGCCTTGACGCTGCAGCGGGCCTCCGCCCTGGCTCCCGCATGGGCGACGCCATCGCTCTCGGCAGCCGTCAGTACGGCGCTGTATCCGTATTCGCCGAGTTCGGCCGGGGCGGTCACGATAATCTCGGCGCCGAAGCCGTCTTCTTCGAGGGCGGCGAGCGGCGCGCTGCCAATCTCACGGCCGTCAGCGTCATGAAACGAAATCTGATCACCCGAAAGATCGTAGTCTTCGGGGCATTCTGCCACAGCCTTGAGGGTCAGCTCGGCGCTGGCGTCGACTTCCTGGGGCGAAATCGACAGGCTCAGGGAAACGGGAAAAAGCACAGCTTCCTGACCATTCATGGATAGGTCCTTATCCGAAAATGCTTCGGCCCGGTTGCTTCGAGCGGGCCCACATAGCGCCCTCGCCGATGGCGGGGCGTGTCGGCGGGCCACATGGCCCGCCGACATCACGCATCGTCAGGTCAGGCGGCCCGTTCGGCAGCAGCGTGCGTCCCCGCGATATAGCCACTGACACACGCGCGGCCGATGCCGTGCTGCCGGCCGCCGCCGGAGGCCTCGCCGCCGGCATAAAGGCCCGGAATAGGCTTCCCATATATGTCGATGACCTGGCAATTGCCGTCGATTTTCAGTCCGCCATAGGAATCGTTGACGGCCAACGGGATCAGCGCGGCATAGAATGGCGCCCTGGCGATCTTGTGCATCACTGGCTTCTCGAAGTCAGTGTCCTTGCCGGAGTCGGCGAAGGCGTTGAACCTGGCGACGGTTTCCTCGAGATATTTGAGCGGCATGTGCTGGAACCGGTTGCCCATCACCAACCGGGCAAGCTCAGCAAGCGTATCCGCCTTGAAGAAGGTCCCGTTCGGGGGATCGGCGATATAGGGATAACGGAGCGACCATTTATTGGCATCGACCGCTGCCTGGTCGAAGATCGCCCAGACCGGCCCCGAGGAGTAGTCCGGAGCGTGCGAGCCTTCGTTCATGGCCATCGCCGCGTCCGAGCCAGGCCCCGAGATATAGCTCGAGCGGACATGCTTCACGCTGGCGTTCCGCCAATCGAGGGGGGTGAAGGGCCTGGTGGTCCCGGCCGAGCCTAAGGGGTACTTGGCTTCCGCACTGCGTTCGCGGCCGGTCGATATCTCGTCGTGGAAGCGCTTGCCGACCTGGTTGACGGCAATGATGTATTCCCAGCCTGCGGTTCCGATGTTGATGCCGAAGGAACCGATGAACTCGAACGCCGGGTGCCCCGGCATCACCTTGTCCATAACGTCGCTGACGGCCAGAATGCTGTTAAGCTTCGGGGTGGCCAGGGAGTGACCGTAGGACTGGAAAAGACCGCCGAGGCCTGCCCCGACTTTCATGCCGGCCAGAATGCCGCTCGCGTCCTCGTGGAGCGGGCCCATCAGGCCGGTGCTGTACTGCATGGAAGGTTCGCTCATCCGCGGGTCGAATTGGGTGCGGAACGGAATGTTGCCCATGAAGCCACCGGTCCCCACAACCACCGCCCTGCGAGCGCGGATGTAGATGACCTGCTTTCGTTCGTCGATATTGCCGTTGCTCCAGAAGCTCTCCAGCCGTTTGCCCGTCTTGGGACTGAAGCGCGGCGTGTAGCTTGCCTTGACACCGATAATCCTGCCGGAATCGCCACCCTCGCGGATGATTTCGTCCAGGTGCCGGTTCATCATGAACCTGACGCCCGCCTTGCGGGCGGCGTATTCGACGGAGCGCGAGATGACGTAGCCGCCGCCTACGCAACCAGGAGCGCCCCAGGCGTCAGCCGGTGCGCCGGGGGCACCGCAGGTTTGGGGGTTGAAGGGTGATTGTCTTTCCTCCGCCAGGTTGCCGGCATCTTCCTGGGTGATCGTCCCCGCCTCGATGTCCGTCTTGGCGCCGAGCTTCATGATCGAATAAGCGGCCCGCCCCTTGGTCATGCCGCCGCCCATGTGCGTAGTGGTAATGCGCGACCAGCGCACATGGTTGTCCGTCAGGAACTGGCGGGTCGCGGCCGCGTTGTCGGCCCACCCCCGCTGGAATGCGCGCGAGTTGTAGCGATAGTCGGCAACCGCGCCGTTGCCGACGACGGACCAGTCGGTGGTATCGCGAAACAACGTCTCGGGGTCGTCCGTCAGATCCTCTTTCGCCAGCAGCGGGGCGGTCAGCCATCCGTCGGGATCGGGACGGCCCAGGCGATCGCGTTCCTGGACGTGGTCGCCGCCGCCGAACGACGACTGTCCGCCGTTATGCGACAATTTCCCGCCGATATCGAAGTTCTGCTCGATGACCAGCACATCGGCGCCCAGGTCATGGGCGCGCTTCGCCGCCACGATTCCGGTCCCACCGGAGCCGCACACGATCACGTCCGCCTCGTAGTCCCAGCGAATGTCAGCGGGGGCCGGTTGCGCCTGTGCCTTGCCAGGGGCCGACAGGATGGCCGCGCCCAATCCGGCGGCAGCGCCCGTCTTGACCAAGTCGCGCCGGCTGACGGCCTTCTGATCCCGAAGCTCGGCGACCTTTGTTTCGCGTCTTTTGACCATGACTATTTTCCTCCTGGGTAAGCCAAGCACTGGCCCGCGTGGATATGGCGACGCTTCAACTCGGCGAAGAAGTTGCCCATGCCCTAATCCGCAATTTGGCCGGAACGATAACATTCCAGACAGGAACTCGATAAGGGGGGTGGGCGCCAAGCTTATGGCTGGGTTGGGTCACGTACCGCCTTGGCAAGCCTGCCTGTCCACGTCGGCTTTTAGAGGCGAAGCGGTCCCCGCGTAAGGAAAGCGGACAACGCGTCCGCGCCCGTCTGGTTTGATTTCAAACAAGGACTTGAGCCGCCCGCCGAGCCGCGTCTGGATTCCAATCAATCGCAGTCATCCGCTTCGGAGCGACGCGACTCTCAGTTCACCTGAAGCAGTCCCTGTTAAGGTCTTGAGAAATCCCCCAGAGTACCCGCCTTATGGGTTTTGACCCTGGATGTCCGGATTATTCCTCGTCGGCGTCGCCTGCCATTCCCGAAGTGGTCTCTTCGACCGTCTTCAGGCTCTCTGACGGTTTTCGTGCGGCACGGGGCTTGCGGTTCGCGGCCCGGCCAACCACGAAATCGAGTTCGATCTGCGTGCAAAGCCCCAACGTCACCGGATCGACCGCCTTGATATTCGGTGAGTTCCAGTGCCCGCGATCGCGAATCTTGGCGATGGTCGCTTTCGTCGTGCCGATCAGCTTCATGATATCGGCGTCGGTCAACTCCGGGTGATTCCGCAACAGCCAATAAATCGCATCGGGTTTGTCCTGCCGCTTCGACACGGGCGTGTAGCGCGGCGTCTTCTTCGCTTTGATGTGCGGCAGCTTGTATTTGGACGAGGCAATTCGCAGGCGGTAGTCGGGATCCTTCTCTGCGTCTTCGATTTCTTCGCGGGTCAATTGCCCGGTTGCGATCGGATCAATCCCCTTGATGCCCTTTGCCACGTCCTCGTCGGCGATCCCTTTGACTTCCAGCGGGTGCATCCCGCAGAAATCGGCGATCTGCTCGAAGCTGAGCGAAGTGTTGTCAATCAGCCAGACGGCTGTCGCTTTCGGCATCAGGGGTTTGTCAGACATAGAGTTTTTCCTTTCGTGAGGGGCTTCTCACACCCCACCTCGCTCGCCAGCACATCTTTCGAGGAAGGTCTCTTTTTTAGCGGGGAACCCGCGGCATGCAAATAAAAATCACGCGGCCAGCAAAATCTTCCCGATATGTGCGCTTTCGCGCATGATCTGATGCGCAGTTTCGGCCTGCCCGAGGGGTAGCGTGCGGTAGGTGACCGGCTTCAGCCGGGCCGTTTCGAACAGCGGCCAGACCTCCCGCGCCAAATGATCCCGGATGAGCGCCTTTTCCGAGTCCGGCCGGCCCCGGAGACCGGTAGCTGTGAGTGTGAGAAGGCGCGCCTGGACGATGCGGAAATCGACTTCCACTTTCGGGCCTTTTTGATAGGCGATGTTTACCACCCGCCCGCCACGCGCCAGGGCGTTGAGATTGCGCATCACATAGTCGCCGCCGACCATGTCCAGGATCACGTCCACGCCACGGCCTTTCGTTTCCTGTTTCACGAGTTCGACAAAGTCTTCCGTCCGGTAATTGATAGCGTGGGTTGCGCCGAGCGCGGCGCAGGCCGCGCATTTTTCCGGGCTTCCTGCGGTTGTAAAGACACGATGCCCGCGCGCGTGCATCAGCTGGATTGCGGCGGTGCCGATTCCGCTTGTGCCGCCATGCACAAGAAAGCTCTCGCCGGGCCGCAGCCGCGCTGTGTCAAAGACATTGCTCCACACGGTGAAATAGACTTCCGCCAGCCCGCCTGCATCTTCCACACTGACGCCGGCCGGAACCGGTAACGTGCAGAGGGCGGAAGCGACAGCATATTGGGCATAGCCGCCGCCCGCCAGCAACGCGCAGACGCCATCACCCTCCCGAAACCCCGTCACAGCCTGATCCAGCGCCACCACTGTGCCCGAACATTCAAGCCCCGGGGTCTCGGGTGCGCCGGCAGGCGGCGGGTGATGGCCCTGTACCTGAAGCAAATCGGCCCGGTTTACGCCGGCTGTCGCAACTTTGATCAGGATTTGTCCCGGCCCGGGATTTGGCACCAAAATTTCATTGAGGTGCATTTTCGGCCCGGCCGCGGTTCTTTCGATTGCGATTGCTGCCATTGTCCGTGGAATTGTCATGGTAAGGGCTTTCTTGCTCTGCACTGGTTTTGTGGCCAAGATTAGAGCCCTTTCCGATGGGAAGGAATCGGAAAGGCAATCGGATTTTTCGACTTCCGGACCTTCCGAGTGGCGACTTGGCCGGAAGAGACTTCGAACAAAGGCACCCGGTGATGGCCATTGATCTCGACGAACTCGCACCGCGCAAGCCCAAAACCGATATTGTGCTTGGCGAGGATCTGTCGCCATTCTCGGCCCATGAACTCGAAAAACGCATCGCGGCACTCGAGGGGGAGATTGTCAGGGCGAAAGAAGCGCTGCGCGCCCGCGCGGCGACAAAAAATGCCGCGGATGCTTTCTTCAAACGCGGATGAGAACACGGCACAAGGCGAACACGCCGGGTGACTGGTATGTGGACACCAGCTGTACCGACTGCTCGGCCTCGCGCACCGTCGCCCCAGGTCTGATCGTTGAGCGCGACGGGCAATCGGTCTTTGCCCGCCAGCCTGAAACGGCAGAAGAGCTGCGCATGGCCTGGCGCGCGCGGCTGCTTTGTCCGACCGCATCGATTCGCACGGAACAGAAATCATCGGGGGTTCCGGACGCCGTTTTTCCCGAGGCGATGACGCAGAATGTTTGGCGCCTCGGCTACAACGCGGCGAGTGCTGCGGGCGCGCACGCCTTTCTCGTTCAGAGCGCCAGCGGGAATTTCATGATCGACTCGCCGCGCTGGACGATTCATGTCGTCGATGCGGTGCAAGAGCGCGGCGGGCTCAAGGGAGTCCTGCTCACCCATCGTGATGATGTTGGAGATGCCGGAAAATATGCCAGGCATTTCGGTGCGGAGGTTTGGATCCATCATGACGACCGGGACCGCGCGCCTTTCGCAAATCATCTCATCCGGGGATATGAGCCGGAGAGGATCACCGAAGATCTCCTCGTCATTCCGGTACCCGGCCATACCAGGGGGAGTGTCGCTTATCTCTATGGCGATCGATGCCTTTTTACCGGCGATTCGCTCGCCTGGAGTTTTGAGGAGAACGATCTGATCGCATGGCGGGATTTCTGCTGGTACTCGTGGCGCGAGCAGGCCAGGTCTTTATGCCGGCTGATGGAGTATCGTTTCGAATGGATATTCGCCGGGCATGGAGGCAGCAAGCGTTTGCCCGCGGGGCAGATGAAACGCCGCCTGAAAGCACTGATCGCCCGGATGCAATCCGCCGATATTACGTCTTGACGAAACCTGCGAACCGCTTGTTGAAGCGGGTCAGGCGGCCGCCGCGGTCGATCAGATTCTGCTGTCCCCCGGTCCAGGCAGGGTGCGTAGAGGGATCGATATCCAGCGTCAATTTTGCGCCTGGCTCGCCCCAGGTTGTGCGTGTGCGGTAGCTGGTGCCGTCATTCAGAACGACATTCACGAAGTGATAATCGGGATGAATGCCCTTTTTCATTGCCGCACCTGATAATCGCGCCACGGCGGCTTATAAGGGGCGCATCGGGGTACGGCAAGACCGAAGGGTGCGCGCATTTAACCTGCTGTTGGCTTTACAACTTTATTGCAGCCGCCACTCTGGACGCTGTCTCACGGCATCACTTAGGATTGATGGAGAGGGGGCTGTCCTGGTTTGCGACAGCTTGCGGGACCATGGCTCATGGGCTGGGTAAGCAATCCGCGGCGCTGATTTTCAGCGCAATCACATCTGTCGTTTTGGCCGGCTGCGCCGGAGGGGGTGGCTCGGGAACCACCAGTGCAATTCCGGTGCAGACGGTGACCTCGACGCCGGCTCTCACCCCCCCACCAACAATCGACCCGAATTCCTTCCGCACCTCCGATTACCTGCGCATCGGCGTACTCGATGCTGTGCATGCCGCCGATGCCTACGCGCTCGGATATACGGGCAAAGGAGTCACAATCGGAATCGTGGATTTCAACTTCGACTTCACCTCCAATCAGGTGAGTTTTTCGTCCGCCAGCCGCGGGCCCAATCCGCAGATGGTATCGCTGTACAATGCGCAGACCGGGACAACGGCATCGACCGACCAGCATGGCCAGGCGGTCGCCGTCACCGCCGCCGGAGTCGGAAACGGCACGGGGTTCCAGGGCCTTGCCTTTAATTCGCAGGTGCTCGGGGTCGACTATTTTGCCGACGTCAACGAATCCCAGGTCACACAGAACGGCGTTCTGTACCATGTTTCCGACCCCTGGACGTACATGACGTCTCGCGGGGTACGGATCATCAACACGTCATTCGGCTATGAGGCCAGCGATATCATACCGGCTTCAAAGCAGCCGAAAGTCAGTGAGGCCTATGTTCTTGCCTCGTCTGCAACGGCCCTACAGAACGGGGCATTGCTGGTTTCTTCGGCAGGAAATGCGGGCGGCAGCAATCCGTCGCAATCCAACCTCGACACAATCTCGGATTTGCAGGCAGCGGGCGTACTCAACAGCGGCGCCGGCGCCTTCATCATTGCCGGCGCGGTCGATCAGAATAATCAGGTAGCCTCCTTCAGCGACAGGGCCGGCTCGTATGCCGCCTATTACATGGTGGCGCCCGGCGTCGGACTGGAGCTTCCCTGGAACGGGGGAAGGGCAATCGTAGCAGGTACGTCATTTTCGGCGCCCCTGATTTCCGCCGCCGCCGCGATCGTGATGCAACGCTGGCCCAATCTGACCGCGCGACAGGTTGCGCAAATTCTGGAACAGTCGGCGACGCCGCTCGGGGATTCCTCGATCTACGGCTATGGCATGCTCAACGTTTACGCCGCGCTGCAACCGATCGGCACGACCACGCTCACCGTTGCCAATGGAGTTGCACCGACCGTCGCCTCAACCGGACTGGTTCTTGGTTCATCGTTCGGAGACGCGCCGGCACTGCATCAGCTGCTCTCCCAGGTGATGATTCTGGACAGTTTCGGACGCGACTTCGAAACGGATATGAGCAAGGCGATCGTTGCGCGGCCAACTCTGCCGGACCTGTTCGGAGTGATGGAACAGCGCTTCGGCTGGCGGGGCGCCGGTTTCAGCCTCGGCCGCAATACCTTTGTTGCATTGGATTTCCGCCGCAATCCCGAGGACGACATCCTGCCATTCGGTCCGACGGGCGGATTGGCCGGGCAATTGGCGCACCAGAGTACGGTCCGGTTGGACGGCTCGGACGGAGACTTTTTCTGGAGCGCCGGCACGGGAATGTCGTTGCAGCAGGGAATGATGCCCGATGGCGACGATCCGTTCGTTTCCGAAACACTGACTTACGGCTTCCTGCCGGCGATCGGCACTTCGGCCGGCTCGTTTGCAACCGGTGGCTTGCCAATCGATGACCGGACGAGACTGTCCTTTGGAATTGGTGAGGCGCAGAATCAGGGCTTGCAGGACATCCGTTTGCCATACCGCAACCGCTCGGAATTATTTGCCGTTCGCGTCGACAATCGGGAATTGAACTGGCGGTTTGACTTCGACGCAGGAAGCAGTCTCGACACCGGCGGGATGTTCGGCTCGGTTTCGTCCGGCGGCCTCAAACTGGCCGATCAGGCGATCACGACCTGGGCAACAACGACGGCGCAATGGAACATCGATTCCAAATGGCTGATAAAGGGCATGGCCACCCTCGCGGTTGCAGGGGGAAGCCATCCGCAAGCAAGTCTGATCACTTCCATCGGGCCGGTACTTGCCAGCAGTTTTGCGCTCGGCATTTCGGGTCACGATGTTTTCCAGGGCTCCGATCTGGTGCTGTTCACGCTCAGCCAGCCAATGCGCGCGGAGTTTGGCATGGCTACGCTCGCGACCGGCATTGGGCGCGATTGGGCAAGCGGTGGTGTGATCATGGGCCAGGCGCGCGCGCCGCTAACGTCGTCAGGACGCGAGATCGATTTCGAAAGCGGCTACGGATTTGCCCTCGATGATTGGCGAATACAGGCAAATGCAGGGCTCGCTCTCGACTCCGGTCACACGCGCGGCAGGAACGGAATCCTGTCCCTGCTGACGCTCATGCGAAATTTCTAGTGCCCTGCGGCCGGATTATAGTCGGCGCCGCCCAATACGATGTTGATCACTTTTTCCTCGGTATAGCTCAGCAACTCGCTGATTCCTTCTTCACGGCCGATACCCGAATTCTTGAATCCGCCATAGGGCACGCCGCGATAATGCTGTCCTACTCCGTTGATCCAGATGTAGCCCGCCTGCACGGACTGGGCTACGCGCAGCGCGCGATTGATGTCGTTGGTCCACACCGCAGCCGTCAGCCCCAGGTCGATTGCATTGGCCATTTCAATCGCTTCTACGTCGGTTTGGAATTTCAGAATCGACATCACCGGCCCGAACACTTCTTCTTTCGCCAGACGCATATTCATCGTGACGCCGCCGAATACGGTTGGCTCGATCCATAATCCGCGGTTGAACATATCCCCTTTGGGAATGCCCCCGCCGGCGAGGAGCTTCGCCCCTTCCGTGCGGCCGAGATCGATATAGGACGCGACTTTCCTGTACTGGGCGCGGTTGTTGATTGGTCCCATGGTTGTCGCCGGATCGAGCGGATGCCCGACTTTGATCCTCTGGACCCGTTCGAGAATTCGTCTCGTAACATCGTCATGAATCGATTCATGCAGAAGGATTCGGCTCATTGAACCGCAGGATTGACCCTGCCAGCCAAAGTTCATGCCGCCGACGCTGCATGCCGCAATTTTTTCCGGATCGGCGTCGCCGAATGCGATCAGGGGATTTTTCCCGCCCAGTTCCAGGGTGACGTATTGACGGCGGTTTCGGCGGCGGCCTTCTGAATGGCCATTCCGGACGCCGGTTGACCTATGAACGCGATTCGTTTGACGCGCGGATGCCGGACCAGCGTCTCGCCTGTCTCGCGCCCTCCGGTTACGATATTGACCACGCCCGGCGGCAGGATCTGTTTGCAGATCTCGCCAAAATCGAAGCCGAGAGAGGGCTCTGTTCCGAGGGCTTCACAACGATCGTGTTGCCCGGAATGATCGCCGGCGCGATCCGGGATGCCGCAAATCCGATCGGATGGTTGAACGGGATAATGCGCCCGATCACGCCGTAAGGCTGGCGAATGGTCATATGAATATTGCCGGGCGTGGACGGAATGGTCTCGCCTTTCAGTTCGTAGGCGAGTTCCGCCGCAAAGCGCATGCGATCGACCGCCGTGTTCACGTCCCTTCGCATCGGGCCGATGGTATTTCCGGTATCCAGGGATTCAATTCGCGCGATCTCTTCGGAACGCGCGAGGATCGCATCGCCAAGCTTGTGGACATAGGAGGCGCGCTGAGCCATCGGAGCGCCGCCCAGGCCGGCTGTGCCTTCTCGCCGCTTCCACTGCGGCAGCCATATCCGCCACCGTGCCCAGCGGCACGCGGCCCAGCGCTGTTTCATCGGCGGGATTGATGCTTTCCAGCCACTGCCCATCGCGGCTTTCCACCAGTTCACCATCGATCAGCATCAGGCCGGTCATATATTGTTGCGCCGCATTCTCGAATTCATCCTGTCCTCCCAATCCAAGCCCAACAGTCGCTATTCGACGCCCGCATCGTTCAGTCTTGCAATCTCTTCCGGCCTCAGACGCAACTCCGCCGCTGCGAAAAAATGGCCGACCTGTTCCACATTGGTGGCGCTGGCAATCGGCGCCGTAATGGAGGGCCGTGCAATCAGCCAGGCGAGCGCGACGGCAGCCTGGCTCACCCGATGCCCTCCGGCTATCTGGTCGAGAGCGGCGAGGACCGTTTTCCGCGTGTGTCCAGATATGCCGACATACGCGATCCGCGTGGCTCTTCGAGAAATCGGCGGGTGAGCGGTACTTCCCGGTCAGAAATCCGCTGGCGAGCCCGTAATACGGGATGACGCCGATGTTTTCCTTCAGGCAGAGCTGTTCCAGTTCTCCTTCATAATCGGAACGGTCGTAGAGATTGAACCGTGGCTGCAAACACTCGTATCGCGGCAATCCGTGCGCGCGCGAAACGCCCAGCGATTCACGCAACCGCGCCGCAGTAAAATTCGACGCCCCGATGGCGCGAACCTTCCCCTGCAGGATCAGATCGGCATATGCCCCGAGTGTCTCCTGCATGGGTGTGGCGGCATCATCGCGGTGTGACTGGTAAAGGTCGATGCAATCGATTTGCAGACGGCTCAGCGATTTTTCGACTTCCGCCATGATATATTTTTTGGAGAGCCCCGATTTTCCGGGGCCCATCTCATGGCCGACCTTGGTGAAGATCAACAAGCGCTCACGCCGTCCACCACCCTGTTTCAGCCACTTGCCGATAATGGTCTCGGAT
>CAVVEG010000005.1:0-342659 GCA_963747255.1 uncultured Alphaproteobacteria bacterium
ACAATCAGGGATCGGATCGTTCAAACCGCCACCAAGCTTGTGCTGGAACCGATCTTCGAGGCGGACTTTGAGGACGATGCTTATCGCTACCTTCCGGACGGGGCAGAGCTGACGCGATCGAGGAAATGCACCGGCTGATTTTGCCGGGGCTACACCGACGTGGTGGACGCTGATCTGTCGAAAGATTTCGACGCAATCCGCATCGGGCTCCTCAAATCGGTGGCCTGACGCATTGTCGATCGGCATGTGCTCAGGCTCATCAAATTGTCGCTGAAGGCGCCGATCGAAGAGCGGGATGAAGATGGAACACGGCGCATGAGCGGTAGCGAGGGACGCTCGGGCGCGGCCCAGGGCGGCGTTGAGTCCGATGCTTGCCAACATTTACATGAACCGATTCCTGAAACATTGGCGACTCACGGCACGTGGCGAGGCATTCCATGCCTATGTCATCTCTTATGCCGACGATTTCGTCATCCTCAGCCGTGGATACGCGGCTGAGGCGCTGATGTGGACAAAGCCGTGGTGACCAGGCTCGGATTGTCGATCAACGAGGACAAAACCTCGGTGAAGGATGCCCGGACGGAAAGCTTCGACTTCCTGGGATACACGTTCGGCCCACATCGCTTTCGCAAGGATGGCCATTGGTATCTGGGCGCAAGCCCTTCCAAGAAGAGTGTGCAACGTCTCAAGACGAAAGTCGGCAAATTGCTCGTACCCAGCAACCAGGGCTCATGGCCCGAGGTGCGCGACCAACTGAACAGGCTGCTGCGAGGATGGTCCGCATACTTCAGCTATGGCACGCGATGCCGGCATATCGTGCCATCGACAATCACGTCTATGATCACGTGCGACACTTCCTCGTCCGTCGGCACAAGGTGCAGGGACGTGGCACGCAACGCTTCTCGCGGGAGCATGTCTTCGGCGAGCTGGGTATGCTGCATCTTCGACGCGTGCACCTGGGCCGCCGCCGTAGGCCTTACCGTGAAACCAGTCGGAAAGCCGGATGCCGGAAATCGGCACGTCCGGTTTGATGAGCGGGGAGGGAAAACGGAGCGTCGCCATACGGCTGAAGCAACCGCGTCTCTCCTCAACTCTACAACTGATGCGTGCATCGGAATTGCGAATCACCGAAAGTCGTTTTGCGAAAGCGATTTTCGAGTGTCTCGAGGAGAATCCCGATGCCGACAGAGTGTAGCGCAGAGCTGTTTGGATTTGCACCCGCTGGCGGTCGCAAAGTTGTGGCCGGAATTGACGGGGGTGCGATCACGTCGGATGCGGGAGCGCTGCTTCTTGGGACCGCCGACCGGGCATCTCGATGTTATCCGGCGCTTTGCGGAGTGCTTCCGGGATGTCCGCCGCCCGGAGCTGATTGAGCACGAGGTCAGGACGCTGGTCGGCCAGCGGGTATTCGGGATCGCGCTGGGCTATGAGGACCTCAACGACCACGACGATCTGCGCCACGATCCGGTGATGGCGGTTCGGGCGGGCAAGCTGTCGGCGCGGCGCAAGGACTGTGCGCCGGTGGCCGGCAAGTCGACGCTGAACCGTCTCGAACTGAGCAGGCCCGAAGTGACGCGCTACCACAAGATCAGTTACGAGGCGGCCGGGATCAAGTCGCTGTTCGTCGCGCTGTTCTTGAAGTCGTTCCGGGCGCCGCCCGAAGAGATCATCCTGGACCTGGATGCCACCGACGATCCGCTGCACGGCCATCAGGAAGGCCGTTTCTTCCACGGCTATTACGATTGCTATTGCTATCTGCCGCTCTACATCTTCTGCGGCGATCGGCTTTTGGCGGCGAAGCTTCGCCCCTCCGACATCGACGGGGCGGCCGGTTCGGTTGAGGAAGTAACCCGGATCGTCGCGCCGGATCCGCCAGCGCTGGCCGCAGGTTCGCATTGTTTTGCGCGCCATTCAGGTTTTACGCGCGACGATTTGATGGCTGGTGCGAAGCCAATGGCGTCGACTTCGTCTCGGGCTTGCGCGCAACGCAAGGCTTGTCGCCGAGATCGCCGGTGAACTCGCCGCGGCGAAGGCTGAAAGCTCGATCACCGCCTTGCCGGCGCGCCGCTTCAAGGACTTTGTCTGGACGACGCGCAAGAGCTGGAGCCGCGAACGGCGCGTCATCGCCAAGGCCAATCGCAAGGCAAGGCCAACCCGCGCTTCATCGTCACCACACTCACAGAACAGGACGGTAACGGTCAAAAGCTTTATGAGACGGTCTATTGCGCGCGTGGCGAGATGGAGAACCGCATCAAGGAGTGTCAGATCGATCTCTTCGCCGAGGCGATTGCGCAGGTTGAGCGCGATGCAGCATCGGCGAAAGAACTGAAGCGGCAGGTGGCGATTGCACAGTCATCCGACGCGGCCGGCCAGGCGCAGGCCGATCAGCCTCAACCGATTTTGTCCGGAACGAACGGAAAAATTCTGCGACCACGCAGAAGCTGCTCGCGGCAGCGCCGAAACTCATCTCCCCACCCGAAGCGCCTTCGGCGCGTTCGGCCTCCCCTCCGGGGGGAGGCAAAATGGAGACCGCAAAGGATACGTATGCTGATGAAACAAATGCCGCCGTTGTTTATGGCGTGCCTTGCGGCCTCCTTCGCCTCCACGACGCCGCTGCCGCCGGCGTCTCCGATCCTTCCCGGATTCCCCTCTGCGCCGGCAAATCTGATGCAGAACCCGCAGACATTGATCTGTCTCAGTTTGCCGATGTGCTCGTACAAAATTCCGGAGCCTTCGAAAACAACCGCGAACGGTTGATCGGACTCCAGACCTGGGCGCGCGACGTGCAGCTTTGGTACGCGGATCTCGTGAAGCAGTTGCAGAGCGGGAAGTGAGCATGTTCGGGGACATACTCGGAACGCGGGCGGGTGACGCGAAGGACGAATTCGACGAGGGCGAGAGCACCGATCTGGCGCAGCATGTCCGGGCCTGCACGCGCCGCTACAAATCGGTGGACCGGAAGCTGACATTCCTCGTGCAGCTCGTGGTCGTGGTCATCGTCATGAACGTGCTGGGCGTGCAGGGTCTCTCCAGTGCGCTGTGGAAGCTGCTGGGAGCGGTTCGTAAATGGCGGACAAAGATATTCTATCCGATGCAAAGGAGGCGTTTGAACTCGCCGCCGAGCGCGAAGCCCTGAACCGGCGCGAGGCGCTGGACGATCTGCGCTTTGCCCGGCTGGACGAGCAGTGGCCGGAAGTCATCCGCCGCCAGCGCGAGCGCAACGGCCGGCCCTGCTTCACCATGAACCTGCTGGAGTCCTTCATCCGCCAGGTGGTCAATGACACGCGCCAGAACCAGCCCGCGATCAAGGTGCATCCGTCCGATTCCACCGCAGACCCCAAAACGGCGGAAATCTATAACGGGCTCATCCGCAACATCGAGGTCACATCCCGCGCCGATGTCGCCTATGACACCGCCCTCGATTACGCCGTCACCATGGGCTTCGGCTATTTCCGCATCAACACCGAGTACGCCCATGAGGACACGTTCGATCTGGACTTGCGCATCAAGCGCATCGTCAATCCCTTCTCGGTCTATGCCGACCCTTATTCGACCGAGAGCGATTCTTCGGACTGGAACTCCTGCTTCGTCACCGAACTGATCGGCAAGGATCAGTTCCGCCGAAATACAAAAGCGCGGAGGAAGTCGATTGGGACGCGCAGGGCTACACGGAGCTTGCCGACCCGTGGCGCGAGGACGATCGCGTCATGGTCGCGGAATATTTCTCCCGCGATCCGGAGATAAAAACCATCCTCCTGCTCTCCGATCAGTCGGTCGTGGACGAGGACGTCTGGCTCGCGCAGAAGGACACTTACGACGCGGCCGGGATCGTGGTGGTTTCGGAGCGCGAGTCGCCCGGCTATCGCGTGACGCAGCGCATCATGACGGGCGCGGAAATCCTCGAAACCAACAAATGGGCCGGGAAATTCATCCCCATCGTGCCGGTCTATGGCGTGGAGGTGAATGTCGAGGGGCGCAAGCATCTGCGCGGGTTGGTGCGCCCCGCCAAGGACGCGCAGCGGCTGGTGAATATGTGGCGCACGGCCTCCACCGAACTGGTGGCGCTGGCTCCCAAAGCGCCCTTCATCGGGCCAAAGGGATCATTCGTGACCGACGCCGCGAAATGGGCGACGGCCAATGTCGAGAACCACGCCTTCATAGAATATGACGACAAGGGCACGCCGCCGCAGCGTCAGGCCTTTGCCGGCGTTCCGGCGGGCGCGGTGCAGGAAGCGCTTTCGGCTGCCAACGACATGAAGGCCATCATCGGCATTTATGAGGCGGGGCTGGGGCAGCAGGGCAACGAGATTTCGGGGCGGGCGATACTGGCGCGCCAACGCGAAGGCGATGTTTCGACCTTCCACTTCCTCGACAATCTGTCGCGCGCCATCGAGCATGGCGGACGCATCCTGATCGATCTGATCCCGCTGGTTTATACCGGGCAACGGATCGTGCGCATTCTGGGGCCGGGAGGCGTGCCGCAGAACGTGCCGCTGGGCCAGCCGGTGCCGATGGGGCAGGGGCCGAATGGCGAGGTGCTGTCCCATGTCTATGATCTCTCACGCGGCAAATACGATCTGACGGTGGAAACCGGGCCTTCCTTCACCACGCGGCGCGAGGAAGCGGCAAACCAGATGATCGAACTCATCCGGGCCTTTCCGCAGGCCGCACCCATCCTGGGCGATCAGCTGGCGAAGAATCTCGATTGGCCGGGCGCCGATATCATCGCGGGCAGGCTCGCGGCCCTGTTGCCGCCGCAGGCCGCGGGCGGGCAGCCGGGACCGGCGACGGTGGATCCGGAGAAAGCGGCCATGGCGCAGAAGCTCCAGCAGCAGCAGGAGCAGCTGGCGAATTTGCAGGCAGACCGGAACATCGAACAGCAGAAATTGCAGGTGGAGATGTTCCGGGCGCAGACGGACCGGATCAAGGCCGCAGCGGATTTGCAGAAGACAGCGTGAGGAGCCGGGACATCGGGCGCTTGTTAACCGGGTTTCCTGCGGCTATGCGAGACCGATGCGGTTAATCCCGTCCCGCCAATGCCGAAGCTGCACCGCCTGTTGCCGCGTGCTGCCAATTCGCACGCCCGGGCTGGAGAAGACCTCGCATGTGCTCTGCGTCCATTGTGAGGAAGGCGCGGGCTGCCGGATCTACGAGACGCGGCCTGACCTTTGCCGCGACTATTATTGCGGCTGGCGCTGGCTGGAGGCGCTGCCGGAGGACTGGCGGCCGGATGAAAGCGGCGTCTTCGTCGATCGCGTGCGATTTGTGGACGGAGCAACAGGCGAAATTCCGCCAGAATACGATCGGGCGTTCATGATCGAATTGCTGCTGCTCAGGCCCGACGCAATCGAAGGGCCGCTATTCGCGGAAGTCGTGTGGACCCTTGTGAATGCCGGGATCCCGGTCTTCCTCGCCGCATGCGGACCGCCGGGGCATCAGAATGCGCTGGTGTTTCTGAACGAGGCGGTCAAGGACGCGGTTGCGGCGCGCGACAGGCCACGCGTGATGGCGGTGGTGAGAGAGGCCGCGGCAACGGCGCTGACGCACCGGTTTGTCCTGATCCAGTAACCTGTCTCCTCCTTGTGGGTCGAATTTGCGAAGCAAATTTCGGGTGGGGGTAATCGCAGACAAATCGGCGACGTAAGGGGAGGCAGTACTCTCGCCTGGCCCAGAGCCGGGCAAGTGAGAGGCAGTATTCGCTGAGTTAACGGTGGATGCCGGCGTCGATGTTGCTGTCGATCTTGTCCGCGATGGCTTCGCATTCCTGCGCCAGTTCGGCGAAACGCGCGCGCAGGGTGGCATCGTTCACCGTGGACTTGCTGCCCATCTCGCGCAGCCAGGTCGCCTGTTCGCGGAAATAGCGGGCGCGTTCCCGCATCTTCGAAATATCAGCCATGACGCCACGCCATTAACCAACAAATTATCGCGGATTTATATCACGGCTAACAGGAGTTGAGCCATGGCCGACACAACCACCACCAATTTTGGCTGGACACAGCCCGAAGTGGGCGCTTCCTCCGATACCTGGGGAACCAAGCTCAACACCGATCTCCAGTCGATCGACACGCTGATTGCGGCCATTCTCTCGCCTCCCGGGACCAGCAAAAAGCTCACGCCCGCGCAGATTGTCTCTTCCGGCGCGATTTCATCTTCCGCCTGGACCACCAGCGGCCTGCGCATCTCCTATGGCGCGGCGACGCTGACCGACACATCTTCCTCCGGCACGGTTGCCGCCATGTATGGAGATGCGCACAAGGCGCTGACCTTCGCCGCCAATTCGCTGACCACCTACACCAATGGCTATGGCTGCTATTTCGAGGCGCCCATTGCCGGAACCAATGTCACGATCACGGCGGCATGGGCGCTTGGCGCGGACAGTCTCAAGGTCAACGGCGCGGTTGCGGCGTCCAGCATCAGTTTCGGCGGCTCGACACTGAACCGTTACGACGAAGGCACGCTGACGATCACGGATAATTCCGGCGCGTCTCTCTCGTTCACCGTCAACCGCGTGACCTATACCCGCGTCGGGCGCATGATCCATGTCGATATCGACATCACCTATCCCTCCACCGCAGATGGCTCGAATGCCAGCATCGCCGGGCTTCCTGTTGCGGTTCCCGCAAATGTCCATGCCCACGGACCGCGCCCGGCTGCGCATGGACTCGGGCCTGACCTACCGGCCCAATTCGAGTTCGACGTTCAACATCTCAACCGGCGATTTCACCTACGGGCCATAACCCGCTTTCACCATGGCCGGACCTGATCCGGCCATCCAGTTGGCGCGGGCGGCCCGCGCCAATGACTTACTCACCGCGCAGACGCGCGGTGGCTGGGTGGCCGGGTTGGTCGGGTCAAGCCCGACCACAAGCGAGCCCGGCCATGGAGATGTTTCAACCTCAGGAGTTTGTGCAATGTGCAAAGGCGGAAGCAGCTCTTCCAGCACGGTCGATCCGCGCATCATGCTGATGCTGCAATCGAACTATCGGAGCGCGCAGAATGTCGCTGATCGTCCGTATCAGCCCTATACCTTGCAACTGACGGCTCCGATGACCGATGTGCAGAACGAGGCGGGCGGGCTACTGCAAGCGGCTCCCGCCATGGGGCAGGGCGCGATTGGAGCGGGCGTGAACGCCGCGCAGGCCGGAACGCAATATCAGGCGCCGCAGATTCACCCTGCCTCCTACAGTGCCGTCTCGGCCTCTCCGGGCCTGCTGGGCACGCCGGCCCAGGTGAAAAATCTGCCGATGCTCGCTACGCCCAACGCGCTTTCGGGACTGGAGTCCTATACCAATCCGTACACGCAGGACGTGGTCAATACGGCCATGTCCGATCTGAACCGGCAGAACCAGATTGCGCTCAACAACACCAATCAGGGCGCCACAGCCGAGAACGCCTTCGGGGGCGACCGCAATGCGGTTGCCGATTCGCTGACCAATGACGCCTATGCGCGGGCCGCGGCCTCGACGCTCGCGAACCTGAATTCGCGGGGCTTCAATACCGCAGCCGGGCTGCTCCAGCAGAACCAGCAGATGGGACTGAATGCGGGGCAGGGCAATCTCAACGCCGCAGTGACCACCGGGCTCGGCAACATGAATGCGCAGAACGCGGCGGCGCAATTCAACGCGGGAAACGTGCAGCAGTCCAATCTGACCAATGCCGGGGCAGCGAATGCCGCCTCGCAATACAATCTCAGCCAGGCGCTGAACGCAGCGCTCGCCAATCAGGGCGCGAGCAATGCCGCACAGGGGCTGAATTTGCAGGGCTCTGGCCTTCTGGGCTCGCTCGGCACGCAGCAGAACGCCAATTTCCTCAACGGCACGAATGCGCTGAACGCCTTCGGCACGCAGCAGCAGCAGACCAGCCAGAACGCGCTCAATGCGGCTTACCAGCAATATCTGGCGCAAATGGGCTACCCCGTGCAGATGCAGCAATTGCTGAACAGCTCGCTCCCTGGCTACGGCAGCGGAACGTCAAACCCGGCCGCGGCCGGTCAGGCGACGGGAGGGCTGGTCGGCGGTCTGGGCTCTCTCGGCTCGGCCGCGGCGATGCTTCTTCCACTTCTCTAAGGGCAACATAGATGGCTGGCATTCTCGATTTTCTCAGCGGCATTTTCGGCGGCGACAGTTCGGCGCCTCCCGGCCTGCTGGCCTCTGCGCCACAACCGGCGGGTGGCCCGCTCACCCCGCCGCAGATTGCCGACCCGCTCACCGGCATGACACCTTCGCAGCAAAAATGGTCCGATGCGCTTGGCGGCCTTGGTGCGGCGCTGCGCGATGCCGGGGCCTATCTCCAGCATCGCCCGGCGGCAGCGAACAATGTCGCCAATTTCACCTCGCAGCAGCACAGGCAACTGCAGGACGCGATCGGGCAAACGAATTACAACAATATGCTGCTGGGCCTGATCGCCCGGAGCGCGCCTGGGCTGGGGAAGCTGTTTTCGGCCGGGTTGCCGCCGGCGGCTGCCGCCTGGTTGCTGCTGCAGCGCGCGCAGGAGCCAAGGACCGCGACCCCCGGCGAAGCGCCATCCGCCGCCCCGCCAGGCAAAACATGAAGCCCTGTGGAACCGGGTTCCAAATTGCCCGTTATTTAGGCCGCATCTGATACCTGCGGGAAATCCGTGACAACAGCTGACGAGTGCATGCGGCATTTGCAATATTGCCAGCAGATGTTTCAGAAAAACAAAGACTACGAAATCAAGGCGAACTGGCTGGGCCTCGCGACCGAATGGCTCAGACTGCATGCCGAAGTATCCGGCGACAAAGAGGCCGCCAATATGCTCAACCGGGTTGTTCCGTTCGACCTGGAAGCAGCAGGCCGCCTGAACAACTAAGAAACGTCAACCGTGGCGTCGCGGATTGACGCGAATCAATGCGCCGGAGCGCGTTGATGAGAATCTCTCATGCGTTTTGCGGAGAGATCACTTGAACGACGAGCTGCGGCAGAAAATCCGGACGATTCTGGATCAGCACCGGATCATGACGATTGCGACCCTGAGGCCGGACGGGTGGCCACAGGCGACGACCGTCGGTTATGCGAATGACGGATTCACGATCTATTTTCTATGCGGCCCGGAAAGCCAGAAGGCGGCGAATCTCGCACGCGACGGCCGTGTGTCCCTGACGATCGATCACGACACGCCGCAGGTCATGGATATCACCGGCCTGTCCATGGCGGCACATGCGCAAGCGGTGAACGATCCCGCAGAAGTGCAGAAAGCGTTGCGCATGCTGATGCTGAAATATCCCGAGCAGAAGAATGTGCCGGTACAGATGCCGGCTCCCGCCGATATCCGGATCTTTCGCGTGACGCCGGAAGTGATATCCGTGCTGGATTACACAAAAGGCTTCGGACACACCGACCTTGTCGGTTTTCCGAACTGATTTGCGTTACGCCACTGCGGCCGAAGAATCGCCCCGGCGCAGACGCACCACGCCGCGCGGCGGATTGGAGATATAGACCAGCGCTTCGGCAACGGCGATCAGTTGCTCGCGCCCGAATGGCTTGGGCAGCATGATGCATTCCCGAAAGGCCGGCGGAAGGGCAGCGCGGCGATAGCCGGTGACGAAGGCAAAGGGGATGTTTTTGCGCGTCAGCGCCTGCGCCAGCTCGTCCGATGTAAGGCCTTCGAGATTGAGATCGAGCAGCGCGGCGTCGAAATTGCCATTTTCGATGAGAACTTTGGCCTCGGGAACCGTCGCGGCCGGTCCGACGACTTCGCATCCCGCGGAGGCGAGACAGGCGCGGATATCGATTGCGACCAGCGGCTCGTCTTCCACGACGAGAATCCGTTTGCCGCGCAGCGCGAGCGACGTCTCGTCCTGCATCCCCGGAAACAGCGTGATCTCCGCTTCGGGTCTTTTCCGCAGGTCAATGTCGGCATGTTCGGAAGCGGGCAGTGGTAGTTCGAGCCGGCACAGAACCCCTCCGGCGCGGAAATCGATCTGCGCATTGCCTCCATAACTGAGCGCCGTCTGATGGACCAGTTTGGTGCCGAAGCCGGATTCGCTCTGGTTACGGACCATCGGCCCGCCGGATTCTTCCCAGTTCAGGACCAGGACCCGCCCGGCGCCTGTCCTCACTTCCCAGGTGATGGCGACACTGCCGATGCTGTTGGAAAGCGCGCCGTGGCGGCGGGCATTGGAAGCGAGTTCGTGCAGGATAAGGCCCAGATGGATCGTGCGCTGCGCGTCGAGGTGCAGCATGGGGCCGGAGCATGAGATGCGCCCGGCTGCGGCGCCGGTCATCGCCTGTTCCTCGATCAGATCGCGCAGCGACGCGCCCTGCATCCGCGATTCGGTCAGCAGCGAATGCGATTTTGCGAGCGCCTGAATCCGGTAGGTGAAGGAATCGACGAATTCGCGCTCGGTGTGGGCATGCGCCAATGACTGGCGGCCAATCGCCTGAACCGTGGCCAGAGTGTTCTTCACCCGGTGATTCAGTTCATCGATCAGCAGGCGTTGCACCCGCTCCGCCTCTTTGCGTTCGCTGACATCGCGGGCAATCTTGGATGCACCGATCACGCGGCCGGTTTCATCATGCAACGGCGACACGGTCAGCGACACGTCCACCCGGCGGCCGTTCTTCGCAACCCTCACGGTTTCGAAATGATCGATCCTCTCGCCCTTGCGAAGTTTGGAGAGAATGTAGGTTTCCTGGTGGTGGAGTTCGGGCGGAATGATGCGCGTGATCGGCTGTCCGATCATTTCCGCGGGGGTATATCCGAAGATGCGCTCCGCGCCTTTGTTCCACGAGGTGACGATGCCTTCGAGGGTCTTGCTGACGATGGCGTCGTCGGAAGACGCAACAATGGAGGCCAGGCGGGATTCCGTGGTTGAACGCTCGGTCAGGTCATAGAGCAGGTTCAGTGCGCCGGTGATATTTCCGGATTCATCGCGCAGCAGCGAGGGGTGGGGCATGAAAGGCACGCGGGTGCCGTCGGGCCTTTCCGCGACGGCGCGGACGCCACGAACGGGCACGCCGGTCTTCAGCGTCTGCGCCATGGGGCACTCTTCATGCGGCAGCGGCGCACCGTCGGGGGTGTAAATGCGGAAGGAACCGCACCAGAACTGACCGAGTGGCGGCCGCCAGCCCCAGAATTCGGCGGCGGCGTCGTTGTAATAGGTCAGCCGGCCATCGGCGTCCGTGAGGTAGAGCGCCACCGGAAGCGCCTCAAGCACGGCCGTGGCGTCAGTAATCATCTTAATTTTCCAAGGATATACGTCCCGCAAACGTGCGGCGGCAGGTTTGGTTCCGAAGTGCGTATAAGGGACGCAACTGCGGCGAATCCGGGTTCGTCAGCCGGCTGGCCCCATCTCTGCGAGCTCCAGTATCGCATGGACTTCGCTACCCAGCTTCAGCCACTCCACCGCAATTCTGAGATACTCCGCCCGGTGTTCATCGGTTTTCGCGTTTTCTGCCAACTCCATTGAAGCCCGTGCTTCCTGCGTGAACATCCTGGCCCGCAGTTTCAATTCCGCATGCCTTTCTGACATCCCGGATTCTCGCTCTCGAACCTTGGCAGCCCCGTCAAGCCTCACATATTGCGGGAGATTTTTAATTTCAAGAAAAACTGACAAATGAGACAGCAGCATCAACCACCGGCAAAGCGTCGGCTTGAGCTTATGGTGTGTTTGATTCAAATTTTTCGCCGGACCGAGGGTTGGCGGCGCGTGCCAGCGATGAGCTTACGCCAAGCCCGCAAACCGGCTATGATCACGACACTTTACGCTGGGAGGGAGAAGCCCATGGAGAAGTTCATCGCCGGGCTCGTGAAAGACTTCGAGGCCGGAAAAATATCGAGACGGGAATTTTGTGAAGCGATTGCGCTCGCCGCGGTTGTTTATGGCGCCGGAGATGCCGCGAAGGCCGCGCCCGCACGTGGCATGAAAATGCTGGGCGTCAATCATATTTCCTATTCCTGCGCGGATTACACCAAGGCGCGGGATTATTATTCCTCCGTCCTCGGGATGCAGGTCGTGAACGACAACGGAAAGAATCGCGCCAATCTCGCGTTCGGGCCGGAGGCGGGCACGGGCGGCGCATTTGTCGTGGCGCGGAATTTCGGCGCCAATCAGTCGCGCCAACCGGGGAAGTCGCAGGTCGATCACATCTGCTACACCATCCCGAACTGGAACGACGACAGGCTGATGACGTCATTGAAAGCCGCCGGAACAAAGCCGGTGGACCGCAATCCCGGCGGAAACAGCATCAACGTCTTTGATCCCTACAATTATCAGGTGCAGCTGGCCTCGATCGTCGGCGAAAACGCCTGGAGAAAGTAAGGAGAATAACCATGGAAGCTTTTGCCGCCGTAAAACTGGACGAATTCGAGCAGGGCAGGATCAGCCGGCGCCGCCTGATCGAGGCGCTGACTCTGGCCGTAACCGCCACATCGGCCACTGCCGCGCAGGCCGCCGCGGGCACCGGAATCAAGTGCGCCGCCGTCAATCACATTTCCTACACCAACCCCAATTACCGCCAGGCCGCCGACTGGTATTCCAAGGTGTTCAACATGGAACAGGTCAATGACGACGGCCATAACGTGAATCTGCCGTTCGGGAAAATGGGCGAGCAGCCTTTTGGCGTTACCGCGAAAGATGTCGGCCCGACCTTCCTGATCTGCCGCACGCGCGATCTCAACGGGACCATCGGCACGACCGGAGTCCAGCGCCCCAAAGCGACAAACCTGGTCGATCACATGGCCTATACGGTGGCGGATTTCGATCGCGAGCGCGCCAAGGCGGAGCTGAAGGCGATGGGCGTCGAAAACGTCCGTGACGGCGGAATGTTCAGCCTGCACATGACCGATCCGTTTGGCTATGACGTGCAGATCAGCGGGTTGGCGAATAACGCGGTCAGCGACGGCGGCGGTTAGCTCTCTCCATGGCCGGGCTTGCTTGTGGCCGGGCTTGACCCGGCCACCTGGCCACCAGCGCGTCCGCGCGGTGAGTGAATTATCGGTGCGGCGACTTGCGCCTACTGGATGGCCGGGTCGGAGCCCGGCCATGGAGGTGATTAGCTGCGTGCTGTTGCAGTAGTTTCATAATTCCATAATAATGGAATAATGAAATTAAACGCTGCTGTGGATGCCTTGGCCGCTCTGGCACAGGAAAACCGCCTTTCGGTGTTCCGGGCTCTGGTTCAGGCTGGCCCGGAAGGGCTTTGTCCGGGCGATCTCGCAGGAGCGCTGGGCGTTGCCGGACCGACGCTGTCCTTTCATTTGGCGCAATTGCGCCATGCGGGTCTGATCACCGTCAGGCGCCAGGGCCGTTCGCTGGTTTATGCCGCGAACTTCCCGGTCATGAATGCGCTCATCGGCTTTCTCACCGAGAACTGCTGCGGCGGTAATGCCGCGGCATGCGCCGCCCCGGCGGGCCGCCCGGTTCCGCGCAAACCGGCCCGCCGCGCGGCCGGCCGTTCGTCATGATCAAACAGGCCGGGCGATAGGAGCGAAGGACATGGCAGCGGAAAAGGACGTGTACAATGTCCTGTTCCTGTGCACGCATAATTCGGCGCGCAGCATTATGGGCGAGGCGATCATCAACAATCTTTCGGTGAGCCGCGGGCGTTTCCGGGGCTACAGCGCCGGGAGCCATCCCGCCGGTCAGCCCAATCCATTCGCGCTTGACTGCATACTGCGCGCGGGAATGCCGACTGAGGGACTGCGCAGCAAAAACTGGGATGAATTTGCCAGGCCGGGTGCGCCCCAACTCGATTTCGTTTTTACGGTCTGTGACAACGCGGCGAAGGAGGTCTGCCCGGTCTGGCCGGGCCAACCCATGACCGCACACTGGGGTTTGGAAGATCCATCCGCATTTGAAGGCAGTGAGGAAAAGAAACGCCAAATATTTTCCGCTGCGTTTCGCCGTTTGTCCAATCGCATCGGGATTTTCGCGAGCTTGCCGATGGCGAAGCTCGACAGACTGAGTCTGCAAAAGAAACTTGATGAGATCGGAAGAACGCAGTGACGCTGGCCCGGCGGCTCGCGGCGGAGGCATTGGGCACCGGGCTGTTGCTGGCCGCCGTCATTGGCTCCGGCATCATGGGCGAACGGCTCGCCGGCGGAAATGCCGCCATCGCCCTTCTGGCAAATTCGATCGCCACCGGGACCGCGCTTTATGTGCTGATTCTGGTGTTCGGTCCGGTTTCCGGCGCACACTTCAACCCGGCCGTCAGTCTCGTATTCGCTTCAAGCCGGAAAATGCCGTGGAGCGATGCGGCCGCTTATATCTGTACCCAGATCATGGCCGCGTTCGCAGGCGTTGCGGCGGCTCACGCGATGTTCGGCAAATCGCTGTTTTTTGCCTCGCAACATCCGCGCACCGGACCGCATCAATGGTGGGCGGAAGGCGTTGCCACTTTCGGCCTGCTGGTCGTGATTCTGGGCAGCGCCCGCCAAAGCCTGCCGGCGGTCGCCGCTGCGGTTGGCGCCTATATCACGGCCGCTTACTGGTTTACCGCCTCGACTTCTTTTGCAGATCCGGCCGTGACTCTCGCGCGCACGGCCAGCAATACATTTGCCGGAATCAGGCCCATCGATGCGCCGGCTTTCGTCCTCGCGCAGCTCGCAGGCGCCTTTGTCGCCGCCGGCATCATGCGCTGGCTCAATTCCGAAAAATAAGCGGTCGTGTTCCTCTCCCACCTGCGTTGCGCGCGAGGAGAGGAGAACGCCCGGCCGCGCCTGCCTCGACGGCGGCGCGGGTTTTTTATATGGCCCAGCTAAGGTTCGGACTGGCGATGGTGACGAGGGTGGAACCGCCGCAGCCGTCGCAGCGTCCGGGATATTTGCTGAAATCGGGGTTGTGCCCGTTGCTCAGAATGCTGGTGACGCGCTGGATGTCCTTGCGCTCTTCGCTGGCCAGCAGCCGCGTGATGCAGTCGTCGCAATAACATTCGCCGGGACGCGACCGTAACCAGTTGTCCACTTTGCGGATCACCATACGACTGCTCATCGCCTTCTCTCCACCAATCCTGTTTTGGGAAAGTGCGGCCCGAAAATGGGAAACCCCGCGCTTTCCCCCGTTTTGGCGCCGTTTTGCGGCGCATTCCGGTTTCAACCGGGGGTTCACATTGGGCCGAGGCCCTGGAACCTTGGCGTAAACGCCTCCTTCCGCCATACGGTTCCGTATGCTGATTATCCGGAAAACACGGTGTTCCGATGCTGCGGCTTTGCCGGGGGAACGGAGTGCGACTCCCGCGCGTTTTGCATCGCTGACGGGGGCATGGGAAACACGGTGCCGCAGAAACGCCCTCCTCTCCTGACCGAACTGCCCTGCCGCGACGCGTCGAGCGGCGATTTTCGCGTGGTGATCGAGACACCGCGAAGAAGCCGCAACAAATATCGTTACGAACCCGAATGCGGCACTCTTCTTCTCGCGAGCATGCTGCCGGAAGGCATGAGTTTTCCGTACGACTTCGGTTTCATTCCCTCCACACTGGCCGATGACGGCGACCCGCTGGATGTGCTCGTCCTGATGGATGAGCCGTCGATTCCGCTCGCGATCATCCGTGCCCGTCTGATTGGCGCGATACGCGCAGAGCAGAAGGAGCGGGGCGGTGGCTGGAAGGAAAACGATCGCCTGGTCGCCGTTGCATGCCATGCGCACAGCCATTCGGACGAGACGTCGCTGAAAAGCCTGAAGCCGCACCTGATCGATGAAATCATCGAGTTCTTCCGGGAATACAACCGGCAGCACGGCAAGCAGTTCCGAAGCACCGGACTCAGCGGCCCGCGACGCGCAGGGAAGATCGTGGAATCCGGCGAGCGGCGATTTCGGCGCCGAAAAAACTAATGACGCGGTTGCTATCGGGCCTGTTCGATGCTCCAGCCGGCCGATTCCTTCACCGAAACCGCATCGATCCGGTTGCCGCCGGGGAGCGTGAGCACGCCGCGGCCGGGAAACTCGCCTTCGAAGCTGGCGCCGTCGGCAAAAGTGATCTTTCCGTGGCCGGATAATTCGCCGTGGGCGAAATTGCCTTCGTCGCGCCCGATGGGCCTGCCGTCGAGATACCAGTTGAGAATCCCCGGGCCGCTGAGCAGCATGTCCGCGCACTGCCCGGACCAGGTGATGCTTTCCAGCGGTTCGGGGTCGGGATTTGCGGCCCAGCATCCGGAGGTGTCATCGCGGATCCAGTGTGGATCCCGGCCGGAAAAATCCGGCTGCGCAGCGGCAGCGGAGACAGCCATTGCCGCACAGGCCAAAATCGCAGCGTAAAGGGCTCTCATCCCGTTATCCGGTGAAGGCGGCTTAATCTACTGCCGCGCGACGCTCTGCGTGAAGCCTATTCGCCGGGCGCGGTTCGCATGCGCGGCGCAACCCGCGAAAAGAGCCCGATCAGCAGCAGGAGCAGCACAGCGGCGCTGATCGACAGCGAACCATGGATGCCGATCAGGCTTCCGGCCAGCCCAACGGTTATCCCCGAGAAGGCGCGCAAGCCCAGCGCCGCCATGTTGTAAAGCCCGATGACCCGCCCGCGAATGCCCGGAGGCGCGTGGATCTGCACCAGGCTCTGGGCCATGGAATTGAACGACAATTCGAGGAATCCGGCGGCAAACAGCAGGGCAAGAGCCACCGGATAATAGCCCGAAAGCGCAAAGGCGCAGATCGCGCAGCACCAGAGCATTGCGAAGATAAACGCGGTTCTGGCATCGGGATTGAGACCGCGTATTTCGAGGAGAATGCCCCCCGTGAGGGCGCCGGCGGCATCGGCTGCCAGAAGCGCGCTGTAGAACATCCCTGCATCGCCGTGCCCCAGATCGCGGCCGAATTCCGGCATCTGCGCCTGATAGGCATTGGCCACGATCAAAGCGGCCGTACCCGAAAGCAGGATCATGGGAAAAATGATCGGGTGACCGGAAACCGCCCGTGCGGTGTCCAAAATATCGGCAAATCCGCGGACCGCTGGCGCCCGGGACGGCTCTCCCTTGCGGAAGCGGGGGCCGTAAGGCGCTTTCCACAGCCACACGATAAGCGGCAGATAGAAAATCGCATTCAGCATCAGCCCCGGCGTCGGACCGAGCAGAAGAAGCAATCCTCCACCGACGGCAGGACCCGCGAGCAGTCCGAGATAGCGCGACGTCGCCATCATGCGAATTGCGCTCGAAAGCCTGGTCCCGCCCACAATGTCGTGGATCAGAACCTGGCTTGGCGGCGCCCAGAATACTCCAGCCGTGCCGTGGATCGTGAGCAACAATGCCGCGTGCCACATTTCCAGCCGGCCGGTCAAAAACAGCACCGACCAGGCGAGCGAGCAGAACATGAACAGGCCCATGCCGATCTGCACAAGGCGCCGCGGATCGAGACGGTCCGCAAGTCCACCCATGGAAGTGGCAAACAGCAGGAATGGCAGCCAGTGCGAGAGCACCGCAAATCCGCCGAGCGCCGGCGAGTGGAACTTCTGGAATGCGATCCAGTACGTGATCACATGCTCGATCGAATCGGCCATCATCGCGAGCACGTTGAACGCGAGATAGGCCCGGTAGGCGGGATTCTGAAGCGCGACGAAGGATCTGGGCGGGGCGGGAGACTGGGCTGAGCTGCTCAACTGAAAATCCTGAAGGACTGTGATTCCGGCCACCGGTTTTGCTTTGTGCATATCGGCGGAGGCCGCGGTGGTCAACCCGACAAAATCACCTTAAGCTTTGCGTGGATACGGAAAACATTCACACGCGACAGGTGATGCGGGAACGCCGGACGATACGGCCGCGGCGGAGCCAACCGCTTACAGACCTGAGCGCATGTCCCTGGACGCAGGCTTCTCTGCGGCAGGCTTTTCGACCGCCGGCTTTTCAACCGGCGGTTTGTCGGCGGGCGGTTTATCGACAGGACTCCCGGCGACAGGGGGCCTGGCCACGGCGGTTGTCTTTTGCGAAGGGTACGTCGCCTCCATCTCCCTTGTATCGAAAACCCGGCTGAGCAGCAGGGCCATCAGTGCAAAACCCAAAAAGGCGGTGACAAGCAGCTGCCACATGCCGACGGAGAATTCGCCGAACTCAAGCAGCAGAAT
The DNA here is from genome assembly GCA_963747255.1 of uncultured Alphaproteobacteria bacterium. Classification (GTDB taxonomy): domain Bacteria; phylum Pseudomonadota; class Alphaproteobacteria; order Micropepsales; family Micropepsaceae; genus CAIYRG01. The sequence continues at coordinate 18,007 of CAVVEG010000005.1, forward strand.
GCCCCCGATCAGGTTTACGAGCGCCCACAGGACATTCACTGCCGGGGGCGACATTCCGCGGCCCGGAGGATTTGCGAAGGGGGTCGGAAACTGCGTCCCGGTTATGCCGCGCACGAAATGGGGTACGAAATTCGCGACAAAGGTACCGCCGAAAAAGCACATCAGATAATCATACCAGGGCATTCTGCTTGTCTTTCAGTGGAAGAAGGTCAGGGTTTGGCCGACACCGGTTCCGGTACCGTGCTTGGGTTGTTCCGGTCGGCCACCATGAAGATCACGATCTTCAGTTTCTTGTCGGGGCTCGGATTGCGCGAAGTTGAATGAAGCGCGCCGGGTGGCTCGAAAAACACGTCGCCCGCATGCAGAACGCGGGCCGGCTGGCCGTTGATGCCGAACTCATAAGTCCCCTCGACGACATAACCGAATGTGTAATGACCGGGATGACGGTGCGGAGCGCTGGCCACCAGCGGGTCGCGTTCGAGCAGCGTCATGCGAACTTCCCGCCCCGGCAGATCGGCGAGCGGTTGCGTCAGGAGCACTGTGTTGCCCCCGCCATTTTCCGCCGCGTGAACCCCGGTAATGATTGGCGAAAACCACAAGCCGGCTGGAGCTGACACAATGACAGCCGCGAGGGCGACTACGACGTAGGACAACAGCGAACCGCGTTTCATGATGCATCCCCTTCGGTTGCGCGGGCTTGACGGTAGCGCGCAAACCGCAGTTTCGCACCGCGCGGGTTTCTGTGTAAATTGGGCTGGCGCTGTCAGGGGGACATCGGGTGCGATGATGTTCGACAACAGAGATGAATGGCCCGTCTATTGCCCTGATTGCGGCGGCATTACGGCAAAGCCGATCGGCTGGCTGCTCGCGAATGACCGGCTGACCTGTACCGGCTGCGGAGCCGTACTTGCCTATTACCGCGAACGCATGGCGCGCGACCTCGAGGACGCCCATCGCGCGGTGGCGAATTTCAGCCGGGGTTTGCGCGTGGAGAAGCAGGTTCCCGCCCGTCATCAGCGGTCATTTTGAATTCGCCGAAGACGCCGGATGCGTTACAACCCGGACGAAGCAGGCGGGGAATGGCCATGCAGGGGCAGGTAATCGCAGTCAGCCGGAACGGCGAACACAAGTTCAGCAAGGAAAATCAGCCGGTGATCGAATTGATCGCTGGGCTGGGCGTGCGCGATGATGCGCATGCGGGGGCGACGGTGAAACATCGGGTGCGGGTGCGCGAAGACCCGTCGCGGCCGAATCTCCGCCAGGTGCTTTTTATCCATTCGGAGCTGTTCGACGAATTGGCGCCGGCCGGCTACAGCCTCTATCCGGGCGCCATTGGTGAAAACGTCACGACCCGCGGGTTGAAGCTGCTCGATCTCCCCGCCGGAACGCGCCTGCATCTGGGGCGCGACGCGGTCGTGGAGGTGACGGGGCTGCGCAATCCCTGCCGTCAGATCGATGCCTTTCGTCCCGGGCTGATGGGCGCGCTGCTCGAGAAACGGCCCGACGGCCATGTCATGCGCAAGAGCGGCATCATGGGAATTGTGATCGCGGGCGGTGAAGTGCGGCCAGGCGATGTCATACGCGCGGAACTGCCAGGTGAGCCGCATCAGCCGCTGAAACCCGTGTGACGGCGCAAGATCCCGCTCCTGAGAGCGCACAAGACTTCGCAGTCGATGTGCTGATCTGCGGAGCGGGTGCGGCCGGCCTGACACTGGCAATTGATCTGGCAAGACGGGACGTTCCATTCCTCCTGATCGAGAAGGCGGACGGCCCGTTCCGCGGCTCGCGCGGCAAGGGTATCCAGCCGCGAACACAGGAGGTATTCGAAGATCTCGGTATCCTCGACCGGATTGCTGCAGCCGGCGGCCTTTATCCGCCCCAGCGGGAATATCGTGCGGAGGGAAATCATGTGGAATTGGAGATCTTCCAGGATGCAAATCCGACTCCTGCCGAGCCGTATCACCTTCCCCTGATGGTGCCGCAGTTCCTGACTGAAGGCACTATGCGCGAGCGGCTGGCCGAATTGGGGCAAAAGCCCGTGTTTGGCTGGGAACTGGTTGGGTTCGAACAGGATAAAGCCGGCGTAACCGCGCATGTGGCGGCCACGCACGGGACCAAAGCTGTCCGTGCCCGCTATCTCGTCGGTGCCGATGGCGGCCGCAGCTTCACACGGCGTGCCCTCGACGTTGATTTCCCCGGCAAGACGCTCGGAGTCCGCTCGGTCGTTGCCGATGTGGTTCTGACCGGTCTCGGGCGCGACGCATGGCATCGCTTCAGCGAAGGCTCGATGAACGCACAGATATCGTTGTGCCCGCTCGCCGACACGGACCTGTTTCAGTTGCAGGCGCCGATTGTGAAGGGTGTGTGGAGAGGGGGGATTTGTGGTTGAGTTGTTGTAGTGATGTTGTGTGTGTGAGAGTAGAATATTGGTAGATAGAGTGGTGAGTGTTTGTGGGGATATAATGTGGAGGGTAAGAGTGTGAAGTTGTGGTGTTATGGTATGAAGAGATAGAGGGTAAGGATAGTTTTGGTTGTGAGTGGTGTACGTAATGAGAGGTTAAGTGGGGATAGGAGGTTAGTGATAGCTATTGTGGTGTAGATGGTGGTAGTAGTTTCAAAAGGTGTGAGATAGATGTTGATTTAAGAGGTAAGAAGCTAGGAGTGAGATAGGTAGTTGTAGATGTGGTTCTGATAGGTATAGGGAGAGACGTATGGTATAGTTTTAGAGAAGGCTAGATGAAAGCAAAGATATAGTTGTGAGAGCTAGATGACATGGAACTGTTTCAGTTGTAGGTGTTGATTTAGATTTGAGAGGAATAGGCGTTTGTAACTGAAGAAGGTAGTGTCGGTGAGAGGGAGAGACGGATACTGTGTGAGTTAATAGAGATTTAGCTGAAGTGATGTTATGTGTCGCGAAAGAGAAAGGTGGGAAAATAAGGTAAAGAAAGAGTGACAGGGGAAATCAAAGTGGAGGGCGCGACGCATGGCATCGCTTCAGCGAAGGCTCGATGAACGCACAGATATCGTTGTGCCCGCTCGCCGACACGGACCTGTTTCAGTTGCAGGCGCCGATTCCGCTCGAAGGCGAAATCGATTTGTCCGCAGAAGCCCTGACCAGAATGGTGGCGGAGCGGACGGGACGCAATGACATCCATGTCCAATGCGTGTCATGGGCTTCGGCTTTCCACATGAACGCGCGACTGGCCGACCATTATCGCGTCGGCCGGGGTTTTCTGGTTGGCGATGCCGCGCATGTTCACCCACCGACCGGGGGCCAGGGCCTGAACACCAGCGTACAGGACTCATATAATCTCGGCTGGAAACTTGCTGCCGTCCTCTCCGGAGCCCCGGACAGGCTGCTCGACAGCTATGAGGAAGAACGCCGGCCGATTGCTGCAGGCATGCTCGGTCTCGCAACCAGGCTGCTTGATTCCGCCAAACGCGGGGAAATGCAACGCGGCCGCGAAGTTCGGCAGCTCGACCTCGGGTATCCGGGTTCATCCCTGGCACTCGAGAAGCCTGAGCGGCCGGGCGGTGTGCATGCCGGCGACAGAGCGTCCGACGCTCCGTTACGGGGCGCCGCAGGGCAGGTGCGCCGGCTGTTCGATCTGTTCCGTGGAACGCACTGGACGCTGCTTTCTCATGGAACGGACGGTTTCAGAGTAGCACCGCAGCAAAACCTGCATGTCCACAAAATCGGCGCAGGATGTGACCTGATCGATGAGGGCGGACATTTTGCGGCGGCATACATGCCGTCGCCAGGCGGGTGTTTCCTGATCCGGCCCGATGGCTATATCGGCGCGATCCTCGGCGCAAACGAAGCTGACGCATTCGAGAACTACCTGGCCGATGTTGGTTTGCCCGGCGCGATCAGGACTGATCGTTCCGGATAAGCGCCCACAGGCGGTCTGGCGTGAGGGGGAGTTCGCAAAGTCTGATTCCGAGCGCGTTTGAAACCGCATTGGCTACGGCGCCGCCCACTGGAATAATGCCGCCTTCGCCGGCGCCCTTGACGCCCAGCGGATTGTTCGGAGACGGATGATTTTCCAGCGAGATCGCGGTCAGGCGCGGATAATCGCAGGCCGTCGGCACGAGGTAATCCGCGAGCGACGCGGTGAGGCATTGTCCGCTGTCGTCATAGCGCAGTTCTTCGCTGAACACGCTGCCGAGACCCTGAACGGCCGCGCCGATCACCTGACCATGCAGCGTGTGCGGATTGATAATCCGGCCCACATCGTCGCAGACCGTGTAGTCCAGCACTTCGGCTTGTCCGGTTTCCCGGTCCACCGCGACATGCACGGCCGCCGTTCCGTAGGAGTAGGTGGCCCTGGAGCCATTCGAGAAGCTTGCCTCCGCGGAGAGGCTGCAATCGAGCAGCGACACGGAGCGGCCATCCGGAGCACCGGCGGCGCCGCCAGAAACCGTCAACGACTGGGGCGCTGTATCGAGTTCCTTTGCTGCGATGATTCGAAATTGCGCCAGCAGTTTTTCTGCGGCCAGCATGATCGCACTACCGCCCATCACCGTGGAACGTGAGCCATAGGAGCCAAATCCCTCGGCAAGCAGGGTGGTCGAACCGTGTTCGACGCGGATCCGGCTCATCGGCAGTTCGAGCGCGTCGGCGGCGATTTGCGCGAAAATGGTTTCAATTCCCTGACCCACAGCCGATGACCCCACGCGCAACACGACTTGCCCGGGAGGAGATATGTCGATGCGGACATGTTCACGCGGGCCGGAACCGCCGCCCTCGATGAAGCAGGCAACGCCAATCCCGTGGGAGCGCCCGTCGATTGTTTTGCCCTGAATTCCGGCTTTGTCGCTCCAGCGGAATTCTTCGAGGCAGCGTTCGAAGGTTTCCACATAATCGCCGCTGTCGCAGGAGGTCACGCCGAATCCGTCATTGGGCTCGAGCAAGGCCAGCCGGTATGGCATTTCGCCGGCGCGCAGCAAATTGCGGCGGCGCAATTCCAGCGGGTCAAACCCGAATTGCGCGACAGCCAATTCCAGGAGGCGCTCCATGAAGAAGCAGCTTTCGAACCGGCCGGGTCCCCGATAGGTGCCGGAGGGAACCTTGTTGCTGACAAAGGCATGCGAGTGCAAATCGATATGCGGCACACGATATGGGCCGGAGAAAAAATGCGCCGCGTTGCGCACCGGCGTCATGCCGTTCGGACGGACATAGGCGCCGATATCGGCATAGATGTCCCCACGCAGCGCGCGGATGCACCCGTTTTCATCCATCGCGAGTTCGATATCGCATTCCGTTTCCCGCGCATGGGCAATCGAAAGAAAGTGTTCACGCCGGTCTTCGGTCCATTTCACCGGACGTCCGAATTTGCGCGCCGCGAAGGCGACCAGGTAGTCCTCGGGATAGAATTCCCCACGCGCGCCGAAACCGCCGCCGACATCGTATTCGACATAATCCACGCCGCTTTCCGGAAGTTTCATCATTGCAGCGAGTGCGCGGCGGTTGAAAAAGGGCAGCTTGGCCGCGCCCGAGACAGTCAGGTTCCGTCGCGAATGATCCCATTCGGCCAGCAGCGCCCTCGGCTCCATTGGCATGGCGGTGACGCGCTGCACCCGAAACGCGCCGCGGACGACCCGGTGTGACGAGGCGAATTCAGCCGCCGCGTCACCCTTCGTCGCGCTGAAAACACAGGCACAATTCCCCGCATCGCCAAACAGCCGAACCCGGCCGCCGAACGCAGCATCGCGGCTCAGCACAGGAGCCAGTGGCTCGATGTCCATTGTGATTGCGCCGGCCGCGTCCTGGGCCCGTTCGGGTGTCTCCGCCAGCACGAGCCCCAGCGGTTCCCCCGCATAACGCACGACATCGCGCGCGATCACCGGTTGCGCAAAAGGCTCAATCGCCGGATTGGGACGGCGAAACGGGATCAGCGGAATGGGATCACCGATATCGCGCGCTGAGATGACGGCACATACCCCAGTCATCATGACCGCGTGTGACGCATCGAGACCGATGATCCGCCCATGCGCGACGGGGCTTCGAATGACCGCCGCATGCCACTGTCCCGGACGGTTCAGATCATCGGTGAATGTGCCGCAGCCGCGCAGAAAGCGCTCGTCTTCGATGCGGTTTACCGGACTGCCGATATAGCTGTTGGTCTGTCCCATGCGTCCACGACATTGCCATAACTCGGCATGGCCGGCGATGCGACGCTGAAACGATAATGGCCGGGCGCGTTGGCCCGGCCATTCGCCAGCAACAATTCCCCCTTTGCTGTCAGGGTGTGTCGCTCGCCCCGGGGACACTGTCCGAATGGCTCGCCTCACCCGGCATGGCCATGGCCAGCGATGCCGTTTGTGCGGCGCTGCTCGCAACCACCGGATTGACGGGAGTCTTCGACTGGAGCGTGAACGTAACCGTGCCCTCGTCGCCGGCCATGTCGAACTTGACGGGGGTTCCGGAGTTGTCCAGCCACACCTGGTAGCTTTTTTTCAGTCCGACCAGATCGATGTTGTAAAGCTTTGCCGGCACGCTGGAGTTGCCGGTTGCGACGGTCGTGTCCTGCGGAGCACTGACCTGGACCTTGCTGATGGTCCCATCATCGGGGGTTACGATGGTGTCGCCATTGAGGACCAGCGGCGACCACGGATTGGCAACCCGGACATTGGCAGGGGCTTCTTCGGCTCCTTTTGCAGTGGTGATCTGAACATGATCGCCCTGCGCTGTGCCATTCACCTCCGACGGTTTGCCATTGGTCGTCGTCAGGCCATGCAGGAAAACGAGATGGCCGTTTTGCCACTTTTCCACCCGTTCTGCAGTTTGCCGGTAAGCCGTAATTCCGATAAAGCGAACCTGAATATCGAGCTTTGTCGTAACCGTCGTGGTTGGCCCCTCGACATCGACAATATTGCTGTACGTGCCAATGTTTCCGTATTTCGAATGCGAGACTTTGTAATCCAGCTGATAAGCCTCTGCGAAAGCCGGCGCTGTGCTCAGCGCGAGCCCGGCAGTGACCGCCAGTAGCAGCCCGGTTTTTCTGGTGTATCCCGGCTTTCTGATGGATCCCGGCGCGGTTTCCCTTTTCAGGCGCATGAGTTCAACCTCCTTGCGCCCTCCCGAATGAAATAACTTGGGCCACCTGCCGGGGTTCCTTGCCGCCGCCTCGCGGTTGCGCGAAAACGAAAAAGCCGCCACCTGTTCTGGGCGACGGCTTTTCCAAAGGCGCAAACAGCGCCCATTCCATTACGGCACTGGTCCCCGGCCGCGGCCAAAGCTCATGAGGAGCATGACCACGAAGATGATCAGGAATACGAAGAACAGGATCTTCGCAATCCCGATCGCTGCACCCGCGATGCCGGTGAACCCGAACACCGCAGCGATGAGACCGAGGATCAAGAAGGTTATTGCCCAACCTAACATAGGGGGTCTCCCGTCTTGGTCTCGAAACAACAACGCTCCGGGTTCCGCGCCGTTGCCCTTCAACTCACAAAGGCTCCGGTGAAGACCCGTGGCGGAAACTGAACCGAAGATGGAGTTGCTCTTCGACCGGAGTTTTCAGGCAACTTACGGAGAACCGGTGACGGTCAGTCCTTTGATCACCCGAATCCTGGCGCCCAATCCCGGACCGTTCACCTTCCGCGGCACGGGCGTGGCCATTATCGGAAGCGATCAAGTCATGGTGATCGATCCGGGTCCGGATGATCCCGTGCATCTCGAAAATCTGCGGAGGGCGTTGCGGGGGAAAGAGGTCAGCCACATCCTCGTGACCCATACGCACCGCGATCATTCGCCGGCAGCACGCGTGGTGCAGGAATGGACGGGCGCACCATCCTGCGGGTCAGGTCCGCATCCGGATAATGGCGGAGCCGAAGTCGAGGAAGGAGCGGACCACGGGTTTGCTCCGGATATCGTGCTGCGCGACGGGGACGTGCTCAAGGGAAAAGGCTTCACATTCGAATGCGTGCACACGCCCGGCCACACCTCGAACCACCTCTGCTATGCGCTCAGGGAGGAGCAGGCGCTGTTCAGCGGCGATCACGTGATGGGTTGGTCAACCACGGTTGTCGCGCCGCCGGATGGAGACATGACGGCTTATATGGCCAGCCTGGAAAAATTGCTTTCGCGCGACGATCGCATTTACTGGCCCACCCATGGCGGCGCGATCCGCAATCCGAAGGCATATGTATCGGCGCTTCTGCGGCACCGCCTGGCCCGGGAGGCCGAAATTCTTGCCACGCTGGCGGCAGGAACGACGGCGATTCCCGCCATCGTGGAGCATGTCTATCCCGGGCTGGATGCGCGGTTGCGGCGTGCGGCCGAACGGAATGTGCTGGCCCATCTGATAAAACTGGTCCGGGAGGGCAGGGCCGTGGCCGAAAGCGCCGGCCCGGATACTCGGTACGAGCCGCTCAAATAAAAAAGGCCGGCGAACAATTCGCCGGCCCTTGTGGTGCAGAGCTGTTGCGCGGGCGTTACCGCATCGCGACGTTGGGGCTGTTTTCTCCCGAAATCGCCGAGACGGACCGGCGATTCTGCGCCCAGCAGGCCTCAGTGGATTCCGGGCAGACGGGCCGCTCCTTGCCGTAGGAGATCGTGTCAAGACGTCCCGGCGCAACGCCGAGGCTGACGAGATATTCGCGCGCGGATGATGCGCGCCGCGCTCCGAGTGCAAGATTGTACTCACGCGTTCCGCGTTCGTCGGCATTGCCCTGAACCTGGACCGTGACGTTGCGATAGCGCTGCAGCCATGCCGCCTGTTTCTGCAGTACCGACCGCGCGGTATCATCCAGATTGGACGAATCAAAAGAAAAATAGACGGTATCGCCGACATTGACCTGGAAGTCCTTGAGACTGCCTGGGAGAATTGCGGGTTGCGCGGCTACGCGGGCCGGGGGGGGCGTGTAGCGTGGGGGTGGCGCCGGGGGCGGCGCAGACGGAACCACCGGTGCAGCGGCGGCTGTAACGGGCGCGGGCTTCTCTTTCGAAGCGCACGCCGAAACCAGAATGACGGTGAAACAAACGGCAGATTTGAATAGAATCGTGCGATAGCGCATGTGAATTGCCCCTGCAGCTCCTCTTGTGCTTGAGTTCAGGCGTCGAACGGCGCGTACGCCCATCGGTTTGCGCTTCTCCAGAAGCGATCGGTCAAATTCGGGAGCGGCTGCGGCCGATGAAGCAAATGCCGGGGAGGCGCTTCTGTTCTGCAACCGCTGCCCGAACGCCTGAAAGGATAGATCAACAGGTCATGGCCTGCCGTGACTATAGTCACAGATCTGGAAAAAATCTTTTGCCGGCGTTGACAGGGTGCCGGTAATAATGCGTCAAATCGATGACACCGGCAAGCAAACGTCCAGCCAGAACCGCGCCTGAAATCCGTGCACGGAGCTTTGACCGTGTAACGGATCGTCCGTCGCAGATCGAAAATCTTCTCTCGCCCAAGGAACAGGACCGGCTGCGCGAAATCGCTACCGTTCTGGAGTACCGGCGCGGCGGCCTGACGATATTTTCGGAAGGCGAGGACTCGCATTTTGTCTATGCCATCGACGAAGGTGTTGTCCGGATCAGCCGGCATGCGGAAAACGGGCAGCGCCAGATCCTCGCCTTCATGGTGTCGGGCGATCTGTTCGGACTTCCGGACGCCGGCGCTTATGCCAACACCGCGGAAACCGTGTCGGCCGTGCGGCTGTACCGTTTTCCATGGCAGCAGATGGTGCGCATCATGATGCAGGAGCCGCAGCTGCAGCTTAATCTGCTGGTGCGGGTGGCCTATGACCTCCGGCAGGCGCAGCGTCAGATCATGATTTTGGGGCAGCAAAGCACGAATCAGCGCCTGGCGTTTCTGCTGCTGGATTTTCTGCGTCATCCGGAATTTTTTGACGAGCGCGACGGACGACTGCGCCTGCCGATCAACCGCTTCGATCTGGCGGATTATCTCGGCATTGCGCGGGAAACCGCCGTGCGTGCCATTGCCAAACTCGAACGCGACGGACTGCTTCGCCGTATCGACGCGGAGACCATTCAGATTCTCGATATTCCGGGTTTGCGCGCGCTGCAGCTGGGCAAAAGGCGCCGGACGAGCCTGGCCGCCGAATAGAGCTCTACTCCGCGAACGTGTCGGAGGGCGGCGCAGGATCGAAATCCACGACCACGGTTTTCAGCTCGGTATAATGATGGATCGCCTCCATCCCGTTTTCGCGCCCGAGCCCGCTCATCTTGTATCCGCCATAGGGCAGCATCGGATGCGTGGTGCGGAAGGTGTTGACGGTCACGAGACCGGCTTCGAGCGCACCGGCAACGCGATGCGCGCGCGACACGTCGGAGGTCCACAGTCCGGCCACGAGGCCGTATTCCACGTCATTGGCGAGCGTGATCGCCTCTTCTTCCGTATCGAAGGGAATGACGGCGAGTACGGGTCCGAAGATTTCCTCCTGGGCCAGGCGGGAGCGGTTGTCCACTCCGGCAAACACCGTGGGTTCGATGAAATAGCCGCGGTCAAAGCCCTTCGGCCGCCTGCCTCCGGCGACGAGGCGCGCCCCTTCCTGTTCGCCAAGCGCGATATAGGACTGCGTTTTCGCGAGCTGTTCGGCCGAAGTCTGCGGGCCGATATGCGTGCTTCGGTCGAGCGGCATCCCGACACGGATGCGCCGTGCGCGTTCGGCAATGCGCTCGACGAATTCGGGATAAAGCGGCCGCTGAACGAACAGTCTTGAACCGAGCGAGCAGGATTGTCCGGTCGAACGGAAGGCGGACTGCGTCGCCACGACAAGCGCGCGTTCCACATCCGCATCGGCAAAAACGATGTGCGGAGATTTGCCGCCGCATTCAAAGGTCAGGCGTTTCAGATTCCCTGCTGCGGCCTGCATGATTTTCCGGGCGGTGGCATGACTGCCGGTGAAGGAAATCTTGTTGACTCCGGAATGCGCGGCCAGCCCAACGCCTGCGACTGCGCCATAGCCGGGCGCAACGTTGACGACACCGGGCGGAAATCCGGCTTCCCCGATCAGCTTTGCCAGTTCCATGGCGCTGACCGGGGTTTGCTCCGCGGGTTTCAGCACGATCGCATTCCCTGCCGCAAGCGCGGGCCCGAGTTTCCAGGAATACAGCAGTATCGGCGAATTCCACGGCAGAATTGCACCCACGACACCGACCGGCTCGCGGCGCGTATAGGCCAGCGAATTGGGCCGGATCGGCAGTTCCTCGCCCCCGATCTTGTCGGCAGCACCGGCGAAAAAAGTAAACCATTCAACCGCGCGCTGCACTTCGCCCAGCGTGTCGCGCAGCGGCTTTCCGTTGTCGCGGCTTTCGAGCTCCGCGAATTCTCGCGGCGTCGCGGCGAAGCAGGGAAGCCAGCCTGAACAGCAACTCGCCGCGTTGCGACGGCGAAAATCTGGTTTTCCAGCGCCCCTGCATGGCCGCGCGTGCGGCGGCGACGGCAAGGTCGATGTCATCTTCGCCGGCCTCGGGCACTTCTGCCCAGACATCTTCCGTCGCGGGATCGATCGAACGGATGCTGCGCCCGGAGCGGGGCAGCACCCATTCCCCCCCGATGTAAAGCCTGTCATAGGTTTGTTCGGTCATGCCTGCACTTTACACGCCGTGCCGGGCAGAAGAAAATTCGTCCAGTCATTCCGCAGCCAAAGACGCACCACAACGTGGCTTCAGATCACCCCAGCTCCGCAGCCGCCGATGCGCCATGGCATGCGCCGATTATCCACGCATTCAAGGAGAATGAGGTCAGGCTGGCGGTCTATGTGCCGGACAATGTTCTTCGTCCGCTGATCGAATGCAGTCAGAGCGGATGATTTCTTCACGACCTTCGCTGCAACACGCGAGGAGGAAGCATTGGGCACTGTCTGCGGCGCGGCCATGGCGGGATTGCGCGGCATCGTGCTGATGCAGACCAGCGGATTTGCGACGCTCGCCAATGTGCTGGCCTCGCTTGCCGTCGCGGCGCAGATTCCCGCCCTGCTGATGATCTCGGAACGCGGCACGCTGGGCGATTTCCAGATTGCCCAGGCGATCACGGCGCGCGCCATGCGTCCGATTTTGCAATCGCTCGGGATCGAACATCACACGATCACGCGGCCGGACGAGACGCATTTCATCGTCAGTCGCGCGATCATGCAGGCATACAAGACGCAGGCGCCCGCGGCTCTGATTCTGTCGCCGCTGCTGACCGGCAATCTGCCGGGTCGGGCAAATGCGGCAGGGATAGCGCGATGAGCCGCATGCATTCCAATCTGAAGGTGATGAATCGCTTTGATCTCACCTGCAGTCTGGTGAAGCGGCTGAAGCACGACGAGGCGGTGATCGGCGGGATCGGCAATTCCAATTTCGATTTGTGGAATGCCGGATCGCGGCCGCAGAATTTCTACATGCTTGGCAGCATGGGACTTGCCGTTCCGATCGCTTTGGGCGTGGCGCTTGCGCAACCCGCGCGACGGGTATTTGCGCTGGAGGGGGACGGCTCGCTGCTGATGCAGCTGGGTGTCCTCGCGACCATTGCAAATCTGAAACCACGAAACCTGATTGTCGTGGTGTGGGACAATGCGATGTACCAGATCACGGGATCGCAGCCGACCGCGAGCGCGGGGCTCGCCGATTTTGTCGCCATCGCGCGGGGCGCAGGTGTGGAGAACTGCGCCTGGGCGGGTGACGAAGTCGAATTCGGGAGCCTGCTCGATCAGGCGCTGACGCAGGACGGACCGTGGTTCATTGCGGCCAAAATCGATAACTCATCTCCCAAAGGGCAGACGCCGCGCGAACCGGTGATCATCAAGGACCGCTTCGCCCGCGCCATGGCGGTTATTCCGGGCCGATAGAATTCCAGGCGTCACATTGTCGCCACTGACCTGGTTTAGGGACAGCGTTCCAAGCCTGCGAATGCGCCAGTTGTTCGCTATTCGCTTATGACTTAAATCAAGGCGGCACGGCGAATGCCGCCCTATACAAACTTTTTCATTAATCCCCGCAGAAATAAAAACCGAATTCTGAAAGGAACTATCATGTGGATCGGAAAACTCCTGATTGTATCTTCCACTGTTCTGATGGGGTTGAGCGTGACGCACCCTGTTCTGGCACAGGATTACAATAACCCGTTTGGGAATCGCGGGTATGATCAGACTGACCGGCGCGACCAAAATGCCCGGCGTGACCAAAATGACCGGCGCGACGGAGTGGGCGCGGACGAAGCCTATCGTCAGGGGTATAGGGCCGGGTACCAGGATGGCCGTTCCAACAGGCGTTTTGACGATACCGATTACAGTTACGGCGCCGGCTATAACAATGGGCCAACAAATACTGATCGCGACCAGCGCTGGCGGCAACGCTATTCCCGCACTTACACTTACACCGATGACAATTTCTATCAGGAGTGCCGGCAATCGGCAGATCCCGCGGGCGCACTTGCTGGTGCCCTGATCGGTGGACTTCTGGGTAACGCCGTGGGTCGAGGCAATGGCGGCGCAACGGTTGCCGGCGTAATTGCGGGAGGCGCAATCGGAGCAACGTTGACCAGAAACCTCGACTGCGAGGACCGCAGTTATGCTTACAAAACCTACGCCGATGGTTTTAACAGCGGGCGGCCCAATTCCGCTTATCAGTGGCGCAATCCGCGCAACGGCGATTACGGCGATTTTCGGGTGGGAGACTATTTCAACGACCAGGACGGTTTCCGCTGTGCGAACTACACCCAGCGCGTTTACGTCAACAACCGTCCGCAAGCGGCCACCGGCCGGGCTTGTCAACAGCCGGATGGCGCATGGGTCATCGTAAATTAGGAATGATGTTCGTTGCCCCGCCAGTCCTCCGGTGGGGCACGTTCATGAGTCCCGGCAATGCGCGGCCCTTGACTGAAGCAGCGTGCGTTCGCGCGCATTGCGCGTCAGCGACGCGGCCCGGGTAAATTCGGCCGCGGCTTCCTCGAAACGGCCAAGTTTCTCGAGCAGATCGCCGCGGACGCTGGGCAGCAAATGATATGCCTTGAGAGATGGCTCCTGCTGCAAAAGGTCAACCCGCTCGAGTCCCACCTGCGGGCCGAAGGCCATGGCCATCGCAACCGCCATATTCAAGCCGACGACGGGGCTCGGCATCAGCCGCAACAACCCGTCATAGAGGGCCACGATCTGGCGCCAGTCCGTCTCCTCGGGCGTGCGTGCGCGAGCGTGGCAGGCGGCAATGGCGGCCTGGTACCGGTAAGGTCCGGCCTCGCCGCCAGGTGCTTCGGCGCGCTGTAGCGCCGCAAGACCGCGGCGGATGAGAATCTGATCCCAGAGCGAACGATCCTGATCGAAGAGAAGAATGGGGTCGCCGGATGGACCGGTGCGTGCCCGCGCCCGGGATGCCTGAATTTCCATCAAAGCAACCAACCCGTGCACCTCCGGCTCATTCGGAGCCAGCTCTGCGAGAATGCGTCCAAGTCGGAGAGCTTCCTCGCACAGTGCCGGCCGCATCCAGTCGTCGCCTGCCGTCGCGGAATACCCTTCGTTGAAGATGAGATAAATGACCTCCAGCACCGAGGCGAGGCGGTTGGCAAGTTCGGGCCCCTCGGGCACCTCAAAGGGTACGCCCGCTTTCGCAAGTGAGCGTTTGGCGCGAACGATGCGCTGCGCGATGGTGGGTTCGGGGACCAGAAACGCGCGCGCGATCTCGTCCGTAGTGAGACCCCCAAGTAACCGCAAGGTCAGTGCCACGCGTGCCTCGGTGGCGAGCACGGGATGACAGGCGGTGAAAATCAGCCGCAGGCGATCGTCACCAATATCGTCATCGAGCGCGGCATCGAAATCCGGCGTGCTCATTTCTATGCTTTCCAGCTCGTGCGCCAATTCCGCGTGCTTGCGCGCCAGCAGCCTGTTGCGACGGAACCGGTCGATCGCACGACGCTTCGCCGTGGCCATGAGCCACGCACCCGGATTTCGCGGCACCCCCGTCTCCGGCCAGCGTTCCAGCGCAATGACCAAAGCCTCCTGTGCGAGTTCCTCGGCGAGACTTACGTCGCGCGCCACGCGCATCAACCCCGCGATGAGTCGAGCCTGTTCGATCCTGAAGACCGCGTTGATTGCGCGATGGGTTTCGGATGCCGTCATGGCATCCGACTAGATCATTCAGCGCAGCCGATGCAAGGCAGGGCCGTCAGGCGAGGTCCTCGAAACAGGTACCGATTTCCCGGACCTCAATCGTCGCCCAGGCCGCGGCGGGGCAGGCGCGCGCAAGCGTCATCGCTTCCTCCCTGGTTTTGCAATCAACCAGGAAGTAACCCCCGACGATCTCCTTGGATTCCGTGAACGGCCCATCGACAATTGACGCTTTGCCATCCTGCAGCGTCAACCTTGCCCCGTGGGCGTCGGATCGCAGCGCGTCGGCGCCCTCGAGAAGACCACGCGCGTTGAGGTCATCAGCGAAGCGAAGCATGCTTGCATAGGCAGCATGCCCCACTTCAACTCCCCGGTTTCTCCTGTCTTCCCCCTTCTCGAGGATCAACAGCATATAGGACATCGCAAACTCCTTCGCGGGGCCTGGGGTGCCGCCTGAATAGCGGCGACCCCTGACCATTGCAAAGACTCTATGCGCTCCCGGCGACCACCATCCAGGTGAGACCGAAACGGTCCTTCACCATGCCGAATTGCGAGGCGAAGAAGGTCTTGCTCAATGGCATCTGCACGGCGCCACCCTCGCTCAGGACGGAAAACAGCCTTTGCGCTTCGCCGTCGTCGGCGGCGTTAAGGGAAAGCGAGAAACCCTCGAAGGAAGGTTTCTCCTGGCATTGGCCGTCAGAGGCCAGAATTGTCGTCTCGCCGATCCGGAGGGCGGCATGCATGACCTTGTTTTCGTTAACCGGTCCCGGAGAACAGTTTTGACCGGGGACATCCCTGAAGCGAATGAGATGCGTCACCTTCGCATCAATCGTGCGGCGGTAGAAATCGATTGCCTCTTCACAGCGGCCATCGAAGAAAAGATAGGGTTGAATTTGCATTTTTGGTTCTCCCGGCTGTTTGCGAGCGGGCCATTTGCCCTTGCTCCACCCCACGACGATTGGCAGCCGGAAAAATCGACAGGCGACCCAAAATTTTTTTGGGACCGGCTGAAACGTTTATGTGTGAACCGTGGCTGCGCGGGCGGCCTCGTCGATCGACATCCAGCGCGTGCGGTGGATGTCGATGGCATTGTCCATCCAGCCTTTGACATAGGGCCGGACAAGTGCGCCTTCAATTCCGAAGCTGATCGGTATCCAGGCATTGTCGTTCAGGGCGATCTGCTCGGCTTTGGCCAGCAACTGCCCGCGTTTTGCGAGGTCGAGTTCGTTTCCTGACTGATCGAGCAACTGGTCATATTCAGGATTGTGGTAATGCCCGTAATTGTTGGCATTGCCGGTCCGCAACAGGTCGAGGAAGGTGATCGCGTCATTGAAATCCGCGATCCAGCCCGGGTTGGCAATTTCGAAATCACCGGTCTGGATATGATCGTAGAAGATGGCGGCATCGAGCTGCAGGATCTGGGCATCGACGTAAATCTGCTTCCACATCTGCTGAATGGCGACCGGCACGCGACGGGCTGTCGGCGCGGCTGAGCGGATGATCAACGAAGTGCGCAACAGATTGTCCGGCCCGTAGCCGGCCTGACGCATCAGCATCTGCGCGCTTTTCAGCCGGTCCGGAAATGGCATTGGCCTGAACGGCAGGACAGCGCCGCCGGGATAATTCGCCGTCCCCGGGGGGACCATATTATAGGCGGGAGGTTCGCCGACCTTCCCAATCCGGTTGACAATCGTCTCACGATCAACCGCAAGGCTGAGCGCCTCGCGCACCCGGGGATCAGCAAAAGGCTTCAGCGTCAGATTTGCCACCAGATACTCGGTGCTGAGGATCGGTTTGAGACGAAGCGTTTCGGGCATATTTGCGCGCAACCAGTCTATCTGCTGCGCCGGCATGCGATCCTGAATATCCAGTTCGCCCGCTCGCATCCGCTTCAACGCTGCGACATAATCGGTGGTCGGATAAACCACCGCGCGGTCGATCTTTACATTCGCGGCATCGAAGAATTTGGGGTTTTTCACCAGCAAAATGTGATCGTTGGATTCCCATTCCGTGAGAATATAGGGTCCATTTCCAACATAGGACCCGGGTTTCACCCAGGCATCGCCCTTCGCCTCCACGATATGCCGCGGCACCGGATAGGTAGTCATGTGCATCATGAATTGCAGGAGATAGGGGACCGGGTGTTCCAGTTCCACAATCAGTGTTTTGTCGTCCTGCGCCTTCACGCCGAGGGCTGACGAAGGCATTTTCCCCGTGTTCACGGCCTCCGCGTTCTTGATGAGATACAGAAAGTAGGCATACACGGCCGCGGTCTTCGGATCGAGAATGCGCCGCCATGCATAGACGAAATCCTCCGCCGTTACGGGCGTTCCGTCCGACCACTGGTGATCCCGCAATTGAAACCGCCAGGAATTTCCGTCCTCGGATTGTTCCCAGCCAATCGCGGCACCCGCCACGGGACTGCCATCAGAGGCTTCTGTCGTGAGCCCTACGATCAGGTCGCCGATGATGGTGCCTTCCCAGCTGCCCTGCGCGTGATGCGGATCCAGGCTCAACGGTTCTGCGCCATTCCCGACGTTCAGAACGACTTCGCCGGGACGGGCGCCGGACAGGCTCTGTCGCGAATTCGCGCTCTGACCGCAAGACGCCAGCAGAATTGCCGAACCGGCCGAGGTGAGGAATGCGCGACGCGTCTTCGGGTCCATCACGTTCATATCGGGTCGTGTTCGGCTACGAAATGGCCGGGCGCAACTTCAAGGAGTTTTGGGCGGTACTGTTCCGCATCCGGATCGTCGATCCGTTTCGATTTCAGGAACATCAGCGGCGAACGCGTGTCCAGCGGCGATGGCAGCTCCGGGGGCAATATGCGGCGTGGTTTTGCCCGCTCTGCCCGGGGATCGGGAATCGGAACTGCGGAGATCAGAGCACGTGTATAGGGATGCCGTGCGTCGAGATAGATCGCGTCGCGCGAGGCGATTTCGACCACGCGCCCGAGGTAAAGCACCATTACCCGGTGCGCCACGCGGCGAACCACCGACAAATCGTGGCTGATGAAAATCAGCGACATTCCGAATTCCGTCTGAAGCGACATCAGAAGATCGACGATCTGTGCCTGGATCGAAACGTCTAATGCGCTGACCGCTTCATCGCAGATCACGAGTTTCGGCCGTAGCACCATTGCGCGGGCAATCCCGACGCGCTGATTTTGCCCACCCGAAAATTCGTGCGGATACCGGTTGATCAACAGCGGGTCGAGGCCGACTTTCTGCATCATTTCGCGCACCCGGCCGGTCACTTCGGCGCGTGACAATCCGGATTGCAGCGACCGCAGGGGCTCAGCGATGCTCTCTCCGATCGTCATCCGGGGATCGAGGCTCGCCAGCGGATCCTGAAAGACGATCTGGAATTCCTTGCGCAATGCCCGGATCTGGCTCTCCGGGAGTCCACCCAGACTGCGGCCGCACCACACCACCGTTCCGGCGGTCTGCGGCAGCAGCTTGATCACCGCACGGGCCAACGTCGATTTTCCACAGCCGGATTCTCCCACGACACCCAGCGTCTCGCCCTGTTTCAGGGAAAAACTGACCCCATCCACCGCTCGCAGGGGTTTCATGTGCGGAAACAATGAGCCCCCGATGCGGATCGGGAAATAGACTTTCATATCCTCGACGGAGAGAAGATCGGGGGCGTCTGCCGGTGGCCGGGGAGGCGCCTGCGCATGGCCTTCCCGTTCCGGAAGATCGATCCGGGGCATGGAATCGAGCAGCATGCGCGTGTAGGCATTGCGGGGCCGGTAGAAAATATCGTCAACAGGACCGGCTTCGACAAATTCGCCATTGCGCATCACCTGCACGCGGTCGGCAATGGATGCAATCACACCCATATCGTGACTGATCAGCACGATGGACGTGTCCAGCTCTTTCCTCAGATCTCGCATGATGTCTAGGATCTGCGCCTGCACCGTCACATCCACTGCCGTCGTGGGTTCATCGGCGATCAGCAGATCCGGCCCGCAGGCGGTTGCAATCGCAATCATCACGCGCTGACGCATGCCGCCGGAAAGTTCGTGCGGATATTGGCGCATCCGTCGCCTGGCTTCCGGAATCCGCACCAATTCCAGCGTCTCCAGCGCGCGCGCAGCTGCGGCTTCACGCGTCATGCCGCGATGCACGCGAAGTGTCTCGATGATCTGCTCTCCCACCCGCATATGCGGCGTGAGAGACGTCAGCGGGTCCTGGAAGATCATGGTGATCTTCGCGCCGCGGATACGGTTCAGGCGCGACGGCGGCGCTCCGGCAAGCTCCTCGCCGCGATAGAGCACGCTTCCCGAGATGGTGCCGTTGCTCGCCAGAAGTCCAATCGCGGCGAGAAACAACTGGCTTTTTCCCGATCCGGATTCGCCCACGACTCCCAGGCAGTCGCCTTGCTCGATATCGAAGCTAACCCTTTTTACGGCATGCACCTCGCCGTCCGGCGTCGAAAAGCGCACATCGAAATCGCGAACCGAGAGAACCGGGACTGCCATGGTATCAGCGGTCTTTCGGATCCAGGGCGTCGCGCAAGCCGTCGCCGATAAAATTGAAACAGAACAGCGTCAGCGCCATGAACAGACCCGGAAAGACCAGGGTCCAGGGCGCCGTTTCCATGGTCGCTGCGCCGTCGGAAATGAGCACGCCCCAGGACGTCAGCGGTTCGCGAATACCGAGTCCAAGGAATGAGAGAAAACTTTCGGCCAGGATCACGCCGGGAATGGTCAGCGTGACATAGACGATTACCGGTCCGATGACATTTGGAACGATATGCCTGCGAATGATCCCGAACGGTCCCACGCCGGCCGCCCGCGCTGCTTCCACGAATTCCTTCTGTTTCGCCGAAAGCGTCTGCCCACGCACGATCCGCGCCATGGTCAACCAGGAAACCGCGCCGATTGCCACGAACAGAAGTATGAAGTTCTGATTGAAGATCACCATCAGGATGATCACGAAGAAAATGAAAGGCAGCGCGTAAAGCACATCCACCGTGCGCATCATCAGCGCATCCACCCTGCCGCCGATGAATCCGGCTGCGGCCCCGTACAACACGCCGATCGCGAGACTGACCAGGGTTGCAACGATGCCGACGGCCAGTGAGACACGTGCCCCGAAGAGAACGCGAACGAACAGGTCGCGGCCGACAATGTCGGTGCCAAACCAGTGTGCGCCTCCCGCTCGACAGGTAAAGGCGTCGGCCGGCCACCACGACGGCGCGCAGGAGATCACGTTGTAATCGATGTCGCTGTAGCCATAGGGAGAGAGCAGGGGCGCGAAAATCGCCATCAGCGTGATGATCGCGAGCAGGATCATGCTGAGCACCGCGGCCTTGTTGCGGAACAGGCGCCGGCGCGCGTCGGCCAGAAGACTCCGCCCCTGAACGCCTTCAACCTTCTCCATCAATTCGGCGCCAACGCGAGTTGCGACCGTGTGGCGGGTCAGCATCACTCGTACCTCACGCGCGGATCGAGCACGCCATAGAGCAGATCCGCCAGCAGATTGAGGCTGATGATCAGGGCCGCGTAGAAAATGGTCACGCCCATGACCAGCGTGTAATCCCGATTGAGAGCCGCCTGCACGAAATAGCGGCCAATGCCGGGAATGCCGAAGATCTGTTCCACCACCAGCGAGCCGCTGACAATGTCGGCTATGGCCGGTCCCAGATAACTGACCAGCGGCAACATCCCGGCGCGAAGCGCATGATGCAGCACGATACGCCAGCCCGGCAGTCCCTTTGCGCGCGCCGTGCGGATGAAATTCGAGCGCAGAACTTCGACCATGCTGCCGCGCGTCAGACGCGCGATCACGGCAATCGGGCCGAGTGCCAGCACGATTACCGGCAATACCAGGTTTTCGGGCGCACCTTTGTTCCAGCCCCCCACCGGTAGCGACAGATCAAGACCGAACAGGTGAATTCCATAAATGCCGAAAATCAGTTGCAGCAGTGGCGCAATCACGAAAGACGGCACCGTGATTCCGATCATCGCCAGCGTCATCACGGAATAATCCGGCGGCCGATTCTGGCGCAGGGCCGCAACGACGCCAAGCGTTGCGCCCACAGCAACCGCAAGCGTGATCGCGAGTAACCCCAGTTTCAGGCTGACCGGAAAACCATTGGCGATGAGCTGCGTGACGGTAAAATCGCGGATTTTGTACGAAGGTCCGAAATCGCCGTGCAGCAGCCTGCCGAGATAAATGAAATATTGCTGATAGACCGGCTTATCGAGGTTGTACGCAGCGGCAATGTTTTTGGCGATTTCCGGCGGCAGGCGGCGTTCGCTGTCGAATGGCCCACCAGGCGCCAGCCGCATCATGAAGAATGCCAGCGTGATGATCACGAAGAGCGTGGGAATCGCGCCAAGAATTCGCCGGATCGCGTAAGAAAACATCGGGTCTGTGTGGCTCCCGGCCTGCGCCAAACTGGGACGAATTTTCGGCTCTGCTCAAGCTTGTCGAGCGTGCCCGTAATGTCAATCGCAAGGCCGGCTGCAACTTTAGCAGCCGTTGGCAGGCTTCACACTCAATTGGCCGCGAGCGGCTAAGGCGAATTGCGCCATGCCGCCCAATGCGCCTGCAGCGCGGCGCCGTGGTTGGCCCACCAGTCCGGATCGACGGCGAGAGCGCGGAAGAAATTCGCCGGCAAGGTCGGCAGGTGCGGCCGCATATCGACCTGATTTTCGGGGTTGGGGCCGACAAGCGCGATGGAAGACCTCCGTGCAGGTCCATACGGCAGATAGCGTGCCTCTTCGGCCAATGGAGCTGGCGCCGTGGCAAAACGGATAAAATCGAGTGCGAGACCTTTGTTCGGATCGCCCTTGGGAATACCGAACACATCGAGCTGGTATAATTGACCGTCCCAGATCGTCCGGATTTTCGGCTCCGCGTCCACCTCGAACACCCGCGCGTTCAGGGCGGTGGTCATTGCGACGCTTCCCCGTTTCAGCAAGTCGGCCGGGTCGCCGGTACGCTGCCACCACACGATTTCCTTCCTGATCGTATCGAGCTTGCGAAACGCGCGATCCACGCCTTCAGCCGTGGACAATATGGAGTAGACGCGCCATGGCTGAACCCCATCGGCAATCAGCGCCAGTTCGAGATTGTATTTCGGGCCGTCGCGCAGACCGCGCGCACCCGGGAAACGCTGCAAATCGAAGAAATCCTCGAGCGTTCCCGGTTGATTGTCCGTGAACCGCGCAGAGTCGAAAGCGATCACGTGGCTGTAGACAGCGCTTCCGACCCAGCACGGACCGATCGCGCCCGGCACAAAATCGCGCCGTGCCGCCTGTCCATTGGCGCCGGGGGGCAACTCCATCGCATCGATGCGCTCAAGCAGACCCCGACGACAGGCGGCCGCTGCGTCCTCAAGTTCCAGATCGACCACGTCCCATTCGATTTGGCCTGAGGCAACCTGCGCCGCAATTTCCTTCAATCCGCCGCCGTAATTCGCCACATTGACGTCAACATGCGCTTTGTCAGCAAAAGGATGAAACAGAGCGATGGTCTGCGCACGGCCATATACATTGCCCCAGCTGACAACTGTCAACGCCGGTGGCGGACGGGATATCCAGTACAGCCCGGCCGAGATCGCGATAATGACCGCGAGCGTCACGGACAGCCATCGCGGGAGCTTGATCATCGGCTTGCAGGTTAGTTTGTCGCGGGTTTCTGCCTACCCAAAAGTGATTTGAGTGACAAGCCGGGACGGGTGAGCGCTTCGATGGGATTTCCATTGCTGTCTGCCCTTTTCAGCATGGATTTCGCAACCGCACCCGGATCGGCTCCGAATTGCGGTCTTTGCCAGGAGCCTTTGACGAAAAAGGGCACGCCAAATCCGGAATTACGCATGCCGGCAGCCGGCCTGGGGTCAAAATGGAATTCCAGCCTTTGCGAGGGAAAATCGACGTCGCCGGTGCCGTCAATCTCCACTGCCGGGTTCAGTAGGCGCAAATCCCTGCTGTGCATGACTCCATTTTCCACGACAAAGCTGGCCGACAGTTTTCGGAACGGCGTTTGCGCCGCATCGCCGACTGCCCCCGCTGGGATTTCGCCCGACAGCACCGTTTCAAGTAATTTCGCGACCGCGGCCAGATCTGCGCCTTCAACCGAGCCGTCGGAGAGGCTGATCTCGCCTTTGCCGCTGAGATGACCAACGATCTCGCGCGGCGTATCGCCGTGCGAGGAAATATCGAAGCGCAGCGCGCCCGTGCCGGAAATTTTCTTCACGCCGGTCAGTTCGGTCAGAAACGGAGTCGCCTTCACACCCGAAATTTCGAAGGACTGGTGAAAAACCGGTTCGTTGCCGCTGGCATCGACGACAAGTTCGCCTCTGCCGTTTCCACCAAAGGCCGTGATGCTGGTCATATTCGCTTTCAGCACCCCATCGGTCAGGTTTGTTTTCACCACTGCCTGGTCCAGCTTCATGTTCGGAAGGACAAGGCCGCCCAGAACCAGCGTAAGCTGCGCATCCATGCTGCGCAGGCCCGAAAGCGCCAGTGGCGCGTCGGGATTGGCGGCGCGCGCCTTTTTCGCGACGACGGTGTCATCGGATGCGCCCGGAGCCAGATAGGGATTGACGTCGATCCGGTCGATTGTCGCCTGGCCGGTGAGCGTCAGCTTCTGCGGCCGGCTGTCCAGCGAAAAGTCACCGTTGAGATTCATGGAATCAAACGCGAGATGCGCGTGAGTCAGCGAATAGACACCGTCACGTTCGGCGAAAGTGCCTTCCAGGGCCACCAGTCCGAACCCGTTGCCGGGTGGCAGCGGATTGCCGAGCCAGGCCGCGAAACTGCGCACCGAATGGGCGCCCATTTTGAGCGCGCCCGAAAAACTGCCCCGGCCGATCATGCCCTCGTAATCGGCATTGATGACGTTGGATGAGATCGACAGCCGCCCCGATGTGCTGCGTCCGGCCAGCAAAGCGCTGAATTTCTCGAGCCTGCCGTCGATCCACAGCCGTTCTCCATTATAGGTGAGCGAACCATCCAGTGTAAGCGGAAGCGCCAGCGTCGGTGTCGCCACATCGGGCATGTCGAGCGACAGCGAAACGTCCTTGAACAGAGCGATTTTGCCGCTGTGACCGCCGAGCCATATGACGTCGCTGTGCCTGAGATTCAGGTGTGAAAAACCGATGCGATTCAGGGCCGCTGCATCCGCCTTTTGTTCCGATGCGGGCGCCTGTCCAAAACTCCAGTTTGGCGTTCCGTCGGCGCTGTTTTCGAGGTCGATTTTTGCGTCCTGCAGCGTCAGTTCCGTGACTTCCAGGCGGCCTGAGAAAAGCGGTGCAATTCTGGCGCCCACGACCACGCTTCCGGCTGAGATCATTTCCGGATTATGGGACCCGGGTGGATTGGCAACCGCCACATCCGAAAGCCTTAATCCGATATCGGGGTAGATGCTCAAATGCAGCGGTCCGCGAATCCGCACTTCCCGGCCCAGAGCCGAACTTGCAGCGCGCTCGATCGGCGCCCGCCAGATATTGACGGGCAGCAAAAATGGAGTCGCCAACACCAGCAGGACGGCGGCCACGATGGATGATTGAATGAGACTGCTGCGGCTCATAACGTCTTTCGCAATGGATCCAGCCGGAAAACTTGCCGGAATTAAGGGCAAAATTGCGTCCGTACAGAACCGTTTTTGCGGCACTTCGCAAGGCAAGACCGCGTGTTCGATTCAACCGGGGTTTCGGGTTGCGCCTGTTTCCGTGCCCGTCTGCGGGGGAGTTGCGGCACGTTTCGCATAGTAATCCGAGGTGTAATAGAAGTAGGCGAGTATTGCCGCGGTAGCCGCCACGGTCAGAAAAAATTGCCAGGCACGTCCCATTCTGTGAATTTTTCCGACAGGGGATTGCGGATTGGCGCCGGACGGGCGGTTTCCTTTATCTTCTGCCGTACAGCGCAGGCAAGGGCAATTCCTGTGCGCACAAAGGGAGAGGTTCCAATGAACAGGCGGGCTTTGGCTTTGTCGAGGCGTGCGATGTTGCAGGGCAGCGGCGGAGCAGCGCTTGCCGCACTGATTTGCACGCCTGCCGCAGCGGCCGCGCAGGCCGGCGTCATGACAAAATTGTCCGCCTATATGGGCGAGGCGGCCACGCACAAACTGCCCGACGAAGTGGCCGAAAAATCGCGACAGATGATTCTGGATACGCTCGCGGCCATGATTTCCGGTTCGCAATTGGCGCCCGGCAAAGTCGCGCTGGGCTTTGCCCGCAGCAGTCAGGGCGAAAAGACCGCGACGATCGCTGCGTCAAATCTCCTCTGCGGACCTATCGAGGCTGCGCTTGTCAACGGAATGCTGGCCCATTCGGATGAAACCGATGACACGCACCCCCCCTCCCAATCTCACCCAGGCTGCTCGGTTGTTCCTGCAGCACTTGCGGCAGGCGAACGATTCGGCGCCAGTGGCGAAAGGCTGATACGTGCGGTCGCGCTCGGCTATGATATCGGACCGCGCGTGACTGAAACGCTCGGCAAGCTGCAATACATGGTCGAAACGCATCGCAGCACGCATTCCATTTCCGGCACCTTCGGTTCCGCGGCTGCCGCCGGCTGCATGGCCGGATTGTCGCCGGCGCAGATGCGCTGGCTCCTGTCCTATACGGCGCAGTCGGCGTCCGGTCTCGCATCCTGGCAACGCGACACGCAGCACATCGAGAAAGCCTATGATTTCGGCGGCATGCCGGCCCGCAATGGGATGACGGCCGCGTTGCTCGTCGAGGCGGGAGGAACCGGTCTCGACGATATCTTTGCGGGTCCGGATAACTTTCTGGATGCCTTCCGGCCCATGAACACGCCAGAAACGCTGATCGACAAGCTTGGCAAACGCTATGAAATCATGCGGACCGATGTGAAGAAATGGACGGTCGGTGCGCCCATCCAGGCACCGCTGGATGCTCTGTCGAATCTGATTCAGAAAAATCGCTTCGGGCCGGATCAGGTCCGGAAGATCGCGGTTCGCGTTGCTGCCGATGAAGCGACCATCGTTGATAACCGTGAAATACCGGACATTTCCCTGCAGCATCTGATTGCGGTGATGTTGCTCGACGGCACGGTTTCGTTCAAATCCGCCCACGACCTTGCACGCATGAAGGATCCAGCAGTGCTGAAACAGCGAGCAAAAGTTCAATTGGTGCACGATGCGGAACTGGAAAAGCTCATGCCAAAGCGCGTCGCGGTCGTCGAGGTGACATTGGACGGCGGAAAGACATTGAGCGAGCGGGTGGAAACGGTTCGCGGCACCGCGGGCAATCCGATGACGCGGGAGGAATTGATCGCAAAAGCGAAGGATCTGATCGTACCTGTGTTGGGCGCGGGCAAATTCGACCGCCTGGTCGAAAAAATCTTTGCGCTGGAAACCGTAAAGAACGTGCGGGAACTGCGGCCGCTGATCCAGACGGCATAACGGCCATGCCACGTACGCGGCCGTCGCGGAGTTCCATCCGGAGCGCGGATCTGGTGCGCTTTCGTCGCGTTTGCGCGTTATGGTGAGGCCATGAACAAGCAAGCTGCTGCAACGCGTTCGCCGGTGTCCAGGGCCAGGGAGGAGCTGGAAGCCGTCCTGCTCGCCAATCCGGCCATTACCTCCGTCGATGCCGCAATCGCCGATATTTCCGGCGCGTTGCGGGGAAAACGCATTCCTGTCGCGGATGCTCCCAAACTCTTCGAAAGCGGAATGCAAATACCGCTGTCGCTGCATCTGATGGATGTGCGCGGCGAGATGATGAATCCGGGCGGCCGCGGCTACAGCGATGGCGATCCCGATGGCACCGCGTGGCCAATTGCCGGCGCCGTGATGGAAGTCTGGGGTGCAGATCCTCCGCGGGCGCAAATGCTGATGAATCTCTGCGATCCGTCCGGGATTCCGCTGTCCTATGATCCGCGCGCCATTCTGCAGCGCGTTCTGGAGCGCTATTCCGGGCTCGACCTCACGCCGGTGGCCGCACATGAGCTGGAATTCTATCTGATTGATCGGGGGCCTGATGAAACTGGCCGTCCCCGGCCGCCACGGGCGCCACGTGATGGCGCACGCGACAGCACTCCGTCCGTATACGGTTTGCAGGATCTCGACCGGCACCAGGGATTTCTGACGGCCCTGTCGGAAGCCGCAACGGTGCAGCGCGTGCCGATCAGCGCGACCAGCAAGGAATATGCCCCTGGCCAATTCGAGGTCAATCTCCGTCACCAGCCCAATGTGCTGATGGCTTCCGATCACGCGGTGTTTCTGCGCCAGATCGTGCGGGCCGCGGCCCTGCGCGAGAATGCGCGCGCCACTTTCATGTCGAAGCCCTATCCCGATCGCTCCGGTTCCGGCCAGCATGTGCATGTCAGTCTTATTGACCGGAACGGCAGCAATATTTTCGACAATTCCACGCCCGAAGGCAGCGAGCAGCTTCGCTTCGCTGTGGGCGGACTGGCGGAATTGATGCCTGAGAGCATGGCGTTCTTTGCCCCCAATCTTAATGCCTATCGGCGGTTTCAGCCGGACATGTTTGCTCCCGTCAACCGTCGATGGGGCGTGAATAATCGCTCGGCGGGGCTGCGCGTGCCGGTCGGTCCTGACGAAGCGCGTCGCATCGAACATCGCTGCGCCGGGGCGGACGCCAATCCCTATCTGGTAATGGCCGCCATCCTGGCCGGCATTCACTACGGTATTGTCAACCGCATTGACCCCGGTCAGCCCGCCCGTGGCAATGTCTCACGCGAACCCGATTCTGCTCTTCCATTCTCGCTCGAGGACGCCTTGGAGGTACTGGAAAATGCGCGTGTGTTGCCGGGCTATTTCGGCCAGGATGCGGTGAGCCTCTACCGCGAAACCAAAGCGCAGGAACTTGCACGCTTCCGCAAGATCATCACCGCCGAAGAATACGAGTGGTATCTCTGAAACAGGGAGAGGAGCGCTTTGCTCCTCTCCTTCAAACTGACCGAATCCGGCTAACCGATACGCCCGGTGTTGATGCCACCTTCCATCGCTATGACGTGTGAAGTTCGGCGCGATTGAGTTCCGCCGTAATGCGATGTTCACGACTACTCACTCTTGCCATCGCGCGCGGCCTCAATCCGCGAACAGGTGTTGCGGTGTTGCCAAGATCGAGTCCTGCGAATGCCGCATTCGAGCCAACGCCAAACTGTCCCGCCCTGGCTTCGTGGTTGCGGTGGTTCGCCACGGACCGCTGCGTTGTACGCTGATTCAGGTTCTCGTTCGAGCCGATGACACGATGGTTGGTGAAGCCGTTGCCGCCCGCCGGAGGCACGATCCCGCCGGCTGTGCTCAACCCGGTATTGTTTGTGGCGCGCGGCGTCGTGGCCAGCGCTGACTGCACCGAAGTTGTGCCTGCCGGTCCCCGCGTCCCAAGATTATTGTTCACACTGTTCGTCGTGCCGCCCAGCGCGAGCCGGTTTCCGGCGAGCATGTTGTTGTTGCCACCGATCCCGTTTCCTCCAGGGGTGGCAGTTCCGCCCAAGCCCGTCGTGCCCGCGAGATTACCGGCAGTTCCGCCCACGCCCGGCCCGTTGTTGATACCGAGGCCATTGTTGGGGCCATTGGCCGCCAGTGTGTTGTTTGTTCCGGTGATGTTGTTTGTACCGGGTGTATTGTTGCTCGTGCCGCTAATTCCGTTGCCGGTGGCGCCCGTGCGGGGCATGCTCCCGGTTCCCAGGGTACCCGTCGTTCCGGCCATGCCGGTTCCAACGGAACCCATCGCTCCTGCTGTCGCTCCCGTCGCGCTTCCTGTGCCGCCGCCACCTCCCGCTCCACCAGCCTGGGCGAAGGCTGAGGCTGTAAGAGCAATCGTACCGCAAGCTACAGCGGCGAACAGTGTCTTCTTCAGCATCGCCATGACTACGCTCCTTTTTTCTGTATTCGGCTTTGACGAATAGCTGCCGTTGCCTCCTCTCCGGCTTGCCTGTCGTGACAACGGGCTGTCCCTGAATTCTTTGCAGGTTGGTCGAACAAATCTCGGCAATGCGATCCGGCGCGGAACATCTACGCACCGGCCACGGTTCTGCTAGACTAAAATGGGCTCAGCCACGCCGTGCCCAGCCATTGGAGGAAAGAATGCGTTTACCCGCCACGCTGATTCTGGGCATCACGCTCACAGGTTCTGCCGCTTCGGCGCATCATTCGCTTGCGCCTTACGCCATGGCCGGGCAGAAAACAGTTGAAGGAACGGTGAAGAGCTTCGATTGGAGCAATCCCCATGTCAGAATCAATTTGCTGGTGCCCGATGGCAGGGGCGGCTCCAGCGAATGGGAATTCGAGGGCAGCAGCGTCGGGCGTCTGACAAGCGGCGGTTTCTCAAAAGACTCCGTTGCGCCGGGAGATAAAATTACGGTGGCGTATAATCCGCGCCGTGATCGTACGATTGGCGGATTTTTCGTTGCGGTCACAACCGCGAACGGCACCACCTACCGTACGGATCGGTTCCGGGCGCTATCGGGGAAATGATCCCGAATTCACCCCAGCATCTTGCTGACCATTTCGTACAGATTGTTTGACAGGCCCGAGCCCGAAGCGATTGCTTCCAGCTCCGCCCGGATCAACCGCTGGCGTTCGGGATCGTAGCGGCGCCAGGTTTCGAACGCGGCCGCCATGCGTGCAGCCGTCTGCGGGTTTATCGAGTCCAGGCTCTGCACCACTTCGCGCAGCAGACGGTAGCCCGCGCCCGAACGATCATGAAAACGCAAGGGGTTGCCGACCGCAAAGGCTCCGATCAGCGCTCTCACCCGGTTGGGATTTTTCAACGTGAATACCGGATGCTCCATGAGCGAACGCACCCGCGCGATCGTCTCCGGAAGGGGAGACATAGCCTGTAAACCCATCCACTTGTCGAGGACTAGTGGATCGGACCGAAAGCGGTCGTGGAATGCGGCAAGTGCCAGATCCCTTTTGGGCGTCGTCATTCGCGCGAGTGCCGCAATCCCGGCTGTCATCTCGGTCATGTTCGTGGCGCTGTGAAAATGACGATCCGCCAGTTCGGCCGATGCCCCGTCATTCGTGGCGGTCAGGAAACGGAGCACAGCATTGCGCAGTGCCCGGCGGCCGGCCGGCAACGCGTCGGGACTGAAGGGGCCGGGCGACCCCATCCTGCCATACAGTTCCTGCAGTCCGGCCCGGTGCGCATCGGCCGCTGCCCGGATGAGGCTTTCCCGGGCCGTATGAATGGCCTCCGGATCAATCGGGGCCATTTTCAGCGCCAATTCGCTTTCGCTGGGTGGCATCAGCATTAATGCCGTGAATGCGGGGTCTTCCTGAGCGCGCTTCAGCACGTTGCCGAACGCGTCAAGATAGATCGCGTCCGTTCTGGCTGTTCTTCCGGACCGGACTTCAGCGATCATTCCGAGCAAGAGCTCAGTCGCAAGCTGCTGGCCCGATTCCCAGCGGTTAAAGGAATCCGTGTCGCGGCTCATCAGAAAAGCACGGGTTTCCGGGCCGGCAGAGGTGCGAATATTCACGGGCGCGGAAAAATTGCGCCCGATCGAGAGGACCGGCGGCTCGGACAGGCTGGTGAATACAAAACGGTGTTCTGCCTCGGTGAGTTCGAGCACCCGTTCGAGCGGCCCGACCTCGTTTTCGCCCTCCAGGGTCAGGGGGAGCGAATTGCCGGATCTGCTGCCGATCAATCCGACCGACAGCGGAATCTGCATCGGTTTCTTCTCGGGTTGCCCGGGAGTTGGCGGAATCCGCTGACTGAGGTTGAGCGTATATTTTCCGCTGGCTGCGTCGTAGCCGCTTTCGGCCCGAATTTCGGGCGTTCCGGCCTGCGAATACCAAAGCCGGAACTGATCCAGCTTGCGTCCGGACACCTCTTCAAAACAGCGGACAAAATCCTCGACCGTCGCAGCCTGCCCGTCGTAACGCTCGAAATACAAATTCATGCCCTTCCGGAACATCTCCGGCGACAGGATCGTCCGCAGCATGCCGATAACTTCTGCGCCCTTTTCGTAAACAGTGGCCGTGTAGAAATTGTCTATGGTGATATACGACTGCGGCTGAACCGGATGCGCCAGCGGACCCGAGTCTTCCTGGAATTGGCGCAGGCGCAGGTCTTTCACATCGGTGATCCGGCGTACGGCGTGGGAGCGCATATCCCCCGCAAACCCGCTCTCCCGAAAAACCGTGAGACCCTCCTTCAACGACAGCTGAAACCAGTCGCGGCATGTGATCCGGTCGCCGGTCCAGTTGTGAAAATACTCATGCCCGACAACCGATTCGATGCGGGCGTAATCATCGTCGGTCGCGGTTTCGGGGCTCGCCAGAAGAACCTTGTCGTTGAATATATTGAGGCCCTTGTTTTCCATCGCGCCGAAATTGAAAGCCGAGACCGCAACAATCATGAAAATGTCGAGGTCATATTCCCGGCCATAGGTTTCTTCGTCCCAGCGCATGGCGCGCTTCAGAGAATCCATGGCGTAATGGGCGCGGGCTTCATTACCGTGCTCGACATAGACCCTGAGATCGATGGCGCGCCCGGACAGCGTTGTATAACCGTCCGAGATGTGGCCGAGATCGCCCGCAACAAGCGCAAACAGATAACTCGGTTTCGGGAAGGGATCGCGCCAAAGGGCGAAATGCCAGCCGCCGGCGAGATCGCCGGATTCGACCGGATTTCCATTCGAAAGCAGGACGGGTGCGGTTTCCTTCGGCGCCTCGATGCGTGTCTGGAACCTCGCAAGATTGTCGGGGCGGTCCAGGTAATAGGTGATGCAGCGAAAGCCTTCCGGCTCGCATTGGGTGCAATAGATCCCGTTCGACATATACAGGCCTTCCAGGGCCATATTTTCCGCCGGGGCGATTTCGGTGACGATCTCGAGTTGAAAATCCACAGGGGGCGACGTGATCGTCAGCCAGTCCGACGTAACGCTGTAAGCGGACGGCTCCAGCGCTATTCCGTCGATGACCACCGAGACGAGCTTCAGCCTTTTTCCGTTCAGTACCAGCGGTTCGGGAGCGGTACTCTTCCGCTGGACATGCATCTTTGCAGTAACCAGCGTCGCCGACGGCTCAAGCCGGAAATCCAGCGCGATTTCGGGAATGCAGTACGCGGGTGGGGCATAGTCCTTGAGCTGAATGGCGCGGGGTTCGGCAGTTTTCATTGAGTTTCCATGCCTGGGCGGGCGGGGCGGGTGCAAACCTTATAAACGCGCAATCCCGTTTCGGGAAACGCGAGGGCCCCCAGGGAAAATTGAGTGGCATCAGAAACCGGTAGGCAGGTCCTCATTCAGGCGTTTGGTCAGGCCAAAGCAGAAAACAGACATCGGTCCATTGCGCGACCAATAGAGGAGCGAATGATTTTCCGGCTGCTGCCATGGCATCCGGCCGATCCTGCGTGCCTCCTCCAGACCGTTGCGATTGGCCCCGAAAACAACCGCTGACAGGCGCTGCTCGAGGCCTGCGAAATCCTCGGCAAGGTTGCCCATGGCATGTTCGACGGCCGAAAATTCATCCGGAGGCATGGCTTCGCGCAATGTTGGAAGCACGGCAGAGGCGCCTTCAAAGCTGCCATAACAGGTTTCGAAATCTTCGTAATCGCGCGGAGATACGCGCGCGAAATCGGGCGCGGCGGCTGTTGCGGCGGAGAGGAAAAGGAGCACCTGAATCAGCATGGGACTTTCCGGCAGGCGCCGGAATATATCGTCGCCATTGTGCTTTTCTAAGCCGTCTTGCTCAGGCGATTGCGTCCAAGCGGGTCCGCGGCAAGAATGCGGCCCGATAATGCGCCGATCCAGTCGAGCCCGGCTGCCAGCCGGACATTCTCGCCAATCACCAGAATGGCGGGCGAATCGGCATCCAGGGCTGCCTGGCCCAGTTCCGCGAGTTCCGTGATTTCGCGTCATCTGATCGGCAAGCGAGGCGTTGCTGATGATCGCGACAGGCTCCCGGGGACTGCGGCCGGCCGCAATAAGCTTTCCGGCAATTTCTCCTGCATGGCGGCGCGCCATATAGAGAACGATCGTCGGCGAACCTCGCGCAACGGCGTCCCAATCAAGTTCCGGCGCGACGCCATTGGAAGTCGTGCCGGTGATGAAGGTAATGGCCTGATTCGTGTCACGGTGGGTGGCGGGAATACCGGCATAGGCTATCCCGCCTATGCCGGCCGTCACTCCGGGAACAACGCGGAAGGGAATCCCCGCTTTCACCAGAGCCAGCGCCTCCTCGCCACCCCGGCCAAACAAAAAAGGATCTCCGCCTTTCAGCCGTAATACCCGCAGACCTTTTTGAGCGTAGAAAACCAGTTGCCGCGAGATCGCGGCCTGCGGCCAGGACCGCCGGCCTGCGCGCTTGCCGGCATCGACCACCCGGGCCTCCGGACAGCGGATCGCGAGCACATCGGTATTGACGAGCGAATCTGTGAGAATTACGTCCGCGTCGCTGACAGCGTGAATTGTATGCAACGACACCAATCCCGGATCGCCCGGTCCGGCGCCAGCCAGCCAAACCCAGCCGCGCTCGAGCGCCGGCAGTCCAAATGTGCCGGCGAGCAGTTTGATGGCAGCACGATGTGCGGAATTGAACGGAACCAGTTTACCCAAATTTCACACTATAATTGGTGTATTAAAAATTATAACACAGCCATCGTCCGTAATAATAGGATAATTCGGCGGCTTCGCCGATTTTGTGGCAAATTGGTTTCGTGCTTGCCGAAGGCTTCTGAAATGCGGATTTGCATCGTAACGGGGGTGTCGCTCATTGCCGGGGTGGCGCAGGCAGCCGATGAGGGCTGGCGCGAATTCACCTACCCGGAATCCGGTTTTGCCGCCGAGTACCCGTCGCGGCCAAGCGTCGAAACGCGCGACTATCGCACCGGGCAGATACCGGAAGGGCTTGTCCGCGAGAAGGTATATTCCGTCAATTCAGGGGGCGTGATTTACGCGGTTGAGGTTGCCGATTTTTCGCGCAGCTCTGCTGAGAAGAACCGCACCATCGAAGAGGCGGCCACGAACCTGCTGGCTCAGGGGAAAATGACGCATGATGAGTTCGGCGCGCGGGTTGATTTCAATTATGGGCGGGAAATCCGTATTGAAGATGGCGGGGGTGGCAGCATCACCGATGCGATATTCTTCATCGATCACAAGCTTTATCAGCTCAAGGTGACATTCCCCGCAGGAAATACGGATCCGGCGGGGTCATCCGGAATACATTTCTTCCAGCAGACGTTCAGACTTCTGAACAGTTACTGAAAACCATGACCCATCGCGCCCGAATCTTGCTGTTTCCATTTGCCTTGCTTTCAGGATTGCTGCTTTGGGGTAGCGCGTCTGCACAAGGCTGGCAGGAATATGTCTATGGGGATTATGGCTTTGCCGTCAGCTTCCCCGATACGCCCAAAATCGAATCAGGCCGCTATCAGCTCCCCGACGGCACCAGCATTCCCGCGCGAATTTATTCCGTCACGGACCCCGCTGGCGATTACCGCGTCGTGATCGCGAACTTCGCCAATCGCCCGGAAGGCGAAAACGCGATCATTGATGCTGCGGAAACAAATCTGAAGCGAAACGGCGAGGTAAGAGTCGAAATGGGCGCAAGGGTACAGGCCGTCTTCGGACGCCAGCTCAGCCTTGCCGGGCACGACGGCAGTCATGTCAGCGCTGCGCTCTTCGTTTATCAGCATCAGCTCTATCAGATTGCCGGTACTGCTGCGCCGGCGGCGGCGCGGGCAGGGTCGAGTGACGTGATCCGCTTTCAGCAGTCCTTGCGCTTCACCGGCAATACGGCCGGATTTCTCGGCGTCAACCTGTTGCTCGGAGCGTTGCGCCGGCTTTGAACAACATGTTTGGAATTCCATCGCGGGGGCTCGAGCCCAACACTCTCCCCTTCGAAACAGAACCGCTGATTGCCGAGACCGGCTTCCGCGAATATGACGCGCGCTGGCTGTATCCGAAGGAAATCAACCTTATCGGAATGCAGGCGATCGGACTGGCGCTTGGACATTATTTCCACGAACGCGGCGTTGAGCCCAAAGTCGTGGTTGGGCATGATTTCCGTTCCTATTCGCTCAGCATAAAGCAGGCATTGACGCTCGGATTGATGGCCGCAGGCTGTGCCGTCCACGATATCGGGTTGGCGCTTTCTCCCGTTGCCTATTTTGCGCAATTCGCCCTCGACGCACCCTGCGTCGCGATGGTCACCGCCAGCCACAATGAAAATGGCTGGACGGGCGTCAAAATGGGCGCGCAGCGTCCGCTCACATTCGGACCCGAGGAGATGCAGCGCCTGAAGGAAATCGTCTTTGCGGGCGAAGCGCGCGAGCGCCCCGGTGGCCGGTATGTCCGTGTCCGGAACATGCGCGAGACCTATCTGGATGATGTGACCCGCGGCCACCGGCTTCAGCGGCCCATCCGGGTAATTGCCGCTTGCGGCAACGGCACCGCCGGCGCCTTCGCACCCGAAGCATTGCACCGCATCGGTGCCGAGGTGATTCCGATGGATGCCAACCTCGACTGGAATTTTCCCCACTACAATCCGAACCCTGAAGACCTGCATATGCTCCACGCTATGGCCGACCGGGTGCGCGCCGAAGGCGCCGAGATCGCGCTCGGTTTCGACGGCGACGGCGACCGCTGCGGCATCGTGGACGGCAAAGGCCGTGAAATCTTTGCGGACAAGGTGGGCGTACTGCTCGCGCGCTATCTGTCGGCTCAAATCCCGAATGCGAAATTCGTCGTGGATGTGAAATCTACGGGTTTGTTCGAGACCGATCCGGTGCTCAAAGAGCGCGGCGCTACGGCCGATTACTGGAAGACGGGCCACTCCTACATCAAGCGCCGCACCGCGGAACTCGGCGCGGTCGCCGGGCTGGAGAAAAGCGGCCATTATTTCTTCAATCCGCCCGTGGGGCGCGGCTACGACGATTCCATTGTGGCGGCGATCACCATTCTGGAGATGCTCGCTTCCGGCAACCGCACCATCGCCGAACTCGCCGACGACCTGCCGCGCACCTGGGGCTCGCCGACGATGTCGCCGTTCTGCCCCGATCTCCGGAAATACGAAGTGGTCGATGCCGTGACCAGGGAATATGGCGCATTGCAGGCGCGCGGCGAAAAATTGCTCGGGCAGGACATTGCACGGGTCGTCACGGTGAACGGCGTGCGCGTCATGCTGGAGGACGGCACCT
This sequence comes from uncultured Alphaproteobacteria bacterium, assembly GCA_963747255.1. GTDB lineage: Bacteria > Pseudomonadota > Alphaproteobacteria > Micropepsales > Micropepsaceae > CAIYRG01. The sequence goes on from CAVVEG010000005.1 coordinate 54,142, forward strand.
GGGGGCTGGTTCGGGCCTCTTCCAACAAACCCGCTCTGGTGGTGGTGTGCGAAAGCCCGGTGTCGGAGCAGGCCATGCGCGCGATGTTTCACGACATCGATACAAGGCTGCAAAAATTCCCGGAAGTCGGCGAATACGACCAGCGGATTTGAGCGGGAAGTCAGGCCGCCGCCGCGGTTGTTGGCGGATCCACAAAAGCCAGCGCGTCAAGCAGGACCGCAACACCGGCGCCTTTACGCGTCGCATTTTCGCTCAGGTGCCGGCGGAACAGCCGTGCTCCGCGCCGGCCCTGAAACAATCCGAGCATGTGCTTTGTCATCGCATTAAGTGGCACGCCATCGGCCAGCCGGTCCGCAACATACTCCGTGTAGGATGCAATTGCCTGATTCAGTCCCGCCGCAGGCTCGCCGAAAAACCGCGCATCCACATCGGCCAGAATCCCCGGATTCTGGTAGGCGGCCCGTCCGAGCATCACGCCGTCAACGGACGCGAGATGCGCTTCCGCGGCATCCAGCGAGGCAATTCCGCCGTTGACGATGATTGTTAGCTCCGGTCGCGCCTTTTTCAGTCCGTAAACCAGCGGATAATCCAGCGGCGGAATTTCCCGGTTTTCGGCCGGCGACAGTCCAGACAGCCACGCCTTTCGCGCATGGACAATCAATGTGTTTGCGCCAGCATCGGCACAGGCGCCCGCAAATGACGAGAGCGCCTCTTCCGGGTTCTGATCGTCCACGCCGATGCGGCACTTCACCGTCACCGGCACGGATGCCGTCGCGCGCATCGCGGCAACGCATTCGCCGGCAAGTTCGGGCCTGCGCATCAGGATTGCGCCAAAACAGCCCGATTGAACCCGGCCGGACGGACAGCCGGCGTTCAGGTTGATTTCGTCATAGCCCCATGCGCTGCCGATGCGCGCCGCTTCCGCGAGTTTTTGGGGATCGGATCCGCCGAGCTGCAGCGCGACCGGATGTTCGATGTCCGAAAACCCGAGCAGTCTTCCGCGTTCGCCATGGATCACGGCATCCGCCGTCAGCATCTCCGTATAAAGCCGCGCGCGTCTTGTCAGCAGACGGTGGAGGACGCGGCAGTGCCGGTCCGTCCACTCCATCATAGGTGCAATAGCAAATCTATGTGATTGATTTTGTTGTGTTATTACCATATATTTCAAAACCTTAGAGGGTCATCATCACACTTTTTCGCATCCCCCAATATCCCCCTGTTTCCCATGTTTCGACGTCTGAGTGTGATGGATTTGTGATCGAAATGGTGGTGCTCAGCGATGGCCAACATTCGACAGTTAGCATCCGGTCATTGGCAGGCTCAAATCCGCCTCAAAGGCCGCAAGGCGACGGAGACGTTCATTCGGTATGACCGCGCGCGCGAGTGGGCCACCGAAGCGGAGGCGCAGATTGATCGTGGTCATGCGCCGTCCGGCCGGCGGGCGCGAAGTGCAAAGACTTTTGGCTCTCTCATTGATCTGCACATTGACGACATGAGAGAAGTGGGAAAGCCGCCGGCGCGCTCAAAGAGTGCGACGTTAGAGATGCTCCGGCGTGAGCTTGGGGCACTAAGGATCGGGGCGTTAGATCGCGAGCGGCTCATCCGCTTTGGCCGCGACCGCGCCAGGGAAGGTGCTGGTCCGGTAACTCTCGGGCAGGATATCGGTGCAATCAAACTTGTCTTCGCGCATGCGGCTGCCGTTCACGGCATCGACGTGAGTGTCGAGCCAATCCTGTTGGCTCGCATCGCGCTGAAGCGCCTTGGCCTGATTGGCAAGGGTAGAGAACGTGATCGGCGGCCAACAGAAGGCGAACTGAACAAGCTGTTTGCGCATTTTGATGGAAATGAGCGTCAGCTCATTCCCATGAGCCGAATCATCAAATTCGCCATCGCGACGGCAATGCGGCAAGAGGAGATCTGCCGCGCAAGATGGAATGATCTCAATCTGCGAACGAAGATGCTGACGATCCGGGACCGCAAGGACCCACGGGAGAAGAAGGGCAATGACCAGCGAATTCCACTGCTCGCAGTCTCCGGCTACGACGCGATAGCGTTGGTCGAAGAACAGCGCGCAATCCGGAACAACGAAGACGACCGAATTTTCCCTTATGTTCATAAGTCCACTGGCACCGCATTTACCCGAACCTGCAGAGATTTGAAGATCGAAGATCTACACTTTCATGATCTGAGGCATGAGGGAACGAGTCGCTTGTTCGAGGCAGGTTTTTCGATTCAGCAAGTCGCGCTTGTGACGGGCCACAAGGACTGGAAGATGCTGCGCCGATATACGCATCTGAAGCCGGAGACATTGCACGCCGGCCCGATTTTCACAGCCACTTGATCAGCAAGTAAATGGACCCGACGCGAAGATTGAGACCGTGCTCGCCGACAGCCTTCATCCTTCAAAAAGCCGATCTTTACACGCTTTTTACCTCATTCGGCGGCTTCAGCGGCAGGATTGTCCGGTGAGCGGCTGAAGTTCAGGAATTGCGGCAGCAGCGGCCCGGCGTTGATGAAGAAGTCCCACGCCATCAGCAGCGCGCCCACGGCGAATACGACATCGCCCGGCAAGCGCATCCATTGCCAGAAGAGCGTCTTCTTGTAGAAGTCGTTGTTGCCCGCGAACGCGAGTTCGTGTTCGTAGACCGCGTCGAGCTACGCCCAGCCGATCGGAAAGAAGTTCACCAGAGTCCACAGCATGACGCCGGCGTTGTAGAGCCAGAAGGCCCACAGACCGATCTTTTCGTTGAATTGCGCGCGCTCTCCCGCCACATAGCGCAGGCAGAAATACACGAGCCTTATCGCGAGCAGGCCGAACGCACCGAACAGCGCGGTGTGTGCGTTGTTGAGCGTCAGGAACGTGCCGTGCTCGTAGTAGTTCACGCCGCCACACAAAGGCTGAACACAGGGTGGTGGATCAATTGATCCTTATCAATTCATCAAGCCGTGAATCGGCGTTTGGTATTTAACGTACGAAGACGGAGAGAAGCCATGATCGATAAGCAATTGAAACAAGAAATTTTGGATGAGCTTGACTTCGAGCCAAGCGTCGACGCAGCGGCTATTGGCGTGGCCGTTGAAAATGGCGTTGTAACCTTGAGTGGCCACGTTTCGAGTTACGCACAAAAGATTGCCGCAGAAGACGCTATTCGGCGCGTGAGGGGTGTCCGCGGTATCGCACAAGAAATCCAGGTACGATTTCCATCCGACAAGAAAACCGCCGATGACGAAATCGCGAAGCGAGTGGCAGATATCCTGCGCTGGGACATCATGCTGCCGTACGACGCTGTCAAACCTATGGTGCAAAACGGTTGGGTCACGCTGAAAGGTCAAGTGGAATGGCGATATCAAACAGAAGTAGCTGAAGCTGATGTTCGCAAGTTGTCCGGAGTATTGGGCGTAAACAATCAACTGACCCTCAAGCCCCGTGTTCAAGTCCCTGACGTCAAGCAGAAAATCGAGGACGCGTTGAGACGGAACGCCACGACCGAAGCTAAAGATATCCGCGTGACCGTACACGACGGTGGAAAAGTCACGCTCGAAGGCAGTGTTCATACTTGGTATGAACGGGAGGCTGTTAAAGCTGCGGCATGGTCCGCTGCGGGTGTGCAATCTGTCGAGGATCGTTTGACATTGTCCTGACAACTGTGGTTGGCGCGGCACGTCGACGTTCTCGTTCAGGCTCTGGAAAAACAAACGTTTCCTGCGAGCGATGCGCCGGAACTGATCCAGCCCCCTTACGCAAGAAGGCGAGCGCGCCCTTGATCCCACACTTGAAAGGCAGGAATGACGATGCCCTATCAGGTCAACAGCGATCTTCCGGTTTCTGTTCGAAATCACCTGCCCGCGCATGCGCAAGATGTGTATCGCGAAGCTTTCAATCATGCCTTTTTCGCCCATGAGGGCGACCCAAGGCGGGAAGAAGCCGCACACCGCATCGCTTGGGCCGCAGTGAAGCGCCGCTATATCAAGAGCGATGGCGAGTGGGTGCCACGGGCCTAAGCGGATTGCACCCCAGCGGGACTGATTGATGCCATTATCCAGCGCAGGCATTCTTCTCTACCGTTGTCGCGAATCCGGCACGCAGGTATTTCTGGTTCATCCTGGGGGCCCATATTGGGCGAGGAAGGATCATGGCGCATGGTCGGTACCAAAAGGAATTGTCAATCGTCTGGAGGATGAACATGCCTGCGCCCGACGGGAATTCAAGGAGGAAACCGGATTTGACGTGGAGGGCAGTGGCCAGGATTTGGGCATCTTTCGTCAACCAGGCGGGAAGCGACTGCATGTGTGGGCCATTGAAGGCGACTGCAATCCTGCTCGGTTGACAAGCAACTTTTTCGAGATTGCGTGGCCCCCGAGATCCGGGCGGATGCAGCAGTTTCCGGAGGTGGATCGCGGGGGCTGGTTCACAAGATCGCAAGCTTTGGAGAAAGTCGTCGCAGGCCAGCGGCCCATCATTGAGCATTTTTACGAGAAATCTGATGCATGCCCAGATGGTGGTACATGACTGAAGACAGCCATGGCGCCGATGACAAGCAAAACGAGGAGCAACAGCCCAAATAACATGAGGAGGGGCTCTATTCCTCGCTTGGCTGGGTGGCGCCGCTATGCCGGTTCACTGCGAAGCGTTCTACCAGTCCGCGCGTGTCCGCCGTGACAATGTCGATGAGGATTGTATTGCTGTCGCGTTCGATGATGTTTCCCACCCGCAAGTGCGGATTGCCTTGCCAGGCGAGCCAAGATGCGAATGCGTCCTTTACATCATCTCTCGACAGGTTGAGCGATCTGCTGCCGGCGCCCCATGGAATGACTGATCCGATGGGAGTGGTTCCAAAACCAAAGCCGCCGATCATGTTCGGGAGTGCCAGCGACAGCGGTAAAGCATTGCCGTAAATGTGCATGTACCCGGGCTCGTGATAGCCGATCCCCATCGGCGTCCACTGGACTCTCTCCAATGCAAAACGAACCGACAACACCAGACCCAGCGCCGCAATCGCAATTCCGAGAGCTGTTCCCAAGCCAATCCCAAGAAGCAATTGCCGGTTCATGCTTCGCCTCTATTGTTATAATTATCGATCCATTCGCGTATCCCGAGTTGACCCACATCAAGCGCGGGACACCGGGTCCGCGAGTCGGCCTGCCGCTTGGCGAAATGCTGGACGCTTGCAGAATTGTTCCTATTGTCCGGCATCAATCGGATTGGGCCTGAAATGCGCAATTCCAATGGCGCCCGAAGACCCTGAGAACAAGCGGTTTAGCCTTGAAAGAACTCGTTCTGCGCTTAATGCGCCAGCAAAATCAGAATAGGAGCGTCATGAAGCACGCGTCTGGTAAAGCCTCCAAAGATCAATTCCCTTGTCCGGCTGTGTCCGTATCCGCCCATGACCATGAGGTCAGCGCGAACTTCCAGTGCTGCGTCCATGACTGCTGCTGTCAGATCGGGTGCAGGCATGACACAACGTATCTCGGGAGACACACCATGCCAGCGCAACTCGTCTGCAAGCAACTCTGCAGACTCCATGGCCTCATCAGCATCGCGGCCATCCTCCACCGCCGACAGAATCACAACTCTTTGTGCCTTTAGGAGCAGTGGCATCGCAGCTGTCACTGCGCGCGCCGCCTCGGTGGTTTCTTTCCAGGCGATAGCGATGTTTATTCCAATTCGGGGCGGAACATCATTCGAGGCTAGTAGCAGCGGACGGCCGCTGCGGATGAGCACTTCTCCAATACGATCCACCCCGAGACCAGAGAATTCGCTAGGGCGACCGCATACCGTCAGTTCATGCACTTTTGCATCAGCGCTGATCCGAAGAACCGGCTCGCCCTCGACTTCTTTGTATGAAACTGACACGCGATTGACCGCCGATGGCTCGTTGACAATTATGACCTCAGACTTGGCACAAAAGTCGTCAAAAGCGCGTCGTGCCGCTGCCGCGGTTGCAGCAACGCTCTCCTCAATCGAAGACAAGCGTTCGGGGCTCAATATACGCGGTATACGCCTGCCGATATCATATTCTACGGTTCGCAGGGCAATCGTCCCGAGATCCGGACGGACATGGACCACATCCATATGCGAGTCGAACAAGCGCGCGATAGCATAGGCTATTCCAAGCGCGAAGTAATCGCTGCCTAACCCGACAAGCGGAACGAAAATCGTCTTGATCACTTGTCACCCAATGCAGACGGCAGCCTCATATGATATTCACTGCCCTCCTTTCTTGATCGAGATCAATGCTCGCAGTTGGATTCGTGCTCTCGTGCGGGTGTGCAGAGGCAAGATTGGTGAAGCATAATAGTAGTACGTTTATGGGCATTATCTGTGAAGCGGTAAGCCGATCTGCCAACGAAGCATGTCGGACCCGTAGCCGTTCTGTCTGGAAGAAGCCCCCCGGTTACCGGCATCCGATGGCCAACACAGTCGAACAGCTTCTGATCGTGGTTGTCGAGAATGAATTGGGGGTGCCTCTTGCCAAGCTTACTGAGCACATGATTTCGGCTTGGCCGCGAAGCATCAGGGCGGTTGCGGCTTCAACAGGCTCAAAGCGAAGATCGCACCCGCTACCGAAACTATGATGGGGCCCGTCTCGCGATGCAGGTGGGCGCCTAAATAAATTCCAAGAAGCGTAGAAACAATCGCGACGCAGATCGAAACAGACAACATTTGACTTAGTCGCCTCGCCAGGCGTCGGGCTGTCGCTGCAGGAATAATGATCAGTGATCCCATTAGCAGGACACCCAAATACCGCAAGCCGAGCGCCACCGTGAGCGCGAAGGCAAGCAGATAGATCAAGTTGAGACGCATGACATTAATGCCGGAAGTCCTGGCGATATCGCCGGACACCAGCGAGATGAGGAGAGAGTTTTTCATTACCAGCACAAAGGCGATCACAGATCCAGCGGCCACAAGTCCGAAACAGATTTCCCAGCCGGCCAGATTGCCGGGCGCACCGAAGAGCGCATCGATAAGTTGTTCGCCTGAAGTGAGATAAGTGCCTATTGCAAGGGCAACCGTAAAGACCACACCTACGACAGTTTCGGTTGAAATTCGTGTTCTCGTCTGCAAAGTCCAAATGAGCAGCGTGCCAACGAGCAGCATGACCAGTGCGCCCAGAATTGGCTGAACATGCAACAGGAGAGCAACGCCGATACCCGGAAGCGCTATGTGCGAGATCGCATCCGCTGCGAGCGTCAATTTTCGCATGACGGCAAACGAACCAATCAAACCAGCAGCCGCGGCCATCGCGACGGACAATCCCACAGAGCCAAGCTCAAAGAGAGGTATGGACATGAAACCCCGCCGGCATTCCGTAAATCCGATCGAGCACCTTGGGATCCAGAACGCTTTGCGGCGGCCCAAAGCAGCTGTAGGTCCTGCTGAGACACAGGACGTTAGTGGCGTTGCGGTAGACCACGCTCAGATCATGCGAGATCATTATGATAGTGGTTTGGCGGTTGACCTGTATCTCGCGCAATAGACTGTCGAGCTGCTGCTGTCCCGGTGCATCCACGCCCGCAGCCGGTTCGTCGAGAAGTAGTACGTTCGGATCGCCAATCAGGGCGAACGCCAACAAAACCCTTTGAAACTGCCCGGCCGATAGCGCGCCGATCGGTATGTTCGCTGGTTCCGCCCCCAGTCCTACTCGGGAGAGAACCGAGCGGATAACGTTGCCTGACATTCTGGCGATGGCTACTTTCGCTTGCAGAAGATCGGTACCGGTGATCGGCAGGTCGCGCTCGATATCGAGCTTCTGCGGGACGTATCCGATCTTCGTTCCCGGCGCCCAGCGAATGGTCCCCTCATACGGAAGCGAGCCAATCAGTGCTTTGAAAAGCACCGTTTTTCCCGCACCATTGGGGCCGATGATGACAAGCGACTTCCCTTGCTCGACATGAAAGCTCAGACCACGGAAGATGTCCGTGGCGCCGAAACGGATGGCGAGATTCTCGACCGTTACGGCGTGCGATGGTTGGGAGTAAACCGCTTGCTGATCCATGGGCGCCAATGCTTGTCGCATCGTTTCTTGCTGAAGGCAGAAACCGCCTCGCCGGCTTTCCGCCAGGATTTCTTCTGGCCGTCCGTCCGCAAGGTCAGACATTTCCCGTGGGATGACGGCCAAGATAATTTTCAAACCAGTGCGCGGCGTGAACGATTACCGCGTCCAGCGCTCCAGGTTCCGGGAAGAGATGAGCTCGCCCCCGGTATGATCGCAAGCGCTTTGGGACCCCGAAGCCGCTCCAATGCCTGTTCGTTCAGCTCAATGACACCGAAATCTTCGCCACCTACGATCAAAAGCGTAGGTGTGCGAATTTCATCGAGAGCATCGCCGGCAAGATCCGGCCGGCCGCCGCGGGACACGACTGCACGAACGCGATCCCGCAACCGAGCTGCCGCCACAAGCGCCGCGGCTGCTCCCGTGCTGGCACCGAACAGGCCCAGTGGCAGACTTCCGACAATAGGCTCGTGATCGAGCCAGCGAATGGCATCTATCAACCGTTCCGCCAGCATCGGAATATCAAAGACGTTCGCTCGATGGGATTCCTCTCGTGAAGTCAGAAGATCGAACAATAGCGTTGCGATTCCACGCGCATTCAGGGCGTCGGCAACGGCAACATTGCGCGGACTAAAGCGGCTGGAACCGCTGCCATGCACAAACGCAACAACAGCATGGGCTTTGCTCGGAACCTGGAGTGTTCCGCCCAGGCCGAGTGGTAGAATACGCACGTCAAGGACTACAGGCTTTTCAATGGAACCTGCATATCGTGCATGACCCGTATCCGAATCTTTCATGGATCACCGGATTCTTGAATGCCGAAATTGCGGCACTCGTAAGAGGTTACTACATCGCATCGGCGCCCTTTGGCACATTCAGGCCGTACTGAACTTTCAATTGATAATCGAGGGTTCCGGAAGTCTTTTGATTTCTATCAAAGATCCATCAGCGAATGTGTCGTCTTAAGATTTAAATGAATCAACGGAGTGCGTGCTTGCCAAGCGGCTTTACGGTGCTCGCCTGTGGCCCTTTCTCCCCCAATTCTTCCGCAAAGCTCACCTGCACGCCTCTGCGGATCCGAAACGGACGTCCGCTTAAAACGCTGTTGCGGTGGAAGTAAACCTCATGGCCGTCCGCTGCCTGAATAAACCCATACCCGGTATTCGGATCGAAGCTTGTTACAGTTCCCGAAGGGAGCGCTTCATGCGTCTTGATCTCGCTGCGCATCTTTCGGGCTTCATCCTGCAACTGGCGCTTGGCGCGCCGGAAGGCGTCGCTGACGGCAAACATGACGTCGCTATGTCTCACGTCTTTGCTCGGTGTTGTTCCAACATTGACCTCGCGGCCATTTGGCAGAGCGATTCTTACTCCTATGTGGAACAGACCGCCTTTCTGGTGATGGTGGCCAGGCAGCATTACCTTAACGTGGCAAGATGTTAGCCGTCCGTAGAATCGGGCCAACGTGTCCACCTGCTCGCGGATGAAGCGCTCCAGAGCATCGCTCTGCTCTGCACCGTGAAAATCGATCCTGATCGGCGTCTCCATAATGCCCTCCTGGGAAGAGCTGGCTTTGTAAAGGAACCTTGAATTTCCGACATTGACGCGGGTCAAAGCAGACACATGTCTGCGATCTTTTTGCCCGTGAAGGTCCACCGCATCCCGGCAGCACTAGCATGGGGCTTTCTCGAAGTTCAGTTCCACTTCCGTTCTGTCTTTCGCAAATCCAGCAGTGAGATAACGCTCGCACGCAAGCCGATGCAGGGTTGCGCTCAGGCGGCGCCCATCGCCGGAAACGATCTCCCAAGCATCAATCGCGTGCGTCCACGCCGGATCAGCAGTGCGCTATGGCGTCGATGGATTCGAGACAGCGCCTTTATTTCGTAGTCGCTGTATACCGCCTTTCCGAAGGCACCGCTTTGACAGGAATCAAATGTTTCTCGGACCTCTGGACGTTTTTCTCGAATCACTTTCGTGGCTCTGCGCGGAAAAAAACTTCAGAGCACCGGAAAGCCTACCCGTAGCTGGGTCTTGCACCCAAATGGTGACCGTCTGTGATCTCGTGCCGGTTAAGTCGAAAAATAAGATCTGAGTCGCGCCAAACCTCAAGCCATTCGACGGATGGTTCGTCCCGCAGCATTTGCATGGCGATGCTCCGGGCCTGCACGCCTGTTGCGACGCGGATCGATTTGAAGCCGGGGAGAATGCCCTGTTTACCATGAAGATAGCATCTATAGGGTGTAATCATCGGTCACTCCCGGATCTGGAAGGGTAGCGGGAATTGGCCGCTCTGACGGCCATGTGGGCAGCATCTCTCTGCTGGTGAGATCTGCTTTTGGCCGTGCATCCGGCACCGCCTCGCCCGTTACAATGTAATAAACGGTCTCTGCGATGTTTGTGACGTGATCGCCCATCCGCTCGATGTTCTTGGCGCAAAAAAGCAAGTGCGTGCACAACGTGATATTCGCCGGGTTTTCCATCATGTGGGTGAGCAACTCTCGGAACAGCGAATTATTCAGAGCGTCGATCTCTCTGTCCTTTCGCCATACGATGAGGGCCAGGGAAATTTCATGACGTTCGTAGCTCTGAATCACACCTGTGAGTTGTTCCATGACGAGTTTCATCATGCGCTGGAGCTGCAGCATGACCTCATCAATCGGGAAGCCGTCCGGCAGCAGGACCGCGCGCTTGGCGATATTCTCAGCGAGATCGCCAATCCGCTCGAGGTCGTTTGCAACGCGCAGCGCCCCGACGATTTCTCTCAGGTCGACCGCCATTGGCTGCCGGCGCGCAATGGTGGCGACGACTTCGTGCTCGATCTCCCGCTGCATGTTATCGATTTCATCGTCTGACGCGATCACACGGCTGGCGAGCGCCGAATCGCGCCTGACCAGAGCGTCGATTGCATCGGAAATCTGCTCTCCGTCGCGTCTTGCCATTTCGACAATCTTGACGACAAGCGCCCAAAGATCAGCATCAAATGCCTGGATTGTGTGCTTGACCGCAGTCTCAGTCGCCATGTGCGTGTGCCGTTAGCTGATTTCAAACAATAGCGTGGGAATCGGTTGCCGTTTTGATTGAAGTCAACATGCGCAAGCCAGATGCCTGCGGGAATTGCCGAGGGTTCCTGTGTTTGTGCCTGGGTTGGCGGCTCACCACCAACCCCGGCAAGGGAGGTATTCAGGCCGCCTTGATGGCAACTTTCTTTTCTGCCTTTTGTGCTTCGGCGGTCTTTGGCAGCTTCACTGTTAGCACGCCCTTCTTGAAGTTGGCTTCAATTTTATCCGTATCGACGCCCTCAGGCATGCGGAAGGAGCGTTCGAATGAACCAAAACTGCGTTCGTGAAGGTAATAATCCTTCTTCTTCTCTTCCTTTTCTTCCTGTTTCTCTCCCTTGATTATAAGACATAGGTGTTCTGGATGAGCCGGTCCGGCGGTTAGCGGCAGTGCTGCAAAGGCGCGGAAATGGCGCAACCCGCTTGGTGGCGGGCTCCGACGAAAGCACAATCGGCCACCTCGATATCGAGGTGAACGAGGGCGTGGTCACTCTAAACGGAGTGGTTCCCGCGCTCGTGCAAGCGTCTTGCGGCCGCCATGGCCTGGTGGATTCCAAGAGTTCGCGACGTGATCAACGGCATCTCGGTCGGGCCGCCGGAGGAGGACGGACCGGATCAAATCGAGGAGGGTGTTCGTGCCGTGCTGGATCGGGACCCATCACTCAATGCGACGCAAACAGGATAGGCGTGCGCGCCAAAGTTGTCCGGCTGATGGGGCTGGTGCATTCCGAGGCCATGCGGGACTAGGCTGAAAATGACGCCTGGGCCGTGTTCGGCGTTGACGACGTGATCAACAAGATCGTTATTCGTCCGTAGACGACTTCTCATGCTGCCACACGAACGGGCGGCGGTCATGCCCAATGTAAGTAGTTATAGCTCAGCTCCGCGAAGATCAGCATTATCGCGAGCCCGATCACCAATAAGACCAGCGCAACGAGAGGAATCCAGTAAGATCGAAATGTGATTGGTTGCTTTCATTGGAACGTCTCCATCGGCATAATTCACACGATAACTCCCACGGATTAACGGTGCGATATACTTAAGTCGTTTCGACATTCGGTTCGCCACAATGAGCGAGGATCACAGTTCGGACTTCATCGCGCAGCCGGATGGCGGCCGCAAAATCACGGCCGTCGGGGACAATGGGTTTTCCAATATGCACTGAAACATTGCCGCGCCGCGGAAACCACTGCTCGCCTCTCAGAACGGAGCGGTTTCCTCGTAACGCGAGCGGCACCACACCAAGGCTCTGCTGGGCTGCGATCACAAAGGCGCCGAGCTTGAAGGGCAGCAGTCCCGGCGCACGCGTGAAAGTTCCCTCCGGAAAAAACACCAGCAGACTGCCCGCTGCCGCAGCCCCAGCCGCCCTTTTCGCGTCTCCAACACCGCCTTCCGGATCAGAGCGATCGACGAACAGAACACCGAGCGCCCTTAGGAAAGGGCCTGCAAAAAATTGAATTTCGAGTTCCTTCTTGACGACGAAAGCAAGCACGCCCGGCAGCACGGCAGATACGATCAGGCCATCGATATAGCTGGCATGACTGCTCACGATAATATTTCCGTGCAGATTCGTCGCTCTCCCATCGATATGCAGTCCAACGCCCATTAAACGCAGTGCCATGCGTGCTGCCCGGTGCATGATCGTCCAGCGCCAGGCTGGTCGAGGCAGCAGAATGATCGTTGGCCATAATAGCGTACCCAGCACCACAACAACCGACCACCACCACCCCGCATAAACGAGCTCAGCAGTTGTGCGGGTGGCGCGTCGTAGCTGCGGTCCAATTCCTGAGATCGCGAGACGCACAAGCTGTTGCCATAGCGGCCGCGGGCGTACGGAAAGCCTGCGTTTCTCGTATAGTTCGCGCGCAGCTCGGCGGCGGAGTTTTCCGCTGGAGGTTTTTGGAATCGCGTGAGGCGGAACGAGGATAACTTCGTCCGGCGGCGAATCGAGCAACCGGGCCGCTGTGTTTTCGGCTTCTTCACGCAGTTTGGACAGGATAACTGGATTGGTCTCCCGTGTTTCGGCGAGAACGACAATTCGTTCGGTTCCGGTGGTCTGATCTACGATTCCGAGCGCCACAACGCAGCCCTTGCGGATGCCGTGAATATTACCGACGGCTGCTTCGACTTCTTCGGGATAGATGTGGCGGCCGGCACGAATGATGATGTCTTTCGAACGGCCGGTTATAAAAACCTCGCCGCCCGCAACGTAGGCGATGTCACCGCTGTTCAGCCAATCCCCGTCGAAAAGTTCATGTGTTTTCTCCGGGTTCCCGAAATAACCTTGGGACGCGGAAGGACCGCGGAATTGAAGATTTCCTTCCCGCCGCTCGCCGGCCTCACCATTTGCGTCCACGATGCGGATTTGGTGTTCCGGCAATGGCCGGCCGCACCCCACGATTTCCAATGCATTTGGATCTTCCGGCCCGGCAGGTATTGCTTCGCCACGCGCCGCGAGCGCCTCGCGGTCGATGCGATCGATCACGGGCACACGCCCAGGCGGTGGAAAAGCCAGGCCGACGGCGTTCTCAGCCAGCCCGTAAACTGGCGCCATCGCTTCGGACCTGAAGCCCCATTTGGCAAAACGCGCCGTAAAACGCCAAATCGTCTCGGCGCTAACGGGTTCGGACCCATTGGCGATCAGCCGCAAAGACCGCAGATCGAGGCCGTCAATGGATGCATCGGTAATATTCCGCAAGCATAGTTCGAAGGCGAAATTCGGCGCCGCAGAAAGCGTAGCCCGGTGACGGTGGATCGCCCGAATCCATTGTTCAGGACGCACAAGAAAGGTGAGCGGTGACATGACCACAAGAGGAGCGGCAAAGTAGAGGCAGCCGAGCCATGCGCCAATCAGGCCCATGTCGTGGTACAGCGGCAGCCAACTTACGAAAATGTCGGAGGAGCTGGCGTTCATCGCGGTCCCCATGGCTCGTATATTGGCCAGCAGATTGGCGTGGCTCAAAATGACGCCTTTGGGATCACCAGTACTCCCCGAGGTGTATTGCAACAGCGCCAGAGTTTGCGAGTCGCTCGTGATTGGCAGGCTGCCTGCTTCCTGGCTTAGTTCTTCGATGCTGACCACGGCTCTGACCGTTTCAACCTGCAGTCTGAGCAGGCGGGCTATGGATGCCGCTTCAGCGGTTGCGACGAGCAGGACGGCGCCTGCATTCTTCAGAATTCCGGCCTGGCGTGTGAGATGTTCTTCTATTTGCGACGGGCGAGCCGGCGGGTAGATTGGTACGGGAACGCCACCGGCGTATAGAATACCGAAGAACGCAGCAAAGAACGCTTCGCTCGTCGGCAGCATGATGGCGACCCGTTCGCCAGGCTGAAGCCCAGCCTGAAGAAATCCGCGCGCAACCGCGCGCGCGTGTTCCGCAAGTTCCCGATAGGTCAGGCTGGTTTCCTGGCCATCTCCACGCCAGAGCACGATGTGCACTCGGTCCCCATGATAGCTGACGTGCCAGTCGAGCGCTTCGATGAGCGTTGCCGCATCGAAAGGAGCCGATTCTGCGGTCTCAGCTACGGCAAGAGGTTGTATGGTCGTGTCGAAAGCGCCACTCGCAGCCGTCGCATTTTTCAAGGCCATGAAAATGTCCTGAAGCGTATTGGCTTCGCCGAGCAGCCTCTCGGGCAGGTGGACAGAGAACGCGCGCTCCACGCGCAATAGGAGCTCCGCGCGCGACAGACTATCAAAGCCCCAATCGCGTTCGAGCGATGCGGCAAGCCCGGTTCGAAAGGCTCTGCCAGTGCGAAGTTCATGCTCAAGCTCGGTCGCAATTGTGAGCAGGATCTGCGCGGCATTTGGATGTGACTGCAGACCCGCGCGCGTTGCGGGTGCCACGGCTGCTGTATTGTCCATAGTATTCTGTAAACTGATAATCATGGCCAAGTTATTCCGCATGGCCTTCGAGTGAGACAGCCGCATCCAAAATTCAGCAAATTTATCTCCTTCAGAGGATCCAATCCGCCTTGACTCAAATCAAGCTGCCAAGCGGTTTCGGAGGTATTCTTATGTTTTCCAGAACCTGAAGTGTGCGAATCGACTTCTGAGAAGAAAACTGCCATTCCCAATCCTAGGAGATAACAATGAAGGTCAAGGATGTAATGCACACCGATGTAACGTGGGTAGCGCCCACGACGCCCATCTCGCAGATTGCAAAGAAAATGCGCGATCAGGATATCGGCGCCGTTCCAGTCGGTGAGAATGATCGTTTGGTCGGTATGGTTACCGACCGTGATATCTGCTGCCGTGGCTTTGGAGATGGCCGCGATGCCGGCAAAATGACTGCGCGTGACGTAATGTCGAAGCCGATCGTCTACTGCAAAACGGATGATGAAGTATCGGATGCCGTGCATTTGATGGAAAAGAGTAAAATCCGCCGTCTTCCGGTGATCAATGAGAAGAAGCGGATGGTCGGAATGCTGAGCATTGGCGACGTAACGCAACAGGTCTCTGAGCACCTCTCAGCCGAGGTGATGAAGGCCGTCGCTGCTCACCACGCATAGCGTCAATGTAAGAAAGACAATGCAGGGGCTCGGTTCGCGCGCGAATCTTGGGCGGACCGGTGCTCTTGCCTTTGGCGGTATTCCCTAAGCGATGGAGAGCTCAGATGCCGACATTTGTCATGCTGACGCGCCTGAGCGCCGACGCCGTCCGCTCACCCAAGAACCTGGAACAGCTTGAACGCAAGGTGATGGAGCAAGTTCGCAGCGAATGTGCAGGCGTGGACTGGATTGGCAGCTACGCGGTGCTTGGTCCGTATGATTATCTGGACATCTTTCGGGCTCATGACGTCGAGACTGCGACCCGCGTATCTGCGCTGGTACGAACGTTCGGGCACGCCCAGACTGAAATATGGCCGGCAATCGAATGGACCAGATTCAAGGAGATCGTCCGCGATCTGCCGGCGAAAGGCCGCAAACTCGAAGTGCGACGAACCAAACGGGAGCAGCGCGCACAAAGCGCACAAAGCGCACAAAGCGCGCAAAGCGCGCAAAGCGCGCAAAGGTAACGGATCAACTCGAAGCTGTGTCTGCCCAAGGTTCTGCAAAAGTCAATTCGTGCAATGACGCTGCGAGTCAACACCTACCGCGGAGATGGCGGCGCAGAGATGATCCGGCGGTTTCATCTGGGCGAACGGCCTCTCGAAGTACGCGACAATACGGATCAGTGGCATGGCGAAGGCTACAGCTACTTCAAAGTCAAAAGCCGATGACGGAAATCTCTACATCCCCCGCTTCGATGAAGACCGGGCCGAGTGGGATTTGACGATGTTTCGGAGAGAGCCAGGCGGAGACAATCTCCAAGCTGTTCCACGGGAAGCAGTAGACAATCGGTATGGCGAAACGCCGGCCCGGGAAGAGGAAGATGATGCGATGAGCTTCAGAAATCGGTCGGATGCAGGGAAGGCGTTGGCAAGAGCACTCGCTAAATATGCGGATGATCGTCCTGTCGTGCTGGCATTGCCGCGCGGAGGTGTCCCGGTAGCGGCAGAGGTCGCTGTCGCGCTGAAAGCCCCTCTGGATTTGATTTTGGTGAGGAAGATCGGTGTCCCGACGCAGCCCGAATTTGCAATGGGCGCTGTCGTAGACGGTGGCGCGCCGCTGATCGTGCGCAACGAGGACATCATTGCACTTGCGGGGATCACGGAATCCGATTTTAAGGCGGTTTCCGATAACGAGCTTGTCGAAATCGAGCGCCGGCGCAAACGCTATCTGGGCGATCGCCAGCCCGCGGAAGTTACAGGACTAACTGCGATCGTCATTGATGACGGCATCGCCACGGGCGCAACAATGCTGGCGGCCTTGCGCGCAACGCGCGTGCGCAAGCCAAGAAAGCTGGTGCTCGCCGTGCCGGTGGCGCCCACGGACAGTTTGGCGGCAATGCGCGAGGAAGCCGATGATGTTGTCTGTCTCGAGGAACATGAGGATTTTGGAGCGATCGGATTCTATTACGCAGATTTCCGCCAGATTTCGGATCGGGAGGTCATTGATATATTGGCGAGCTTTCCCCACGAGCCGGTACGTCTAGAATCGACCCCCTGAGGATAGCGTCAGGGCCGCCAGGAAAGCGCCAGCCGGGCGACGGGAGCCGCGGTCACGCTGGCTCCGAATTTACCGCATTCGCGCACGAGCCTTTGCCGCATCCAGGCAATGTCGGAAGTCCGACACGTCGATCAGTTGAAATCCCCGGATTTGGAGGGGCACCATTTCGAGTGTCTGCAGGTCTCCGGTCGCCGGGTCGATATCCGCGAAATACATCAGAGCCAGATCATCGCGGAATTCCTCGTAGCCGGTTATTCCCTCGTAATCATTCAGGAAATCGCCGCAGCCGTACAGGGCCAGACGGTTTTTGAACACCTCGATGGACTTGGGATGATGCGACGAATGACCATGCACGACCGAAGCGCCAGCCTTGTCGATCAATGTGTGAGCAAATCGCCGCTGCGCGTCCGTGATCTCGTAGCCCCAGTTTGAACCCCAGTGGATCGATACGACGACGACATCGCCTGGCCCCCTGATGTTGTTCGCCTGCTCCGTAATTCTCGAAGCTTCGGCGTCGGAGAGTTCCGCGATGAGGTTTACGCCTGGCGCATCGTAGCCGGCGGCCCATCCCTTCGGCGTTCCGCTGGTCACGCTCGCGGCGGCCGTCACAATAATCCGGCGCGTGCCACCGATGTCGAACACTGCCGGGGCACTCGCTTCGGCGAGATTGCGTCCAGCGCCGACCGGCCGGATGTGCAGTCGTTCGAGCGTGGAGAGTGTTTCGAGCAGTCCCGCTTCTCCCCAATCGAGTATATGATTGTTGGCGAGCACGCAGCAGTCGACGCCCAGTGCACGCAGACAATCTGCGTTCTCGGGACTCATGCGGAAGTTGATTCCCTTGGGTGCATAGTCCTCACTACGCGTAATGCTTGTCTCCAGATTGATGATTCGAAAGTCGGGCTGCGCGCGCTTCAACTCGTCGAGCGCGGCGCCCCAGACGTAATCAGCCTGCGCTGATCTTGGAATGGAACCGTTCTGCTGCTCCGCTAACGCGACATATTCGGCGGCTGAACGGAGATGGCCTTCATAGAGCTGCGGGGGGCACGGATGTGGCAGGATCTGATCAATGCCGCGGCCTGTCATTACGTCCCCGCAGAGAAAGAGGCGAACGGCTTGGGCGGCCGCTGTCACCGCTGGTACCTGCCAACCAGTGTTGCTTCGGCCATCAGGTTTTTGCGCGCTGCGCGCTCGACGTCTTGGCAGGTCGCGTTACTGGATACTGACAGATTTTCGGCCGCCACAGCCAATACTTGGAAGCGATAGTGGTGAGGGCCGTGACCCCGAGGCGGACACGGGCCGCCGTAGCCGTGGCGCTTGAAGTCATTGATCGCCTGCCTGAATCCATTCGCGTTATTCTGGGCTGCGCCTTCGGGCAATGTGGTCTGGTCGGGAGAAATGTCGTAAGCGGCCCAATGATGCCAGATACCGCCAGGTGCATCGGGGTCGTCGCAGAGCAGAACGAAGCTCCGAGTGGCCGGAGGGGCGCCGGCCCAATCTAGTGGTGGAGACAGATCTTTGCCGTCGCAAGTGTATTTCGTCGGAATTGTTCTCCCGTCGGAAAATGCACTGGACGTGAGCCGAAGGGAGTGGTCACGCATTTTGGGTATCCGGAGCTTCGTTGGGTCGCAGCGGTGCGTCAGAAATTCCTACAATCAGTTTCTCCACGCGGCTGTCGCCCCAGAGAGGAAGCGCAATCCGCGCATAGGACGACATTTTCGCATGGCGGTACAGGACGGGCTGGCGATCTTTGATGGCGGCCATACACTGCACCCAAAGGTCATCCAATGGTGGTCGCGGATCAATGTTCTCGACGTAACGGCCGGCCAATGGTTCGCCATAGTATTCAATAATCCAGTATCCTGCGCTTTCGATGCGCAGCCAGAGGGGCTGTTCAACGACATTGACGACCAGAAGGCGATCAGCGTGCTCGCGCAGCAAATCCAGATCGAAGTCTTCAGTCAAAGGCATATCCGTTCGCATCAATTTAAGGCCTTGCCAGATATCCCGAATATGCCGTAGCGAAGGCGCGATGACCTCCGGAATTTCGAACTCCAGCACGACGTGCGAACGACCTGCCTCAGTTGGCATTGTCAAATTCCTGAAAAATCGGGATTACAATCAAGTAGGACGGCAGACGCCACATTGACGCGCATCAAGCTTATAAGCGATTGAAGCGTCCAACCACCATTGGACTGGAGCGCTCTGCATCACGCTGCCGGGCTTGAACAGCCAACGTCTCACTCGCACACAGGCGGCGTCATCAAGCCCGGGGAAGCCGCTTGAAATTTCAACCTGGCACTCACCGACCGTACCGTCTTTGAGGACGAGATATTTGACCTTGACGGTGCCTTCTTCCCGAAACTGAATTGATTTCAGGAGGGTAATCGGCAGCGCCGGCCTCATGACTGCTGATAGGTGTTGGCGGGGTCCAGACGATGCCAACGGCTGTGACGGCACAGCACGAGAAATTACGTGTATTCGAAGACCAATTCATTTTGAATTCTATGCCTGCGCGCCTGCGTGGCTCAAGCTGTGGGGATCATCACCATCCTGTAAAGGGCGACATGCCAAAAAGTCAGGAGGATCATGCAAACAACAAAATTGATCAGCACTGTTCCGGCTCTAATGCCTGCCGCACGAAGACTGATTTCGAAGAAATGGCCCTCGAAATCGATTGCGTGCGTCGTGCCATCGACCGGTGCGGATCAAAGTTTCAGCATTGTCCAGAATTGAGGAGCCTGCGTTCAACAGCCATTGCATTACGATCATGGGAAGCATCAGCAAATAGAACAAAAGCGTGATGCGCGTCGGGCTGAGCCACCCAATTGCAACATAAGTGACAATAAGAAAATGGACGATGAACGTCGCCACACGTAATGAGTTCCAGGCAAAAGGACCCTGCGCTGCCGATGGAAGCAGGGGCATCTCGCCATAGCTGCCGGCGGACATTTCGGACCTTTTTTTAGGGAAGATTGATCATCAGATAAGCATCATGGCGCATCGCCGCACGCAGGGGGATTCCGCAGTTCTGCCTAGGGGAAAGTACCTAACGAAAAAATCGTCCGGCCATTTCAGACGAACAGAGAGGCAAGCGATTCAGAGCCCGGTGATTTTCAGCTCTTCGCAGGACACGATCAGTTTTGTGGCGCTTCGAGCGCAATATTGATCGACAGAAACTGGAGCATGTCCGTGAGAGTCAGAATGCCCCGTAGTTCTCCATCGGCCACGACCAACAGTTGACCGCTGCCGGTTCGCTGCATCTTCATGAGCGCCTCGAGCGCGTCGTTGTCGGCGGTAATCGTGTTATTGGCTGAGCACATATCCGCGGCTTCGCCCACCGTGATGTGGTCCCATTCGGCCTGCCCGATCGTCCGGAGTTTCGCGGCGGTGATGCAGCCGAGTAACTTGCCGCTGCGTACCACCGGAAACATTCTGAAATGATACCGGTAGAAATAATCTTCGACTAACGTTCTCAGTGAAAGGTCGGGCGAGACGCTCACCGGTTGGGCGTTCATAAGCGATGAGACTTTACGCCCGGAAAACACCTGTGCGATGATGATTTGCTGGCGCGCCGCTCCTGCGGCGCCGTTGAGAAAAAGCCCGATCAGGAACAGCCAGATGCCGGTCACAACGGCCCCGCGAAACATCTCCAGGCCGCCATAAACAATAAGCAGAATTCCGAAGGCCGTGCCGAACTGTGAAGCGATGAGGGTTGCGCGCCTGAAGTCCCCCTTCCACCACCAGAGAACCGAGCGGAATATGCGCCCCCCATCCAAAGGGAAGGCGGGTGCCAGATTGAAGATGGCAAGGGCCCAATTTATTGAGCCGAGGTAGGAGAGCAGACTGACGATGGGCCGCGGGAATAACTCGCCCGCCGCCAGGGCAAGCAGTACAGTTCCAAGGACCACGCTGGAGACGGGGCCAGCAGCCGCCATCCAAAACTCGGACTTCGCGCTTGCAGGCTCCTGATGAAGTTCGGCAACGCCGCCGAATATGAACAGCGTTATGCCTGTGATCGGTATGTTGAAATGTCGCGCGACAAGCGAGTGCGCCAATTCATGGAACACGATCGAAAAGCAGAACCCGATCGCTCCGCCAACGCCCATCAACCAATAGGTCGCGACCGGCAGACCCGGCGCGTAAGCCGGAAATACGGCGGCTGCCAACGTCCAAATTATCAAAGTCGCGAAGACAAGCCATGACGCGTCAACCCAGACGGCAAACCCGGCCAAGTTGAAAAGCCGCACACGGTGAAGGAACATCAATCGCCCTCTGCTTGGTCCCAACCAACTGGATCTATCGACAATCTCGCGATGCGACAAAGGATAGAGAAGCTGCTCCGCGCCGACTTGACCTGTGTCAAGCAAAACATGGAGCGATGCTTTAGTATTGTGGTACCTCGTGATGTCGGCAGGTGGATGTGTCCAAAGTCTGTGCAGATGAAGAGATCGCCAATCGCCTCTTGCTTGCGCTGGCGCCCGCCACGCTCAAACAACTGCTTCCTCACTTCAAGCGTGTAGAGTTTGGCTATGGCGATATCGTCTATCGGCCAGGCGATGTGATTTCAGATATTTACTTCATTAACCGTGGTTTGCTCTCGCTGGTCAAGACAATGCGGGACGGCCGTACCGTCGAGGTGAATACTAGGGGAATAGAAGGTGTAACCGCGCCTGCATCTGTGCTCGGCTTTGAGACGACGATCCTCGAGTGCGTCGTCCAAGTCCCGGCATCTGCTTTCTCCATTCGCGTAAGCGTCTTTCGAAGCGCCATGGCCAGAAGCCGGATGCTGAATGGCCTGATTCAGCGCTACACCCACATCGCCGCTGACCAACTGGCGCAGACCGCCGCCTGCAATCGGCTTCACTCGCTCGAGGAGCGGTGCTGCAGACGACTTCTTATCGCGCATGATAGTGCGCGTGCCGATACGTTCCCGCTTACACACGAATTTCTTGCAGCGATCCTTGGGGTCAGGCGCCCTCAGATATCGATTGTAGCCGGCAATCTTCAAAAGGCCGGCTGTATCCACTACGAACGCGGCCAGGTGACGATCAGCAACCGGGCAGAGCTCGAAGCAAGGGCTTGCGAATGCTACAAGTTCATCCGGCGTCAAATTGATCATCTGTTAGTGCGCCGAAAAATAATCGAAAGGAACTGACACAAATAATTCAACCTGCTCTGTCTGGAATCATACGGACGCAAGCGTATTCAGGCCGTATTATTTTTTTGGGCAGTTGCCAGTGGGCGTGGGGATTAAATCCGCCTAAATTCGAAGGCGGAACACCTGGCCTGGAGTCATGGGGGATGGTCGCCGCCGGTATTTTTTTGACCGAGGAGCGGCATGACTGATGGGTTGAGCGCGCACCCCCTTTCCAGCCTACTCCAGGAACTAGCGGAGGGGCTGCAGTCGACAGGGAACTATCTCGCGGCGGCGCGTAAGCACAATGGCTCAAGCCACGCACCAATCGTTGAAATCCTTGATCGCGCGGTGGTTGAGATGATCCGTACACAAAGTTCATTTCACCGGTTGCGCGAGCATCTGATTTTGCAGCAGCGATGCGACGGCGATGCGACAGGTGTCGCTACGATGGGCGAAATTACGTCGCTCATTGACGCAGATCGTTAGAGCACGCGACTTTAAGGTTTTTGAAAAAAAGAGTTTAGAAAAGAGCCGATCGATGCGGGTACTTTTCGTTTCGTCGGAATTTTATCCGCTCGCTAAAACTGGCGGGTTGGCGGACGTATCCGCAGCACTTCCAGCAGCGCTTAGAGATTTCGGCATCGATGTTCGCGTGCTCCTCCCCGGCTATCAAGAGGCTCTTGAGCATGCCCCATCCCCGCGGGTGGTCCTGCAATTGGGGGATCCGCTGGGATGCGGCGAGACGCGGCTGCTGGAGACCTTTCTTCCCAATTCGGCCGTTCCAGTCTGGTTGGTCGATTGCCCGAACCTCTATGACCGCTCTGGCGGTCTCTACCAGGATGGGGCAGGTGACGATTGGCCCGACAATCATCTTCGATTTGCGCTTCTTGATCACGTCGCCGCGGGAATTGCCAGCGCACCGGATGGCTGGCTGCCTGACGTGGTCCACGCAAATGACTGGCACGCCGGCCTCGTGCCTTTTCTGGTGTCGGCGCAACAAGGTTGTCGGCCTGCGACCGTCCTGACGATTCACAATCTCGCCTATCAGGGTGTTTTCGCGGCGGAAGCGTTTCCCCAGCTCGGTCTGCCCGCCGAGGCATTTCCCGAAATGGAATTCTACGGCCGGATATCCTTCCTCAAGGCCGGAATTCGATGCGCGGATGCTATCTCCACCGTCAGCCCGACCTATGCGAAAGATATCTTGACGCCGGAATATGGTTGTGGCCTCGACGGCCCGCTTCGCGAAAAGGCGTCCCGCCTCACGGGCATTCTGAACGGTGTGGATTACGATATTTGGGACCCGGGCATCGACCCCTGTCTTGCACGCAATTACACAGCAACTTCGCCAGTTCAAAAGTCTCCCAATAAATGTGCCATCCAGTCCGAACTGGGACTCGATGTCATAGCAGACAGACCTCTGTTGGCTTTTATGAGCCGGCTTGTTCATCAAAAGACACCGGATATCGTATTGGAGGCGCTGCCCGCACTTCTCGCGGACGGAATGCAATTCGCCTTGGTGGCTGATGGAGAGAGCAGTTATGAGGAGCGATTTCGCCGACTTGCCGCAGCATATCCAGGTCGCGTTGCGGTTCAGATCGGATACGAAGAGAGGCTGGCGCATCGTCTGCTCGCCGGCGCTGACATGCTGCTCCATCCATCTCGTTTCGAGCCCTGCGGTCTCGTTCCGATATATGCCATGCGCTATGGAACTATTCCGCTGGTGTGCAAGAACGGTGGAATGGCCGACAGCGTGATAGGAGGCAACGGCCGACACGATAGTGGCAACCGGATTCTTCGTCGAGGAGCCCACTGTCGCCGCCGTAATCGACGGCGCGCGCCGCGCACATGCACTCTACCGACAGCCAATTGCCTGGCGCAAATTGCAGGATTCGGCGATGCGGCAGGACTTCAGCTGGCGCAGATCGGCCGAGGCCTATGCCAGTATTTATCATTCGATCATCCGGCCACCGTTGGAGCCAGAAGAAGTGATGGAGAGACCATACAGTGCAAAAGCCGCGCAAAGCTGACCGCGCAACCGGCAACAAGCTGCCAAAAATGCCGGGAGGCAATCTCGTGGACGTTATTGATCTTATGGAACGCATTCGGTGGCGCGCTTATGAAATCTGGGAGAGTGAAGGCTGGCCTCATGGCCGACACCTCATGCATTGGCTGCGTGCCGAAAGTGAAATTTGTGGAGCTTTGAAGAACCCTCGGGGTCCGGAAGGAAAGCCGGTCGAGCGATCAAAGAAATCGACGCGTAGGAGCGCACCATTGCGAGGACAAACCCCGGAGGCGTCCCGAAGGCAGCTGTCAAAGAAGTAAGCCGCGAAGCCTCTTCGATGCATCGATCCTTCAAGGGCGGGCGCCGGTTGTTGTTGCTAACGATTTCAGAAGAGAACTGGGATGCCGCGGGATGGTGTCGAAGGCAGCGCTTCCGGACGAGTTCACATTGATTGCGCGCTATTTTGCCCCACTCGCCCGGGGTTTTGCAGGCGCGTTTGGTTTGCTTGACGATGCAGCCGTAATTAGCCCCGGAGCCGGAAACGAACTTGTGCTGAAGACCGACGTCGTCGTGGCGGGTATCGATTTCCCGCCGGAAGAGTTGTCCGATTTCGTCGCGCGCAAGGCCCTTCGGGTCAACCTTTCCGATCTGGCCGCCAAAGGCGCGGTGCCGCGCGGTTATTTGCTTGATCTCCTGCTTCCCAAAACAGTCGAAGAGCCCTGGATCTCGCGTTTTGCCGCGGGGCTCCGGCAGGATCAAGCCGACTACGGCGTACACCTGATTGGCGGTGACACGAGCTCGACATCAGGTCCCGTCACCGTGGCAATCACCGCCATTGGAGAAGTGCCGATTGGCCGCATGATCCGCCGCAATGGCGCTCGAGCGGGCGATATCATTTTCGTCACAGGTACCATCGGAGACTCGGCGTTGGGTCTCTTCGCTTTGCATTCCGCGCTGTCGTCAGCCGATGCGGAAGCGGTTGATTTCCTCATCGGCCGCTACCGATTACCTCAACCGCGCACTGCGCTTGGCCCAAAGCTGCTCGAGATCGCGACAGCGGGGATCGACGTTTCGGATGGGCTTGTTGCCGATCTTCGGCATATATCCGCGGTCTCTGGTCTCACAGCGACCGTTGAAGCCCACTCTGTGCCGCTGTCGCCTGCAGCGCGAACAGCGATCTTTGGCGAGCCGCAACACCTTGCAACCGCTTTGACGGGCGGTGACGACTACGAAATCCTGTTTACGGCGCCTTCCGAAGTAACGGAGAAGATTCACGAATTGTCGCGAATTATTCGAGTGCCGATTACGCCAATCGGCCGCATGTCAGGTTCATCAGGAGGCGAACAGCCTGGGGTGATCGTGCTCGACGAACTTGGTCAGCCCCTTAGCTTCGAGTCCGAGGGTTGGACGCATTTTGGTCGTGATAGTTGATGCGGGGTCCGGACCGGAATCAACAGGATCTCGATCCTGGGCGCTGGCCAGTCAGGTGAAGCCGCTGCTAGGGCTGCTTTCACACTGAGCAACGTGCCCGGCGACATGATATGGATCAATTGCTCCGCCTTACTGACCCGCTACTCAATCTTAAAAATGAGGAGTTCGCTCTTTGGCTGGCATGGCTGGACAGATAATTGATACGGTTGCGGAACTTCGGCGCATTACCGGTGATGTCGATGATGTCACGGCCGCAAGTATTCTCTCGCTCGAGCCGACTATTGATGATGTCGAGCAGGCTGTTGCCTGGGCTGAGGGCCGTAGCGAAGCACTTGGAAATGGACCTTGGCCGTTGACTGGCAAGGCAGGTGAGATTTTCGAGATTCTCATCGCCGATGCGGAGGAGGACCGGCTTCAATAAACCAGCACGACGAGTCGCGGATAGCCTGGATTGCTAACGAGCACGGGCGCGAGCTGATAGAGATTATGTCGCCTTTTGCCGCAAACTCAATTTTCCCCAAGCGAAGAAGTGTGAACTGAACTGAGCAAGGACGTTTCGATGGCGCACAAACAGGTTCTGTTTCGCTCGGCCGCGCGTGAGAAGATTTTGCGCGGAGCAAGTCAGCTTGCGGACGCGGTGCGCGTAACGCTGGGACCGAAATCGAAATCAGTTCTGATTCAGAAGAGTTGGGGCATACCAATCGTCTGCAACGATGGCGTTACGATCGCCAAGGAGTTCGATATCAAGGATCCGGAAGAGAATCTGGGAGCGCAGGTTCTGCGTCAGGCCGCTGAGAAGACAGGCGAGGCGGTCGGTGACGGGACCAGTACGTCCACAATATTGGCTCATGCCATTCTGGCGGACGGAATTCGAAACGTGGTCGCCGGAGCGGGTGCAATCGACATCAAACGCGGTCTTGATCGGGCCGCGCGCAAGGTCGTCGAGATTTTGCATGCGAACGCCCGGCCGGTGCAAACCCGGATGGAAAAGGCGCAAGTTGCTACAATTTCGGCGCACAACGATTTCAGTATTGGAGAGCTGGTTGCCGAAGCGATGGAAAAAGTCGGCGGCGATGGTGTAATTACGGTTTGAAGAATCCAAGACGACTGAGACCGTGTTGGAAGTCGTCGAGGGCCTGCAGTTTGATCGCGGGTTTGTATCACCTTATTTCATCACCAATCCCGACCGCGTCGAATCCGTTCTGGAGGATGCTTACATTTTCTCTGCGATCGGAAGATCGCAGCCGCCCATGATATCATCCCGCTTCTTGAACAGATCGCCAAATCTGATCGTCCGATTTTGGTCGTCGCTGAGGACGTAGAGGCCGAGGCGCTCGCGCTGTTGATCGTAAACCGGCTTCGCGGTGTCTTAAAATCCTGTGCCGTGAAGGCGCCCGGTTTTGGCGACCGCCGGAAGGCGTTGCTTCAGGACATCGCTGTACTCACGGGTGCGCAGCTGGTTTCGGAAGAATTGGGCCTGAAGCTCGATAAGGTCACGTTGGAACATCTCGGGCGAGCGCGCAGGGTAGTCGTGGACAAGGACCATACCACGGTCATCGGGGGGGGGTGGCGAGCGAAACAAAATCGACGAAAGAATTGCCCAAATCCGGCACGAGCTCGAAAAAACAACCAGTACTTACGACCGGGAGAAACTGGAAGAGCGGCTGGCGAAGCTATCGGGCGGCGTGGCTGTTATTCGGGTCGGCGCTCCTTCTGAATTGGAAATGAAATCGAAAAAAGAAGCAATCGACGATGCCATCAGCGCCACGAAGGCTGCGATTGCAGAGGGAATTGTTCCGGGCGGCGGACTTGCTTTGCTCCGCTGCATCGATGCAGTGACTGCCGAAGAGAGCAAAACCGAGGGGGACGAGAAAACCGGGGTACAGATCCTGAAGCGCGCGCTGGAAGTGCCGGCACGGCAAATCGCTGAAAATTCCGCTGTGGATGGCGGCGTTGTCGTGGCGCGAATGCTTGCAGGCGAGGGAAATTACGGGTTCGACGCCGCCCGGAACAAGTATGTGAACCTCGTCGAGGCGGGCATTGTCGATCCTGTTAAGGTCGTGCGAGTGGCTCTCGAGAACGCGGTTTCGGTTGCGGGCGTGCTGCTTCTCACCGAAGCCACGATGACCGAAATCACGGAGGCGAAAGGGAAAGAGACCGGCGCCGGTCGGGAAATGGACATGTAAGAGCGCTGCATCTTTAGTGCTGCCGCTCTACGCGCCGAGGGAGCGTGAACGGGGTGCAATTATGGACTGCGCAGCTATATCTGGATGAGCTCCGACCCATTCGTATTGATGCCAAACAGCGAATAGGCGGGGCACCATGAAGTGGACCCCGGAAATGGGACCAGGGGCTTAGTTGGAAGGAAAATCGGCCGTTCCGTTGCTACACGGAGCGGATGATGACGAAGCGAACGAGACGGACGATTGACGCAGGGCTGAAGGCGAAGATTGCGCTGGAATTGCTCAATCGGCCTCGCGGTCGAGGCCGCAGCAATGCGATGTTTCGCGACCCGAGGTTGCCGCCAGTATGCCGCCCCTCACCGGATTTGGGCGGAACGCCGTGCATCCCTTCAATCCCATGTCATATGCCAGATCGAACACTGTGCGGAATTCATCAAAAGAACAGGCTTCAGGCACGGTAATCGTCTTGGAGATCGAATTGTCCACGGAGCGCTGCAGCACTGCCTGCATCTCGATCTGTGCCCGGGTCGGCACGTCACTGGCCATGATGAAATTCGGTGGAACGCCAGAATCGTTTTCTGTTTCCCTGCGCCACAGATCGACCGCGTAATCGGTTAGTTCGCGCCGAGCCTAAGCAATTGACAGTGGCAGTTGCGTAAGCGAATTCGGAACGCCCGCTCACCGCTTACCGCATTTCACCTAAATCAGGTAATGGAGAACGGGAATCGTCCGAAGCGGAGGCAGATGGGCGCCTGGATGAGCGATTAGAGCCAACGCAAGAAATGCAAAAATCAGGAACGCGATAACGATCAGCGGCAGCCAGATCGCGGAAGAAGGTATGTGCGTTTTCCGGGCGCGTGGCATCAATCAATCCATTCTTGTGTTTGACGTGTCCAGCGTACCGCCCATCTCGGGGAAGCGAATAGGGTCCGTATTCCGGAGGGCAGTCGCACCAGCGACACCCGCTCTTGATCACATGCACGATCCCGCTGATGACGCGGCGATCATCGACGCGTGCTTTGCCGCGTACATCCGTCGGAAGAAGCGGCTCGATCCGCTCCCACTGCTCGTCGTTCAGCCAGAACAGGTTGCGCCGCATCACGCGTCTCCGAATCACTTCGCGGACAGCGAATCAGCAACCGATTCAGCCGACAATCGCTTTATTGGGTTTCGACCATAGACTAGACCTTATGATTGCTGGGCCTGAGGGTGGCCCGTCATCCGATATGCAACGGTACGAGGGTTAAGCCGGATGTCCGGCACAGAGCCTCATGCATAGGAGACGGGCCTCATGGAACATACTCGATTTGTTGGCTTGGACATTCATAAAGAACGGATCTCGATCTCGGTGGCGGAGAGCGGACGCTCGGGGGCGCTGGAATATCTGGGAGAGATTACCAATGATCCTGGCGCAATCAGCAAGCTGTGCGACCGTCTTAAGCGTGCCGGCAAGCCGCTGGCGTTTTGTTATGAGGCTGGACCGTGCGGCTATGGCGTTTATCGGCAACTCACAAGCCTCGGCCATCGCTGCGATGTGGTGGCGCCGTCGCTGATTCCGAAGAAGTCTGGCGATCGGGTGAAGACAAATCGTCGCGACGCCACCATGCTGGCGCGTCTGCATCGGGCCGGAGAGCTGACAGCCGTCTGGGTGCCTGACGCTGATCACGAAGCCATGCGCGATCTGGTCCGGCTGCGCAGCGTCGTGCGACAAATCGTGACTCACGCGCGTCAGCATCTTCAGGGTTTTCTGCTTCGTCACGGTCGCAAGCACGGGCTTGGAACGGCATGGCGAATGGCCTACCGGCGGTGGCTATCGACTTTGGCCTTCGAACATCCCGCTCAGCAGATCGCATTTCAGAACTATGTCGATGCCGTCACGGATGCGGAACGGCGCCTGCAGCGAGTGGAGGAACAGATATCCAGCCTTCTCCCCGAATGGACTCTGCGCCCAGTTGTTGACGCCTTGCAGGCGATGCGAGGTATTGCGCTGCTCAACGCGGTGGTGCTGGTCGCGGAAGTTGGCGACTTCACACGCTTCTCAAACCCGCGCCAGCTCATGGCCTATTTCGGCCTGGTCCCGGGCGAGCGATCAAGTGGCGAGACCGCCCGGCGAACAGGCATCACCAAGACAGGCAACAGCCATGTCCGGCGTGCGCTGGTCGAGGGCGCCTGGGCTTACCGCATGAGAGCGCGCATCGGCCGTCACAAGGTCGATCGGATCGAGGCGCTGCCAAAAGCCGTTCGCGATATCGGGTGGAAAGCGCAAGTTCGGCTCTGCGCCCGATATCGCCGGCTGACCGCGCGCGGCAAGACCGCCAATGTCGTCAATGTCGCTATCGCCCGCGAGATGGTGGGCTTCATCTGGTCGATCGCCTGCGCGATTTAATCCGCGCCAAAGGCGGCGTGACCATGACTTAACGGACCACCAGAAGAAGGAGATCGCAAACCCAAGATCAGCCTCGGCGTGGCATGCGGCGCTGGGGGTAGGACAATGCCGGGGAGCCCTCGTGGGTACTATGAGCCTTTGACGCTCGTCATCTAGACAGAGGCAGCCCCAAACGAAGCAAGGTCATGCGGCTCGACCCGCGGATGAGAGATTGTTGACCGACGTTTAAGTCCTGCCTCCTGCATCGCATATCCGTCGTACAACTGCCTCGGCCGTCGATCGAAATCGGCGGGTCATTTTCTATCCCAAAGGTCATTGACAGCAATCATGAGAGTACCCGGAAGCAGAGTTGAGTGGTACGCCGGTCTTTGAAGCGGTGCTGATGTGCCACAGCCTCTGCGGCGTGCCGTCGGCAAGCAGGCGGCGAGATTCAACCGAAACGCACGAGTCACAGCTATGCGCGCCAACGTCAGGAGAGCGTCATGCAAAATCCTCAAAATTGCATTCAACTCATTTCCGCGGGAGGATCTGGCTTCGCAAGGTCGTGGCTACAGGATCAGAAAATTTAGGCTCGGCGCGATCATGGATGTTTTCATCTCCGCTATATCGGACTTCTTAAATCCGATGCTGCCATCTGCACGCTTGCTCGTCGACCTTACTGAAGGATTGGTGATCAGAAGCATCCGAATGCAGGTTACGAACATGGCCGCGGCAAAAAAGTCCAAGGCTTTCCAGTCCGAGCGAGACCGCAGCCGCCCGGCTGAAATCGCTTCACGATCCCGGCAGTGAACCCCATCGGAGCCAAACCGTAAACCGTTGGTTATCAATCCTCGCTTCGGCAGCTTTACTCGCAGCCGCGGAGGCTACCGTAAATAGGCTTCGGCCGCATAACGCCGCATCATATTTTGGGAGCTGAAGCGCGCGGCGAGCTTGCTCACTGACTGCTTCATCATCCAGATCCAGCCTGGACGATTGCCAAAAAATAGCGGCAGGACCTTGCCTTCGAGTTTGTTGTAGAGATCTGCGGCGTGTTCGCCGTCGTCGTCGCCATCCCGGCCAATTGCCCAGCCCGTAACATCCTCGATGCAACCTTCGATCCACCAGCCATCAAGCACGCTCAAATTCAACAAACCATTGATGGCGGCTTTCATGCCGCTGGTCCCGGATGCCTCCTGCGGCGGGAGCGGTGTGTTCAGCCAGATGTCGCAGCCCGAAACCATTTTGGCCGCGATCCCAAGATCGTAGTTTGCCAGAAACGCACCGGGAATCTGTCTGGCGAGCTCCACGATCTGCGCATTGATCTCTCTGATCAGACGCTTGCCTTCCTCGTCCTTCGGGTGCGCTTTGCCCGACCAGATCAACTGAAATGGCTGCTTTGCGGCAATCGCCCTCAACCGGCCAAGATCGCTGAACAGCAATTCGGGTCGCTTATACCCTGTCATCCGGCGCGAGAACCCGATGATCGGAATTTTCGGATCGAGCACGACGCCGGCCCGTTGTTTGACGCAGGAAATCAGGTCGGCTTTCGCCTCAATATGGGCGCCCCAGATCGCATCGTCCGTTAGCTGATCCGCGAGAGCAAGAATTTCCGGTTCGTGATTCCAATATGGAAAATGGCGGTCAAAAATCCGCGCAAATGCCGGATGAGCCCATGTCGCGGTGTGCACCCCATTCGTGATGGCGCGAACGGGATGTCCAGGAAACATGTGGCGCGTGGTTTCTGCGTGACGTTGCGCAACCCCATTGACATAGCCGCTGAGATTGAGCGCGAGTTGTGTCATGTTGCAGGCGTCGGTCCCGGCATAACGTTTCAATTCGTCCGTTTCGATGAAATCTCCAAGGACCGTTTCCAGTATCGCGTAAGGAAATTGGTCATGCGCAGATTCCATGGGCGTATGGGTCGTGAAGATACAGCTCCGAAGTACTGGCTCACGATCATACAGCGGCTCGGATGATACTCTTACGCTCGCAATGTCCTTGTGGCGGCGCAGGAGTTCGACGGTGGAAAATGCAGCGTGTCCTTCATTCAAATGCCAGGTGTGGATCTCGAAATCCCAGCGCTTGCAGGATGCGAACAGCGCCAATTCCCAGCACCGCATCCTGACGGAGGCGGTAACGCTCGTCTCCGCCATAGAGCACGCCGGTGATTTCACGATCTTCAGGGCTGTTCTGCTCAAGATCCGTGTCCAGCAGGATGACGGGAATGTTGTGCTTCAGGGGCGAAGTCAAAACATACAACCAGGGGCGAATCCACACTTGGCGGTTTTCCAGTGTGATCGCCACCATCGCCCCGAGCGGGCTGGCCCAATCCGCAGGATTCCACGGATCTTCATGATCAATCTGCGCACCCGTTTGATCGATGGTTTGGCGCAGATAGCCCCTGCGGGAAATCAGGGATACGAATACAACCGGCATCCGCAGATCGGCACATGAACGCGCAGTATCGCCGGCCAATACTCCCAAACCGCCGCTGTAGGTGTGAATCTCCTCCCGTAAGGCGATTTCCATCGTCAGATAGGCGATGTGCGTATTGTCAAGGAAAGGGACAATGGCGGCCGTCATGTGGACTGTTCGATTGATCGATCTTGGCCTGCCTCCCGCGGCATTTCAGAAACCGCCGAAATCAGTTTTTCCACACGACTGTCTCCCCATAGCGGAAAGACCATACGGTCATAGGAGGTCATTGCTGTACGGTGGCGATAAAGAACCGGACGCCGGTCCTTGATGGCAGCCATGCACTGGACCCAAAGGTCGTCCAATGGAGGGCGCGGATCAATGTTTTCGAGGTAACGACCGGTCAAAGGTTGACCATAACAGTCAATGATCCAGGGTCCTGCCTTATCGATTCGCAACCACAATGGATGTTCAACGACATCGATAATCAGAATGTGATCCGCATAATTGTGCAGGAGCCACAAATCGAAATCCTCGGTCAGCGGCATATCGCTTCGCAGCAGTTTAGAACTGTTCCAGACCTTTTCGATCTGCCGCAGCGAAGGCGCGACGTCCTCCGGGATCTGAAATTCAAGAACTACGTGCGAACGAGGATGATCGTGGTGTTGCTGCATTGGTGGCACGATGAACTCCTAAGCCGACTTTGGCAGCATGAGCTGGCATCGATTGTTGCCGCATCTCCTTACATTTTGCTGCGGAGACCGGATTGATATGGCGCAAATTGCCGAAAAAGAAATCCCGTTAGCGTGCCAAGAGTGAGAGCCGTCGATCATGCTGATCTCGAATGCATTCGACGCGCCGGCTTCAGTACGTCATCAATTGCGATCGAGCCCCCCGCGTGTCTGACATAAGTCAAACCATTTGCGCCTGGGGCCGCTTATATTTTTTTCATGAGCATACAAACAAAAGTGGAAACGAACTCGGCGAGGCTTCTGCGCGCGCTGCCCGAAACAGCCAATGTACCCCGTCGAAAGCAATCCATCAGCCCATTGCTTTACATGACGTGTATCGTTGTCCTGATCGGTGCCACTGCCGCCTATTGGCTCACGCGGGGAACGGCTAAGGAAGAATATGTGACTGCGCCGGTGAACGCCGGTGCCGTGACACGAGCGGTATCTGGCAGCGGCACGGTCAATCCGGTGCTGACCATCATTGTCGGAAGCTATGTTTCCGGCGTTATCAAAAGTATCTCCTGTGACTTCAACACGAAGGTCAAGAAAGGGCAGCTCTGCGCCAAAATCGACCCGAGCCCCTATCAAACGGCAGTGGACCAGGCCGCAGCCAATCTGGCGACCGCGAAGGCCCAACTGGTCAAAGACCAGGCCAACCTGACCTATGTCCAGTCTGCCTACGAGCGTGACAGCAAGCTGCTGGCGATCGGTGGCGTTTCGCAGGATACGGCGGAGGTTGCCAGGAACGCCTATGAGCAAGCGAAGGCGCAGATCGTCTATGATGAGGCGTCCATCAAACAGCACGAAGCGGCATTGCAGGCCGCTCAGGTCAATCTCGGTTACACGAATATCGTTTCTCCCGTTGACGGAACGGTCGTGTCCCGCAACGTAACCGTCGGTCAGACCGTGGCGGCCAGTTTTCAAACTCCAACGCTATTTCTGATCGCTACCGACCTTACGAAAATGCAGGTGGACGCCAATGTGAGCGAAAGCGACATCGGTGCAATCAAACTCGGCGACAAAGCGAGTTTCACCGTCGAAGCCTATCCGGAGAAGATTTTCCAGGGCACCGTGACGCAGATCCGGCAATCCCCACAGACTGTCCAAAACGTCGTCACCTATGATGTCGTCATTGGTGCTGATAACACCGATGAGCTTCTGAAGCCGGGAATGACCGCTACAACGAAAATTGTAACGGCCGAACGGGAACATGTCCTACGGGTACCAGATCAGGCTTTGCGCTTCTCGCCCGGAGGGCCGCAATCAGGTCAACCTGGACCGGTGGCACCTACGGCAGGTGAAGCGCGTGTATGGCTTCTGCAAAATGGCCGTCCATACGCAGAATCGGTGAAAACCGGCCTGGACGACGATACCAATACCGAAGTCACGCAGGGCGCGCTGAAAGCCGGCGACCGTCTCATCATCGGAGTGCAATCCGGCGCAGCGGCCAATAGCCCGGCGGGCGCAAGGCCGCGGCTATTCGGATTCTGAGCCATGGCTGACCCAGTGATCGATCTGCGCGATCTGAGCCGCATCTATCGTGTCGGTGATGTGGAAGTCCAGGCGCTCAATGGCGTCAGCCTCGCGATCGAAGGGGGTGAATTCGTCGCCATCATGGGATCGTCCGGTTCGGGCAAATCGACCCTCATGAACCTGATTGGCTGTCTCGATCGTCCGAGTGCCGGCCGCTATTTGTTCGAAGGCGTGGATGTGAGCGGCGTGAGCGAGCCCGAACTGGCGAAGATCCGCAGCGAGCGCATCGGCTTCGTGTTCCAGAGCTTCAATCTGCTGGCGCGCACCAGTGCAATCGAGAATGTCGCCCTACCATTGTTTTATTCCGCTTCCGGCCCGGTAAGCGGTTCGGAACGGCTGGCGCGGGCGCACACGGAACTGCAATTTGTCGGCTTGTCGGAGCGCGAGAGAAACACGCCCGGTCAGCTCTCGGGAGGCCAGCAACAGCGGGTCGCAATCGCACGGGCATTAATCAACAACCCAGCGGTGCTTCTGGCAGACGAGCCGACCGGCAATCTCGATACCAGGACTTCTCATGAAATCATGGATACCCTGCAATCGCTCAATCGAAAGCAGGGCGTAACGCTCATCATTGTCACCCATGAGCCGGACATCGCCGCGTATGCGGACCGCGTCGTCACGATGCGGGATGGAAAAATCCTCTCCGACGAACGAAAATCAACGGGACGCGCATCCGCCATCGGCCAACCGGTTTTTCAGAAGCAGATGGCGGCCAGAACCTCTGCTTTTTCCCTGGTTGGCTTTACGACCATGGTGGTGAATGCAGCCGTCCAGGCAATCGGCCGTAATAAAATGCGCTCAATTTTGACGATGCTGGGCGTATTTATCGGCGTTGCCGCTTTGATCGCGATGGTCGCGGTCGGCCAGGGCGCCAATGACGCAGTACGCAAGCAGATTGAGAGTCTCGGCACAAATCTGCTCGTGGTGATGCCCGGAACGACAACGGCTAATGGGGTGCGCGCGGGATTCGGCAGCGCGTCCACGCTTACGGTTGCCGATGCCCAGGCAATCAGACGCGAAGATCCGGCGGTCTCGCTCGTCAGCTACAACATCCGGCAGATCGGACAGATCATCAACGGGAACCAGAACTGGACAACCACAATCCAGGGCGCGACGCCAAATTATCTGACGACGGCTAATTGGCGTATCGACGCGGGTCGCGAGTTCGAACGGGATGACGAGAATAATGCCGCGATGGTTTGTCTGCTTGGGCAAACGGTCTTCCACCAGTTGTTTGGTGCTTACGAGAATCCGATAGGCGCCGTGATTTTGATCAAAGGCGCACCGATGCGCGTGATCGGCCTCCTGGCCGCAAAAGGACAAAGCTCCTTCGGCCAGGATCAGGATGATCTCGTCATCATTCCGTTCACGACGGCAGAACGCAAGGTGCTGGGTGTTGCCGCACCCAGCCAATCCCAGTCTTCGCTCGCAGCCACCTATCCGCCGCTTTCCAATCCCTATGGTCTCTCTCCCCGCCTGACCGGCTATGTAAATGCCATCTATGTTCAGGCAACGTCTGCCGAACTGGTGGAAACTGCGATCCAGCAAGTGACGCAAACGCTCGCGCGGCGTCATCAGATTCAACCGGGGCAGCCCAATGATTTCGCGGTTCGGAATTTGAGCCAGATTGCCCAGACCGCAACGAACTCAAGTCAGATCATGGCTCTGTTACTCGCCGTGGTCGCCTCGATATCACTTCTCGTGGGTGGGATTGGAATTATGAATATTCTGCTGGTTTCGGTGACGGAGCGAACGCGCGAAATCGGTTTGCGCATGGCCATTGGCGCTCGCCGGCTCCAGGTGCTGCTGCAATTCCTGACTGAAGCAGTGTTTCTCAGTGTCACCGGGGGACTGATGGGAATATTTGCCGGAGTTGTTGCCTCGCAACTCATCTCGGCCATTGCGCACTGGCCCACGCGGCTTTCCCTCACGGCGAGTGTGGTCGGATTTCTTTTTTCCGCCGCTGTGGGAATTTTCTTCGGCTACTATCCTGCGCGTAAAGCGGCACGCCTCGATCCAATCGAATCCCTGCGTTATGAGTAGCAATTTCAGCTGCGGCGGGATGAATTCATTGGGTCAATGAGACTGTTGTGCGTTGGGCATTGATTCGAGAATCGGTTCGATTCGCCGCCGTTCATGGATTTTCTCCCGCGTGCGCGAAACGCAGGGGTGTCAGGCCTGACCAACCTACCGAAATTCGCCGCGGAAGGCGGAAGCAAATGCGAAATTCACTTGATCAATATCAAAGCGACTGGGGCAGCCACAGCTAATTTGATCCGCGGCTCAATCAGCAGAGCGGTTACGAGCCAAAAAGCCAGAAGACGACCGAAAAGGAGCTACCAGTCATGAGCGCACACGTTACCGTGTTTGCCGCGCAGCCGCGGACAGTCAAGTTGACCGCAGCCAATAGCTCGGCAGAGATCCCCGGTGCGGCCTTCATTACGCCGTTAGCGCCGAGGCACCTAAAAACCGAGAGTTCAGCCCCAGAGCCCGCCAAGTCCGTTACGGTACGGGTGCCACATTGCGGCCGGTGGTCATCGTGGTTGCATTCCTGGGGAACTTATCCGCCTGCTTCCCAGGTGAAGTAGAGTAGCGACTGAATTCACCGAATCTTCGCGGGGTGTTTATCCCACCTCGTTCCAGAAGGTTTTCCGCTCTGGCCATGGGGGCAGCATCTCCCCGTTCGTGACATCTGCTTTTGGCCGCTCAGCCGGCATTACCTCGCCTGTTACGATGTAGTAAACGGTCTCTGCGATGTTTGTGATGTGGTCACCCATCTGCAGCAGTGCCGAGGAATGATTGCATCGTAATCGCGGACCCACTTCCGCAATACGTTCTCATGAACCTTCAGATCACGGGCTGCCTGCGGGCACCGAAAAGTCAGGCTAAGTGGTTGCCGACAAAAGCGACTCTAATTTGGTCTCGATGTCTTACCAACAATCCTACCAACAGCCGCTTTTAGACACTGGATAGGACGCGAGCAGGCGTCCCAAGGTCGCAAGCAAAGCACAAACGAACGCGTTTTTGACCGACACTCAACGCACCGGCCGCAACCTGCTCTGACGGGGCCGCACCCCAAACTTACGTGTATTCGAAGACCGTTTCTTTTTGGATGTATGCCCTGCGCGCCTGCATGGCTCAAGCCGTTGGGATCACGACCATCCTGTAAAGGGCTGCGTGTCAAAAATCAGAAGGGTCATGCAGACAACAAGATTGATCAGCACTGTTCCGGCTCTAATGCCTGCCGCACCAAGACTGATTTCGAAGAAATGACCCTCGAATCGATTCCGTGCGTCGTGCCATCGACCGGTGCGGATCAAAGTTTCAGCATTGTCCAGAATTGAGGAGCCTGCGTTCAACAGCCATTGCATTACGAACATGGGAAGCACCAGCAAATATAACAAAAGCGTGATGCGCGTCGGACTGAGCCACCCAATTGCACCATAAGTGACAATAAGACAATGGACGATGAACGGCGCCACACGTAATGAGTCCCAGGCAAAAGGACCCTGCGCTGCCGATGGAAGTAGGGGCATCTCGCCATAGCGGCCGGCGGACATTTGCATCGCCGCACGCATGGGGATTCCGCAGTTCTGCCTAAGGGAAAGTGCGTAACGAAAAATCGTCGGCCCATTTCACGATATATGCCGGCGCGCGCCGGCAACCGTCGCGTCCATCGAAATATCAGCCCACTGACAAATAGGAACTTAGGAGCCCTTGAGAGAGATAAGAACGCTGATCAAAGCGACATTGGGCGTGTGCAGAACGACAATGCTGTCGCCGCGTCAGTTGGTCACAAGCGACTTGCGCCAATAGACACAATTTGAGAATAAACATCCATCGCAAATCGTTGAACGGGCTTTGATGAAACAATCGATGCAAATTGCGGCGCTCGGGCTGATCGCAGTTGTGGCGGCAGCGATAGCTACCGCGCCGGCTGCAGCTGCCGATTGTCCCATCACTTTGATCCAGGCGATACCCGATCCTCCATCGGGAGCGTTAGGCGGCAGCGCCTTTGCACGCCGGGTCGCGACATTAAGCGGCACGGAGCGGGATGCAGTGCTCGCGCCAATGCTTTTGGCCGGCGACATTCCGCATTTCCTGCGCCGTTTGAAGCCGGTTACGCTGCGCGCGGACTCCGGACACGGCAACAGCGTCGCGGTAACCGTCTGTGTGATGCCGGATTATCTGGCGATCGGATCTGACGAAGACTTTGTACGTGTGCCAATGGGACTGCGGACAGCCGTCGCGATTGCGACACGCTTTGGTTTCGTGCTTCCCACAACGAAAATCGTTGATGCGATCTATTCTGAAGCCGATATCCGCGTGCGGCCGGAGCCGTTGCCGGCTGGACCCGAAATGCGCTCCACGGAATATTTCGTCCTGCATAACCAACTGGTCCGGCAGGAAACTCTGATGGACGGCGTGATGCCTGGTATGCTCGTCGCCGGCCAGAAGAAGGATCTCGTCATAACAAATCGTTTGCGGACAAATCCAGGGCGGGTGGCCATCTATGGGTGGCACCTTGAAGATAACAAGCCTATCCAGTCGCTCAGTACTTTCCATGGTGAAA
Source organism: uncultured Alphaproteobacteria bacterium (assembly GCA_963747255.1). GTDB lineage: Bacteria > Pseudomonadota > Alphaproteobacteria > Micropepsales > Micropepsaceae > CAIYRG01. Next base: position 93,607 of record CAVVEG010000005.1, read on the forward strand.
ATTACGCAGACTACAGCCACGGAGTCAGGCTTGTCTCTGCCATTGCGTATGTTGGCGGCGAGCAGCGTTCACTGCTCGATGTTCTGCAGGATCCGCGGCTCGCGGCGATCGTGAGTTCGGAAGGGCCGATCCCAAATATTGAGAACTCTGATTGCGACGCTATCTCACGACAAGCCTGATATCGAGGCATTGTCGGGGCAGAATACGGCCGATCACGCCCACGAATCGAATAGATCGCAGATCGCAGAACCCCGGTGAGCTGAGCATTCGGCCGCTACTTTCCATCTAAAGTCAGGCAGCACCGGAATCCCAAATGATAATTGGCGTGGCTGGCCGGATCCATGACCCGGCTGCCATGCCAGAACGGCGCGCGCCAACGGCACCAATCTTCGTGAGCCCTGTACTTGTCAAAAATAAACCAGCTACCCTTCATTTCTGTGTAGCCCAAAGTCTTACTGCCGCGGCTCGCCATCTGGTCCGGGCTCAGGGGAAGGTTCATGTGTTCGGCGGCGTTGCCGTTAATGTCATAGGCGCCAAGAGCGCTGTGGCAGGCAGGAAAATCGCCTGCGGGATATGTGTTTGACCCGCACTTTGCCCAGTCGCCTCCCGGACAGTTGGGGGACTTTTCACTTCCGGTAGCGCACACGCCAGTGCGGTATTCGGGCCCGTAACTCCAGCTCTTGGAAGGCGCGAACTGGCGATTGTGCTCGGCACGCATCCGCTCTACCGCGGTGTTCGCCGGCATGCCCTTGGCCAAATTGAAATCGTAATCGGGTGGTTCAAGATCGCCCGCGCAAGCACCTTCCCATTCATGGGCATCGCAAATTCGCTTTCCTTCGGCCTCGCAGGTTTCGGCCGCTTCGCGGGCCTTTGTCCAGACTACCGGGTACTCGCAGGGAATGTCAGGGAATTCAAACTGGTCGATGCAAGCCTTCGCGTCTTCGGGCTTCTGCGTCGCCGGATCGTAAAGCGGCACCATGTATTTCGCGCCACAGATTTTCTCGAATTCCGGATTGGCGTAAGTCACCGATTGCTGCGCGAGTTTTGCCTGACATTGCGCCGGTGTTACCGGATGAACCGTAATCGCGGGATTGCCTTGGCCCATGTAACCGGAGCGGGCGAAAATCGCCCGGATTTTCGCCATCTGCTCTTCCGTCAGGCCAAGAACTTCGGTCATGTGCCGGAACAGCTGTTCGTTCTGCTTTTGCAACGCAGTCTGTTCTACAGCGGCCTTGGTATCAGCTTGAGCGGCGGCAAGCGCTGCAAGAAGAGCGAGCGTGATGGCAAACCGGATTCTCATGAGCCTCGCCTTGTCAGGTAAAAGAAGTCCCGATTATCGGGAAAACCAAGAAACCTCGGTATCAGTTGTCCATTCGCCGTCTTATCGACTTCACTCATGCCCGATATCAGATGCTCTACGGCGACCTTATCCCCGCGGCGGCTGTAAATGGCGAGATAGGTATGCTCCAGCGCGTTGATATCGAGCAGCATTGCATAACGGCAGCGATAGGCCTGGAACACCAGCGCCATCGCTGACGGCGTTGCCGTCGAGAAATAACCGTAAATCAGGAATCGCCGGCCGCTGGATTCCTGGAGGCATGCCCCTGCGCGCAATGTCCGCAACATTTCGTCTGCGGAGCCTGACCAGTTTCCAGCGCCCCAGTTGGGCACGAGTCGGCCCGATCTCGGCAATTGGGAGCTTGGGTCGGGCTCAACCAAAGCGACCCCGTTCTGGCGGGCGAATCGGATATGAGCGAGGCGGAGATCGTCTTCTTCCGACCAGGTCTTCATCTGCACAAAGCCGTCATCGGACACGTACAGGGTCGCAAGTCCGGGTTGGAGTTTGCTGAAAATCACACCTTGCTCCACAAAGCCGTAATGGGAGCCTTCATTACGGGTTGCGAGTTCCCCGTACCTGAACGCGCCATGCTCCCGCTTAAAGCCGCCGGTAAATGTCGCAGTAACTTTGTCCACCAGCGACGGAACGACCATCCCGGTTCTTGCGAGAGGAGACGCGTCACCAACGCCATCCGGACCAGGAAGTTTGCCGTTACGCAGAGTCTCGGGAACGCGCGCCGACCACCCCAGCCGGGGGTGATCTGTACCGAGCGCAAAACCGAGGTCGAATTGGGAGAGATCGAAAGCCACGAGATAATCGAGGGCAGAAGCCTCTATAGCATCCAGTTTTCCGATCGCTCTTTTGTCGCGATCCAGGATGTGGTCATCGACCGCTTGCGGTTGGATCACACTGACATAGACGCCGGAGGCGTTTTGTGCGGGATACCAGCGCCCTATCCCGAGCTGACCCGATGTCGGTTCGGCAACATCGATTCCAAGATCCTTTGGCGCCACCGCCTTACCAGCATAGGGGGCATTGAGGGATGCCGTTAGTGGACCGATCGGGATTGTTCCGGGCAATGATCGTTGAGGCGCCGGCTTAACCTCTCCGGTTTCGCGGAATGCGTCCTGGTAAATGCTTCCGCGCACGAAGCCTACAATGGCGTCGCCTTTCCAGACGTGGTCCCTCAGAAAACCGGTTACTCGCTCCAGCGGAGTCTGATGCCCTACCGCATCATTCCGGAGGTACAGAAGTCCGTTGCAGAGCGGAACGTAGGGAAGCGATGTGGCGCGCGCCTGCTCCAATTCGCTCGGGGAGTCCCAAAGTTCGCATGCAATCGTTCTGTCCCGCGCAGAAATCAGGAGATTTTGCTTTCCATTCGCGGTGAGGTGCAATGTTTGCCGGCCGTTGTCGGGGTTTTCAATATGATAACTGGCGATCGCTCGCGAGTTCCCCCAATTCAATGTGAGCAGATACCAGGCGTGAATGTTGGGGTTGAGATCAATCAGCGTGGCCGTGACCTGCTGAGCGCCGTTTTGCGCGACAACGGTTTCCGCGCGACGAAATGGCTGCAGCTCGATGATACTCTTCGGCGCGCCGGCATCATTTTCAGCGTATGTCCGGTAGCCGTGTTCTGGATTGCCGGTTCCGGTTTCAAGGCCACGGGACGCACTGAAGCAGAGGCAAAATGTCAGAGCGAGCCCGAGCACCGCGAATCGCTCGGTTCTGGTCATGGGTGCGCCATCGCAATGAAAACCCCCGGCAGAAGGAGCATCATGACTTGGGAAGCCCTGTCTTGCAGCGCGAAGGCAAGAGGATCATCGACGACGCGTCCGCGATGCGCCATCAGCCACATATGTGAAATCCAGTAGAGCAGCAGCAGGCAACTGCACCAGGCAAGCTGGCTGACTACGCTCGTGGGTTGAGAGCTGCGGGTTCCAATATGCAGACCGAGAAGCAAAACTGCGACATAGCCGCTCGCTGTCCCTAGTGCCGCAAGAATTTCGCGATCTTCGTACAGATAGGCTCGCGCATGGGTAAGGGCGCCATCAATACTGTGCATCGTAAGCAGTTCGGCGTAACGCTTAATCAATGCAAGGCTGAGAAACAGAAACACACAAAACCCAAGGAGCCATGTCGGCAATGGCAGACCGGCAGCCAGAGCGCCGCCCAGCACGCGTAACGCGTAAAGGCCTGCGAGGGTGAGAACGTCCACAACAGCGACATTCTTCAGGCGAAGCGAATAGGTGAGGGTGAGTGCATAATATGCAGCGAGCGCAATGATAAAACGGCCGGGCAGGGACAGGCCCAGCGCAAAGCCGGTGAGGGGGAGCACCGGCATCAGTACAAGTGCGAGCACAACCGGCAGCCGTCCCGATGCCAAAGGCCGGTTCTTCTTCTGCGGATGATGACGATCGCTACCAAGATCCATGAGATCGTTGAAAACGTACCCGCCTGAGGCGCAGAAACTGAATGAAGCGAACGCAATCAATCCGCGCAGCAGGAGTTGAAGATCGCCCAACCGGTGCGCGAACAGCAGAGGCGCGAAGACCAGCAGATTCTTGAGCCACTGGTGCGGCCGAAGAGCGGTAAGACAGGCCGCGATCGGCGAGGGTTTAATGCGAGCGGCACGATGTCTTGCACAATCGTCGTCAAATGGTCGTGGCTCCTCTCCGTCCGGTACTGAAATGGCAAGTCTGGCAGCGGCACGGACCGCGCCGTCACGGCGTCCGTCACCGACGTAATCAAACCCGGCAAGCCCGTATTCAGCGACGAGACGGTCTCGTTTTATCTCGCCTGAGAGATTCGTTATGCCATCACTCGCAAAAACCCGATCGAACAAGCCAAGATGATCCGCCACTTTTTCGGCCAGGCAATCGTCGGCGCCGGTCGCGAGCACAATCTCACGTGCCTTCTGCTTTTCGGCTTTCAGGAGTGAGATCAGGCCAGAATTGTACGGCAACGTCGCGATATCGGGCGCCACTTCGCGAGCCAGGCGTCGCTTCAGATAGGCACGGCCGTGCGCTAGCCATGATGCCGCGGCAGGCAGCAACAGTGGCCTGCGCTTTACAAGCACCAGCAGACTTTCGATCAGCAGATCGGTCCGGATAAGCGTGCCGTCCAGATCGACGACAAGCGGCAATTCGCTATGCCAATTCACCTTCAAATCGAGCGGGCGTTCGGGGGGATCGAGAACACTGGACGCGTCGACGGTTTTAGAACAGGAAGCGCGCAAATCGCAGCACTCCAGGATTCCACGGTACCCGATGCGACACCCCTCGCCTGATTTCACTCTGCGGGCGATTTGCAACGTACCAGTCGTAATTGCGAACCAGCGCCTCGCTGGTCGAATATTGCGGCGTAAAGCCCAATCGTGTTTCGATCCGGTCGATTGACACAAAGCTGTCCCTTGCCATGGTCTTGTAAATCCAGGGATAGAGAGGTGACACGCCGATAAATTCGAGAAGCGAAAGCACCATGATTGCGGCCCAGGCCGGAACTCCGATCACTTTCCCCCCATGTCCGGCACGGTCGAGTACTGCCTGAAAATCCTGCCGAATGGTCCCGAAGCGCTTTGCGCCGACGTTGAACTCGTCGTTCACGAGTTGCCTATCACATGTCGCGCAAAGCTCGATTGCGCGGCACAGGTCCTGGACGTCAAGGAGTTGGTAGTGGTTGTCGCCACGACCGATTATCGGAAAATTTCTGCCCTCATAAGCCCAGGAATAGAGTAACTCGAATACCCCCAGCCGTTCCGGTCCGACAAAAGTCTTTGGACGGAGTATCGAAACGCATAGTCCCTTTCTGCGAAATTCCTGGCAAAGTTCTTCTGCCCCTATTTTCGCTTCGCCATATGGGCCTACACCCTGTAGCCCGTCTGTCTCGGCGATCGGGTGGTGGTCCGGGATACCGTAGACTGCGGTCGATGAGATGTGAATGAAACGGTCGATCTTTCGCGCAAAAGCGTTTTCCAGCAGGATTCTCGTGCCGTCGACGTCCGTCGAAAAAATCGCGTCCCGGCCATACAGTGGAAGCGCCGCAGCACAGTGAACCACGATGTCTGCGCCATCGATCGCCCTTTCAACCGCGCGGATATCGCGGATGTCGCCGTCCAATATTTCGATTTGCGTCCTTTCGGGATAATCAAACGCTGCCAAGTCGAAAGAGCGAATCTGCTCGCCACGCCGAAGGAGATGGCGCACAAGATTTATGCCCAGGAAACCGGCGCCACCGGTAATCAGGTAGCGCATAAGATCACCTGGTTTTGTGCCAGCGATTTAAACTCTGAAATCGTTCCGGACAATGAACACATTCTCCGCAGATTATTTTTTATGATAACGCCGGGCGATAAATCGGAATTGACTGAAATCGACCTGCCTTGGGCACGTTGGACATTCCGGTCAGCCGTTACTAGGGCTTCTCCACGCCGAGCACACGCCACCACACGAGCGGAGTGCCATTGCGGACTTTGCGGCTACGTCTGGATGTGCTGCGACCCGTTCGTATCGAGGCCAAACAGCGAATAGGCCGGACACCAGCCGGCAATTCCCGTCAGGAGTGGAAGCAGCCCAAATAGGCCCAGCCACCACAGCCTGCCATCGAACACGAACATGGATGCAAGAATCACAAGCCCCAAAGTAATCCGGAATACCCGGTCCCCGGCGCCAACGTTACACTTCATCATACAAACTCCTCTAACAACCACCATATCTTTCCCGAAAATCGGCGCAGGGCCTTGATCCAGGTCAGGCGGACATTCGATAGATGCGCTATACGCAACTCTTGCATGGAGCTGTTCCTGCTTTCCGATAAGGTCGCTTTTCTCTCCGATCCACACACCTATGGTGATTCGGTTTCAACGCCAGTGGTGTTTGAAACGCATATGTCGTGGGTTTTCCTCGCTGGAGACAAAGCGTTCAAACTGAAGAAGCCCGTGCGGTTTCCGTACCTCGATTATTCCACGCTGGCTCGACGGGAGTATGCCTGTCGCGCCGAGGCGCGGTTAAATCGTCGCCTCGCGGCTTCTGTTTACCTCGGCGTCGTGCCGCTTCGTTCGCGTGAAGGTGGTTATTCGATTGGCGGGAGCGGGAAAATCGTGGATTGGCTGGTTTGTATGCGGCGGCTCGAATTCACAACTCCTGCTCGACCATGCGATCAGGAGCCAAACTGTCGAAGGGCGCCAGATCGACCGGGTGGCTTTGGCACTCGCTGAGTTTTATCGACGGACGGAACGCATAATGTCCTCGCGCGACCAGCACATACGGAGATGGGAGAGTTACGTTGCCGAAAACCGTGATGTACTTCTGCATTCCGGGTTGGGGCTCCCGCGCGCAACGGTCTGGCGCGTTGATCGCATACAAAGGCGCGTTCTGTCTGAGTGTTCCGGTCTGTTCGCCGCACGGATTCGCGGGCGCCACATTCTCGACGGACACGGTGACCTGCGCCCCGAGCATATCTGGTTGGGTGATCCGCCACAGATCATCGATTGTATCGAGTTCAGCCGGGGCTTTCGTTCAATCGACCCGTTCGACGAAATTGCTTTCCTCTCCGTAGAATGCGAACGGCTTGGAGCATGCTGGATTGGAACGCGAATCATCGAGACCGTTGCGCGCAAGCTCCACGAACTCGGTCCCTGAGCCGCTTTACCGGTTTTATCGCTGTTATCGCGCGGCATTGCGGGCGCGGCTGACAATAGCCCATTTACTGGAGCCGAACCCGCGAGCGCCGGAGAAGTGGCCCGTCGTCGCGCGCGCCTATCTTGCGATCGCGGCCCGCGAAACGCTCTGGCTTGAACAGTGGCTCACAAAGCACAAAGATGCGCGTCCCGTTTCGTTTCCCTAAAGAACGTTGAGATCGTCCAGTGCGCGACCCTGATGAAGCCGGTATATGCATTCAGCGATAAGTCCTGCGCAGGCTACAAACGTCACTTTGTCCCCTGCTTGTTCAAGATCGAGGCGGAATGGGGGAACACTGTCGGCAAGTACAAAATTGTCGATAGCAGAATCGTGAATCACATCCACAGAACCGGGCATGAACAGCCCATGTGTTGCCATTGCGACAACGTGCTTTGCTCCCGCCTGACGCACTGCACGTGCGGCGCGGAGAAGAGTGTTACCGGTGCTGATCAGATCATCGATAATGAGCACTGTTCTGCCTTGGGCATCTCCGGCAAAGAGGTCGCCGCTTACGACGCCGGAGCTGCGATGTTTGTCCACAAAGCCTTTTGTCACCGGAAGGCCGCAGGCGTTTTCCAGCGCCTCGCGGAACGCTTCCGCGCGCTTGACGCCGCCTGGATCGGGTGAGACTACGCAGAAGTGCCGCTCGCCAAGCGACTTCGCATGATTGACAAACAGAGGTAAAGCGGTCAGCGCCACTTTCCGGCATCGATAAGCGTTGTCGAAGGCCGCGGGATTGTGCACATCAAGTGTTACTACGGCATCGGTTCCAACCGCTTCGAATAAAGCAGCGACATATCGCGTTGTGATGGGATCCCTCGCTTTGGTGCGCCGGTCCTTTCGCGCATAGCAAAGATAGGGGCAGACAGCCGTAACTCTCGCTGCTCCCGAGTCCTTCAGAGCACCAATGAAAAACAGAAGGCGGCAAAGTTTGTCATTAGCGCTTTCTGTCGGACCGCCGTGCAATCCCTGAACGACGTAAACATCAGCTCGTTCCACGCTGTCGAGCGGACGCGCCTTGTGCTCGCCGTCTTCGAAGTCCCGCTCTTCATGGCGCGATAGGGTGGTTCCAGCGGCTGCAGCAATCTCGCCGCCGAGCACAGAACTGCTGTTCAGCGCGAAAAGTCTGAACTCGCTCATTCCCTCCCTCCATGCCCGTAACGTTCCAATTTAACCTACTCAACCCTGAAGGCGCTCAGGGCGTTGCGTTGGATCAATGATGCCGGACAATGTTGCACTGTATGAAAAAGTGACTTCAATGGGCGGTTGCGGAAGCAGCGGAAAATGCGCGATTGACGCGGCGGATCGCTCGTTTTCGGCAGGTCATCTGCATCAAGGGCTGGGGCGGCGCCGGAGTACGCCGAAGAAATTCGTGATCTCGTTATTATCGCTGGATAATAGTGGTGACTTGTTCCGAAAGGCCGCATTGGCCACTCTGTATGTCCATTTTGTCGTCGTCATGTTTAACATTTTTTGGCTCATCGTCGTTCCAGTCGGCGCATGGCAAGCTTGGCGATTCGTTCACAACTACTGGTGGCGCCTGGTTCACCTTCTCGCGCTTATGCTGGTAGCCGCTCAGACACTCGCAGGAAGACTTTGCTTCCTCACAAGTTTTCAAGATTATCTGCAGGGTCAGTCCGGCGCACCCATGGAACCGCCCTCCCTGCTGACGCGCGTAGTGGCGCGTGCGGTTTTCTGGCCACTGCCCGATTGGGTTTTCGCCCCCCTGTATGTGCTGGCGCTCGCATTTGCCGCCATCCTCTGGATAGCTGTTCCTCCGGTTCATGTACCGCGGCTCAACAGATGAGGTCAGTGCTGCGGGGGTCGTCCGGTTGATGTTGCCCGCTTGGGCCCTTCATCCTTGGGGCTTCTTTAAATTGAGCGTATCATGAATTTGGTTTGGGGGCGGTGCACGAGATGGACGGCCATGAGGATCGCTCCCGTCTTTACCATCAGCGTTCTGACGAATTAAAGTTGATCGCCTCAGATATGGCAGATGACTACTGCCGCAAACTGCTTCAAAGAATTGCTGCAGACTATGATCGCCTCGCGGTGATTCAGGAGCGGCTCGCAGCGCAGGAGCGCGATTGGCGGCGACCCCAAATTTCACACTAAGGCCGCCCGGCATGCGTCGGCTTTCGTCGTCAATTCCGCCGTGCCGCCGATAAAGCAGCGATTTGTCGCTTGCTCGCGTTGATTCTGGTCAAGGCGGGGATCTTATTCATCGTTAGACTTATTTTTTGTGATGGTTATCGGAGGCGATGTGGCCTGGCCAATTCTTCACAAGAAGCCGGCGGCCGGTGAGCCGCGACCTAATCTTGCGAGTTATGAGGCGATGCGCGGCAGCTTTTCCTGGGCTGCGGCTCGCGCCGAACTTGATGGCTTGCCCGGTGGAAAGCTCAATATTGCGCATGAGGCGCTCGATCGGCATCTTGCGCATGGGCTGGGTCAGAAGGTTGCAATTCGCTGGCTCGGGAAAGACGGCAAGGTTCGTGATTTCACCTATGCGGAATTGGCTGCGGAAACAAACCGGTTCGCTAATGTCCTTGCAGCGCAAGGTGTCGCCAAGGGCGATCGGGTTTTCGCACTTGCCGGCAGAATCCCGGAACTCTATGTCTGCGCGTTGGGCACTTTGAAGAACGGATGCGTGTTTTCACCGTTATTTTCGGCATTTGGCCCTGATCCAATCCGTACACGGATCGAACGCGGCGACGCGGCTGTGCTCGTCACGACGCTTTCGCTGTATCTTCGGAAAGTGGCAGCCTGGCGGGCTCAGGTCCCGGGTTTGAGAAAGGTTTTTCTGATCGATGCGGACGAACAGTCCCTCCCGCCAGGAACAGCAAGTTTGAAAGCAGAGATGATGCGCGCGAGTGATCGGTTTCAGATCGTTCCGACCGATCCGGGAGACATGGCGCTGCTGCACTTCACCAGCGGCACCACTGGCCGCCCCAAGGGCGCCATACATGTCCACGAAGCGGTCGTGGCGCATCACATTACGGGCAAATATGCACTCGACCTGCACCCGGACGATATCTTCTGGTGCACCGCCGATCCTGGATGGGTAACCGGCACGTCGTACGGCATCATTTCTCCCCTTACGATTGGCGCGACCATGATTGTGGACGAAGCTGAGTTTGATGCAGAGCGTTGGTATTCCATTCTTCATCAGCAAAAAGTGACGGTCTGGTACACCGCCCCAACCGCGATTCGCATGCTTATGCGCATGGGTACCGGCATCATACCTCGCGGAACATTCGATAGTGTGCGTTTCATGGCGAGCGTCGGCGAACCGTTAAATCCCGAAGCAGTGGTCTGGAGCGCCGAAAAACTGGGGCGCCCATTCCACGACAATTGGTGGCAGACGGAGACGGGCGGAATCATGATCGCCAACTTTCTGAGCGAAGATATCAAACCCGGTTCCATGGGCCGCCCTCTACCAGGGGTGGAGGCGAGTATTGTGAAGCGTTTGGATGACGGCACCCTGTCCGAAGTGACAAAGCCGATGGCAAGTGGTCAACTCGCTTTGAAAAGCGGTTGGCCCTCGATGTTTCGTGGCTACCTCCACGAAGAAGAACGCTATCGCAAGAATTTTGTTGGCGAATGGTATCTCACCGGCGATCTCGCGATGCGCGATAGGGACGGTTACTTCTGGTTTGTTGGCCGCGAGGATGATGTCATCAAGTCCTCCGGCCACCTGATCGGCCCCTTCGAAGTGGAAAGCGCACTGCTGGAGCATCCGGCTGTTTCGGAATCTGCGGTGATCGGGATTCCTGATACCGTCGCCGGCGAAACGGTGAAAGCCTTCGTATCGCTGAATTCCGGCTATTCGGCGTCCGAGGAACTTCGCAAGGAACTGCTCGGGTATTCGCGCAAACGACTTGGCCCGGCGGTGGCGCCCAAACAGATTGATTTTCGCACCAATCTTCCAAAGACGCGCAGCGGCAAGATCATGCGCCGACTGCTGAAGGCGAGGGAGCTTGGACTTCCGGAGGGCGACATATCGACGCTGGAAAGCGACGAAAAGTGACCGCAACCGCAACTGCTGCCCCCAAACTGCATGTTTCACGCGATAGCCTGCTGCGGCTCCTGGGGCAGATGATCCGTATCCGGCGGTTCGAGGAGAAATGCGTCGAGCTATACCAGGTTGAGAAGATCCGGGGATTTCTGCACCTCGATATCGGCGAGGAGGCGATCTGTACCGGTGTGATTCCGGTGCTGGGTGCGGAGGATTCAGTCGTTGCGACCTATCGCGAGCACGGCCACGCTCTGGCCCGTGGCGTGTCGATGTCCGCCATCATGGCCGAAATGTACGGGAAGTTTTCGGGCTGCGCGCTCGGCCGCGGCGGTTCGATGCATCTGTTCAGCGCGCGGGAGCGGTTCTTCGGCGGGTATGCAATCGTCGGTGGCGGACTGCCGGTTGCTGCAGGGTTGGCCCTCGCCGACAAGATGCTTGGCAGGAAAAGCGTCACGGCCTGCTTTTTCGGAGATGGCGCCGCGGCGGAGGGCGAATTCCATGAGACCATGAATCTCGCGGTCTTGTGGAAGTTGCCGGTATTGTTCGTCTGCGAGAACAATCTCTATGCGATGGGCACGCGCCTCGATCTCTCCGGAATCGGAAACGGACATCCACAAGAAGGCTGAGAGTTATCGGATGCGAGCGGATATCGTCGACGGAATGGACGTCATCGCGGTTGAGGCGGCTGCGCTTCGCGCTGTCGCTGCGATTCGCGAACGGGCGGCCCTTATTTCCTTGAATGCCGGACATATCGGTTCCGCGCCCATTCCATGTTCGATCCCCAGCTCTATCGCAGTCGGGCCGAAGTGGATGAATGGAAGAAGAGCGATCCCATTCCGAAACTTGCAGATTGGATGAGGGCGGCCGGCATGTTGCACAACAGCGACGTGGAGGCAATGGAACGCGCGGCGTCAGACGAGATCGACGCCGCAGTCGCCGCGGCGGAAGCTGCGCCCTGGGAGCCGGTGGAGCAACTCACCCGTCACGTTTATGCGGAGCGCAGTTGATGGCGGAAGAGACGGGAGCCGTTACGGAAATAACATATCGCGATGCTGCGCGCGCGGGGATTCGCGATGCGATGTTGCGCGACCCGCGAGTGTTCGTCATGGGCGAAGATGTCGGGCGGTATGGTGGCTGCTACGGGGTCACCAACGGGTTGCTCGCGGAATTTGGCCCGGAGCGAATTCGCGATGCGCCGCTGTCGGAGTCCGGTTTTACCGGACTCGGAATCGGCGCCGCCATGAACGGAATGCGGCCGATCGTCGAAATTATGACGGTGAATTTCGCATTGCTCGCGCTCGATCAAATCGTCAATAATGCGGCGACAATCCGGCACATGTCCGGTGGCCAATTTGGCGTGCCGTGGTGATCAGGATGGCAACTGGTGCAGGGCGACAAGTCGCGGCCCAGCACTCGCACAGTCTCGAGGGATGGCTTGCCCATATACCGGGCTGAAGATACTAACGCCGGCGACCCTCGAAGATGTGCGTGGCATGCTGTGGACCGCGCTTCAGGATCCCGATCCGGTCCTGATTTTCGAGCACGTCCTGCTCTACAATATGACAGGTAAACTGAAGGCTGATGCAGGTGCTGTCGATATCGACCGGCTGACGGTCCGGCGAGAAGGAAAACACGTTACTCTTATCACTTACGGCGGTTCGCTGAACAAGACGCTGGAAGCAGCGCGGGTGCTCGCAGCTGAGCAGATCGAGGCCGAAGTGCTGGACTTGCGGACACTGCGTCCGCTGGACGACGCCGGAATATGTCACTTCGCTCTCCAAGACCCGCCGTGCTGTGATCATCGACGAAGGATGGCGGTCCGGGGGGATCTCGGCGGAAATCAGTGCACGCATAATGGAGCGGGCATTCTGGAATCTCGATGCCCCCGTCGGACGTGTGTGCTCCGTGGAAGTTCCCATTCCGTATGCTCGCCACATGGAAGAAGCGGCCTTGCCACAGGTTGCGAATATTGTGGCTGCGGCACGCGCGACACTGATGTGATCCTATGCCCGAATTCCGCATGCCTTCGCTCGGGACCGATATGGAATCCGGAATTCTTGTTGAGTGGCTGAAAAAGCCTGGCGATCCGGTGCGGCGCGGAGATGTCGTTGCGGTGGTCGAAACGCAGAAAGGTGCGATTGAGGTTGAAATTTTTGTCGATGGCGTAATGGGGCAGCCGCTCGTTCCCCTGGGCGCAAAGGTTCCGGTTGGAACGCCTCTCGCGATCATTGAGGCCGGCGGGCCTGCACCCGCCACGGTGCCACGAGTTGCCCCGCCACCTGCGCCCGTCGTTACCACGATTGCACCTTCGCCGCCCGCAACGGTAACCGCAGCACCTGTGACGAGCCTGATCCCGGGGGCGCGCGTATCTCCTGCCGCCCGAAAAGCGGCCCGCGAGCGCGGAATCGACATCGCGCTGATTCGGGGCAGTGGTCCGGGTGGTGCAATCACGATCGGCGACATCGATCGCGCTGCGACAACGCCGTCAGTTCGATTAGGTTTGGATCTCGACAAGATGCGTTCCGCCATCGCTGCAGCGATGGCTCATTCCAAGCGGGAAATTCCTCATTACTATCTCACCAGCGAAATCGACATGGCGCGAACCGAGCAGTGGCTGGAAAGCGCAAACGCATCGCGCACTCCGGAAAGAAGGCTTCTTTCCGCCGTTCTTATGCTGAAAGCGGTCGGCCTCGCGCTACGCAAGCACGCGGCTTTCAACGGGACATACTCGGCTTCTTCAGGTTTCCAGCCCAGCGAACACGTTCATGTTGGCGCGGCGATCGCCATTCGGGGTGGCGGATTGGCTTCACCTGCACTGCACGATTGCGATGCCCAGGATCTGGATACACTGATGAATAATTTCCGCGATCTGGTGTCGCGAGCGAGAGTTGGACGGCTGCGCAGCTCCGAACTGTCGGATGCAACGATTACGGTTTCGAATCTCGGAGATCGTGGCGTCGAAAGCGTTTTCGGAATTATCTATCCGCCGCAGGTCGCCATGCTTGGTTTCGGAAAAACCCTCCGTAAACCTGTGGTCATTGATGGTTCGGTGCAGGTCCGGCCGATCGTTGTCGCGACTCTGGCTGCCGACCATCGTGTTACCGACGGGCACGCAGGCAGCCTGTTCCTTAATGAAATCGCCAACCTTCTCAATCAGCCGGAGCGACTATGACCCGAGATCAGATCCGCACCGCAGTGATCGCAGAATTAAGCAACATCGCCCCCGATGTCGATGCCGGATCGGTCGATCCCAATTCCGATCTGCGCGAATCCCTGGATATCGATTCCATGGATTTTCTCAATTTCATCATGGCCCTGCACAAGCGGCTTGGAGTCGATGTCCCCGAAAAGGATTACCCAAGGCTCGTGACATTGTCCGGGGCCGTGCTTTATCTGGAGCAACATCAGGCGGGCGGTTGACCGCCTTACTTATCGCGCCGGCACCGCACCACGCATCACAGTATCTGATACTGCCGAACGCCGAGATCGGGAGAGCATCTCGACGACGTCACTGTCAGTCATCTGCCGAAAGTCGTCGTAGAAATAGCCGATGGCGCTCCAGCCGCCGAGGTCCGCGAGACAAATCACATCATCCACTTCCTGCCGGAGAGCACGTATCTGACTTTCCGGCCCAACGGGCACGGCCAAGCGCGATTTTCTTCGGGTGGCGTGCCCTTAGCGAACGAACGGCGGCGAGAGCGGTGGCGCCGGTCGCCATACCGTCATCGACCAGAATCACAACCCGCCCGGAGATATTCATTGCCGGGCGGTTCCCGCAGTACACAGCGCGACGTCTTTCGATCTCCCTTAGCTCAGCGCGGCAGAGGCTCTGGAACTCTTCTTCGCTGGTGGCTGTGCTTTCGATCGCAGCCGGATTTCGCACGATGATCGGCTCCCCGCCATCGACGACCGCCCCAATTGCCAATTCGGGCTGAACCGGCGCGCCGATCTTCCGAACCAGCACAATGTCGAGCGGCGCGTTCAATGCAGATGCCACTTCGGCTGCAACCGCCACCCCACCTCGCGGCAGCGCCAGAACAATCGGGGCCTGTTTCTCATAATTGTGAAGGGCTTTCGCAAGTGCTCTTCCCGCATCAGTGCGGTCGCGGAATATCATCGGACAACTCCCATGACGTGCGATAAGAAGCTATCGCATGAGGAATTTTGCCATTTGACCGGAATCAAATTTCAATCGGCATCGCGGTCAAGAGCGCAGCAATGCGATGCTTCGCCGCTTGGTGTCCACTACCCAACTCCTCGGCGTGGCAGAGTCGCACTGTTTGCCGCCACCGGCTGACTTTCCCCTGATTAATCAGCCATTGGCGCAACGTAATTGGCAAACCGCCATTCAAGGATGTTGCCGTCATATTCGGCCGGTTGGAGAACACGTCCTCCGCGACCGGCATTTTGGCCAAGTTTCTGCTGAGATTCTCGTCCGGAGAATTTCGAATCACCGCCACAATTCGAACTGGCACAAAAATAAAGCGGTCATGGAATACCCGCGCGCATGATGATCGAGCTTACTCGCGCATTCTGCCAATGCTGTCCTGCAGCTGCCGCCGCGCTCGCCGGAACGCGTCGTTAACGGAAAACAGAATATCGGCATTGCGCGCATCCACGGGTGCGTTGCTGGCATCGACTTCCCGCCCGTCCGGCAGGGTCAGCCAAATCCGGATCTCGTATTGACCGCCCTTCCGCTTGTGGTGCCCGGGCGGTTTGACCATCACGTGACATGCCGTCAACCGATCCGAGAAATGCTCGAGCGCATCGACATGTCTGGCAATCAAGTCTCGAACGGCTTCGCTAGCCTCTGAACCATGAAAATCGATTGTCAAATCGGTCTGCACTGCTGCCTCCTGTTCCACCTTGTTTGATAATCCAGGCGCCGCAATTGCCCCTTGACGCAGGTCAATGTCCACGGGCTTAGATCACCCGGTTTGACAACGATGTTAAAACTGACCGGCAAGACTGCTCCCCCGAAGTGCCTTCGCTCGCCTCTACGCAACGGCGAGATTGGACCGGCTCGGCGATATCGCAACCCGATATGACGATTTCGGACGGCCCTTTGTGCGAGGACTATGACGCTGCATCCGCGTTACCATCAGATGAAGAAGAACACACAAGCAACAAAATCTTGAATGTTCGCGGCTGAAACAGCTTTTTGCTTCAGTCGCCCTGCTGCTCTTTCCGAATGGCGTCACGCAGCATTGCCTGGATATCAATCAGATTGTTCATGAGAGTTCCGGCTTCCGAATTGTCGGCATCCGCTGGTGATTGCTGGTTCATGGATCCACCCAGTCCTCTGATCCGGCCATCGCAGTCGCGCAACTGGCGCCGGAGCATCTCCATCCGCTCCTCCTTGATGCCAAACCAGCGCTCTTCCCAGAGCAGCAGTTTTCGGAAGAGTTCCCGCTGTTCAGGATCCGTCTCGACATGCAGACGATCCATGAATCGCTTGAGATTACCTTCTGCGGTAATCCGAAAATTCTCGTCCATCGCCGGATCGCCTATAGTTCTCGGCCAGCGAGATCAAAATGGTTCAGGCGGAAAGCAAGATCGGATTCACACCAGACCTCGATGCCGGATAGTTCGGATCGCTCGCGCAGCATCGCCATGGCGGACTTGCGTGCACCAATATCCGAGTGGCTGCGGATCGGCTTCCAGCCTGCAGCGCTTCCCGCTTTGTCGCGGAAGTAGAGCCGGTAAGCGGTCACTTGCCACCAGCACGCAGTGGGTCTTCATCCGAACGCTCGGTTGCTTCGGCCTCCTGAGCCAGCGCAAATGCCTGAGAGGCTAGCCGCTGCTTTTTCGATCGGTCATGGGTGCCGCCTGCTTCGCCCAGCAATTGTCTTGCCTGCTGACGCAGCTGTCCCGGATCGGATTTCGCCATGGCACCCCACGTTTTCGACTGAATCGAACAGACGCGCTCGACCATAGTCGAAAAGCCTCTCTTTGGGCCTGTTAACTATATCATCGCGAGAAAAAGTTCCCAATGAAGATTTTGGCATGAAGATTTTGGCAAGGATTGCCGCAATTTGTGCCCAGAGGTTTTTCGTGACACTCAATTGCGCCGCTACACGCCGCGCATTACCCGATAACGCCATAGAACCAAATGGCTTTTGGCGTCTCTGCACCGCCGCATCGTCACTGTTCGTACGTACCGATTGAGCGATTGCCGTCGCATCGTGATTGATACGGGTCAAAGCGCGCCGTCGCTTTCTTGCTTACCAAGGAGACAGCTCAGTGGTTGGAGTTTCTGAATGCCAATGGAGGTCGCACCGCGCAGAGGCCTTAGCTCTGCAATTCCGCTGATGGACGTCATTCATGGCCGACGTTCGGTTCGTGATTACGCGTCAAAGCCTGTGTCGCGGGAAATGCTTAAATCGTTGGTGGATGCCGCAACTCAGGCACCGAGCGCAATGAATGAGCAGCCATGGCTGTTTAACATCGTTACCGAGCGCAAGCTGCTGGATCGGATCGCCGACGAAGCGAAGGCTTTCATGCGCGAAGCGATCAAAGACGATCCGCTTTCCGCTCACGCCGGTGCTTTACTGCGCGGCGATGATTTCCATATCTTCTATCACGCGCCGGCACTTATCGTGATTTCCGCACCTTTAAATGAACGCTGGAGGGTCGAGAATTGCGCGCTGGCGGCGCAAAATCTGATGTTGGCGGCCTATGCGGCAGGGCTCGGTTCCTGCTGGATTGGGTTCGCGCAGAGTTGGCTGGGCACCCATGAGGGCAAGCGCGAGATCGGCGTCCCGGAATCCTTTTTGCCGGTTGCACCGATCATTGTCGGGCACCCCAAATCCGCTGCATCGCCTGTCCCGCGCAAACCACCCAGGATTGTTTGGTGCGAATGACGGAACCCGCCCGTGACCGTTTGATCCGGCCGTTTTGGATTTTCATCGCGGCGGGACTGTTTCTTGCCGCCATCTTCGCCGTCGGCACATTGGAGCCGGATTCCGGGCCGACAGCACTAACTTATTCCAATTTCATCGCGCAGATCGACGCCAATGCCATCCGAAGTGTGAAAGTCGATGGTCATGTCGCACACGGAGAGTTCAAGAGCGGCAAGAAGTTCGACGTCAACATACCTGACGGCGCCGTCCTCGCTGATCGCCTTCTTCAGCACAATGTGGAAGTGGACTTTGCGGATATCCCTGACGGTTCTTCCGGATTTGCCTGGTTGACCCTTTTCCTGATGGTTGTTCCTGTGCTGCTGCTGTTCTTTTTCGCGGCGTACTCGCGCAAACGCGGCCTTGGTCGCGGCGGTGATGTTATGGGGTTCGGCAAATCGCGCGCCCGTCTTTACGCCCCGGAGAAGAAAAAAGTCACGCTGGCCGATGTCGCCGGAATTGACGAGGCGGAAGAAGAACTCAAGGAGATCGTCGAATTTCTCAGAAGCCCTGACAAGTTTCAGCGCCTCGGCGGCAAAATGCCGAAAGGTTGCATCCTTGTCGGTCCGCCAGGATCCGGGAAGACCCTGCTCGCACGCGCCATCGCGGGCGAGGCCAATGTGCCATTCTATTCCATCTCCGGATCGGATTTCGTCGAGATGTTCGTCGGCGTGGGCGCAGCCCGCGTGCGCGACATGTTTCAGCAGGCAAAGCAGAACGCCCCCTGCATCATCTTCGTCGATGAAATCGACGCCGTAGGCCGCCGCCGCGGCACAGGAACCACTCAGACCAATGACGAACGCGAGCAGACGCTAAATCAGTTGCTGGTCGAACTCGACGGATTTGATTCTGCGGACGGCATCATCGTGCTCGCCGCCACCAACCGCCCTGACATTCTGGACCCGGCATTGCTGCGGCCCGGCCGCTTCGACCGCCAGATTGTCCTTTCCAATCCCGATATTCTGGGCCGGCAACAAATCCTGAATGTTCATCTGCGGCATGTCCCCGTTGGACCCGATGTCGATGTCGCCGTGCTCGCCAGAGGAACCCCCGGCTTTTCCGGCGCCGACCTCGCCAATCTGGTGAACGAAGCAGCCCTACTCGCCGCTCGCAGGGACAAAAAGTTCGTCACCATGGCGGAATTCGAACAGGCGAAAGACAAAGTGATGATGGGCGCCGAACGCCGCTCGGTTATCATGACCGACAAGGAGAAGCGCAACACCGCCTATCATGAAGCCGGGCATGCGCTCGTCAGTTTTTTCACGCCTGGAAGCGATCCGCTGCATAAAGTCACCATCATCCCCCGCGGACGCACGCTGGGCGCGACCATGTCGCTCCCGGAACGCGATCGCCACGGCTTCAGCAAGAGCGAGCTGGAGGCGCGAATAACCGCGATGTTCGGCGGGCGGGCCGCGGAGGAGTTGGTGTTCGGCAGCGAGAACGCTACAACAGGTGCAGCGGACGATGTTCGGCAGGCGACGGAGCTGGCGCGACGAATGGTTGTGGAGTTTGGCTTCAGCACCAAACTCGGTCCAGTCAGCTATCCGGAATCGGATACCGCGTTTGCAGGTATATTCGCCGGACAGGTGCCGCCGCTTTCCGAGGAAACCGTGCGTCTGATCGATGAAGAAACCCGCCGGATCGCCGCGGAAGGAAAGGTACGGGCCGAAACTCTGCTCAAGGATCATCTGGCTCAGCTCCACGTGTTGGCGGCCGCACTTCTCGAAAGAGAAACTCTATCGGGCAACGAAATTCGATCCATGCTGTCGGATGTCTCTCTGGCGCGCCCTGATCGCGCCGAGCCTAAGCAATTGACAGTGGCAGTTGCGTAAGCGAATTCGGAACGCCCGCTTACCGCTTACCGCATTTCACCTAAATCAGGTAATGGAGAACGGGAACCGTCCGAAGCGGAGGCAGATGGGCGCCTGGATGGGCGATTAGAGCCAACGCAAGAAATGCAAAAATCAGGAACGCGATAACGATCAGCGGCAGCCAGATCGCGGAAGAAGGTATGTGCGTTTTCCGGGCGCGTAGCATCAATCAATCCGTTCTTGTGTTTTTGACGTGTCCAGCGTACCGCCCATCTCGGGAAAGCGAATAATGACCCCGCCCTGACCCTTTGCCGGCGCATTGACCGCCGATCTGACGGTCCTATCCCCAATTGTCGCGCTCACCCGGTACCGGCCGGGCGAAATCTTGAACAGCAGCCAAGGACCGCCGCAGGCGACTTGGGTTAGCTGTTTTCCGTCTTTTTCCAAAGTAACCTGTTCATCGCCACGATATTGGCCTCCCTTGCCGGCGATCTCGATCTTCAGCGGATAAGAATTCCAGCGCGGGTCTCCACGCAAATCGCTGTCAACGCCGGTGCAAACAATCTCGATGCCGTCCATGGCCGTCGGCGTGTCAAACGGCAGGCTGCCCGAGGCTTGCGCATCTGCGCCAGACGAGACTGGAATCAGCGCGCCGGGGGCAAAGCAAATGGCGAGACATCCGGCGAGAGTTACATTTGTCCGCGATTTCATTTGCTCACCCATACTTGGCCTGCGCCAAGGCATTCCTGCCTCGCCAGGAAGCAAAGCAAAAAGTGACACAGCGGGTATTGATCAGTGTCAACGTCCCTACATTTTTCATCAGCTCTGTTCCGCGAGTCCCCCCAACGGCAGGGCGGAACCACCGCGTTCGATGGCAGGTGCCTCAACAGAGTTGGCTTCGGTCCAGTTCAGGAAGCAGTCGTTCACTTCGACCGGTCAGAGGAGGTCGGTGCCCGGGAATATCGGGAATTGCGAGTTGCGCGATCCCACGACCGAACTGCAGCACCAACCGGAATGCATAATTGGAGCTCGGGTTGACGTTTGACTCACGTCAAGGCAGAGCGCCGGCCGGCTGAATAGGTTCCTTCAAACAGCGAAGGACCTTTCACGATGGAATCTGGAAAATCCGGCGCACACGTCACCAAGTACATTCCTGCGGTTTGCCTGTCTCTGGCATTGTCGCCTTCATTCATTGCCATAGCGCTTGCCCGGAACACCGGCCCGGTCGCAGGCGATACTGCATCCGCCGCCGTGGGCGTGACGCAGCTTGCAGCGGACGGACCGGGCGAAAGACGTGCCGGCGGAAACAGACCAGCCGGAGGTGCAGCTTCAGTACCGCATTCCACAGCCTCCGGTGCCCAGCCCGGGCGTAAATCGCCGCGCGGCGGCATGCTGCCTCCTTCGGCCAGAACGACGCCGCGGGCACACATCCTGCTTCAGCCCGAGCGCAATGCGGAAAGGCCTTCATTTGTCCGCGGTGATGGCAATTTCCACGGCCGCGATTTCGCCCGATTGGAGCCCCGCGAACAATCGATCTGGCGTTCCGGCCGGTGGCTGCATGAAGAACATGCAGGATATCTCGGCTGGTGGTGGGTGCTCGGTAATGAATGGTATTTTTATCCCGAACCGATCTATCCATACCCAACCTTTATTTCGGACTACCTGATTCCCGTTCCGACGCCCTTGTCGCCACAGTACCAGTACTATTGCGACAATCCTCCGGGCTATTACCCCGACGTCCAGGCCTGTTACGACGGGTGGCAGGCAATTCCCGTTGCGGCGCCGCCGGCGCTCCCGCCACCGGCTGGCGCAATGGCCAATGCCGATATTCGCACGGGCTTTCGAATTGCGCGTGACGTCTGCTCAGCGTGTCACATTGTTCAACCTGGTCAGCCGGGAGGCACCGTCCTCATTCACCCTGGACCCAGCTTTCAGGAAATCGCAAACCGGCCCGATACGACGCCGGCATCGCTGCGCGCATTTATCATGGGCACAAGTTGGGACATGGCCACACGCCCCGTCACCATGCCCCGCCAGGGACTGTCGGAACGCTCGACCGATCAAGTGGTGAGCTACATCCTCAGCCTCAGGATTTCGTCTCCACGATGAGGGATCGTTTCGTGGTTGGGGGCAATCGAAACGGACCGCCGTTGCAATGAGCGGTCTCTCTTTGACGATCGCGTCCAGGCATTAATTCGAATTGAAAATCACAAAATCTCGGCAGGCCTGAAGGCGGTACTTTCTAATACAATGACAACCGAGGTTCTGAACAAGATTCCGCCTGCTGCGGTCATAGGGACGACGCTTCCGGAAGCGGCGAGGTGGCAAATCTTCCTCTATCTCGGCATCCTCATCGTGTTAGTTGGATTTGGAGCGCCCTTCGGAGGAACTCATCGACGTTCCCATAACGTTTTTTCTCAAGAACAAGATGCGATTGAGTGCCCATGAGGTCGCGGATTTCCGACTGATCGCTGCAACGCCACTGTACTTCTCGTTCTTCTTCGGCTTCGCCCGCGATAGCTGGAATCCCTTCGGGATGAAGGATCGCGGTTTTATGGTGCTGTTTGGGACCATTTGCGCCGGCACATATCTCCTCTTTGCGTTCATGCCCTTTAACTACTGGACCTTGCTTGTTGCCGTTGTGCTGTTGACGGCATCATTTCTGTTCGTCTCGAGTGCCCAGCTTGGCCTGACCTCCGCGATTGGCCAGCAGCACGCCATATCGGGGCAGATCAGTGCAGTTTGGAAGATATTCAGCTCGGTCCCAATTCTGGCAGCCTATGTTGTCGGTGGCTTTCTCAGCGGCGAACTCGAAGGCCGAAGTGGTGGTCAGGCAGCTCGCATCCTGTTTCTTCTTGGCTCACTGCAATCATGCTCTCGATTGCCGTGTACGGCACGTGGCAGCCTCGGCCCGTATTCGAAGCGCTGACTGACCGTCCAGCCAACGCGGCGCCGATGATCGGCAATTTCAAGAGGTTGATCAGCTATCGTCCGGTCTATCCCGCATTGCTGATCTGGCTGCTGTGGAATTTCGCACCTGGCTCACAGACAGCACTGCAGTTCTACCTTCAGAACACTCTCCACGCGGCGGATGCGCAGTGGGGACAGTGGAACGCAATCTTCACGGTCTCGTATGTCCCAACAATCATACTGTTTGGATTCCTTTGCCAGAAATATGCATTAAGGAAGTTACCCATCTGGGGGACAATTGTCGCTATCCCGCAGGTGGTTCCACTACTCTTCCTTCATTCGATGACGGAAGCCCTGCTTGCAGCCGTTGCGATCGGTCTCATGGGCGGGGTTGCTACGACCGCCTACATCGATCTGCTCATCCGATCCTGCCCCCGCGGGCTGGAAGGAACAACGATGATGTTGGCCGGCAGCATCTATTATGTGGTTGTGCGGTTTGGCGACATTCTGGGAGCCGCTCTTTATGATCGTTATCGTGGGTTCTCGGCCTGTGTGATTGCGATCACGGTGGCTTACGCGTTGATCCTTCCTGCGCTGCTGCTCGTTCCCGGACGGTTAATTGCAACCGCCGACGGGGAGAAATCCCGAAGGAGGATTCGGCGTGAATTGATGCGTCAGGTCACCAAACCTGGATGACTATTGATCGAGATCAACGCCGCGACCCCGACGCGGCTCAAATATCTCACGTCATTTCCTGGAGCGCGGATATGCGACGGATATTTATTGAAGACAAATCGGGCGCGACGGACACGGAACTCGAAATCAGCCGCAAAAAACTCTCAGGCATTATTGAGCACGCCCGGATGTACGACGCCAAAGAGGCCGATAGCGATCCGAGATCAGGTTCAAATGCAACGGATGACGGCATGACCGATGTGCTCGAAGATAAAAGTCATGACGCGATCACCGGCGAACTTCGTCAGCTCATCCGAGACATGGATTTGGACGAACAGGTAAGCTTGGTAGCGCTGGCCTGGATCGGGCGCGGCACATACTCTGCCGCGGAGTGGGACGAAGCAGTTTTGCGGGCGCGCCAAGCCCACAACAACCACACGGCCGAGTACCTGATGGGGTTACCGTTGCTCGGGGACTATCTGGAAGACGGAGTGGCGGCCCTTGATGCTATCCCGGCAGTGAACCCCATCGGAGCCAAACCGTAAACCGTTGGTTATCAATCCTCGCTTCGGCAGCTTTACCCACCGTCGTATCGAGCGTCGCCGCTGCCGCAATTTACATTCAATAGGAGCATTGGTGGCACGATGGACTCCCAAGCCGAGTTTATCAGCATGATATCATCTAGCAGCCTGTCGGACTGAGGTTTGCGATTGAACGCCGAGGACGATTTTGCCGTC
This sequence comes from uncultured Alphaproteobacteria bacterium, assembly GCA_963747255.1. GTDB lineage: Bacteria > Pseudomonadota > Alphaproteobacteria > Micropepsales > Micropepsaceae > CAIYRG01. The sequence goes on from CAVVEG010000005.1 coordinate 117,668, forward strand.
AGCAAGCCCACGCGAGGGCACCCGATGGCGTCCCGGCTCACGTTGCGAGTCCCAGATCACCCTGTGGCCCGCTTTTTTCGCAGCAGAGGACGCTCAGCCCGGCCTTTTCAAGCAGGGCTGAGGGCGAACATCCGCTTGATGTTCCAGGCCATGGTTACCAAGCTCCACTCGCCGCGCACTTTGTCGAGGCCTCGCAGCAGAAACTGGCGGAAACCGAGCACCGATTTGATGATGCCAAACACCGGTTCAGGAGTTTGTTTGCGCAGGGCATAGAGCTTGCGGCCTTCGGGCGTCTTCAGCCGATGTGCCATGGCCTCGACCGGCGTCGGGGTTTCCGGCGCGGGCGGTGCATCAGCGAAGCGTTCGGCCAGGGGCGGATGATGCGGCTGGCGGCCCATGGCAATCATCGGCTCGATCCCTGCCGCCTCGCAGGCCGCCACATTCCCCGCGCTGAAATAGCCGCTATCGGCCAGCAGCGTTGCGGTCTGTCCCAGTTCTTCGGGCAGGGCAGCGATCTTGCCCAGCATTGGTTCGATCTGCTGCTTGTCGTTCGAAGCCTGAACAACATCGCCGGCGATGACCAGAAGACTGCCCTGCGCCACCGCGGCCTGCGCGTTGTAGCATTGCTCGAAACCACCGCCGGCGACGGGCATGATGCGCGATTCTTCGTCGGTCAGATTGATCTGATCGGCCGGCAGCGGACCCGGCGCCGGAGGCTGCGGCGGCTTGCCGCCGGGCTTCTTACCCGTGGCTGCGGTTTTGGCCTCGCGCGCGGCGAGTTTGGCTTCATGCCCGGCCTGCTCACGCGCGAAGCGTTCCCGGGCGCGGGCCTCGATCTTCGTGCGAGCCTGGGCGATCTTCTGCAAACGGTCTTCGCGGCGCGCCAACTCGTCGGGAATCGACATGCCATCGGGAATGTCCGCCTTGTCCGCAGCCTCGGCTCTGGCCAGGAGTTCGGCAACTTCGGCCTTGAGTTGCGCCTCGATCCTACCCGCATGTTCATAGGAAAGCGCGCTGTGCCGACTGGCGTTGGCGTGGACTTTCGTGCCGTCAAGCCCGATCGTGCCCAGCTTCAGCACGCCCATCTCGCGCGCCAACTGCAACACCTCAACGAACAGAGCCTCGATCTCCCTGAGAAACCGCCGCCGGAACGTCGCGATCGTGTCGTGGTCAGGATGATCGTTGGCCGCAATGAAACGAAACGCCACGGAGTCATATGTCGCCCGCTCCAGTTTGCGGCTCGAAAATATCCCCGTCGCATAGCCATAAACCAGAATGCCCAGAAGCATCCTCGGATGGTAAGACGCCGAACCCGAGCCGCGATAACTTCCGCTCATCGTGCGAAGGTCCAACCCTTCCATCACCTCAACAACAAACCGCGCCAGATGCTTCTCCGGCAGCCACTCGTCAACCGAGGGAGGCAGAAGAAATCCAGTCTCGCGGTCAATCGCGCGAAAATTGCTCATCGGAAACCAAGCTCACCATCGGAGAATCAATCAGCAGATTCTACGCATGTTGCCGTGGTGCGTTAAGTCCGACAGGCTGCTAGGGTCGAAACCCAATAAAGCCATTGTCGGCTGAATCGGTTGCTGATTCGCTGTCTGCGAAGTGATTCGGAGACGCGTGATGCGGCGCGACCTGTTCTGGCTGAACGACGAGCAGTGGGAGCGGATCGAGCCGCTTCTTCCGACGGATGTACGCGGCAAAGCACGCGTCGATGATCGCCGCGTCATCAGCGGGATCGTGCATGTGATCAAGAGCGGGTGTCGCTGGTGCGACTGCCCTACGGAATACGGACCCTACACGACCATCTACAACCGCTTTGTCCGATGGGCCGAACGTGGTGTTTGGGAGCGGCTGTTTCGGGTGCTCGCAGATCGCGGCCGATCGACGGAGGTGGCGTCCGATCGCAGCCGGACTGAGGCCGCGGCGCACCGGCCGCGTCCGAACCGCGACCGGCTGCGGCCCTGGCTTGAGTTGGAAGCTGTTGCTGATATGTCCGGCTTTCTTCGCGGCGCGCATTACCTCGCCGACGAAGGTTAGTGGGCGCTTGCTGCCGCGGTTGCCGTGCTGGGTGCGGCCGGGGCGGACGCGGAGGTCGTCGCCGCGGGTCGTCATGGTGAAGTGCCCCCAAGTGCCGCAATTCAGAGCGATGGCGCTCGAAGCTTTGAAATTCTTGCATTATTTGCCGAAAGCGCCAGCAGCCGGTGTTGGTCACGTTGGTGAATTCCTCAATCTTCCCAACCACATGCGCCAGACCGCAGTCGGCGCTTTTATCTTGCCGTCCGTGGGTTGCGTTCCTGGGTTGCCCCCCTGCGACCCTCGAATCTCCGCCAAAGCCCTCCACAGCATGACAGCGTGCAAGCAAGGTTATCACTGCGATGTCCGCTGCGAAATGGACACGAATAGTCCGTTCGAACTCGGGGACAGATGCTGCAAATCCGCTGTTGTTGTGACGGGCGACGGCTGCCCCACCGACCCATCGGAAGACGGCTTCGATGTTTGTATGTTGTTATCTGGCTGCACTGGAAACAGCGGAGCCTCGGTCCATGCGCGTGCAGTAGCAGCGACAAGCATCGTAGCTTCGAGCGTGCCGACAGCGCCGCCGACACCGATCAACGGACCGACATCGGCGACGTAAGCACGCGTCTCCACCGGAAGCGGCCGGCCCGTCGTCAGATGATCGTCGTAGCGTGTTGGACCGGCATTGTAGGATGTTGTTGCGCCGCACTCGGGATCGGTGCCGAGACCGCAGCGCACTCGCAGACGCGGCCAGGTTTCCGGCATGATCTGCATCAGGCCCATGCCTTTGGGTGAGATCGCGCGCATCTCGCCGCAACTTTCGGCGCGCATCACGGCCCGTATCCAGGTTTCGGGAATGTCAAACCGCTCGGCGGCTTCGGCGATGAACACAGCGAAATGATCGGCGGTCGTCAGCACCGTCGGCGGTTCGCCGGTAATCGGTTGTGCGTTCGCGACTGGGCCCATGATCAGCAGTGCGAACGCGGTTGCGCCGCAAAGGAGTGGCCACCATTGAACACCGTGACAGGCAGCTGGACTGGGCTCCGTGAGCGGCGCCAAGGCCGGAAAGGAGCAAGGGCGCAGCCTGGATGAGCGCGGCGCAACGGCGTCTGGGATGCAGAGTTTGGGCATTGTCAGTCCTTCTCGTGAGCCCAGAGCGGATCGGCCCGGCCCACGATTGTCGTGGCCGGCAGCGGTCCGAAATAGCGGCCGTCGAGGGAGTCCCGGGACTGCCGGTTCATCAGGAAGACCCGTCCAGCAGCAATGAGGCGGCAGCCTTGCCAGACGGGCAGCGGACGCCCGAGATGATCGCGGCCGAGCGCGGCGCCAATCGCGAAGCCATCGACGAAGATCGTCCGTTGACTGCGGCAGACGGTCTGACCCGGAAGAGCGGCGATGCGCTTTACGAGCGGCACACCTTTGGGCAGGTAGCGACGCTGATCGAGAAAGCTCGCGAGCGGTTCGGGCGGCGTGACGACGAGCAGTTCACCGACATACAACGCGCCCACGTGATGCACGGCGTAGTGGCCGATCGGCACGCTGGCGCTCGCGTTCCACAGCAGCTTCGGCGCCGGTTGAAACAGCGCTGTCGCGTCGGCCGTCAGAGCCGCAAGATAGGTTGTCATGACCCAGCCAAAGCGCGTCATGCATCGATCCTTCTGCGCAAAAGCCACGCGCGATGTCGCTCGCGCGTGTAGGGGCGCGGTGCGTCACCGGCGGCGAGCCGGTTGTGAACGTGCCGCCAGTGATCGGGACAGGCCTCGGCCGGATCGATGCCGAGTTGCTCGATGGCGTCGATCGCCTGCAGCACGCGCTCGACCTTCGGCCAGCCAGAGATGCGCAAGGATGTCGCCGCCAGGCCGCACGGAACCCACTGTCGAGTAGGGTTCGCCCAGTGCGACGGCGCGCAGGATGTCGATGCGCGAGACGACGGTGCCGTAATCGTTCCCCGCCCAGCGGACAAACGCGAAGGTGCTGTCCGGCTCGAAGCTCAGTATGCGCTGGCGGCGATCAACGATCTGTTCGGCGACATCCCGGCCAAATCGAATCCAGTGCTCGATCTGCTTCTCCAGCCAGATCAGCTCGACATGTGTGAGCGTATCGATCGGCGCGCTCATGATGGGGATCCCGGCGTCTGTAGATTTGCGCTCAAGACGCGCGCGCGAATCTGCACGCCTGCTGCATCGTTGCCTGGGGAACGCGCCGATCATTGCGCGTCCTTGCACATCGCCGGCGCGAGATTGCAGAGCAGCCCCCGGAAGAGTTGGGCTGATCGCGTTCGGACTGCGTGCGACGGTGCGGCGACATGGCGGGCGCCTGTCAGCGACGGGACGAATTGCTGGGCAGCCGAATGAGCGGGCTTTGACGCTTCGCCGGTAGCACGGTCGCGATGCCCGGGTCCGAGGTCGACATCTTGGTGCCGGATTCAACCCACGTCTGGAGATCTTCGACGCTGTAAACGCCGCGGCCGCCAAGTTTGGAATAGCGCGGGCCGGTGCCGTAGATCCGATGCTTTTCCAGCGTGCGTATGGAGAGACCGACGAAGCGCGAGGCTTCTGGCGTGCGCAAGTAGCGCTGAGGTGGGCCGGTGGGATTGGTAGCCATGAAAGCCTCCGTGATCGGGTTGCGTGCCGCCGAATGAGAGCGGCTGTCAGGGATCACGGTGGCGCAGAGGGGGCGGCTTAAATAGAGCGATGTCAGTGGGTGGTGAGATCACCCCACACCCGCGCGTCAGAGCGGGCTATTTGCGTCGATACGGATGAAGCAACAGGCGGCGATACCGCCGCGCATTATCGTGAATCCTTCGCCGTCATCAGGCTGGATAGGACTCACACCTCCAAGCTGTCCTTCATGCTCGGCACCCTGCGAAAAGCCCCGCCCGGAGATTCCGGGCGGGGCTTTGGGGAGGGCCGACTCAACCGCCATTCTTCTTGCGCGGGCGGGACCAGATGAGGCTGTAGCCTTCGCCGTCCTCGTCCTCGAACAGGTTGGCGAAGATTGGTGCGTTGAAACTCGGATCGTCGAGTTTGAGAGAGTGGTACTCGCGCTTCTCGCTGGAGACTTTGGGCCAGGCGGCTCCGATCTCGGCGCGATCGACATAGACGCGGTGGGTGGGCGCTTCGTCGTTGGTGCGGGTGTCGACGGGGACTATGCGGACGCCTTTGACCTGCACAGTCAGCATGACGATCTCGCCTTGGAACTCGTTGCCGACCTTCTTGAAAGTACCGATGTTTGCCATGTCACTTCTCCTTGCTGGTTTTCGAGCCCGCGACCACCGCGGCCTCAATGGCGATCGGTGGGCTGGAGGCGATCGACGACGCACCCGCTCGCGGGCCGGAGCGCAGCGGAGGATGGCGACGGTGAGACTTTCTTGCCTCGCGAGGAATGGGCGAAGCCCAGGGGAAGAAAGTCGATCCAGCGCCGTTGCGGCTCAGGCGATCGAGGTGCAGCCGTCCTACAGCCAGATCAAGCCAAGGAGAGGCCCTGTGGTCGAAGCGCTGAACAGCATCCTCGGGAGAAGACGTGGCTGACGACGGTTGTCCTGCACAAGATGTCTGACAGTTCGGGCGAAGAGAAAGAAGCGGTGGCGTAGAAAAAGGACGGCGTCCCGTCTTCGTTCATCCGTACCCACCGCATCCCGCCACACAACACATTCTACGTGAGTTGATGTTGAGAGGCTGGCCCCTCGCACTGCTTCAGCGAGGGCTGCAAGGATTGCTCAATCATGCGAGCGACCGCGCTGCTCCAACCCTCGAAATCAGCCAACGCGGCTAATGCGAACGAGGTTGCTTTCCAAGTACCGCCGGAGCGGGCGAAAAACATGACTGAGCGCGGGTATAAGCTGCTGGAAGCGATCGAACGCGTGATTGTTTTCTGCGTCGCCCCCACCAGCAGAGGGCCGCAGCGTTTGGTTGCCCTCCAGCTGGTAACGCAGCAACAACACGTTCGAGTGCTCCGACGGGCAAACCTCCAGCGTGAAGACGAAACGCGGATGGCGGTGCACTGCCGTTATTAGCGGTACACCGGCGCCCGGCATGGCGACACTATAATTTCCCAGCCGCCGCAGCTCGACCCAGAATCTTGATTATCGGCGATGATAAATCCCAAATCCTTGATCTGCGGAATATCGATACGCGGATAATAGATTTCGGTGATGATGCCTTGCGCCATGACGAACCACAGTCGAGCCGATCCCAGGCTCGTCTCCACCATGTCTTTTTGGGCAGGAGCCCATGTCCCATGGGACATTCCGCCAGGAGCTTTCATTGTCGCGCCAATCGGTTGCACGTGAAGCAAGCGCTCGGCACCCATGTGGCGTCGCCGAGCATCAACATAAGCATGCCTGCTGATCATTATTGGAATAAGCGTAAATGCTGGTGGTCGTGGGCCGATCGTCAGCAGACCGCGGCGCTGCCGCAAACGTCCGGCGATGTGCATCAGGTCATATGATGGCTGAGCAGACTTGCGCGCTGTGCCATACCGTCGAGCCAGGCCAGACCCATTCGCCGAATCACGCAGCTCCAGCGTTCCCGGACATCGCGGCATCGCCGGGATTGACCGCAACTGCGATACGTGTGTGGCTCCAGACGCCGCATCCGACAATGCCGAACGTTGCGTTCAATAACAAAGAGAAGGACAACATTGTCGCTTATCTGCTATCGTCAAAGGCAGTATGCCAAGTCCGGCATATGTCCCTGAAGCAGTTCAGCGGATTCTTGCTGGCGGGAGTGCTGCTGCATCTTGGTGTATGCGACCATGCATTTGCCAGCACTGCTGTCGAACGAGGAAAAACGTTCGTCGAGAAGAATTGTGCCCGATGCGACGCGATTGGACCGATCGGCAGCAGTCCATATGCGCCGGCTCCGGCTTTGCCTGAAAGATATGACATCGGCGATCTGGCCGAAGCATTTGCGGAAGGCATAATTGTCTTTCATGAGAGCGGGCCGCAGATGCCGCAATTCATGCTGCAGCCGGATCAAATCGATGACCTGATCGCCTGTCTCAGGTCGGTGCAACCGAAAACGGCCACACATTAGCGGTTCATCCGCGCAGTGTCTGTCGAACGAGGGTCAGAGCAAATGGGACGTGTGGACAACAAAGTCGCCATTGTGACCGGCGCGTCGATGGGTTTGGGGGAAGCTGCAGCCCGAATGCTCGCCCGTGAAGGCGCAAAACTCGTTCTCACTGACATCAAGGATGCCGAAGGTCGTCAAGCTGCCGATGCGATCACGCGTGCGCATGGAACGGCTGCCTACATGCATCACGATGTGGCCAAAGAGGAGGATTGGGAACGGGTCATCGGCGAAACCGTCAAGACATTTGGGCGCATCGATGTGCTGGTGAACAATGCCGGCGTTGGCATCGGTAATCCGCCGGACGAACAGACACTGGAACAGTGGCGGTGGCTGATGTCCATCAATCTCGATGGTGTTTTCCTTGGCACCAAACACGCGATTCGCGCGATGAAACGACATCCGCCTGCCGTCGGCGGCTCGATCATCAATCTGTCATCTATCGAAGGATTGGTCGGCGATCCGAATCTCGGTGCCTATAATGCATCCAAAGGTGGCGTCCGGCTCTATACAAAATCGGTCGCGCTGTATTGTGCCAAATCGGGCCTCAACATCAGGGTGAATTCCATTCATCCAGGCTATATCTGGACCCCGATGGTACATAATTACCTGAGTCAGCTTGGAGATGTGGAGCAGGGTCGCCACGCCGTCGATGCAATGCATCCTATTGGGCACATGGGTGAGCCGGACGACATTGCCTATGGCGTTCTTTATCTGGCGTCCGATGAGTTGAAATTCGTCACCGGCGCCGAACTCGTGATCGATGGTGGATACACGGCACAATAGCGCCCCGCAGTGAATGACTTTGCCACCACTTCTGGCACGGCGCTCTCCCAAGCTGCGGGACTGGCCAATGTTGTCGAAACGCGCGCTTTGACGCGACGTTTTGGCAATATACTGGCTGTGGATGAAGTGTCGTTCTCTGTCGGTTCAGGCGAGATGTTCGGCCTGATCGGCCCTAACGGCGCAGGCAAAAGTACACTGATCAAGATGCTGACGACCATGCTTCCACCCAGCTCAGGTACTGCGCTGGTCGCCGGATTCGATATCTGCACCGCGCCGGAGCAGGTGCGTAGGCACATCGGCTATGTGCCGCAGATTCTCTCATCCGATCGTGAGCTGACAGGATATGAGAACTTGCTTCTTTCGTCGCGTCTCTATCTGATCCCGCGCGATCAAAGACGCGCAAGGATCGAAGCAGCGATCGCGATGATGGGTTTGGGAGAGGCAAAAAACAGGCTGGTGCGGGATTATTCCGGCGGCATGTTGCGCCGGTTGGAAATCGCCCAGAGCATGCTGCATCGGCCCTGCATTCTATTCATGGATGAACCGACTGTCGGCCTGGATCCGGGCGGACGGCATACGGTTTGGAAGCATGTCAGAGCATTGAATCGTGAACTCGGCTCGGCAATCGTGCTTACCACCCATTACATGGATGAAGCCGATGAACTCTGCCATCGCGTCGCGGTGGTTCACGCCGGCAAGCTGCAGGCGATTGGAACACCGGCGGACTTGAAGGCAAAGCACGCCCCCGGCGGTACTCTGGATGATGTTTATCAAAAGCTGACTGCAGGGGATCACGAGACATGAGCGGAACGCAAACTCGTGGACAGAATATTCCCTTCCGCGATACTTCACGTGGATTACCTGATTTACATCCATGCAGTTGCCGATGCCGAAATCCGCAAACTGCTGCACGATCCGTGGGAGGTATTCGGCCGCGCGGTCCAGCCGGTGCTCTGGCTTGTGCTTTTCGGCGAAGTGATGGCGCGCGTGCGCGGTATCACTTCTGCTGGCGTTCGTTATCTGGATTTTCTTGCGCCCGGCATCCTCGCGCAAAGCGTGCTTTTTGTTTCGATTTTTTACGGAATTTCCGCGATTTGGGAGCGCGATCTTGGAGTTCTGCACCGCTATATGGTCAGCCCCGCACCACGCAGCGCGCTTGTCCTCGGAAAGGCGCTTTCATCAAGCGTACGTGCCTTGTCGCAGGCCTTTTTCGTCTATGTATGTGCGCTGGCGCTTGGCGTCACGATGGACTTAAATCCTTTGCGAATCATCATCGTCGTTCTCCTGATCGTGCTCGGATCAGGACTGTTCTCGACGTTTTCACTGATCATCGCCTGTATCGTCCGCACGCGCGAGCGCTTCATGGGCATAGGTCAGGTCCTCACAATGCCGATTTTCTTTGCAAGCAACGCGATTTATCCCATTCAGATCATGCCAGGCTGGCTACAAACCATCGCCAAAGCGAATCCTCTTACCTACGAAGTTGATGGCCTGCGAACGTTGATGCTAAAGGGCGGCGTGAGCACTTTCGGACTGGGCACCGATTTTCTGGCGTTGATCGCTGTATTTGCTCTGTTCGTGCTTATTGCCACGCGCATGTATCCCCGACTGACCGAGTAAGCTGCGCGTGGCTGAGTTGGAGCAGGTTGTGACCGTTATCATCGGAACTCGCCTGTCCCGTTGCTTTGGTTCTGCCCTTTTCCTTTACAGCTCAATGACCATCGCCGCAGTAATGCCTCTACTGCACGATAGGACTGCCATAGACCAGCCCAGAGCATACCGCAAATGCGCGGATGAACGGCGCAAGATTGCCAGCCATGCTGAGGCACCGGCAATGGCATCAGTAAGCTGACATTGCGGCCGCATGCCTCTGCTGCGGAAAAGCCAAATATCTTTTCTGCCGTGCGCTGAATGAAAGGACGATTCCGTGTTCGTCTATGACGATCTGTGCATCAGCAACCGGGAACCGTGTCAAGTATGGATTGCAGAACGTTTTCTCCGCCGAGCACATTCTGCGGTCTCAGCACGTCACTTTGCTTGCGGACGCGCGTATCGTGGAGACCTGTTGTTCGGGAAGCCTTTCCTCGCCGCATGGGTCCAACCCGCCTTCATAACCGTGCTTCGTCGGCACTGCCGGGGTTGAATTTGCCGCAACCGGGTTATGCTTTGCTTCAGCGACTGCTGTCCTGACGTCTGCGGTTCGGCCTAAAACCGCCAACGATCCACCAGATGCCCAGAGCCGCTCCGAATATTGCGAGAGGCACAACACCGGCCAAAATTGCCAGAATGACGACCAAGAAACCGTGCGCGCCGTTCAGAATCCCATAGATAGCGACCGCAGAACACCAGATGACCGTGAATGCGAGCCAATCTCGTAAAAAGCCACGCTGCCAAGTCATTTTCTGGTTTCTCCGGCAAGGGCGAATTTGATTTCATATCGTCTTTTTCCGGAAAAATCTTTTGAACTCGGATCAAACCGCGATAGGCATTGCGGAGGTGACATAATGTGGCGCGCGCTAAGAGGCTTTGCCAAAGTGGCGACCTGTGTGGGATGGGGCGCAGTTCTCGGTGACCCTAGGCGTCGCGCGCTTCGTCAATCGAAGCGCCGCGGTCCTGAGCGGCAACGTTGTCGGACCGGTTGCGACAGCCGTTCTGCCCGGAATGAAAAGGGGCCTCCGTCTGTACGAAGGCCCCAGCAAATGAGTCGATAAGGGGGGACCTGAAGATCGACTCACGTACTGCATTGCAAAAGACCGTACTGAGTTAGCCGCAATCGGACAATTCAGGAGCTTTGCGTAAGTAGAACTACCTGAAACCGTTACAGGACCAATTCCCACAGCAACACCTGTCCGGGCCGCGGCATCGGCGAACCGCCCGCGCCTGAATTCGTGTGGGACTTTGGCGCCTGCGCGGTTTTTGAGTGACTCTGATCCAGCGCAATGCGGTCCCTCCTGCAGCAGCTAACCTTTTTTCTGATCCACTCGCGTCGAGGAGGCGCAGATGAAAACAATTACGAAACCAGCATGGCTGCCGGTTATCGCTCTTCTCGGATTGATAACTGCGGTTCTTGGATTAGGACGTTCCGAATCGACGCCGCAGCCCAAGCCGATCAAGATCTGGGACGCGGCCTTTTACGACAGTGAGGATTGCGGACCGGGCTCGGAAGTCGAGGTCGCGTGTCCGGACTACACAATGCGCATCCAGGGGAAGGTATTCACCTCGCATATTCAGAACGAATGCGATGGCCAGATTACCGATATCGGCGTCAGGAAATGCACGATTGCGGTCGATATGAAGTTCTTTCGCGACGAGTGGGGCTTCCATGACCCGTCGATCCACCATCCTAAATCGATGTGGGTCGATTACGAATGCAATCCAGGCGCGCCGGGATCCAAGCGGATTCGTGCCTTCGGAGATGAAGCCACGGACAAGCACCCTGAAGAAGACATCACCATGGTCTGTGCATCAGCGTGGCGTTGAAATCGAGTCTGGAGTTACGAGCGTGCCTCTCAGGGGAGATAAGTTTGAATTTACCGACAAGAATGAACGGCGGCCGCGCTTCCGGCGATGTCCGCAGCCGCCTTTAAAGCGTGGCGATGAAGGCAGTTGCACACCAGGAGAACCGGACGCGTCGGCCCGCCGCTGCGAATTGCGAGAGAGGCCGGGGCATGAAGTTTGCAAGTTCATTGCGCGAACGCAGCAGGAGAGCGATCAAACGAAAATGAAGAGGGTTCTTTCGCTGCTGATGTTGGGCGCAGCTCTTTGTGTTACATCCGCATCCGCAAATTACTTCAGCGATCCGCTCTCCGGGTCATCACCGGCGCCCGTGCGCGAAATCACGCCAGCACCGGCATCCCCGGCCACGCACTCACCATCTTATCAACGGCCGGCTGTGCTTGCTACGGTCGATCCGATTGTGCGGCAATATATAGTGTTCTTCGATTTCGACAAATCCGATCTGACGCCGGAGGCGCAGCAGATCGTTTCCGAAGCGGTAAAGGTCGCGAAGGAAATTGGACCAGTTCGCATCGTGGTGACCGTTCATACGGACAAGGTGGGTTCCGACCGCTACAACCAGCGTCTGTCTGAACGGCGGGCGCTCGCGATCAAATCTGAAATGGTACGTCTCGGCATGAGCGCCGCGAACATCATAACTCTCCAGAGCTCCTCCGAGCCGCTGATCCCAACTGGCAAGGGCATACGCGAAACCCAGAGCCGGCGCGCCGTGATCGATCTCGACTATGCTCTTATCGCTGAGTTGCCCAATTGGGAGGATTGTACCGAGTGTGAGAGTATCGTCACGCGCGCATATCGCGAACTGCGAGGCAAAGGCTGGAGTGATCGCGACGCATTCCTTTCGGCAGCGCAGTTGCTTGGGCTACGCCATCCCGGCCAAGACAGAAATGTTTATTTTTTGAAAGTCGCACAATGGCTCGGCACGGATCGTGAGCTTCCGTCTGGCTAGGTGCGATTGGTGCAGCTGCGCCGGGTGTAGCCTTTGTGCCCGTTGATCCTTATCAATTCATCAGGCCGCGAATTAGCGTTTGATGTCCAAACAATGAAGTCCAAGGGAGAAGAGCCATGACCGATAAGCAATTGAAGCAAGACACAACAAACGAAGTCGACATTGGCGTCGGCGGCGCTATGGAACGATGACCGTGCTACACGGAGCGAGGCTTGCAAGCTTTTGCGAAACGCTACCAAGCAATAAGCTGGCCAATTGGCTGCGGCCGCGTCGTCCAACCACGAGCGCGTCAGCAGCTTCCCGGGTGGCGGTCTCGATGATGCATTCTGTGGGATCGCCCCACGCGGATTTAAGCCGAATACTCTTCACCCCGACATTTTCGGCTCTCTTCCCCGCAGCTATAAGGATTTGCTTCGAAAGCATTTCCAAGGTGTCGCCGATATGTCCTTTGGCGCGCTCAAGCTCTATCATTTCGGCTTGCGGAAGGTTCCCGCCAACTGTGATGATTAACAATTCCGCGGAAAACGCCTTGGCCAGCCTGGCAGCCACCTCGACCGCGCGGCCCGCGCCGTCCGACCCGTCCGTCGCCACAATAATTCGTCGCATCTGCTAGGCACCCGCCAGTGAATGAACGTCCGCGGTGTCATCGTGGGCAGAATGATTCAAACCTTGCATTCTTTAGTGGGCTGTTGGATTGAGCTTTGTAAAATAGCTCAGCGCTTCAGGTTTACTCGAAAATAAGCCCAGATGTCAGCACATGGCGTGGCCGAAGCTTGCTCCGTCGCAGACAATGGTCCCCTCCTTCAACCAATTGCAGTTTCAAACTTGAGGCTACCGAAAAAAATACCGCGCTTATTGCCTGGAATCATTGATCCAACTCAACGCTGTGATCTGTACAATGGCGCGCACGGTTGATCTGTATCGCGTCACGTCAGGGCCACCTGCACCAACCAGAGGCTTGCCGGATCGAACGGATGAGTGACCTCAGAATGTTCGCGCCGAATGCCAGTTCAGTGCTGGGTCGTGAAATTGCCTCTGCCGCCGAAAGCGGGGGATTCCGTCATAACGTCATACGTCGCGGCCTTATTCCAGGCGGTTGGGACGGATGCCGTCGTAACGCTCGATGTGCACAACCCGAGGCTTTCGACAATGCGTTTCCGCGGCGGAGGACATGGATCATTTTCTCAGTATACTGGAAATTTGGATAAGCTGCTCGTGCGGTCATTTTTGTTCCCGGGCTCTCGCCAAGAGCAGACCATCCGTAGGCAGACAATTATACCTCAACTCTATCGTGAATCGGCAGAGATTTCCTGAAGCGCGATCAGTAGGGCATCGATGTCGTCGTCATTGACATACGGGGCCAGGCTGACCCGTGCCGAACCTTCGACACCGAAAACGATCATCAGAGGCTGTGCGCAATGATGCCCATGTCGGACCAGAATTCCATGCTTGTCCAGCAATTGACAAATTCGCAGGGAAGTCAAGCCGGGGAGCGTAAACGAGACTACGCCACGGCGATTTTCGGTCGTGTTCGGGCCGATGATCTTCGCGCCCCGGATAGCTGTGATCGCGTCCAGCACGCGTTGCGTAAGCCGCCTTTCGTGCGCTGCTGCGGCGCCCCAATCGAGCGTCGCCATCCAGCGCAGAGCGGCGCCGAGTCCGATTGCAGCGCCGATAGGCGGTGTTCCGGCTTCGAATCGGCGTGGCGGGTCTGCAAATTCGGCCGTTTCGCTTGTCACCCGCCGGATCATCTGGCCACCCACCATGAACGGCGGCATGTCCTGAAGCAGCGATTGCCGGCCCCAGAGCACGCCTATCCCGGTGGGTCCAAATGTCTTGTGGCCCGAAAACGCATAAAAATCGATCCCGAGTGAGCGCACATCGACGGGACCATGCGGCGCCATTTGTGCACCATCCAGCATCACCAGGGCGCCCACCTCGCGCGCTATGCTCACGACCCTCGCGATGTCCGTCACTGCGCCCGTAACGTTGGAACAATGTGTCAGCGATACTAACCGGCAGCGTGTGCTTAGAAGCTTGGGAAGTTCGTCAAGATCGAGCCTGCCTTCCGGCGTGACCGGCAGAACGCGAAGTGTGACGCCCCTTCGATGGGCAAGCGCGCGCCACGGCAAGGTGTTGCTATGGTGCTCCAGGATCGAGATGACAACCTCATCTCCTGCCTGAAACCATTCGCCGATGGACGCTGCGAGCAGATTGATCGCCGAGGTCGTGCCATAAGTGAAAACGACTTCACTCGGCGGTACCGAGCCCAGGAACGAGGCAACTTCCGCACGGGCCTGTTCGTAGGCAGCGAGAGCGTCTTGGGCAAGTCTGTAAACGCCGCCGTAGACGTTTGCGCGCATATCGAGGTCAAAGCCCCGAGTTGCCGCAAACACCACTTCGGGCATCTGTGCAGTAGCCGCGCTGTCCAGATAGTGAACAGCCCGTCTACTGAATATCGGGAATTGCCTTCGTATCGCCGATGCGTCGAATCGGTCGGCACTATGCCCGACGACGAATGAGTGAGTCGGATCGACTTCGCTCATTGTCAATTTCCCGTTGGCCTGAGCGGTTCATTGCTGATGGTAATCGGGAAATTCATTTTTTCATATCGCCTGAAATTGCATCTCGCTGGAGCCGGTCAGACGCAGAGAACTCCCTCCAAGTGGATCAGGCATTGTTTAGATTGATAAGATGCTTTGGGAGATCGGCGTTGGGTACATTGGTGAGGTCCTTCTGCAACTGAGCCGCGACTTTCCGTTGCGTGGGCGCATCGAGGGCGTGATTGAGGTCCCCGAGCGCGTGCGCCGGCGCGACTAGAATCAGGCGATCGAACTCATCGCGGGTGTTTGCCTCATTCAGTGCCTTCGCGACTTCGTAGACGAAGTTCCTTTTGTCGGCCCGGTGCAAATCTTCGCGCGGCTGCACCGCGTGGTGAGCCATACCTGCACTGTCGTGCGTTCGGCCAGGCCGCTCCATGCCGAGTTCGTGCGTATGATGGTGGACATCCGCCGAGACGAACTCGCGGTGGGTGTCGAATGCGTCATGAGCGTCCTGCTTTTGTAAAATGCGGCCACGCCCACCGTCGGTGACGACGTACCAAGTCCTCGGTTGTTTCATTATTTTCCTCCGGTGGTTGAACATTTGGACAAGAGCAGGTCAAACCGGTTCCGGCGGGGCGCTTCGTCCTTTAGAGATCCTATGGGGAGGTGGATAGCGAGCGGCACTCTGGAAGAGTGCGGTTGCAACCACCCACTCTGGGGACGACCATGCAAATTAGACCTGACCGACCTGAAGCGCCGAGCGCTATCCGTAGTGATCTTGGTGCAATTTTCGTTTCAATGGAACTCAGTCGCTCAAGCTGGCTGATCACCTCGCTGTCGCCGGGCGGCGGCGAGAAAATGTCGAAGCATAATGTGGCTGCCGGGGATATTCGTGCGTTGCTGACGCGGTTTTCGGCTCTCAAGCAGAAGGCTTTTGCGCGGACTGGGAAATTGTTCTCGATCATCGTCATTCAGGAAGCGGGGTTGGACGGCTTCTCGATTCATCGTGTCCTGCAGAATGAAGGGATTGAAAGCTACGTCGTCGATCCCGCCTCGATCGCAACCTCACGCCGGCGCCGGCGAGCGAAGACGGATCGGATCGACGGCGAGGCGCTGCTTCGTACGCTGCTGGCCTACAAGCGCGGCGAACCCCGGGTGTGCGCCATGGTCAAAGCGCCGACACCGGAGGAAGAGGATCGCCGTCGGCTTTGCCGCGAGCGCAAGGTTCTGATCGCCGAGCGGGTCAAGCACGTTAATCGCATCAAAGGTTTGCTGTTCTGCCAGGGCGTATCCGGATACCAGCCGCTGCATCGCGATCGGCAGCGACAACTCGACGAACTGAGAGACGGGGGATGGGCGTCCTTTGCCGAAGCATCTTAAAGTCCAGATCAGCCGTGAACTCGATCGGCTCGAACTGCTGCTCGAACAGATCAAGACGGTGGAGGCCGAGCGGGACGCGCTGTTCGCTGCGCACCAAGCCGTTGCGCGAGCCCCGGCAGCGATGTTGGTCGACATCAAAGGCGTCGGGCCGGAGTTCGCTGCCATCCTTTGGTCGGAAGGACTGTTCCGACATTTCGACAATCGTCGCCAGGTCGGTTCTTACGCGGGCCTGGCGCCGACACCTTGGCAGAGCGGATCGATCGACCGGGAACAGGGCGTGTCTAAATCAGGCAATCCGCGATTGCGAACAACGCTCATCCAGCTCGCCTGGTTATGGTTGCGCCATCAACCGCAATCGACGCTGGCTCTGTGGTTCGAAGAACGGGTCAAGCGAAATGGCGGCCGTCATAAGAAAACGACCATCGTGGCCCTGGCGCGCAAGCTGCTGGTGGCGCTCTGGAAATATGTGACTGCTGGTGTTGTCATCGAGGGAGCCGTCATGAAAACCGCAGGATGAGAGATGTTGAGCGAAACTCTAAAATCTTCCAGGACGTGATTAGTCCTGGCGGATCCAGGTGGACGAACCGCGGACAGACATGGCCTAAAAAGCCGCTTTAGAGAATGGTCTCGTCCTCCTGAGCCCCGCTGCCGCAAGCAGGATATTGGTGCGGTCGCTTCATGCGACGACCGGATGTGAGTTTGATCTGGCGAGGAAACGACCAGGTCGTGCAATCGGGCTCAGACCTTGGATACCGAAACAACCCCTGGAGTATTCGTCATGCGCAGCTGAATCTCACCCCTTGAACTCGAACCTCCCCATGTGAGTTTGTCCGGAAACATCATACTGGATTGCAAAGTTTTCGCAGCATGAGGCGGATTGATGCGAGGCGCATGAATGCCAGCGCCTTGCGATTGAGGTTCTCCCAATCCTTGGCCAACCTTCTGCATCGGTTGAGCCACGCGATGGGGCGCTCGATGATCCATCATTTCCGCTTCCGCAGTCTGAGCTTTCATGTCGAGCCAAGGGACGTCACTCGTTGTCATCGGGCCCAACGGCGCGGGAAAAAGCGGTGCTTTTCAGGACGCTGATTGGTTCGCTTCTGTATGAGGGGTCCATTCACTGGACGCCGGGAATGAAGATCGGATACGTCCAAGTTACGCAGCGCCGTCATGGGCATGCAGCGAATTTCGCGTAGAACTGCTCGTTGATGGGGCGCTGACCAGCGACGATCTTCTCCAAAGCTTGCGATTTTACGAACCAGCCACCTCGGTCACTTGCGTGCCGCATTCGCGACCGCGATAGAGAAGAATGCCTGCGCTGAATGCTGGCATCAATTTATCCCCAGGTGTGCAATCCGGTTATGACCATGAGCTGAAGGGCGTGTTTGCGATTTAGGAAGAGATCGCACAGGCGCTACAAAGCGTGACAATGCGATCCAATGTCGAGCACGATGGCGCGAAGGTCCTGATCGCCCAACTCGCTGGAAGCGATCCCTTGGACGAATTTTACGATGCGAAGATGACTGTGCTTTGCGAGCAGATAATCACTACCGTGTTCCCGCGCGCGAACGGATAAGAACGGATACGAAAAAGAAGGCGAACAACGCGTGTGATGGCCGTGTGATGGAAGGTTGCTAAGTCGTTGAAAATAAAAACCACTCCGTCCAGTCCATCATCGGCGCAACGGAAAAAATCCTCGGCTGCATGTCCGGCTGTTTAGACATTTCAGTCCGGAAATCAAATGCGCCAGCGAGTACTGAGTTTTGTTACGGCTGAAACCGCACCGCCGCCGCTCCGTCGGGCTGCCTCTGCCGGCGCGCGTTATTGGAAACTGCCAAAACCCTCAAACGGGGAAGCGATCGCGGGTTGATTGTTAAGCGTGCGGGACCCGGTGATGAAGCTTTCATGGCCGCATTCGGGACAATCCCGGATCGGCGCTCCATTCTGAACGGAAACGGTTCCGCCGCAATTCTGACAGGAGTAATTGGCGCTTTCGCGCGCGATTTCACCAGCTTTTGCCGACATTACGCTTGCCTCTCGATGGACGTTTCTGCCCCGGTTGGATTTTGGGTCACTCACTACAACGCGCGAAGCAGCGGACCCGTTCGCAACTTTGTGCGAAGGCCGTTTCGTCATCCGATCATGGTCACGGCGGCGTAGATCACGGCCGCGCCCAGCAGAGTCATGGCTGTGGTGTAGAATTTGGGATGGGCGTGCTGGCTTTCCGGAATGAAATCGCTCGCCCCGATGTAGAGAAAGAAACCGAAAAATACCGCGAGCACTTTTCCGAACATACCCGGGGGCAGGGTGAACAGCATTGAAATCAGCACCCCGACCAGTGGCGCGACCGCATCGGCCACCAGCCAGCGCAAAGCGCGCGCGCGTCCGCCCCCATTCTTCAGCACGACGCTCATGGTGTTGATGCCGTCGGAAAAATCATGGGTAAGAACGCCTGTGGTCACGATTGCGCCGATTGCAGCCGAGATTTGAAACGCGAGCCCGATCGCCATCCCGTCAAGCAGACTGTGCGCCGAGAGGCTGCCCGCGCCCAGTGTTCCGCGCATCAGTCCTTGTCCTCTTTCGTCGCCCGAGACTGTTGCGAGTTGGCCATAATGGAGCGCAACCCGGTCCATGACGAGGTAGAACAGAAATCCCGCGGCGCCCCAGGTAAGCAGGGCCCGGGAGCTGTCGAAATTGCGCCCGGTCTCCAGCGCTTCGGGCAGCAACTCAAAGAATGCGACACCAATCACCGCACCGGCGCTGAAGCCGAGAACAAGGTGCAATCTGTCCTTCAGCTTGAGCGCAAACAGACCGCCGGCCAAGGTCGCCGCGAAAGCCGAAGCGGCGATTGCGATCAGAAGCATGCTGCCTGCTTTCCACAATCACTGCCTGGGCGCAAACGCATTTCCCCGATTGTCGCCCCGTTCCGCCATGGTGCTGGCAGGCTATACTGAAAGCCATAACCGGGAGATACCGATGTTGACGAATGTCATTGAACAGCGAATGCGGAGCCTCGGTGGATTCTCGGTCGGCCGCGTGCTCCCCGATACCGGGGAGCGCAGGGTTGGACCCTTTGTTTTTTTCGATCACATGGGTCCGGTGGACTTTCCGGCCGGCATTCCGCGCAGTGTCGATGTTCGGCCACACCCCCATATCGGGCTTTCGACCGTCACCTATCTGTTCGACGGCGAGATCATGCACAGGGACAGCCTTGATTCCGAGCAACCGATACGGCCGGGTGAAGTGAACTGGATGGTTGCAGGCCGGGGCATCACGCATTCCGAACGATTTGAGAAGGCGCGCGCGCAAGGCGATCGGGTGCACGGGATACAGGCCTGGGTGGGATTACCGGCCGGGAGCGAGGAGACCGTGCCTGCTTTCACTCACCACGAAGGCGATGACCTGCCCAAATTGTCGGATGGCGACGTAACCATTCGCCTGATTGCGGGTTCGGCATTCGGCATGCTGGCCGCCGCGAGAACACATTCCCCGATGTTCTACGCCCATGTCGCCGCAACCGGCGACGCCCGGATCGAGTTGCCGGTTGGGTTCGAGGAACGTGCTGCTTTCATCGCCGGCGGGACAGCCGAGGTGGACGGCCGCGACTTCCAAACCGGCCAGATGTTGATTTTTGCGCCCGGTCAACCCGCGATCGTCAGGGCGCAGGGTCGGGCGGAAATCATGCTTCTGGGCGGTGATCCCATCGGCGAACGCCATGTTGTGTGGAACTTCGTCTCGTCCTCCAGGGAACGCATCGAACAGGCAAAGGCCGATTGGCGCGCCGGCCGATTCAAGCTTCCGGATCGCGACAATTCCGAATTCATCCCGCTGCCGCCGGATCCGCCGCCGGCGCCGCCCCCAATGTCCTGACACCGCCGGCTAGAGCGTTTTCACGATTGATGGAATCGGAGGGATTCCTATTCGGGGCGATTTCTGATTCGTGGTTCTCATGATTGATTCGGGATGAGGACCAAAATGGGCAGGCCCTATTCGCAGGATTTGCGTGATCGCGTGCTGGTTTCGATCGATGGCGGGATGTCTGCTTCAGAGGCGGCCGAGCTGTTCCGGGTCGATGTGTCCTACATTTACAAGGTGCTGATCCGGCGGCGCACAACCGGGATCACGACGGCGCGGCCCTGGGCGGCGGGTGCGCGGCCCAAGCTCAAGGACCACGAGGAGAGGCTGCGCGGCCACGTCACAGAGTTCTCCGATGCAACGCTTGAAGAGATCCGGGCATGGCTCATGGCCGAGCATGACCTCAAGGTGAGCATCGGCTGTCTTTGGAACACGCTCAAGCGGATGCGATTGCCGTTAAAAAAAAGTCGCAGCACGCCGCCGAGCAAGACCGCGAAGACGTCGCCGAGGAGCGCAGAGCCTGGCATGCGGCTCAAGGCGAGCTGAACATGGAGCGTCTCGTCTTCATCGACGAGACCGGCGCACAAACCAACATGGCACGGCGCTACGGGCGGGCGCCGCGCGGCGAGCGTCTCATCTCGAAAGTGCCGTGGGGACATTGGAAGACCATTACCTTCGTCGCCGCCCTCAAATGGGACCGCATTACGGCGCCTGCTGTCTTCGACGGCCCGATGGATGGGGATTGTTTCCTTGCCTATGTCGAGCAGGTCCTCGCACCGGCGCTTCTGCCGGGCGACATTGTCGTCATGGACAATCTCGCAAGCCACAAGGTCGCCGGCATCGAGGAGGCCATCGAGGCAACGGGCGCTGCGTTGCGATATCTGCCGCCCTATTCACCCGACCTCAATCCGATCGAACAGGCGATCTCGAAGCTCAAATCACATCTGCGCAAGGATGCCGCGCGAACTCTCGAAACCCTCATCGAGGCGATCGCAAACGCACTCAAAAAGTTCACACCGCAAGAGTGCGCCAACTTCATCACAAATGCCGGCTATCGCCACCAATTATGAAAATGCTCTAGGCAAACAGTCGTTCGACCGCCGCCGCCACCCTGAACAGCTGGTGATCCTGTCCGTTGCGCGCAACCAGCATCAGGCCCACGGGCAGGCCGCCTTTGCGCGGAAGCGGAATTGAGATCGCGCACAAATCGAAAAAATTCGCCAGCGCTGGGTTGCGCAACAGCAGCAGATTCTTTTCGCGCGCGGTGTCGGCTTTTGCCACCTCCGCGATTTCCGGCGCGACAATCGGAACGGTCGGCATCACGAGCGCGTCAAGCCCTCCGAGCCGCTCATCCATGGCGCGCACCAGGTCCGCCCGTTGGCGCAACATCTCGATGTAATCCGCGGCGCTGACGTCGCGCCCCGCTTCAATCCTGCCGCGCACCATCGGATCGTAGTCCGCGGCATGGCTTGCAAGCAGGCGCCGGTGAATGGCGTAACTTTCAACCGAGGAAAAGCTCGCTTTGGCCTGAACGCGCGCCGGCTCGTCCAGAATCGGCATGGTTTCGTCCGAAATGCGCGCGCCGGCTGTGACAAGCGCAGCGGTGGCTGCGGAGAAGCCCGCCTGCACCGTCGGATCGAGATCGCGCAGGGGCAGACCCTGCGGAATCCCGAGCCGCAGCCCGTTCAGCGGAACCGGTTCGAGCGTCCATGGCGGTTCGCCCGCAAGCACGGCATCGGCAGCGGCGCAATCGGCAACGCTTCGCGCCAGCGGCCCGATCGAATCCAGCGTGTAGGAGAGCGGAAATGCGCCATCCGTCGGTACACGGAATTTGCTCGGCTTGTACCCGGCAATTCCGCAGAGCGCCGCGGGTATCCGGCACGATCCGCCGGTGTCGCTGCCGATGCCGATGTCGCACATGCCGTCGGCCGCCGCCACCGCGGATCCGGATGACGATCCACCGGGAACGCGCGTTCGTTCCGCCGGATTACCTGGCGTGCCGTAATGGGGATTGATCCCGAATGCCGTGAAGGCGAATTCGCTCATATTGGTCTTTGCAACGATTGCCGCTCCCGCCGCTCGCAGCCGCCGGATCACCGGGGCGTCGGCTTTGGCCGGGGGTGCATCGCGCAGCGCTGTGGACCCTGCACGCGTAGTTTCGCCTCCAATAGCGAACAGGTCCTTGACCGCAATGACCTTGCCGTCCAGCGGCCCCAGACTGTGCCCGGAGCGCGCGCGGGCGTCCGACGCATCCGCTGCGGCGCGGGCTTCGTTGGCGTAAACGGTGAGACAGGCGCGCGCGCCTTCGCCGCGCGGATCACCAATGCGTTCGAGACACGCTTCCACCCGGTCCCGGGCCGAACTCTGCGCCATGTTCTTGCCTCTTGCAGAATCTTGCGCGCGCAAAACGCGCGGAATAGCCGCCGCAGCTGCCGCGCTCGCGAGCAGTGTGCGCCTGTTCATTTGCCGGCGCCCATTGCGACGCCTGCCGCCGTGCTATCGCGCTGGAGCGGAAACCTGCTGCGCCAGCAGGGGGATATTGTGGTAGTCCGGCGCCTTCGGTACGGCCTGCAAATAGGCATAGATGTCCGCCAGATCCTGCGTCGGCAGCACCTTTTCCGTAAAGGGCGGCATGTCACCGCTGGTGGTACGAACCCACGCGAGAAATGCAGGCCACGCCAACGGCACCGGGTCGGCAATGCGCACCCCCGCATTGCCGCCCTGGCCCTGATGACCGTGGCATTCCCAACAGCCGACCCGCTCGAAATGAGCCTTGCCCTTTCCCGCATCACCCTGCGGAGCCGCGGCAGGCGCCGCCATTAACGGAGAAATGGCGAAAAATGCGGCCGCAACAGCGGAGCTGAAAATCCCTGAAATACGCATACTCAAGCTCCTAACGCGGCTGGCAGACGACATCGATGAGAACCGGTTCGCCCATCTTCACGGCTTCTACACCGCGTTTGATGGCCGCGCCGAGTTCTTTCGGATCCGTGATTGGACCAATGCCGACATGCCCCAGAGCTTCCGCGAGTTTGGCGTAGTTCACATAGGGGTCCCATATGGTGGTGCCGATATGGGCGGTGGAGACGTCGCGCTGCCGCCAGTTGGCCATGCGCTGTACATGCATGATCTCCTGATGATAGGCGCGGTTGTTCCACATGATGGTCAGCATCGGCACATGGTGGTGCGCCGCAGTCCATAATGCGCCGGGGGCATACATGGAATCGCCGTCGTTCTGGATGTTCACGCAAAGCCGTCCACCCGCCGCCTTGTGGGCAAAGGCAGCGCCCACCGCCGCGGGTAAGCCATAACCAACACCGGCGCCGCCCGGGCCGCCGATAAACTGATGATGCTCGCGGAATTCCCAGATGCGGTGCGGCCAGTTGGAAGGACTCGAATCGCGCGAAACCAGGGCCCAGTTCTCGTTCCGGATCTGATTCCAGATTTCAGCCGAAAACCGCGCGGCGCTGATCGGGCTCGCATCCCAGGCATTCTGCGCCGCCGCCGCCAGCATCCGCTCACGCGCCGCTGCATGGGCCTTTTTGGCTTTGTCCCCGCGCGCGGCGATCATGGCCCGGCGGTCGGCCGGAATGGCCTGCCGGACATATTCCGCCAGCATGGGCAGAGTTGCTTCGGCATCCGCGCCGATCGCGACATCGACCGGCTGATAACGCTCGAAATCCTGGTAATTGGCCCGGATGTAAAGATCGCCTACGCCGATGCTGATCAGCTTCGTGCCCGGCTTGATGCGCAATCGTTGCTCGCCGGCATAGGAATCATCCATCTTGTTTACCGTGCCCCAGAAATCGGTGAGTTCGAGTCCGAGGATCACGTCGGCCTGCGGGATCAGCGCTCCGCCGAGCTGATAAAGGTGATGGTCGTTCGGCATGTTCATGCGGCCGAGCTGATCGATAACCGGCGCATTCAGCGCTTCGGCGAGTTCGACCAGATGCTTGATGCCCGCGGGCGTGCGCGCCACGCGGTCGGCGATAATCACCGGATTGTCGGCCATCGCAAGCAGTTGCGCGGCTTCCCGCACCGCATTGGGGTCTCCGGCCGGAGGAGCAACGAGATTCAGTTTCGGAATGACCAGCGGTTTGTCGCCCCTGGCAATCGGGTTTTCCTGAAGCTTCTCTTCCAGCACCATCAGCACCGGCTCGTGCGGCGGCGTCATCGCGATCTTGTAGGCGCGGACCGCGGATTCCGCGAAATGCTGCAGCGACTGCGGATTGTCGTCCCATTTGGTGAAATCGCGGATCAGCGAACCGGGATCCTGCACCGCATGAATGGTCGGCACGCCCGGTTCGCGCGTCGCGGCGTCGGCCCGGTTGCCAACCATGATGAACGAGGCGGCGCGATCGCACCAGGCATTGTACGCGGCCATCGCGGCATGCTGCAGGCCCACTGTGCCGTGGCACAGCGCCCCCGCGGGTTTGCCGGCGACCTTGTAATAGCCGTGCGTCATGGCCACCGCCGACTCTTCGTGCATGCAGGTGACGAATTCAGGTTTTTTGTTGCCGCCGTAATTGACGATGGATTCGTGTATGCCGCGGCAGGACGAGGCGGGATTGCTGAAGATGTAATCGATGTCCAGCGACTTCAGCACATCCACCATGAAGTCCGATCCAGGCGGGCCGCCGAGCGTGCCGGGGCTTGGATCTACCTGACCCGCCATCTCGGCTTCGGCCGCGGCGGTGGACGGACGGCGCACAAAGGCTGCGCTCGGCGCCTGGGCTGCGGTTTGGGCGCGTGCGCCCATGCCCGCGGGAATCGCGGTGCTTGCGCCGGCTACAGCTGCGCCTGCGAGAAACTTGCGGCGATCGACGCCCTTGTCTTTTTCCTTGCGTGCCATGGCATTTCCTCCCGGTTGACCCCGGCCGGCTCGACCCGGCCGCATCACGCGCGATATAGCACAACCCGGACCGTCCGTGCATCAGGTGGTCCGGGCTTAAATCGGATGTTCAACAAATCCGTTTCGTCACGGATCAGCTCCGCAGTTTCAGCATCCGCTCCGCGTTCAGGTGGTAGATCTTGCGCCGTTCGTCTTCGCTGACGTCGATCTCGTCCAGCACCTTGATGATTTCGCGGATAAACAACGGGCCGCCTTCGGGATCGAAGGGACAGTCGGTCCCGAACAGAACATGCTCGCAGCCGAAGAAATCGATCCCGCAGCGCGTGCCGGAACGCGATCCGTTGATCGCGGTGTCGGCGAAGAACATGCGGAAATAATCCACCGGGCGTCGGCCCTTCTTCCTCATATTGGCGACAATTTCGCCATAGCCGGGTTCAGCCGCTTCGCGCGTGCCCAGCTGATCCAGCCCAAGCCCGACGCGGGCTTCAAGGAACGGCACCATTGCGCCCAGATGATGCGTGATGATCTTCAGATTGGGCCAGCGGTCGAAAAAGCCCGAGAACACCATGCGCGCCATCGCGGCGCTGGTTTCGTAAGGCCACCCGAAGCACCACCAGATGTCGTATCTGGAACCGTTCTCTCCCGGGTAATCCGCGAATCTCTGCGGCCGTGTCGGATGCATCCAGATCGGCAGGTCGTAGGAATGCAGCATCTCGAAAATGGGCGCGAGCTCGGGATCGTCCAGCGGACGGCCGTTCACATTGGTCATGATCTGGATGCCGCGCGCGTCAAGCTGTTCAACCGAGCGCCGGATTTCCACAAGCGCTTCCTTCACATTGTTCATGGGAACGGAGGCCGCAAAAGCCGGGAAGCGATTCGGATGTTTCGCCACGATTTCCGCCATTCCATCATTGGCAAGCCTCGCCATGGCGGGTGAGGTCTCCGGCGGCGCGACATATTCGATCGCGGGCATCGAAAGTGTCAGAACCTGCTGATAATCCGGGCCGAATTCCTCCATCATGCGCAGACGCCGATCCAGATCATAAAGGACCGGAATCTCCAGCCAGCGGCGCACAGCGGCCTTGTTCGGGATGGTTTCGATCATCCTGTCGAAATAGGATTTCGGAAAAATATGCGGGAAAATGTCGAGCTTCTTCACCGGCTTGCCCTCTTTGGTCGCGGATTTTTGTGAGCGCCGGAACCATAGACGCCACATCGCGGAGCGGCAAGCAATTGCGGCTGCGCTTCGCGGCTGTTACTGACCCGTAAGCGTTTAGGCACTGTCATGGATATCAAATACACAGCGGGAGCACAGCGGATCGCGGCAGAGACCGCGCGGCGGCGGACCTTTGCCATCATCTCCCATCCCGACGCCGGCAAAACCACGTTGACCGAGCAACTGCTGCTGCTGGGCGGCGCCATTCGGCTCGCCGGTCAGGTGAAGGCGCGCGGCGAAGCGCGCCGCGCCCGGTCCGACTGGATGAAGATCGAACAGGAACGCGGGATCTCCGTAACCACTGCGGTCATGACTTTCGAATTTGAAGGTGCGGTGTTCAATCTCCTCGATACGCCGGGCCACGAGGACTTTTCGGAGGACACCTATCGCACGCTCACGGCTGCGGATTCGGCGGTGATGGTGATCGACGCCGCGAAAGGCATTGAAAGCCAGACGCGAAAACTGTTCGAAGTCTGCCGGCTGCGTGACATTCCGATCATGACCTTCATCAACAAGCTCGACCGCGAATCGCGTGATCCTTTCGAACTTCTGGATGAAATCGCCGATCAGCTGCAGCTCGAATGTGCACCGCTGAACTGGCCCGCTGAATCAGGCCTGAACTTCCGGGGCGTGTTCGATCTCGAGCGCGATGACTTCGTCCGATTCGCCACCGGCGAACCGCGCGAGCAGGATATCTCATTCCTGCCGGACCAAATCCGCGCGAAAGTCGCGGAGGATATCGAACTTGTCCGCCACGCGGCCTCGCCCTTCGATCTTGAAACCTACCGCAGCGGTCACATGACGCCGGTCTTCTTCGGCGCGGCGCTGAAGAATTTCGGGGTCAGGAATCTTCTGGGCGCGCTCGCGCGTTTTGCCCCATCGCCAAAAGCGCAGGCCGCCTCGACGCGGGCTGTCGAGCCGGCGGAAGAGGATGTCACCGGATTCGTTTTCAAGGTCCAGGCCAATATGGATCCCAACCACCGCGACCGTGTCGCCTTTCTGCGTTTGTGTTCCGGGCGGTTCTCGCGTGGCATGAAGCTGAAGCAGTCCGGCACCGGAAAGACCATCGGCGTACACAATCCGATCCTGTTCTTCGCGCAGGAGCGGGAAGTCGTGGATGAAGCCTGGCCCGGAGACATTATCGGTATTCCGAACCACGGCGTTTTGCGGGTCGGCGACACGCTCTCCGAAATCGGAGTCGCTGGTGTTCACCGGGATACCCAATTTCGCTCCCGAAATCCTCCGCCGCGTGCGCCTGTTCGACGCGATGAAATCGAAGCATCTGACGCGCGCCCTGGAAAGTCTTGCCGAAGAAGGCGTCACGCAGGTGTTCAGGCCCCTGATCGGTTCGCAATGGACCGTTGGCGTGGTCGGACAGTTGCAGCTCGACGTGCTGAAAAGCCGGTTGCAGGCGGAATACGGACTCGACGTCGATCTCGAAAACTCGCCCTATGAGACCGCGCGCTGGGTTGCGGGCACGCCCGACGAAATCCTAAAATTCCGCGACGCCAATCGCGGGCAGATGGCGGAAGATCGCGACGGCGCGCCGGTATTTCTGGCGAAGAGCGCCTGGGAATTGGGTTATGTCGGTGGCAAATTCCCCAACATCCGCTTCCTCAAAACGCGCGAACGCAGCCACGCAACCGATCATTGAATTTGCGTCGAATTTACGTCCACCTTCCGGGGAAGTCGAAATTTGCGAAGCAAATTTCGGGTGGGGGTAACACGTACAACTTCACATAGACCGGCCAATCGCACATGCTGCGACTTGGGAAAGAGCGGATCCAGGCTTCGGCACAATCTGAAGCTCAGGTTCTGGTCAAACAACAGCTTCATTTCGCGGTGAGCAGGCGTCGTTCCCGCTCAGCGGCATATGCAAGGCAGGCGCGGATATCATTCTCGCTCAATTCGGGGTAATCGGCACAAATTTCAGCTGCAGACATACCTGCGGCGAGCCAGCCAAGTACGTCGGATACCGAGATACGAAGACCGCGAATGCACGGTCGGCCACCACGTTTGCCGGACTCGATTGTGATGACATCTTGATAATTCATGGGTGCAGTGTAGCGAACCGCCAGGCGATCGCCAATCTCAACGGAATTTTCGCACTAACCCCACCGTGTCGCAGGCCCGGGCGTCTACTCCGCGTCCAGCACGACCCAATCATTCGGATAGAAGCCGTTGAACCCGGTGCGCAGCGCAACCGAATAGGCGCCCATATTCTCGAACACGATATAGTCGTCCTGCTGGATTGTCTTGGGTAGCAACAGCGGCCGCGGCAGCACGTCAAGCGTGTCGCAGGTCGGGCCAAAAATCTTGAACGGCTTCATCTCGCCGCGGCGCTCGCGCACCCGTCCGCTCGGTCCGAAACTGTAAACGCGCCGCGGGTAATCCGCCGTCCATGCGGGTACGGACAATTCATCGAAGCTGCCATAGATACCGTCATTGAGGAAGATCTGGTCGTCGCGCCTCAGGATCACGCGCGCAACCAGCGAAACCCCTTCCGCGGCCAATGCGCGTCCCGGCTCGCAGAACACATCCGCCCCGGGCTGCAACGGAAAACCCGAAATCGCCTCGCGCACTGTGTCGAAATACCAGTGAAATGGCGGAACGTCATTTCCGAGATAGGGCCCCGGGAAACCGCCGCCAACATCGAGCGCGGCAACGGTCACGCCGGCTGCATCCACCGCGCGGCGCGCCAGTTCGACCGCCTGCGCATAGGTAAAGGGACTCAGACATTGCGAGCCGACATGGAATGTCAGGGCAGGTCTCGCGCCCGCGCCCGCAATCCGCTTCAGCAATCTGCCCGCATTTGATGGCGTCGTGCCGAATTTGCTGGAAAGTTCCAGCATTGCTCCGCCCAGCGGCGTGGCCACGCGCACGAAGATGCGCAAGCCTTTGCCGCCCTCCGTCTCGCCCAACAGCTTGTCGAGTTCGGGATCGCAATCGACCACAAAGTCGGTCAGCCCGTGGGTCTGCCATGCCGCCCGCGCTTCACCGGGAATCCGCACCGGCGCCATGAAGTGGCAGATTGCATCCGGATATCGCCCGCGCACCAGTTCGATTTCCGCCAGCGATGCCGTGTCAAAATGCCGGATGCCGGCATGATAAAGCTGGTCCACGACATGCGTAACCGGATTCGCCTTCACCGCATACATCGTCGTTCCGGGAAAGTTCTCTAGAAACCGATCGACTGCGGCGCGAAAGCGCTTGGGGTGGAGCACATAAACCGGATTGGCCGGCCGCATCGCTTCGATCGATGACGCGAACGACGGAAAGTGGCGCAAGTCGGTGGATCGAGCCACGTCCGACGGCGGTGGCGCGGGGCGTATGTTCATCTTTCCATCCTCAAGGAGGCGAGATTTCCCGCCCGGGTCAACGCACAACCGGGCCTTTCAGGTACCGCAATCGCCAATCATCGGATCGCGCGGCAAGCCCAAAGTCCCCTCTACCATTTTTTCGTGATCCGGAGTCGTGATCTGGTCGAGCGCCTGAACCGCATATTTGAAATCGTCGGACCGGCAGGCCTTCAGTCCCGCCAGTGCCCTTGGAATATTGTCCTTTTCGATCCCTGAAATGATCTTGTCCGGATCATTCTTGGCATTTGTGTGAATGAATTTTTCCATCCCCGTGCGCATCCGCCGATAACGCTCTTCCCTGTCCTTGCTCAAGGGGATGTGACAGGCATCGAGTTCCGCATGGTAAACGCGCATCAGCATATACATGCAGGCGATCGAAGTTTCGGCGCGCGCGGCTGCCACTGGGCCCAGCACCAGAGCCGAAGACAGCAATCCGGCGAAAAAAGCTTTTTGCATGAGGGTTTTCCTCGCGTGGCCGTGGGCATGCGTTCCACATATCCAGAGTTATTAGAAGGTTCTTGCCGCCCGGAATTCAAGGGGGCAGGGATTGGATCAAAGCGCTCTTCGAAGGATCGAAAACGCACTCCAACCTTTTCAACAGGCGCATTTCTTCGCCGAGGCGGCGGCCACTTCGGCGAAAAATGCTCTCTATGCGCGAACCGCAGTCTTGCGGCGCAGGTCGGCAATGGTCGGCCGGTGGTCCGCCGAGGGCTGGTAAACATCGTGGATCAGGGCAATCGCACTCTCAACATCGGCCGCGGAGACATTCTCCGGAAGCACAAAACTGTCCACGCCGACACGCATGAAGAATGCCATCTGATCGAGCAGGAAATGCCCCGTGAGGCGAATTTCGCCCGTGAATTGCATGCGGCTGCGCAGCAGCCGTGCCCAGGAAAAGGCGCGGCCATCCTTGAAATAGGGGATGTGGATCTCGACCAGCGAGAGCCGGGAAATGTCGTCCGACAGCAATTCCGGCGATTGCGAAGTGTCCAGCCGAACGCCAGGGGCGTCGTTGCGCAGGAGTAATGTCTCTCTTTCCGCAAGAAAACGCTTCAGTCCGACAATGATTTTCCCTGAAACCGGCGCCGCATCGTCGGCGATATAGGAGTACGAATCCCCCGAGATCCGGTGATTTCTCAAAATGCGGGGACCTGAATGCGCGTTCTCAGACGCTCCATTCGGCGATCCCCCGGTCGATGGTTCCGAGATCGCGCTAATGAGCATAGAGCCGTTCCCGGAACGGGTTGGCGCCGAGACGGCGGCATGTATCCAGGAAGCGTTCCCCGGGGCGGCGCAATTCGCGATAGGTCCCAATGACATTTTCCACCGCGTCGACAATGCCGTCGCGGTCGAAGCCTGGCCCGAGAATTTCGCCCAGCGAGGCATCTTCGGCCCCGGAACCCCCAAGCAGAATCTGATAATTCTCGATTCCCTTCCGGTCGACGCCCAGGATCCCGATATGCCCAAGATGATGATGTCCGCAGGCATTGATGCAGCCGGAGATCTTGATCTTCACTTCGCCCAGATCCGACTGCAGCCCGGGATCGGAAAATCTTTTCGCGATGGCCTGCGCAATCGGAATTGAGCGGGCATTCGCCAGATCACAATAGTCCAGACCGGGACATGCGATGATGTCGGTGATCAGGCCATGATTGGCCGTCGACAGGCCGATTTTCCCGAGCTCCTGCCACAACAAAAACAGGTCTTTTTTCCGCACATGCGGCAGCAGCAGATTTTGCTCATGGGTGACGCGGATTTCTTCGAACCCGAATGCGTCCATGATGCCGGCCAGCTTTCCATCTGCTCCGCGGAGCAGTCGCCCGGGGTCTGACCGATTGGTTTCAGCGAAATGGTGGCCAGCACGTAACCCGGAATCCGGTGCGCATGAACATTGGTAATCGTCCAGGCGGCGAAATCGGCTGAAGCACGCTTCGCCTCGTTTCAATTCGGCTGATTCTGCAGGCAGCGTTTCGAAATCGGGAGGCGCAAAAAAAGACGCTATCCGTTGCAGTTCTGATTTCGGCAGTTCGAGCATGCCGGCGGACTTGAGTTCGGCGAACTCCTTCCCGATTCGCCTGCGCATCTCCTCGATTCCGATCTGATGCACGAGGATTTTGACACGCGCCTTCCAGAGATTGTCCCGGCGTCCGGCCTCGTTGTAGACGCGCAGCACTGCTTCCAGGAAAGCGAGAATGTGGGGCTTTGGCACGAACGCGCCGGCTTCCAGCGCCAGATATGGCGTGCGCCCCAATCCACCGCCGACAAATACCCGGTATCCGGTTTCGCCAGTCTGCGCCGCGAATCAGCCTGAATGGCGATGTCGTGGCTCAACAGCGCCGCGCGATCATGCTCCGAAGCAATGACACAGATCTTGAATTTCCGCGGCAGGAAGGAAAATTCCGGGTGCAGCGTGGACCATTGCCGGATGATCTCGGAAAAATGCGGGGGTCTTCGATCTCATCCGCCGCAGCGCCGGCGAACGGATCGGCCGTGACATTCCGCACATTGTTGCCGCTGGTCTGCATGCAATGCATCTCGACCTCGGCAAGTTCTTGCAGGATATCGGGCACATCGATCAGGCGCACCCAATGGAGCTGCAGATTCGTCCGCGTGGTGAAATGGCCGTAACCTTTGTCATACCGCCGCGCGATCGCTCCCAAGCTTGCGCAACTGCGCGGTTGAAAGCGTGCCATAGGGAATGGCGATCCGCAGCATGTAGGAATGAAGCTGCAGATAAAGCCCGTTCTGCAGCCGCAGCGGCTTGAACTCGTCTTCCGTCAATTCCCCGGATAGACGCCGCGCCACTTGCGTGCGGAACTGCTCGGCTCTTTCCCGCACCAGGCGCGCGTCGAAATTCGTCATAGCGGTACATGTCAGGCGGCCTGCTTCCCGAGGTCCGGGCGCACGCTGGGACCCTTCGCGCGGATCATTTCGCGGGCGCTCACCGGAAGGATCGCGCCATTCTCCAGCCGCACCGGGAATCCGATAGGGCGCGACCATTTCACAGCGCCGTACCCACTCGGCCGCCGCTTTCAGGGCATCCTCCACGGCGGCATCCTCCATCACTTCGGCCCGCTGCAGGTCCGTTTGCCAACCTGCAGGGCCGCTCCAATAGACGACTTCGCCTGGAGCCAGTCTGTTTGCGGTGAGAACTTTCACAGATTGCGCTGGCGGTTGAGCTTCATGGGGAAAATCACACTCGAAGCCAGTAGAAATCAATAGATCACATTAAACGACTGGACAATTATTTTATTAACAAACTATAATTGTATAATCTAGTTTTCCCGCGTTAGCGCGCTCTCGTGCCAGTTTCGCAACACGAAATGCTCCAGCATCGCCAGGGCGAAAAAGATGACAACGCCCAGTGCTGCCAGCAACGCCAGTGCGGCAAACATCCGGGCGATCTGGAGGCGATTGCCCGCCTCAACGATGCGCCAGGCCAGGCCGGTCGCGGTTCCCGATCCGGCGCCATATTCCGCCACGACCGTTCCAATCAGCGCCAGCCCACCCGACGTCTTCATGCCGTTCAGCAGATAGGGCAGGGCAGAAGGAAATTTCAGCCGCCACAGGATTTGCCAGTGCGACGCGCCATAAAGACGGAACAGGTCGATCAGGTTGTGGTCGGCCGAGCGCAGGCCCAGCGTGGTGTTCGAGAGGATGGGAAAGAATGCCACGATCCAGGCGAGGATCAGCAACGCCAGATTGATCCGGTCAAATCCTACCCAGATGACGATCAGAGGGGCGATCGCCACGACAGGCGTGACCTGCAGGATCACGGCGTATGGATAAAGCGCCATCTCCACGATACGGCTTTGCGAAAACAGAATGGCGAGCGCAACGCCGCTGACGACCGCGAGTGCAAAGGCCAGCAGCGTGATGCGCAGGGTGGTCCACAATGAAGCCATCAGCGATGGAAAATCCTGCGACCAGCGCCTGCACAATCGCCGATGGCGCGGGAAGAACGATGCGGGGAATGCGATAGGCCGCGACGAGCGCTTCCCAGCCGATCAGCGAACGCCAATCCCACGAGGACCGGAACAATAGCGCGGGCAAACCGTGCAGTCGTCATGCGCACGGCCTCCATGCCCTGTCGCGGAGCAGCACGGAGACCTCGACGCGCAGCTTCCGAAAAATCGGCCGACATCCGCCACGAAAGCGAACGAACCGATGGCGCCGGAACGTCGAAAATCCGCCGTAATCCGGCCCGGACGTGGGCGTCAGTGCGACGATTCTGCGTGGACAGGAACGTGCTTTCGAAGACGCTGTGGGTGACGAAGACAACCGTCAATTCGTCTTCGCGCCAGAGGCGCAGCAGGTCTTCGTTCGAGAGCGTCGCGGCTGATTTCATCCAGTGCGGCGAAAGGTTCGTCCATCAGCAGCAGCGCAGGCCTTGCGACCAAGCGCGCGCGCGATGGAAACGCGCATGCGCATGCCGCCCGAAAGCGCCCGCGGATACGCATTCAGAAATGCTCCGGTGAGTCCGACGCGCGCAATGCGGCTTTTTCGACCCGCGGATCGGCTTCGGCATCCGCGGCACATGCGCAAGGTCCAGCGGCAGGCGGACATTTTCGCGCACCGTTGCCCAGGGCATCAGCGTCGCATCCTGGAACACGAAACCGACCGACGGTCTGGACCTTCCCACGAAAGCTTCCCCGGCTTGGGGCCAACAGGCCGGCGATGATTTTCAGCGCCGTCGATTTTCCGCACCCGGATGGTCCCAGCAGCGACAGAAATCTCGCCTTCACGAATTTCCAGATCGAGCGGGCCAAGCGCCCTGATTCCGTCCGGAGAACTGCGCGCTCGACCGATTCAGTCGGCCCAGCATCGTGCCCGCTGCTTTAACGCGCGCCATTGCCGGTTTGCGGCGCGGCGACGAAAGTCTCCGGCAATGGCGTTCGATGCCCATGGCTCTTGTTGACGAATTCCAGCGTGTATGCGTCGCGATAGTGGAAATCGCGCGGATATAATCGCCTGCCCGGCCATCGTGGTGAAAAATTCCTGCCAGCGCGAGTCGCTCATCGCGCCCAAGCCCTCTTTCTCCGCATCGCCGGATAACGCGATCCCGTATTCGCGCATTTTCCCGATCGCCTGCGCGATCAGATCATCCGTCATTTCCGGATTGTCCCTCTTGATCAGCGCATTTCCGGGTGATGCATCGCCGTACAGATAGTCCATCCAGCCTTCAATACTGGCGTCCACAAATGCCTGTACCGCTTGCGGTTTTCCGGCGATCCAGGAATCGGGCGCCAGCACCAGATTGGCGTAGCCCGGATATCCCGCATCGGCGAGCGAAAACACCTGCGGCTTGAATCCCCCTTCTTTCTCGATCGCGTAGGGTTCCGAAGAGAGATAGCCCTCCTGGATCGCCGTCTTGTCCACCAGAAACGGCGCGAGATTGAACGTGTATTTCCGGATCTGATCGTCCCTGAAGCCGAACTTCGCTTTCAGCCAGGGCCAGAACGTCGCCGTCGCGGCATCGCCGATCATGATGGGCTTTCCGGACATTTCGGCAATTGAGTGGATGTCGTTGCGCGGGTGCGTGATCAGAACCTGCGGGTCTTTCTGGAACACCGCCATCACGGCTTTGAAGGCCCCGCCTTCGCGTCGAAGGTTCAGCGGGATGAAACTGTTCGATGCAATGCCGAAATCGGCGGCTCCCCCGGCGAGCAACTGTCCCACATTGACCGCCGCGCCGCCCTCTCGGATTGTCACTTGCAGGCCGTGTTTCGCGTACAGGCCCTCGGCGACGGCTTCATAAAACCCGCCATGCTCCGCCTGCGCCTTCCAGTCGGTCACCAGGACGATTCTCGTCGGCTGTCTGGTTTCGGCAGTTCCGCCGCCGTTTTCGGCATCGCAACCCGAAAGCCCGGCAAGAAGCGCGAGGCCGAACAAACGCGTGAAAAGACTCATGTGACGCTCCAGCGGGGAGCGGAATTTGCCTGCACGGTTCCGGCGATTTCAACCGCCCCGCTTAAAATCCGCCCGGTCCGGTCCCTCCCGAACCATCCGGCTGCGTGTCGGGAGCAGTCTGGGGTTTATCAGAATCCGGCCGATCCAGGCCAAGCGATGGCGAGGGGGGCGGAGCGCCAGTGTCATCTCCGGAAGCGGGCTGCAGGTCTTGCCCGAGAGACCCGCCGCCATAACCCGGGGGATCGACCGGCTGCGGCGGCAGGTTGGGAGTCGGGGGCGGCATATTGGGCGGGGGCGGCGGAAAGTAGCGCCGGGGACGATAATAATCCGGTGGTGGCATGGCGTAAGCCGGCGGCGCGTAATGCGGAGGCGGGTAATAGCCGTAGCCATTGCCCGCATAGCCGCCGTTCTCCGGCGCCGCTCCGTAATTGCTGCGGCCGGCAGACCCGCTGTTATCGGGCGGAACTCCGTAGCCGGGGCCCGCATATTGGCCCGGCTGCACGGGCGGCGGAGACGAAGGACGATTTCGGCGGTCCACATGCGGGACTGTATAGTCCGGTTGGGACTGCTGCCGATCAGCGCCCGAATTCCCGATAATACTCTCGCCGCCGCTGTTCCCATTCGCGGTATCGCTGCCGGTATTCCCGCCATCGCTGTTGGTATTCACGTTGTTGTTGGGCGTAGGTGCCGCCGTATCGGGGCGGCGATTGGAAAAAAAACCGGAGTTACCTTGCGCGCTGCGCTGTGGCGGCGGGTTTGCAGGTTGAGCTACGCCGGGCGAATTGCCGAACAGTCCACCGAAGAACCTGCCCAACCCGTCGAATGGCCCAGGTTGGTTTTGCGGTTGGGCCGCGTTCTGATCATCGTTCGGCATTTGCGCGACCAGCGGCATTTCGCCGGCGGGTTCCGACCGCGGCAGCGGGGTTGCCGGGCGGTTTTGCAGCGCGATCTTCATAAACCCGCCCCAGATCTGCGCGGGCAGCAATCCGCCGGTGACCTG
Organism: uncultured Alphaproteobacteria bacterium; assembly: GCA_963747255.1. GTDB lineage: Bacteria > Pseudomonadota > Alphaproteobacteria > Micropepsales > Micropepsaceae > CAIYRG01. The sequence goes on from CAVVEG010000005.1 coordinate 154,128, forward strand.
TTTCATGGGCGATGAATCATCATTACCGACCCAGACGCCCGTAACCAGCTCCGGTGAGAATCCGATGAACCAGGCGTCACGGTAATCGGCGCTGGTTCCCGTCTTGCCTGCAACCTCATGGCCCGGCACCGCGGCGGCATGACCCGTGCCTTCCTGCACGACCTGGTAGAGCAGATCGTTCATCTCGCGCGCGGTGTTTTCCGCAATCACCCTTGGCGACGATGCCGCCGGCCGGCGATACAACACCGTCCCGTCGGAGGACCGGATTTCCCGCACCATATAAGGCTGCACGCGATGACCCAGCGTCGCGAATGCCCCATAAGCGGCCGTCATCTCCAGTGGCGTGACATCGGACGTGCCGAGGGCGAGAGAGGGAACGGGATCGAGCGGCGATTCGATGCCGAGGCGATGGGCGACGGCGACCACCGTCGGAATCCCGGTTTCCTGCCCAAGCTGGACGGCGATGGTGTTGATGGATTTCGCGAAAGCCTGTTCCAGCGTCACCGGTCCGACATAGGTCTGACTGTAATTGTCGGGGGTCCAGGCTTTGTCCATGTCCGGAATGGAAACCGGTTGATCGTTTCGGATGGTTGCGGGCGTCAAGCCCTGCTCGAGCGCTGCCAGATAAACGAATGCCTTGAAGGCTGAGCCCGGTTGCCGATGGGCGCTGGTGACGCGATTGAACGAGCTCTCGGCATAGTCGCGTCCTCCGATGAGGGCGCGGATGGCGCCCTCCGTTGTCATCGCGACCAGCGCGCCTTGCGTTGCATGCAATGCCCTGCCCCGGCGGTCGAGCATGCCCGTCAATTGCGCGCGGGCAGCGCTTTCGAGACTGGGATCCAGAGTGGTTGAAATCACGAGGTCGCCTTGCGCCGAGGGGACAAGTTGTTTCGCCTCATCGGCGGCGGCATCCAGGAAGTAGTTCCGTGCGAGATCATCGTTGGTGGCGGTAACGACTGCGGGATGTGCCTCCGCCAGCTTCGCCTGGTTCGGCGTGATAGCGCCGATATCGACCATCTCATCCAGGACTTCGGCGGCACGGTCCTGGGCCGCTCCCAGATCGCGGCGTGGCGAAAAGGCAGAGGGTGCGCGGGTGAGAGATGCCAGCATGGCAGCTTGCGCCACCGTGACGTCGCGCGCCGATTTTCCGAAATACACATGGGCCGCAGCATCGACGCCATAGGCGCCCGAGCCGAGATAAAGCCGGTTGAGGTAAAGCTGCAGGATCTGCTGTTTGCTCAGCCGGTGTTCGAGTGCGAGCGCTCCGGCCAATTCGCGCAGTTTTCGCGACATGGTCCGATCCGGCGTCAGGAACAGCATCTTCACCAGCTGTTGCGTGATGGTCGAGCCGCCTTCCACGACATGACCGGCTTTGAAATTCACGATCGCAGCACGCAGCATCCCCTCGGGATCGATCCCGTGGTGCTGGTAGAAATGACGGTCCTCCGCGGCGATAAAGGCTTCCGGCAGATAGGGCGGCATTTCGCCCAAACTGAGCCGCTGGCCCAGCATCGCACCGCGCAGCCCGGCGGGCTGGTCTTTCTCGTCCAGAAAGCTCAGCGAGGCCGGACGGTTGAGCGCATAAAGATCGCCCTGGGCGATATCCGGCCTCAAACTGTTCAGCAGCACGACGAATGCCACCACTCCTGCAAGTGCGACCGCAGCCAGAATCGCGGCCGCCAGGCCGGCCTGGCGCACCAGGCGGGAAGGCCGACGCCGGTGTGACGGCATTGCAGCATTTGGTTCGCGACCTGATGCAGGCATGCGGCAGATTTCTCCTCTACACGCAATGGATACGCGTCAATTCCGCTGGAGCACCGCAACAATTTTACCCATCCAGGCGCAACAAAAGTGGGGGGTTGAGAATTGCAGGCCGACGGGTTCGGTATTCACCTTGCAACGCCCGCGAGGCGGTGGTTTGAAAGACCCCGCAACATCTGGCAGATATCGCGGGGTCTTTCGCCGGCAGAAATCTCGCGAGGAGGGGCGTTGCGCGGGACGCTTGCCGGACCATTCGGGCTTGACCCCAACGGGCAGGCCCTTATGCCGGGCAGAACCATGCCACCGGTCTGCTGAACCGGGGCTGGCTGGCGTGTTCATCAGGAGTTCATGCGCCCGGGCTTAGAAGGCTCGAAATGCGGTATTGGATCTTCATGTTCGCCGCTTTTCTTTCAGCCATGGCCGCCTGTGCGGGACCGACCGCGGCGCAGCCCTATCGTGCCCGCGAAGGTGTTCAGTCGGGGCAGGTGCGGTCTTTGGACGAGATCCTTAACGGAATCCGCCGCCAGCGGCCCGGTAGTCTGGCCGATGTCCAGGGGCCGAATCCCTCATTGGGAGGCGGTCCAAGATACAGACTGAAATGGCTCACGCCGGACGGCCGGGTGTTGTGGCTCGATACCGACGCGCGCACCGGACGGGTATTGGGCGTGGAAGGCGATGACCGCGCGGGGCCTGCCGCCGGACCGCGTGGATTCCCCGGAGCAGCGGGGCCCCTGCCGCCGCAGGCATTTCGTCGCGGGCCGCAGGCTTACCCACCGGCTCAGGGTTATCCCCCGCAGGGCTACCCGCCGCCGCAACGGGGCTACCCGCCGCCGCAACAGGGTTATCCGCCGCCGGGCCGCTTCGGGCCACAGCCGCAGGGCTTCGGGTCGCAGCCGCAGGGCTTCGGGCCGCCCGGAGTTTTCGCTCCTCGCGGTTTTGTCCCGCGCCCTCCAGGGCCTGGGCGCGTTCCACCGGGCGAGGCTCGCCGGTTTGGACCAGGGAGATAGTTGCATGCGTATTCTGGTGGTTGAAGACGATGCCGATTTGCAGCGCCTGCTGAAAAAGGCACTCACCGAATCGGGTTACGTTGTCGACGTGGCTTCGGACGGTGAGGAGGGCCATTTCCTCGGCGATACCGAGCCCTATGACGCCGTGGTGCTCGATCTCGGATTGCCCAAGCTCGACGGCGTTACGGTTCTGGAACGCTGGCGCAAGTCAGGCCGCAAGATGCCGGTGCTGATTTTGACCGCCCGGGACCGCTGGGCCGACAAGGTTGCCGGGTTTGATGCCGGCGCCGACGACTATGTCGCCAAACCTTTCTACACCGAGGAATTGCTGGCCAGGCTTCGCGCCCTGCTGCGCCGGGCGGCCGGCATAGCGTCGCCGGACATCGAGATTGGCCCGTTGCGCATCGATACGCGAAGTTCGCGCGTCACCGTTGCCGGAAATCCGGTCAAGCTCACATCGCTCGAGTACCGGCTGCTCGCCTATCTCGCGCACCACAAGGGACAAGTCCTTTCGCGGACCGATCTGGTCGAACATCTTTATGATCAGGACTTCGATCGCGATTCCAACACCATCGAAGTGTTTGTCGGCCGCTTGCGCAAGAAACTCGGAGTCGACGTGATCCATACCGTGCGGGGTCTCGGCTACCGTCTGGACGAGCCGAATGCGGCCGAGGAACAAAGCTGAGACGTTACTTTCCGCAGACCAATTCCCTCACCTTCCGGCTGATCACCGGAGCTGCGGTCTGGCTGGTCTTTTGCCTCATCACCGGCGGTTTTATCCTCTCCGGCCTGTTTCGTGGCGCAATTCAGGAGAGTCTCGACGACCAGTTGCGCTTCGATCTCGATGGACTGATTGCCGCTGCCGAAGTGGATGGACCGGACCATGTGACGCTTGAGAACCGCTTCGCCGATCCGCGTTTTGAGCGCGTCTTTTCCGGCTGGTACTGGCAGATCGAACCGCAGGATCCGAAATCGCGGAATCTTCAACCGGAAACCTCCCGGTCGCTTTGGGATCAGACCATCGTCCCGCAAAATCTCGTCGCGTCGGGAGCCGGCGCCGAACTCGGCTATGCCGACGGTCCCGACCGCCAGAAATTGAGAGTGCTGGCACGTCAGATCGCGCTGCCGCGCAGCGCCGAAGGGATCGAGGAAGCCGGTCGTTTCCGTTTCATCGTGGCAAGCAGTGTCAACGAGACGGAAGCCGACGTGCTGAGGTTCAACCGCACCCTGATCTCGTCCTTTGCGCTGTTCAGTCTGGGTCTGCTCGCGGCAATTGCGATTCAGGTCCGTGTCGGACTGATGCCGTTGCGCGGAGTGAGCGAGGCTTTGGCGCGCATCAGGGAGGGGCGTGCGCAGCGTCTCGAAGGCGAATTCCCGGCCGAGATTGCGCCGCTCGCGACAGAACTGAACGGTCTGATCGCGCACAGCAGCGAGGTTGTCGGGCGGGCCAGAGCCCACGTCGCCAATCTCGCGCATTTCCTCAAAACGCCGCTCACCGTCCTTGCCAATGAGGCCGCGGCTACGGATTCTCCGCTCGCCGAAACCGTCACCCGCCAGGTGACGGCCATGCGCCGGCAGGTCGATCACTATCTGGCGCGCGCCCGCGCGGCCGGCGCTCTCGACGTGCTCGGCAGCCGGACCGATGTCGCGGGTTCGCTGGGCGATCTTTCGCGCGTGCTCACCCGCATGCATTCCGAAAAGGCAATTGCCATCGATCTCGAAGTGGCGCCGGGGCTGGCGTTCCGGGGCGAGCGCGAAGACTTCGAGGAAATGGCAGGCAATCTGCTCGACAACGCCTGCAAATGGGCCAGAAGCAAGGTTCGCGTGAACGCCGCCCCGCTCGAAGCCGGCCGATTCCTGCTTTCTGTCGAGGATGATGGGCCGGGCCTCCCTGCGGACAAGCGCGATATCGAACGGGGCAAACGCCTGGACGAATCGGTCCCCGGAACGGGTCTGGGCCTCGCCATCGTGCGGGATATCTCGAAACTCTATGGCGGAACGCTGGCGCTCGCGGAAGCGTCTCTGGGGGGATTGCGCGTCTGCCTTGAACTCCCCCGCTCGGCATAAACGCGGCCGCCTGCCTCAACTTGCGGGGAGAGCCCGTCCCCGGCTTGATCGGGCATCCAAAACGCGGCAGCGTTTGGGGTGGGGGTACTTGCCCCGCGCGCGCCGCCGTTCCCCGGGAGACCTCGTGAAAACAAATCCGCTCAAACTGAACCCGCTGCAACTCCGTACGCTGACGATCCTGCAGGCTCTGGCCCGCGTGCCCGAAGCCGGAGAAGCAGGCCCGGGCGAAGGCGAATACACCATCCGGCGCTTTCCGGGCCGTCATGCCGATCATTTCCATGTCGGGGAATTCGTCGTCAGCGGCAGTAATGCGACCGGACTGTTCAATGAAGCCGTCTGGAACGCACTTGCCCGAAAGGAATTGGCGCGGGGCGATTGGCCAAACGCGATAACGCTCACCGCCGAAGGACTCGCCTATGATACGGGGCTTGCCAACCAGATTCTCGATTCCGGGGGGCATTGAGACAGCCTTCCGTTAACGGCCAGGCTCCCGGCAGGCGGGCTCGAAACGGACAGACCTGCACTCGTCACGGCACCCATTCGCGCGATGGCGCGTTGACCAACAGGTTTCTTCCGTCGGAGGGAGTTGATTCCGTGTCTCTGGTTCGCAGACTTGCGGGAATAACCGCGGTGCTCGTCTCCGCAATTTCCTTCGCGCCGGCAAGCGCACAGCCGGTCCGGGATGCTGCGGCTACGGTGACGTCCGCGCCGGAAGAGGGGGCAGTGCGTCCCCGGACACTTGCGCCTCCGCCGCCGAATTCCCGTGCCGCTGCGGCCCAGGCGGGACTGTCCCTGCGCGACAAGAATTTTCTGATTCGGGCCGCCGATGGCGGTCTACTGCAGATCGAACTTGGGCAGGTCGCGGCGTCGAAAGGCGCGAATCCGCAAATCAGGCAGGACGGAACCAGGGCGGTCCAGGACTTCGACAGAGCGGAGCGCGAGCTCGATTCCATCGCGGAAGAATTCGGCATTCGACTGTCCCACCGTCCGCCCGCCGAAGTGGCGAAGCTGCGACAGAGTCTCGAGGCGGTTCGCGGAGCAGCATTGGACAGGAACTATATTCGGGAGATTTTACGCGAGGATGCTGTTTCCCTGAAACTCTTCACGGTTGAAGCGCATAGCGGGCAGAATCCGGTGCTTGTGCAATTCGCACGGGAAATGCTTCCGCGCCTGACGGCGCAGCAGCAACGGTTCGTCCGCCTCTCTCGAAATAAAGTCGCGAGCGATTTCGCAACCACTCACCGGCGCGCCTGATTTATACCGGGCGCGTAGCCCGAAGCGGTTTGCGCCGAAAACACACAGGACTATCATCTCACGCGCGCGCCGGCTGTTCCGGTTGCGGACGAACACGATTTGAAGGATCAAGGACATGGCGTCCAGCCATCTGACCCGGCGCACAATCTTGCGCGGCGCTGCGGCCGGTGCACTGGCTGCAGCGGGTGTTGGCGATGCATTCGGTCAAAACCAGCGGCCGCCAAACATCATCTTCATTCTCGCCGATGATCTCGGCTTTGCCGATGTGTCCTGTTACGGCCGCCCGGATCTCCGCACGCCGAATATCGATGCAATCGCGGGGCAGGGGGTGCGCTTTCTGCAGGCCTACGCCAATTCCGCCGTTTGCACGGCGAGCAGAACCGCCCTGATCACCGGCCGTTATCAGTATCGGCTGTCCGTCGGACTTGAGGAGCCATTACAGGCCGGCAACGGCAATATCGGCCTTCCGCCCGAACATCCGACCCTGCCGTCACTGTTGAAACGGGCCGGCTACGACACGACCCTGATCGGAAAATGGCATCTCGGTTTTCTGCCAAAATTTGGCCCGCTCAAGAGCGGCTATGACCATTTCTACGGCTTTCGTGGTGGATCTGTGGACTACTACGCCCATAGCGGTACGGACCATAAGGATGATCTCTGGGACGACGATGTTCCGGTGCATCAGATCGGCTACCTGACAGACCTGCTGGGAAGCCGCGCCGTCGATACGATCAATTCCTACGCAGGATCGCGCGAGCCGTTCCTCATCAGCCTGCATTTCAATGCGCCGCACTGGCCATGGGAAGGCCTGGGCGACGAGGCGGAATCGAACCGCCTGCGGGCAGCGCCGCTGATCGATTTCGATGGCGGCACGCAACGAACCTATCAGCGCATGATCGAGCAGATGGATGTCCAGATCGGACGCGTGCTGGCGGCGCTCGAAACACACCGGATGGCAGCGAACACGATCGTCATCTTCACCAGTGATAATGGCGGAGAACGCTTCGCCGATACATGGCCCTTCACCGGACGCAAGACCGAATTGCTGGAAGGGGGATTGCGCATTCCTGCGGTGATCCGCTGGCCGGCCCGCGTTCGGCCCGGCAGGACCAGCGATCAGGTGGCGATCGGCATGGACTGGCTGCCGACCCTGCTCGCCGCGGCAGGCACGGCGCCAGACCCGGCTTTCCCGTCCGACGGCATCGATCTGTTACCTGTGCTGACCGGAAACGCGGCTCCGCAGCCGCGGAAACTGTTCTGGCGCTACAAGGCAAATGCGCAACGGGCCGCGCGCGACGGAGACTGGAAATATCTGAAGATTCTCGACAACATGTTCCTCTTCAATGTCGTCGATGATCCGATGGAGCGCGCGAATCTGAAAACCCGCCACAAGGATATCTACGACCGGCTTGCGGCGGAATGGTTCCAATGGAATGGGGAAATGCTTCCCGAGACGGACGAAAGCAGTACGGGAAATTTTACCGGCGATCAGCTTGCGGACCACATCGGGGCAAAAAGGACCGACGGCCGCGCCGATAATCCGCGCAACCCGCGGGAATAGTCACTCCGTCTGTCAAGTGACTGTTTCCCGGGAAACACCGGATTGCCGCTGCACGCATGTGCCGATAGCGTGATCGCGCATTTGCGCAAGTCGAGGCTTGTGATGAAAGTCGATGTTCCGTGTCCGGACGCAATGAACGGCGCGGAGCTGCGCTCAACCTCAGCATGCGGATTTTCCAGTCAATGTGGCATGCAAGCCGCCGATGTAACGTTTGATGTAACGGTTGCGAAGCGGCAAAACCCCGGGAAATCCCTGGATTGTAACTTTGTAACGGTTGCGCTGGAAAAAATCGCATGAGCAACCAACGGTAGAAAACCGGACTCAACGGGTCCGTTCTGCCGCGTTGGCAGGCGCGCCGAAGGTGAAGTTTGACGCGGCAGGCGGAGCCGTTCGCGGCGGCGCGACGCCCCGCGGCAATGTCCTTCCGGGTCGCTCGATGGCGGTGGCCTGAGCGAGCAGCGGAGCCGGATCGAGCGGCACCGATTTCAGCCGTTCCTGCGCGTATAGCAGTGCCTGGTTGTCATAGCGGTTCGTGCCCGAATTCCGCGAATTCCCGAATGGAACAATGCTGTCGATCTGCCACGGACCGTTTTTCGGCCAGGTCGAAAACACGATCAGCGAGTCGCCGGATTGCGCATTCGATCGCCCCAGGAGATGGGCATTTGGCGCGAGTTCGATGTCGCGCAGCGCGTCGGGCGCGCCACTCAGTGGAAAATTGAGATCGTCCCGCTTCAGCCGGCTGATTTCGCCCCACTCGGGATCGAGCCGTGAATATTGTGACAACAATAGCGTCGCCGTATTGCGCAGAGTCGCGACCGGATCCGGACGCGGCAGCCCTCTCGCCGAGGCCTGAAGAAGCGGCGCCGCCGTCATGACCGCAAGCGCCGCCCCGCGACTGCGCAAGTCCGTACAAAGATTGTAGCGCCGCAGGTCCTCGCCCGCTTCCTCCAGAAGTGGATCGCCGGCGTAGTTGCGCTCGGCGAGATCTTTGATTACCGCGGCAAAATCCGAATCCGGCGCAAAGCACTTGTCGAACTTGAAACCCGTGAACGCTTCCGCCGTCATCGTTTTCCCCGCCGACAGCAGGGCCAGCGCGCGCCGGGTGCGATTGTTCAGGCCCGTTTCGATCCCCATGCCCGGCGGGAATGCCTCCGGTTTGGGGTTGAAGGGGTCGGAAGTCACCCGGAACGGCGTGGAATTCGCCGCGACAACAAAGCCGCTGCCGGGCGCGATGGTCTTGGGCGCCGACGCAAAGGGCAGATAGCTGGTCCACAGATCCGCCGAAACGTCGCCCGGAACCGGGTGCGACCAGTCATAACCGGCGGCGCGGTTCGGGAAATTCCCATTGTAGATCGCAGCGATTCGCCCGCTGCGATCGGCGTAAACAAAGGACAGAGACGGGATATCACCGGAAGCCAGCACCTCGGCGAAACGGTTGTAATCCGGCGCTTTGTCGAGGCGGAAGAACGCCTCAACGCCCTTGACGTCATCCTGTCCCGCATAACGGATCGCAAACACCCCACGCGGTCCGCGGAATGCCGGTCCCTGAATTGCGCGCAGCAATGGCCGCTCGGCGACAACCCGGATCGGTCCCCACAGCCGCGTTACAATGCGTGCTTCGCGGGTTTCCAGACGCCGCCACCCCCCGTCGAACCAGTATTGGTTCCGGTTCGCCGGATTCATCCTGAGGGCATAAATATCCGTGAGGTCGGGGTGATTTGCCGAGATTCCCCAGCCGGAATTGGGTCCGGCGGCGGCAAGCAGAACCGGCGAACCGGGGATCAAGCCGCCTTCCCGGTTCCATCCTTCGCCCGAACTGATGCTCGCTTCATACCAGGAGAGCGGTCCGGCAAACGGCCCCTGCGGGTTTATGAGCAGTCGCGTCGCCCCGTCCGCCGAGTGCGCGGGCGCCAGGGCTGCCGCGAGCGAGCGAGCGGAGTCTGCATCGCTGCTCACTTTTTCGGCGTTTCCGGCGATCAGTGCACGCAGCTGATTGTCGAGTCCGTAGAAAAGCGGCAGCCGCAGCATGAACAGCGCCACGATGTCCTGTGGCTTTGCCGGTGCGAAACCCGGCAGGACTTCGCCCCGGTGCTGAGCCGCATAAAGATTCAGACCGGCGACATAGCCTTCCAGCATTGCGCGGGTTTCCGGCGACAGATCGGCCGGGTAATGCGCCGCAATCGCATCCCAAATTCCGAGAATCTGCACGAAATAGTCTTCCTCGGCGGCTTTCCTGCCATCGACCACCGCCAGCGTTCCGCGCGCCGAAAGCAGCGCTCGCTGAACGGTGGGGAAGTCGTCCTCGGCATGGGCATAAGCCAGACCGAAGGCCGCATCGGCATCGCGGGGTGCAAAGACATGTGGCACGCCGAAACGGTCGCGTATGATCGTCGCATCATATTTGGCGGCCGCGGCAACCCAGGGCCTTGTGTCGAACCAGCTCAGCCGGTCTTCATTGGCATCGAAGAAGCTGAAAAACGCCACGCATGCGAGGATGAGAAAGACCGCGATGGCACGCAGGACCATTCCGGGAGAGCCCGTGAATTCCGGTTACCAGTGATAGAGCCACGGATAGGGAATGTCATCCCGAAGAAAACCGCGCCTGCTCGCGGGAATTTGAGCTTGGCGTTGCGGGCATTTTCGCCCGATAATGCTCCCCCTGCCGCGCAATCTCGCAGCGAAGTGCCTATACTTCGCGACTCGGCACTCTAGAATGGAATATCAGCAATCGGGTTGGCGTGGAGATGACTCCAAAAAAGCAAAGACGCCTTGCGTTCGCTATTACGCTGCTGCTTGCGGGCGGCGGCGCCGCGGCTCTGGCCGTTTATGCCCTCCAGGACAATGTGCTTTTCTTCTACAGCCCTTCCGATATCGCCGCCCATCCCGACAAGGTTCCGGACGGCCGCGCTTTCCGCATCGGCGGACTTGTGCAGCAGGGTAGTGTCAGGCGCGACCGGGGGCTGGAAGTGCAGTTTGTCGTTACGGACGGCAAGAACGCCGTGCCGGTGCATTATTCCGGCGTGCTCCCGGACCTGTTCCGCGAAGGACAGGGCGTCGTTGCGCTGGGGACGCGCAGTCATGATGGCGTGTTCACCGCAAGCGAAGTTCTTGCCAAACATGACGAGCGCTATATGCCGCCCGAGGTGGTCGACGCCCTGAAACGTTCCGGACATTGGCAGGAAGGCCAGGGAAGCGCAGGCTCATCGTGACAGGAGAACTCGGCCAGCTTGCCCTCTGCCTCGCTCTGGCATTATCGGTGGTTCAGGCCTCTTCCGGATTTCTCGGCGCTTCGCGCGGTGACATTCGCATCATGGCGATGGGCCGCGGAGCCGCGCTCGGCAGTTTCGTCTTCATTGCACTCGCCTTTTTCACCCTGATGTTCGCCTATGTCACGTCGGACTTCTCGGTCATGGCGGTTGCCGAAAACTCCCACACCGCAAAACCGCTGATCTACAAAATCACCGGCGTGTGGGGGAACCACGAAGGTTCCATGGTGCTCTGGATGCTGATTCTCGGCATCTATTCCGCGGCCATCGCTCTCACCCAGCCCGCGGGCGACGGCGCCAATGCGCGGCTCGGTTCCCGCACGCTTGGCGTTCAGGCGTTGATCGCGATCGCATTCCTGATTTTTGTCCTTCTGACCTCCGATCCCTTTCTGCGGCTTTATCCGCAACCGTTCGAGGGCAATGGCCTGAATCCTCTGTTGCAGGATCCCGGCCTCGCTTTCCACCCGCCTCTGCTTTATCTCGGCTATGTCGGGCTTTCGGCGTCCTTTTCCTTTGCTGCTGCGGCTTTGCTCGACCGTCGCAACGATGCCGCCTGGGTTCGCCGTGCACGGCCTTTCGCCATTGCTGCATGGACTGCGCTCACGCTGGGCATCGCGGCCGGTTCGTGGTGGGCCTATTACACCCTTGGTTGGGGCGGCTTCTGGTTCTGGGACCCGGTCGAGAACGCCTCCCTGATGCCATGGCTGATTGCGACCGCGCTCATCCATTCCATGATGGCAACCGAGCGTACCGGCGCCTTCAAGAGCTGGACCCTGCTGCTGGCCATCGCAGGCTTCTCCTTCAGCCTGATCGGCACCTTCCTGGTCCGCTCCGGCGTGCTGAATTCGGTGCACGCTTTTGCCAATGACCCCCGGCGCGGACTCTTCATCCTCATGATCCTGTTCGTCGCGATCGCATCGCCGCTCGTGCTCTTCGCATGGCGCGCGCCAAAGCTTTCGCCGGGGGCCGCGTTTGATGTTGTCAGCCGCGAGACCGGCATCCTGGTCAACAATCTTCTTCTGACTGCGGCTGCAGCCACGGTCCTCACCGGCACGCTCTACCCGCTGGTGCTGGATGCCGCCGAAGGCATCAAGATCTCGGTTGGGCCGCCCTATTTCACCGCCACGGTCATCCCGATGCTGGCGCTTCTCGCCATGGCGATGCCTTTCGGTCCGATGCTCCTGTGGCGCCGTGGCGATCTCCGCGCCGGCGCCCATGCGCTGCGCTTCGCCTTTGCAGCGGCTTTGCTCGCCCTTGCGATTGTGCTTGCAGTAGCGCGGCCGCTTTCTGTGCTCGGCACCGTCGCCATCGGGCTCGGGATCTGGCTGATCGGGGGCTCGATCACGGATGTGCTGCGCCGCGCCGGAAGCTGGCGCCGCCTGAGGCTATTGCCCGCAACCGCCGTTACCGCCGCCCTCGCGCATGCCGGTCTCGGGGTGGTGGCGTTGGGTGTGGCCGGTGCGACGGTCTGGAAGAGCGAGGCGATCCAGGTAATGGCCCCGCATCAGACCATGCAGATCGGCGGTTATACGCTGCGCCTCGAAGGCACCGAACGCGTGCAGGGGCCCAATTATTTCGCCGACCGGGCGGAAATAACCGTGATGGCCTCCGGGCGGACAATTACGGTCGTTCACCCCGAAAAACGCAGCTATCCCGTCGAGCAGACCGCGACCACCGAATCCTCCATCCGCACCACCGGGATTGCCGATTTATACGTGGTCCTCGGTGATCCGCGCGATGGCGGCGGCTGGGTCGTGCGCGCCTACTACAACCCGATGGCGCCGTTCATCTGGATCGGCGGAATCATTATGGCATTGGCTGGTTTTACCGCCCTGGGCGCCCGCCTGGCCGCGGTTCTGCGCGCCCGCCGGAAAACCCCGGATCTGGTTGCCGAGCCTGTATCATGATGCCCGCGGCTCTGTTCCGGAGGGGAGCGATCTTCGCCATCGTTGCCGGTCTGGCGCTTTTTGCCGGCAGATCCTTGCCTGCCTACGCAGCAGGGGAGCAACCGGAAGAAGAAAGCACCTATGTGCCGCCGCTGGCCAACCCGGTGCTTGAAGCCCGCGCCAAGGCTTTGCAGAAGGAATTGCGCTGCCTCGTCTGTCAGGGCCAGTCCATCGACGAATCCAATGCCCCCCTTGCCGCCGATTTGCGCCGCCTTATCCGGCAACAGATGCAGTCCGGGCAATCCGATCAGCAGATCATGGACTTCCTGGTCGCCCGTTACGGAGCCTTCGTCCTGATGAAGCCGCCGGTTCGGCAGGACACAGCGTTTCTCTGGTTTGGGCCGATGCTTCTGGTTTTGGGCGGAGCGGGTGTGATCGGCGTTATCGTCGTACGGTCCCGCCACCGGCTCGCGATTGACGGCGATCCCGCAGAGTTCACACCAGAAAGTTCGTAAAATTGCCAACGATTAATGTTCGAGACATTGACCAGTAAGAGTTGTGTCTTAAATTGGCAACGAGCCAAGCACCGCCTCAGTACCAACCATGGGAAATCCAGAAATGACCGAACATCTCGAGTCCAGGCCTTCTTCCTCGCGCAAACATAATGGCCGGATTGCTGCTGCTGCGGCTGCCGTCGCGGCGCTGTCCTTCGCCGCCGGAGGGTTTGTGTTCAGCCACAGCGGGGGAACATCCGTGCACGCTTCCGCCGGCTACTCGGTGGTTCGCCTTCCCGAGGAAGGCTTCCGGGAAATTGCGGCGGTCACGCGTCAGACTGCCAATCCGCCGCCGCGGCTGGTCGAACAGGGCTCGCCATTCAGCTTTGCCGACCTTGTCGAACATGTCAGCCCGGCCGTAGTCACCGTCGTTGTGGACCGCGAGTCCGCCGAACGCGGTGGCCAGGGCGGAGGAAATCTGGACGATATCCCCGCGCCGTTCCGCGATTTCTTCCGGCAATTCGGTCAGGGGCAGGGGCAGGGGCAGGGCGGCCAGGGACAGGGGCGAAATAACCGGCCGCAGACTTTCCGCTCGCAGGCCATGGGTTCCGGATTCATTATCGATCAGAGCGGCTACATCGTCACCAATAACCATGTGATCGAGGACGGCAAGAAAATCACGGTGAAGTTGCCAAGTGGCCGGGAGTTCCAGGCCCATCTGGTGGGAACCGACAAGGACACCGATGTGGCCCTGATTAAGGTCGATGGCGTCAGCGATCTGCCGACGGTTGCATTTGGCGACGACCACCGGCTGCGCGTCGGCGACTGGGTCGTTGCGGTCGGCAATCCATTCGGGTTGGGCGGCACTGTGACCGCAGGCATCGTTTCTTCGATCGGCCGCGATATCGGAAGCGGTCCTTACACCGACTACATTCAGATTGACGCGCCTATCAATCAGGGAAATTCGGGCGGTCCCACTTTCGATCTTTCCGGCCGGGTGGTCGGCATGAATACGGCGATCTTTTCGCCCTCCGGCGGTTCGGTCGGCATCGGGTTTGCCATTCCGGCCTCGACCGTGAAATCGATCGTCGATCAGCTCCGCGAGCATGGCAATGTCGCCCGCGGCTGGCTCGGCGTGCAGATCCAGAGCCTCACGCCGGACATGGCGGCAAGCCTTGGCGTGAAGAATGCCAAGGGCGCAATCGTCGCCAGTGTCGTGGATGACAGCCCGGCCTCCAAAGCCGGTTTCAAACAGGGCGATGTCGTCCTGTCACTCAACGGCTCCGATGTCGATGACAACAAGGACCTGACGCGCAAAGTCGCGGGTCTTCGGGTTGGCGATAAGGCCCAGTTCGGAATCATGCGCGACGGACAGAAATATACCTTGAGCGCCATGATTGCGAAGCGCGATGATGTGCAACTCGCCAGCGCAGATCGCCCCGCAGGCCCTGATCGCGGAGATCGGACAGCGAACCGGGAAGCGACCACCAGCGCTCTTGGGCTTGGGCTTTCAACGCTCACCGATCAGGCGCGGGAGCAGTTCAACATCGACGACAAGACCCGTGGCGTGGTTGTGTCAACGGTCGATCCCAACAGCGAAGCGGCCGATAAAGGCTTCCGCCCGGGCGATGTGATCGTTGGTATCGGAAATCGCAATGTACGCACCCCGGCGGATATCGAACAGGGCATCGCCGAAGCCAAAAAAGCCGGTCGCGAGACAGTTCTGCTCCTCGTCGCCGGCGATCAGGGGCAGCATTACGTCGCCCTGAAGGTAGCCAAGGGCTGATTGGTTGCCGCCGCTCGCCAGCCGGGCGGCGGCATTCCGACCACCGGCTGGCGGTTGTGCCCCCCGTGCCGCCGCCGCCGGTGGTCCTTCAGTCTTGTCAGGCGCCCAAGGGCATCAGGTCAGGAGTAGATTGCTCATGCGCGTTCTGGTGGTCGAAGACGATCTTGAAGCGCAGCGTTACCTCGTGAAGGGCCTGAAAGAGGCCGGTCACGTCGTGGATGAAGCCGGCGATGGCGAGACGGGTCTGACGCTGGCGCTCTCCCGGCCATATGATGTGGCCGTGATTGACCGGATGCTGCCAAAAGTCGACGGCTTGCGGCTGGTCGAAACGCTCCGGCAGGAGCGCAACTCAACCCCCGTTCTCTTCCTGAGCGCGCTTTCGGATGTCGATGATCGCATCAAGGGATTGCGCGCCGGCGGCGATGATTATCTGACCAAACCCTATGCTTTTGCCGAATTGCTGGCCCGGCTTGAAGCGTTGGTGCGCCGTCGTGATCCGGGATCGGTGAAAACCAGGGTAGCGGTCGGCGATCTGGAACTCGATCTGCTGTCGCGCACGGCGCGGCGCAACGGCTCGGCCATCGAGTTGCAGCCGCGGGAATTCCGGTTGCTTGAATATCTGATGCGGCACGCCGGACAGATTGTCACGCGCACGATGTTGCTGGAGAATGTCTGGGAATATCACTTCGATCCCCAGACCAATGTTATTGACGTGCATATCTCGCGCTTGCGGGCCAAAATCGACAAGGGATTTGAGGCGCCGCTGCTGCATACCGTACGCGGCGCGGGTTACATGATCCGTGCGCACGCATAAGATTTTACGCACCCAGGCGTTTCGCATCGTCGCCATCTACCTGGCGATCTTCGCCCTCTCGGCCTTCGCGCTGGTCGGTTTCGTTTATTGGAACACAGCCCGGGTACTCGACCGCGAGACCGATGCCACGATCGAGGCCGAAGTGACGGGTCTGGTCGAACAGTATCAGCGCCTGCCATTCTCGACTTTCACCGATGTGATCATCGGCCGTTCTGTGCGCGGCGATGAAGGGCTGTACCTGCTGGCCAACAACGACCATCGTGTAATCGCGGGAAATCTCGACTCCTGGCCGCAGATCAGTGCGGTGGAAAACGGCCTCGTCGAATTTGCCTATGAACGGCGCATTGGATCGACCACTCAGCTCAGAATCGCGCGCGGCGAAGTGTTCATGCTGGCGCAGGGTTTTTATCTCCTTGTCGCCCGGGATATCGACGAACGGCGTCAGCTGGAATCGGTATTCCAGACGGCGCTGCTCTGGGGAACCGGCCTGATGATCCTTCTGGGCCTTGCCGGCGGTTTCCTGATCAGCCGCCGTGTTCTCACGCGACTGGATGCGATCAACCGAACCAGCGGCCAGATCATGGGAGGCGACCTCTCGCAACGCGTGCCGGTCGGCCGGCGCGGCGACGAATTCGATGATCTCGCCCAGAATCTCAACCATATGCTCGACCGGATCGAAAGGTTGCTGCATGGGATTCGCGAAGTGTCGGACAATGTGGCCCATGATCTGCGTTCGCCATTGAACCGGCTGCGCAACCGGCTTGAACTCGCAGCCATGCGGCAAGCGCCCGATTCGGAAACGGCCCGGGATATCGACGCCGCGGTCCAGGAGACGGATCGCCTCATAGGAACCTTCAATTCGCTCCTGCTGATTGCCGAAGCCGAGGCCGGAAGCCTCAGGGAATCCATGCACGAAGTCAGCCTGACGGATGTAATCGAAGGGGTAGGGGAACTCTATTTGCCGCTGGCGGAAGAAAAGAACCTGCGCTTTTCGGTCACCGTGCCTCCCGAGGGCGGCATCATCCGTGGCAATCGCAACCTGATTTCTCAGGCGCTCGCCAATCTCGTCGACAATGCGATCAAATACACCCCCGCTGGTGGAAGTGTTGTGGTCGAACTGGAGAACCGTGGAGAAAACAGCGTTCTCGTCGTCGCAGACAATGGTCCGGGCATTCCACCGGCGGATCGTGACCGGGTGACGCAGCGTTTTGTGCGGCTGGAGTCGAGCCGCAATTCACCCGGCACCGGCTTGGGCCTGAGTCTCGTTTCCGCGGTCGCGCGCCTGCACGAGGCGAGGCTTGCATTTGAGGACAACCGCCCCGGACTTCGCGCGACGATCACATTCCACAGGGTTGGTGATGAATCGCGCTCAGCCAGGGTCTATCAGCCGGAATTCTTCGCTCAACCGGAACCGGTTCACTGAGACCGGGCGCGTCAGGCGCGGTGGACAGGGAATTTCGCTCGTCACGCTTACCGGCAATATTCGACCAGCCGCGTGCCGAACGATTGCTGGAGTCGTTGAACTCTCTCGAACCCGAACTCGCACAACGCGAACCGTTCCGGTCCATTGTCGCATCCGCCGCGGGTAACAGTCCCTATCTTGCGCGCCTGCTCCTGAAGGAATCGGCTTTTGCCCTTCAGCTGTTCACTGAGGGCGCCGAATCCCGGCTTGAACGGCTGAATGCGGACGCCATTTCCGCCGGTGAAGAGAGAAGTTTTCCGGCTGCACAGGCGCGGCTGCGCATTGCCAGGCGGCGCACCGCGCTTGCCATCGCGCTTTGCGACATTTCCGGGATT
Source organism: uncultured Alphaproteobacteria bacterium (assembly GCA_963747255.1). Lineage (GTDB taxonomy): Bacteria > Pseudomonadota > Alphaproteobacteria > Micropepsales > Micropepsaceae > CAIYRG01. The sequence goes on from CAVVEG010000005.1 coordinate 171,821, forward strand.
TTGAGCCTTGATGCCTGCATGCGGCATCTGACGCGTTTTGCCGATTGCTGCGTCCGGGGTGCACTCCGCTTTCAGATCGGATCGGAGGCGCGCCGTGAAACCCGCAATCGCGACACCATCGCTGAGGAGGAGTGCGGCCTCGTCGTGCTGGCGATGGGAAAGATGGGAGCTTTCGAACTCAATTATTCGAGCGACATTGATCTTGTGACTTTTTTCGAACCCGGCCGCTTTCCCTTCGCGCGCTCGGGCGACAGCCAGATGGCCGCCGTGGAGACGGTCAAGGGAATCGTGAAGCTGCTCTCCGAATCGACGGCTGACGGATATGTATTTCGCGTCGATCTGCGCCTCCGCCCCGATGCGGGCTCGACCCGGATCGCGATGTCCACGGAATCGGCCGAAGCCTATTACGAGGCCATGGGCCAGAACTGGGAGCGTGCAGCCTGGATCAAGGCACGCCAATGCGCAGGGGATACCGTTTCCGGCGCGGCGCTTCTGAGGCGCATGCAGCCGTTCATCTGGCGCAAGCATCTCGACTATGCTGCCATCGAGGACATCCATTCTATAAAACGTCAGATCCACAGCCATGCGGGTTACGGCCGCATTGCGGTGGCCGGGCACAATATCAAGCTCGGGCGGGGAGGAATTCGCGAAATCGAATTCTTCGTTCAGACGCAGCAGCTCATTCTCGGAGGACGCGATCCCACGCTGCGAGACCCAACCACGCTCGGCGCCCTCCATGCGCTCCGCGCGCGCGGCCATATCTCGGAAGACGCCGATAAAGAACTCACGGATGGATACTGTTTCCTGCGAATGCTTGAGCACCGGCTGCAGATGATTGAAGACCAGCAGACGCATCTGGTACCAAAATCGCCCGACGAACTTGACCACGTGGCGCGCTTTGCCGGGTTTGATGACACCAACGCCTTCGAAGAAGCCCTTCGAACGCGACTGAGCCGGGTCCAGAGCCATTACGCGCGCCTGTTCGAAAGCGAGGCGCCACTTTCGGATCGTTCGGGCAGTCTGGTTTTTACCGGGGTAGAGGAAGATCCGGAAACTGTCGCGACGCTTTCTCGCATGGGTTTTGCCGAGCCGGCGGCGATCTCGGCTGTGATCCGCGGCTGGCACCATGGCCGCATCAGAGCCACCCGGAGCGCTCGCGCGAGGGAGCTGCTTACGCGGCTGATGCCCGCGCTCCTGAAATCGCTTTCTGAAACGCCCGAGCCCCACTCGGCGTTCATGCAGTTCGACCGATTCCTCTCCGGTCTGCCGTCAGGTGTGCAGCTTTTTTCCATGCTCATTGCCAATCGTCGTTTGCTCGATCTGCTCGCCGAGATTGCCGGTTCAGCACCGCGATTGTCCGGCTATCTCGGACGCCATCCGGGCGTTCTCGACACCTTGATCGATCCCGGATTCCTCGCGCAATTGCCATCCTCGGGGCAGCTTGAGGCGGAATTCACAAAAGCCGTTGCCACTGCCGCGACCTATGAGAGCGCGTTGGACGCGGCGCGGCGGTTCGCCAAGGAAGAGATGTTCCGTATCGGCGCCCGGCTCATTTTTTCTTCCGGTCCGCCGGCCGACGCCGGCCCGGCCTATTCCGGCCTTGCCGAAACCGTCATCGCCGGTCTGCAAACACTCGTGGAAGACCAGATCGCTGCGATTCATGGCCACCTGCCAGGCGGGGCCCTCGCGATTGTTGCGATGGGCAAGCTCGGCGGGCGGGAGATGACCGCAACCTCCGACCTCGATCTCGTTTTCATCTACACACACGATCCGTCGGCCACTCAGTCGAACGGCGACAGGCCACTGCCGGTCAGCAGCTATTTTGCGCGGGTGGCGCAGCGTTTTATTGCGGGCGTGACGGCGCTCACGGCCGAAGGCAGGCTGTTCGATGTCGATATGCGTTTGCGGCCATCCGGCAATCAGGGACCGGTTGCGGTCAGCTTCGACAGATTTGTGCAGTACCATCGCGAACATTCCTGGACCTGGGAAAAAATGGCGTTGACGCGGGCGCGCGCGATCGCCGGTCCGCCGGAATTCCGCGGGCGCATCGCGCGCGCGGTTTCGGAGCTGTTGGCGCTTCCCTGCGAGGCTGCAAAATTGCTGAGCGACGCTCTTTCCATGCGACAAAAACTGGCCGCACAATTTCCCGCGCGCTCACCATGGGATCTGAAGTTCGCCCCTGGAGGATTGGTCGACATCGAATTTGCGGTACAGGTCCTGCAGCTTTGTGATGCGCCACCCGGAGTACGGGATCAGAATACGATTGCAGCCGCGAAAAAATTGATCGCCGTCGGCCTGATTGCCCGCTCCGATGGCGACCGTCTCATTGCCGCAGCACGATTGCAGCAGGATCTCACGCAGGTGCTCCGCGTGGCCGTGGACGGAGATTTTTACCCCGAATTCGGCAAGCGCCAGCCTGAAGGCATTGTTGGCGCGCGTTGCCGGTGTCACGGAATTCGCCCGACTGGAATCTCTGCTTCAGGAAAGCCAGGCCGCGGCCCATGCCTTGTTCAGGCGCGTGGCCGGATCACAAATTCCTCAGACCGGAAACAGCAATGCGTCCACGGGATCCAGCGAGAGATGAACGGTGTCCCCGATGCGGAAGGCGGTGGATGCCGCAATTACGGCCGTAACCGGAGTTCCGGTTGCAGGGATCGACAGTTTGACCTGGCTGCGATCGCCCAGATAGACGGCTGAAATTACGCGAGCCTGAACCGAAACGGCGCCCGGAGAGCGATTTTGCGAAACCCCGAGTTTCTCTGGTCGAATCGCAACCGTGATTGCCTCCCCGGGTAAAAAACTCCGCAGGTGGGGTGGTGGAACAAAGGCCTGGCCGAATCCGGCAATATCGACGACCAGCGTTTCGCCCTGTTTTTCAACCATCCTTCCGTCCAGGAAATTCATGCTTCCGATGAAAGATGCAACCGCGCGGGAAGTTGGTGCATCATACAGGGTTCGCGGATCGGCAACCTGCAGCACGCGGCCTTTCTCCATCACCGCGATGCGGTCCGACATTGCCATGGCCTCGTCCTGATCGTGGGTCACAAACAAAAAGGTCACGCCGGTTTCGCGTTGAATTTGCCGCAATTCGATTTGCATGGATTCGCGCAACCGCTTGTCCAGCGCGCCAAGTGGCTCGTCCAGCAGCAGCAGCTTGGGACGTTTCACCAGCGCCCGCGCCAGTGCGACCCGCTGCCGCTCACCGCCGGAGAGTTCGTGCGCGCGCCTGCGCTGGTACCCCGGCAGCGAAATAAGGTTGAGTGCGTCGTTAACCCGCCGGTCGCGTTCGATCCTCGTGAGTCCTTCGCGACGCAAACCATACGCGATGTTGTCGGCGACATTGAGGTGCGGAAAAATCGCATAGGACTGAAACACCATATTGACCGGCCGGTTTTCCGGCGGCCGCTCTGTCATATCCTCTCCGTCGATGTGGATGGTCCCCTGATCCGGCCTTGTGAAGCCGCCGATCATCCGAAGCAGGGTAGTTTTGCCGCAGCCCGACGGGCCGAGCAGCGAGAAGAATTCGCCAGCTGAGATTGAGAGATTCACCGCATCGACAACCGGCGCACCACCATAATGCCTGGAGATGTCCCTGAGACTGATGAAATCCATTTGTATCAGGCCATGACCGGAGCCGGAGTATTCTGCGCTATGCCACGACGCCGGATTTGTTCCGCCACCACGATCGTGATGGTGGAGCAAACGAGAATGGCCGAGCCCAGCGCCAGCACGTTCGGCAGCTGGTAGGGAAAGCGAAGTTCGCCCCAGATATAGACCGGTAGCGTCGTGTCCGTGCCACAGAGAAAGAATGCAATCAGGAAGTCGTCAAACGAAACCACAAAGGCGAGCAGCAGGCTCGCAATGATGCCGGGCAGCACCAGCGGAAAGGTCACCCGCCGGAACGTTCCCCAGGCATTTTCACCAAGATCGCGGGATGCCTCTTCGAGCGTTGGGTCGAATCCCTCAAATCGCGAAATCAGGATCCCGACGGCAAAGGGCAGGCAGATGACCACATGCCCAAACATGACGGTGAGCAGCGAAAGCGGAATCTGAACGCTACTCATCAGAATGAGAAGTGCGATCCCAAGGACAATGTCGGGAATGAACAGGGGCAGGTTGCAGAATGTCATGAAGAACGACCGCCCCGGAATTCCGCGCGCCAGCACTTTGGCCGTGATGAGACCGAGCACGGTCGATCCGAGAGATGCCACAGCCGCCACAATCAGGGAGTTCGAAAGCGCAATCCGCATTTCCGTGTCTGCCGCCATCGCCGAATACCATTTCAGCGTGAAGCCGGAGAGGGGGAAAGCGATGAAGACCGAATCGTTGAGGGAAAAGACCGGAAGCAGAAGGACCGGCGCGTAGAGCAGAACCACATAAGCAATGGCGTAAAGCCCAAGTCCGCGGTGTCTTGTTTCGATCGCGTTCATCATCGAATCCGCACTGCCGCAAATCTCGCCAACCCCGCGACAAGCAGGCAGGCAATGGCAACGACGCCGATGGTGATGACGGCAAGCGCCGCACCCAGCGGCCAATTGTCCACGCGTCCGAATTGGACCTGGATGAAATTGGCGATCATCAACCCATCCGGTCCTCCGACCAGCGCCGGTGTTACGTAATCCCCGGTGGCGGGTATGAATATCAGCACGAAGGCAGCAATGATCCCGGTCATCGAAAGCGGCAGCGTCACGCGAAGAAATCGCCAGAATGGAGTGTCGCCGAGATCGGCGGCCGCCTCAATCAGCGTCGGATCGAGCTTTTCCAGCGATACATAGATCGGCAGAATGGCAAACGCGGCATAGCCATGGATCAGCGTGATGACCACGGCCCACCGATTGTAAAGCAGGAATGGCAGCGGCGCGCTGACGAGGTGCAGCGCCAACAGCGCGGAATTTACGACGCCGTTAAACCCAAGGATCACTTTCCACGCGAACACCCGAAGCAGATAGCTGGTCCAGAAAGGGATCGTGACCAGCAGCAGCCAGAGGAATTTGGCCTTGGCGCGAAAAGCGATGAAATAAGCAACGGGATAGGCCAGCACGATTGCGCTTGTAGTGGCGATGGCGGAAATCGTCAGTGTGCGCAGAAAAATCAGGCCATAGGTTTTGCGCGTGAGAACGGACGCGTATTGGAGAAGCGTAAACTGCGTGTCGATGACGAACCCGCGTTGCGCCCGGAAGCTGTAAACGGCGAGCAGCGCAAGAGGCGCGGCGAGTGCCAGCACCAGAAGAGCGGTTGCAGGCGTCAGCAGCAGATACCGCCCAGGGAGCCCGGAACCGGCCGGCGACAGGCGTTTCCGTTTGCCTGCCGGCGGTTGCGCAATGGAATTTGTGAGTGCCAGGATCGTTCCCCTCCGCGCGCAATGTTATACGTTCGACCGGTCAATTCGAGAACCATTGGTGGAGTGCTCCGCGGCTGCCATAATCCCCCGATGACCGGAGGCGCGGCAAAACTCGCGATCGAAATTGACGATGTCTGGAAGAGCTATCCTCCGGGTGGGAATTTCGTACTCCAGGGCGTCAGCATTGCGGTCCCATCCGGCAGCTTTGTCGCGCTGACGGGAACGTCGGGATCGGGCAAGACAACTCTGCTGAAGCTGGTTAACCGGCTGATCGAACCGACCCGTGGCCGCGTGCTCGTACAGGGCAAAAACGTCGCCTCGGCGAATCCTGAGCGTTTGCGCCGCCGCATCGGTTACGTATTTCAGGGTGTCGGACTTTTTCCGCATCTCACGGTCGCGGAAAACATCGGCATCACGCTCTCGCTGCTCAAACGGGAGCGGAGCGCGATTGCGGCACGCGTGGACGAGATGCTCGAACTGGTGCGTCTGCCGCGGGCGATCAGATCACGTTTGCCGTCCACCCTCTCGGGAGGTCAGGCGCAGCGGGTCGGGGTGGCGAGGGCACTTGCCGCAAATCCGAAAATCGTTCTGATGGACGAACCTTTCGGGGCGGTCGATCCGGTTACGCGCGATGCGCTTGCAAGCGACTATCGCGGGCTGCATGAGGCGCTCGGGCTCACCACTGTCATGGTCACGCATGACATGATGGAAGCGGTGTTGCTTGCCGACCGGATTGCCGTTCTTGAAGCGGGCAAGTTGATCGAATATGGCGCGACGGGTGATCTTCTCTCGCATGCGCAAGATCCTTCGGTTCGCCGCCTCATGCAGATGCCGCTGCGTCAGGCGGAACGCGTGAACCGGCTTGCCGGTCTTGCCTGAATGCTTGCGCTCGACCCGCGCCTTTCCGATGCATTGGCGCACCTGCCGGATTATCTCGGAGCCCATGTGCTGCTGAGCGTAAGCGCGCTCGCCCTCGGAACTGCTGTCAGCCTGCCGCTCGCCATCGCATGTTTGCGCTCAAAGCGCCTGGCCGGCGTGATTCTGGGCCTCGCCGCGGTCATTCAGACAATTCCGAGCCTTGCGTTACTCGCCCTGTTTTACCCACTGCTGCTGTTCGTTTCGCTTCTCACCAAATCGCTGACCGGCGCGCAGTTTTCGGCGCTCGGCTTTCTTCCCGCGCTGCTGGCGCTTTCGCTCTACAGCATGCTGCCGATACTCAGAAACACCGTCACCGGAATTCAGGGCGTCGATCCGTCGGTGCGCGAGGCCGCGGCGGGTTCGGGCATGACGCCACTGCAATCGCTCGTCCGGATTGAATTTCCGCTCGCGCTGCCGGTCATCATGGCGGGGATCAGGACCGCGTCGGTGCTGGTCATCGGGACCGCGACGTTATCCACGCCGATCGGGCAGACCAGTCTCGGAAATTATATCTTTTCCGGACTTCAGACCCAGAACTGGATCGACGTCACGGTAGGCTGTGTCGCCGCGGCCCTGCTTGCGCTGATTGCCGACCGGTTCCTGGCCTGGCTCGAATTGCTGGCGGGATGGCGGACATCACGCCGCCGCCTGGTTTTTGCAACAACCGGACTTGTTCTCGTGCTTTTGGCGGGCGCGCTGGCCGCGAGCTTTCGCCCGGCCTCCGGTTATGTGATCGGCGCCAAGGGTTTTCCCGAGCAATATATCCTGGCTTCCCTGATCGGGCAGCGCCTTGCGGACGCGGGTTTGCGCGCCTCGACCCGAAGTGATCTCGGGTCGGTGGTCATCTTCAAGGCGCTGCTCACCGGAGATGTCGATGTCTATGTCGATTACACCGGCACGATCTGGAGCAATTTCATGCATCGCGGCGATTCTCCCCCCCGCGATGTCGTGCTTTCGTCCGTCAGCGCCTGGGTGCGGCAGAATTCCGGTGCGCGCGTGCTTGGGCCGCTCGGGTTCGAGAACGCCTATGTGCTTGCGATGCGCAAAGATCGGGCGCAGGCGCTCGGCATCACTTCGGTCGCGGATCTGGCGCGGGTTTCTGCAGGTATGGCGATCGGGGGCGATTATGAAATCTTCAGCCGGCCGGAATGGCAGGCCCTGAGAAAGAGCTACGGGCTGCAATTCCGGCAACAGCGCCAGATGCAACCGATCTTCATGTACAAGGCAGCCGGCGATGGCGATGTTGACGTTATCACCGCTTTTTCCAGCGACGGCAGAATAGCCCAATTCGGTCTGGTGACGCTGACCGATCCAAAGCACGCCATCCCGCCCTATGACGCGATCGTGTTGCTCGCGCCCAAACGGGCGAATGACACGGCTCTCATCCGATCGCTCGGGCCGCTGATCGGCCGAATCCCGGTCGCCAGGATGCGTGAAGCCAATCTTGCCGTAAGCCGCGACAATGGTCAGCTGTCGCCCGCCGAGGCGGCTGCGATGCTTTGGAGAGAAATCAGCGGCGCGCCTTCGGGATAAGGCGTTTGATCCATTCCGGCATGGCGAAAGCCGCCGCGTGGATTTCCGGGTTGTAATAATCTGTCTTGAGTTTTGCCTGGGCAAAACGCCTTGCCGCGTTAGCGATGCCGGTGCGCGTCCCCAGCGGCTTGTCCGTCCCCGCCCAGGAGAGCGCCATGAACCCGCCGATATAGGTCGGAACCACGGTCAGATAGAGACCGCAAAGCGGGAACTGGCCCTTCAGCTCGCGCAGCGCGTCAGTGATTTCCCAGGGTTGGTAAAAGGGCACGCCCGTCTGGAAGGTCGCAAATCCGTTCCGGCGCAGCGCCCCGCGCACGCGGCTGTAGAAGTTGTCCCCGAACAGCGCCTTTCCGGGTCCCACGGGATCGGGCCTGTCGGCAACGATCAGGTCGAAACGCTCGTGTGCTTCCGCCCGGCCGAGAAATTCGAAAGCATCGGCGATCTCGATTTTCAGGCGTTTATCACGGAAAGCCTTCCTGTTCATCCCGGGAAAGTGTTCGCGGCAAAGCTCAACCACGCGCCCGTCGATATCGACCAGAACGACCTCTTTCACGCCATTGTGCTTCAGCGCCTCGTCGGCGATCGAAAGGTCTCCGCCGCCGACGATCATAACCCGCTCGCCTTTGCCGTGTTCCAGCAGTGGCAGATGAACCAGCATTTCCGCATAGGCGGATTCGTCGCGTGTCGTGATCTGAACGATGTCGTCCAGCACGAGCACCCTGCCGTTCGCCACCGTGTCGAAAACGCGGATTTGTTGATACCGGCTTTTCTCCTCGGCAACGATGCGGGTTACCTCCATCGATTGGGCATAACCTTTGTGCAGCCGCTCGCGGAAAATCTTGGGACGGAGATTTGACACCTGTGCTCTCCAGAAATTCACGGCGCGCGTATTAGGGCGCGCGGCGCGACGCTGTCCAGCACGCAAACGGCTCGCTTCGGTTGTCTTCCGGCTCTGCGCGAAAAAAATTCCGCGCCGGGGGGACAAAATTCTTGCGTGGGGGGCCAAGCGCCCTATATTCCCCCCCCTGTTCCGGTTCGCCGGGGCAAAGCGGCGTGTTGCGGAAGTTGCTCTTCCGCCCGCCGCTTTCTTCTTGGTGGGCGCGGCAGTGATGGCGCGCTTTGGTGTCAACACCTTTGGAAGGGTAGGTGCCAGGATGGCTCGACTCGAACTCGGTGTGGCGGCGATCAATGGAGCAAGAGCGCTGAAACCTCGCGCTCCGGCGAGGACCGTCCCGGTTCCTATTCCCGAAGGGGATGCGGACCGCAAGGATCACTTCGTATCTCTTAACGGCCTGACCTTTGCGGGCAGTCACCTGATCATCGATCTCTGGGAAGCCGAAGGGCTCTCGGACAAAGATCGAATTGAGCAGGCAATGATCGATGCAGTGGAAGCAGCGGGAGCAACACTCCTTCATATCCACCTGCATACCTTTACGCCGAGCGGCGGTATCAGCGGCGTTGCTGTATTGGCGGAAAGCCATATCAGCGTCCATACATGGCCCGAACGCGGTTATGCCGCGTTCGATATTTTCATGTGCGGAACTGCCGATCCGCGCAAGGCGTTCATGGTGTTGAAGCAGGCTTTTGCACCAAAGCGCGTCGTGCTCGGTGAGCACAAGCGCGGCGTCATGTAAACCTGCCATACAGGCGTAAGAAAGAGGAGCGGTGCGGGACGCACCGCTCCTTTTTTTGTTTCGCCTCACAGGCCGGCGCGGATATCGCTCCATGCGGCGACGATCTGTTGTTTGTTTTTCAGCGGCTTTTGGAAAGTGCCGCTGTCGAGAAGCGCATCGACGTCCCGTGTGACGCCAAGAGACTCGAATACCGCGTCGGGCTCCTGCGCAAGAATGGATGAATTGGCGGGAACGTTACCGATTTTGCGAATGGTGTAGTCGGCCGCCTGATCGGAAAGCGCCAAATCGATCAGTGCCAGAGCCTTTTCATAATTCCTGGTGTCGTGCCCGACAACCAGACCGCAGACATAAGTGAATGCTCCGCCGGGCGGATTCATGAACGCAACTTTCTTGCCCTCCATTTTCAGCGCTTTGTAGACCTCACGCCAGCTCATGGCGGCGACCAGTTCGCCCGAGGCAAGCCCCTGTGCAAGAGAGGTGTCGTCGCTGGCGACAAAACGAAGCTGTCCCACCAAAGCCCTGAGTTTTCCTTCAACGCGGCCCCAATCCGCATCGTTCATCGTGTAGGCATCCACACCGATACTTCTCGCCACCAGGGGAACGGTATCGTCCACGCCCTCCAGCGCTGCGACTCGTCCTTTGTATCTGGGATCGAACAGAATGTTCCAGGAGTCGTGGCCGACATATTCCGGTGCGAGATCGGTTCGATAGGTGATCGAGGTGTTGCCCCAGTAATGCGGTACGAACCAGACCCTGCCCGGACCGGCCGAGATACCCGGAAGTTCGCGCAAACGTGCCGGAATCCTGCTCCAATTCTTCAGCTTTGAGACGTCGATGGGCTGCAGCAGGCCGGCATCCCGCCAACGCGGGAATTCATAATAGCAGGGACCCATGACATCGGCTTTGAAGCCGGCGCGCAGTTTTGCAAATGCCTCGTCTTCATCCGCGAAGATCGAGGTTCGCGGCAACTCTCCAAACCGTTTGGCGTATTCCTGGAGAAAGGGCGGATCGACATAATCTTCCCACTGGAACAGAACCGGCGCGGTGGACTGGGCGCCAGGACCAGAATTATTGCCGCAGGAGATTATCGCGAGGCCGAAAACCGCCACGCCGGCCAGCCGGATGGCCTGTAACCCAAACCTCACCACAATCCTCTCAGTGCGTGAACCAGCCTCTCTTTGATCGAATTCCTGCCGGGCCGTAAAGTCTCGCGCGCTTGCTTTTGCCGAATCCGACTTTTACTTTCCAATGCGGAGAAGCCGAAGTGCAGCTGTAGCTCAGTTGGTCAGAGCGTCGGATTGTGGATCCGAAGGTCGGTGGTTCGAGACCACCCAGCTGTACCAGTCCTATTTGGCGCGATTCCATTTCTTGACCGCTGCCTCGATAGCGGGCCCGGCTTTCGCGAGATCGGCCGGCGTCATGACAGGAAGAAATTCCAGTTTCGCATCAAACCAGAGGAAGAAGGGCTCCGCCACTGCGGGAATTTGCGACGGATCATCCATATTGACCACGATGTAACCGCCCCGGCAGCCATTCACCAGAGTGAAATACGATACTTCCGCCTTTATTTCCTTCAGGACTATTTCCATTTTCCGGCCAAACTCCGGATCCGTAATCGCATTATTGCCTGCTTCGGTTGGAATTTCGCATTTCACCAGAAAGCGCATGGCGATCATTCCCTTCGCACGTTTTAGAGAGCTGCCCCTGGAATGAGACTACGCTGCCCCCCGGTATCCATGCAACGCGAAGAGCATGAAGTCTCGTTGACGCAAATCAAGGCTGAATTTTTTGCCGCCACCATAAATTCTGTGGCGAACACAGGATGCATCGATGAGTTTTTACCGCTGCGTCTCCTATGGCAGCACTGCGTTGCAACCGGGCTACCGACCCATTCGCGCCGAATCCGGTCCGGAGGCCCGAAGGGCTGCACTGGAGATCTTGCGGGATAACCCGCAAATCGACAGAGTTGAAGTCTGGCTGGGCGGCGATCTTGCCTTTCGTCTGAACCGCCATCAGGCAAAAATCGAAGGCGCATCTCTGCGCGGCGAATTTTAACGTCGCATTCCCGGTATTCGGCGCTGCCATCGCATGACTATCAGAAACCTTGATGCGATTTTCCGGCCCGTTTCTATCGCATTGATCGGGGCCACGGATCGGCCTTGTTCCGCCGGACACGCGACAATGGTCAATCTTCTTTCTGGTGGGTTTGGCGGTCCGATTGCGCCCGTCAATCCGGCGCACAAATCGGTCTCCGGCTTGTTGTGTTATCCGGATATCGCAAGCCTCCCCTTCACACCGGATTTGGCAGTGATCTGCACACCGGCTGCCACTGTTTCGGGATTGATCGCAGAACTGGGTGCACGAGGCACAAGAGGCGCTGTGGTGATCACCGCAGGCTTTGGCGAACTCGGCAACGCGGCCGGACACGCCCTCGAGACCGCAATGCTCCAATCCGCAAAGCCGCATCTTCTGCGTATCGTCGGCCCGAATTGTCTCGGCGTCATTTCGACGGCTTCGGGTGTGAACGCTTCATTTGCGCCGGGCCAGGCGAAGAAGGGCGGGATTGCCTTCGTCGCGCAATCCGGCGGAATGCTCACGACGGTTCTGGATTGGGCGGGGGCGCGCGGGATCGGGTTTTCGCATCTCGTATCGCTCGGCGATATGGCCGATGTGGATTTCGGCGACCTGCTCGATTACCTCGCCAGCGATCCGGCAACCACGGCCATCCTTCTTTACGTCGAGGCCGTCACGGCGCCGCGAAAATTCCTCTCGGCTGCACGTGCCGCTGCCCGATTGAAGCCGGTGATTGCGATCAAGGTGGGCCGGAATGCGGCGGCGGCAAAGGCGGCCGCCTCCCACACCGGAGCTATGGCAGGCACCGATTCAGTTTATGACGCCACGTTCCGGCGCGCAGGTATCGTTCGCGTGAAGGAGCTTGAGGAATTGCTGGATGCGGTCGAGACTCTCGCCAATCCCTTGCAGTTCTCGAATGACGGGCTGGTGATCCTCACCAATGGTGGTGGCCCGGGGGTGATTGCGACCGATGCGCTCCTCGATTGCGGCGGGCATCTGGCTGAGCTTTCCCCGGAGACAATCGCTCGCCTTGAAGGTGTTCTGCCCGGGACGTGGTCGCACGGCAATCCCGTTGATATCGTCGGTGACGCGCCTCCCGAACGATACGCGGCGGCGCTGGAGGTGTTGCTTTCGACTCCCGAAGCCGGCGCCGTGCTCGTGCTCAATGTGCCGACCGCAGTTGCCTCCAGCGTGAACGCCGCAAAAAAAGTCGCACAGTTGTGCCGCCTTCGCCGGGGAGTGCTCGCCAATTGGCTCTCCGCAAGCACCGCTGCGGAGACAACCGGGATTTTCGCAGCCGCCGGTTTGCCTTCCTATTCGACGCCCGGCGAGGCCGTGAGAGGCTTCATGCATCTGGTTCAGTACCGCAAAGGCCAGCAGGTCATCCTGGAAACCCCGCCTTCGGCAGCAAGCGAATTTGTCCCCGACACCAAATCAGCGCGCGACCTCATATCTTCGGCGCTCGACCGCGGAGAATCCTGGCTGTCGCCCGAAACCATGTTCCGGCTGCTGGAAAGCTACCGGATTCCGGCGCCACGTCTTGCGCAAGTGCCATCACCGGAAGCGGCCGCCGATATCTCGGGTGAATTCACCATGCCGGTGGCGCTGAAAATCGTCTCGCCCGACATCCAGCACAAATCCGATGTGGGCGGAGTCGTTCTATCGCTCAGCGGAAAAGACGCCATCCGTCAGGCTGCCGTGGAGATGCTGGCACACGTTCGAACGGCGTTGCCCGGCGCAAGCATCGACGGGTTTCTGCTCCAGGAAATGGTCACGCGTCCCGCTGCTCATGAACTGATCGCCGGAATCACGGTGGATCGCCAGTTCGGGCCCGTGATCCTTTTCGGCCAGGGGGGTACTGCGGCAGAGATCATTGCCGACAGCGCCGTCGCCCTGCCGCCACTAAATCTGCGTCTGGCGCGGGAGCTCATCGAACGCACCCGCGTCTTCCGCGAGCTTCGGGGCTATCGCGACCGGCCGGCTGCTGCGCTCGATGAAATTGCGCTTACGCTCGTCAAGCTCTCGCAGCTCGTCTCCGATCTCGACGAGATCGTCGAATTGGACATCAATCCGCTGCTCGCGGATTCGACCGGCGTAATCGCTCTGGATGGCCGGGTGCGCATCACACCGTCGGACGGAAAACGCGGTACGCGGCTGGCCATCCGTCCCTATCCCGCCGAGCTCGCGAGCGAAGCCGTCCTGCCGTCGGTCGGACGAATTTGCCTGCGGGCGATCCGGCCGGAGGACGCGGCTGCCTTTGCGGAGTTGATCCATTCACTCAGTGAGGAGGATGCGAGGCTGCGATTTTTCTCGCCCATGCGCGATCTGCAGCCGGAGGCACTCGCCCGGTTCACCCAGATCGATTACGACCGCGAAATGGGACTTGTCGCATTCGCCAGCGGAAAAACAGACGGCATGATTGCCGCTGCAATGCTCGTATCCGACCCGGACGGCATCGCTGCGGAATTCGCGATCGTGGTCCGGAGCGACCTGCACCGGCGGGGCGTCGGCCGCCTCCTGATGGGCAAACTCATCGACTATGCCCGGACAAACGGCTTGGCCAGGGTCAACGGTGAAATCCTTTCGGAAAACCGCCCCATGCTGGCGCTCTGCGCGGAGCTGGGATTCAGTATATCTCAGGGATCGGGAATGGGCGTGCGACGGGCGACCCTCACTCTCGAGCCCGAATAATCCGTCAACTCCGGCTCAGGTTGCGCTTAAAGCCACAGCTCAAATGGGCGATTTATTGCCTCCAGGCGAAAAGTTCCCTGAAACCGGAACCAAAACCGTTCCAGGCCGTTAGGGGTCTTCGCAGAGGAGGGCTCCGCGCATTCGTCAGATCGGGGATCGTGACCGTTTAGCCGTGAGCATAACGGCTATGGACCCTTTGCCAGGACATCAGAATTTCGCCCAGAGGATGAGCAATGAAGGCCAGAAAAGAAAGCATTAGCGAAGCGAAGGTTCCGGTTCCGGGCAAGCGCGTGCCGCAAAAGCCGGTTCTCAAACCGCTTCGTTCAACGGGCCTGACAGGCCGAAACGGGGAAAATGGCGCCTCGTCCGTCAATGGGGCGGTGAATGTGCACGATGCCTCGGCTTTGCTCCACGAGTTTCTGGAGGGACTGCTTGCGATGCGGGCCGGCGATTTTTCAGCCCGGATGGCCACCGATCATGTCGGCCTTGCCGGCAAGATCGCCGATACCTTCAACGACATAATCAGTGCCAATGAACGCATGGCCCAGCAACTGGAACGGGTCGGAGAGGCCGTGGGCCGCGAAGGCAAGACGCGCAACCGGGTGAAATTCGCGCTCACCGGTGGCGCCTGGGGTGAAATGGAGAATTCGGTCAACACTCTGATTGAAGATCTGCTGTGGCCGACCACCGAAGTCACCCGTGCGATCCGTGCAGTTGCCCAGGGCGATCTTTTGCAGACAGTGCCGATGGAGGTCGACGGGCGACCCCTGAAAGGGGAATTCCAGCGCTCTGCGACCATCGTCAACACCATGATCAAGCAGCTGAGCGTGTTCACTTCCGAAGTGACCCGCGTGGCGCGCGAGGTGGGCAGCCAGGGCAAACTCGGTGGCCAGGCCCAGGTGCGTGACGTTAGCGGTGTGTGGAAGGACCTGACCGAGAGCGTCAACTCCATGGCGAGCAATCTCACGGCCCAGGTGCGCAACATCTCGGAAGTGACCATCGCGGTCGCCAATGGCGATCTTTCCAAGAAAATCACGGTGGACGTGCGTGGCGAAATTCTGCAGCTGAAAGAAGCGATCAACACCATGGTCGATCAGCTGCGCTCCTTCGCCTCGGAAGTGACGCGTGTCGCCCGTGAAGTGGGCACCGATGGCAAGCTCGGCGGCCAGGCGCTGGTGCCGGGCGTGGCGGGCACATGGAAGGACCTCACCGACTCGGTGAATGCGATGTGCGGCAACCTCACCGCACAGGTGCGCAATATTGCGCAAGTCACGACGGCGGTCGCGCGCGGCGATCTTTCGCGCAAGATCACCGTGGACGTCAGCGGCGAAATCCTGGAGCTGAAGGACACCATCAACACCATGGTGGACCAGCTCAACTCCTTCGCATCGGAAGTGACACGGGTCGCCCGAGAAGTCGGCACCGAAGGAAAACTCGGCGGCCAGGCACAGGTTCCGGGCGTCGCCGGCACCTGGAAGGACCTGACCGACAATGTGAACTTCATGGCGAGCAACCTGACCGCTCAGGTCCGCAACATCGCCGATGTTGCGACGGCGATCGCGGGCGGCGACCTCTCCAAGAAGATCACCGTGAATGTCAGCGGCGAAATTCTGCAGCTGAAGGAAACCATCAACACCATGGTGGACCAGCTGAACGCGTTCGCAGGCGAAGTGACGCGCGTGGCGCGCGAAGTGGGCACCGAAGGCCGTCTCGGCGGCCAGGCCAATGTGTCGGGCGTGGCCGGCACCTGGAAGGACCTGACCGACTCCGTCAACTCGATGGCGAGCAACCTGACGGCCCAGGTGCGCAATATTGCCGACGTCGCGACCTCGATCGCCAACGGCGACCTTTCGAAGAAGATCACCGTGGATGTCCGCGGCGAAATTCTCGAATTGAAAGACACCATCAACACGATGGTGGACCAGTTGAACGCCTTTGCCTCGGAAGTGACCCGTGTGGCCCGCGAAGTGGGAACCGAAGGGAAACTCGGCGGTCAGGCTATTGTGCGCGGCGTCGCGGGCACCTGGAAGAATCTCACCGATTCCGTGAACTCCATGGCGAGCAACCTGACCGGTCAGGTGCGCAACATCGCCGAAGTGGCGACCGCCGTGGCCCAGGGCGACCTGTCGAAGAAAATCACCGTGAATGTCAGTGGCGAAATCCTGCAGCTGAAGGAAACGCTGAACACCATGGTGGATCAGCTGAACGCCTTCGCTGCGGAAGTGACGCGCGTGGCGCGCGAAGTGGGTACCGAAGGCAAGCTGGGCGGTCAGGCAGCGGTGCCCGGCGTGGCGGGCACCTGGAAGGACCTGACCGATTCGGTGAACTCCATGGCGGGAAATCTGACCGCCCAGGTCCGCAATATTTCGGAAGTGGCGACCGCCATCGCGGGCGGCGATCTTTCACGCAAGATCACCGTGGATGTGCGCGGCGAAATCCTTCAGTTGAAGGAAACGCTGAACACCATGGTCGATCAGCTGAACCGGTTTGCCGGCGAAGTGACGCGCGTGGCGCGCGAAGTCGGAACCGAAGGTCGTCTCGGCGGTCAGGCCAATGTGCCGGGCGTGGCCGGCACCTGGAAGGATCTGACGGACTCGGTGAACTCGATGGCAAGCAACCTGACCGCTCAGGTCCGCAATATTGCGGAAGTGACGACCGCGGTCGCCCGTGGCGACCTCTCGCGCAAGATCACGGTGGATGTGAAAGGCGAAATTCTCGAACTGAAGAACACCATCAACACCATGGTGGACCAGTTGAACGCCTTTGCCTCGGAAGTGACCCGCGTGGCCCGTGAAGTGGGTACGGAAGGCAAGCTTGGAGGTCAGGCCGAGGTGCCCGAAGTGGCGGGTACCTGGAAGGATCTTACCGACAACGTGAATTTCATGGCCAGCAACCTGACCGCACAGGTGCGCAACATCGCCGAGGTGGCGATGGCCATCGCGAGCGGCGACTTGTCCAAGAAGATCACCGTGGACGTGCGCGGCGAGATCCTGCTTCTGAAGGAAACGCTGAACACCATGGTGGAGCAGCTTCGCTCCTTTGCCGCGGAAGTCACCCGCGTGGCGCGCGAAGTGGGCACCGACGGACGCCTCGGCGGCCAGGCGAATGTGCCGGGCGTCGCGGGAACCTGGAAAGACCTCACCGAACTCGGTGAACGCAATGTGCGGCAATCTGACCGCGCAGGTGCGCAATATCGCGCAAGTGACCACCGCTGTCGCGCGTGGCGACCTCTCGCGCAAGATCACGGTGGATGTGAAGGGCGAAATTCTCGAACTGAAGAACACCATCAACACCATGGTGGATCAGCTCAACTCCTTTGCTTCGGAAGTGACCCGCGTGGCGCGTGAAGTCGGCACCGACGGGAAACTGGGTGGCCAGGCGCAGGTGCCGGGCGTCGCCGGTACCTGGAAGGACCTGACCGACACGGTGAATTTCATGGCCGCCAATCTGACCGAGCAGGTGCGCGGAATCGTCAAGGTGGTTACCGCTGTGGCCAATGGTGATTTGAAACAGAGTTTGACGGTGCAATCGAAGGGTGAAGTGGCTGCCCTTGCTGAAACCATCAACAACATGACGGAAACATTGGCCACCTTTGCCGATCAGGTAACGACGGTTGCGCGCGAAGTGGGTGTCGAGGGCCGTCTCGGTGGCCAGGCCAATGTGCCGGGCGCGTCGGGAACGTGGAAGGACCTGACCGGTAACGTGAACCTGCTGGCCGCCAATCTGACCACCCAGGTGCGGGCCATTGCCGAGGTGGCAACCGCGGTGACCAAGGGTGACCTGACCCGATCGATCCAGGTGGAAGCGCGCGGCGAAGTGGCCGAGCTGAAGGATAACATCAACACCATGATCGATAATCTGCGTCTGACCACAGACCAGAATACCGAACAGGACTGGCTGAAAACCAATCTCGCGCGCTTCACCAACATGCTGCAGGGGCAGCGCGACCTGGTCACGGTTGGCCGGCTGCTGCTTTCGGAACTGGCGCCGCTGGTCAATGCGCAACAGGGCGTGATTTATCAGCTGGACGAAGAAACTGCCACGTTGAAGCTGTTGTCCTCCTATGCCGACGGCGTCGGCAATCCGCATCCGCAGCAATTGCGAATTTCGGAAGGGCTTGTCGGGCAATGCGCGGCCGACAAGAAACCGCTCCTGATCGACAAAATTCCCGATTCCGTCATTCCCATCGGCTCGGGCATTTTCGCTGCCCGGCCCAATAATGTGATCGTTCTGCCGGTTCTTTTCGAATCCCAGGTCAAGGCGGTGATCGAACTGGCCACCATCGACGCCTTCACACCGTTGCAGGTGACGCTGCTCGAACAGCTCACCAGCTCCATCGGGATCGTGCTGAACAGCATCGAAGCCACCATGCAGACGGAAAGTCTGTTGAAGCAGTCCCAGAAGCTGGCCGGCGAATTGCAGGCGCAGCAGGCTGAGTTGCAGCAGACCAACGAACAGCTCGAACAGAAAGCCGCGCAGCTGGCCGAGCGCAATTTCGAAGTGGAACGCAAGAACCAGGAAATCGAACAGGCGCGGCGCGCACTGGAAGAAAAGGCGACAGAACTGGCGCTGACCTCCAAGTACAAGTCGGAGTTCCTGGCCAATATGAGCCACGAATTGCGTACCCCGCTGAACAGCATTCTGATTCTGGGTCAGCAATTGGGAGAAAACCCGGACGGCAATCTCTCGCCAAAGCAGGTGGAATTCGCGCGCACCATCCACGGCGCCGGAACCGACCTTCTCAACCTGATCAGCGATATTCTGGATCTCTCGAAAATCGAATCCGGCACCGTCACGGTCGAACCGGAAGAAATCTACTTCACGAATCTGGTGGATGCGGCGACACGCCCGTTCCGCCACGACGCGGAAACGAGGGCGCTGACCTTCGATGTGGAGGTCGATCCGCATCTTGGCCGCAGCATCATCACCGACTCCAAACGCCTGCAACAGGTGCTGAAGAACCTGCTGTCGAACGCGTTCAAATTCACCGAAAAGGGCGGTGTCCGGCTGCACGTCCGCGCTGCGACCGGTGGCTGGAGCACGGATAGGCAGACGCTCGGCCAGGCGCAGCAGGTGGTTGCGTTCGAGGTTTCGGATACCGGCATCGGCATCCCGGTTGAAAAGCAGAAGATCATCTTCGAAGCCTTCCAGCAGGCGGATGCGAGCACCAGCCGCAAATATGGCGGGACGGGTCTTGGCCTTGCGATCAGTCGTGAGTTGTCGAATCTGCTGGGTGGCGAAATCCAGCTGCGCAGCACGCCCGGCGTGGGAAGCACATTCACCCTGTATCTGCCGACCAAATATGCGGGTGCGGCGGTGACACAGCGGCAGTCGGGTCCGGCGAGCCCGGGAACCGCGCAAATCCTGCCGGTGGCTTCGGCTCCGGTCGTCGAACAGATTCCCGACGACCGTGAAATTGTGCGACCGGGCGATGCCACGCTGCTTATCGTGGAAGACGATCCCCACTATGCCCGCGTGATGATGGACCTTGCGCGCGATCACGGCTTCAAAGTGTTGCTCGCAATGAACGGCACTGCTGCGCTGGAGATGGCCAGACAATATTTCCCCACCGCGATATCGCTGGACGTCTTCCTGCCCGACATGCTCGGCTGGAGCGTGCTGAGCCAGTTGAAGCAGAGCCCGGCGACGCGCCACATCCCGGTGCAGATCGTGACCCTCGATGAGGATCGCCAGCACGGCCTCGCACGGGGCGCATTCTCATTCGTCACCAAATCCGGCACCGTCGAAGGGGTCAAGACGGCGCTTGCCAAGCTCAAGGAGTTCTCCGTTCCCCACCGCAAGCGCCTGCTCGTGGTTGAGGATAACCCGGCGGAACGGCTTTCGATCTCCGAACTTCTTGGACATGATGATATCGAGATCACGACCGCTGGAACCGGCGCCGAGGCGCTGGAGAAGTTGCGCGCCGGCGCGGCGGATTGCGTGGTGCTGGACCTGCGTCTGCCCGACATGTCGGGTTTTGAAGTACTGGAGGAACTAAAAGGCGACCCGGTACTGTCCGACATCCCGGTCGTGGTATTCACGGGCCGCGAGCTCGCGCCCGAGGAAGATGCGCAACTGCACACGATGGCGCGCAGCATTGTCGTCAAAGGCGTCGAATCGCCCGAACGCCTGCTGGATGAGACCGCGCTGTTCCTGCACCGCGTTGTGACCGATCTGCCGTCTGACAAGCAGAAAATGCTGGAGCGGCTCAACAGTTCGGATGACGACCTGGTCGGGCGCACTGTGCTTCTGGTGGATGACGATGCGCGGAATATCTTTGCGCTCTCGAGCGCGCTTGAACGCCGCGGCATGCGGGTACTCACCGCGACCACCGGCAATGAAGCGATTGAACTGATCGAAGCGACAAAAGACCTTGCGATTGTCCTGATGGATATCATGATGCCGGGGATGGACGGCTTCCAGACCATGCAGATCATCCGGCAGAATCCCGCTTTCCGGCGACTGCCGATCATCGCGCTCACCGCCAAGGCGATGAAGGGTGACCGCGAGAAATGCCTGGAATCCGGTGCCTCCGACTACCTTGCAAAGCCGGTGAACACGGAACAGCTGCTGTCCGCATTGCGCATGTGGCTGCACCGGTAAGGAAGGGAAGACCGTTTGAGTACGGAGAAGGTCAATATCCTGCTGGTGGATGATCAGCCCGCCAAATTGCTGAGTTACGAGGTCATCCTCGGCGAACTCGGCGAGAACCTGCTCAAGGCCACCTCCGCGCAACAGGCCCTCGAACTGCTGCTGAAATTCGACATTGCCGTTATCCTTATCGATGTCTGCATGCCGGAACTGGACGGTTTTGAGCTGGCGGCGATGATCCGGGATCATCCCAGGTTCCGGGACACGGCGATCATCTTCATCTCCGCCGTGCTGCTGACCGATAGCGACCGGCTGCGCGGTTATCAACTGGGCGGCGTCGATTATGTCCCTGTGCCGGTGATAGCCGATGTGCTGCGGGCGAAGGTCAGGATCTTTGTCGAATTGTATCGCAAGACCCGCGAACTTGAGCGCCTGAATACCGAGTTGGAACGCCGCGTCGAGCAAAGAACGGCTGAACTTGCCACTTCCAACGCGCGGCTGCTGGAAAGCGAACAGCGCCGCAGCCTCGCGCTGGCGGCGGGCAAGATGGGCAGTCTTGAATGGGACGTTCCGGGGGGGACACTGACCTGCGATGAGGGCCAGAGCCGGATTTTCGGCGTTGATCCGAACGAGCAGCCTTTGGCCCTCGACCGGCTGCAATCGCTCGTGCACCCGGACGACTGGAGCAAACTTTCGGAGGCGATGCACACCATTGCAGCCCGGCCCGGCAGCATCCAGGTTGAATTCCGGATACGACGCCCAAACGGTGAGATCCGCTGGTGCATTGGCGCCGCAGCTTCAACCCAGGTGGAACAGGGTGGGACCATCCGGGCCGGCGGGGTCACGCTCGACATCACGGATCGCAAAGAGGCCGAAGAGCGGCAGGTGCTGCTGGTCCGCGAGGTGGATCACCGGGCGAGAAACGCGCTCGCGGTGGCGCAATCCATCGTGGGATTGACGCGTGCACCGACCATCGAGGGATATATTTCGGCCGTGCAGGGACGGATCGCCGCGCTCGCACGGACCCATACGCTGCTCGCGGAATCGCGCTGGCAGGGGGCCGACTTCCGGAAGCTGATCGAAGAGGAAATGGCGCCTTTCTGTGGTGAAATGAGCGATCGGGTCACCCTCTCTGGTCCTGCCATATCGCTTAGCCCGGCGATAGCCCAGTCCATGGCGCTGGTGGTGCACGAGCTCGCCACCAATGCGGCCAAATATGGCGCTCTGTCGCAGCCTTCGGGACAGGTTGCCGTGAGTTGGGAAGAGGACCAGAACAACCTCGCGGTGAACTGGATTGAAACCGGCGGTCCCGCGGTTAATCCGCCCGAGAGAAACGGCTTCGGCAGCCAGATCATGAAGGCAACGATCGAACGGCAGCTGCGCGGAACTCTGAGACATGAGTGGCGCCCGGAGGGGCTCCGGTGCAGTTTTACTTTTACTTCCGAAAACAGCCGGACCAACGGACAGCGGCCGGTTGCGATACAGGAGCCCGTCAAGTCGCCAGTCGGGGCGGAGGTCCTGCTGGTCGAAGACGAGGCGCTGGTCGGCCTGATGATCGCGGACTTTCTCAGCGAGATCGGTTACCGCGTTGCGGGCCCGTTCACCAGGACCGAGGACGGAATTGCGATTGCCAGGACGGCGCGGCTGACCGCTGCCGTGCTCGACGTCAATATTGGCGGCGAGGAAATCTATCCACTCGCCGAATGCCTGATCCGGCGCAATGTTCCCTTTGTTTTCGTCACCGGTTATGGGGCGGATGGAATCGACCGCCGTTTTGCCGGGATACCGGTCCTGCAGAAGCCCGTGGATCGTGAGCTGCTCCGCAATGCGCTTTCGACCAGCATCGAAGCAGCTGCAGAACGAAACCCTGTCGAGTTGCCTCCGCGCCGTCGCGGGGTGAATTCCCTGCGCTGAAGTTGAACTCCCGGCGAGGGGACATTCTCCCGCGCCGGAAATGCTCTAAGGTTGGGCGTCGATTTCAGGAGACGCCAATGAAGCGCCTTGCATTTGCGCTAATTGTCCTCGTGCCCTTGATATGCGCTGCGGGCGCGAATGCCGTCACGGTGAAAACCGTCCAGGGACCGACGGGCGTGGAGACCTGGCTTTCGGAAGAGCACGCGCTTCCCATGATTGCGCTCGAGATCTCGCTGCCGGCGGGTTCGGCGTATGATCCGGAAGGTCGCCAGGGGCTTGCCGAAATGACCGCCTCGCTCCTCGATGAGGGCGCCGGCGACCTCGGGTCGGACGCGTTCAAAGAGGCGCTGGAGTCCCGGGCCATCAGGTTTTCGGCCAGAGCCGACCGCGACTATCTGATCGTCAGCATCACGACGCTCAAGGAAAATGCCGATGAAGCCGTGCGTCTGGCGACGCTCGCGCTGGCCCATCCGCGATTTGATTCCGCTGCGCTGGAACGGGTGCGCGCAGCCTCGATCGCCGCCCTGAAACAGGAGGACCAAAACCCCACGCGATCTGCGGTGAAATTCTGGTTTGCCTATTTTTTTGGCCAGCAACCCTATGGTCATGCCGTTTCGGGCACCACGTCGGGCCTTTCCGCGATCACATCTGCCGATCTCAGGGATTTTGTCTCGGAGCATTTCGTCCGGGGAAGCATCAAAGTCGCGGTTTCCGGCGATGTAGCCGAGGCGCCGCTGAAGCGCTATTTGCAACAGCTTTTTCTCGCGCTGCCGGCCAAAACGGTCGTCGCGCCGGCGCGCCCCGCTGAAACCGGAAAATCCGGGGTACGGATCATTCCGCGCAACGAAGCCGCGCCGGTCGCGGTATTCGGGACAACGGGGCCGATGCGCGGTGATCCCGATTTCATTCCCGCCTATGTGGCAAATGAAATCCTGGGCGGCGGAACTTTTTCCGCAAGGCTGATGGACCAGGTCCGCGACAAGCGCGGTCTGACCTACGGCATTGAAACGCATCTCGAAGATTTCCGCAGCGCATCCATCCTCGTCGGCGAGGTGCAGAGCGACAAGAGCAAGATTCAAACGGCGCTTGACGTAACGCAGTCCGAAATGGGCCGGTTTGCCAGGGAAGGCGCGACCGCGAAGGAGCTTGCGGATGCCAAAACCTATCTGACCGGCTCCTACCCGCTGGCGCTCGATTCCAATGCGAAGATCGCGCGCACGCTGAATCAGTATCAGCGCTCCGGTCTTGCTGCCGATTACGTGTTACGGCGCAACATGCTGATCAATGCGGTGACGCTTGCGAAGGTGAATGAGATGGCAAAGAAATATTTCGACCCTTCACGCCTTGTTGTGGTGATCGTCGGCACGCCGGCGCTGCCGGCCAAAGCGGGCGCCGCAACCGCGGCCCATTGACCTTACCGCGCGGCCCGGCCTGAGTGCTCGCACGACTTGAATTTTTCTGTTGATCCACTCGCTTTGCGCGGCCGAACCGGCCCGATGTTCCTATGATGCGCAGGCTCTGTTCGGGATTGCGCCGGTTTGCGGGCGCTTTTTTGGGGCGGAGGAATTGTGGCATAAGAGAACAAAAGGAGACCGGTAGTCGCGCATGGGGATCGTGGAGACAGGCCGCAGCGTAATCCGGAAGTTATCGGAGTCCACGATCAACCGCATTGCAGCGGGCGAAGTGGTCGAGCGTCCGGCAAGCGCGGTCAAGGAATTGATCGAGAACGCGTTGGATGCTGGCGCATCACGGATTGGGATCGCCATTTCGGGCGGCGGCGGGTCGTTGATCACGGTCGAGGATAATGGCGAGGGGATGGATGAAGCGGCTCTTGCGCTCGCGGTCCTGCGCCATGCCACTTCCAAGCTGCATCTGGCTTCCGATGGCGGCGACGATCTCCTGAGAATTTCGACGCTGGGATTCCGTGGTGAGGCGCTCCCTTCCATCGGGGCAGCCGCAAGACTGACGATTTTCTCCCGCACGCGGAGCACCGATGCCCATGCGATCCGAATTGAAGGCGGACAGAATCTCGGGCTTGCGCCGGTTGGGTTCCTTGCACCGGGTATGGCTGGTACGCGTGTGGAGGTGCGCGATCTCTTTTTCGCCACACCGGCGCGACTGAAATTCCTGAAATCCGCCCGGGCCGAAGCCATGGCGGCGGTCGATGCGGCAAAGCGCCTGGCCATGGCCCGTCCGGATGTCGCGTTCAGCTTTGTCGAAGACGGCAGGACGATCTTTTCAGTCGAAGCCGGCGTTTCGCTGTTCGACGGCGGACTTCACCCGTCTTGCCAAACTGATCGGGCGCGATTTTGCCGATAACGCGGTCCGGGTTGAGGCCAGTCGCGAGGGCATTGGCCTTGGGGGTTTCGTCGGTCTTCCCACCTATAACCGCGCCGGCGCCCAGGCCCAGTTCCTTTTCGTCAATGGACGCCCCGTGAAAGACCGTCGTCTGCTCGGCGCCGTGAGAGGCGCCTATGCCGACTATCTGCCGCGCGACCGCCACCCGGCCGTGGCGTTGTTCATTTCCTGCGATCCTTCATTTGTGGATGTGAATGTCCATCCCGCCAAAGCGGAAGTGCGGTTTCGGGATGCCGGTCTGGTGCGCGGCCTTATTGTGGGTGCGTTGAAAACGGTTCTGCATGAGGAGAGCCATCGCGCCGCAACCAGCGTTTCGGAAGCTGCAATGGCCGCATTCCGCCTCGCCGCGCAAAGTGTGCCGGCGCCTGTTCCGGTTCAGCGCCAACTTGCCGGTTTTTCGGAAGCCTTGCGCCCCTGGCTGCACCCGGCTTCCGGGCCTTCTGGTGCGTCGCTTGCGGATTCGGCTGCGATGAAAGCGGATTTGACCGCAACTCCGGAACACCGGCCGGTTGGGGATTTTCCGTTGGGTCGTGCCAAAGGACAGGTGCATGACTGCTATATCGTGGCAGAGACCAAAACGGGTGTGGTGATTGTCGATCAGCACGCGGCGCATGAGCGGCTCGTCTATGAACGCATGAAGAAATCCCGCGCCGGCGGCGGGGTCAGGCGCCAGCCTTTGCTTATCCCTGAAGTGGTTGAACTGGAGGAAACTGCAGCCGCAAGGTTGTTGGGGCAGGCCGATACCCTCGCGTTAATGGGCCTGATCGTCGAGGGTTTCGGCCCCGGTGCCATTCTTGTCCGCGAAATACCGGTGGAGCTGCATGATGGTGACTTGCAGGGCCTGGTTCGCGATTTGGCGGACGAGCTGGCCGAGAGCGAAGGGGTGTCCTCGCTGGAAGAGCGGCTGAACCATGTTCTTGCAACACTTGCGTGCCATTTCAGCGTGCGCTCCGGGCGCAAACTCGAGCTCGCCGAAATGGATGCCCTGTTGCGGGAAATGGAGGCGACGCCGCATTCCGGCCAGTGCAACCACGGCCGCCCCACCTATGTCGAACTGAAGCTCTCCGACATAGAACGGCTTTTCGGACGGCACTAGAGCGTTTTCACGATTGATGGAATCGGAGGGATTTCCTATTCGGGGCAATTTCTAATTCGTGGTTCTCATGATTGATTCGGGATGAGGACCAAAATGGGCAGGCCCTATTCGCAGGATTTGCGTGATCGCGTGCTGGTTTCGATCGATGGCGGGATGTCTGCTTCAGAGGCGGCCGAGCTGTTCCGGGTCGATGTGTCCTACATTTACAAGGTGCTGATCCGGCGGCGCACGACCGGGATCACGACGGCGCGGCCCTGGGCGGCGGGTGCGCGGCCCAAGCTCAAGGACCACGAGGAGAGGCTGCGCGGCCACGTCACAGAGTTCTCCGATGCAACGCTTGAAGAGATCCGGGCATGGCTCATGGCCGAGCATGACCTCAAGGTGAGCATCGGCTGTCTTTGGAACACGCTCAAGCGGATGCGATTGCCGTTAAAAAAAAGTCGCAGCACGCCGCCGAGCAAGACCGCGAAGACGTCGCCGAGGAGCGCAGAGCCTGGCATGCGGCTCAAGGCGAGCTGAACATGGAGCGTCTCGTCTTCATCGACGAGACCGGCGCACAAACCAACATGGCACGGCGCTACGGGCGGGCGCCGCGCGGCGAGCGTCTCATCTCGAAAGTGCCGTGGGGACATTGGAAGACCATTACCTTCGTCGCCGCCCTCAAATGGGACCGCATTACGGCGCCTGCTGTCTTCGACGGCCCGATGGATGGGGATTGTTTCCTTGCCTATGTCGAGCAGGTCCTCGCACCGGCGCTTCTGCCGGGCGACATTGTCGTCATGGACAATCTCGCAAGCCACAAGGTCGCCGGCATCGAGGAGGCCATCGAGGCAACGGGCGCTGCGTTGCGATATCTGCCGCCCTATTCACCCGACCTCAATCCGATCGAACAGGCGATCTCGAAGCTCAAATCACATCTGCGCAAGGATGCCGCGCGAACTCTCGAAACCCTCATCGAGGCGATCGCAAACGCACTCAAAAAGTTCACACCGCAAGAGTGCGCCAACTTCATCACAAATGCCGGCTATCGCCACCAATTATGAAAATGCTCTAGGCGCTCGTCAATAAATGAGTCATACAGTTTTCCGCCGCCGTATCTGTTTCTTGGGAATTGGCGAGATGGTGTAGTTCCATTCGCCGTGGAAGGCATGTGGAAAGATATTGACTGCGGCGAGCTGGGCGTCCGGAATTTTGACGGCCTTGGGATATTCTTTTCGTCGAGCTCGGCGCGAACCTTGAGGCCGGTTTTGGTTGTTGTGGCGGCGATCAATTCGACGATGGTGCGATAGCTGCGCAAGGGTTTGCCGCGCCAGTTGATGGTGATGAACGAGAAGAGACGATGCTCGATCTTGTTCCACTGTGTGCTGCAGAAACATGTGAGGAAAGGAGTAATGCCCCGAAATCATATGGAAGCTGATTGAAAGATGATGGTCGGCCCATCGACATCGACTTTCAGGAGTAGGTGTCAAACCACCCCAAGCCGCTGCGGTTAAGGGTCGCGGTGGTGAGCGTTGGGGCTAAAGTGCGGGGAATACCTGTGCTGGTAGGTGTCAGAGAGACGAGCGCAAGCAAACCTTCCGCTGACGCGTCGTTAAGATCCAGGTGTCGTCGAAACCTGAGGCGAGTGGAACCTCCGGGAAAAGCCTGTCGGAAGCCCTGAATACTGGGCAGGCGGCGACCGGCGTAAAGGGGGCGTGAATCTGACACAGGCTTTCAAACGGAACTGCAGGAACCAGTCGCTTCAATGCCAAGGGAGAAGTGCAAGTGGTTGAAGCCACGAGGCGAGCGTACCGATGTGGAGCACTGGGGCGGACCGATCCGTACGAGCAATGAAGACCTGGTAATGGGGTCGGAGCAAAGGGATCGGGTCAGGACGTTGTTTCAGCGTGCAACCGGAAACGGGATGAAGCGATGGATGCAACAAAGACGAAGCCGTTCAATATTGACAAGAAGCTAGTGTACGACGGCTACAAAGCGGTCAAAGCCAATGCGGGTGCCGCCGGAGTTGATAAGCAGACGCTGGAGGACTTCGACAAGGATCTGATGAGCAATCTCTATAAGATCTGGAATCGGATGAGTTCTGGCTCCTACTTTCCACCACCGGTACGCGCTGTCGCCATTCCCAAAAAGACTGGCGGACAGCGTATTTTAGGTGTGCCCACAGTGGCGGATCGTGTGGCTCAAATGGTGGTGAAGCAGATATTGGAAAGGACGCTGGAACCCCTCTTCATGGCGGATTCCTATGGTTATCGACCCAACAAGTCAGCGTTGGATGCCGTAGAAATCACGAGTCGGCGATGCCGGCAGCATGACTGGGTGCTAGAGTTCGACATCCGTGGCCTGTTGGATCGTGCTGCATACTGCACCCCAGCTTATGAAGCTTGGTTGAAGAGTTCGGGTTGTGAGCCGATGAGCTTGAGGCGCAAGCCTTTTTTGCGTCCGCATCGGACATGGATGGCTTCGATCTCGCCGCGCTTGACACGCTGCCACACGGTCTGCCGGGAAACGCCCAGCCGTCGCATGGCTTGGTACATGGTGAGATAGCCCTCGGGAGCTTCTTCAGCGACGCGTGCGCGCAAATCGTCGGTGAGTCGGATGCGCCAGGGCGCGCCGGGTGTCAACTGCTCGCCGGCGATGATGCCGTCGTTGAGCCAGCGATGAACGGTCGAAGCTGCAACGCCGAGTGCCGCCGACGTTTGCTTGATCGTTGCCAGCTCGCCTTCGGGCGCTGTAGGCGGTGACGCGAAGCATGCGATGCTCCAATGCCGACGCAAATTGCCGACATGATTGGCGGTGAAGCGGTGGCCATAAGCGGTCCTGCGCGTCTGACGATTGAGAATGCCGGCAATCACCGCGTCGGGATAGTGAGCGGCCAGACGACGCACCAGCGCGACGGTATCTTCATCGGTACGCACCGTTGCTGGGCGGCGACGCGGCAGGTCGAGATCGATCTCGGCGAGTGCGCCGCCGCGCCAACGCAGGGTGAGGTGGGCACGGCATTCGTTCTTGTGGATCGCGATGATGACCTCTTCGATCAATGTACGGAGTAGTTCTTTTTTGTCGCGCGCCGAGGTCGCCGGCGCTTGCCAGGCCTTGAAGAGGTCGGAGCCGAGTGCGAGCAGACGGCAGCGCTCGTCCCGAGTCAGCGTCTTGGGCCGCAGCTGTTCGCGGCGCGCGAGTTCCGACTTGGCGTTGTTGAGTTCGCGCAGACATCTCTCCCACTCGGCTTCGAGGCCACGGGCCACGAGGCGGTTGTCGGGATCCACGGCACGATAGCGGCGTTCCGCCCGCTGCGTCTCGTAGCTGGCGCGCTCCACAGCGAGACGATGCTGCATCAGAGCGCCATCGTGATCGGTTTCCAACCGCTCCGCTGCGGCGAGTGCCGCTGTGACGCCTTGAGGCGTCAGCGCGGCAAGCACGGCACGCGCCACCGCCTCGTCGATTTGCATGGCTCCGATGCTGAGGCAGTACACGCCGCGGCCATTTGTGATGGTCTTGCCAGCGCAGTGATAGCCGGCAGAGGCGGTGCGGCCGGTGTAGTGCGTGCGCAATTTGCGTCCGCACTGTCCGCACACGGCCAAGCCTTGCAAGAGGGCGCGACCTTCTCTCACAGCGCCAGCCCCGAATTGATGCGGACGCGGATGGGTATTGGCCGCGGTGCGAGCGCGATTGGCTTCGTAGGTGTTCCAATCGATGAAGCCTTTGTGGTGCTCGCGGATGAAAACTGGCCACTGCGCCAAAGGCAGCTTGCGCGTGCGCTTCCTGCGCTGCCCCGTCGCATCGAGCACGATCTCGTGACGGGTTTTGCCGTAAGCATAGACGCCCGCATAAACCGGATTCGTGAGGACATGGTAGATGGCGATGTAACTCGGGTCGACCCATCGGATCTCGGCGCCGTAGTAGCGTTGCAGAGGGAAGGACAGGCCTTCGGCTCGGAACCAGAGCCAGACGCGGCGCACCGAGCCAAGTTCTGCGAAGCGCGCGAAGACGGCACGGATCGCGGCCAGGACGGCTTCATCGGGATGGAAGCGCACTTCGCCCTCCTCCTCGCCCCAGACAAAGCCCACTGGAAGGCCGCGGCGCAGTTCGCCGCGAGCGGCCTTGTTGCGGATTCCGCCCAAGAGCCGCGCCCGCAGCACATACAACTCGGCCTCGCTCATGGTGCCCTTGAGCCCAAGCAGCAGCCGGTCGTTGAACAGCGCCGGATGATAGATGCCGTCGGCATCGCCGATGAGGGTATCGGTGAGGCCGCACAGATCGAGCAGGCGATACCAATCGGCATTGTTGCGGGCGAGCCGCGAGACTTCGAGGCCGAGCACAAGACCGACGTGGCCGAGCGCGACCTCTGCGGTGAGCCGTGCGAAGCCGCTGCGCTCGACATGGCCTGCGCCGGAAACACCGAGGTCCTCGTCGATGACGACGACGAGCTCGGATGGCCATCCAAGCTCGGCCGCTTTGGAGACCAAAGCGTATTGACGCTGTGTCGATTTGCGATTGTGCTCGACTTGAGCGGCAGTGGATTGGCGCAGATAGACGTAAGCGGCACGGCCGAGATGGGTGGTGTTGATCTTGGCAGCGTCATTCATCTGCCGCCTCCGTTTGGCTGCTTGTCGCCAGCGATTGCAGAATGATGCGCGTCAGAGTCTCCAGGGCTGCGGCGCGCGCTTGGGGAGCCAGTGCGGCGCGACAAACAAGATGAGAATCGCGCGTCAATCAGGATGAGAAGCAGCCAGTCCGGCAACGCAAGGAGGGCGTAGCCCGACTGGAGTTGCCGGACTGGCTGAAGTGTTTTTCAGGAGCGCTATCCCGGTGGTCGTGGCCGGTCTTGTGGCGAGTTTGTTCCTCACTTCGTGAGGGACTGATTCGTGCCAGGCCGCCATGTAACCGATCACCAGATGAGGCTCTTCATGAAGTTCCGACAGACAGATCCCATAGTGGCCGCGGCGGCGAAGGCATCGATCAGCCTGGCTACGGCCTATCGCATTGAGGCGGACCCGAGATTGCCGTCGCAAAAGAAGGCGCCGCGGGAACGGCGCAGGCCCGACCCGCTGGCGGAGATTTTCGACGCCGAGATCGTGCCCATGCTGATGGCTGCTCCCGGCCTTCGCGCGATCGCCATTTTCGAGGAGATGACACGGCGGCATCCCGAACTGGGTGGGGGCGTCCGCCGCACGCTGGAACGGCGCATCCGCACCTGGCGCGCCATTCACGGCGCCGAGCGCGAAGTCATTTTCCGGCAGGTGCACGAGCCCGGCCGGCTGGGGCTTTCGGATTTCACCGGCATGGACGATGCCGGTATCACCATTCAAGGCCAGGCGCTCGATCACCGGCTCTACCATTTCCGGCTCGCCTATTCCGGCTTCGAGCACGCCCATGTCGTGCTCGGCGGCGAGAGTTTTGTCGCCTTGGCCGAAGGGCTGCAGAATGCTTTGTGGTCGCTCGGCGGCGCGCCGCGCGAGCACCGCACCGACAGCCTTTCGGCGGCTTTCCGCAATCTCGACGCCTGCGCCCGTATCGACCTGACGCGCCGCTACGAGGAGCTGTGCAGCCATTACGGCATGCAGCCCACGCGCAACAACACTGGTGTCGCCCATGAGAACGGCGCTATCGAAGGCCCCCACGGCCATCTCAAGCGCGCCATCAAGGACGCTCTTCTGATGCGCGGCTCCTCCGAGTTCGGCGAACTCGCCAATTATCGCCGCTTCATCGACGAGATCGTCAGCCGCCGCAATGCGCGCAACGGCAAACGCATCGATATCGAGCACCCTGAACTGCAACCTCTGCCCGGACGGCGAACCTCCGATTGCGAGGAGGTGAGCGTGCGTGTCGCTTCTTCCGGCGGCTTCACCTTGCGCAAAGTCTTCTACACCGTGCCGTCCCGCCTCATCGGCCACCGGCTCCGCGTGCGCCTGTTCGACGACAGGCTCGATATCTTCATCGGCGGCACGCTTCTGATGACGCTGCCGCGCGGCAGGGCCTGCCCCAAAACCGGCAAGCACGACCAGGTCGTCGATTATCGCCATGTCATTCATTCCCTACGCAGGAAACCCATGGCGCTCTTGAGCCTCGTCTATCGCAACCAGCTCTTTCCGCGCGAAGCCTACCAGCGAACTTTCGACGCGCTGCTCGCGCGTCTGCCGGAGCGGCAGGCCTGCCGCATCATGGTCGATCTGCTCGCCCTGGCCCATGAGCGCGGTTGCGAGAGCGAACTCGCCGACAAGCTCTCTGCCGGTCTCGATGGAGCACTACTGCCGGACATGGCCACTTTGCGCGCGCACTTCGCGCCTGATCCCGCGGCTCTGCCTGCCGTCGTGATCCGCCTGGCTCCGCTCAACGCCTACGAAGCCCTGATCGGCGATCGCCATGGCAATGCGCCGGCCATGCCGGCGGGAGACGCAGCATGAAGACGAACAACGCCATCGATACCGCAAGGCTCGGCCTGCTTCTCAACGAGCTGCGATTGCCCGCCATCAAGAGCATGTGGCCAAGATTCGCCGAACAGGCCGACAAGGAAGGTTGGCCCGCCGCCCGTTTCCTCGGCGCCATCGCCGAACACGAGTTGGCTGAACGCGATCGCCGGCGCATCGAGCGGCATCTGGCCGAGGCACGCCTTCTGCCGGGCAAAACCCTCGACAGCTTCCAGTTCGACACCGTGCCGATGATCTCCAAGGCCCAGGTCATGGCCATCACCGCCGGTGACACATGGCTCGAGAAGGGCGCCAACCTGCTCCTCTTCGGTCCGCCCGGTGGCGGCAAAAGCCATCTCGCTTCCGCCATCGGCCTTGCTCTCATCGAAAACGGTTGGCGCGTGCTCTTCACCCGAACAACCGATCTCGTCCAGAAGCTCCAGCTGGCGCGCCGTGAACTCGGCCTCGAAGCCGCTATCAACCGGCTCGACCGCTTTCATCTCCTGATCCTCGATGATCTGGCCTATGTCACCAAGGATCAGGCCGAGACCAGCGTGCTCTTCGAGCTCATCAGCGCCCGGTATGAGCGCCGCTCCATGCTGATCACCGCCAACCAGCCATTCGGCGAATGGGGAAAGGTCTTTCCCGATCCCGCCATGACGCTCGCCGCCGTCGACCGGCTCGTCCATCACGCCACCATCTTCGAGATGAACGTCGAAAGCTACAGGCGGCGCCAAGCCCTCGAAAAAAAGCGCGGGCCAGGACGGCCCGCCTCACACGCTACACCCGCCAACATCGCCGCCGCTGACGCGCCGCGACAATCAACCTGAAAAAATCCTTGCCTGCGAAACAGAAACCTCGCAATCATCCCAACGCTGCGACACCGGATTCTCATCCTGATCGTCGCTCGCCTCTCATCCAGTTTGTCGCGCTACAAGCCAGTTCGTCCCATGGCGCCGCCGCCGGAGCGGGAGGTTCGAGAAACGCCAGAATCAGTTGCATGGCTGCTCTCCTCTTTGAGGGCTGGCTGCGGACTCGCAGCGCGGCCAAGCAGAGCGTCGATGATCGCGCGCGCCTGGAGCAAATCGACGAGTGTGGCGAGAGCGTGCTCGGGCTGATTTGCGCAGGCGATATGCGATTGACTTGGGACTTGCGCTTTATCCCAATCGGTCCAACTTGCTGGAACCAGCGAGCGACTGCCGTCTGGAAGCACGATGAGCAATTGCAGTACGCCGCGTCGACGTATCGTGCTGATGACTTCGAGACTGCGGCCCTCAAACGGATGCCGCTCGCGCAGAATTGCTACCCTGCTTGGAATCTCGCGGAGATGGGTAGTGTGTCGCCGTGTTCTTCGATTCCATGGCCCATTCTTGGATTATCCGCTTCCTCGAACACCGTATCGCGGACAAGCGTATTCTTCGCCTCGTGGCGAAGTGGCTGAAAGTCGGCATCGTCGAAGATGGGCGCGTGACACGGGGTTCGCGTGGCACTCCGCAAGGCGCAGTGGTCACTCCCCTTACACAAAAGGTAACTTCCAGTTCGAACGTGTAGTGACAGGATGGCGGGGATGTTCCGTGCTTGATTTACGTCTCAAGAGGTAATATGTTTATGTCGCATGACTCGTTCGACCAAAGCCGACAAGGCGAGGCAGCTAAACGCTGCTTACCGTTTGCTCGAACGCAACACGGAGTTGCCCGAGGCAGCTCAGAGACTATCGCAGGAGTTCGACTTATCGTTGCGTCAGGCCTATCGATACCTCGAACAAGCTGCCAAGCTAGATCGACCGGTCGAAGTGCAGCAAGCCAGCGTACCGATCACGCTCAAACTCCCGCCCAGCACCATTCGTGTATTGCATTGGTACGCAAAAAGAACTGGCTTGACGCTGGGCGAGATTGTGACGCGCGCACTGACTCACTTTCTCAGTGCCCTACGCAGGCATGGCTGAGGGGCGTAGCCGAAGAGGTGTCCTTCACGTCCAGCTCGACTATGCATTTGATCGTCTGCGCGGGCCAAAGCTGGCACAGGCTTATGAAATTCTCGTGCCTGGGCGCGAGCGGCGTGCCGGCGTGCCTGTAAAGGAGATCGATTATGACGATGGCAGCGATTTATGCCCGGGTCTCCTCGGAGCAGCAGCGCGAGGAGCATACGATTGCAAGCCAGACGGCGGCGCTGATCGAGTTCGCGGCGAGCAAAGATCTCCAAGTCCCGCGGGAGTGGGTCTTCGAAGACGAAGGCTATAGCGGTGCGACGCTCGAACGACCAGGCCTTGAACGGGTAAGAGATCTCGCCGCCGAGGGTCAGATCCAAGCGGTTCTCGCCTACGCGCCCGATCGGCTGAGTTGCAAGTACGCGTACCAGATCCTGCTGATGGAGGAGCTTGCCCGCCACGGGGTCGAGACGCTGTTTGTCAAAGCGCCGCAGGGCGCCACGGCGGAGGATCAGTTGCTCGTACAATTTCAAGGCATGATTGCCGAGTACGAACGAGCGCAAATTCTGGAGCGCTCGCGCCGCGGCAAGCGACATCGAGCCCAATCGGGCGAGGTGAATGTGTTGAGCGGTGCGCCATACGGATATCGATATATCCGCAAAGCAGACGATGCGCCGGCTTCTTACGCGGTGATTGAAGCCGAGGCCCGGGTGGTGCAGCAAGTTTATGAGCACTACACCGTCGCGGGCTTGAGCATCGGTGCGATCGCCCGTTGGCTCAACAGCGAAGGCGTCCCGACCCGCAAGCAAACGGGCCGCTGGGAGCGCTCAGTCGTGTGGGCGATGCTGCGCAATCCGGCTTATCGCGGCACAGCCGCTTTCGGTAAGACCCGGGCTGCTGCCCGCATTCGTATCACGCGGGCACTGCGCCGGCGTGGTGGCACCGTCTCGGGCAACAGTATCGGCCACGAGCGTGCGCGCGAGCAGTGGATAGAGATCCCGGTGCCCGCGCTGGTGAGCGAGGAGAGCTTCGCGCGAGCTCAGGAACTTCTCCACGAGAACAAAATACGGTCGCGACGCCGCACGATCACGCCAAGTGTCGTGCAGGGATTGGTCAGCTGCCAGAAGTGCGGTTATGCCTTCTCCCGCACCTCGACTTACACCTCGGCGCGAAAAATCCATTACTACAAATGCATCGGTTCGGACAGCTGGCGAAAATTGGGCGGTCCGATATGCGATAACAAACGCTTCGTGCGGCAGGATCTGCTCGATCAGATCATCTGGGCCGAGGTTGTACGATTGCTTGAGGACCCGACCCTGATCCAGCAGGAACTCGATCGCCGCCTCGCCGCGGCGCGTTCCTCCGATCCGACGAAACAGCGCGAACAAAGCTTGCAAAGCGAACTGACACGTGTCGGCAAGAGCCTCGAACGGCTTCTCACCGCCTATCAGGAAGGGCTGTTGTCGCTTGAGCAATTGCGCGAACGCATGCCCGCACTGCGCCAACGCGAACAAACGCTGCGCGCCGAATTGCAAGCGATCGCTGACCAGGCCAATGATCGCGCCAACTTCTTGCGTCTGGCAGAAACCTTGACGGCTTTCCTTGCCCGTCTACGAAGCGCGGCCGATACGCTTGATGTTACAGAACGCCAGCGTATCGTGCGCTTGGTGATCAAGGAAATTCTCGTGGGCGATGACACCATCATCATTCGACACTGCATTCCTTTAGCCTCGGGACCTCGGCCAAATGACGGGAGCCCACCGACTCCTGGCCGCATTGAAAGCGCCCCTCGCGACCAAAGTTACCTTTTGTGTAAGGGGAGTGGTCAGCCCAGTGCTGGCGAATCTGTTTATGCACTACGCGTTTGATGCTTGGATGACGCGGGAGTATCCGGACCTTCCCTGGTGCCGGTATGCAGATGATGGATTGGTGCACTGCCGAACGGAAGCCGAAGCAATTGCGATGAAAGCAGCGCTGGCAAACCGACTGGCGGAATGCCAACTAGAAATGCATCCGGAAAAGACCAAGATCGTCTACTGCAAGGACGGGCGACGCAAAAGCAATTATCCGAATACGAAGTTTGACTTCCTCGGATACTGCTTCAGGCCAAGGGCAGCCATGCATCGTAATCGTAAACTGTTTACGGGATATGGACCTCAAGTCAGCGCGTCATCCCTAAAAGCCATGCGGCAGAAAATCCGGGAGCTAAAGCTACGCAGACGCACACACGTGCGGTTGGCGGACATCGCCAGAGATATCAACCCAATCTTACAGGGTTGGTTGAACTACTATGGCCGTTACTCCCCAGCAGCACTTCATTCGGTGTGGAGGTACGTCAACGCCACATTGATCGCGTGGGCAATGCGTAAGTACAAGCGCTATGCAGGACGTAAAATACAGGCTGGCCAAATGATTGGTTCCATTGCCAAGAAGCGGCGCAGACTGTTTGTTCATTGGCAT
This sequence comes from uncultured Alphaproteobacteria bacterium, assembly GCA_963747255.1. GTDB lineage: Bacteria > Pseudomonadota > Alphaproteobacteria > Micropepsales > Micropepsaceae > CAIYRG01. The sequence goes on from CAVVEG010000005.1 coordinate 208,764, forward strand.
CAAAGCAGTATTGGCGCGTTTGCCTGATGGGAGCGGTGTGAGTCGAGAGACTCATGCACCGTTCTGCGAGAGGCCGGAGGTGCAATCCCTTCGGCCTACTCCCCTCGACGTGCCGGGCGGATAGTGATGGACGTGGAGCACGAGGCCCGTCTCGTCGGCGAGCTTTTGCAACTCGACCTTCCACAGCCGGACCCGCGTTCCATTCGAGCCGCCGCCATCGGCCGTGATCGTCAACTCGCTGGCTTTTGGGTAGCGCTCTTGCCCCATCGCGTCGAGCCAGCGGCGGATGGCGTTGACGGCAAAGCTGGCGGTGTCGTGATCGGTGCCGACGCTGACCCAGCCGGCATTGTCGCCGATGTCATAGACGCCGTAGGGCACGGCGCGACCGAGCTGCTTGATCTGAAGTCGTGCACCTTCACTGGCTCGCGGTTCGCCTTTGGGCGACCATTCCCGGCCATCGTTCTTGAAATTGCCAACCAATTCCTTCTTCTTGGTATCGACCGAGATGACGGGTTCGCCGCCAGCCAGGGCGGCCATCACCTGCTCGTTGATGTGCAGAACTGCGCATCGCGATCGGGATGATTCGCGCCCTCTCGGGTCTTGCGGTTGGCCTGCAGACTATAGCCAAGCGACGGCAACAGTCTCTTCACGCTGCTGGCGCTGATCCGGTGGCCCTGTTTCTGCAACGCGTCCGCCAGGTTGTCGCGGCTCTTCGACATCCACAACAGCGGCCGCATGGGATCGCCGCGCGTGGCCGGCTCGACGAGGCTGCGCAGATCGCGATCAGCGTCGCGTCCTGGCTCGAAAGATGCCGCCGGCCTCCACCCTTGCGGCGCACCCGGCCTTTCGGCAGGGGTCGGCGCGAGGTCGTTCCGTCCCCGGCCGATGGTCGAGCGCGCGAGCCCCGTGATCTCAGAGACCGCCTCCAGACCGCCCCAGCCTGCCGCGCGGACCTCCCCGGCTGCAAACACCCGCCGTCCGCGCTCGTCGAGTTTCGAGCCGACGGACGCCCATCTTTGCCGAATCGCTTGCCTGTTGATCATGCCGGCCAACATACTGTCGCAGCGCCATCTCAGGAATCCCGCCGCCCCGAGTTACATCACCACATGGGCCGTCCAGCCCCAATCCGATTCACTTGTTGTGACGGCTGTCCTTAAGAGTCTGTCCGGAAACATCATACTGGATTGCAAAGTTTTCGCAGCATGAGGCGGATTGATGCGAGGCGCATGAATGCCAGCGCCTTGCGATTGAGGTTCTCCCAATCCTTGGCCAAGCCTTCTGCATCGGTTGAGCCACGCGATGGTACGTTCAACGATCCATCGTTTGGGCAGCACGACGAAGGCGTGCAGTTCATTGCGCTTGACGATTTCGATGACCCAGCTTTCCGCTCGCAGCGGCTGCCATCGCGGCGCGCGGTCCCTGATAGCCCGCATCGGCAAAGATCGCAGAATGAACGGAAACAAGGCACGCGTGCGTTTGTCGAGGACGAGCGCGACACCGTCGCGATCCTGGATGCCGGCGGAATGAACGACAGCGCTCAACAGCAGACCGAGCGTATCTACGAGAAGGTGGCGCTTCTTGCCCTTGATCTTCTTTCCCGCATCGTAGCCATGCGGATCGATGTACGGCCCCCTTTTTCGGCGCTTTTCACGCTTTGGCTGTCGATGATCGCGGCGCTGGGGCTCGCTTCTCGCTCTTCTCGCTCTCTGCATTCCACATAGAGCGCGTGATGGATGCGTTCCAGCGTGCCGTCCCAACTCCAGAGATCAAGATAGTCAAACAACGTGCTGCGTGGCGGGAGGTCTTTCGGGATCGCCCGCCACTGGCAGCCCGTGCTCAAGACATACATGATGCCGTTCATCACATCGCGCACATTGACATGACGCTTGTTGCCTCCGCGCTTGGCCGGTGGAATCAGCGGCGCAACAAGTGCCCATTCCTCATCCGTCAGATCGCTCGGGTAACGCAGTCGGCTGCGGTCGTATCGCTTGCGGTTTTTTGCCGTCCACATTGGTGACCATCCTCGAATCAGGGCCACCTCTCTTGAATCACAAACAATTTATCCAATTCAATATGTTCCGGGACAGGCACTAAGTTTGATTGGACTGACGTCTGATCAGCGAGACGGCCGTGTCGCCATAGACACGCCGATCGATCAATGCATAGCCACGGGCCGGTTCGATCGACTCGCTCTCATTGGTTTCCGCGGCGACAACCGCCTTCGGCAGCAGCCAGCCGCCCTCGATGAGGGCATCGAGGGCCGGCACAATCAGTCCCCTGCCATAGGGCGGGTCAAGAAATGCAAGCCCAAACGGCGATAATGTATCAAGCCGCCCCAGCTCAGCCGCATTTCGTCGCCAGATTTTGGTTACACCGGTCAGTCCAAGCGCCTCGACATTGCGCCGGAGAAGGGCCCGGCTCCCGGCGGAATCGTCGATGAAGAGGCAATAACTTGCGCCGCGCGAAATCGCCTCGAGGCCCAGTGCTCCGGTTCCGGCGAAGAGGTCGAGCACACGGGTCGTTTCAAGCGAGAAATCCGCGAGCGCAGGGTGATGTTCCAGAAGATTGAATAGCGCCTGCCGCACCTTGTCCGAAGTCGGCCGTACATGGTCATCCTGCGGCCCAACCAGGACCCGACCCCTCAGTCTGCCGCCCGTGATGCGCATCCGCTACCCCCATCTCCGATTTGGCAGTAGGGCGGCGCAAAGCGCAACCGCACGAGGCACCTGCGTCATCGTTCTCACGTGATTGCGAGGCTCACGCCTTAACCTTTTTCGCAATGATCACCCGGAGTATAGATAGACCATGACCCGGTTCGTCCTCGCTCTCCTTGGCCTCATTTTCGCGGCGGTTCCTGCCGTGGCACAAACGGGCGGGGTTCCGGATGACAGGGCGAAAGTCGAAGCCTCCCTCATCGTGGAGCGCGATGGCGTTGTGCCGGGCGGCACGATCACGATCGCACTGAAGGAAGCGATCCGGAAGAACTGGCATACTTATTGGGTCAATCCGGGCGATTCCGGCGCCCCAACGACGGTGAACTGGCATATGCCGCCCGGCTGGACGGCCGGGGCTCTGCAATGGCCTTATCCAAAGCGCCTGCCGGTCGGCCCACTGATGAATTTCGGTTATGAGGGCGAAGTCGCGCTGTTGAGCGACGTCATTGCGCCGCAGAATGCACAGCCGGGAAGCACCGCCGAAATTTCCGCCGATGTGACCTGGCTGGTGTGTAACGACGTGTGCATTCCGGAAAATACCCACCTGGCGCTTCGCCTGCCGGTAATCGCAGTGACGCCCCCGGTGGATTCAACGGCCGCTCCTCTGTTCAGCCTCACGCGCGCGCATCTGCCCCAGAAATCGTCCTGGGCTGCCCGCTACGATGTCGCGGCCAAACGCTTTGCGCTGCTGCTGGAAAATCCGGCATTGGTGCAGGATCCACCGAGCGGCGTGGACTTTTATCCATACGCAGATGGAATTGTCGAAGCGGCCGCACCACAGCGCGAGGAAGGCAGCAGTGCCGGCCTCGTTTTGGAGTCAGCTCCCGGCTACAAGCTTGCATCTCCCGAAAAGCGGAAATCGATACGCGATGTGGCCGGCCTGCTGGTGCTGACAAGCGCCCGCGGCGAGGTCACTGCGCTGGACATCAGCGCCACGCCCGGCGTTGTTCCTACCGCGATGCCCATTGGCCAGGAAGCGGTGTTACCGTTGGCCCTTGCCATTCTGTTCGCCTTCGCCGGCGGTTTGATCCTCAATCTCATGCCTTGTGTTTTTCCGGTTCTGTCGATGAAAGCGCTGGCTTTGGCGGCGAAGCGGGAAAACACGCATGCTGCGCAGGCGTCGGGTCTGGCCTATGCCGCCGGTGCGGTGTTGAGTTTCATCGCGCTCGCGGCTGTGCTGCTGGCTTTGCGTTCGGCCGGCGTTGCGATCGGCTGGGGATTTCAGCTGCAGCAACCGTTGTTTGTTGCGGTTCTGGCCCTTCTGATGTTTGCCATCGGACTGAACCTCTCCGGTGTCTATGAAATCGGAATTCCTGCCAATTTCGGCGCTGGTCTGGCAGGCAGATCCGGTCATGCGGGGAGTTTCTTCACCGGCGTTCTGGCGGTACTGGTTGCCACGCCGTGTACCGCCCCCTTCATGGGCGCGGCGACCGGTTATGCGCTGACAGCGGATTCGTCTCTTGCGCTCGCTGTGTTTGCGGCGCTGGGGCTTGGTTTCGCGGCGCCTTTCCTGGCTCTGTCATTTGCGCCTGGTTTGTTGCGCGCTCTCCCGCGCCCGGGCCCGTGGATGAGCCTATTTCGGCAGCTTCTCGCCTTTCCAATGTACGGGGCCGCGGTTTGGCTGATCTGGGTCCTAAGCCTGCAAGCCGGATCGTCGGGCGTTCTGGCAGCGCTTGCGGCCGCGACGATGCTGGCCTTTGCACTGTGGACAATTGGCGTTGGCGCGAGCGGCGGCGTGGTGCGGTGGCTACGCTCCGCAGCTGCTGTCGTCGCATTGACCGGCGCCGGAGTACTCGTTGCGCAAACTGCAGGGGGGACGCTCCCGGAACATCAGGGCACCGCGCCGGCGGGACAATCGATCAATTACGAGCCGTTCAGCGCCGAAAAACTCGCGGCTTTGCAGCAATCGGGCCGGCCCGTTTTTGTCAACGCCACTGCGGCCTGGTGCATCACCTGCCTCGTCAACGAAAAGCTGGCGCTGTCCGGAGGGCCGGTGGCACGTGCCTTTGCCGGGCACAATGTGGCAGCCCTCAGGGCCGACTGGACAAATCAGGATTCGGCCATAACGGCACTGTTGGCGCGGCACGGCCGCTCGGGCGTGCCGCTTTATCTCTATTTTCCGCCGCACGCCGCGAGCCCGGTTGTGCTGCCGCAGCTTCTGACCGAGAGCACGGTTATTTCGGCCGTGGAGAAGGGCGGCTAAGCCCTTTCTCGCCGAAGTCGTCTCTCATTCCGGTCCATGGAAGTTGAAATTCTCAATGTGCCAGCAGATGCGGCCAGAGGCCCGATACGCCGATCAGGATCAGGTAGATGGCGACGAGGAAACTGAGAAAGCGCGGGACCAGGAGGATGAGGATCCCGATAATCAGCGCAATCAATGGCTGAATCGCAAGGATATCGACATTGAAAATTTGAGCAGCCATGGCCTTCTCCCGATGGGTGGCAATGAAAAGACTTCATGCGGTAGGAAGTCCGGACGTGCCGGCAAGGCCGCATAACGAGTCAAAAGACGCCGACAGGCAGCAGGAGTTGCCCCATCCGTCTTTTTCCTTGCGCGCATTCCCCGCCACATGCGCGCATCATACTCCGAAAGCGCCGTAAATTTGCCGCGAAACTGGCGCAGGAAATGCGGCGTTACGGTTGCCGGGGCAGAGGTTCGAATTTTCGCATAGATGATTGGCTGGGACGTCCGTTGAGCAATCGCGGACGTGGCGGGACGACGGTCGTCTCTTGCGTCAATTATTCAGGATGACGGAACTTTGCCAATTCGCGATCCGTTTAGCAGCCGTTCATGACGCCGCTGCTAAGTTCGGCAACAACAAGGGGTGTAAACGGTGGCGGGTCGCATTCTCGCGAATAATCAACCTCCCTCGGCGGACCGCCGGCCGAAGTTGAGATGGCTGATCCTTTTCATTTTGCTGCTTCTCGTGGCGGGCGCGCTGTGGTTCGAGACCCAGACTTCGCTGCTGCAGTCCGTGCTGTTCACACGCTGGGCAGGTGAAATGTCGTACGGGCTGGTGAACGGGCCAAGCCCGCGCATCCGCTTTCCGGCCGGCGGGCCTTACGATACCCGGCTTGGCTACAGCCATATCCCGCAATATGTCGCGGCATTGAAGTCGCGCGGACTGACCATTACCAAACAGGCCGATCTGTCGCCTGCACTGGACCGGTTTGCCGCCCGGCATGGATATGCGGTCTATCACGAGAAGCCGGCCGCCGGCTTGCAGCTCCGCGACCGCAATGGCCGGCTGCTTTACGCCGCGAGCTATCCGGAGCGTTATTACCAGGATTTCAGCGCCATTCCATCGCTGATGGTTGAGACTTTGCTGTTCATTGAAAACCATACGCTGCTGGAGACCAATCACCCCTACCAGAACCCGGCGATCGAGTGGCAGCGCTTCCTGTATGCGGCCGGCGGACAGGTCGCGTCGATGCTGAACCACCATTCACAGGGCGGCGGCAGCACGCTGGCGACCCAGATCGAAAAATTCGAGCACGATCCGGAAGGGCGCACGCAGGGTGTGTTCGACAAGCTGCTCCAGATGACGGCCGCCACGACGCGCGCCTATATGGACGGGCCGAACACGATCGACGCGCGCAAGCACGTGGTCACCGCCTATATCAATGCCACGCCGCTCAGTTCGCGGCCGGGATATGGCGAGGTCATCGGGGTCGCCGATGGGCTGAGGGTCTGGTACGGAAGCGATTTCAACACCGCCAACCGTGTCCTGTCGGAGCCGGATTCTTCCGACAATCTCCAGCAGAAAGCGACGATCTACAAACAGGTGCTCAGCCTGATGATAGCCGAGCGGCGCCCTGCCTATTATCTGTTGCAGGACCACCAGTCTCTTGAAACGATTACCGACACCAATCTCAAATTGCTGGCCAAGGCAGGCGTGATCAGTCCGGAATTGCGTGATGCAGCCCTGAACACGCCTCTGCAATTCCGTGCCCAGCCGCCAGCGCCGGCCCCTGTGTCCTTTGTCAGCCACAAGGCGAGCAACGCGATCCGCAGCGAACTCCTTGGCGTTCTCGATGCTCCCAATCTTTATGCGCTCGACAGGCTCGACCTGAATGCCACGACGACGATCGACGCGCCGGTGCAGAACGAGGTCAGCAAAGTTTTGCGCAGTCTGCGAAGCCCGGCGACGGTGAACGCGCTGGGCATGGTGGGATTTCAGCTGCTCAGCCCCAATGACGATCCCGCGCAGGTGAATTACAGCGTCGTCATTTATGAGCGGCAGCCCGATCGCAATGTGCTGCGCGTGCATGCCGATACATTGGACGAACCTTTTGACATCAACAGCAGCTCAAAGCTGATTCTGGGCTCGACCGCGAAGCTGCGAACGCTGCTCGCTTATCTCGATATCATCCAGACTATCCGGCAGCAGCATCTCAATGATTCACCGGCCGCGCTGAGGACTGCTGCACGCAATGCGCGCGACCCGCTGAGTCAGTTTGCCATCGGTTATCTTCTGGATAACCGGGACCACAGCCTCAAGGGCATCATGGAGGCTGCGATGCAACGCCGGTACTCCGGCGACACCAGCCAGAGCTTCTTCACCGGCGGCGGTCTGCACTACTTCCACAATTTCGAAAGTTCGGAAGATCACCAGGTCTTCACCGTGCAGGACGCCTTTGCGCATTCGGTGAATCTCGCCTTCATCCGCCTGATGCGCGACATCACCACCTATTACATGGACGAGCGCGCGGCGCATGGAAAGGGCACGCTGCAACCGCTCGATCAGGACGAGCGCGAAGACTACCTGAAGCGTTTCGCCGATCAGGAAGGCTCGACCTATCTGAACCATTTCTACAAGGATCTGAAGGGCAAGAACGTTCAGCAGATTTTCGCCTTCATGCTGCAACGGACCGGAGGCTCCGCGCCGCATCTCGCGGTGATTTTCCGCTCGCTTCAACCCGAGGCTTCGATCCAGCAATTCCGCCAATTCCTGGCCAGTCACGCGGCTGCTGCGCCTGACGAAAAGAAAATTCTGGAGCTTTATGAAAACTACGGTCCGGACCGGATGTCATTAGCGGATCGTGGTTATGTGGCGCATGTGCATCCGCTGGAGCTGTGGCTCGGCCAATATCTGATCGCCCATCCCGATGCGAACCATGCCGAAATCATCGAGGCAAGTGCAGACAAGCGCCAGGAAGCCTATGGCTGGCTTTTCAAGAGCAAGCGCGAACATCAGCAAAATGTCCGCATCCGCATCATCACCGAAGAAGACGCATTCTCCGATCTGCTGGGCGAGTGGAAGAAGCAGGGTTGGCCGTTTGACCGGCTGGTGCCTTCATTGGCGACGGCTATCGGCAGTTCGGGCGACCGCCCCGATGCGCTGGCTGCGCTGATGGGCATCATCGTGAACAACGGCGTGCGGCAATCCACGACGGATATCGAGCAGCTGCAACTCGGCGGCGCAACTCCCTACGAGACTGACCTCGGCTATGCGCCGACGAAGGGGCAAAGAGTTTATCCTCCGGAAATGATCGAAATGGTGCGGCGCGCGCTACAGGGTGTCGTTCAGGTCGGCACCGGTGCGCGGTTGCAGGGGACTTATCTCGAGCCCGGCGGATCTTACTTGCCGGTCGGCGGAAAAACCGGGACGAGCGACAACAAATACGAGCACTTCGGCGCCGGCGCGCACCTGATCAGTTCCGAACCCAGGGACCGCACCGCGACCTTCGTGTTCTTCCTTGGCGACCGGTTCTACGGCACGGTGACCGCATTTGTCCGCGGACCGAGTTCTGGCAACTATCACTTCACCAGCGCGCTGTCGGTACAATTGCTGAAAGCGCTCGCGCCGCAGTTGGCGCCTTTGCTGGGCACGCCGGTAAATCCGAACCCGCTGGCCACTGTAACCGCGCAAAACGGCAGACCCGCTCCGACCGCCAGCGACTGACCGGTTGCCCGACGAGCTTTGGCGGGCGCGCCATCGTCACCGAATGGCTGTGGTCCCCCCTTCGCCTCGGGCTATCGCCGCCCGCCACTTCCTCCTCAAAGGGGGAAAGATGAAACGACGTGAAAGTGCCTATTCCTTTGCATCTTTGGATTTTATTTATCTTTCTGTTGTTTTCTACCCAGGCCGGCTGACCACGGGGCAAACGCCCCAATTCTCACGATTTGACCGGCAGGCAAGGTGGAAAAATGGGAGACCTGAGTACGAGGGGCGTGTCTTTTGACCCGCTGGCCGGGAGTCTCCGCGATTATCGCGATCCGAAAGGAAACGACCTGTTTTCCCGCGTCGAGCCGTTCTACCGCTGGCAGGATTTACGGCGTCAGAATGGCTTTTGGCCGTATTCGCGTTCGACCGACACGGCGCCGCAACCGCTCTGTTCGGTCAAGGACGATGCGGGCAGGCCGTTTCGCGGCGTCAATTTCGCTTCCCAGGACTATCTGAGCCTTGCCTCCCATCCGGCGATCAAAGAGGCGGCTAAGGCTGCCGTGGATGAATTCGGCGTACACAGCGCCGGATCGGGGGCGTTTCTGGGCAACACGCGGTACTCGCTGGCCTTGCAGCGCATGATCTCGGAATTCCTCCAGATGGAGCATACGCTGCTCTACCCTACCGGTTGGGCGGCCGGCTATGGCGCCATCCGCGGGCTGATCAGGGCGGAGGATCATGTTGTCATCGATGCGCTCGCCCATAACTGCCTTCAGGATGGAGCCTTGGCGTCCACGCCCAATGTTCACTTGCACCGGCACTTGAGCATTCCCTCGGTGCGCCGTGTGCTTAACCATATCCGGTCGCGGGACACGCAGAACGGCATTCTGGTGATCACCGAAGGCCTTTTCTCGATGCATTCGGATTCGCCGGACATCCGGGCCATGCAGGAGCTGTGTCGCGAATTCGGCGCCAGACTGCTGGTTGACGTAGCGCATGATCTTGGCAATCTCGGCGAAGACGGGCGCGGGCAGATCGGCCGCCAGAACATGACGGGCAGGGTCGATCTGGTGATGGGCAGCTTCTCGAAGACCTTTGCTTCCAATGGTGGTTTTGTCGCCAGCAATTCGCCGGCCGTGCGCGAATATTTGCGATATTTCGGCAGCTCCGGCACCTTCTCGAATGCATTGTCGCCGGTGCAATCCGCTACCGTGATGAAGGCTTTCGAAATTGTGCGTTCGGAGGAGGGCCGCAATTTGCGCGCCGATCTGATGCGCAACAGTCTTTACCTGCGGGGCGCCCTGGCCAGCGAAGGTCTGGAGGTTCTTGGCGACCCTTCGGCGATTGTATCCGTGAAAATCGACGACGAAGCTTTCGCCCGGGTGGTCAGCGGCCGGCTGAACTGGTTGGGCGTTATCGCAAATCTGGTGGAATACCCGGCGGTGGCGCGCGGCAGCGCGCTGTTCCGCCTGCAAGTCATGTCAAAGCACACGCGCGAAAATATCGACCGGCTTGTGTCGGCGCTGCGTACAGCGTTGAACGATGCCACGAATCCCGGACAGGCCTATGCGCCGCCTCCGGCATTCGCCGAACCGCTCCGCATGCGCGCGGCCGGAGGATAAAATGGATCAGCAGCGCCGGAAGGCGCGATTGCTTGCAATCGACGATCACGCCGATTCCGCCGAGTTGATTGCGCGCGTTGCCAACAAGCTGGGTTATGAATCCCGGGCTGCTGCGGGTCCCGACGCGCTACGGCAGAACTCTGGAGCCTGGCAACCCGATATCCTCACGCTCGACCTCTGCATGCCGGAGGAGGACGGTCTGGATGTGTTCACTCTCCTGGAAAAATCGGGATTCTCGGGCCGCATCGTCATCATAAGCGGCCATGACGAATGGCTGCGGACATCTGCCGGCCGCCTCGCCTCGGCCCGCGGTTTGCAGATCGCGGGCAACCTGTCGAAGCCGATTGATCTGAATCTGTTGCGGGGTCTGCTCAGCAACCTTCAGGCGGAAATCTGACCCGCTCCCAAGCGGGTAGAGCAGACACGATCCGAAATTGGCATAGATCCGGCGCCCGCCCGCCCCGAGGCCGGTAAAACTCTATCCTGGAAAGCGGTTCAAGCCGCGGAATGGGCTCCGGGCTGGGTCGGTCCAAGACAACGGCGGATTTTGTCCAGCAGGCGCGGCATGTCCACGGGCTTTGTATCGTATTCCGCGCATCCAACCTGAACGCTGGTCTCGCGATCGGAAGCGAGCGCGTGAGCGGTAAGGGCGATCACGGGAATTCGGGCCGTTTTCGGATTGGCCTTGATGAGCCGGGTCGCCTCCCAGCCATCCATTTCGCCGAGCGCGATGTCCATGAGCACGAGATCGGGCATCTCCGACTCCGTCATCGCCACGCCACCCCAGCCATCGACCGCAAAACACACCGCGAAACCGTTGCGCTGGAGCCGCCGGCCCAGCATGTCGCGGTTGAATTCGTTGTCTTCAACCAGAAGGATTTTCGTCATCACACAGTCTCCAGGTCAGGACGCAAGCGCCATGGGGGCATCAACCAGCGCAGGCACCGGAATCGGACAAAATTGCTTAAGTGCTCCCAGCAGCGATTCACGATCGATCGGCTTGATGAGATGGGCGGATGCCCCCAGCAGGCGGCTCTTGTGAATATCGTCGTTCGAAGTGACGAGAATAACCGGGCAGTCCCTGAGCTCGTCATCGGCTTTTGCCGTAAGAAGCACGTCCCAGCCCGAAAGCCCGGGCATTTCCACATCGAGAATGATGGCGGCCGGAGGATCATTCCAGGCCAGCGTCAGCCCCTCCCGCGCGCCTTGCGCGCGGATGGGGATATAGCCTTCTTTGGCGATGATCCGCTGCACGAGATCGAGCGCCGCGGGGTCGTCGTCAATCAGCAGAATTTTGCGCGGCGCAGACTCTGCCCGCGAGCGGATCGGAACGGTGACGCTGGCAGTTTCCGATGTGACTTCCTGATTGCACTTGGCCGGCACGCGAATGGTGAACAGCGCACCTTTGCCGAGCGTGCTCTCCACGCCAATGTCACCGCCCAGCAAATGACAGAGCTTCTGGCTGATCGCGAGACCAAGACCGGTCCCGCCATATTTGCTCACGGTGGCGCCCGCCATCTCACCAAAATTCTGGAACAGATTGGTAATATTTTCCGGACTGATGCCGATGCCTGTGTCGCGGACCGACAGCTCGATCCAGCCATTCCGGATCTGGGCGGCGAGGGTGACACTTCCGTTACGGGTGAATTTCCCGGCATTGTTCAGCACGTTGCCGATCGTCTGCCGCAGTTTCGCCCGGTCCGTTTCAACAAATCCGAGATTGGGGGCGAAAGTCATTTCCAGGCGATTGCCATTGGCTGCAATGGCGGATTCGCAACTGCGCCCGATCTCCTTGAGCAAAACCGACAATTCAAAACGTTCGGGGTAGACCTCCATTTTGCCGGCTTCGATTTTCGAGAGATCGAGCACGTCGCTCACCAGCGACAGCAGATGCTTGCCTGCGCTGTGGATTCGCGCGAGATCTGCCCGCTGTGCTTCTCTGCCGGATTCCTGCGCGTCTTCCAGCAGCATTTCGCTGTAGCCGATCACGGCGTTCAGCGGGGTCCGTAACTCGTGGCTCATCTTTGCAAGAAATTCCGATTTCGCATGGTTGGCGCGGTCCGCTTCGATTTTTGCGGCGCGCAACTGCCGGGCGGTGCTCAGATGCAGAGCAACTTCGCGCTCCAGTTCCGACTGTGAGGCGACAATATTGGCGTAATAAAGCGCCATCATCGAGACATAAATCGCGGCACAGATCGTCGAAATTATGCCGATGCCCGAGAGTCTTTCCAGCGGAACGTGTTCCGGAAAGGAAAGGCCCCAGGCATAAATGGCGTAGACGATCAGCAGGTTGACGCCGAGTTGTCCGATCACGAGCGCCCGCTGCCAGGGGCCCGATCCGAGATAGAAGAAGGCGAGCAGGGGTATGGTCGGCAGCCAGGGCAGGAATGGCGAACTGATGCCACCATAGTGATAGCAGCCCCAGACCACCGCAAAAGTCAGATTTTGTATCGAGAGAACAGCCAGAAAATTGTACCAGCCGGTCAGGCGGAGCAGGAACGGGAATGCCCAGAAGATGGTGATTGAAGCTGCGAGCGCGCGCAGCCCGATGCCCGAAGTCGGATCGAGCAGATAAAGATATACGGTAATCGTATGACCGAGAATTGGTCCGAAAAGATGGCTGATCAGAAACATGCGTGCCCGTTGATGGGCTTCGTTGTCGGCCTTGATCTGATCAGGAACGAAAAAATCCAGCACCGGATAGATCCGGGTCGGCAGGATCATCAGCCAATTGCCGGCACGCGCCAGCATGGGAGCGATAGCACTCGTCATCTGGTAACCACCTTCATCAGGGGCCGCGGACTGGCAGTCGTGCCGGTGCGTTCTGCCGGAAAAATCAGATGGGCCCTGGTGCCGCGCCCGAGGCTGCTTTCGAGCCGCAAAACGCCGCCATGCTTTTCCATCATCGTCTTCACGAGCGTGAGACCAAGCCCGGCGCCCTGATGGCGCCTGTTCAACTGGTTATCGACTTGCACAAAGGGCTGCAGGACACGCGGGAGATCGTTCTCGGCGATTCCAATACCGGTGTCGCAAATGCTGACCGTGTATTCGTTTTTGGTGCAGAGGGCGGCAATCGTAATGGCGCCTCCCGACGGGGTAAACTTGACCGCGTTGCTGGTGAGGTTGATCAGCATCTGGCGCAATTTGCGTTCGTCGCACCACAACAGGGGCAAATCGGCAGGGATCTCGTTCTGGAAGTGAACGCCGGCCTCCCGGGCCCGTGGGCCGATCAGCCGAAACACGCTTTGCGTCACCTCGCGCAAATCCGCATAGGTCTCATCAAGGCTGATATTTCCGGCCTCGGTTTTCGAGAACTCGAGGATTTCATCGATGATGCCGAGCAGATGAAGTCCGCTGACACGGATGTCGTCAACGTAAGCCTTGTAATTCGCGTGGCCAAGCGGTCCGGATACTTCCCTGGCCATCAGTTCCGAGAAACCGATGATTGCGTTCAGGGGCGTGCGGAGTTCGTGATTTATGGTCGCGAGAAATTCGGATTTCGCGCGATATGCCGCTTCCGCCGCTTCTTTCGCCCTCAACAGTGAGAGAAACTGGACGGGTGTACCGGTGCGGCCGTCCGGACGATTTACCGTTGCGGTTGCAATAGCCGCCGCGATTTCATCGGCAGGATCGTGTTCCTGGAAAAAGTCGAAAGCACCCAGCCGGAAGGCCGAAATCGCCAGTTCGGTCGATACGCTGAATCCGAGCGCAACGCAGGGGAATTCAACAACGGCATCGCTTCGCTTGAGCCCGAGAAACAGGTTGGCTTCGAGTATCGCGGCATCGGGCCGGAGTTCCCGGATCGCCTGGCGGATGTCCTCTGCCTCGCCCATGATTTGGCTGTGCATACCGCGAATGCGGAGCACGGACGCAATTGCCCCGGCCCGGGACGGTTCCACGCCCGCGATGAGAATTTGTGAACGCGAATCAGGCGGCATAGCTTTGTTGCAATTCGGATTTCCCGGAAGCAACGGCGGCCAGCGCTGCCCTTCCGGCGCGATGCTGCTCCAGATAGGCGGGAATTCGCACGGTGAAACGCGAACCGCGGCCAAATTCGCTTTGAACCTCGATATTGCCCCCCATCATCCGGCAGAGATGCTGACTGAGCGCGAGCCCAAGTCCGGTGCCCCCATATTTGCTGGCCGTTGAAGCATCGGCCTGGTTGAAATCCTTGAACAGCTTCTGCTGATTTTCCTGGCTGATGCCGATTCCCGTGTCGGTGACGGAAACCAGAATCCAGTCCTCGCCGCGCTCGGTCTGTCGCGAGGCGGACAGTGTCACGCGGCCAGATTTGGTGAATTTGCCGGCATTGCTGAGAAGGTTCAGAACCGCCTGGCGAAGCCGGGTTTCATCCGAGATGACAATTCCCAATCCCGGTTCGCGGTCGACGATGAATTCGTTGCCCTTCGATGTCACGAGGCTGCGCCCGGTGGCGACGACATCGTCGATGAAGTCGTTCAAATGGAAAGGTTGAATCGTGAGATCGGTCTTGTTGGATTCGATTTTCGACATGTCCAGAACATCGGTGACAAGAGACAGCAAGTGCTTGCCGGCGCTGTTGATTCGCTGCAGATCGGCAATCTGTTCGTCTTCATTTTCTTTCGCATCTTCCAGGAGAATCTCGCTGTAGCCGATCACCGCATTGAGCGGCGTGCGAAGCTGGTGGCTCATTTTGGCGAGGAATACGGATTTCTGCCGGTTCGAGCGTTCAGCTTCTTCCATCGCCCTGCGGAGCCGCTCGGCGGTGGCGCGATGCCGCGCCGCCTCCTGCTGCCGCCCCGATTGGTTTGCCACCACATCGGCGTAATAGAGGGCCATCATCGCCATGTAGATTGTCGCCGACGTGACGGAGACCACGCCTACGCCGGAAAGATCGGCGAGTTCGACGTGCTGCGGAAACGAGCCGCGCACCAGATAGGCTACATAAAAACCGGCAACGTTGGCGCAGAAAATTCCGAGTACCAGGAACGCGCGCTCTCCGATGTAGAAGAATCCCAGCAGTAGCGCGATCAGCAGCCACGGCAGGAAGGGAGAACTGACCCCGCCGTAATAATAGGAGCCGAACAACGTCACGAAAGTGAGGTTTTCGACGGAGCACCACGCCAGTGGCTGCAGCCGCCCGGTAAATTTCAGACCAAACGGCAGAGTCCAGAACAGGGTGATGGAGGTGACGATGACCCAGAAGGGAAAGCCGCGATTCTTGTCGCTGATAAACAGGAACACACTGATGGCGTGCCCCAGGGCCGGACCGAAGAGATGGCTGAAGACGAATATACGCGCACGCCCCAATGTGGCGGCGTCGGTTCTGGCCTCCGGCGCGATGAACCAGTCGATCGCACGTAGGAATTTCTCCTGCAGCATGAAGAACTCCCAAGGGGCCGATGGCCCGGAGACGACAATTCCGGTCTTTTAGCCAAAAGAGGTTAAAAGAAGGTTCCGGCTGCTCTCCTCCGATTTCCATCACGCGCCCCGGGTTTCGTTGGTTCCAGGCACGCCGGTTGTTTCGGAAACTGTGTCTCTCCGGGATTATGCTTGCGTTAACCAGTTCATGGTTAATGATGAACCTGCGCCGATTCGCGAATTGACTTCGCGCTGGCTGCGTTCGAGGGGAGACGTCTGATGCATCTCGTTCGAGTGGCGGTATTATCGCTCGCGGTTCTACCCTGGCTCGCCTGCAACCCGGCAGCTGCGTCGGGCTTCATGGTGCGGGAGAACAGCGCCGAAAGCCTCGGCATGGCTTACGCAGGAGATGCTTCGCGGGCGGATGAAGCCGCAACGGTTTTCAATAACCCCGCGGGGATGATGCATTTGGCCGGCCCGGAACTGGAGCTGGGAGCGGCGGTTGTGTTTCCGTCGGTACATTTCAGCGGGTCTGCGACTGCTGCGGGCACCATTCCGATTCCGGGAACCCAGGGCGGCGAAGCAGGCCAGATCACGGGCATTCCCGACTTTTACGCGGTTTTCGGTTTGACCGATAATCTGAGGGCCGGCCTCGCGGTGACAGCGCCCTTCGGTGATACGGTAAATTATAAATCGATGTTCGCGGGCCGCTATCAGGGCATCAAGACATTGGCCCAGTCTGCCGATATCAATCCGAACATCGCCTGGCGGATCAACAACACGGTCTCGGTCGCCGCAGGTGTATCGGCGCAGTGGCTGAAACTGGAACAATCGGCTGCAATTCCGCAATTCCTGATTTTCCAGAATCCTGCCGCTCCGGACGCGAGTTTTCTGCTGAACGCCCATGATTGGGGTTTCGGGTACAATCTCGGGCTGCTGCTCGAGCCGAATACGACGACCCGGCTTGGCTTCACCTGGCGATCGGGGGTCAACCACAAGATCTCGGGCAGCCTCGATTTCACCGGCGCAAATCCGCTTCTCGGACTGGTCAATGGTCCGGCGAGCGCTTCCGGAGTTGATCTTCCGGGTACCGCTGCGGTGAGTTTCACGCATGACTGGTCACCCGAATTCACCGGATCTGCCGAGCTGCAATACAACACCTGGAGCAGCTTCAAACAGGTTGTTATCACCAGCGCGAACACACCTCTCATCCAACCGGAGCATTATCGGGACAGCTGGATGATCAGTGTGGGCGGCATCTACCACGTCACGAGTCAACTTGCCCTGCGCGCGGGCATCGGCTGGGATCAGACGCCGGTCACCAATCAATACCGGACCGTAGGCGTGCCGGATTCTGACCGGTTCATGCTCGGGGTCGGGCTTGGGTATACGGTCGCGCCGGGCGCCGTCGTCGATTTCGGCTATGGGCATTATTTCGGTTTCACCGATCCGCCGATCACCGGAAGCGTGAATGCGATCGATCCATTCACCCATGCGGTCGCACTAAGCGGCACGTACCACAATTTCCTGGATTACGTGGCGCTTTCATTCCGCTACGCGCTCTGAGCCGGACCGAACGGTTTTCCGGTCGCGGCTGCCCTTGAAAACTGGTGCCGCAGGACAGAATTGAACTGTCGACCTACCCCTTACCAAGGGGTTGCGCTACCACTACGCTACTGCGGCAACCGGGCTTTGGCCGCCGGTGGATGGGCGGGACCGCTGCTATAGACCAAGCTGCAGAAAGGCGGAAGAGGATTGGAGATTTGCCAATGGCCGCGGATAAGGCTGTGGAAAGAAAGACCAGACTTGCCCAGGAACTGAAGAAAAATCTTAAACGGCGCAAGAATCCCGCCATCGGCGAAAGTGAAGCGGAATCGTCGAGTTCAGGCTTGGGGCCTGGCTCTGGCGTTGCACCTCAGGGCGGGCTGAAGCCGATGCCATCGCGAGGTCCGAAAACCGCCTCAAAGCGTAATTAACTGGAGACTGTTCCCAATCCGGGACACGGTTCACCGGGCGAGAGGCAGGAAATTTCATGGATCGGATTCGTGTGACGGGCGGCAGCACGGCTGAAGGGAGAAATTCCCATCAGCGGCGCGAAAAATGCGGCGCTTCCTCTCATGGCGGCATGCCTGTTGACCGAAGATGCCCTAACCCTTTCGAACGTGCCCAATCTTGCCGACGTTGTGTACATGGCGGACGTGCTGCGGCAACTTGGAGTGGCCGTGGCCTGGCAGATGAGCGGACGAGATCATGTCGGGGGCGTCCTGAGGTTACAGGCCCCGAAGCGGCCGCAGAGCCTTGCGACCTATGACGCCGTACGCAAAATGCGCGCGAGCTTTCTGGTGCTCGGTCCGTTGGTTGCGCGCAATCGCGAGGCCATGGTTTCGCTTCCCGGCGGCTGTGCCATCGGCGCCCGGCCCGTAGACCTGCATCTCAGGGGCCTGGCCGCGCTTGGGGCGGAAATCGAATTGACCGGTGGCTATGTGTTTGCGAGAGCGCCCAACGGTCTCAAAGGCGCCGTCTATGAATTTCCCACCGTCTCGGTTGGGGCGACCGAAAATCTGTTGATGGCTGCAGCTCTCGCCCAGGGCAAAACGGTGCTGAAGAACGCTGCGCGCGAGCCCGAAATCGGCGATCTGGCCCGCTGTCTCATCGCGATGGGCGCCCGGATCGAAGGGGTTGATTCTGGCACGCTCGTGGTCGAAGGCGCGAAGGAACTGCGCGGCGCCTCCCACGCAGTTTTGCCCGACCGAATCGAAACCGGCACCTATGCCATTGCAGCCGCCATCGCCGGCGGCGAGGTCGAATTGACCAGCACCAGCCTGCCTCTGATTGGGGCGCTGGTCCCTCTGCTGCAATCCGCAGGCGCCGAAGTCGAACCCACGAGCTTCGGCATACGGATCGTCCGCAATGGCCACAATATGAGGGGGACGGATGCCACCACCGAGCCGTTTCCGGGCTTTCCAACCGATCTTCAGGCGCAATATATGGCGCTTATGACGACGGCCGAGGGGCAGTCGAGAATACGGGAAACCATTTTCGAGAACCGTTTCATGCATGTGCCGGAGTTGATGCGCATGGGCGCCGACATCCGGGTCGATGGCGATACGGCAATCGTAAACGGGTCAAGCCGGCTGAAAGGCGCTCCTGTCATGGCAACCGATCTGCGCGCGTCGGTCAGTCTGGTGCTGGCGGGCCTTGCCGCAGAGGGCGAAACCGTGGTCAATCGCGTCTATCATCTTGACCGCGGCTTTGAGCGCATCGAGGAAAAGCTCAAATCCTGTGGAGCGGATATCGAACGGTTGAAGGAATGAGTGGACTGAAACTCCTTGCCCAGGACGAGGAGGACTTGAAGATCATATCCGCTCATTTGCAGGACGCGCTCATGCGTGTCGGCGATATGGTCTATCTCCCGCGCCGCCGCCGGTTTGTGGTCGTGATGAATCGCTTCTGCTGGGAAGATTGCGGCGAACACCACGCGGGCGCGCGCGTTCAGGCCGGACTGCATTTCGACAGCGTATTGAAGGTGCAGTCGCGGGATGTGCGGCAGGGCGATCCCGATGCGCTCGCTGAACTTCTCGCCATCGACTACACGCCCGCCGATTCCGGGGGCGGCACCATCGACCTCATGCTGTGCGGTGGGGGGCTCATCCGGTTGAGTGTCGAATGTATCGACGCCTGTCTCACCGATTTGAGCGAGCCACGTCCGGCTGTTGCCCGACCCGCACACAATCTCGAAGCCTGAATCGGTATGGCGCGGCGCCTGAATGCGAGGGCATCCGGTTTCGAGCGGGATTTTGCTGCCCTGGTGGAGCAAAAGCGCGAAGCGGAACGCGACGTTTCGGACGCGGTCTCTGCCATTGTCGCGGAAGTGCGCTCGCGGGGCGATGCGGCGCTGATCGGCTTTTCGAAGCGGTTCGACGGGGCCAGCCTGTCGCCCGAAACCTTGCGGGTATCAGAGGCTGAGATCGACACGGCCTTTGCACAGTGCCCCGGCGAACCGGCTGAGGCCCTGCAGTTCGCCGCCAGGCGTATCGAAGCCTATCACCGGCGGCAGATACCGGCGGATGCTTCGTTCACGGATGAAGCGGGCGCAATCCTCGGTTGGCGCTGGAACGCTCTCGACAGTACCGGAATTTATGTGCCGGGAGGAACGGCGGTCTATCCGAGCTCGGTTTTGATGAATGCCATACCCGCGAGAGTGGCCGGCGTTGGCCGCATCGCAATGGTTACGCCGGCCTCGGGCGGGCAGATCCAGCCGCTGGTCCTGGCGGCTGCAAAAATCGCGGGGGTGACGGAAATCTACCGTGCCGGAGGCGCGCAGGCGATCGCCGCGCTGGCTTACGGCACCGAGTCGATCGCGCCGGTGGACAAGATTGTGGGACCGGGAAATGCCTATGTGGCTGCCGCCAAGCGCATGGTTTTCGGCCGGGTCGGCATCGATTCCATTGCCGGTCCTTCGGAAATCCTGGTCGTGGCGGATGGCGCCAATGATCCCGCCTGGATCGCTGCCGATCTGCTCTCCCAGGCCGAACACGATCCTTCGTCGCAATCCATTCTGATTTCGGATGATCCACAATTCGCCGATGCCGTAGCGGATGAAGTGCAAAGGCAACTCGCGGTCCTGCCCCGGCGGGAAATGGCGGCGCGTTCCTGGAACGCTTATGGAGCGATCATTCTGGTTGAAAACATGATGCACGCGGCGGCTCTCATCGATCGCATCGCCCCTGAACATCTGGAGATCGCGACCGCGGATCCAGGCAAACTGTTCGCGCAGGTGCGGCATGCCGGCGCAGTTTTTCTTGGGCGGCACACGCCCGAAGCCATTGGCGATTATGTTGCGGGCTCGAATCACGTACTTCCCACCTCGCGAACCGCGCGGTTTTCGTCGGGACTCTCGGTATTCGATTTCATGAAGCGCACCTCCATTGTTTCCTGCGATGCCGATGCGCTTGCCTCGCTCGCACCTGCGGCTCTGGCGCTGGCGGAGTCCGAGGGTCTTGCCGCTCATCGTCATTCCATTGCCATTCGGCTAAACCGCAATTAGAGCTTTCCCTTTAGAAGGTGTTCGTGCAGTGAGGGCGCCGATCAGTACGGCCGATTCCGGTTACCGGATCATGGCGATCGAATTTTCGGATGGTCTGGCATCCCGTTCGCCGGTCATCCGGCAGGAAACGCAGATCGCCATCCACGATATTCTCGAACATAACCTGTTTCGCCCGAAAGGGTCGCCCGGAGGACCCTATCGCCTTGTGCTGCAGGTTTCCGAAAACCGGTTGGTTCTTGAAATCCGGTTATCCGACCTCAGCGTTCATGGCCGGCTGCTGCTGTCGCTGACTCCGCTTAGGCGAGTCATCCGGGAATATCAGACGGTTTGCGGCAGCTATTCTGCAGCGATGCAGGAGGCGCATCTCACGCAGCTTGAGGCGATAGATCAGGGGCGGCGGGGCTTGCACGATGAAGGGGCGCAGCTTCTGATTCGGCGGCTGCAGGGCCGAATCGAACTGGACTTCGGCACCGCCCGGCGGCTCTTCACGCTGATTTCAGCTCTCTGCCTGAAGGCGTGATCCAATCCGGTCGCAGCGCGGTCTGAAAACGGATGCTTGATTTTCGCGTCCTCAAGTGCATGCTCCCGGCGCGCTGCGCTAGCCTGGATCGGAATGGCCAAAGAAGAACTGCTCGAGTTTCCGGGGATGGTCTCGGAACTGCTCCCGAATGCGACGTTCCGGGTCAAGCTGGAAAACGGGCATGAGATCATCGCACATACGGCCGGCAAAATGCGCAAGAACCGCATCAGGGTCCTGGTCGGAGACAAGGTTTTGGTGGAAATGACGCCCTATGACCTGTCCAAGGGGCGGATCACCTACCGTTTCAAATAGCCGGGGCGCAGTGGGGGCGGAATATCCGCTTGTCCTCGCCAGCGCGAGTCCGAGGCGCGCGAACCTGCTGGTCCAGGCGGGAATCGTGCCACTGCGCATCGTTTCACCGGAAGTGGACGAGACTCCGTTGAAAGGCGAACTGGTCCGCGCCTATGCCTTTCGAATCGCGACGGCGAAAGCCCGGAGTATCGCGAACGTCGAACCGGCGGTGTTTGTCCTCGCGGCCGATACCGTGGTTGCTCTCGGCAGGCGCATTCTGCCCAAAGCGGAAAATGTTCAAATGGTGGAGCGTTGCCTTCTGCAACTCTCGGGAAGACGACATCAGGTGATCACGGCTGTTGCGCTGATTTCACCCGAGGGAAAACTGAGACTGCGTGCAAGCGTCACGCGCGTTGCATTCAAGCGGCTGAGTGCGGAGGAAGTGGCCGCTTACGCAGCCAGTGAAGAAGGCATCGGAAGAGCCGGCGGTTATGCGATTCAGGGCCGGGCGGAGGCTTTTGTCCGGTCCATCAATGGTTCGTACAGCAACGTGGTCGGATTGCCGCTCTGCGAAACCGTTGGGCTGTTGCATGGCTCCGGCTGCCACGCCGACAGGACGTTGGCGCCCGATGCGCGGTACGGAACGGCTGCCCCATGATGAACGGCAGCAATAGCGTTGCGCAATCTGCCGCGCCGATGGCGCCCACGAGAACCGTGGCCATGGTCGGCGTCGCAATCATCGTGTCCTCCTATTGCATCAATGCGATGGACCGGACGCTGTTTCCGTTGATCCTGCCGGAAGTGGCACGCGAATACCGATTCAGTCTGCCTGAGGCCGGACTGATGTCCACAGTGTTCACAATCGGCATGGCGGTAGCCGGCATTCCCGCCGGCTACCTGATGTCGCGCATGGCACGCAAATCCGTAGCGCAGACGGGCGTACTCATTTTTTCCGTGGCGACGATCCTGACGGCCTGGGCCAGTGGTTTTGCCGATATGCTGCTGTTTCGGGCACTGACTGGAATTGGCGAGGCGATGCAGTTGACCGCTCTTCTGGCGATCATGTCGGCCTGTTTCGTTCGGTATCGTGGCGCAGCAGTTGGCGCGCTGAATTGCGCCTTCGGTATCGGCGCGGTCATCGGTCCCTCTTTGGGCGCCGCCATATTGTCCGCTTACGGCACATGGCGGGCGCCGATGATATGTTTCGGCATGCTTGGCTTCGCGGTGATGGCGCTCGTTCCGATATTTGTCCGCAGCTCCGTTACCGAAGTGACTGCATCGGTCACGCCGCGCACGAACATGGCGGGTGGTGCGGATACCCTGGTCAATCGCAACTCGCTGTTGCTGCTTTTGCTCAGTGCCATTTCCGGACTGTCGATTTTCGGTTTCCTCGGCATGTATCCGACCTATCTGCGTGGCCAGTTGCACTTCTCACCCGGCGACGCCGGCGCGATCATGAGCATTTATGGTCTTGGCGTTCTTGTCTCTGTCGGAGGGGGTCTGCTCGGCGACCGGTTTCCGGTTCGTCCGGTTCTCGCTGTGAGCTTTGCGGTCGCGGCCGTCATCGGCTGGCTATTGTTCAACGGGCCTGCCAATTTTGCGCTTCAGTCGGTGCTTGCATTCGCCTTTGGCGTCGTGTTCAGCGGCGCAATCTATGTCAATCTCGCGGCGGGCCACGTCAAGGCGGTGAACGACAGGCTCTCCGGCCAGGCATCGGGACTTTTTGTCAGCGCTTTCTATGCTGCCGCGTCTGTCGCCGGTTATACCATCGGGTGGCTGGCCAACGCCTTCGGCTGGGCTGCGGCCGGGGACGTACAGCTTTGCCTGGCTTCTGTTGCCGGAGCCGTATTGGTATTCGCCCTGCGTCCCGACACGATGGCGCGGCCGGAAATGCCTGCATCCTGATGGCGCCCGTGATCAGGGTGAGCGCCTTTCCAGGCGGCTTCAACTGGCCCTCTTTCGTGGCGATCGAAACGGGATTTTTTGCCCGCGAAGGAATTGGGGTGGAAATGCATGCAACCCCGGGTTCGGTTGCGCAAATGACGGGTCTGGCTGCCGGCGAATTCGACATCGCATTGACGGCATTCGACAACGTCGTCGCCTATGTCGACGGGCAGGGGGAAGCGCCGATTGGAGCCCAGCCTGAATTTTTTGCCTTTCTGGGCAGCGACGACAGTTTTCTCAGTCTCGTTTCCCAGTCCGCGATATCAAGCCCCGCAGAGCTGCGGGGACGATCGGTATCCGTCGATGCGGCCACCACGGGATACGCCTTCGTGTTGTTCGACATGCTGGAACGGGCCGGGTTGAGCAGGGAAGCGTACGGGATTGCAAAGGTGGGTGGCATGGCCCAGCGTTTTGAAGATCTCTGCCGCGGCGGCAATGCAGCGACCCTGTTGTCAACGCCATACGAGCTTCTGGCCGAGCAACGGGGCTTGCGCGTGATCGGGCAGGCGGAGCGCCCTTACCAGGGCAATGTTGGCGCAGCGCGGCGCAGTTGGGCGGCCGCAAACGCGCGACTCGTCGAGCATTTTATCCGCGGATATGTCGCAGCGATCCGCTGGTTGTATGAGCCGGCAAACGAATCCCATGCCTGCGAGATCCTTGTGCGGAACGTCCCTGGCATCACGCGCGCACTCGCCGGGGCGAGCCATGCGCGCATGGTGCAGAACGGGGGCGGCTTTTTTCCCGATGGGCGGTTGCAGGTTGCGGGTATCGAACGCGTGTTGCGCCTGCGCTCGCGCTATGCCGCGGCTTCCGTTATTCCGGGCAATGCGGACAGATATATCGACCGGAGTTACCGGGAAAATGCGCTCCCGTCATGAACAACGGGTTGCAGCTTGAATCTCTCAACGTCACGCATATCGCTGTGCTAACAGTGTGGTCGGGCAGTTTGGAGGAAACCCATGAAAAAAATTCACCTTGCAATTGTTGCAGTCCTGCTGGGGGGCATTGGTGGTTTTCAAGTCGCCGAGCGGAGCGCGGCGATTGAGTTGGTGCCACGGCCGGGAGTTGGCTTCGCTGTTTTTCCAGGCGCGGTCGGCGGGCAGGACATGTTCGGCGCCTATGATGTCGTAAAGGGTTGGCCAAAGAACATCAGCACGTTGCCGGGGAACGAGAAGTGGACCTGGGGGGCGGGTCAAAGCGTATTTGCGGAAAGTCCGGACCGGATTTTCGTCCTTCAGCGCGGCGAATTGCCCAACCTGATGCGTCCTCAAACCCGGAAACTCGATGAATTCGGACCGAGCATCCTTTTCCCCATTGGCCGGCTGCCCTGGCGCGATGCGACCGTATCGTCGCCGCCTGCCGCCGGCGGCACGGGGCAGGACCCACGCGACGGGATGCGGCTGTATTACGGGAAACTCGGCGTCGATGCGAATTGGGAAAACTGCATCGTCGTTATCAACTCCAAAGGCGACATTGTCGAGCGCTGGACGCAATGGGACAAGATCCTGAAGCGGCCGCATTTCGTGACCATCAATCCCTATGATCCCGAGAAGCATGTCTGGGTGGTCGATGACCATATGCATGCGATCTACAAATTCACCCATGACGGGAAACAGCTGGTACAGACAATCGGCACACCGACGGTCGCCGGCGCCGACGGCACGCATTTCAATCGCCCGACCTATATCGCATGGCTGCCGGACAGCACCATGTTCGTCGCCGACGGCTACAACGGCACGCGGGTGGCGAAATTCGACAAGGATGGCAAATTCCTGCTCGATTGGGGGCAGAAGGGCGTCACGCCAAACGAGAAGCGGCCGGGTTACATGAACAATGTGCACGGGATCGCGGTTGATCCCTCGACCCGTCGCGTGTTCGTGAATGATCGCGGGAATCATCGCGTCCAGGTGTTCGATGAGAATGGCAAGTTCCTGTATGACTGGAGCTTTGGGGCCGATCCTTCCGACATTCATCTGATCTATGTTGGCGCCGACCGGAATCTCTGGGCCTTCGACCGCGGAACATCCAGGATGCTAAAATACGACCTGCAGGGGCATCTGCTCTACGCCTGGGGTGTTTGGGGCGATTTTCCGGGCGGCTTCTGGGGTGTGCACGGATTTTCCGTTGATCAGGATGGCAATTTTTACGTCGCGGAAGTGGATTCCGGACGTGTCCAGAAATTCCGCCCGCGTGAGGGCGCCGATTCGCAGTTCCTGGTGAGCCGGCCGGTTTACGCCGCCTGGAAATAGCCGTGCCGGGCAAGTGGAAGCCGGGAACGCGCTGAGATTTGTTCTGCTTTGCAAAAAAAAACGGCATGACCCGGTGCTTGACCGGATCATGCCGTTTACGGACCGGTGCGCGTTGTGCGGACGCCCATCAGCCCGGATGCAAACTTGTTATCCGCAGAAAGCCACGTTGTAGTTGTACAGGCAGTCATAGCGGACGCCGTCCACAAAATAGAAATGGTGGATCGGGCGATATCCGTAGTCATAGTCGTAGTTGTAAGCGACGCTGCCATAGCCGGGATAATAGTCGGAGGCGCAGCCGGACAGGAACACGATGCCGGCGAGCGCGCTGAGGGTGATTGCGATCTTCTTCATGGGTCCACTCCTTAAGTGGTTGGCTGAATTTGGTACGCGCCAGCCTCGTGGCCCGTTCCTGCCATCTGAACGGGCGCGAAGTCTTGTGTTCATGGCGCATTCATCGGGCATGACCGCCTTCACCGCTTCGTGCGATATTGCCGCTGTCCTCGAGCGGAACCGGAAACCGATGCGGAATTTTGCTGATTTGCGGGTCGGCCGCGCGATGTTGCTGATCGTAACCGGAGCGAATACGGCCGACTATTTTCACGATGCAGCGAGGGAGATTCCGCAGTCGCTGCGCCCGGATTTCTGAGTTTAGACGGTTTTTTGCGCCGGTTCCTTTTTTGTTCACGCAAACATTACGGGCGCGCGACGGCAATTCATCTGCCGTTCAACTGACGCGGGTATTGTGCGGCCTGCCACGCAGGAATTTCGCGCGATGATCCGTCTTCCCCTGCGTCTTTCGGTGACGGCGATCGCTGCAATTCTCGTCGGCTGCGCAATGCAAATCCCGCAGATGGCACTGACGCCCGCAAAGACAACGGCCAAACGGGTCATCGATGGGCATGACCTGGCGGTCCTCAACCGGTTAAGCTGGGGTGTAACCCCCGCCCTAGCCCAGTCTGCCGAGCGGGAGGGAATGGCCGGATTCATTGCCGCTCAGCTTCATCCGGATAAGGACGATGCACTGCCGGCTCCGATTGCCGATCGTATCGCGTCGCTTCGGATATCGCAGGTGCCGGCTGCCAGCCTCGCTGAAGAGGTCAGGGTACAGAGACGGCAGATCAATATGATGTCCGATCCCGGACAGAAGCAGGCCGTGCAACGGCAATTGCAGCAACAGATGAACGAATGGGGCCGCGAGGCGCAGGAGAAGTCCCTGCTGATCGATCTCTACTCGAAAAATCAGCTGCTGGAACTGACCACCTGGTTCTGGATGAACCACTTCAATGTCTATATGCCGAAGGCGGATATTCGCGCATTTCTGGCCGACTACGAAGACACTGTCCGTGCGCACGCGCTCGGCAAATTCCGCGATCTGCTTTCCGCGACCATGCATCATCCGGCCATGCTGCTTTATCTGGATAACGCCCAGAACGCGGACAAGCAAATCAACGAAAATTACGCGCGCGAACTCATGGAACTGCACACGCTCGGCGTTGATGGCGGTTACACCCAGAAAGACGTTCAGGAACTGGCGCGCATTTTGACCGGTCTTGGAGTCAACCCGACGCCAATGATGCCGAATGTGCGGCGGGAATTGCGCAGCCAATACGAAAGGGATGGGGCCTTCGAATTCAACCCCAACCGGCACGACTACGGGGACAAACAGTTTCTGGGACATGAAATTCGTGGCCGCGGCCTGCAGGAAATCGACGAGGCGCTCGATCTTCTGGCGAACAGTCCGGCAACCGCCCGCTTCATCAGCCGCAAGCTCGCTATATTTTTCGTATCGGACGATCCGCCTCCGGCCTTGATTGCCCGCATGGCGGACACGTTCACCAGAACCGGGGGCGATATCGCCGCGGTGCTGGCCACGGCTTTTGCATCTCCCGAATTCGAGGTGTCTTTGGGCGCGAAGTTCAAGGATCCCGTGCATTACACATTATCTGCCGTGCGGCTGGCTTATGGTGAAAAGCCGATCGTCAATGTGCAGCCGATCCGCAATTGGCTTAACCGGATGGCAGAGCCTCTATACGGCCACGAAACACCGGACGGGTATCCGATTACACAGGCGGCCTGGGCGGGTCCCGGTGCCATGGCGACACGCTTCGAAATTGCGCGGGTGATCGGTTCCAGCAGCGCCGGCCTCTTCAAACCCGATGCGCAGGATGTGGCGGAACGGCCGGCTTTCCCGCAGCTCGCTGGGCCCCTCTATTTCGAGACCATCGGTCCAACACTGGCATCGGCAACAAGCAATGCACTGGATAAAGCCACTTCGCCGCAGGACTGGAACACGCTGTTCCTGTCCTCACCGGAGTTCATGCACTTCTGAGCGATCCCCACTTAAGGGCCGCGAGCCACTCTCGCGCGAAATTTCAGTCGGAGGAAAGAGATGAACAGGCGTGAACTTCTGGTTTCGACCGCAGCATTTTCGGTTGTGCGGGCCGGGCGGCTGTTCGCGGCGCCGGCCACTTCGAAACGTCTGCTGATCGTTTTCATGCGCGGGGCGTATGACGCGGCTAATGTTGTCGTGCCGTCTGAAAGCGATTTCTACTACCGCGCACGTCCCAATATTGCGTTGCCGCGGCCGGGGTCGGCGGAAGACGCCGCTCTGCCTCTGGATGAGGAGTGGGCGATCCATCCGGCGCTGAAGGATACCATTCTCCCGCTTTATGCCAGGAGGCAGGCGCTGTTTGTGCCCTTTGCCGGGACCGACGACACGAGCCGAAGCCATTTCGAGACGCAGGATTCCATCGAATTGGGCCAAGGGTCGAACGGCAGCCGGGATTTCCGTTCCGGATTTATGAATCGGCTGGCAGGTGTGCTCCAGGATTCCGTGATGCCCATCGCTTTCACCGGGCAACTCCCGCTGATATTCCGTGGTCAGACCAATGTTCCGAACATGTCGATCAATGCGGCCGGGAAGCCGGGTATCGACGCGCGGCAGGCGGCGTTGATCGCCGGCATGTACCAGGGCAGCAATCTTGCACCTGCCGTCGCGCAGGGATTTCAGGTCGAAGATGAAGTCTACAAATCGATTGCCACGGAGATGCAGGCGGCCAGTCGCGGCGCGACGTCGGCCAGGGGTTTTGAACTTGAAGCGCGGCGTATCGCGCGCCTCATGCGCGAGAAATACAATCTCGGCTTTGTCGACGTGGGTGGCTGGGATACCCATGTGAATCAGGGCGGCGCGTCGGGCTACCTTCCTGCCCGGCTCGCCGAATTGGGCAAAGGGCTGGCCGGCTTTGCCGACGAAATGGGCCCGGACTGGGCCAACACGATTGTGGTCGCCATCAGCGAGTTTGGCCGGACCTTTCGCGAGAACGGAAATCGCGGCACGGACCACGGGCACGGCAGCGTTTATTGGTTCCTCGGCGGCGGCATAAGGGGTGGCAGGCTCGCGGGCGATCAGGTCCGTGTTGCGGAAGAGACCCTGTTTCAAAACCGCGACTATCCGGTGCTCAACGAATATCGTGCCGTCCTTGGCGGCCTGTTCGCGCGGTTCTACGACCTTGACGGGGACCGCCTGCAGAAGGTTTTCCCGGGCGTGAAGGCGAAGGACATCGGGTTGGTCTAGCGCGCGATTGCCGAGCCGGAGCGGGCCGGTTTTCCGGCTTGAATTCGGGAGACCTTTCAGGGTCAATCCGTTAAGACAGGTTGGACAACGGATTGGCGGCATCGAAGATGGAATTTGAGCAGGCAGCGCGCGCAAGGCGCGCGGGATGGCTGATCGCGGCCGCCGCACTCATACTCGATCAGGCATCGAAAAACCTGCTCCTCTACGGTTATGATTTTGGCCGGCTCGGGCCCCTTGCCCGAATTGTCGTTCTGCCGTTTCTTGATCTCGTCATGGTCTGGAATCGAGGGGTGTCCTATGGGCTGCTCCAGGCGAGTGGGCTCGTGGGGACCCTGTTGCTCACGGCCTTCTCTCTGGCGGCTGTCGCGATCCTGTCCTGGTGGCTTTCACGGTCCGACCGGATGAGTCTGACCGCCGGTTTGGGTCTGATCATCGGCGGCGCACTCGGAAATGTGATTGACCGGATCCTGTACGGCGCGGTGGCGGATTTTTTCCACTTCCATGCCTTTGGCCGCGACTGGTATGTGTTCAACGTGGCCGATGCGGCTATCACCATCGGCGTTGTGGTGCTTCTGGTGGATGCATTTGCGCGTCCTGAATCGAGAAGCGCAGGAAGAAGGCAATCCGGCACATGAGTTCCTTGCGCTTTCCTGTGTGCATCGCAGGCATTTGCCTCGCGATGTTGATGTCGGGCTGCGACAGCCTCAGTCAGACCGGGGCGGAGAAGACTCCGCCGGATCAATTCACGATGCTGACCAAATCGCCTCTTGTGATTCCTCCGGACTTCAACCTGCGTCCGCCCCCGCCCGGGATCGCTTCCCGGAACGATCCCGATGCGGACGAGACGGGCGGAAATCTCGGGCTACCATCGGCATCGGCGGCCAGTCTCGGTACGAGTTATAGCGACGGCGAAAAGCTTTTGTTGAGCAAGACCAATGCGCTGTCGGTCGATCCCAACATCCGGAAGACGATCACGAGCGATGTCGGACAGGAGGATCAGGGTCCGGCGTTTGCGCAGAAGGTTCTGTTCCAGGGCGCCGATCCGCCGAAGCCCCTCTCGACTTCCGGTATGAATATGACTTCTCCCGCCGCAACGCCGGCATCGGCGACGGCGAGTCCAGCCATGTCAGCTCCATCTCCCGCGTCTCCGGCAACGATTGCTCCGGAGTCCGGCGCCACTCCGGCTGCGCCGGCTCCCGCGCAACCCTGATGGGCTGATGCGCCCGGTCCTTCGGCTCGTCTGTGCCGCGGCTGTGGCTGCTGGCGTCCTTGCGGCTCATGAGCCCGCGACTGTCGCCGCGCCCGCTTCGGCAGCCGGGGATCAGAAAGCCGTTTCGTTCATGCTCAAGAACGGGTTGCAACTGGTCGTGGTTCCGGATCACCGCTCACCGGTGGTGACTCATATGGTGTGGTACCGCGTCGGGGGCGCCGATGACCCACCGGGACTTTCCGGCGCGGCCCATTTCTTTGAGCACCTGATGTTCCGCGGTACCAGGGAGGTTCCGAACGGCGAACTTTCCAAGACCGTGGCGCGCAATGGTGGTCAGGACAACGCCCAGACATCGGAGGATTTCACGGTTTTTTTCCAGCGCATCGCGAAAGACCGGCTACCGCTGATGATGCAGCTGGAAGCCGACCGGATGGTCAATCTCGACCTGTCGGAATCGAACATCGCAACCGAGCGCGATGTTGTGCTGGAAGAGCGTCATCTCCGTGTCGATTCCGAACCCCGTGCATTGGCGGACGAACAGATCGAAGCCGCTTTGCAACTCTCGCACCCTTATGGCCGGCCGGTCATTGGCTGGGAAGCGGAGATCAAGCAAATCGGGCGCGCGGAGGCCCTCGATTTTTACCAGCACCATTATGCGCCCAACAATGCGACGGTGATTGTCGCGGGCGATGTCAATCCGGACGACGTGCTGAAGCTCGCGCAGCAGAAATATGAGCCGGTGGTGGCCCGCAATCTCGTGCCGCGGATGAACGAACCGGCGCCTCCGCGTCTGGCGCCAACCCGGTTGAATTTTGCAATTTCGGGAACGAACCTGCCACGCTTCACGCGATATTATCGGGTGCCTGGCTATATCGGCAGTCCGCGCGGCACCGCAGAAGCACTGGAAGTGATGGCCGAGATTCTGGGAGGCGGCGCAACCAGCCGGCTGTACCGGACGCTCGTTGTGGACAGAAAACTCGCAGTGGACGCAGGCGCCTCCTATGACGGTCACAACCGCGGACCCTCCGAACTGATGGTATTCGCCGTGCCGCGGGAAGGGGTGAGTTTTGCGACACTTGAGGCGGCGGTGGATCAGGTACTGGCAACGCTCGATCGCGCTCAGCCCGAAGCCGGCGAATTTGCGCGGGCAAAAACCAAACTGGTCGCCGATTACACCTATGAACACGACAATCAGTTTTTGCTGGCGCAGGACTATGGCCAGGGGCTGTCGATCGGTTTGACGATCGCCGATGTGGAAGATTGGCCCAACCGGATTCGTGCCGTCACGGCGCCGGAGATCCGGAATGTGGCGCAGCGATACGTGATTCCCCAGGAATCCGTCACAGGTCTGATGACGGTGAAATAGCCCTGCCCGAAAAGCGGGGATTTAACGCCGGAGGATTAATCCCTTGGGTACCGGCAATAATCCGGTAACCAATATTCTTTAATCTTCGCGACCATGCGAGGGTTTGTCGGAGCGCTGGCTGGTGCAGCGCTGCTTCTGGTCTGCGGACCGGCGGCGGCAACGGTTTTATCCGTGCTTGTCACGGATCTGGATGGAAAGCCGCTGGCAAACGCGGTGATCAGTCTTGCACCCGAAGCGAAAACTCCGATTCCAGCGCCGACAACGAAACTGGAAACCGAGAAAACCATCGATCAGCGGAATGAGACCTTCATCCCTCTGGTGACATTATTGCCGCGAACGGGGCGCGTGGTTTTTGCAAATAACGACAAGACGAAACACCAAGTCTATTCCTTCTCCGCGATCAAGCAATTCGAGATCACCCTTGCGCAGGGCGAAAGGTCCCCGCCAATTGTCTTTGACAAACCAGGCCTGGCCATACTGGGCTGCAATATCCACGATCACATGATCGCTTATGTGTTTGTCGCGGATACTCCGTGGACGGCGGTGACCGGGCTGGATGGTCGGGCGGAAATCCCGGACGCATCGCCGGGCGGTTACGAATTGCGAATGTGGCACCCTCAACTGTTGCCTGGCACTCCGGCACCTTCCGAACACATCGTGCTTGCCGGTGAAATCATGAATTACTCGGCGAGAGCTCAAAATCCTCTCGCCGCCGCCGATGATGCACATGCATATGGGCCACTACTGAGGGCGCCGTGACCTTTCGCAACCGACTCGCGCTTTTCCTTGTGGCCGTGCTGGTGGTCGTTCAGGCTCTGACCGCCTTTTTGACCTATGACACAATACGTAACAGCCTGGTGGAAAACGGAAAGAGACAGCTCGCGACCGCAACCACCGCGCTGATGAAACAACTTGATGTGCTTGGCGACCGTGTGGGGGACGACGTCGAAGTTCTGTCACTGGACTACGCTCTGCGCAAAGCGGTTGCTGGACACGATCCGGCGACTGCCCTCTCGGCCCTCCGCAATCACGGTAACCGCGTTGGCGCATCGCGCATGATGTTGCTTGATCTGGACGGCACGATCAGCGCCGATACCGGGGGCGTTTACGCTGCCGGGATAGCCTTCCCATTTCCCGAACTGATCGAGAGCGCCGCAGCCCAGGACCAGGCGACGGCCCTGGCTGTACTGGACGGAAAGCTGTACTGGATTGTGGCTGTACCGGTGCGGGCGCCTGAGACCATCGCGTTCATTGTCGCCTGCGTCCCGGTGGACAATCCTTTGCTGGATCGCTTGGCGCAGCTTTCATCGGTGCCGCAATCTCTTGCGCTCGCAACCAGGTCGGACAAAGGCTGGTCGGTTGTTGCCCGCACGTCCGGCTACTCGCCAGGGCAGCTTGCCTGGCAGGACGCATTGAATGCGCCGGCACCCATTCTCGTGGACAAAGAGAACGCCGGGCATGTGGCGATGATCGCCCGCCTCGCAGCGGCTGTTGGCAGCTCGCCTGTGCTGGCGGTGTTCGATTATCCCGTCGATCAGACGCTCGATAGTTATCGCGCGGTGCTCAGGCCAATGCTGTTTGTGCTGATAGGCGGGCTCATCCTCGCATTGGCATCGACTGTGCTCATCGCCCGCGGCGTGTCGCGTCCGCTGGAGCTTCTGGCGTCCGCCGCACGGCGTATTGCCGGGGGCGATTACGCTCCCATTCCACGGCTTGGGCGAAATGACGAAATCTCGGAGTTGGCATCGGCGCTGAATGGCATGACGAGATCGGTTGCGGAACGCGAAGCCGCACTGACCAAAGCCGTTGTTTCAATGGAATCGGCTCGGGCGGAAGCCGTAAAGGCGAATGAAGCCAAGTCGCAATTTCTCTCCAACATGAGCCACGAATTGCGCACGCCGTTGAACGCGATCGTCGGCTTCTCGGAGATTATTCAAGGCCAGATGCTGGGTCCGATCGGAGTTGCGCGGTACGCCGAATACGCGCGGCATATTCTCCAAAGCGGTGTGCATCTGGCGACACAATTCGAGCAGATGCTGGATCTCGCGCAAGCCGAATCCGGGCGGTTGGCGCTGACCCGGAAGCGTTTTGCGCCCGGCAAGGTTCTCGACCGCGTCGTGAAGGGCTTTTCTGCAACAGCCGAAAAGGCCGGTGTCATGCTGGAAGTCCAGGGGGACTTTGCGGACTGGCCGGAAATGGAGGGCGATGAAGCAAAACTGCAGAGGAGTTTCAGCAATCTGATCGACAACGCGGTGAAATTTTCCCGCCCCGGGGGCACTGTCACAATCCGGGGCGCTCATGCAAGGCAAGACGCTGCAGTTGGTGATCGCAGACTGCGGCATCGGCATAAAGCCGGAAGAATTGTCGCTGGTTGTACGTCCTTTCCAGCGCGGCAGGCGCGCCTTTGACGCCGTGCATCAGGGTGCCGGCCTTGGTTTGCCGTTTGCCAAGAGCATCATCGAATCGCATGGCGGTTCCCTCGTCATCGAGAGCGAACCGGACGTGGGAACGACTGTGACGGTCTGTCTGCCAGTCGCGGTGGCGCAGGAATTGTCAGATGCGGCTTGATCCGGCGATGGTTCGCGTCCTTGCAAGGTCGAACGCCGGAGCATTGGCGGCGGTCGTGTTGCTGTTCCCGAGTTTGGCCCGCGCGGTCGATCTCAGCCTGGATGGTTATGCCGATTTTCGTCTGATTGCACCGTCGGGGGAGGTGTCGTGGCGGGATGGCGGTTTGGGCAAACTGCGCTTCGGCGAGGAAAGCGGTCATCCCGATTTCCAGTTTGCCGAAGCTGCGCTGGATCTGTCGGCGGTGATTGCACCGGAGTTGATCGGAGTGGCGACTGCGAGAGTCTCGAACAAAGGATACACGTCGGTTGACCTGCTCGAGGGCTATTTGCGGTATCGTCCGGTTTCAACAAATGCCTGGCGATGGTCTATCAAAGGCGGCGCGTTTTTCCCGCCAGTGTCGCTTGAGAACACGGAAGTCGGCTGGACGAGCCCATGGACCCTGACTCCTTCGGCAATCAACGGCTGGATTGGAGAAGAAGTGCGGGTGATCGGAGCCGAAGCGATGGTGGAATGGCGCAGCGACGTTCGATCTTTCTCGCTGAGCGGCGCGGTCTTCGGCTGGAATGAACCTACGGGCGTACTGCTTGCAGATCGCGGGTGGTCATTGAGCGATGCTTTCACCGGCGTCTTCGGCAGGCCGAGGATTCCGGACGTGGTCGCCGTGGAATTGGGCGATACCGTGCCCCAGCGTACGCCGGAATTCCTGCAGATCGACAGCCGGCCAGGCTGGTATGCGGCGGCTTCCTGGGATGAAACGGGTATCGCAAAACTGGATCTGATCGCCTACGACAATCGGGCAGATCCATCTGCCACTTACGACGGCACGATTGCCTGGCATACGTCTTTCCAGGACGTCGGATTAAGCACGCAAATCGGGCCCGTTATCCTGCTGGCACAGGGGATGTTGGGTGAAACCTCCATTGTTCCTGGTCCTTTCTATTTCAGCGACACGCGCTTTTCAGCGGCCTATCTGCTGGCGGGCTGGAATCTTGACGAGAATTGGCGAGTTGCCGCGCGGGTCGATGTATTCGCTACCAGAGAAAATACACCTTTCACAGGTGACGGTATTCGCGAGTCCGGAAACGGCGTGACGCTGGCGATCAATTATCTGCCCACCCAGTGGCTGCGCCTGACGGCGGAAGGAATCCGTGTGGACAGCACGCGCAGTCAGCGAGCAGCTGCTGGACTTGATCCGCATGTGATTGAAAATCAGTTTCAGCTCAGCGCACGTTTCTATCTGCCATAGCTCCGCAAATCATAGCCCCAGTCGCTTAATTGGCTATGCGCGCCGTGCACTCGCAATCAGGAAGCCCAAGCCGGCCACAACCAGAACCGAGGCCGCTGCAAATGCGACAGGTGGCCCGTATGCCTGCCAGAGGAATCCGCCACCCAGTCCGGCAAGAAGTGCGCCGGATCCCGTTGCAGCATTCAGCCAGCCCAGACCACTGCCGCGTGTGCTCTCCCCGGTCATTTGAGCGGCGAAGGAGCGCTGCACTCCATCTGTCATTGCGGGGAAAAAACCCAGGACGAGGAAACCAACGAGCAGAACCCACGACGACCGTGCAACACCAATGATTGCATAGGCAAGAAGCAGAAAGAGGTATCCGATGATCATGGCTCTCCGGGCGCCGATGCGATCGCTCAGCTTTCCCGCTGAAAACGACAGCCCCGCATATGAAAAATTATAGACCATGTAGAACAGCGGAATGTCCGCCAGGAGGAGCCCGATCCTTTCCGTTTTGAGGAGCATGACTGCGATCGGCAAACTGCCGAGAGACAGGATAAAAATCGAAATGAGCGTGAGTTTGAAATCCCTCGAGAGCGCCCGCAGCGATGACGGCAATTTGGCCTGGCTGCGACTTTTCACGACGGTGACATCCGAAATGAAGATCAGCGTCAGAAGAGAAAAAATCCCGGCAGCGAACGCCGTCAGGAAAATGACGTTGAATCGCAGCGGAAGGTAGCGGAGGAGCAGGTACGCCACTGCCGGGCCAAGGATGGCGCCCGTCGTGTCCATGGCGCGGTGGTAGCCGAAGGAGCGCCCAAGCTCGCTGCGCGGTGTCGAGAGCGAGATAATCGCATCCCGCGGCGAATCCCGGAATCCCTTGCCGACCCTGTCAAGGAAACGAAGCGCGAGAGCGCCGCCGACGCTTGAAACGAAGATGTAAAAGGGTCGCGTGGCGACGGACAGTCCGTATCCTCCAACGATCAGGAATTTCCTGTTCTGCAACCGGTCCGAGAGAGCTCCCGAATAAATCTTGAAAAAATTCGAAGATGCCTCGGCAATTCCATCTACGAGGCCGAGCGATGCTGCGCCCGCGCCCAGTACGGATGTGAAGAATGCGGGAAAAACAGAAAAGATCATCTCGGACGAGAGGTCGTTGAACAGGCTCGTTAGTCCGAGGAAGAAGATGTTCGGAGGCAGGCCAAGAATGCGCTGCTTTGCTGGATGATCGGAATCGCCGGCGAGGGACATCAGGGGCCCGGTAGCGCTACAGCCCCTCGAACAGAGCGGTTGAGAGGTAGCGTTCGGCGAAGGAAGGGATGATTGCGATGACCTGCTTGCCGGCCATGGCGGGACGCGCCCCGATTTCCAGCGCCGCGGCGATTGCGGCCCCCGACGAAATTCCGCACGGAATTCCTTCGAGCCGTGCCGCATCGCGCGCGGTCTCAAAAGCTGTCTCATTGGAGATTGTGATGGTCTCGTCGATCACGGAGCGATCGAGGATTTTCGGAATGAAACCCGCTCCAATTCCCTGAATCTTGTGCGGTCCAGGCAGACCCCCGGAAAGCACCGGACTGTCCTCGGGCTCGACCGCAATCATCCTCACCGAAGGTTTGCGCGCTTTCAGCACTTGACCGACGCCCGTGATGGTGCCGCCCGTGCCCACGCCCGAGATGACCGCATCCACGCCGCCATTGGTATCGTTCCAGATTTCTTCCGCGGTGGTGCGCCTGTGAATCTCCGGATTGGCGGGATTCTCGAACTGCTGGGGCATTACCGCATCGGGCGTGGAATCAATGATTTCAGCGGCGCGGGCGATCGAGCCCTTCATCCCGCGGGCCGGATCGGTCAGCTCGAGTTCGGCGCCCAACAAAGCGAGCATTTTTCGCCGCTCGTTGGACATTGATTCGGGCATCACCAGAATCAGGCGGTAACCACGAGCTGCCGCAACAAATGCCAGCGCGATACCGGTATTTCCGCTGGTCGGTTCGACCAGGACGGTTTTTCCGGGTTTGATGCGGCCGTCGCGCTCCAGCGCATCGATCATTGCGACGCCAATGCGATCCTTGACACTGCCGATCGGATTGAAGAATTCCAGTTTGAACAACAGATCCGCCTTTACACCGGCGGCGGCGGGCATGCGCGCCATGCGCACAAGCGGCGTATCGCCGATCGTCTCTGTGATGGAATCGTAAATGCGCCCGCGGCCAGGCCTGTGTTGCGCCGGTTCGGCCTGCATGTTCCGATGCAGCTCAGATAGTGAAGTCGGCATCGCTTTTCTCCGACGCGCCGGCTTCGAGGTCCAGGGCTCGGGCGCGTCTGCAAACGTCTTCAATGGTCATTTCATCCAGTTTCGTCATCATTTCTTCCTGCAACGAGGCGATCAGCGGCACGACAACCCTGCGTCCGAGCTCCGAACCGCCGTCAAATTCTTCTTCGCCTTCATCGAGACTCATGGCGATCCGGACGACATCGCCGATGCTGATGCGGCGCCGCTCGCGGGCAAGACGATAACCTCCGCGCGGTCCGCGCACGCCTTTCAGAATGCCGGCACGCACCAGCTGCTGCATCACCTGTTCAAGATAGCGCTGCGGGACGCCCTGCCGCGCGGTGATCTCTTTGGCCTGAACCGGTTCGGCGCGCGCGTTATAGGCAATGTCGATAACCGCCTCGAGGGCGAGCAGGGTTTTGCGCGACAGCCGCAGCACGGTCAAGTACCCGTTCCCGTGGAACCAAAGCCGCCGGCGCCACGTGGGGTCTCATCCAGCAGCGCCATCTCGCGCCATTCCGCCCGGATTACCGTGCTGATCACGAGTTGCGCGATCTTCATCCCCCGGCTGATGGCGAATCCTGTGTCGCCGTGATTAACAAGAATCGCGGCAATCTCGCCCCGGTAATCCGAATCAACCGTACCCGGAGCATTCAGCACCGTCACGCCGTGACGCAGCGCAAGACCCGAACGCGGTCTGACCTGCGCCTCATAGCCATCGGGCAGCGCCACAGCGATTCCGGTGGGAATGGCGGCAAAGGCACCCGGCGGAAGCACCACCTCGCGCTCCACTGCGGCCAGCAGGTCGAGGCCGGCCGAACCCGCCGTTGCATAGGCGGGCAGGGGCAGGTCGGGCGCCAGGCGGCGAACGGCAATTTTCATGCCGCCCTCCCGAAATAGTCCGCAATCTTCCCGGCAAGACGAAGCGCCACTTCGCGCTTGCTGAGCAGTGGCCACGACTCGATTCCGTTTGCGGTCACAAGATGCACCCGATTGGTATCTGCGCCCATCACACCGAAGCCGGCAGCATCCGTGCTGACATCGTTTGCCACGATCCAGTCGCACCCCTTTGACGCGCGCTTTGCCGCGGCATTGGCAAGCAGATCTGAGGTTTCGGCCGCAAAACCGATGACGAGTTTCGGCCGCGCCGCCTTGCGCAATGCGAGGGCCATCAGGATGTCGGGATTTTCCACCAGCACGAGTGACGGCGGGGCATTCGGTTTTTTAAGTTTTGCCGGAAATGTATGGTCAACGTGCCAGTCGGCGACGGCCGCGGCGCAGATCGCGATATCCACGGGAAGGGCGGATTCGCACGCATCCCGCATTTGCAAGGCAGTCTCGACGCGGACCAGTTCCACGCCGGAAGGAGCAGTGAGGGCGACCGGACCCGTGACGAGAACAGTGGCCGCTCCGGCCTCGGCCAGGGCACGGGCTATTGCGTAGCCCTGCTTTCCCGATGAACGATTGGCGAGGTAACGCACAGGATCGATCGGTTCATGCGTCGGCCCGGCGGTGACGAGCGCGCGCAGGCCATGCAGACGATTCTCCGAGCCAATCTGCGATTCGATAGCGGCGAGAATTTCCTCCGGTTCGGCCATACGTCCTTCGCCGAATTCGCCGCACGCCATTTCACCTTCATTGGGACCGACAAAGTGCAGTCCATCCCCTTGAAGCACTGCCACGTTGCGCCGCATGGCAGGATGTTCCCACATCCGGACATTCATTGCGGGCGCCAACAGCACGGGTTTGTCGGTGGCGAGCAGCGCCGTCGAAGCCAGGTCTGGCGCGAGACCCGATGCGAGTTTTGCCATCAAATCGGCAGTGGCCGGCGCGACCACGACGAGATCGGCGGCGCGCGAAAGGGCAATATGGCCCATTTCCGATTCGACCGTGAGATCAAAGAGATCCTGGTACGTCCTGTCCCCGGTCAGAGAGGATACGGACAGAGGCGTGATAAATTGCGAACCGGCTGCCGTCAGAATGACGCGCACGGATGCGCCGGCCTCACGCAAGCGGCGGATCAGTTCCAGCGACTTA
Source organism: uncultured Alphaproteobacteria bacterium (assembly GCA_963747255.1). Classification (GTDB taxonomy): domain Bacteria; phylum Pseudomonadota; class Alphaproteobacteria; order Micropepsales; family Micropepsaceae; genus CAIYRG01. The sequence continues at coordinate 248,628 of CAVVEG010000005.1, forward strand.
TAGGCGGCGATACCTCCACCAATAATGAGCAGGATGCGTTTGCCGTGGATTGTCACGCCAGCTCCGCAGGATCGTTTTTCAGCGGGAGTTCCTAGCAAATTACGGACAAGAATTGTAGTTATGATTTATCTGCAAGGACATCGCTGTAAAATGTTAGCCAATCCCCGTGAAATACTCGATTTTTGATTCAAGGAGACACCTCCGGATCGCCGGTTCAATGCGGATACGGATTTTGATTGTCTGATAAAGAAACGTTTCGAGGAGTCCTGGCGAGCGGCCCGCCTGGGTGAAGCGCAATCCTGGGTCGAAAGCATGGAAGGAGCGCTCGCGCTGATCCTGCTGTTTGACCAGTTTCCCCGAAATATGTTTCGGGGCAGAGCCGACGCCTTTGCCACTGATGCACTGGCGATTCAGGTGGTGCACGCCGCCCTTCAACGAGGATTTGACCTCGATTCTCCGGTTGAGCAGCGAAATTTTTTCTACCTGCCGTTGATGCATTCTGAAAGTCCGGAAGACCAGGAGCTTTGTCTGCGCCTCACGCGGGAGCGCCTCGCTGAGGGCCATTTCTCTTTCCCATATGCCCGGCGACACCGCGAAACCATCAGGCGATTTGGCCGGTTTCCCGGCCGCAATGCTGCGCTTGGACGGTCCAGCACACCGGAAGAATCGCTATTCCTCGAGGAAAATCCCGCCGGTTTCTGATTGCGGGACCGATCGCCAAGGGATCGGTTGCTGAACGCGTGGTTTTTATAACTGAACCCAACCGGCTTCTGACCGTTTCCTAACCGGCTTAGTGTGGAGATATGGATGAGCGCCGAGGAAGCTTGCCGTTTGGCCGCCGAACTGAACGAGGAGTTTGGTCCGGTTGTTGCACAAGTTGCCCAGCGCACCATCGCGAGCCTGGAAGAGGATGGGCTTGAAGAGCGCGCGGCAGTCTGGAGAGCGCTGCTTGCGATTCTGGACGATATCAACGCGCGCCGCATCGATCCCTACGCCAGGATCGCCATTCATTGAACCCGGTCTCCCGCGCAGATTTGCCGGGCTGAAATTGATGCTCGACCCGATGATTCAGGCGCTGCTGCAGCGACTGCCGCAGCTGACCTCTTACGCAATCTGGGAGAAATCCCCTGCGGAAGCCCGTGAGGATTTCCGGCAGTTTTGCTCATTTGGGGCGCCAGGTAACCTGCCGATCGGCAAGGTGGAGAATATCTCGGCCGGATCAATTCCGTTGCGAAGCTATACGCCGGTTGCCCGGGACAGCGAATTATTGCCTGTCATAATTTATTTCCACGGCGGCGGATTTGTGCTTGGCGATCTGGACTGTTACGACGCGCTGTGCCGGACGCTGGCCAATGAGGGCAGTTGCCGCGTGATTTCTGTCGATTACCGGCTGGCCCCCGAACATTCGTTTCCCGCTGCGGTAGACGACTGTTTTGCTGTCGTGCAGTGGGTGGAAAATCACGCTCCCGAACTTCTCGTGGATGCCAATCGCATTGCGGTCGCAGGCGACTCCGCAGGTGGCAACCTCGCAGCGGTGGTTTGCCAGAAGGCAAAAGAAAGCAGAAACTCGCCCGAGATCGCATTTCAGCTGCTGATCTATCCGGCCTTGCGATTGAGCAGCGATCCGGAACCCGGAGAGGAAGCCGGTTCGGGCGCCGAAATGGGGTTCCCGCTGGATACGCGGGCGCTCAACTGGTTCTACCGCTACTATGTGCCGGAGGGGATGGACCCATCGGATCCGCGCTTGTCTCCCCTGAATGCGGCCGATCTCACGGGGTTGCCTCCCGCCTACATTGTGACCGCAGGATTGGATCCGTTGAAGGACGATGCTGTCGCCTATTGCGAGCGGCTGAAACAGGCGGGAGTTGCGGTTGTTCACGTTGACTATCCCGGAATGATTCACGGGTTCTTTTCGATGCAGGGGCTTATTCCGCTGGCATCGAACGCCATTGCGGCTGCGGCCCATGCGGTGCAGCACGCGCTCGCCGAAGGGGGCGCCTGACTGCGCCTTGCCGCGGGAGCGCAACTGCGGCATTTTCATTTTCTCTGGAAATACAGTCGGGCTCGTCCTGGGGCGGGCCCGGCGTTTTGGGGAGGACCTGAATGAAACGGTTGATCCTGCCGCTTGTGCTCGCGGCCATTGCTGTCCCGACGCTTAGCCGCGCCGATCTCCCGCCCGACGCCGCCAAAGCGGTAGCGGCGATGGGCCATAAGAACGACGCCGCTGCGACCCGCAAGATATTCGATCCGTTGCAGCCAAAAGATCCGGTGGCGGTCGCAGGTCTGAAGGCAGAGCGCGATATCGCCTATGGCCCGGACCCGTTGCAGAAACTCGACGTGATCTGGGATGGCAAAACCGGTGGGGAATCGTCCCGTTTTGGTGTTCGTGCATGGCGGCGGGTTCACCGGCGGTGACAAGCATGCTCCGGGGCAGTTCTCGAACGATAACATCATGAAGTGGGCGAATGAGCAGGGGATGGTCGGGGTTGAAATCAATTACCGGTTGGCGCCCCGAAACCCGTATCCCGATGCGGCCTATGATGCGCGGGACGCGCTCGCCTATGTGGCGAAGAACGCTGCGCGGTTTGGCGGGGATCCCAACAGGATTTTTCTCTGGGGACACTCGGCCGGCGCCAGTCTGGTCGGAATCTACGTCTCGCATCCGGAATTCCATTATAAACCCGGTGGCGGAATCATCGGGGCGGTCATGACGTCCGGCGGCTATGAAGCCCGGCCGAACGACTTCTTCGGCCATGATGCGGAAAAGGTGAAGGCCGCCTCGTCGGTGGAGGGACTGAATGCGACAAAGATCCCGCTGTTCTTCACGCGCGCGGAATGGGACCCGGAAACGCCGCAGATCGCGCAAGGCGAGATGATTCACAGGGTGTTGACGCAGGCCGGCCACGACCATTTCTTCCATGTGATGGCTACCCACAATCACATGTCGCAGATTTACTCCGTCGGAACGTCTGAACATCAGCTCACGGATCTTCTCGGTCCGTGGCTGAAGCAACATGCGGCGAATGTGAAATCGGCCTCGAACTGAATTCATTCCGGTATTCCGGAGGGCGGAGACAACTCCGCCCTTTTTTCATGACGAAGGGCGGCGATGCGCGCTGTACAGCCAGGAACGAGCGGGACCTACAGTGCCATCGTACAGCCTGAGCATCTTGCGAACCGGTTCAAGGATGCGATTCTGCCGCCGGTTCTGGCCACGCCGGTGATGTTGCTGTTCATGGAAAACGCGGCGCTGAATGCATTGCGGCCTTATCTGGAGCCAGGTGAAAGCGTCGTCGGCACCGGCGTCAATATCCGCCATTTGGCGGCAACCCCCGCCGGACAAAAGGTGATCGCCGATGCGACCGTGACAAGGGTTGACGGGCGGCGTATCGAATTCGAAATCCGCGCGCGCGATGAATTTCAGGAAATTGGCTCCGGTACACATGAGCGGATGCTGGTTGACATCGATCGCTTTGCACGGCGGCTTGCGGCGAAACATACGCCGTGACGGCGCACCATCCGTCGACCTATCCGCCGCTGGACAGCCTCAAACCCGTGGTGAACAATATCTGGGTTGTGGACAGCGGGCCGTTTCGTATCGCCGGGTTGATCCCGGTGCCGTTGCGGATGACCGTGATACGCCTGAATTCGGGCGACATTCTCCTTCATTCGCCAACTCGCTGGACCGCCAGGTTGCAGCGCGAGATCGAAACGCTTGGCCTGTTGCGCCATCTCGTGGCGCCAAATCCATTTCACTGGAGTTTCATCCGCGGATGGCAAGCGCATTTCCCGGCTGCGCGCGTGTGGGCGGCGGAAGGCACGCGCCAGCGCCGGATGGTGCGGCTGAGGGGGCCCAGGTTCGATGCGGAAATTTCCGATGTTCCGCCTCCGGATTGGTCCGGTGAACTGGACCTTATCATGGTCCGCGGTTTGGTATTTCGGGAGGCGGCCTTGTTTCATCATGCCACGCGCACGGCCATTCTCACCGACCTCGTGGTCAATCTTGATCCGGAGAAAATGCCGCCGTGGCGGCGGTTCGGGGTATCCGCGCTTGGTTCGCTCGGGCCAGAGGGAAAGGCGCCGGTCTATGCGCGCGCGATGTACCGCACGAATTCACGGGAAGCGGGCGCTGCCGCACGCCGGTTGATCGCGCTCGAGCCCGAGCGGGTGATTTTCAGCCATGGCCGCTGGTTCGAAAAGGACGGAGCCACCCGGCTTGCCGCGTCGCTCGATTGGCTCATCGACAAGGCTTGAGGATTTTAATCGTCAGCGTCGATTGCCGCGCATGCGTTCCCAGGCAGCCATTCCGGCGCGCCCTGCGGCTTCATCCTCAAACTGCGCCAGTCCGGCAACGCCTACCGCACCCACCATGATCCCGTTGACGATCAAAGGCTCTCCGCCGCCGACAAGATACATCTTGCCGGGATACATACCCATGATGCCGAAATAGCGGTCCGGGCGATCCTTGGCCAAACGGCTTAATGTTTCGGTGGTTTGCCGCTGCATCACGGCGGCGAAGGCCTTTCCTTCCGCGTACCGCATATTGTTGGGGGACACGCCATCCATACGCTCCGATGCAATCGCGTTCCCGGCATTGTCCACCACAATTGCGGCCATCAGCGCGTTATGCTGCTGTGCATAGGCAATCGCGCCGTCGATGATGGCGCGCGCCTCCGCCAGGGTGATCGAGGGAGGCGGCAATGAAGAAGCCGGCGCCGGCGCCGGGACCGAGGGAGCGGATGCGGCAAAACCCGGGCATGCAAGCAGGGCAGCGGTGCAGACGAGCGCAGACCAGTTCTTCATATTCGGCTTTCCCGGTTGAATGGCCAGGATTTTGCACCATTCCCGGGGCTGGTTAAAGCTTTTCTCCAGCCCGGGTTTGCCTTGCCGCGCCGGTAGCAAAAATTCCGGACGTAAGCACTGTTTCGGGTCTTGAATCCCGCAACCGGGAAATTACCTCAACGCCGCGGAAAACGCTCTGACGGGTGCCGCAGGGTCCGGCAGATCCGCGAGTTGCGAATGGCATGTTGCTCAAAGGAGGATGTGACCATGAAGAGCTACGATCTCACACCATTCTGGAAATCCAGCATTGGATTTGATCACCTGTTTGATCTGATGGAAAACGAAGCACACCGCTACGCCGCCAAATCCAACTATCCGCCGTACAATATCGAGCGCACCGGAGAAGACACCTATACGGTCGCTCTCGCGCTTGCAGGATTCAGCCCGGACGAGATCTCGATCACTGCCCGGCAAAACGTCCTGACGGTAGAGGGAGAGAGGCAGGAAAGAGGCGAGCATACCTACATTTACCGGGGCATTTCGGCCCGCCCATTCCGCCGTGAATTCAACCTTGCCGAACATGTGGAGGTGAGGGGCGCAACCTGGGACAACGGCCTGTTGAAGGTCGAACTTTTGCGGCAGGTACCGGAGGCGATGAAGCCTCATCGGATTGCCGTCCAGGTAGGCGCTGCAGGCCGCACGGCTCTCAAGGGAGACATGAGGAAAGCCGCCTGATCTCATCCGCGTTGCAGTAAGTCGAGGGACCGGTTGCCTGCCGGTCCCTCTATTTTAGCTGCGGGCTCTGATAGCATCGCGCTGCAGATGCGGAGCCGATCATGACCGGAGATATCAGGGCAGCGTTGCGTGAAGGCCCGATGACCATGCTTCAGGTGGGCGTGGTTACCATCTGCACTCTGCTGAACATGATCGACGGCTTTGACGTTCTGGCGATTTCCTTCACCGCCCCCCTGATCGCCAAAGAATGGACTGTGGATCCGGCGACGCTGGGGATACTGCTCTCCGCCGGGCTTGCCGGCATGGCTGCCGGATCGCTTTTCCTTTCGCCTCTGGCCGATCTGGTTGGCCGGCGGGCGATCGTTCTGATCTGTACCGCGATCATCAGCGTCGGCATGCTGGCCTCCGCCGTCACCGGATCGGTGTGGATGCTCGCGCTTTTCCGGCTGGTAACGGGGCTCGGCGTCGGCGGCGTTCTGTCGAGCGGAAACACGTTGCTGTCGGAGTATGCGCCGCAGCGCTGGCGCGATCTGTCCATTTCTTTCATGGTGGTGGGCTACTCCGGTGGCGCCATCGTTGGAGGGTCGATTTCCGCCGCATTGATTACGCTGTTCGGATGGCGTTCAGCCTTCGTATTCGGCGGATTGTGCTCGGCACTGCTGTTGCCGGCCGTTCTTCGGCTTCCCGAATCGCTGGATTTTATTCTTGCACGCAACGGCCGGAACGCGCTGGCACAGGTGAATTCGGTGATGCGCCGGCTGGGATGTCCGCCGGTCCAGGAATTGCCGGTACTGCCGCGCGAGGAAGCGGGCACGCCGGCCGTATTCGGCGTATTCGCGCGCCGCTTCCGTGCCGGAACGGCGCTGATCTGCACAAGCTTCTTCATGCTGATGTTGAGCTTTTATTTCGTGCTCTCCTGGACGCCCAAAAACCTGGTCGATCTCGGGTTCAGCGTGAGCGAAGGCATCTATGCTTCGGTGCTGCTGAATGCCGGCGGTATCGTTGGCGGCCTGACGTTTGGATTCATTGCGCGAAAAACGGGCGCTCGACGTGTTTCAACATGGCTGCTTGTGGCGTTGTTTGCCGCGATTGTCGCCTATGGTGCGCTGAAGCACGGAATTGTCCCGGTGATGACGGCCGCGACCGTCAGCGGATTTTTCCTGATCGGCTCAATGGCCAGCCTGTACTCGATCGTGCCTCAGATCTTCCCGGCTCGCGTGCGCAATACCGGCACGGGTTTGGCGATCGGTTTCGGCCGGCTCGGCGCCGTCGCCGGACCCTGGTTGGGGGGATTGCTGATAGCCGCTGGATGGCAGCGCTTTGCCTATTATGCTGTGCTCGCCCTCCCGATCCTTCTTGCTGCTGCTGCGGTTCGGCGCATACCGCTTCTGGAGGAAGGCGTTCAACCCGGACAACCGGCCTCGGAACAGTCGTTCAAGCCGGCTGAATGATGACACCACGCCTGTTCCTGCTGCTGAATCTTGCGCTTGCGTTTTACAATACCGGAACGATCTGGGCGCATGAGGTGGACATTTTCCGGTCCTGGCGCCTTGCACCAAAGGATCGCTTTCACGAATTTCAACGTGTGCACTGGCGTAAATTGCCGTACTGGGTCTTTGTCCCTGTCGGGCTGGCGTTTTGCGGCGCTGTCGGTCTGATCTGGTATCGGCCGGAAAAGTCGCCGCCATGGGGTATTGCCGGCGTAATTTGCTGCCAGGCGCTGTCGATTGTTCTTACAGCAGTCTTCTGGGGCAATTGGCAGGCGCGGCTCTCGCGGGATCCGCTTGGACCGGAAAGTCCCTACCTCGCAAAAATTTTGCGTACCCATTGGGTCCGGACATTTCTGGTGACGGGCAACGCTGTGATACTGCTCGCCTGGTCGGCAACGACGCCAGACTGAGTTATCTGCCCTGACGCCAACCTGTTGCGCTTTACCGGCGGGACGCCTGTTCAGCCATTTCGTCATACTCATCGGCGACGGCCAAAAGCAATTTGCGGCTTTCGTCGTCATCCATCTGTTCGGCGATGGCGCGCAATTGTTTGGCGCGCGTGCGGTATCGGCACGCCGCATCGTTTCCCGGTCTCATCTGAGATCAGCCTATGGATTGAGATTGTGCTGCTCCGTTCGAAAATCGTCGGATTCCGGTCTCGCGCCGGTCGCTGTGCTGCGATGCGCAGGGACCAGCAATAGCCATTTCGCGGCGAGGCAGAGCCACGCATTTCTTAGCTCAGGGCTATTGGTGCGCTCAGCCATCTGCCGGCAATCGGCAGCCTTGCTGCGATATTCTTCATAAGTCGGTTTCACGGTTACACCACGGACTTGAGCGTGCAATTTTACGCTGAAGAAAACCCTGAGTTCCGCAGAAGGGCCAGCGGACGCGAATTTTTTGCGCCGGTTGGCTGGTTGGGAAGCCTGCGCGCTCTCTCAGTGGGCTTGATCTGGATCAGAGCTCTGCAAGCCAGCCCGCGCCATGTTGCTTCGGAAAAATGAGGAGCACGAGTTCATGAGCATCAACACCGGTACTCGAACTATTCGCCCGGCAATTCCGGAGCCCTGGAGGGTACGCGATACCCTGGTTTTCTGCGCCACGGGGCTGGTTCTGTTCTCGGCACTGTTCGCGTTCATATTCTCGCTGGGAAACATGTAGGGCTCGCGAGTTCTCGCCCCTCCGTGATGGACCGGCCGCCCGGCGGCCCATCGGGCCGGGAAAAAATACCTCAATCAGAATGGGTTACAGCGATTTTGCGTTCGAAAAACACGCAGGATCGTCTAGATTTGGTCCCGACGATCACTTGCAGATTTCATCAGGAGGACCACCCATGAGCCGAGCCACCAACATTCGACCCGGTTTGCCCGCCATTCCGGAGCCTTTCACGCTACGCGACGCTCTGGTGATCATCGTCCCCGGGCTGGTCATTTTCACGGCGATCTTCGCATTCATGTTCTCGCTTTCGAACATGTAAGGCGCATTGGAGCTCAGGCTTGAACGGGACAGCGAGGCACCATGTGCCCCGCTGCGCAATTTTGTTCCCGGGCCCGGTTCGATCAGGCCAGCGATGTCTTATAGAGCGCGAACAGCTTCTTCCACGCCCGTTCGGCATCGGACATGTGATAGATCGGCATCGGCACAACCGGCATGTCAGGCACGGTCCAACCGTGCAGCCGCTCTTTGTAGACCTCGATCTCTGCCGGGTTTCCGGCTGAAGCGAAGGCCGCTTTCAGCTTGTCCTTCGCATCGGGCTGCCGCATGTCATCGTTTGAGGCGATGCCGAAATAGAATTTTGCCCTGATCTTTGGCGCCAGCAGATGGGGGCTGGTCGGCGCATCGGTCACGAGACCGCCGCCGTGGAAGGAGCCGCCGGCGCCGATCCGGTTTGGCACGGCCGCAGCAGTGCGCATCGTGAGCGGCCCACCCATGCAATAGCCCTGGGTTCCGATCTTTTTCGCTTTATCGACCTGCGGCTGTGAGTCGAGGAATGCAACAAAAGCGACCGCGTCCTTTTCCGCCGCGCCGGGCGCGCCGATGGTGGACATCAGCGGTGTGAGCCTTGCCATATCGGCCGGATTGCCGAAATTGAAGTGCAATGTGTCCTGAACCACAGGAGTCTGGTTGGTCACCCGATAAAAGGGGTTCGGAACCAGAACGGAATAACCTTGCGCGGCCACGCGGCGACCGAAATCGCGCATTACCGGCCGAAGACCGAACGCGTCCGGCCACACGATCACGCCAGGATGTGCGCCCGTTGCGGGGTGAATGAATGCCGCCTGGCACATGCCGTCCGGCGTCTTGATCGTAACGTCGGTCTCGATAATCCCGGCGGGCTGGGCCGCCGCAGAGGTTGCGGCCACGGCGGAAACGGCGCCAGCGGCAATGGTGGCGGCAAAATCACGGCGCGTCAGAGCGCCTTGTTTAGTCTCGTCGGTTTTCATTTATGCGGTCTCCGGTTCAGGTGGGCGATCCAATTTACCCCGCCGAAACGCAGGAGGCCACCCAATGCCGAGGGAGAATCTCAAGCCAACATATTGGGCGTGTTGTCAGCGCTTGAAATTGGAAACGATCGACTTTCCGCGGATGATCAATTCGGCGGGGCTTCGTACGAGCGTTTTCCGTATGAAGGGATGGGTGTTCTCCGATTCTACCCCCGCGCGGTCGCGCATCTGGCGTCGCCAGCGGCGTACGCCTTCGTCGACGAGGTCGGCGTCCGCCACATCCGCCTGCCAAACCCGGGAGAATTGTGCGCTTCCGCTGTGCGGCTGCTGGTTTTCCGGCAGGCTCTCGAAGCGAATGCGCATCGGAATTGTCACGCCTTCACCGACCACGATGGCTTCCTGCCGCCGCAGACTCGGCAGTGCCGCAAGCATACCGTGCGAGCTGTCCGGCAGGGCACTCGCGACAAACTGCTGGTCCAGTTCGTTGCTGAGACGAAGGGCAATCAGCGTGCCACATTGGGTCAGCACGGTGGGCGCGAGTTCGGAAGGACGTTGGGTGATCAATCCCAGCGAAATTCCGTATTTGCGTCCTTCTTTCGATATCCGCCCGATGGCGCGGGTGGAGGCCGCGAAGCCCAGAGTTTGATCGGCGGGGACATAACGATGGGCCTCTTCGCAGATCATCAGGATGGGGGGCAGTTTGCTTTTGTCGGCCCACACCGCGAAATCGAAGATGATGCGGAAGAGCAGTGACACGACAACGTCGACGATTTCGGAGGGCAAGCCGGACAGATCAATGATGCTGAGGGGTTTCCCGGCTACCGGAATGCGCAACAATGCTCCCACAACGGAGGCAAGATCGTCACGGGCTGCTCCCGAGAACATGAACCGGAAGCGCCTGTCCGAATGCAGGGACTCGAGTTGCGATTTGAGCCGCAGATAGGGAGCCGACGTATCGGCCTTGTTCAGCTTCCCCATTGTTTCGTCGATGATCTGAATGAGATCGCCGGGGCGGAACGGAACCGGCGTATCGACGGTGATCCAGGCATTCTCCAGCCCGTCGCCGGCAAATTTGCGCCGCGCCTGTGTAACCGCGTCTTTCACGATAGAAGCCTGGGCCTGCTGCTCTTCGGGCGAGCCGCCGCGCACAAGCACCGCAATCAGCTCTTCGAAATTGAGCAGCCAGCACGGAAGTTGAAGATTGTCGACGTTAAACACCTCGGCGGAGTTGCCGAAAGCGGCGGCGTATTCATCATGTGGGTCCAGAAGGAGAATATGCGCGAAAGGGTGGCCATTCAGAATGGCGCGCAGCAGGAGCGTTACGGTGCATGACTTGCCGGAGCCGGTTGAGCCCACAATGGCAAAATGCTTGGCGAGCAGATCGTCCGTAATCAGAAAGGCAGGACGCGATTCGTCCTGATACACCGTGCCGATGCGCGCGTGGAAGCTTTCCGGTTTTCCGTAAATCAGATCCGAATCCCGCTCGGTCGTCGCGGCGACCGGTGAGCCCAAACGGGGGTGCACGGAGACGCCCCGGCCGAACCGGAGTTCACCGCCGGGTTCGCCCGTGAGTTCACCCAGCAAATCGACGGTCAGAATGTTGCGGACCCCGTCTGCCTCGGCCCGGATGGCGCTCACCAGCCCGACGGCCCAACCGGCGCGTGTACCCGCTTTCACCATCACGCCGATGCTCACGCTTTCGGCTCGTCCGGCGACGGGGCGCTCGCAGTCCAGCGCGACACTCATTTCGGCGCCGGACACCCCGGTGACGTAGCCGATCACGTCCGTCATGCCAATTTTCCTCGAAGGGGAAACAATTCGCGCCAGCATTGGACACAATTGGTTTGGATTTCGTTACGGGTACGGAATATTTCGCGGAAACCGCCGATTTGTGGGGAACGGGGTGCGGAAAACGCCATCGGCCCATTGACGGATTCCGGAAAGGGGCCGCGGTCGGCCACGCGATTTCCGCTTGAGAGTCGAAAAAAACGGCCGATTCTCGCCCGCGGCAGTCCAGCTGAAGTCTCCGGAGACAGCGATTGCAGGACCGCGGAGTATTCTGCGCTTTCCGAGGCTTTTTGCTTCGTATAGGAGCTAGGCAGACAAAGCGTGGGAGGCGCAACTGAACGCTGGAAATTCCCCGGAGACCGATGCCGCGCAAGCCGCAGGCTCACTGCTTGTACCGGCCTCGGTCGGCGAGTTGATCGACAAGATCACCATTCTCGAAATCAAGTCTGAGCGGATCGCCGATCCGGCGAAACTGCGCAATGTGCGTTCCGAACTGCGGCTGCTGGTCGAAGTGCGCGATTCCCATGTCGCGGCCGGCGAGGCGATTGCGGAACTGAGCAGCCGGCTGAAACAGGTGAATGAGCAGCTCTGGGATATTGAGGATGAGATTCGGGAATGCGAACGTCGGCTTGATTTCGGTGCGCGATTTATCGAGCTAGCCCGCTCGGTTTATCAGAGCAATGACCGGCGCTCGCGCCTGAAGCGGGAAATCAATGAAGCGACCGGCTCGCCGCTGATCGAGGAGAAGTCATACGCGCCATACTGATGGCGGTGTCCGCGTCGCGTCGTTAACCAATCATCAATCTATTGCTTGAGGTTCTCCGCCTTCGTGATTTGATTCAAATTGTCTCAAAGGGGGGCGAGATGGCCAGCGCTGAGCATGCTCTGCAATACCGTTATCGAGCCGAGGACATCCGGATCATGGCACAGGGGTCGAAGAGCCTGGCCACGCGCGAAAAGCTTTTGAAGCTTGCCGCTGAAACCGATTCGGTTGCCCGGAATATTGCGCGTGGCCCATCCGGTGTCGTCATTCGCGATCGACAGACGCTGGAGAGCAAGAAGAATCACCCGTTGCAGCACTACAAGCAAAAGCGAACAGGCACTTTTGGCGCGCCGCGTGATTTGCGGAGCCACGACCCGTTCGGAAACAGAGAGGCGCCTGGCCCGGCCACTCTCCGCAGAGGCTGGCTCGCGGCAATCCTCGCATCGGCGCGCGCCTGCCTTCGGGCACTTGGTCTGTAGGGAACATTTCGCAACAAGAAAAAGACGCAGCCGCAAAGCAGCCGCGTCTTTTTACGGGTTGTAATCGAAGGTTAACCGCGACCGTGTCCGCGGTCGCCGCGATCGCCGCCGCGGCCGAACTGACGCCCGTGATCCCGGTTGTCATTGTGGAACGCACCACGATCGCGGTCGCGATCGCCGAATGTGAGATTGACCTGCGGCGCGACATACGGCGCCTGATATGCCGTGCAGTACGGGTATGAATAGATATAATTTCCGTACGCGTCATAACAGGCATACGCAACCGGTGGCGCAACCACAGGTGCGCCAATTCCAACGTTGAAGTGCACAGCCGCTGCGGCTGGAGCTGTTGCCGCGGCCGCCAGACCGCATGCCAAAACTGCACCGGTTGCCAATTTCGCTATCGTTTTCATGACGGCACTCCTTCTCATACGAGCTTCGCTTTTTACGTCATGATGTAAACGCTGAGATGCTTTACCGGAGATGTACGGCACATTCATGAGCCATTCAGGCTGCCGGAAGCGCCCGGAAATGCTGATGTTTTCCTGCCTGCAGGGGTCGAAATATATTTTCGTTGTTCGGTGTCAGGCAGGAGCGGCGCGAAGCCGATGAGAGTTTTGCTGTCGCACGCCGAGCATAACCTCGCGGAATTCGGATATCGGTCGAACCGGAACCTGTTGGCGGTCCATGGCGCAGACGTCAGAAGCGACGCCGTTGCGCATCGATCCGTTCGATCAACTCGGTAATTATCGGGCTTTTCGAGAATGGCAAAAATCGCACCGGCGCGCAAAATGACAACTCGTTCCCGAAGATGCTCTGGTGACGTAGCGAAAGCGTTACACGGGGAGGGTTCATCACAATCGCGTAACTGACGTTTTTGATTTCCGATAATGCAATGCGGTCTTCCTGTTTTCCATTTCGTACGATGAGTGCATCATCAGCATCCCAGACCTCATCCATGAGATCGAATACCAGCTTCCTCATCAGGAAATAGGCAAACACGACCATTACAACCGGCACAATAAAAAATGGTGCTGGTGGAAACCGGCCAAATCGCAGACCTGCGACTACACCTGATGCCAAGACCAAAAAGAGAATTCCAAAGAACATCCCAGGCAGGATGCGCTTGTAATAGAGCGTCATTCCCGAAGATATGCGATGCATCGTATTTGGCGGACTGTTTGCGGATATCGAACCGACAGTATAGCGCGTTCCGGCGCGGCGGAAGAAATCGAAGATGCTATTGGTCTATGCCCGGGCGCTCAAAGGAAGGGAACGTCGTATCTCTGGCGACCAGACCGGGTTTCGCGCCGGCGCGCCGCCTGCACCGTCAGAACGTGATCATCGCGCAGGTCACGTAGTTCCGCCCGGCAAACTTCTTCCCGGCTTCCAGTACGCTGCTGAAGGTCTGACCCCAGCTGTAGACCTTGCCGTTCTTCTGATACAGGTAGTGGCGCAGTCCGTCATACAGCACCATGGTCTTGTCGCTCGGATCCTTCACTCCGACGATGCCGTCCGAGGCGCTGCTGGTGGCGGAGAGCTTGCTGTCGATTTTCCACATGCGCTTCAGATAATCGACCACCGCGTGCGGCGGCATGGCGATGGAGAACTTCCCGTCGCTCATGATCGGGGTATTGATGTCGCCCGAGGCCGGCGTCGCGTATTTCTCCCAGTTTTGCTTGATGTACTTCAAATAGCCCTCGACGGAAAAATCCTTGTACGCTCCATTGCCAAACGTCCGCGTGAACTTTTCGATCGAGTCGATCAGCTTCGCCTCGTTCTGCTGTATCAGCGATTCCAGATAGTCCTGAATTTCGTAAATCACCGACCATGCCTGCGGCGCGGCGATCAGGAAGCGCCGGGATGCCGGATTCAGATGGTACATCGCGTACAGACTGCTGGTGAACCCGCATACGCCCCAGCCGGCGTTGGTTTCTCCGATACTTTTCATATCGGATTCAGAATAGGACACCTCACCCTCCTCAGCGTTCGTTATGGCCGTTTCAGCAAAGACTTTCTCCACGACAATGTCGAGGCCGCGATGTTCGACGCGATGCGGTACGCGCGGCGGACTGATCCAGATGCCATCATATTCCAGGCCTCGAAACGCCGTACCTGCCGTTTCCGGTGGGCATGGCGTACGCCTCTAGGCTATGCAGGGAAAAGTCGCTCCCCCATCTCCTCGCATGTGCCATCGATTCCAGGGAACATCGCTCCCGCCGTAATGCCCATAACGCTCAAATCCAACATTGCCCTTGGGGCGTTCTGATACGGGTAAATCGATTATCTGCAAGTATTGCTTTGCGTTCTTAGCTTCGCTCAGATTGATGAATGTCTCGATATCATCAATATTCGTCACCGATGATAATGCCTGCTGTGGAACCATGCGGTCGTTATCAATAGCCACGAAATCGAGGATTGAAAAATGAGAGATGTGGCTTCGGAGCGTCGACAATTGTTGGAAATCGTTTTGCCAAGCCTCCCGATCAAAAATAAAAATCCGAACCTTTTCGCTGGGCTTTGCGCTTGCAGCAGTGGCGGCGGGAACCTGCCGATAGGCGAAGAACGTGGCAATAAAAGGCGAATACGTCCAGTCGAGTAGAGGAGTGGGATAACCGTGGTGTTGCACTAAATGATGAAACGCTCCGTTCTCGTCTGGTTTTGCTAGGTCATATACCTGGTGGGTCCGCGCGCTCAGGACGCGGTGAAGCGCAGGAATATCTTCACCACCAAATCGAACGAGGTCAGCACGCCCCTTGCGGTGAACTTGGTCGGGATTTCCGCAGGCTCAACGTCGTAAAGCCGCAGCACAGCATCGATGTGGACCAGATCGGCTTGGAGCTTATCGGCTTCGCGGCGCAGACAATGCGCCCGGCAATTCGTGACCGCTGTTCCTTCAGCCCTGAAATGACAAAAGTGTTTCCGTCGCTCATGCTCTTTTGATTCTCAGTGTGCTAATGATTCGCTTATGCGGATCGGTCGGCGGAACGTCGCTCTCAAGGAACTGCGCGATGCAGAGCGCGCGTTTCTCGGCGCACTTAAGGTTGCTGATCCTTCGGTTCTTTCAGACGATCTCGGATGCGATCCAGAATTCCCGCCAGTGCGTCCGAAACGCCTTGGCTTACGTGATCTGCCGTCGCCGGGTCCGCTCCGGGAATGCCCATCGTGCGGGCTCCCCGCAGCAAGTTCTCGGCAAAACGCTGAAATCGAACGTAAGGGCGGTCGCGGCGCGAAAACTCGAAATGGTAAAGCTGCTCGACCAAAAAAGAGAGCGCGAGCTGTTCGTGCCTGATGTATTCGACTTCCTCTTCGATCTGGCTTGCCAAATTCGCCTCCTGAGCGGGTCTCAGGAAACAGGATAGGCGACAACGGCGGTGGTATTTCGGCTTGGCGCGGAATCATCCCGCAAATTTAGGCGCGGGCGGCTCGATTTTCTTCCGGCGTTTGCGCCATAATACCGCAAAATCATTCCGCTACGAAAGCAAGCGTTGGGCTGAGCGTTCGTCACGCTTTCCGGGTGCAGAGACAGATTGCTCTTCCCGGTATGACATTGGATCCGCGATCCAGCGATTAACGGCGGACTCGCGCCAGCCGCAGCAATGCTCGCTGAGCTGCACCTGGTTCGGGAACGTGCCGCTGCGCATCTTGCGGTAAAGCGTTGAACGGCTAAGGCCGGCGCGTTCCAAGACCGTCCGCATACGCAGGATTTTCTCGTGCTCGGGCATGTTCATCTTCCAAATTGTCCGCTGGGAATAGATTTGCCCACGGGATTGCGAAGTCAATGATTCCGACCATGCGCAGATTATCGGTCGCGGTGGAGCAGGCATACCATGGCGTATTGGAGCGTTTGGATGGATACTCGGGGCACAATCCAGGCAACCGAAAATATTTTTTGCACATCGCCCGACTGGCTCGCCCGATCGCGCACGTCTGGACCTACCGTCTCCCGAAGTAGCAGTTGCTCGCGGCAAGAATTGTCATGCCATTGTCCGCGACCTTTTTCATCATTGCCGCAATGCGTCAAGCGACAATGGCAGAATCAACTGGTGCGCGGAACGAATTCCGCCTGTTGCCGCTTCCGGTTTGCAAGAAACGAACGGGCCACCATTTGCAGCAAATCCTCGGGGATTTTTCCGTATACAACGCTCGGAGGATTGCGGTTTGGGATCGGGCGTATATCAGGACCCGGCCAGATGAACACGTTGGCTTCGGTCGTAACGATCCATGACGCGACTTCGTCTAACTTAAGGCGCCGCTTGATCGCAGGCGGCAAGGCCACCGCCTCAGATGGATTCGCTGGCGGCGTATGTGTGACGGCGAGAACGAGAACCTCGGTTTGGCCGTCATCTCGACGAACCGACAATGCAAGAACGACGGCTGGGCGCTCCTTTCGTGCTTCTTCGCGGCCACTTCTGTGCTCCTCGGCCCAGAGATAGGCATAGCGGATGACGGAGCCGCGTTCGGGAAGCGCAAGATTCAACGCGTGCCGCTCGCCAATGCCTCGATATCGGCGAGAAATCTGTCCGGTGTGTCGGCAGCGCGAAACGCCTGCTGATCGCGCAACTTGAGCCGTTCATATTCTTCCACGGATATCAGAACATTCCGCGGGCGGCCGTTCTTGGTCACCACCACGGGCTTGGCCAAGGCGACGTCGCTGTAATGCGAAAATTCGCGCACCAACTCGCCGGCCGAAGTAACGACGTGCTCCTTGGTCGCCATAACGGATCTCCGATTGCCAGGATACATATAATACGTTAAACGCGTAAAAGCAAATGTGGCGATGGCTTTGGAGGTGGGTCGAGCGAGCGCTATGCGGCCCCGCTGCTTTTACGCGGATCGTCGAGATGCCAATGAGACGCTATGGAACCCAATCAAATCTCACACGCGCTGGCTGAGGCTGACGGCCGTCAAACGAGGCTCTCGAAGCAGCTACCGCCCAGCGGTCAGAGATGGTTCCGCTGTTTCTTCCCGCAGTCGAAGCATTTCTCGCTGCATCGGACAGCGGACGGAGCCAACCGCGTTATTCTACATCTTCCATCTCCTGGGCAACGATCCCTGCCCCTGCGGCAGCGGCAAGAAGTTTAAGAAATGGAGCATGAGTGAACGACAGCTGTGACGAGGACACGGCTGGTCTTCATCGACGAGACCTGGACGAAAACCAATATGACGGCTTTGCGCGGGTGGGGTCCGAAAGGCGAGCGCCTGCCGGCCAAAGCTCCCTATGGTCATTGGAATACAATGACCTTCCTCGCCGCGCTGCGATACGACCGGATTGATGCTCCATGGGTCATTGACGGTCCAATCAACGGCGAGTGGTTCCTGCTGTATGTGGAAAAAGTGCTCGTTCCGACACTGAAGCCGGGCGACATCGTGATCATCGACAACCTGGGCAGTCACAAAAGCAGGGCCGTGCGCAGAGCAATCCGCCTGGCCGGCGCTCATTTGATCTTTCTGCCGAAATACTCGCCCGATCTGAACCCGATCGAGCAACTATTCGCGAAGCTGAAGCACTTCCTGCGTAAGGCCGCGGCGAGGACCATAGAAACCGTCTGCGCCGCAATCGGACAGCTTTGGGATGCGGTCCAGATTGTAGGCGATCAGATTGAGCATGAAGCCTGCCGCCACGTTGGCAAGGCCGCGAAGTCTGGTGTTGGCGAAAACCCGCCGTCTTCCTTTCATCCGATCATGGCCGGTCTCGAAACCAAACCAGACGGGCCCGGCCGAGTTTTCTGATTTCCCTACGCGAGGACAGCTTTGAACCGCACATGGCGCCCGTGGCTTGAGCACGCACGAGCCATTTCGAAGCGCGTGATGCCCTAGTGATGCCCGGTTGAATTTTTGAAGTCGAGAATTTCCAGTAAGTGTTTGATTTTAATGGCGACCCCGACACGATTCGAACGTGCGACCTACAGATTAGGAATCTGCCGCTCTATCCTGCTGAGCTACGGGGTCCCAAGCCATTATTGAACAACAGCGGAGTCGCGTCGTCCAGTGCGCCGATCAGCTTACCGCGAAACAGTAATACAATCCGGCGCCATGGCTGCGGGCAAGCGCCTCGAGCGTGCAACCGCCGCTGATCCCGAATGAATTCCACGAACCAATGCCGTCGGACTTGCCGATCTCCGCGCCCGGTCCGGTGTTGAAACGCGCACGGTTGGGCGAGTTGCCTTCGGCATCGCTTGTCCAGTTGTTGCATGTGTGATCGCGACCGGTTGGGAAGGCCCGGCCGTCCGGCTGCGAGCCGGTCAGAATTTCGTGCCGGATCGAGTAGGGATGCGTCTGCATATAGGCCCAGGATTGATCACGCGGATCCTGCGGCGCCGACGCACCGGGCGTTTCCTGGCCGAATTCATTCAGGCTGGTGGACTGGTTGACGTTGCTGCGGGGGCTGTGCAGATCGTCGATATTCTGCGCGATCATCACGCCGGCGGCGTTGTACCACGGGCCTTTGCCGATGCGATCGCGCGCATTCACTGCGGGCTCGCCGGGACGCTCCTGCGTGCTGAGATAGGCGCGCCAGACGCGCGTTCTGT
Organism: uncultured Alphaproteobacteria bacterium; assembly: GCA_963747255.1. GTDB lineage: Bacteria > Pseudomonadota > Alphaproteobacteria > Micropepsales > Micropepsaceae > CAIYRG01. The sequence goes on from CAVVEG010000005.1 coordinate 267,639, forward strand.
CGCCCGTCGCATTGCGTGCAAGGTCCTGGCAATGGGCATCGGCGCCTGCAAGTCCGTGCATGTCGGCGCCGCCAGGCAGGCCCGCACTCGTGACAAAAAAGCTCATCGGCGGTCTTTGCCTTCCCGCCGCGTTGACGGGCGGTTGCCCGTTTGCTCCGGGCTGCCCGGCCGGAGCCTGTGCCAGCGCGAAATACGAGACCGTCGTCAGGCAAAGAAGCGCGCCTGCGATTGCGAAAATCCTGCTGGTCATATTCCCCCCTGACGGAACTCAACCGGGAAACGGTCCGCGACGCTGTTCCGGCCGCTGCAACCGGGCCGCCAAAAGAACATTCCCTCCCGGGAAAGCCGGGGCCAATTCTAATGCTGCGGCGCCTTCAATTCTACTCGCCACATCCGGCAACATTCCATTGCGGCGTCCTCCCCCATGCTCTAAAAAAATCGTCACTTTGGAGGCTGTGCCGATGGCGAGCGTGACGGACCGGAAGAGGCGAATTAGATTGAACTGAAAATCCGCCCGGCGCATCGCCTGCGCCCCCTCTGCACTCCGAAAGCACCTTCCATCGTGTCCAGATCAAACAACAATGAAACGCCCGCGCGGGATTATCGCGCGACCCTGTTCCTGCCCACGACCAGCTTTGCGATGAAGGCGGGTCTGCCCCAGACGGAACCCGAATGGCTGAAGCGCTGGGACGAGTCAGGGCTCTACGGGAAGTTGCGGGCGCAGTCGAAGGGGCGGCCCCTGTTCGTACTTCATGACGGGCCGCCTTACGCCAACGGCGACATCCATATCGGCACTGCGCTGAACAAGATCCTGAAGGATTTTGTCGTGCGCTCGCGCCAGATGTCGGGCTTCGATGCGCCCTATATTCCGGGCTGGGATTGCCACGGTCTTCCGATCGAATGGAAAATCGAGGAGGGCTATCGCGAGCGCGGTCACTCCAAGGATGAGGTTCCGATCGCGGATCTGCGGAGCGATTGCCGGGAATTCGCCGCGCACTGGATCGATGTGCAGCGCGAACAGTTCAAGCGTCTCGGTTGCATCGGTGACTGGCAGAGGCCTTACACGACCATGGCCTATGCCGCCGAAGCGCAGATTGTGCGCGAACTGCACAAATTCCTGATGAACGGGCTGCTCTATCGTGGATCCCGGCCGGTTATGTGGTCACCGGTGGAGCGGACGGCGCTTGCGGAGGCCGAGGTCGAATACCACGAGAAAACCTCGCCCCAGATTTACGCCAAGTTTCCACTGATCTTCGATAGCGCGCATCTCGATGTGGCAACACTGAAAAGCGAAGTTTCGAAGATTTCGGTGGTGATATGGACCACCACGCCGTGGACGATTCCGGCAAATCGCGCCATCGCATATTCGGGCGATCTCGAATACGCGCTCTACCGGGTCGCTTCGGCCGAGGAGGGCAGTCTCGCGGCGCCCGGCGAAGGCGTGGTCATCGCGTCGGCTTTGCGGGACGAGGTAGCGCGGCAATGCAAAGTAACCCTTTCGCTGATCCGCGCGGTTGATCCGCGCGGCTGGGTTTGCCGGCACCCTCTGCACGGTAAAGGCTATGAATTTGAAGTCCCGCTGCTGGAAGCGGCCCATGTCACTTCGGATACCGGCACGGGATTTGTTCACACGGCGCCTTCGCATGGTGAAGACGACTTCAACCTCGCGCGTGCTTACGGTCTGGAAGTGCCTTCGCTGGTGGGCGAGGATGGATCTTTCCTGCCAGCTGTGCCGCTGTTTGCCGGGAAGAAAATCCTCCGACCGGACGGAAAGGATGGCGATGCGAACGGCGCGGTGATTTCGGAGCTGATCGCCGCAGGCGCGCTGTTGGGAAAAGGCAGCATTCGCCACCAGTACCCGCACAGTTGGCGCTCGAAAGCGCCGGTGATCTTCCGCGCCACGCCCCAATGGTTTGCCGCCATCGATCAGGCTTTCCCCGGCTCAAACGAAGCCAGTTTGCGCGATCTCGCATTGGGCGCGATTGCCGCAACGCGATGGTATCCGAAGGCGGCCGAGAACCGCATTGCGGCAATGGTCCGTGAACGTCCCGATTGGGTCCTGTCGCGACAGAGGGCGTGGGGCGTTCCGATTGCCGTATTCGTCAACCGGCGCAGCGGTGAGTTGTTGCGGGACGATCTGGTGAATTCGCGCATTGCCGCGGCTTTCGAAGCCGAGGGCGCGGATGCCTGGTTTGCTTCGCCACCATCGCGCTTCCTGCTACCCGAACATCATCCGGAGGATTACGAACCGGTCCGCGACATTCTCGATGTCTGGTTTGATTCGGGATCGACGCATTCCTTCGTGGTGGAAAATCCCGTTGACGCGGCCTGGCCACGGAAGGATCGCGCCGATCTCTACCTCGAAGGCTCGGACCAGCATCGCGGCTGGTTCCAATCGTCCCTGTTGGAGTCCTGCGGCACACGCGGGCGCGCGCCATATGACGGTGTGCTGACGCATGGATTTGTGCTGGACGAGCAGGGCCGCAAAATGTCCAAGTCGCTCGGCAATGTGGTCGCGCCGCAGAGCGTCATGAAACAGAACGGCGCGGAAATCCTGCGCCTGTGGGTCGCTTCGTCGGATTTCACCGAAGATCTCCGCATCGGCCCGGAAATCATCAAGGCAGCCGCGGATTCCTACCGCCGGTTGCGGAACACCATCCGGTTCATGCTGGCCAATCTGCAGGGCTTTGCGCCCGATGAGCGCGTGGGCCATGCGGGAATGCCGGAACTCGAGCGCTACATGCTGGCGCGCCTGTCCTCGCTCTGCGAGGAAGTTGCGCAAGCCTATGCGCAGTTCGACTTCAACGGCGTGTTCACCAATCTGTTCAATTTCGCGACCTCCGACCTGTCTGCGTTCTATTTCGACATTCGGAAGGACGTCTTCTATTGCGACGCGAAGGACAGCATGCGGCGCCGTGCGGCCCGCACGGTGCTGGATTCTCTGTTCACGCATGTCGTCACGCGCCTCGCGCCACTGCTCTGCTTCACGATGGAAGAGGCCTGGACCACGCGTTTCGGCGAAAGCACCAGCGTACATCTCGAGCGGTTTCCGGACGTTCCACGCGACTGGAGCAATGAAAACCTGGTGGCGGAATGGTCGCGTATCCGTGGGCTGAGGCGCACGATTACGGGTGCTCTGGAAATCGCTCGCAGGGATCATGTGATCGGCGCAAGTCTCGAAGCCGCGCCTGTGCTTTATGTGGAAGACGAGCGCGATTCGGCCCTGATCGGCGAGCGCGGGCTCGCCGAAATCGCCATAACCTCCGCGGCACGCATTGTGCGGGGAAAAGCGCCGGACGGCGCATTTATGCTGCCGGATGTCCCCGCAGCGGCTGTGGTTTTCGAGCGCGCTGTGGGGAAAAAATGCGCGCGCTGCTGGATGATTTTGCCGGAAGTTGGCGAGGACGCGGAATACACGGATTTGTGCCGGCGCTGCGCGGCCGCGGTCAGAACCGCGACGGCCGCATAACGCTGTGCGTTCCCGCGAATGTGCGGAGGCGGACGGGCGCTCGGGGGGACGTGAAGGAACTGTGGCACAGGCCCCCCGTTGATTTTTCGTAACCCTTCGAGAGCCACGCAAATGGTCAGCAAAATCCTGTTTGGCGCCACTTGCGCCGCAATGATCATGGCAGCTTCGAGCATGTCGCCTGCGAGTGCCGCCACGCCGCGGCAATTTCTGGAAAATGCGATCCGCGGTGACGATTCCGAGATCATGCTTGGCCGAATTGCCGAAAAAAGGGCTGACGGCCCAAGTGTGCGCGAATTCGGGCGTACCCTGTTCGAGGACCACAGCAAGGCCAAAGCACAGGCCTCCAGAGTCGCCGAACGTCTTGGGCTTCCGGTTCCGGAAAAGCCTCTTCCGGTGGCAATCGAGGAGCGTCAGCGTCTCGCCTCACTGAGTGGTGAGCAATTCGACCGCGAGTTTGTCCGCTATATGGTCGGGGATCATCGTCATGACATCGCCGATTTCCGCAAGGAGGTCGCGCAACATGACGGCATGGTCAGTCGGCTCGCCCGCGAACAGCTCCCGACTTTAAAGAAACATCTCGATATGGCCGTGGCGCTTTACCGCGAGCCAAAAGTCGCAGAGGCGCAGACGCGCTAAAGCGCGACCGCCTCTGATCCGCAACTCCCGCGCCCCATGGTCGCGGGAGTTGCGTCGTTTTGTGACCTGACGAATCGTGGCCGTGTGCGTTGTTCAACGATGATGATGATACGTCCCCAGACTGAAAATGCTTTGCGGACTGCCGCGATCTGGATCGGCATGGCTGCGGGGGTGTTTCTTGCCTGGGTACTTCGGCCCGCCATCCTGCTCGGATTTGGCGCGGTCGTGCTGGCGATTGTGTTCGATCTCCTCACCGAATTGGTCTGCCGTGTGATCAAGGTGTCCCGCGCCTGGGGATTTGCTGCCGCGACGATCATCATTGTCGCCATCATCGGGGTCGTGCTGTGGCTGTTCGGGTTGAACCTCTACCGGCAGTTCGGTGAGGTGATGAAACGCATCGCCACGGGGGAAGCAGCTTTCAATCAGCTCATGGGCCGGAGCGGCGTTGGCAAATCGGTTATCGATAGCGGGACATCGTTTGTCGGCGGGATAGTTAAAGCCCTGGTTTCCACTGGCAGCGGCCTGCTTGAAGGGGCCGTGGTCATGCTGATCGCGGGCATCTACCTTGCGGCCAGGCCCAGGCCCCATCGTGAGGGCGCCGCGGACTTTTTCCCGCCGGGCGCCCGCTCGCGTTTTTTGCGCGCAGTTGATGCCATTGGGCTATTCCTCAGGGAATGGATTTTGGGTCAGCTGATTTTGATGGTCACGGTGGGCGTGCTTTCAACCGTCGCGGTCGCAATGATCGGATTGCCCAATCCGATCATATTGGGGTTGCTGGCCGGCTTAACCGAAGCCGTGCCGTATATCGGTCCCTTTATCGGCGCCATTCCCGCCCTGCTGGTTGCCATAACCCAGGGTTTGGACCCCGTGATATTTACGGCGATCGCCTATCTCGGAGTCCATATGGTTGAGGGATATCTGGTCGGTCCGCTTGTTCAGCGGTGGTTGGTCGGCATTCCACCTGCGCTGATGCTGCTTGGCATTTTCACGTGCCAACTGATCTTCGGCCTTCCCGGCGTCATTCTGGGCGCGCCGATGACGGTGGCGTTGTTTGCCGGGATCAAGATTGTCTATCTGAAGCAACCGGTCGAGACCTCGGAAAAGACGATCAATCCCTGAGCGGCCCTTCACCGGGCGGGCACCCGTTGGATTTCCGCAGGCTGCTATGCGTTCGCCACCCATTTCGGGAGCGGCTATAAAGTCCGCATGGAACAAGGGCCGGCAATCGATATCGCGCAGATTCTGCAAACGCGCCGGATGGGCCGTTTCCAGCTGACGACGCTTGCCCTCGGCGTGCTGGCGCTGTTCGTCAATGGACTCGATTACAGCGCAATGAATGTTGCCGCTCCTGCCGTGCTGCGCAGCTTTCAGGCCGGCCGGAGCGCGATGGGACCGGTCTTCGGCTGGAGCTTTTTCGGTATTTTTGCCGGAAGCATTCTGCTTGGGCTGGCCGGCGACAGATATGGCCGAAAACCGGGTCTGATAATCGCAGTGCTCGCTTACAGCGTGCCCGCGTTGCTTGCGGCTTCGGCCAACTCGCTCGAAGAGCTCAGCCTTTATCGGTTTCTCGCCGGCCTCGGCATTGGGGGGGCGGTACCGAACACCATAGCATTGCTGACCGAAACCGCACCCAAGCGCTACCGGGTCACATTCGTCATGGCGGCTTTTGTCGGCTATTCGACCGGCAATGCCGGCATCGCGCAGGTGGCAGCATGGCTCATTCCTCATTTTGGCTGGCCGATTGTTTTTCTGGTCGCCGGCGGAGCAGGGCTCGGGCTATCCCTGTTGCTCGCAATTTCGCTTTCAGAATCGCTGCCATTTCTTGCCGCGACCCGTCCGCACGATCCCGTGCTTCGTGGACTGTGCGCGCGCGCCGCGCCCGAGATCATTCTGCCCGCGGGGGCACGTTTCGTTTCGGGCGAAACGCGCACAGCGGGATTTTCCCTTCGGCTGCTCTTTTCGTCCTATCGTCGAATCGCGACGCCGCTGCTCTGGATCGCGTTTTTTGCTGAATCACTGACGTTCATGACCTATTCCGCGTGGCTCGCAGTCATTCTGGAGCAGGCGGGATTGACCCCGAGAATGGCTGCGCTGACATTCTCGTACGGTGCATTCGCCGCGGTCGTGGCCATTCTGCTGTTCGGGCGTCTGATCGATCGCTTCGGGCCAAAGGCGACTGTGGTTCCGGCTTTGCTGACCGCGATATCCGTGGCAGCCCTTGGTTCCGCCGATTTGCCGCCTGTTACACTCGCCGTCATCGCGGTTGCCGCCATGGGCTGCGCCGCGGCGACACATCAATCGCTGAACGGGATTGTTGGCGGATTCTATCCCACGGTCATTCGCGGCAATGGCGTAGGCTGTGCGACTGGAATGGGACGCATGTCAGCGGTTATCGGACCGATCATTGTCGGCTGGCTGATGGCCGCCAACACTCCGTTGCGGCAGACATTGTTGGCCATTGCCGCACCGGAACTGATTGTTGCCATTGCTGCAACAGGTTTGGATATCGTCCGGCGCAGTCCCTCGGCTGCGGCCGATTTTGCAATGCCTTTTGTCGTTCCGGCCACAGGAGAATCATCCGCATGAGCAGCAACATTCCGCGGCTGGAAATGGAGCAACTCGCACCCGAGTTGCAACAGGCATTGGCGGCGCGCGTGAAGCGGCTTGGGTATCTGGGAGAGTTCTTCAAATGCTCCGGTCATAACCCGGCGGTTCTGGTGTCCTTCATGGAAATGACCGAGGCACTGAAACACAGTCTGCCGGAACGGCTTACCGAAGTGGGATCGCTTACGGTGGCCGCGCTCATGGACAACCAATATGAGCGCAACCAGCATGAACGTCTGTCCGAAAAACTCGGGTTCGGGCGCGAGTGGATCAGGGCGGTTAACCGGCTTGCGCCCGATGCACCTGGCCCATTGACCGAGGACGAACGCGCCGTGCAACGCCTCGCAATTGCGGTCGTGAATCGCGACGGGCATCATGTGCAGCCCGAGCTGGACACCCTGATTGCATCTGTCGGTCCGGCGCAGGCGATGGCCGCGTTGTTTCTGATCGGCAGATATGTCATGCACGCGTTTGTGGTGAACGCGCTCGCTCTGTCGCCACCCGTTCCCTCGATTTTTGCAGGAGATCAAACGTGACCGATCCGCTCTGGATCACGGAAGCGGATGTGGTGAGCGTTCTCAGCCTGCCCGACGCCATTGACGCGCTCAAAAGCTGTCTCGAACTTGAGGCAGCCGGCACCGCGCGCAATATGCCCAAGACGCATCAGATCTGGGGCGGTCACCACACGCTGCATGCCATCGGCGCGGTCGTGGAAGGCGCGCAAATCGTCGGCACAAAAACCTGGGCGCACACCGCAGGCGGCGCAACGCCGCTGGTGACCCTGTGGAGCAGCGAGACCGGGCGGCTGGAAGCGATCATCGAGGCATTTGCGCTGGGCCAGATGCGGACCGGCGGAATTTCGGGGGTTGCCACGGATCGCCTGGCGCGTTCCGATGCCGACGAACTGGCAATTATCGGAACCGGCAAGCAGGCAATGACGCAGGTGGCTGCGGTTGCTGCCGTGCGGAAGCTGAAGCGCATTCGGGTCTTCAGTCCTACCGCGGAGAACCGGCGCGAGTTCGTGAAACGGATTGAGCGCTTGTTCCCCCGGACCAGATTGGTGGAAGCGGTTTCGGTTGCGGATGCCGTTGCAGACGCGCCAATCGTCACCCTCGTTACGAGGGCTCGCACCCCCATTCTGTCTGCTGCGATGCTGGCGCGTGGTGCGCATCTGAACGCCGTGGGCGCAATCACCCCCGAACGCGAGGAATTTACCCAGGATGTTTTCGATCGCGCATCGTTGATTGCCGTTGATATGGTGGAATCCGTGAAGGGGTTGAGCGCCGAATTCCGCAAGCGGTTCGGCGAAAAGGATTGGTCCATGGTGCGGCCTTTGTCTGAACTCGTTGCGGCGCAGGCCCAAAGACCCGCAGACGCCGATCTCACGCTGTTCAAGGCTATGGGGATGGGTCTGTCGGATATGGCGCTTGGAATCGAGATTCTCAAACGCGTGCGGGCGAAGGGCTGCGGTCGGGCAATTCCGCACCCGCAGCCGGCGCAGCCTCGATTGGTGCGGGCGTAGCGGCGTGTGGTGGAGGAATTGATGAGCAAGGATTATTTCCGCGATCAGACGGGCGTGGCGCCGAAAGCGCTCGACCTGTGGGAGCCGATCGTCATTCCGCGTGAAGCGATCGGGGAAGAGATCGAGCGTCTTGCCAGCCTGCCACAGCCTGCAAATGGCCGGCGGCGGTCACTATTCATGCATCCGCGCAACTTCAGATCGGCCGGACTTGCGCCGGGAATTGATGTTGCGCTCGATGTGCTGAAGCCTGGCGAACGCACAATTCCTTACCGGCAGAATTCAACCCAGGTGAATTTTGTGATCCGCGGCGAAGGTGTTTCCGGCATCGGGGGCCGAACGCGGGCTTGCTGCCTGTATGACGTGTGGAACACGCCCTCGATGGCGCCTTATTGGCATCAGAACACGGGAAACGATCTCTATGTGCGGCTGACCTATTCCAACGCGGCGCTGCTCGAAATGATGAATGTGCATTATGCCGAGGAAAATCCCCCGCCGCGCGCTGTAGTTGTCCACGAACGCTTGACGGAAGAAGACGAGAAGCGTCGCACCAGCCCGTTTGGCTCGTTTCCGCTCAATGATGAAGGCGCCTGGTTGATGCCCTATGAGTTGCTGATCAATCCGCCTTCGGTCGCCTCACCCGCTTTGTTCTGGCCCTGGAAGGACGTCAAATCCCATCTCGACCGGCTGGAGGCTCTCGGCAAGGATTATGTCGGACGCCGGTTGTACCTTCTGTACAACCCGATGACCGGCCGCACCAACGGAACAACGCCGAACTTCTTCGCCACCATGACCATTCGGCCACCAAAGATCGTCGACCGGCCGCACCGGCATACTTCGGCGGCGATCAATTACTATTTCCATGGGTCCGGGCGGTCGACGGTTGAGGGCAAAGTCTATCGCTGGAAAGCCGGTGATCTGATGTTGTCCGCGCCCGGATGGGCGGTTCACAATCACGCTTCCGACGACGATTTTGTTTATGAGCTGACCGTGCAGGATCAGCCGCTGAATATCGCGATGGAAAGCCTGCTTTGGCAGGAAAGCCTGAAAATGCCAATGGCGGTTCTGGGCGTTGAAGAAGGTTTCGGTACGAATCGGGAGGCGGCGGAGTAGGGCGGATGATCAGGCTTGAGCAAAATGCGTTGAAAGGATCGTTTCCACCGCTTGTGACTCCACTCAATGATGATGGATCCGTCGATTACGATACCTATGCCAGGCTGGTGGAATTCCATATCAAAGGCGGATCGGCAGGCATTGTGGTCACCGGCACTACCGGCGAACCGTCCACGCTGCTTCCGGAAGAGCGCACGGAATTGCTGAAGGTGGCCATCTCGGCTGCCCGGCGGCGGATTCAGGTGGTCGCCGCAACAGGCACCCAGAACCATTCAGACACGCTCGCCATGACGCGGGCGGCCGAACTGGCAGGTGCGGACGCCGCTTTGATCGTCACGCCCTATTTCGTGCGGCCGCCGCAGCGCGGGCTGGAGGCTTATTATCTCGATCTGTGCCGGCGCACCGATCTCCCGGTGATGATCTATCACATCCCGGGCCGCGCGGCCGTGAACATGACAGCCGATACGATTGTGCGAATTGCGGAGGCCGCGCCCAATCTTGTCGGGATCAAACATGCGTTCAACGACCTTTCGCTGGTGAGCGACCTTATCGCGCGGTTGGGTGAGGAGTTCCGGATTCATGTCGGACTGGAAGATCTGTCCTTTCCGATGGTCTGCCTTGGCGCGCACGGCCTGATGAATGCAGTGGGCAATCTGTTGCCGGGAAAAGTTCAGCAGCTGTACAGCGCCACGGCAGCCGGCGATCTCGCCCGCGGTCGCGCCCTGCATTACGAATTGTGGGAACTGAACCAGGCGATCTTTTTCGACGTGAACCCCATTCCGATGAAATACATGATGAAGCGCATCGGCCTTCTGCCGAATGAAGTGCACCGTCTGCCGATGGTGCCGGCCACTCCCGAACTTCGGGCGAAACTCGACGCCGTGCTGGAACGCGCGGGAATGCTGCGCAAATGACCGTGGATTTTGCGCTGGAGGGAGCATCGTCCGAACAGATACAGGATCTGGTCGATGCAAATCACATTCTGTATCACCTCGGTGTGGTGGACGGATTTGGCCATGTCAGCATCCGTCATCCGGCCGATGCGGGGCGGTTCATCATTTCACGCAGCATGGCTCCGGCGCTGGTGACCGCGTCCGACCTTATGTGCATCCGGCTTGATGGCCGGCCGGTATCGCACAACGCGCCAACGCCTTATCTCGAGCGCTTCATCCACGGCGAAATCTATCGTGCGCGTCCCGATGTCATCGCGGTCGTCCACAGCCATTCTGCTGCCATCATTCCATTCAGTGTCGTGCCCGGCGTGAGCTTGCGGCCCGTGTCGCATATGGGTGGTTTTATCGGTGAAGGCGCGCCCGTGTTCGAGATCCGTGAAACCGCGGGCCCTGGCAGCGATATGCTGGTTCGCAACAACGAATTGGGTGCGGCCCTGGCGCAAAGGCTCGGCATGCAGAGCATCGTGCTGATGCGCGGCCATGGCTCGACCGTTGTCGGCTCGCTGAATGTGAGACAGGCGGTATATCGCGCAGTCTATGCGGAGATGAACGCGCGGTTGCAGTCGGAGGCCCTGCGACTGGGAAATCCGGTCTACCTGACAGCGGCCGAAGCAGCGGGAGCTGCGTTGGCCAATGACAATCAGCAGGATCGCGCCTGGAACCTCTGGAAACGCGAAATCGCGTAAAATCCCTTCCCTTGGCGCCCCGGCGGCGGAAAGGAAGGTACGCCGCGCGACGTGAGACGCGCTTCTGGCGAGCCAGGGTGACCGGGACTTGAAGTGTTCTACTGCGGAATTGCAACCGCGTGCCGGGCGGAGAAGAAAAGCTCAACTTTGTCCCCGGGCACAACTCCGCCCGATGCAGCCCGAACAAGGATTTCCGCCGCACCCGCTGACAGCAGATATTCGATGGTTTCTCCGAGATATATCTCGCGCAGCACCTTCCCCGTCAGCCGGTTTTCGCTGCTCACGACCACATCAGTACTGCCCGCTTTGACGATGCCAATGTTCTCCGGGCGCACCAGAACGGCGACTTTGGTGCGCGATGCAAGCGCGTCCGGAAACAGGCAGGTGATGTCGCCGGACGCGGTGTTCACGATCCCCAGTTCTTCGCGCGCGGTGTCTTTCACCACGACACCGCGGATAAGATTACTGCGTCCGATGAAATTCGCGACGAATTCGGAATTCGGACGATTGTAGATGTCCTTCGGTTTTCCGATCTGGGCAATCCGGCCCTCGCGCATGACCGCGATACGGTCCGATATTGCAAGGGCTTCGGTTTGATCGTGCGTGACATATACGGCCGTGACGCCGGTCTCCTGCTGCAAACGTTTCAGCTCGACGCGCATCTGCTCCCGCAACTGCGCGTCGAGATTGGAAAGAGGTTCGTCGAGCAGAAGCAGCCTTGGTTCGCGGGCAAGGGCACGCGCAAGCGCCAGCCTTTGCTGTTGACCACCTGAAAGCAGCGTCGCCGAACGCGATGCAAAAGCTCCGAGGCCGACGCGCTCCAGCACGCCGGTGGTTTTTTTTGAAATTTCAGCCTGCGAATAACGGACGCTGCGCGATACGCGCAGCGGGTAGGCCGCGTTTTCGAACACGCTCATATGCGGCCAGATGGCGTAGGACTGAAACACCATTCCGAGTTCGCGGTTATGCAGCGCGACATTCGTTCCGGTTTGTCCGTTGAAAACTTCTCGGCCTGCGATGGCAATTTTCCCGGCGCTCGGCGTTTCGAGGCCCGCAATCGCGCGCAGAGTTGTGGTTTTTCCGCAGCCCGATGGCCCCAGCAGGGTGAACAATTCGCCTTGGGCGATGTCGAATGTCGCACTCTGCACCCCGCCGGCGGATTTCCCGTCAATCGAGGGGTAAAGTTTCGTCAACTGCTCGACCTGCAGGGCAAAGGCAGTCATCCCGGGATCACTGACGGAAATATTTGTTGAAAAGCCCGTTCGCCTGGTCACGGGTTTCGAACATCAGTGCCGGTGTGAACACGATTTCGCGCATGCCGTTCAGGCCCGGCACGATTTTCCGCAGCATCGCACTGCTTTCGACTTTCGGATTGGCCGAGAAATAATCCGCCGCGCGCAAGACCTCCTGGCCTTCGCGGGACAGAATGTAATCGATCAGCAGCATTGCGGCATTGGGATGGGGCGCGTCCCTGGCAAGCTGGACCGTGCTCACCGCAGACGGAACAGGATCGAGCATCACGGTGTCGAGTGGCGCTCCCTTCGCCTTGCTGATCAGGGGATGATGCGCGTAAATCTCCAGCGCCAGCTTGTATTCTCCCGCGCCGACGCGATCGACAAGTGCCCGGGCGCTTCCGGCATAATTCACGATGCGCTGGGCGGCGAGTTTGACAAGATAGGCCTCGCCCTTTGCCGTCCCCATGCTGCGCAAAATTCCTGCGATGAAAAGCGGCGCGCCGACTTCACTGTCGGCACGCCACGCCATCGCGCCCCTCCATTTGGGGTCGAGCAGGTCTTCATAGGTCTTCGGCGCCTCGGCAGCGGAAACCTGCCGCGCGTTATAGGCAAGGCCAAAATAATCCAGGCGGGAGACCGCCCAGTATCCGTTCAGGTCCAGATATTTCGCCGGATAATCCGCAGCTGCAGGCGAGCGGAACGGCGCCACGGCGCCCGCTTTGATCAGTGCTTCGGCGCCACCGGTGGATTCCAGCACGTCACCCATGACGCGCCCCGCGCGGCGCTCCGTTAGCGCTTTCTGAACGAGTGCGCGGCTGTCGCCCCGCCAGTAATCGACGGCAATGAACGGGTACTTCTTCCGAAATGCCTCTGCAATTGGACGGAGCGCCTGGTTTTCGATCATTCCCGAATAGAAAACCACTCTGCCCTCGCGCCGCGCACCTGCTTCCAGGCGTTCGACGCGATCCGCACCGCTGGTGAGTGCCACGCCGGGGGATGTGGCAGCCGACGCAGCACCTGTGACGAATACCGCAAACACCTCCAGGAGAGTGCGGCGCGCGATGGTCATCCGAGCATAGCCTTTGGCCGGTTCATCCGCGGGCTCACACCGCAGCCAGGAAGCGCAGGCAATTTGAGCACGCCGGCCTCGATTTCTATTCCTTCAAACGGGTCGTCAAGAAGCCGATCGAATTCGCCGAGTTCGCAGGCATAACCGGAATTGGGCAGCGCGCAGGCCAGATGCATCGCGTGAGCGCTCAACAGGCGCGAGCCTACCGCGGCGCCCATTCGGCAGGAGACCTGGCCGGCTTCGCAGATGCGCGCAGCAGCCAGCGTGTTCCCGAGCCCACCAAGTTTGGGAATCTTCAGGCTGACCGAATCGACAATGCGGCCGGAGACAAGGCGAAACACGGCATCAAGACTGTCCGCGCTTTCATCTGCTTCGACGGCAACTGGAACGCAATCGGTAACAAGCTTGAGACCTGAAAAATCGCTTGCTGCGACCGGCTGCTCAGCCAGATCGATGCGGTACTCGGCCATTCGAATGAGTGCAGAAATGGCGTCCTTCACGGACCAGGATTGGTTTGCATCGACGGTGAGGCCGATTGCGTCGCCTACACGCTCGCGTATTGCAGCAACGCGCGCGACATCGCGGTTCACGTCTCCCTCGGCCTTGACCTTGAGACAGCGGTAGCCGGCGGCGACGAGCCGTTCAGCCTGCGCAGCCATTTCGTCCGGCGTCTTGATCGCCAGGATGCGCAGGACGGGCAGGGAGTCGCGCAACCTGCCGCCAAACATCTGATGGAGCGGAATTCCGAGCAGCCGCGCGTCCAGGTCATGCAGCGCGCAGTCGATTGCCGCCTTTGCCTGACGGTGTCCGGACAGCGATCGTTCCAGAACGTCCATGATTGCGGTGATCTCGAAGCATTCCCGACCGTTCACCAGCGGTGCGAAATGTTCCAGAGCGGCAATCAGGGTTTCTCGCGTTGCCCCCATATGCGGCGTGGCGGAAGCGTAGCCATAGCCCTCGACACCGCTTTCCGTCCCGAGGGTGACGATCACGCCTTCGGTCACGGGACTGGCGCCATGCGCAAAACGCCAGGCCGGGTCCTGCTTGCGCAGCACGCAGGGCTCCAACCGGACGCGCGCGATTTTCATGCGCGTGCTCCGAAACCGTAGAGAGCGCGGGCATTGTCGTCGAGGATACGATCGATGACCGCGGGCGCAATTTTGCCATTCGCTTTCAGCAGCCGAAGCGCTTCGATCTGGCTCGACGTATCGGCATGCCCGTAATCGGTGCCGATCACAAGGTTATCACCACCGCCGTCCCTGAGGACATATTCGAGGTCATCTGTACACTGACAGGCCACATACATGTTGTTGGCCTTCAGCGGATCTTTCGGCAATTGCCGGTTCCGGCGCTGCAGCCGCAGGGCCAAGTCGTTGAAAGCATATGGCAGCCATTGTGCGCTCACCTCGATGAAACCCCAACGCAGCTTTGGGAATTTGCCGGGAATTCCGTCCATGAGCAGATTGTGGAAGGCTGCAATCACCGGCAGTTTGGAGCGGCCGAAGCCGCCTTCGGTGGCATAAATATCCCGCACTGCGAAACTGTTGTTCCCGGAATGAAAGCAGACGGCAAGGTCGTAATCCTGGGCAGTTTCGTAAAGACGGAAAAAATAGGGATTGGTGAGACGCATCTCCGCCTCCAGTCCCCGCACGAAAATGCCGCAGGCGCCGTGTTCTTTCCCGAAGGCAATTTCCTTTCTGGTTTCTTCCATTGACCGCAATGGAGGCATGACGACCCAGCGGAGCCGCCCGTTGCTTTGGCTCCAGATATCAGCGAGCCAGCGGTTATAGCTGCGGCAGATCGCGACCTCGACCGCCGGATCTTGCGTCCATGCGCGCAGGAATACGGTCGGGTAAAGCACCTGAATGTCGATATCGAGTTCATCCATGTGGTTCAGGCGGGCGTGGATATCGCGCATTTCCCGGGATTCCTCGGGAGTGTTCGAGCCCACATTATGTTCCTTCGGCTGCAGGCGTCCGTCGATGATCCAGTATTCTTTCTGGATTCCACCTTCATTGCTGCGGGCGTGCTCGCCCTCAACCTGACGCACGATGCGCGGGCGGAGGTGGCGGCTTTCCGGATCGAGGTAATCGAAGGTCGCCATGTTTTCTATGACATGCGCGTCCGAATCTATGGCTCCCATAAGCATCCCCGAAATGGCCGCCGAACATAACGATGACAAAGGTTCCAAGACAATGGTGCGCGTGGGCGGCGGGTTCGCTGCGCCATTCGACGCGGCAGAGTGGGGGCTTGGGCCGCCTCAGGACTTCAGAATTGCCTGCAGGAAGGCTCGCAGTTTCGGGCTCGCGCCAATCGCAAAGCCCGCGACAAGCGAGGCAAGTAGTCCGCCGCCGGCATGGGCTCCTGCGATTCCACGGATCTTGCGGCCAAGTTCGCTGCCGATTTCCGCGGCGCTTTCACACTGTTCCAGCGATGGAATATCGGCCTCCCGGCGGCGGCGGCGGCGGTGATGAGGTCTGGAAACGGCCCGCAGAATTGCCATCAGAAGAATGGCCGCGGCGAGAATCACCACTCCGGTTATGGCAGCCGCTGCGGGCGCCACCAGCACATTCAGCAGCGCGAGATACACACCATATGCGAAAAACGCGACAGCAATAACGCCGGCGATCAGCCCGATCAGGAGCATGGCGAATACGATCGCGATTTTCGCGGCGAAGCGGCTGAGCACTGTTGCTACCTGCGCCCGCCGCCCACCATCAATCCAAACAGCACGCCCGCGAAGAACACGATCACCGCCGTACCGACGGGGCGCTCTTCCAGCTCGTCCAGTACGGACTGTGCGGTGTTTCGGGCTTCGGACCAGCCGCGTTCTGCGCTTTGTCGAATGCGGCCCGCAGCTTCGGCGCCGCGTGTCCGCGCGCTCTCCTTCAGAATATCGGCAATTTTTGAAAAATCGTCCCGCAGGTTGCGCAGTTCGGACTGCAGTTGCTCAACGTCTGACGCTGAATTCATTCCGCTGCCGATTTGCTCGCTCATGGCTTCCCCTTGGCTTATGCGGCCGCGATTTGGCTTTAGTTCCGCACCGGCGTCAATAAGGGCAGCCGGCAATCCGGCACCGATCAGGGAGATTCGCCGCAGTTCTCGCCAAAAGCGGCAAGACCCTCTTCCAGATAGTCGCCAAGCAACGGTAAACCGAGGAGATATTCTGCAACGCGCTTGTTGTGCTGTGAACGCGCTTCGCGCAAAGCCTCATTCCATTCAGGAAGTTCATAGGTTCCACGGCCGAGCCAGGCGAGTGCAACCAGATTGACCTGTTCGTCCTCATCCAGCGCGCGAATGAATTCAACGATTTCCAGACGGGTCGCGTCCTGACCAACAGGAAGGTCTTCGAGCACATCCGTCATTCCGTCATCGGAGGCATTGGAACCCGAGTCCGGATCGGTCAGCCCCTCTTTGGCGTCGAATTGCCGCGCCTTGGCGATGATATGGCAAACCTTGTCCGGGTTGATGCCAAGCTCCACGCCGGGCGGAATATCCGGTTCGGTTGAAATGATCTGGGTCATGGATTGTCTAACGCCGCGGTGAACGGCGCCGCCTTCGCTTTCCAGTTGGTTACGTTTCGCATCCGATAAGGTTCAAGAAAGAACAATTCTAATGCCGGGATTCGCTTGCGCGAGCCTCGGCCACGCGCATGACCCTCAGGATATTGCCGCCCCAGATTTTTGCCAGATCCTGTTCGGTATAGCCGGCCGCGAGCAGTCGTCTGCTGATTTCCGGAATCCCGGCCACGTCTTCCATGCCGGTAACACCTCCGCCGCCGTCCCAATCAAGGCCAATTCCGACATGGTCGGAACCCGCAAGGCGCAACGCGTGAATCAGGTGTGCCATAAACTCATTGATGGTTGCTTTCGGCACCGGATATTGCGCTTCGATGGCATGGCGTTTGGCCATGTAATCCTTCAGCCGCATGCCCAAAAGCCTGCGAAAGGGTCCGTATTTTCTTCCCAGCGCCTGCATCGCCCGCTCGCGCTCGGGATTGGGCGGAGTTTCGATCAGATAATCGCTGTAGGAATTGATCTGAATGACACCGCCCGCTGCGGCAAGCCGGAGAATGCGGGCGTCGTCGATATTGCGCGGGTGATTGAACACGGCACGCGCGCTGGAATGCGACAGCACAATAGGAGTGGAGGAGAGCGCCAGCATCTGGTCGAAAGTCTCGTCTGAGGCGTGCGAGGCATCGAGAATGATCCCAAGCCGGTTCGCCTCCGCCACCAGCTCCCGGCCGAGAGGCGAAAGCCCGTGCCATTCCGGGCCCTTGGGGTCGGTAGCAGAATCGGCGAAATCATTGTTGGTGAAATGGACGGGTCCGGCCATGCGCACACCGAGATCATAAAACCGCTTCAGCTGGGTAATGTCCCTGCCGAGCGGATAGCTGTTCTCCATGCTCTGATAGACAACGCGTTTTCCCGATTTGACGATGCGTTCAGCATCATCGGCCCGAAAAGCCAGTTCGAAAACATCGGAATGGCGCGACACCATTTCACGGATTTCGGTCTCGCGCTTGAGGGCAGCATCCTTCGCCATGGCAAAACCTTCGGGCGTCCGTGGTCCCTGCGGAATAAAAACAGCGAAGAACCCCCCATCGAGCCCGCCTTTGACCATCCGCGGATAATCGACCTGGGACAGATCGCCCTGGACGCTGTGCTCGTCCATCATGTCCCAGCCGGGACGGCCAAAATTCATCGGCGTGTCCATATGCGTATCCAGCGTCAGTATCCGCGCGTGGATGGCCCGCGCATCGGCAGCATGGGCGCCGGACGGCAAACAGGTCAGCGCTGCAAGTACGAGTCCATGGAAAAGCCGGCCAACTGCCATCGTACCGCCTCTGCTGGTTCTGCTGACATCACAACAGTAGCGGATTTGCAGCGGGGGCGTCATTCGCCTAAGTAGCCCCCGAAACCGATTGAGGTTTTTCGATGGAGCGCAAACGGGCGCTGGTCACAGGGGGGGCGACAGGCATTGGCCGCGCCGCCGTCCTGCATCTGGCCCGGGCAGGTTTCGATATCGCGCTGAATTACCGCTCAAGCCGGGATGCAGCGCACGAAACCGCCGCGGAAGCTGAAAAATCGGGCGCGAAAGTGCTGCTGGTTGCCGCCGATGTTGCCGACGACAATCAGGTGAAAACGATGTTGCGCAGTGTTGCAGCGGAGTTCGGCCGACTTGACGCGCTGGTCAATAATGCGGGCACGACCATTTCCACACCGGCAAAGGAACTGGACGCAGTAGCGGTCGAAGATTGGGACCGCGTTTTCGCGGTGAATGTCAGAGGCCTCTTCCTGGTCACGCGTGCAGCTGTGCCTTTGCTGAAGCTGGGCAAATCGCCCTCTATCGTCAACATTGCGAGCATTGTTGGCCTCCGGCCGGGCCCGCAGCCATTGCCATATGCTGCCAGCAAAGCTGCGGTGGTTTCACTGACGAAACAATTGGCAGGAGCATTGGCGCCGCATATCCGCGTCAATGCTGTCGCGCCCGGCTGGATCGAAGGCGAGTGGATGGAACGCATGCTTGGCGACAATTATGAAGGGTTGATGGAGCGACGCGCGAAGGCGACTCCTCTCGGGCGCTGCGCAAGTTTTGACGATGTAGGCGAAGTCATTCTCTCGTTGATTGTTTACAATCGTTTCGTGAACGGAGAAATCGTGGTTGTGGATGGCGGTTTCGCCAGCACCACGTGATCTGAGGGATGAAATGTTTCCGGGAGTAACGCCCTTTCCTCCGGATTTTGCGGCACGCTATCGGGCCAGCGGCTTTTGGGAAGACCGTAATATTGCTTCCGTATGGGAGGAAATCTGCGGGACCTACGCGCGTCGCGTGGCCGTCATCGATGGCGACCGGACCATCACCTATGAGGAGCTCGGTCGAACCGCGACGAATCTTGCGCTCAATCTTCTCGATCTCGGGATTTGCCCGCGCGACCGTCTCGTTCTGCAACTGCCGAACCGGCTGCATTTCGTTTTTCTTTATCTCGCATTGCAGAAGATCGGCGCTATTCCCGTGATGGCGCTGCCGGCGCACCGGCATCTCGAGATCAGCCAGTTTGTCCGTCAGGCTGATGCCGTGGGCTATGTTATCGCCGACCGCGCGCGCGATTTCGATTTTCGCGTTTTGGCGCGTCGCCTCAAAGTCGAACAGGCGCAGCTGAAACGCGTGATTGTACTTGGGAATGATCCGGCGGAATTTGTCTCGCTGGATGAATTAACCTCGCGACCGGCCAGTCGCGACCCCGCAGAACTTGCCAGTATTGCGATCGATCCGACTGATCCCGCGTTGTTTCTGCTTTCGGGTGGAACGACGGGTGTGCCCAAACTGATCCCGCGCACGCACAATGATTACATTTACAATTCCAAAATGGCGGGTTCGGTGACCGGCATTGAAGAGGGCAGTGTATTGCTGGATGTGCTCCCGATCTCTCATAATCTCCCGCTCGCCTGTCCGGGTCTGCAAGGCTTCATATTCCGGGGCGCCACCGTCGTGCTGTCGACGGATCTGTCGCCGGAAGCGATTTTTCGCCTCGTTGAAAAGCACCATGTGACGCACATCCATGTTGTGCCGGCGTTGCTGATCCGATGGCTCGCGGACCCTGCAATCTCACGTTTTGATCTGTCGTCACTGCGCGTTATCCAGAGCGGTGGACAGAGACTTCAACCGGAAATCCGGAGCAGGTGCGAACAGCTGATTCCAACAGTTACCGTTCAGGAAAATTTCGGGATGGCCGAGGGCGTGCTGATGTTCGTCCGCCTCGATGATCCCATCGACGTACGGCGCGAAACGGTTGGACGTCCGGTCTGCCCCGACGATGAGATCATGCTGCTCGACGACGATGACAATATTGTCCGGTTTGGCGAAATCGGTGAATTCTGTTGCCGTGGGCCCTACACGTTGCGTGGCTATTACGCTGCGGAAGAATACAACAAACGGGCTTTCACTCCGGACGGATATTACCGTTCCGGCGATCTGATGCGTCAGCATCCTTCAGGCAATTTCATGGTTGAGGGCCGCAAGAAGGATCTCATCAATCGGGGTGGTGAAAAGATCAGTGCGGAAGAGATCGAGAACCTGATCCTCGGCCACTGCGCGGTGCAGAATGTCGCCTGTGTACCAGTACCCGATCCCGACCTGGGGGAAAGGATGTGCGCCTGCGTCGTTTTGCGTCCGGGCGGTTCGCTCTCCTTCGACGAACTGATAGCTTTCCTCGAAACCAGGGAGATGGCGCGGAACAAATTACCCGAGCGTCTGCTGATCCTGGAAGAGTTGCCGTTGTCGAATTTCGGCAAAGTCTCCAAGAAGAAACTCTCGGAAATGGCGACATCGTTTGCTGTCGCACGCAAGAAGGCTCCGGCCGCTCATGCGTAAGATCGACCTTCACGCCTATCCCGGTACCCAGGAGTGGATCGCCTGCCAGGGGCCTTATGTCGAGCCTCTGGCCGCCTATTGGAAACGCGAGTGGAAGGCCAAAGCCGAAGCAGACGCGATTGCCGAGTTCGCGACGGCGGGCGTTGAAACCTGTGTTGTCGCGCTGGACCTTTCGACAACCATCGGAACCCCGCCATGCAGTAATGACTATGTCGCTGGACTGCGCGACCGCCATGAATGCGTCATCCAGGCATGGGCCGCGGTTGAGCCGGCGAAAGGCCTTGCCGCGATCGAGGAGGCGCGCCACGCGATCCTGGATCTCAGAATGCTGGGATTCCACTTTCATCCGATCATGCAGCACTTCCGCGTTGACGAGACTCGCTATTACCCGTTGTTCGAAGAGATCAGCGCCATGGGTGTCCCGGTGATGATTGATGTCGGGATGACCGGGATGGGCGCCGGAATGCCCGGAGGCATGGGTGCCAAAACTGTTCACGCCCATCCCGCGGCCGTGGATGGTCTTGCGGCCGATTTCCCCCGGCTCACAATCATCATGGCTCACCCGGGTTATCCCTGGATCGAGGAGACGACCGCTGTGGCTTTGCACAAAGGCAATGTTTATTGGGAAATGTCCGGCTGGGCGCCGAAATATTTGCCGCCTTCGCTGGTGCGCGACATGCGTGGACGGTTGCAGGACAAGATGATGTTCGGCAGCGATTTTCCGAGCATCCCCTATGACCGGCTGTTCCGGGAATGGGAAGGTCTGGATTTGTCTGCGACGTTCCTTGAGAAATTCTATGCCGGCAATGCCGAGCGCGTGTTGGGTCTGTAGACATGAACGAGCCGCTAGACGTTGCCATGGACACCGCCGGGATCGCCCGCATCACGATCAACCGGCCGAAGCGAGCGAACTCAATCGACCCGGCGCTGGCTGCCTCAATTTTCGAAGCACTGGACTGGCTGGCCAATGATCCGAAGCTGCGCGTGCTGGTTTTGTTGGGAAGCGGCCGCACTTTCTGTGCAGGCCTTGATCTGAAGGCGCTCCCCGCCACAATGGACGCCCCATATGACGAGAATTATGCAGATGCGCTGAAATTCGCGAAACTGTTGCACCGCTTGTACACGATGCCGGTCCCGACTCTGGCGGTGGTGCCCGGCGCCGCGATTGGACTGGGTGTGGGCTTTGTTGCCTGCTGCGACATAGCGCTCGCTTCGGAAGCTGCGACCTTCCGGTTTTCGGAGGTGAGGCTTGGCATCATTCCGGCCATAATCTCCCCCTATGTCATCGCTGCGATGGGAGTTCGGGCCTGTCAGCGCTATTTCCTGAGCGCAGAGACCTTTGATGCAGCCGAAGCGCAACGGCTGGGTCTCGTTCAGATTGTCTCCTCGCTGGATAATCTTGGCGAAGCCGCCGGCAAGATTGCCGGCGAGCTGCTCGCCGGAAAGCGCGACGCGCAGCGCGCGTCAAAGCTGCTGATCGAGCATGTCAGGTTGTCTCCGTTGGACAATACCTTGATCGAAGATACCGCCCGCCGCCTTGCGGAAATTCGTGCCTCCGAGCAGGCGAAATGCGCGGTCGAAGAAGCCCTGAAGCGTTGATGGCCCTGCAAGGCTTGACAGTGGCTCGTTGGCTATGGGACGGCTGGTTTGCGCGCCCGATCAAGCAATTGGCGCGTCATCCGGATTTCAGGAGGGTTTGCATTGGCTGAAGGTGAATCCGCGGTTTTGAAGAAAACGGCCGGTCCCGGTCATAACAGTGGGACAGAAGAAACGGTGGTATGGGAGCGCTGGACCAAAAAGCGCACATTCGTCCGGGCACTCGAAGGCACTTATGGTGAACTCGTACACGAACTGTTTACCCAGCCTCGCGTGTATCGCTCAAAGGACCTGAAGTGGAAAGGTGGCCCGCAGAATTTCGGCAAAAAGGTCATCAACCCCGGTTCGGCCAAGGTTGCCCAGTCGATTGAGTGCCATATCGATTGCTTCGCTCCAGGGGGGTATGGTCAGCGGCACGGCCACATGAACAGCGCAGTGTTCTATGTGCTGAAAGGCAAAGGCCATGATGTTCACGACCGGCGACGGATCGACTGGGAAGCCGGGGACGCGCTGATCGTGGAAAATGCCTGCGTGCACCAGCACCTGAATGATGATCCGGAGGAAGAGGCGATCGTCCTTGTTGCCAAGGCAAAACCGCTATTTCTGTTCATGCACCTGATTTTTCAGAAGATCGCCGCGTGGCCTCCAAAGGAACCTGAATCGCAGGCGCAACGCGATTACCTTCCGCCGCAAGATCTGTAAGAGAGCGTTTGATGTCCAAATCCATTGATCCCCGCGAACGCGCCCGCTCCCATGGCGAGGCCGGAACCGCCGATTTTTATACTCAAGCCCTGAAGCTCTCGGAACAGTTCCGCTCCGATTACAAAGGCCGGCTGAATGTGGTGAAGGCAAGCGAGATGCCGCTGGAACGCTCGCCGCAAGGGCTGATCAAGCACATCATCAATGAGCGGATGAATACGAAAGAGTGCTGTCTCGAGATGTATCAGCAGTTCCTTCCGCCCGGCAAAGCCAGCGGCAAGCACCGGCACCTTTCGGAAGAAATCTTCTATGTGATTGAGGGGCGCGGTTACGATCTGCACTGGGATGTGCGTTTCGACTGCGACCATGAAATGGAGTTCAGCTGGGAAGAGGAACCCAAGCGCTTTGAATGGCAACAGGGCGATTTCGTATACATTCCGCCCTATTGCACACACAAACATTTTAATGCGGATCCCGATCATGAGGCACGCATCGTCGTGATAAACAGCCGTATCGTGAAAGCGATGGGCTTCGACTGGTACGAGCAGATCGAAAACGCCGAGGGCTACTGAGCCGGTCGTCCAGCCGCAGGGAGGAAGTTGACATGCTCAAGCAGGCTTTGGCCCTGGCGGCCGGATTGGCTCTTTTGTGCGCAGAACCAGGTTTTGCTGCCGATGCCGGATATTTCCGCGGCAAAACCGTCACTTACATTGTTTCGACCGGCCCTGGTGGCGGTTATGACTCCTATGGCCGGCTGATCGCGAAATACCTTCAGAAATATTTGCCAGGGTCGCGTTTCGTGGTGCGCAATGTGCCCGGAGCCGGACACATCGTCGGCGCAAACACGATTTATGCCTCCAAACCTGACGGCCTGACCATCGGAATGTTCAACACAGGCCTCATCTATGACCAATTGCTCAAGCGCGACGGGGTCCTGTTCGATCTCAACAAATTCAGCTGGATCGGCAAGGCAGCCAACGATACCCGCACGCTGATGTTGTCCAACAGCTCCGGTTTCAGGAATATCGAGGACGTTCTGAAGGCCAGGGGGCCCATCAAATTTGCCGCAGCGGGCGTCGGATCGGCTGCATATAACGATACGCGGATTCTGGCCGATGCGCTGCACCTGAATGTGCAAATCGTTCCCGGATTTACCGGGAACGAAGGCGAAATGAGCATGCTTCGCAACGAAGTCGTTGCGGAAGTAGGCACGGCCGAATCGATGGAGGATTTCGTAAGACAGGGACACGGTTTTTTCGCGCTGGCGATCTCAGGCGATGCAACCGCGCTTCCCGGCGTTCCGCGTGCGTCTCAATATGTCAAGGATGAGCGCGGCAAGCGGCTGTTGGCACTGATCAACGCCCTTTCGGAGATTGGCCGGCTGACCGCAGGGCCACCCGGTATTCCCGCCAATATCCTGAATGAGGAGCGCCAGGCATTCGACGCCGCGGTCAAAGATCCGCAATTCCTGGCAGAAGCCAAAAGGCTTAATCTGGATATTCACCCTGCATCCGGTCAGCGCGTCGAAGCTGAAATACGGGGCGCGCTCAATCAGCCACCGGATACCGTCGCGGCATTGAAAGCCGCTGCCGGTGGATAGGATTTGGTCGACCTGCGATTCGGGTTAACCCGGCGAGGACGCGCAGATGCATCTCGATGTGGCTTTTTCCACTTTGGTGGATCTTCTGACCACGCCGCGCCTGCTGTTTCTGATGGCTATCGCCGTTCCAATGGGCATTTTCTTTGGTTCGACGCCTGGCCTTGGCGGAAAGCTCGGCCTCGTTCTGCTGATTCCGTTCGTCTACAATATGGATCAGTTGACCGGAGCGGTGTTTCTTTGCGCGATGCACGCCGTGGTCCATACCGGCGGCTCGATCCCCAGCATCCTGATCGGCGTTCCGGGCGATGGTCCAGCTGCGGCGACGGCTCTGGACGGTTACGCCATGACAAAAAAGGGTGAAGCGGGGCGGGCGCTGGGCGCAAGCTTCGGCGCCTCTACCATTGGCGGACTTCTGGGCGCCATGTTCCTTGGCCTGTCCCTTCCGATTCTGGAACCGATTATTCTGTCCTTCAGCCCTGCGGAATTTTTTCTGCTTGCCATTCTCGGCATTACGTTCATCGCGACACTTTCCGGCACCAGCTTCCTCAAGGGAATGATTGTGGGACTGTTTGGGTTGATGTGCGCATTTATCGGCCTCGACCCGTCCACTGGCAGCCCCCGTTTTGCTTTCGGGCAGTTGTGGCTCTGGGATGGTTTGTCGGTCATTGTTGCCGTGCTTGCGATGTTTGCCGTGCCCGAGATGATTTCTCTTGGTGTGAAGGGGAGGGCCTTTGACATTTCGCCCGAAGCCGCTGAGGCGCTTAAAAAGTCCGGTAATTCTGAGATCCGGCCGCGTACCTTCGCCTTCGGTTCGCTACGCCCAGATCTGGCAGGGTATCCGCGACGTACTGCAACACAAATGGCTGGTTCTGCGCTGTTCGCTGTTGGTCGCGGCAATAGGCATTATTCCTGGCCTCGGCGGCGATGCAGCGTCGTGGATGGCTTATGGCCACACGGTGCAATCATCGAAACATCCCGAGCGCTTCGGCAAGGGCGAAGTCGCGGGCGTGATCGGCGCCGAGACCGGCAGTTGCGCCAAGGAGGCCGGCTCGCTGCTGCCGACCCTGTTTTTCGGCGTCCCGGGTTCTTCGGGCATGGCCATCATGCTCGGCGCATTTCTGATGCTTGGAATTCAACCCGGTCCGACCATGTTGACCGACCACATCAACATCGTCTGGTCGCTGATCTGGGCATTGGTTGTCGCCAACATCATTTGCGTGATCATGCTGATTGCGGCTGCCCCCTGGATCGGAAAACTTGGATCGGCAAAAGCCAGTTTTCTGATTCCCTATGTGCTGGTCTTCGCTCTGCTCGGCTGTTACCTGTTTCAGGGCAATTGGCAAAATTTGATTCTGGTTCTCGTCATGGGGAGCCTGGGGTATCTCTTCAAACGCCACGATTGGCCGCGCGCTCCCTTCATCATTGGTGTCATTCTTGGCAAAATTGCCGAAGACTCGCTGCTTAAGGCGATTGGGATCTGGGGCGCGAGTTTCTTCTGGCGGCCCATCTCGCTGGTTCTGATCGGACTGATATTGGCAAGTGTCGGCTTCTATGTATGGCGGACGCGCAAGCCTGCGGTGGTGCCTAGCCATGCTTGAGGGCCGGATACTTGTGAGCGGGATTATGGTCGTGGTTTTCGCGACCGCCGTGCTCCTGTCGTTCACCTATGCGCCGGAAGCCCGTTTCCTCCCGCTGGTGATCGGAATTCCCGGTCTGGTGCTTTCTGTCGCACAACTGGTGAAGGAAATTCGGGATCATCCGGATTTCGTTATTGTGCCGGAAGAACGCAGACGCGAAGCCAGAATGTTCGCCTGGTTCCTCACCTTTGTCGGCGGACTGGTCCTGTTTGGTTTTCTCTATGCGGGCCCGGCGCTGGTGGCCGCATATCTGTTTTTCTCGGGCCGCGAGCGTTGGTACACGGCACTCGTGGCCGCATTCGTGACCTGGGCAATCCTGTATGGCGTATTCGAGCGCTTTCTTGGTTTGCCGCTGTTTGACGGCCTGATTTCACAATGGGTTTTCGGTTGAAAACCCGCCGGAACAATTTGGAGGTCGATTATGTGTGGTGAACTGGAAGAAGAATCCGGACAGGACGAGCAAATCCATGACCGGTTTGTCGCGCATGTGCATTCGTTTCTCGCGGGCATGAAGGGACGGAAGAACGCCGATCCGATCCATTCTCACCTGGACCGGCTGTTTCGGGAATTGTTGTCGGCGGCTATCGATCCCAATCGCGCGCCGGATGAAATGAGCGGTTCCCAGCGTATCGCGATGGAACCGTTGGTGTTTGCGCGACTGGCCGGATTTATCGCCGCCCATGCTCCGCTTGCGGATGATCCGCTCCGCCGGCTGATCGAGGCACTCATGCTCGGCTATTCCGAAGGCGAAATCGCCGCACCACATGATCACGATCACGCGCACGACCACTTTCACGACCACGATCATCACCATCACCATTAGATCGCGGGCGCGTTGAATGTCGAACATTGAGCCGGAGGCGCCGTCTCCGCGGGGGTGGCAGTCGGACATTATCGCCGATTTGGTGAAGGCCTTTGGTTTCCCCTATATCACCCTCAATCCCGGTGCTTCCTATCGGGGGCTGCACGATTCGCTGGTCAATCACAACGGCAACGACCCGCCGATGCTGGTTTGTCAGCACGAAAAAGTCGCCGTCCAGATTGCGCATGGATATGCAAAAGCCTGCGGACAGCCGCTCTGCGTGATCGTGCACAATGTCGTGGGTCTGCTGCACGCGACCATGGGAATATATTATGCGTACACGGATCGTGCGCCTGTATTTCGTGATTGGCGCGACCGGACCGATGGATGAAGGTAAGCGTCGCCCGCGGGTCGACTGGGATCACACCGCCAACGTCCAGGGAACCGTCATTCGCGATTACGTGAAATGGGATTATCAGCCCGGCGGCGTTGCGGGTATTCCCGACAGCTTTGCGCGCGCATGGTCCGTCATGATGACCGAGCCTCAGGGCCCGATTTATATGTGTTATGACGCGGGCATTCAGGAAGCACCTTTAACGGAGAATATCCGGCTGCCCGACGCAGCCTCGGCGAAGCGCCCGAGCCGAATGGCGCCCGAGATGGTTTCCCTTGGCGAGATCGCCGACCGTCTGATTGCTGCCGAATGGCCGGTGCTTCTGCCGCAATATGTCGGACGGGTTCCAGGTGGATTTGGCGATATGGTGGCACTCGCCGAAACAACCGGCGCGGCGGTATCCGATGTTCAGTCCCGACTGAATTTTCCGACCGAACATCCGCTCGATTGCAGGATGAACCGGGAGGTGTTCAAGACCGCCGACGTAATTCTCGCGCTCGATTGCCGCGACTGGGAGCGTCCGACCCATTATAACGACCGGGTCAACCGAACCCTGCGGGCGCATTATCCCGATCACTGCCAGTGGATGGATATCGGCTTCGCCGATATCGAAATTTCGAAATGGGCCATGGGCTATCAGAAATTTCCGGAGTGTGCGGTGCGCGTACTGGCCGACACCGCGCTAGCGATCCCCGCCCTTACGCAGCTTTGCCGCGAGCGCGTCACAAAAGATAAGCGCGCGGCTGCGAGGCATTCGGGAGCGCGCCGGCGAAATCCGGAAAATCCACGACCGCGACCGTGCCCGCTGGCGCGCAGAGGCAAAAGAAGCCTGGGACATGTCGCCCATTTCACTCCCGCGTCTCGCGACGGAAGTATGGGAGCAGATAAGGCGCGAAGATTGGGTGCTTACGACTCAGGCGTTTGAGGATTGGGCGCTGAAGCTGTGGGATTTCGACAGACATTACCGTTGGCCCGGCAAAGCGCTGGGCACGGGCACGCAAATCGGCATGGCGATCGGCGTCGCGCTTGCGCATCGCGGCAAAGGCCGGCTTGTCGTGGATTGCCAGACGGACGGCGATCTCATGTTCGATGCCGGCGCGCTATGGTTCGCCGCAAAACACCAGGTACCATTGCTCTGCGTCATGCACAACAATCGCGCCTACTACAATGATTGGGAGCATCAGATCACGATTGCCCGCCAGCGTGCGACTCCGGAGGAACGCGCCTTTATCGGGATGGACATTTCCGGTCCCGCGCCCGATTTCGCGGGACTGGCGCGCAGCATGGGCTGGTATGCGGAAGGGCCAATTGAGGATCCCGGCGATATTACGCCGGCGCTGAGACGGGCAATTGCAGCAGGTCAAGGCAGGAACCCCGCGCTTTGATCGACACGATCACCCGGCAAACAGGTTAATCCGGGCGGCAAATCCTTACCGTTTTGAACGCGGAGAATCGAAATGAAAGTCGGTGTGGCCGGCGTCGGTGAAATGGGATCGGCAATCGCCGGCCATCTGCAGCGCAAAGGGCATGATGTCCGTGCTTTCGATGTCGATGCGTCGCGTCTCGATGCCGCCGCTGGCCAGGGAATCGCGACCGTAACGAGCCTTGAAAGTCTTGCCGGCCACGGCGAACTGTTCCTGGTCGATCGTTTCAACCGACGATCAGTCCGTGTCTGTAACCGAAACGATCTCACAGCATGCAAGTCCGGGCGCGCTTATCGCCGTGGTTGCCACCAATAATCCGAACACGATGATCACGCTCGACAGGCTTTGCCGCGGGCGTGGAAAGAGGTTTATCGATGCGCCGGTCGTGTACGGAGCATCCGGCGCCCGCGACGGTAGCTTGCTGTCTCTCTGCGGCGGTGTGGCTGCCGATGTCGAATATCGCGACTCCCGCCTTGATCGCCTACAGCCGGAAGGTGCTGCGCGTGGGTGAGGTCGGCGCGGGGCAATTCGCGAAGGCCTGCAACAATCTGCTGCACTGGGTTCATTGCGTCTCAAATTATGAGACTCTGCTGCTGGCCAAGCGTTTTGGCGTGGATGCGCAGCATATGCGTGAAGTGCTGCTGGAATGTCCTGCCTTCAATCTGACCTTGAAGCGCTGGGACACAACAAAGTTCACCTGGCAGGAAAAGGATATGGATGTGACCATGGACCTTGCCCAGCAGGCAGGCCTGGTTCTGCCGCTGGCCGGCGTCACCGATCAACTGGTGAAACTGCTGGCCGCCAGTGACGTAAAGGCGCTGCTTTACGGGGATCAATGTTCCTACCTGGGCCGCGACGTCATACCAATGAGCGCCGAAGAAGGCGGATTGCTGTAACCATTATGGCGCGCAAGCAATCATTATGGTCTTACGTCATTGCCGGGTGGTCCGGATTTTACGTGATGCTTGTCGAATTGTTGTCGGGGCGGCTGATCGCGCCGTCCTTCGGCAGCAGTATCTATGTCTGGGGCTCGGTGATTTTTGTTTTCATGCTCGGGCTTGCGATCGGTTACCTGCTCGGCGGTATCTTTTCACGCTACTCCCCCAGTCTCCTCCGCCTGTGCGCCATTCTGGTTGCGGCGGCGATCGCGACATTGCCGACGTTACTCTTTGGCACGCAATTTCTGGATTTCATGTTCGACCACGTGACTGATCCCCGTTTCGGTTCGCTGCTCACGTGCCTGGGACTGTTCCTGTTACCGACGATTTTCGCGGGAATGGTCTCGCCCTATGCCATTCGCATTCTCGTGAAGAACCGCGAATCCTCGGGCCACGACGCCGGTTATCTGTATTTTATCTCGACGATCGGCAGCAGCCTCGGTACTTTGGTCACCGCATTTTATCTCGTGCTGCTGTTCGAAGTGAATACGATCCTTATGGTCGCAATTGCTGTTTCCGTTGCCGTGGGCGGTCTGGGTGCATTGGCGAATTACAGGAAAGTCTGAGTCCGTGAGACGATCTCTCGCCGTTTTTGGAGCGTTTTTCGCCTGTCTGCTGGGCGTTCTTCCGGCGAGCGCCCAGCAGTTGCTGCATCAGGAGCGCTCTTTGTACCGAAACATTTTCGTGACCCAGGACGGTGATGAGCGCTGCATGCTTTTCCGCTGGCCCCGGCCATTGGGCCGGGAGTCCTGCCGGTTGCTTCATCAGCCTCAAAAGCTGATTTTCGATTACACCCAGATGATGTTGAGCGGGCTGTATCTCGATCCCAATCCCAAACGCATACTCATTATCGGCGAGGGTGGCGGTACCATCCCGACGGCACTGCAGGAATTGTTTTCGAATACCCGGATAGACCTGGTTGAGCTGGACAAGGCTGTGGATGGCGTCGCACGGAACTTCTTCGAGTTCCGGCCAGGGCCAAACACACATGTTTTCATTGAGGACGGCCGTGTTTATGTGAAACGTGTGGCAGTGCAAAAGCCGAATTACGACATGGTTCTGCTGGATGCGTTCGATGCCGACTACATTCCGGAGCACATGCTGACGAAGGAGTTTCTCGAGGAGGTTCGGTCCGTTATGGCGCCGGGCGGCGTGATTGTCGCGAACACCTTCTCGGACAGTGCGCTGTACGACCACGAATCGGCGACATATCGGGTCGTATTCGGTCCTTACTTCAATCTGAAGCTGGCGAACCGGATCATTCTGGGCAGGGTAGGGGGAATTTTACCCGATGATCTCGCCAATGCACGCAAGAATGCGAGTGCTCTGGAATCCGCGCTTGCGCCGCGGGGAACGGGCTCGAATTTTCTCCTTCCGCTTTTCAGCACCAATGTGGACTGGGATCCGAATTCGCGAATTTTGACCGACCAATATTCGCCCTCGAACCTTCTCAACGCACTCCCGCGTTCGAGATGATCGAACCGGAGATGATGTGAGCGGACCGCAGGAAGAACAGAAGACCGAAGAAGCAACGGCGGCCGGACATAATCGTGAACGCCCCGTGGTTTGGGAGCGCTGGCAGAAAAAGCGCACTTTCGTCCGCGCTTTGGAGGGGACCTATAGCGAGTTGACACGCAGCCTGCTCGAACAGCCGCGTGTGCTTTCGTTTCGTGACAAACCCTGGAAGGGCGGACCACAGCACTTCAGCAAGACCGGGATAACCCCGGGCACGACTTCGGTTGGGCAATCGATCGAAACGCATATCGAGGCATACGGACCCGGTGCTTTTGGCCAGAAGCATGGACACCTGAACAGCGCGGTGTTTTTTGTGCTCAAGGGGCGCGGTTACGACATTCATGATGGTCGCCGGATCGACTGGAAAGCCGGCGATATCATGATCGTCGAAACCGGTTGTGTGCATCAGCATTTCAATGACGATCCGGAGAATGAAGCGGTTCTGCTGGTTTTTAAGGCCAAACCCCTTTTCCTGTTCATGCATCTCCTGTTCCAGAAAATGGTGCAGTATCCCCCCACGACATTGCTGGAAGGGCACGAGGACTGGCAGCCGCCGTCCGATCTTTGAGAGCGGAGGAAACGTTGGCGGCGATTGAAGCGACAGCCGGGGAAGCACCGGCGATATCGGGTCATGCGCGAAGCGTGCAGATTCGCCTGATTCAGACGGTCGCCTGCGCCGCCGCCGGTGCTGTTATCTGGCTGGCGCCGTTGCCGGTCACGATGCACATGAAGGCGGCACTTGCCATCTCGGCCATGATGATTATCGCGTGGATGACCGAGGTCATGGAGTATGCTTCGGCGGGGCTCGTCGGTCTATTCCTGTTCTGGATATTCGGTATTGCGAAACCGGAAGTCATCTTCAGCGGATTCGTCAACGATGCATCCTGGTTCTACATCGGAGCTGTGTTCCTTGGCACGATGGCGACAAAAACCGGACTGCCGCTCCGTATCGCGGGATTTGTCGTCGACCGGGTCGGCTTGAGCTATTCCCGGCTGCTGCTCGGGCTGGTGGTCATCTCCTTTCTGCTCACCTTTATTGTCCCGTCGGGCGTGGCGCGGGTGGTCATCATGGCCCCGATCTGCATCGGAATTATCGATCTCTTCGGTGTGGACAAAAATTCGAATATCGGGCGTGGAATGTTTCTGCTGGTTACCTATACCTGCGCGATTTTCGACAAAATGATCATCGCCGGCACGGGCGCGATCACCGCGCGCAATGTGATCGAGCGCATCGGCGCGGTGGACGTCACCTATTCATGGTGGCTGCTGGCATTTTTCCCCTGCTCACTGGCGACAATCCTGGTGGGATGGCGCCTGACTCTTTGGCTATTTCCGCCGGAGATTGCCGGCCTCGAAGCCCGCCGTAGTGAGGTGCAGGCGCATTTCCGAAAAGCCGGCGCATGGACTCCCGCGGCAACCAAGGCCTCGGTTCTTGTGCTGTTGGCGTTGGGACTCTGGTTGACCGACTGGCTGCACGGGATTTCGGCCGCCAAGGTTGCGCTCGGCGTTGGTCTGATCGGGCTTCTTCCGTTCGTCGATGTTCTCAACGCGGAGGATTTCCGCAAGGCCAATATGCTGCCTTATTTCTTCGTCGCCGCAGCGCTTGGAATGAGCGAAGTGCTGCGTGACACCGGCGCATTGAAATTACTCACCGACACTTTCCTGGGCGGAATGCAGCCACTTCTGGCAAACCGGCTGGTGGCTGTTCCGGTCCTCTACTGGACGGCTTTTGTCTATCATTTCTTCACTGCAAGCGAGATATCAATGCTCGCGACCTCCCTGCCAATCCTGATGCAGTTTGCGAAGTCGCACGGCCTCGATGCGCTGTGGATCGGAATGGTTTGGACCTTCTCCGCAGGTGGAAAGCTCTTTGCCTATCAATCGGCCCCCCTCATTGTCGGCTACGCCTATGGGTATTTCCGCCACACGGATATGCTCAAACTGGGTGCGCTGCTGACCGTGGTCGAATTTCTGGCGCTGCTCTTCTGTACGGGGATTTTCTGGCCGCTCCTGGGCTTCTGATAGCGTTATCAGTCGTCGTATCGCGAGAAACGCGCGGGCGCCGCGCTCGCAGCCGATTGACCGTGTCCGGAGATTCCGGGCCGGGTTGCGCTTAACGGCGGCGAGCAGCAGTTTTCGTCGGCTTCGCACCGATACGCACCAGCACACGCTGGGTCATTTCGGCGGTTGCCGATTGGGATTTGTGCTTGGAACCACTTGCCGGTAGCTTCCCGGCGTTGAGGAAACGAGGTTCTCATGAGCGCCACCGAAATCACGGCAGCCCTTCCCGCGACACCCGCGAAAGAGCGTTCCATCCCCTGGCGCCCGATCTTCTCGGTGATCTGCCTGGTTGTGCCGGTGGCGATCTGGTTTGCGCCTGTGGCGATCCCCCATCCCGCAAAGGCGGCGATGGCGATCACCAGCTTCATGATTCTGGCCTGGATGACCAATGTCATGGAATACGGGGCCGCCGGAGTGATCGGTTGCGTGCTTTTCTGGGCTCTCGGCGTCGCCAAATTCGAGACGGCATTTTCCGGGTTTGTCAGCGACACGCCATGGTTTCTGGTCGGGGCCATCCTGCTGGGGGAAGCCGCGAATAAAACCGGCATCCCGCAACGCATAGGGGCCTTCGTCGTCACGCGCGTCGGCACAAGCTACTCACGTCTTCTACTTGGCCTGATCATAACCACGTTTCTGCTGACTTTCGTCGTGCCTTCCGGTTCGGCCAGGACAGTCATCATGGCCGCCATCGGGCTAGGGGTCATTAATGTGTTCGGGGTGGGGAAGGGCTCGAATATTGGCCGCGCGATCTTTCTCTGCATCACTTATACCTGCGCGATTTTCGACAAGATGATCATTGCGGGCGCCGGCGCAATCACGGCCCGCGGGATCATCGTGAAAGTCGGTGGCGTCAACGTATCCTGGGGACTTTGGTTTATCGCCTATTTGCCCTGCGCGCTGCTGACCATCTGGGCTTCCTGGCGGTTCGCTTTGTACTTTTATCCGCCGGAAGTGGAAAGCCTCGATGGCCGGATGGATCAGTTGCGGGACAAGCTCCGCACGAGTGTGCCGTGGAATTCCATGGCTCTCAAAGCAAGTATACTTTCCGGGCTGGCAATCATCCTCTGGCTGACCGATTTCATCCACCACGTTTCACCGACGATGATCGCGCTGCTGCTCGCAATGGCGGCGTTTCTGCCCGGCATTGACATCCTCAATGCCAAGGACATGGAGCGGGCAAATCTGTTGCCGTTCTTCTTCGTCGCGGCCGCGCTCGGGATGAGCCAGGTCCTGCAGCAGACCGGAGCCCTGAAACTGCTCACGGACTCTTTCTTCGGTGGATTGCAGCCATGGTTAGCCAGCAAGACCCTTGCTGTACCTGCGCTTTATTGGGGTGGTTTTGTTTACCACTTTGCGCTCGCCAGCGAGATATCCATGCTCGCAACATCGCTGCCGCTGTTGATGGAATTCGCCAAAACGCATCACCTCGATCCGCTCTGGATCGGGATGATCTGGGGATTCTCCGCAGGCGGAAAGCTTTTCGCCTATCAGTCGGGGCCGCTGGTTATCGGCTATTCCTACGGCTATTTCCGGCATACGGACCTGATCATGATCGGTGCGGTGTTGACGATAATAGAATTTGTCGGACTGGCGATCAGCGTGGCGATTTACTGGCCGCTTTTGGGCTTGTGAGCAGTCCGCGATCCTCGATGGCTGAACAGGAAGAACAGCGGCGGCTGAAGGACAATCTTCAGGATGAAGTGGACGGCGCAGCCGTTTACGCGGCACTGGCCGACGCCGAACGGGATCCGAACCTTGCCAACATCTACCGCCGGCTCGCGACCGTGGAGCGGGCACATGCGGAATTCTGGCAGAAGCGTCTCGACCGTTCGACGGGGCGCCAGACAACGCTGACGCCAAGTTTTCGGGCGCGTGGGTTAAGTTGGCTTGCGCGGCGCTTTGGGCCCAGCATGGTCCTGCCGACCATGGCCGCTACGGAAGCGCGCGGTATTTCGCACTACGATGCGCAGCCCGATGCGGTGGCGGAGGGAATGCCGCAGGACGAGCGCGCCCATGCGCGGATTATTCAGGCGGCGTCCTCAACCCATAAAGGACTTGCAGGGCCGGCGCTCGCCCGGCTTGAAGGACGCCATCGCGGCACGGGTGGGAACGCGCTGCGTGCGGCTGTGCTGGGCGCGAATGACGGATTGGTCTCGAATCTCAGCCTGGTGATGGCCATCGCCGGGGCCGATCCGGGAGGCCGAACCATACTTCTCGCGGGTCTGGCAGGCCTCGTTGCAGGTGCATTTTCGATGGCAATGGGTGAGTGGCTTTCCGTCACCAGTTCGCGAGAACTTTATGAAAGACAGATCGCCACCGAAGCGGCTGAACTGAAGCAGTCGCCCGAGGAGGAAATGGAAGAGCTGGTCCTTATTTACCGTGCGAAGGGCCTTTCGGAACCCGAAGCGCGCTCGCTGACCGGCCGCCTGCTGGGGCAGAAGGAAATTGCACTCGATACCCTCGTCCGGGAAGAATTGGGCATAGACCCAAAGATGCTGGGCGGGTCTGCCTGGACCGCCGCCGGGACTTCATTTGCCCTCTTCGCGATTGGCGCCATCTTCCCCGTCGTGCCCTATCTTTTCCTGACAGGGCCAATCGCGATGATTTGGAGCCTGATACTCTCGGGTCTGGCTTTGGCGGCAATAGGCGCCGGCACATCGCTTTTTACTGGCCGCGGTATGATTTTTGCCGCAATTCGGCAGCTTGCGATCGGCTACGCGGCTGCCATGATAACCTATGGTTTGGGGCGCCTGGCAGGCATCGCCATCGGTTAGTCCGCCAACTGATGGAGGTGAAATGACACGGTTGCCTTATGTCGATCCTGCCCGGTTTTCACCGGAACAAAGCGAGCTCTACAATTCCATCGTGCGCGGTCCCCGTGCGGGGAAACGGGGCGGTCTTGTCGATCCGCAAGGACACCTCACGGGGCCATTCAATGGATTTTTGCGCCTTCCTGCGCTGGGGAAACATTGGTCGGCAATAGGCGAAACGCTCCGTTTTCGGACAAAATTGCCGCGGCAGCTGTTCGAGCTTGCGGTTCTGACCATAGCGGCTGAATGGCGTTGCGGTCACGAATGGGCAGCCCACTCGGTCCTGGCGCGCGATGCCGGCATTTCCGGGAGCGTCATCGATGCGCTGCGCGATGGTGCGTCACCGGATTTTGATGACCCGGGGCAGAAGCATGTCTTTCAATTCGTCCGTGAACTGGCGGGCAGCCGCTTGGTCGGGGATCAGACTTTCGCAGCGGCCCTGGGAGCGCTTGGCGAGGAGCAACTCACGGAATTGGTCCATACCGTAGCCTACTATATCGGGCTTGCCGCGATGCTGAACGCATTCGCCGTCAGCCCGCCGGATAGCTCCGCCAACCCGTGGCCAAAAAAGCCCGCATAAGGACGAATCCGGCGCGCAGCGTCGGGGGCGTCATTACGACGCGATTCCGCAGTCCGCATCCACCTGGTGTCGGCCAGTGGCGAAATCCG
Organism: uncultured Alphaproteobacteria bacterium; assembly: GCA_963747255.1. Classification (GTDB taxonomy): domain Bacteria; phylum Pseudomonadota; class Alphaproteobacteria; order Micropepsales; family Micropepsaceae; genus CAIYRG01. Next base: position 304,442 of record CAVVEG010000005.1, read on the forward strand.
AATGTCGCCGGAGAGGATTTTGCATCAATGTTTTGCACCTTCCGGTCCTGGTACGAAGTTGGCAAATGTTCACCGCACGACGAGCGCGAGCGAAGCCGGAAAACCAAGGATTTGCTTGAGCTAAGGTGATTTACGCATTGACAATTCCGGGAATTGCCGTTCAGGGTGAACCATAAAAATTGGGAGGACCTGCATGCATTTGATCCCAGAATCCTGGTCACACTTCCATATGTTGGTGAGTGTTTTTCCATCGGTAGGTCTTCTCATCACCATGGGCGTCTATGTGTCCGCCCTGGTTACCAATAATGAGGGCATGAAGCGGGTTTGCCTGGGGCTTCTTGGGTTTCTGGGCGTACTGGCAATTCCAACCTATTTCAGTGGCACCGGCTCGGCGGGCGAGGTGGCGAGCAATCCGCGCTTCTCGGCGGCAAGCATCAATATCCACTACGATATCGCATTGGCGGCTCTGGCGACGTTGCTCGTCATGGGCGCGACAGCAATCTATGAACTGTGGCAATACCGGAGCACCGGTTATCTGACCAGGCTGGGCCGCAATATCGTGCTCGGCGCCGGCGGCGTGACGCTGGTGCTGATGGCCATCGTTGGCGAGCTTGGATGGGAGATCAACCACAACGAACTCTTCCTCGATCCTGCGAAGCAGATGACTTCGCAGTACTGGTCGCATGTTCACATCATCCTGAATCATTTCCCGACGGTCGGTGTGACGCTGACGCTGGTGATGTTCATTGCAGCCCTGGCAATGAACAACGAAGGGCTGAAGCGGGCGAGCCTGACATTGTTTGCGATTTGCGGTGTTCTTGGCGCCCCGACCTATGTGACGGGCGCGGCCGCCATGTGGGCGCTGAAAGATGTTCCGGGAGGCATTTCGCAGGCGGCAATAAACGCCCATCGCGATATGGCACTCATTTCGCTGTTCGGCCTGGCGTTCACGGGCCTGACCGCCTACTTCGAACTGTGGCGCTACCGTTATCTGAAGCGCTTCTCCAACACGGCCCTTTACATGGTGCTGACCTTCGCGGTCATCACGCTCGGGTTCATGGCTGAAACCGGCCACCGCGGTGGCCAGATCAATCATCCGGAGATCCGGGTGGATCCGCTGCCGACAGACGCCAACGCGTTTATGAGCCCGCACATCGAAAATCTGATCAACAACGTGATCTGGTTTGTGCCGTGGCAGACCGTTCATTTCTTCGGATACTCTCTGGTGTTCGGCACCGTCCTCGCGGTTGTGCTTCGGATCTTCGGGTTCTGGAAAAGCGTGCCCTTTTCCGCGGTCCACCGACTGCTGCCCCTGGGCGCGTTCGGCATCACAATGAACATCTTCACCGGAATGCTGATGTTGATGGCCGATACGTTCCGCTACGTGAATGAGGTCAGCTTCGTGCCCAAAATGACAATGCTTCCGGTGGGCGCTATTGCGGTGCTCTACTTCTCGCTCTCCGACCGGTTGTTTCAGGTCAAAGCGGGTGAAGATGCGCCGGCTATGGCAAAATGGGTCGCCGCTCTGGTGCTGATTTCATGGGTAACGGTGATCATGGGTGGGCGACTGCTGCCCTACGTATAATAAAGGAGGGACATTCCTATGCAGTTGCTTCTGCTGGTGATCGCCGTCGCGATTGTTGTTCTGGGCCTCAGCCTTACGGGTATGTACTACCTCAACAAAGCAGTGGACGAGTCAGACCGCTAATCGGCGCACATGGTCCGCTGGACTGAAAGGGAGGATTGAACGGTGCTTGATTGGATCGCAAACACGGACTACGCGACCTGGGTTAGACAGTCATGGGGTTGGGCGCTCGCCCTTACCTTCCATGCTTTTGGAACCGCAATCGTCGTTGGACTGATTTTCATCATTACGCTTCGCCTGCTCGGCTTTTTCCGCTCCATTCCTTACACTTCTCTCAATCGGCTTTTGCCGGTGATCTGGATCGGTTTCTTCGTTCAGGTGCTCAGCGGCGCCACGCTTTGGGCCTCAAAGCCGGCCCGTTATCTGGCGGATGGCATGTTCCAGTGGAAATTCACCTTTGTCGTGTTCGCCGCGGTGGTGACGCTCTTCTTCCACCAGATGCTGAATCGCGAAACCCCAAACTGGCAAGCTTCCGGGGCGGTTTCCGTGCGTGGTACGCGGTTCGTATTGTTGACCGCGCTTCTCTGGGCGGCAGTGCTTGTCGCGGGCCGCCTGACGGCCTATCTGGGCCAGCTCTATCACGCCTGACGAAATCGGGATTCCGGTTTGAACAGCCGCTGCGCGATTGCGCAGCGGCTTATTTTTGCGCCGCTTTCCCTTCGAAAGAAACACGATAAGTCATTGATCGGCGCCGCCGCGGCAGACATTCTGCGGCGCGTTGGTTCTCTGAGGGCGCGAGTGCATGTTTCAGGGCTTTGTCGAATGGCTGCAGCAGACACCTGTGAGCCTCCTGCTTTCGGATACGACCGGCTTTTGGACCTGGCTGATCATTCCGGTATCGCAGTGTATCCACATCGTCAGCATAGCCATGCTGCTGATCTGCGCCGGTGTGCTGAATCTCCGGCTTCTGGGAATCGGCAGCAGAAGGCAGAGTTTCGCGAAGTTGACCGGTGTTTTGATGCCCTGGATCTGGAGCTCGCTGATAGTTCTCTTCCTCACCGGGACGGTACAGACGCTCGCAGAGCCCGGGCGCGAGTTGTTGAATATCGGCTTCAAGGTCAAGATGGTTCTGCTCTTTATGGTTGTACTTGTGACGCTCTTTTACGAGCACAGCATCAAGAATGACCCCAGGTTTTGGGAATTCTCGCCGCAGCGCCGGCGCATGGGGCAACTGCTGGCCTCCCTTTCGATCATTCTCTGGATAGGCATCGTGACGTCGGGCCGGCTCATCGCCTATCTGGATATGCGACGGGGCATTTCATGATCCCCGAAAATCTATCCTGAACGGCATTTCGAACAGCTGATGGGCGAAATCGTCAACGCGATCCAGTGGATCAACGATACATCCTTTTCCGGTGCGGTTCGGGATTCGTTTTGGGTTTTCCCCTCCATTGAGACCGTCCACGTTCTTGCGATCGTGCTCGTGCTTGGTTCCATTACGCGACTGGATATGCGTCTTATGGGCCTTGTCTGGCGGGACCGCCCGGTGACCGAAGTATGTGGGGAAATGCTCCCCTGGACCTGGACCGGTTTCACGATAGCAGTTGTTTTCGGGTTGATGCTTTGGGCTTCGAAGCCGTTCGACTATTTTGGAGTAGCCTTTTTTGACGCGAAAATGCTGTTGATCCTGTTTGCCGGGATCAACATGCTGTTGTTCCAGTTCGGAGTGTACAAATCCGTTGACAGGTGGGACCGCGACCCTATTCCACCGGTTGCTGCCCGGATTGCGGGCGGCGTGTCGATGGCATTCTGGCTTTGTGTTGTCGTATGTGGCCGGCTTATCGGGTTTGTATGATTTGGTTCACGCGTAGCTTCGGCTGACGAACCAGTAAATTCCGATTCCTGCGACGCAAGCCGAGGCCACATCGACGACGATCGGACGCGGCAATGTGATCTTCGCCTTTGAGAGAATCCAGACCAACGCCACCAGACCGCAAACCAGGGTCAGCTGTCCGATTTCGACACCGAGATTAAATCCGACCAGAAGCTCCGCCATTCGCCCGGTTGGCAATTGCATTTCCAGCAGATTGGCGGCGAAGCCGAACCCGTGGATCAATCCGAAAACCAGTGTGACGACCAGCCTGAGCCGTCCCGCATCCTTCAGGTGACCGGATAACATCAGGTAGTTGACGCCGAAAATTGCGGCGCCGACCAGAAGGTAAACCGGAAGTCCGCCAAATCCGGCCATTTTTCCAAGCGCCATCAGCAGCAGTCCGCTGCCGATAATGGATGCGATTGTTCCCGAACGATGATTTGAATCTCCGATGTTTTCCGCGGCGATCAGCGCGATCGTCAAACCGATCAGCGCGTCGATATATTCAGCATGGGGCCGGATCACGCCGAGTGTTGCCAATGCGAGTGTCACCGAATGTCCAAGCGTGAAGCCCGTGATTACGAAGATCAGATCGCGCAAACGCTTCGAGATCAGTACCAGCCCGAGCAGGAAGACCTGATGGTCGTACCCGGTAAAGATGTGCATGATCCCCATGCCGATATATTGAAAGAAACTGGCATTCTGGAGCGGGCTTTGTCCCGAAGCCGTGGACAGTGACAATGTCTGTTGATCCGCCGTCAACAACTGCGAGATGAAGTCTCCCCTGTCGGTGATTACCTGTGCATAGGTGACATGGGTCGGCACCAGGGGAAAAAAAGCCGACGAATGGATGCTCATTTTATCCGCATCCGGACATCTGTAGGTGAATTCGTAGCGGCGGAATCCGGCGGAAGCGGCGACGGGTCGAATGTCTTCCGTCCGCTGACAGAGATCCCTGCCGTGCAAAACAGTGACGTTGTGGCGCACATAATCGGCCACGTCGGCTTCGCTGGGTGGCTTACCGTCTCTTGAAAGCCGCGGGATTTCAATTTCCGGGATGGTGTAGGCCACATGCACCGTGGATCCCACGATGCGCCACACCGATTGGGTTTCGCTTTTGGTGTGCGCAAATGCCGGCGTCGTCGAGCACACCACCACCAAGGCCAGGAGTAGTCTGACCAGAGCTCTCATTGCCGGAATTCCGGCGCAAGCTGGATGTCGGCTTTGCTCTTGAGATAGGCAAGATTCGCGTTTTCGACGCGGGTCTGCTCGTCCTTTTTGAAATCCTGCAACACCGCGTCACGTGCTTCGGTAAAGGAGCGCTCAGGCGGGGCCTGACGCTTGTCCATCAGCAGGACGTGCAATTCACCACCTTCTTCAATCGGATCCGACGCCTGGTGATTCGAGAGTTTTGCGGCAGCGGCGTAAAGGGTGGGGCTGAGTTTGATCCGCACCGCAAAGTCAAAAAGATCGCCGCGGTCGAGCTTGCCCGAATCCTTAAGGCTGTATGTCGCCGCGACATTGTCCCCGTCACTCCCCTTGCGAAAGGCGTCGGCCGCCTTCCCGGCTTTCTCTCTTGCCTGTTCGGCGGTTGTATTGTCGTCCGGTTTGATGACCAGATCGCGCAACGCCATGATGCCCTCGGCCGCGTATTTGTCCTTATGGGACTCGTAATAGGCGCGCAGCTGTTCGTCCGAAGGCTGCTGAGCCAGCACGTCGGCATCGACCTGAAGCTGCACGCCATTCACCTCAGCCATGCGTACGTCCGGATCCGAGGCCGCCAGATCGACCTCCAGCCCGCGCTGGACCAACAGTTCTTCGTCCATCATTTCATTCAGGACTTTCTGGCGCTGCTCCCTGGTTGTTTTCTCGAACGGTTGCGCGCTTTCAATCTGGACCTGGGTGATGAAATCGCTGCGCAGAATGTGACGGCCATTGATCAGCGCTACGTCTTCGGTCGGTACGCCCGAAATCTTCGTCCCGGCGGCAGTAAACAGTCCAAATCCGGCAATGACGAGCCCGAGTGTCGCTCCGATCGCAAACAGGATCAGGGAGCGTCTCGGATTTACCTCCGAGATGGGTCCAAGAACGCCTGCCCGCGCCTTCGCTTCCTTTACAGTCGTATCAACCATGGCATGCTTTCCGGTACAGGGGATTCATCTGCCGCTCGTATTCGGGCTCATCCGTTTCGCCGCGATGATGTGGCGAGAGCCGAGCGATTATTCGGCGAATCGGGTGATTCCCTGGAGTGTGAGTGAATATAAACGGCCAATGCCCTGATGGTCGGAAACGACAGTTTTCCAATCCAGGCTGGGCAAAGGCCGTGGCGGCCGTCATAAATGGACCGGAAAATGGCGTTCTCATCGCCGCCATACAGCCAGTCTTCATCGATCAGATTGGGTGCGCCGTAATCCGATATGCCGGTCGCGTCACGCGAATGGCAGTCGTAGCAGACGCCCTTGTCCTGAAAGATCTTGCTCCCGCGTTCCACAGCGGCAGGATCTTCCTTGTGTTTTTTCGCATTCAGCGAAAGGACATAGGCCATCACGTCCCTGATTTCCGGTTCGGACAGCACCTTTTGCCGCCCAATCGCAGGCATGTCGGTCACATTGTGGGACTTGCCCAGCCCGGCACGAATTCCATAGAGGATGGTTCTTTCGATGTCCGAGATACGGCCGTAATCGTAGAGCCAAATTCCGTCGGAAAGATTGGGAACACCGCGCTGATCGCCCTTCATGTCCGTCCCATGACAGGAGGCGCAATTCTCAACATAGGCCTTGCTGCCTACCGTCTCGGAATATGACAAGAGTTCTGGATTTGCCGGGATCGAGTCAGGGCTCGCGCGCACCAGCTCTGTGCCAATACTGTAATCACGCCACTCGAAATAGCCGAACCCGGCTAATCCGATTCCAGCGCAGGCAATCGCGACCGGCGGTAACCATCGCCGCCAGCCGCTTTTGGCAAACCTGAAAGCGGGCATAGCAATTCCCCAACTCAGATTGCGTATCCAGTCAGCACTCCAGGCAAGTTTTTACATGTTTCATCTGCGCGGTCCTACCCGGAAGCTGCTGATGCCCAGCCGCTTGCCAGCCTGTCGCGCTCTTGTGACTGCGCCGATAGGGGAGCGGTAAGGGTTCTTAGAGCGGGGGGCCGACGGTGACGCGGTAAGGACGAATGTCCACGGTCTGAAACAGACCGGCTGTGACATAGGGATCCTTCTTCGAGAATTCTTCGACCGCCGCGCGGTCCGCCGCTTCCACAATCAGCAAAGATCCCGCCATATTACCGTCCTGGTCGAGATAGGGACCGCCGATTTTCACCGTAACCATGCTCTGGCCCCCATTGGCGTAAGCAAGATGCGCTTCTCTGGTTGCCATGCGGAGTGGAAGACTATTCGGCTTATCGATGCAGGAAATTGCGAACAGCGCCATGTAGCCCTCAAGCCTCTGCCACGCATGCCTCGAAACCGGCCTTGAGTTCGGCACGGTCCAGATTTCGTCCGATAAACACCAGGCGTGAATAGCGGGGCTCGCCCGCGTTCCATTCCCGCTGCAGATCGCCTTCCAGGATCATGTGCACAGCCTGAAACACCAGCCGGCGGTTGTTATCCTTGACGTCGATGATTCCTTTCGCCCGGAGGATGTCCTGTCCTCTGTTTTTGCAAAGCGCAGTCAGCCAGCGCGCGACCTTTCGGCGGTCCATCGGGCGATAGAGCGCGAGTGAGATGCTTTTCACCTCATCGTCGTGCCGGCCATCCGGCTCGTGCTCGTGACAGTCATCGCCATGAACATGGTCTTCTTCACCATGGGGCGGGTTGAGAAAATGGGGTTCGAGATCAATGATCCGATTCAAATCAAAGCCGCCGCGCCCGATTACCGCGTCGAGATCGATTTCGGCGCGCCGGGCCCGATGGATCGGCGCAATCGCGTTGATTGCATGCAATCTCGCCTCGACTTTCTGCAGTTCAGTTTCCGCTACAAGATCGGTTTTGTTCAGTATGATCTGATCGGCGAAAGCGATCTGTTCGCGAGCCTCCCGGCTGTCGCGCAGGCGCAGGTGAATATGTTTGGCGTCCACCACGGTCGTGATGGAATCGAGCTCGGTCCTGGAGCGCAGATAACCGTCGACGAAGAAAGTCTGGGCAACCGGCCCCGGATCGGCGAGACCGGTAGTTTCGACCATTATTCCGTCGAACCGGCTTTCCTTTGCCAGCAATCCGTGCATCGTCCGGATCAGATCGCCCCGGACGGTGCAGCAGATGCAGCCATTGTTCATTTCGAACAGCTCCTCATCGCTGTTGAGGATCAAATCGGCGTCAATGCCGATCTCACCGAATTCATTGACGATGACGGCGTAGCGTCGGCCGTGTTGCTGCGACAGGATACGGTTCAAAAGGGTGGTCTTGCCGGCGCCGAGATAGCCGGTAAGCACCGTTACGGGAATGCGGTTTGCGGTGGCCATACCGGTTCTTCTAAAACGCAAATTTCCCGAGCGCCAGTCCGAAAGGGTACGGCATGAATGAGCTGCGCGAAGCCTATATCTGCGACGCCGTGCGTACGCCGATCGGCCGCTTTGGCGGCGCGCTCGCCTACACGCGCGCAGACGACCTCGCGGCGGTGCCCCTGTCTGCTCTCAGGACCCGCAACAGCGAAGCCGACTGGGAGGCGCTGGATGAGGTTGTGCTGGGTTGTGCCAATCAGGCAGGCGAAGACAATCGCAACGTCGCTCGCATGGCGCTGCTGCTGGCCGAATTTCCGGAGCGCGTGCCGGGCGTGACGGTTAACCGTTTGTGCGCCTCCGGTTTGGAAGCGGTTGGCGCAACGGCGCGCGCAATTCGCGCTTCAGAAGCTGAATTTGCGATCGCCGGCGGGGTCGAGTCCATGAGCCGAGCGCCGATGGTACTTGCCAAGGCCGAGAAGCCGTTCCAGCGCAGCGCCGAAATTTTCGATACGACGATCGGCTGGCGTTTTGTCAACCCGTTGTTGCAGGCGCAATACGGCACCGATTCCATGCCGGAAACCGCGGAAAACGTTGCGGAGCAGTTTCAGATATCACGCGCGGATCAGGACGCGTTTGCCCTGCGCAGCCAGCAGCGGACTGCCGTTGCAATCGAAAACGGGTACTTCGCCGAAGAAATCATTCGAGTCCACGGCAGGGACGCGAATGGAAAACCGGTCACCATTGAAAGGGACGAACATCCAAGGCCGGCAACCACGCTCCAGGATCTGGCCCGGTTGAAGGCGCCATTTCGAGAAAACGGCACCGTTACGGCAGGAAATGCGTCGGGTATAAACGATGGTGCAGCAGCCATCATCCTGGCTTCGGAAGGAGCGCTGAAAAGGCATCACCTGAGGCCGCGCGCACGGGTTCTTGGCATGGCCGCTGCAGGCGTGGCTCCGCGCGTCATGGGCATCGGCCCGGTCCCTGCCACCGAGAAACTCATTGCTCGGCTGCGCCTCCGTATTTCAGATTTTCATGTCATTGAGCTCAATGAGGCCTTTGCGAGCCAGGCCTTGGCCGTTCTCCGTTCCTTCGCGCTTCGCGACGATGCCGCGCATGTCAACCCGAACGGCGGCGCAATAGCGCTCGGCCATCCATTGGGGATGAGTGGCGCACGGCTCGTGCTCACAGCAATCCATCAGCTCGAAAAAACCGGTGCCAGGAGAGCGCTCGTGACGCTCTGTGTGGGCGTAGGACAGGGCGTCTCCATGGCGCTGGAACGGGTTTAGCGAGCCTGGGGAGCCCTGGGGTTTGCTGCCGCCGGGACCGACTGATGCATCCCCCTGACCTGCTGCGCGTTCCCACCTCGCGACCGCTGCAAGGCACGCAGAGGGCCGATGGACCTGATCATTGAACGATTGACAGACGCCCTGATCTCCGGCGCCACCTATAGTCTGATGGCGGTTGCTTTTTCGCTTGCTTATGGGGCCGGCCGTCCCCTGATTTTCGTCGGCTGCGCCAGTTATCTGCTCGGTATTGCAGTCACCGCCGGTGTTGTTTGGACGGCCAGACCGTATGGCTTCGTTTCAGAGCCGGTGCTGCTTTCTGTTTTGCTGCTCATCGAGCTCGCGAGCGCGATCGGTGTGGGCTATTTCGTCGGACTCGGCCGCAGCAAGTTCGGTCGCTCGTCCGCAACGGTGACGCTGATCGTCTGCATTGGCCTCCTGATGCTCGTGGCCGGTCTGTTGCAGATCGCAGACCAAATGCGACCACCGCCTGGTCTGTTTCTATCTCTTACAGGAATTCAAGGGACCGGCACCGCTTCTCTCAAACCCGTTCTCGGCCTTACCGGCGTTGCCGCTATCACCGTCACTCTGCATCGGCTGCGGAGTGGTTGGTTTGGTCGTGCGCGGCGAGCGATGATGGCCGACAGCCAAATGGCCGAGCTGCTTGGGCTCGATGTCCCGAGATTTGTTAGGGTCAGCATGTCGATGGCAGCAGTGGCTGCTGTGCTGGCCGGATGGATGTCGGCGCTGGGAGGCGGCTCGACGGATGTGAACGGTTCCCTGTTGACCGCTGCCACGGCTTTGGCCGCGGCAGCGATGGGCGGGTTGCACTCACCGGTCAGATCGGCCGCTGCAGGTCTTCTTGCGGGTTTCGCAAACGAAATCTGGTCCTGGTGGTTCGACAGGGGTTTCAGCGGGATTGCAGTTCTATCGGCACTGATTTTTGTTCTTGTGGTTGTGCAGCCTGCGATCATTGGCCGCCGTCCACTCGAAGAAGCCTGAGATGCGGCTCGCGTTTGCTTTGTGCGTGGTTGCGAGTGGAGGAATTCTGCTGCCGTATCTCCTGCCCGAATGGAGCGGCGCCGCCTCATCTGTGCTTATATATGTCACGCTTGCTCAAGCCATGAATCTTGAGCTGGGAGTTGCCGGTGTTCCCGACCTTGCGATTGCAGCCTATTGCGCAACAGGCACGTGTTACGACGCATTGCTGACACGCCAGTTCGGACTTCCGTTCTGGGCTTGTCTGCCGCTGGCCTGCACGTTGACGGGGGCGATCGCGCTGCTGCTCGCCTCGCCCCTGCTGCGGGCCCGCCGCGAATTTTTTGCCATGATGACGCTCGGCTTCAGCGCTATCGTGCAAATCGCACTTGGACAAATCACGAAAATCGTTCCGGGCGTGGCAGTCCTGAATCTCGCTACCCCAAATCCCGGAGTTTCGAACTATTACGCTGCGCTGACGGCGGCGATCGCTGCAATAGCTGTTTTCTGGTGTGTCCGGCGTTCACCGATCGGATTGGCCTTGCGGGCAGGGTGCGAGGACGAAGCGGGCTGCTGCAGCATTGGTGTCGATCTGCGGCCCTGCAAACAGATGGTGATCGCAATTTCGGCCATGATTGCCGGCGCCGTAGGATGTCTGCTTGCCGCGGGTCAGAACGGCATTCAGCCCACTGATTTCGATTTTGGCATGACGGCAGGCGTGTTTGCGATTGTCATCCTCGGCCTGCAGACACCACTGGGCATCTTCGCCTCCGGCGTCGCAATTGCCGGCGCTCCGCAACTTTTCCCGGAGATCTACCCGTACAGGCTTATTGGCTGCGGTGCGGTCGTGATCCTCTGGGTTGCAGCCCGGGCGGTTTGGATCTCGCGGGCCGCGGCTGCTGCCAGGGAAGAATGGAATTTCGGGAGTATCATTGAGGCGCCGGCCGAATGATTGCGCAGCCACAGCCTCTGCTGAGTGTCGAGCATTTGTCGCTCGCATTTGGCCGCGTCACGGCGATCCGCGATTTGTCCTTCAGCGCGCAGGATGGGGAAATCACAGTGCTGGCTGGTCCGGCTGGTGCCGGCAAGACAACGACCCTGAACTGCATCACCGGTTTTTGCCGGCCCCAAACAGGCCGGATCGAGCTTCGCTCCCGCACGCCCCTGCCATTCCTCCTGGAAAGGATGGATCACTACCGCATCGTCCGGGAGGCCGGCGCCGTCCGAACATTCCGGAATCCACGGCTGTTTTTCCGAATGACGGTTCTGGAGAACATGCTATTGGCGCAGAGCGCGCCCCGGTCATCAGCCGGTTTTCTCTTCATGCTCATCCCCATGATCGGCGCGAGAAAAGCAAAAGAACGATGCCAGTATTGGCTCGACCGTCTGGGTCTCGCCCATCTCGCCTCGCGAAACGCCGGCGAACTGCCGCCGGGGCTGCGGCGCAGACTCGAAATTGCGCGTGCGCTTGCGACCGAGCCGCGCCTGATCTGCATGGACGAACCCCAAAGCGGCCTGGATGCCCGAGAACGCGATCAGCTCACGGAACAATTGCTCGAATTCAAGCGCGCTGGCCCGGCAATACTGCTCGCCACCCATGATCTTCGCGCTGCGGAGCGATTAAGCGACCACGTCATCGCGCTTGATCACGGCGTGCGCATCGCAGCGGGCAAGCCCAGAGAGCTTTCCGGCCATTCCGCTGTGCTTCGCTCCTCTCTTGGCGTCCCGCCGGGAGGCGAAAAGGTCCCAAGGGTTTGGGCGTCATGCTGATCGTCCGCAATCTGGCGGTTCGCAGCGAACAGGCGACTGTGCTTCAGGGCATAAATCTTGCCGTCGAGGACGACACGGTTACAGCCCTTCTGGGGCCCGTCGGCGCGGGCCAAACGATTTTGGCGGAATTCAATCTGCGGCATCCTTCCCGTCGCGGCCGGACAGGTGCTGTTCGACGGAGCGGACATCACCGGGATACCTCTTCGCGAGCGCATTGCACGGGGAATATCTTACGTCCCGGCGGGGCGCACGCCTTTTCCGGAATTGAGCGTGCTTGAAAACCTGCAAATGGGTGCGGCGGGCGCACGGTCTTCCCGGCTTCGACGCGAACTGGATTTCGTTCTGTCCGTGTTTCCCGAATTGAGACCGTGTATTCATGCAAAGGCTGCCAAACTGCCTTCGACATTGCAGCGCTTCGTCATGTTTGCGCGCGGCGTGATGTGCGCCCCACGCCTGCTGGTGCTGGACCAGCCTTCCTTCGGCCTCTGCGCAGAACAGGCCGATCGGCTGTTCCGGGCGATTTCGCGGACAAAGCGGGAATATGGTATGGCGCTGCTGATTGTCGAGCAGAACCTGTTTCAGGCATTGAAACTCTCCGATGCCGCCTTTTGGATGGATAGGGGACGGATCATCGGTGAGCGAAGCGCAGTGGAGCTTCTTGCAGACCGGCGCCTTCAGATGGAATTCCTGCGCAGTTCGTGGCAGGTACAGGAAGACGTGATCGGCCCATGAATCCGCAGGAGATATTCGGCGAAAATCTCGCAGCGTTTGCCGGATTCACGTTCATTTGCATGGGCTGCGCGAGCCTCTACGGGGTTGCGCTGGCGCGGCAATGGCAGCCGGGGCGCAAGGTCTTGCCGTTTGGGCTGGCGCTTGGACTGCTTGTCCGGCTTCTGAGCCACACGCTTTTCGGCGGCAGCCTGCTGTCGCCCACGGGATTTGTGATCGACACCTATTTCATCCTGATGACAGGGCTGCTTTCCTATCGTTACGCTCTCGCGCGCCGGTTGGTACGCCAGTATCCTTGGAGATACCGGCAATTCCTTATCTTCGGTTGGCGCCGCTTGTCTGTTGATTAGGGTCCCCACGGCAAAAAGGCCGGGCCGCCCGATCAATTTCCGCCGCAACGGGGTGCGTTCAGGACAGGCCTTTGATACCATGCACAGCCGGATCGCGTTCCGCGCTCCGGGAATTTTGGGCAGGGCGCTGAAGCGCATCCAAGGCTGGGGAGCTTAACATGACGCAGATGATGGATTTCCTGAACACTTACCTGGTTGACAAGGCACCATTTCAGATTCCGGAAGCGGGTAAGGAGTGGATCGTCAAATTTGGTCCATGGATTGCCGTCGTGCTGCTTATTCTGCTGCTGCCGCCCATCCTTCTCCTGCTGGGCATCGGTGCGGTGTTCGCGCCATTTGGCGGCGTTTATTACGCCACGGGCTACAGCTACATTGCCTTGGTTGCGCTTGTGCAGGCCGGATTGACTGTGGCTGCACTGCCGGGCCTGTTCGCGCGCAAGATCTCGGGTTGGACGCTGCTGTTCTATTCCCGGATTATTGGGATCGTCACATCGCTGCTTCTCGGCAATGTTGTCGCGGCGCTTCTTGGTGGTCTGATCAGTCTCTACATTCTGTTCCAGGTCCGTCCGCTCTATCATGCCGAGAGTTCGCCGGCAGGGTCGTAATCGCGCGGTCAAACGAAAGCGTGAAATGCTATTCCGGCGGGATCGAGTGGACGATCGAGGCGTCCAGCGCCTCGTATTCGGAATAACCGATAACGTCATACAGTTCCTTCCGGGTCTGCATGCGTGACAACATGTTCTGTGAACCGCCGTCGCGTTTGATCGCCGCATAGAGTTCTTCCTGGGCTTTGGCGGCAACGCGCATTGCGCTCGCCGGCCAGATCACCATGCGGTACCCCATGGCCTCGAATTCATCCGCCGTAAATACCGGCGTGCGCCCGAACTCGGTCATGTTGGCGAGAAGTGGCGCCTTCACCTCACGCGCAAAGGCGCGGAACATAGCGGCATTGGTCAAAGCCTCGGGGAAAATCGCATCGGCGCCGGCCTCGAGGTAAAGCTTCGCGCGTGCGACCGCGCCGTCGAGACCTTCCGCCGCCGCGGCGTCAGTACGTGCGATGACGTACAGATGCCGCCGCGCCTTCACCGCGGCCGCGACCTTGGCCGCCATGTCGCGCGCATCCGACAACCTCTTGTCGTTCAGGTGGCCACATTTTTTCGGCAGCAACTGGTCTTCGATATGCACTGCCGCGGCGCCGGCCGCTTCCAGTTCATGCACCAGCCGCATCGTATTCAGCGCCTCGCCGTGGCCGGTATCGCCATCGACAAGAACGGGAAGCTGTGATGCGCGCGCGACCTGACGCACGAAAAAGCAGACATCTTCGATGGTGATGATTCCGAGGTCCGGCAGGCCCATGGTCCCGGTCATGGCGCTGCCGCCGAGATAGACCGCTTCGAATCCGGCGCGTTTGGCGAGCAGGCTTGCCATGCCCGTATGCGCGCCGGGAATCTGCATGATTTGCGGTCTTGCAACGAGCGCGCGGAAGCGTTCGCCGGCGGGCGCTTGTGGCGCTTCCGCGCCAATCAGAAAGGTCATTTCGCCTCCAGTCCGAGAACGTACAGATCCACGTAATCGCGGACTTTCATTTTTTCGATCTGCGCTCGCTCAAGAGAAGCTTTGAGAATCACGTTCTGCCGTATGTCATCGAAGCGCCGCGCCAGATTGGTCCGAAATTTTTGCAAAATCAGGGGAATCGCTTCGGCGCGACGTCTTTTGTGCCCCAGCGGATATTCGACAATCAGCTCGGGCAGCGATGTACCATCACGAAATATGATCATGAGTCCATTCGTGATTGCACGCTTTTCCGGATCGTAATAGTCGCGGGTGAACGTCTCGTCTTCCACGCAGGTCATCTTCGAACGCAATTCGTCAATTCGGGGATCGGCGGCGATGTTGTCTTCGTAATCCTGCGCGGTCAGTCTGCCGTACAACAGCGGAACTGCGACCATATACTGGATGCAATGATCACGATCCGCAGGATTGGCGAGCGGTCCTGATTTGTCGATGATGCGCATCGCGGCTCGATGCGTGCGGATCGTCACCGTCTCGATTTCTGACGGATCTCGTCCCAACTCCTTTATGCGCTCATGCAGCTGCAGAGCCGCCTCCACCGCGGTCTGGGCATGGAATTCGGCTGGATAGGAGACCTTGAAAAGCACATTCTCCATCACGTAACTGGCGTAAGGTCGCCCGAGGCGAAATCCCTTCCCGCGAAAACTTGCATCGTAGAAGCCCCAGACGGGCGCAGTCAGCGCGGAAGGATACCCCATTTCGCCAGTCGCAGAGATCAAAGCGAGACGAACGCCCCGACTCGTCGCATCGCCGGCGGCCCAACTCTTGCGTGATCCGGTATTGGGCGCGTGGCGATACGTCCGGAGGGCCTGGCCGTCCACGAAGCATTGCGACAGAGCATTGATAATGCCGTCGCGGGTGAGCCCCAGCAGTTTCGCGGATACAGCAGCCGTCGCGAGTTTGACGAGGATTACATGGTCGAGGCCCACCGAATTGAAGGAATTTTCGAGTGCCAGCACCCCCTGAATTTCATGTGCCTGGATCATCGCCGTGAGAAGGTCCCCCATCGTGATCCCGGCGCCTCGGCGGGACAGCCAGTCACAGACGGCAAGGATCCCGCCCAGATTGTCGGAGGGGTGACCCCATTCCGCAGCCAGCCATGTGTCATTGAAGTCCAGCCACCGGACCATTGCGCCGATGTTAAATGCCGCCTGAACGGGGTCGAGCTGATATGAGGTTCCAGGTACACGCGCGCCGTTCGGCACAATCGTGCCGGGCACTATGGGCCCGAGGAGCTTTGTACATGCGGGATAGCCGAGTGCTTCCATGCCGCAGCCGAGCGTATCCAGCAGGCAGAGATGCGCCGTGTCATAGGCGAGGTCGCTTTCAACCCGATAATCGACGACGTAATCGGCAATATCGACGAGAACGCGATCCGCTGGCGGGCGAACGCTATCGGAACGGGCGGGCATGCTTCAGCCGCGTTCCGCAAGTGGTACGAATTTGCGGCTTTCCGGCCCGGTGTAATTGGCGCTTGGCCGGATGATTTTATTATCCATGCGTTGTTCGATGATGTGCGCACTCCATCCTGATGTTCGCGCGATGACGAACAAAGGCGTGAACATCTCGGTCGGCCATCCCATCAGGTGATAGGAAATCGCGCTGTACCAGTCGAGATTGGCAAACATCTTCTTGCTGTCCCACATCACGGCTTCGATCCGCTCCGCGACGGAAAAAAGATTCTTCGCCGCAGTGCCGGTCGCCAGGCGTTTCGCAACGTCCCGGATAATTGGGTTGCGCGGATCGGATATCGTGTAAACCGGATGTCCGAATCCGATGATCACTTCCCTGTTTGCCAACCGGGCTTTGATGTCCTGTTCAGCCTCCTCGGGTGTGGCGTAGCGATTCTGGATTTCAAACGCGAATTCATTCGCCCCGCCATGCTTTGGGCCACGCAACGCTCCAATTCCGCCGGTGATCGCTGAATAAAAATCGGAACCCGTGCCGGCAATCACGCGCGTGGTGAAGGTGGATGCATTGAACTCATGCTCGGCATAAAGATTTAAAGAGGTGTGCATCGCTCGCACCATTTCCGGCGCCGGACGGCGGCCGTGAAGGAGGTGGAGTGCGTGAGCCCCAATCGAGTCGTCATCCGTCTCGACTTCGATTCGCCTGCCGCTGTTTGCGAAGTGATGCCAATAGAGCAGCATGGATGCGAGCGAAGCGAGAATCCTGTCGGCGATATCGCGCGCGTCGTCGCCATTGTGATCCTCCCATTCCGGCTCGATGCACCCCAGCGCGGAAACGCCGGTTCGCAACACATCCATGGGATGTGACGCAGATGGCAGCGATTCGAGAATGCTGCGCAGGGGTGGCGGCAGACCGCGCAACCGGCGCAGCTTGTCCTTGTACGCCGTCAGTTCCGTTGCATCCGGAAGTCGCTCATGGATCAACAGATGCGCAATCTCCTCGAAGTCACAGCGTTCCGCGATGTCAAGAATATCGTATCCACGGTAGTGCAGATCGTTTCCCGTGCGCCCGACGGTGCAGAGCGCGGTGTCGCCGGCCACCACTCCCGATAGTGCCACCGACCTCTTCGGCCGGATTCCGGTTTGCGATTCGTTCACGCGCATCTCCCAGATTGGTTAACCAATGATAGAAAGGCTGCTACGCTTATCCAAGTGCAGTCAGGCTTCGGGTTCACCAAACCATTCGGCCGTGCTTGCCCCCCGGGGAGGCTTGGGTTACTGGTCTGACGGTGAGGATTCGGGCGATTTGATGACCCAGATTGCCGCTTTAGCTCTGCGAAGCACCGGCGAAGAGAACCTGCCTTCACTGGCGGTCCCTGCGGAATTGTCGGTGATCGTACCGACCTTCAAGGAAAGAGATAATGTCGGCTCTCTGGTCGGGAAGCTGGATGTCTGCCTCTCGGGAATCGCCTGGGAGGCGATCTTCGTCGATGATGACTTTCCTGATGGCACCGCCGGTAAAGTCAAGGCGCTCGCCGCGCAGGATCCGCGCATCCGCTGCCTGAAGCGCATTGGACGGCGCGGGCTGGCTGGTGCCTGTATCGAAGGCATTCTGTCCTCGAGCGCGCCCTTCGTTGCGGTCATGGACTCCGATCACCAGCACGACGAAAACCTGCTGCCCCGAATGTTTGCTTCGCTCAAAGAAGGCAATACCGATCTCGTGGTCGGAAGCCGCTACATCGCCGGAGGGAATTCGGCGCTTTCGGCTCGTCGGGACGCGATCAGTCGTTATGCGAGTTCGCTTGCGCGCCGCTTGACCGGAGTGAACCTCTCCGATCCGATGAGCGGTTTTTTCATGATGCGCCGGGACTGTTTCGACGCGCTCGCGCCGTCGCTTTCGACAGACGGATTCAAGATTTTGCTGGATATCGTGATCACTGCGCGGGGCGCCCTGCGCATAAAAGAGGAACCCTATCGTTTCCGCGCGAGGCAACATGGCGAATCCAAGCTGGATGCGCGCGTGGTGCTGGATTTCTTCGGCCTGCTGTTTTCCAAGCTGACTGGAAACGCAATCTCGACGCGGTTTCTTACTTTCTCGATGGTCGGGAGCATGGGGCTCGCGGTGCATCTGATCGTGCTCCGATTGGCCCTCCTCGCCGGGTTTGCGTTCCCGCCCGCGCAGAGCTTTGGCGTGATTGCAGCGATGACGAGTAATTTTTTCCTGAATAATCAGCTGACCTATCGCGATAAGAGACTGAGCGGCTTCGGTCTGGTCAGAGGATTGGCAGGATTTTGCGCTGTCAGCGCCGTCGGGGCGGTGGCCAATGTCGGTATGGCCTCGTGGCTCTATGTGCATCAGCCCACCTGGTGGCTGGCGGGCGCCGCCGGCGCGATCATGGGCGCGTTCTGGAATTATTCGATGTCCACGCTTCTGGTCTGGCGTGTGAAGTGAATGCCGCTGGAATTTTACGCCGCTTTGTCGATTTGCGGGCCGACCCGACGGAAAATGCTCTCGGCCGCGTTGCAATAGCGGTTTTTTCCGTCGTTCTGATGCGCGGGATCGTGCTCGCCGCGACGCCACTGTCGTTCGACGAGGCCTATTACTGGCTTTGGTCGAAACATCTGGCCGCAGGATATCTCGATCATCCGCCGCTGATCGCATTTCTGATCCGCGCAGGCACGACTGTGCTTGGCGACACGAGTGCGGGCGTCCGGATTTTTCCATGGCTGCTATCCGTCGGAGCCACCTGGGCCGTTTGGTCTGCAGCGGTCAGCATCACAAACAGCAACAAGATCGGTGCGATGGCTGCACTGCTGTTCAACCTTATGCCGATGATCGCCGTGGAGTCCGGCGTTGCAACGCCGGATTCTCCGGAAATTGCGGCAACGGCGTTGGTTCTGCTGATACTCGCAAAGCTCGCCGGGACGGGTTACGGCCCATGGTGGATTGCCGCCGGAATTGCTGTGGGTCTGGGCCTGCTCGCGAAATATACGGCATTCTTTCTCGGAGCAGGGATTTTGGTCTGGCTCGCCGTGGTGCCCGGACAGCGGCATTGGTTCGCGTCCGTCTGGCCTTATGCGGGCGCCGCAATCGCCCTTGCGATCTTCGCACCGGTCGTCCTGTGGAACGCGCAACACGGGTGGATTTCCTTTGCCATGCAGTTTGGCCGCACCGGTGCAAATGCGTTCACCCTGCGTTATCCCGG
The DNA here is from genome assembly GCA_963747255.1 of uncultured Alphaproteobacteria bacterium. Classification (GTDB taxonomy): domain Bacteria; phylum Pseudomonadota; class Alphaproteobacteria; order Micropepsales; family Micropepsaceae; genus CAIYRG01. The sequence goes on from CAVVEG010000005.1 coordinate 323,640, forward strand.
GGAATTTCTCGGCGGGCAGTTACTCCTCGCCAGCCCCTTCATTGCAGTGCTTTCCGCAACCGGCGCAATGTTCGCGTTTGATGGATCCGCCGTTCGCCATTTGCGCCTTCCAGTCTGTCTTGCCGCTCCAGGCATGCTCTTATTTCCTCGGGCATTCATTCCACGATCGCGTGCAGGGGAATTGGCCGTCATTTCTCTATCCCGCTATCGCGATCCTCGCTGCCGCTGCATACTTAACTCTGCCGAAGCATGCCGTCGTCGTGAAGCTCTCGCGGCGGCTGGCAATCCCGGTTGCCGTCATGCTGACGGGCCTGATCTATGCGCAGGCATTATTTGGCATTGTTCATTCGCGCGATCCGGTTTCGCGACTGTTGGCCTACGGTATTGATGGCGTGGCATCGGATATTGACGGTCTGCGTACGGAGGAAGGTGCGGCGGCAATCGTCACGACGAATTACACTCTCACCGGATGGCTGGCATTCTATTTGCCCGGTCACCCGACCGTACTTCAGTTGAATGAGCGCTTCCGGTACCTGAATGACCCAGCGCCCGATCCGCGATTGTTTCGTGCTCCTTTGATCTATGTCAGCCAGGTGCGCAACGAACGGATCGACTATTTGAGAAGTCGGTTCACACACGTCGTTCCGCTGGCGCATGTGATGCGCCTGCGTAATGGCGCGAAGCTCGACGAATATGCGGTTTTTCGGCTCGACGGCCCGAAAGGTGATGTATTGGGGTTCGGGTCATAGGAAATTTTCTGCAGGCGGAGGGGTTGCTGCGGGATGTTGCGAGTTTCTCAGTCCCCTGCGAAATGGTCTCGCGAAGATGATGACCGGGTTGCAGTGTTGCGCCGCAGCGCCGAAGATCTTGCGCCGCCTCTATCCGCGGAATTTGCCGGTCCCTTCGACCGGTTTGGTGCCGCTAAATTGGTTCTGCTGGGCGAAGCAACGCATGGAACAGCCGAGTTTTATCGCTCGCGTGCTGCCATCACGCGGCGGCTGATCGAAAAACACGGATTCACGATTGTCGCTCTTGAGGCGGATTGGCCGGACGTTGCACGAATCGACCGCTATGTGCGACATCGCTCGCCGGAATCTTCGCGCGAAGAGGTCTTCGTGCGGTTTCCGGACTGGATGTGGCGGAATCAGGAATTTCGTGATTTTGCCGCTTGGCTCCGGGCACATAATGAGCCGCTATCCGAAAAATCGCGCGTGGAACTCCGTGGCCTTGATGTCTACAGCCTTGGCGAATCCATAAAGGCGGTGCTGCGATACCTTGACCGCGTAGACCCTGCAGCTGCGGACCGGGCGCGCATCCGTTACGGCTGCCTGACGCCATGGCACAATGAACCGTCTGAATATGGCGCCGCATCATTATCCGGCGAGGCGGATTGTGAACGTGAAGCCGTCGAGCAGCTGGGCGAACTGTTGCAGAAGCGCCTGGAATATTGCGCAAAGGACGGCGACAGCTTTTTCGACGCCGCACAGAATGCCCGCATCGTGCGAGCCGCCGAAGAATATTACCGCGTGATGTATCGGGGCTCGGTAACATCATGGAACCTGCGCGACCGGCATATGTTCGATACATTGCGCAGGGTGATGCGGGCGCGCAGTCCCGATGCGAAGGCCGTTGTCTGGGCGCACAATTCGCATATCGGCAACGCGGCGGCCACGGCAATGGGTTGGCAGGGCGAATTCAATATCGGTGAGCTGGCGCGCACGGCCTTTGGAAATGACGTGATCGCCATCGGTTTCGGCACGGACCATGGGCGCGTTGCGGCGGCTTCGTCATGGGATCAGCCGATGCGCATCATGAACGTGATTCCTGCGCGCAGCGACAGTTACGAGGCTTTGTTTCGTGAATCGGGTGTTGCCCGGTCACTCACCGACTGGACGGTGCCGCAACGGCAGGAACTGCGGGATGCGCTCAGGGCTTCGAAACTGGAGCGTGCGATTGGTGTCGTATATCGGCCGGACAGCGAATTCATGAGCCATTATTTCCAGGCGGTGATGGCGGAGCAGTTCGACGCCTTCGTCTGGTTCGAGGAAACATCGCCGATCAACCCGATCGGTTCGTTGCTGACGGGAATGGAGGCCTATCCCGGGGGCCTGTAGCAAGAACGTACGAGGGGCGTATAGAAATCAAGCAGGGCGGACATTGCCGCCTGTTTGTTGTACCGCGCAGCAGTCGCAAAACCCGCTTCGCACATCCGGCGCACTTCCTGATCCTGGCGCATGAGTCCCCGGATCAGGCGCGCAACTGCGTCAGCGGTTTCCTCCAAATGATCCGGAGGAAACCAACAGCCATTCTCCGCGCTCGCATATTCCTTTCCACCGTAGCCGTTGAATCCCGCGACCAGGGCGCCCGATGCCATGGCTTCCAGCGGAATGAGTCCGAAGGATTCCAGGAACGGCAGCGAGAGAACCACAGCCGAGCGGCCAAAGATTTCAGCGATTTCGCGTTCGGTCCGGTTTTCGATCGGCACCCAGCGGGCCCACTGAAGTTCTTTGTACTTGAGCTCGAATATCTTCTGAATTGCACCGGCTTCGCGCGGTAGTTTCCGCGGAATGAACGCAATCTGCGTGTCCTTCTCGCGCGGGTAAAACAGCTCGTTGTCGATATGGCATGGGATGATCGCAACGTCGCGAAAATGCAGAACACGTTCAAGGAAACCCTTCGCGACGACGCTTTGGCATGCGACCCTCGTAAACCCCAGATGTGGCAACCGTTCGGGCGCGATCGAATTGAACAGCGCATAATAATGCGCCTGGCAGTACAGGACCTTCTTTGCCTTCGTTTTCGTCTGCACCAGTTCCGCCAGGGGTCCATTGAGAACTTCCGGAAACACCAGCACGTCATCCTCCTGCGGAAGGAAACGTGCTTCGCGCAATACCCGCGCGTTCGACGCGAACCAGCCAGGCTGGCCTTCAGGTTGGTAGACGAAAGCATCGAAGCCGGCTTCCGCAAGCAGCTCCGCCTGCCTGTAGGCGATCTTTGTCCCTCCGGTTATATCGCGGCGTGGGAAAGGACAGAGGAAGACGACGCGCGGCATCTAAATCTCGTGCCGGCGACCGGAGTGAAACGCCCAGGCGATTAGCGCGCCCTTCACCGCCATGCGGGGCTAGCGAAGCGAAGCGTTGATTTTATCCAGCGTGGCCGACCCGGGGCAAAGCTCTTTCGCGCCGAAACCATTAAGTGGCATGTCAACCGTGTTAAGCGCCGCGTGCATATCGCGAGGCGCGGGATCCATGTAGATCAGCCCCGTGACGACTTCGCCGGCGCTTGCGCGATTCTGCATATACGTCATTGCCCCGATTCGATCATGCGGATCATATTCGGGATGAAGTTTTGCGAGCATCAGCTTCGATCCGTCATGCAGCGTGACTTCGGTGGTCGTCCCGGGCTCATAATCGACAGTAATCGGCTCGCGGGAATCCATGAAATCAAGCCGGTTCACAGCCTCATTATGGGCGCGCACGAACTCAAAGCTCTTGGTCGAGCCCGGATGGTTGTTGAATGCCACGCACGGGCTGATGATGTCGATGAATGCCGGGCCATTGTGGCTCAGTCCGGCCATGATCAGCGGCACCAACTGCTTCTTGTCCCCTGAGAAACTGCGGGCAACGAAGGTGGCGCCGATCAGTAGCGCAAGTCCGACGAGATCGAGTGGAGAATCGTTGTTCGAGCCCCCGGCCTTGCTTTTCGATCCCTTGTCGGCTGTGGCCGAGAATTGCCCCTTCGTTAGCCCGTATACGCCATTGTTTTCCGTGATATAGAGCATGTTCACGCCACGCCGCACGCAGTGCATAAACTGGCCGAGTCCGATCGACGCTGAATCGCCATCGCCCGAAACGCCAAGATAGATCAATCCCTTGTTCGCCAGATTGGCGCCTGTCAGCACCGATGGCATCCGTCCGTGGACAGAGTTAAATCCATGGCTTTGTCCGAGAAAATAGTCCGGCGTTTTGGACGAGCATCCGATTCCGGACAGTTTGGCCAGCCGATGCGGCTGAATATTGAGTTCGAAACAGGCCTGGATGATCGCCGCGCTGATCGAATCATGTCCGCAGCCGGCGCACAGAGTTGAAATCGAGCCCTCATAATCGCGGTGCGTAAAGCCGAGCGCATTTTTGGGCAGGGCGGGATGATGAAATTTCGGTTTGGGTATATATGTCATTCGGCAGCCTCTTTGGCCCTGATCTGCAGCCGCTCGGAAATGGCAGCCGTAATGAAGCGGGCGGTCACCGGCGTTCCGTCATAATGCAGCACCGAAATGAGGCGCGCCGGGTCTATGGCACACTCATTGACCAAAAGACTGCGCAACTGCGCGTCCCGGTTCTGTTCGACGACAAAGACCTGGTCGTGCTCGGTGACGAAGTCCACGACCTCGTCGCTGAATGGGAATGCCCGGATACGCAGTGTATCGAGATGCAAACCCGTGGTTTCCAGGCTGACCAAAGCCTCAGCCATCGGTGCCGAGGTCGATCCGAAATAGATCACGCCATAGCGGGCGGGTTCGCGGGCGCGCCGGACGACGGGCGCCGGCACCAGGTGTTTTGCGGTTTCGAATTTCCGCAGCAGCCGCTGCATGTTGTCCACATACACGGCTCCTTCCTCGCTGTATTTGGCGAAGCGGTCGCGCGACGTACCACGGGTAAAATAGGCGCCCTTGGTGGGATGCATTCCGGGTAGCGTGCGATAGGGAATCGCGTCTCCGTCGACGTCCAGATAGCGGCCAAAAATCTTGCCCGACTCAAGCTCTTCGGCGGTCATCAGCTTGCCGCGGTCATAAACGCGCGAGTCTTCCCAGCGAAGGGGTTCGCATAACCAGTCGTTCATCCCGATGTCGAGATCTTCCATGACAAATACCGGAGTTTGCAGACGTTCGGCGAGGTCGAAAGAGAGCGCCGCCATCTCGAACAGCTCGCGCGGATCTTCGGGGAAGAGCAATATGTGCTTCGTATCCCCATGACTCGCATAGGCACACAGCAGAATATCCGCCTGCTGGGTGCGCGTCGGCATGCCTGTCGACGGGCCGCCCCGCTGCACGTTGAAAACGACGGCGGGAATCTCCGCGAAATAGGCAAGCCCGAGAAATTCCTGCATCAGCGAAATTCCCGGCCCTGAGGTAGCGGTAAAAGCCCGAGCGCCGTTCCAGCCGGCTCCGATTACCACTCCAATCGCCGCAATCTCGTCTTCTGCCTGCACGATAGCAAAGCGGTTCTTCTTCGTCTCAGGATCGACGCGGAATTTACGGCACCATTTCGAAAATGCTTCGGCGAGCGAGGTCGAGGGCGTAATCGGATACCAGGCGGCGACGGTTGCTCCGCCATAGACGCAGCCCAGCGCCGCAGAGTCATTGCCGGCGATCAGAATCCGATTGCCCACAGCTTCGGATTTCGCGACCTTCAGACCACAGACGCCAGACAGGTGTTCGCGGGCATAATCATGGCCCATACCCAGCGCTTTGATGTTGGAATCGAGGAGTTGCTGTTTCGAGCCATATTGATCGCGTACCAGCTTTTCCACGGTTGCCGGTTCGATGTCGAGCACGGCCGCGAGCGCTCCGACATAAATGATGTTCTTGAACAACTGCCGCTGCCGGGGATCCTTGTAAGTCCGGTTGCAGATTTCGGTCAGTGGCATCCCGATGACATTCACATCGGAGCGGAATTTCGACTCCGGCATCGGCTTGGATGAATCATAAAACAGGTAACCGCCCGAATCGATCGAGGCTATGTCCTTGTCCCAGGTTTGCGGATTCATGGCGACCATGAGATCGCATCCGCCACGCCGGCCAATCCAACCCTTGCCGGAGACCCGCACCTCGAACCAGGTCGGGAGACCCTGAATATTGGACGGAAAAATGTTACGCGTCGCGATTGGGACGCCCATACGCATGATGGCGCGCGCGAACAACTCGTTGGCCGATGCCGAACCCGAGCCGTTCACATTGGCGAATTTGACGACGAAGTCATTGACCGCTTTGATCGCCTTAGACATGGCAACCTGCCTTCGCCGTGTCGAAAAGGAATTTCTGCATGTCCCAGGCGCCGGTGGGGCACCGTTCTGCGCAAAGGCCGCAGTGCAGGCAGACATCCTCGTCTTTCACCATTACCCGTCCGGTTTGTAATGCCGTGGAGACATACAGGTCCTGCGTCTGCGCATGCACCGACGGCGCGGTGAGCCTCTTTCTCAGCTCCGGCTCAGGGCCGTTTTCGGTAAAACTGATGCAGTCCATCGGGCAAATATCGACACAGGCATCGCATTCAATGCATTTCGGCGCCTCAAACACCGTCTGCACGTCGCAATTGAGACAGCGTTCGGCTTCAAGAAAAGCCTGCTTGACGTCGAATCCCAGCTCGACCTCCATGCGCACGTCCTTGAGAGTCACCTCCGGAGGCGCGTGTGGAACTTTGTAGCGTTTGTCGAGCGATATATCGTTATCGTAACTCCACTCGTGAATGCCCATTTTCTGGCTTGAGAGATTGACCAGAGGTGGAGGGCGCACATTCACATCCTGACCACTGCACAAAAGATCGATCGAGATCGCAGCCTCGTGTCCGTGTGCAACCGCCCAGATGATATTCTTCGGGCCAAAGGCGGCGTCGCCGCCGAAGAATATTCCTGGATGGGTCGATTGCATCGTCGCTGCATCGACTTTCGGCATATCCCAGCGATCGAACTCTATGCCGACATCGCGCTCAATCCACGGGAATGCATTTTCCTGACCCACCGCTACCAGAACATCGTCACATTCCATATGCACGTCGGGTTCACCCGAAAGGACCAGCGAACGACGGCCCTTCGAGTCGTATTCGGCGCGGACTTTTTCGAACACCACCCCGGTCAATTGACCGTCCTTATGCGTGAATTCTTTGGGCACGAGAAAATTGAAGATCGGAATACCTTCATTCATCGCATCTTCTTTTTCCCAGGGCGAAGCCTTCATCTCTTCGAACCCGGAGCGGACGACCACTTTGACATCGTCGCCGCCGAGCCGTCGCGAGGTGCGGCAGCAATCCATGGCGGTATTTCCACCGCCGAGCACGATGACGCGCCGTCCGATGTGTTTGATATGGCCAAATGAAACGCTCGACAGCCAGTCGATGCCAATGTGGATATTGGCTCCGGCTTCCTTTCGTCCAGCGATGTCAAGTTCACGTCCGCGCGGCGCGCCACAGCCGACGAAGACGGCATCGTACCCCTCGTCAAGAAGCTCCTTCATCGAACTGATCCGCTGGCCCAGCCGCAATTCGGGTTGCAGATCGAGGATGTAGTTCACTTCCTCATCGAGTACGGTTTCGGGAAGGCGGAATTTCGGAATTTGCGTCCGCATCATACCGCCCGCGGCCGGGTCCTGATCGTAGAGCACGCAGGAATAGCCAAGGGGCAGCAGATCCCGCGCGACGGTGAGCGATGCCGGTCCGGCGCCGATCAGCGCAATCCGCTTGCCGTTCCTTTCTGCCGGTGCAACCGGCAGGCGATCGCGAATATCGCCCTTATGGTCGGCGGCAACGCGTTTCAACCGGCAAATGGCCACCGGCTGCGCGGCTTTGCTACCCTCTTCCACGCGGCCGCGGCGGCAAGCGGGCTCGCAGGGACGGTCGCATGTGCGGCCGAGGACTCCGGGAAAAACGTTGGAATGCCAGTTGATCATGTAGGCGTCGGTATAACGGCCTGCCGCAATCAACCGGATATACTCGGGGACCGGCGTGTGTGCCGGACAGGCCCACTGGCAATCGACGACTTTATGGAAGTAATTCGGATCTGAAATATCGGTTGGGCGAACTCCGGGCCGGGATTCCGAACCTCGGCCGGGACTGGAGTCTGGCACGGCCGTTTTCTGCGCTGTTACCGTATTACTGTCCATTTCCCTGACCGTTGCTCCCCCGCAGCGCGCTTGAGCGCGCTTTTCTGTGTTCGAACCATCCGGAAAAATAAGAATGGCCTGTCCGTGAACGCGGTCTTCTTGCCAACCTATACAAGAACTGTCCGCCCAAGCCTTGGAGTCATGCGCCCCCATTTACACTATGGGAGCGACTGTGACGCGAATTTCGCATTCGGCAGTATTAGATTTTCACAGCAAAAACAAGGGGCGGCGGGAGTTGCCACCGCCCCATTCACTATTCTCAACCGGGGAAGCGACCGCCGCGAAGGTCGATATTCGTTGCCACCGTCCGTCCGGTCTGGCGCTGCTCCATCGCCACCAGGTCCTTCCGGGTCATATTGGTAGCAAATACCTCACCACCAAGAAGCCGCAGGCGTGATTCCGGCATCGAAACGGCAATCCCTTTCGATGTCTGCAATTCAACCATACGGGCATGATCGTTGACGGCCAGGATATAGCCCAGCCGGTGCCCATTCATGCCGATCACCTGCCTGCCTTCCAGCAGGCTGGATGTCATTTCCATGCCCTGGTGAATTCCGGTTTGTGTCAGCGCATGCGCCGGGACGGCGAAAGCCGTGGCGATAAGCATCGCTGGCAATAGTCTGGCGATATTATTCATCATCACTCTCCAGTGATTGATCGGCCGAGCGGCGAACGATATCCACCCCAACCGAGAGGCTCCGCTATAGAAACGCGCCAGGATTACCGGGGAACCTGTTCGCAGCGGCACGATGCCGAAAGCGTGAAATTGTGAGCAGTGCTCAGAGTTCGCGATACGCGTGCCAAACGCCCTCGCCGTCTCTCAGGCCAATGATGGGCCTATCCGTCGCGACTTCGGAAAGGGCGAGCTGAGCTTTTGCGTAACCACCCGGAATATCGAGAACGTAATTTGGAAAGGCGATGCCGGACACCGTACGCCGAAGTTCAGCGACGAGCGCCTGGCCTTCCGCCACGCCGGTCCGGAAATGCGCCGTGCCGGGCGCCAGATCCATGTGATGGAGATAATAGGGTTTTACGCGCACAGCCACCAGAGCGCGCATCAGGCGCTGCAATGTTTCAAGGTTATCGTTTACCCCTTTCAGAAGCACGCTCTGGCTGAGCACCGGAATTCCGGCATCAATGAATTTCGAGATGGCGGTAATCGCCTCCATGGAAAGCTCGCGCGGATGATTGACATGAACGACAAGCCAGGTAGCCCTGTTGCTTCGGACCGCTTGAACCAGCTTGTTCGAAATGCGGCCCGGATCGGCCACGGGAACGCGGCTGTGATAGCGGATCAGGCTCACATGTCTTATCAATTCGATGCGCCGGGTAACGGTGGCGAGCCTTCGCGCCGATAACATCAGGGGATCGCCACCAGTCAAAATCACCTCTGCGATTTCGGAGTGTTGCTCGATGTACGACAAGGCGCAGTCGAGTTCGGCTGGGGTTAGCATCTGCCCGGCCCCGGGGCCCACCATCTCGCGGCGAAAGCAGAAACGGCAGTAAACGGGACAGACGAGGGTGAGCTTGAGCAGGGCCCGGTCGCGGTGGCGATGCACCACGCCTTTCACCGGGCTGTGGCGTTCGTCCCCGATTGGATCGCTCAGTTGCGTGGGGCTCGATTCCAGCTCGGCTTCCGAGGGCAGGAATTGTCGCGCAATCGGGTCGTTCGGGTCGGAAGGATCGATCGCCCGAGCCATCGCTGCCGTGATGGCAATCGCATAACGATGGCCCACGGGCTCCAGTTGAGACATCCGGTCGCCCTGGATCAACCCTGCCGCGGCGAGATCCTTCACGGTCGTGAGCGCGCGCGGGTCGGGGGAGTATTCACTGGTCATTGCTCCAGTTCCAAAGTGTTTCGCTTAATCCACCGGCGGTGTCCACATTACGCGGCGAATGTCGGGAGCCGCGGTCGCGAGCATCACCAGCCGGTCGAAGCCCATGGCAACGCCCGATGCTTCGGGCATGTGCCGCAGGGCGGCAAGCAGATCCTCGTCGATCGGATAGCGTTCCCCGTGGATCTTCTGCTTAAGGTCCATCTGCTGCATTAAATCGACGGCGCTGTTCGTCCGCATCGGTCAGTTCGCCGAAGCCGTTGGCCAGTTCCACACCACAAACATAAAGCTCGAAGCGTTCGGCAAAGCGGGGATCATCGCTCGTAGCCCGCGCAAGCGCGGCCTCGCTGCGCGGGTAACGATCCAGAACAACCGGCCGTTCAATTCCCAGACCCGGTTCGACCAGTTCCGTCAGTACACGGCTGAATATATCCGGCCAAAGGTCGTTCGGGGTTACAGCGATGCCGGAGGCCGCCGCGGCGCGCGCGAAATGCTCCCGGTCCGGATTTCCGTTGTTGTCCATGGTTTCGAACAGATCGATTGCAGCAAGTCGGCGGAATGCTTCGGCGACGCTGACGCGTTCCGGCGTCGCCAGGACGTCTGCCTCGCGGCCGCGGAACTGGAAACGGGTTTCGCCGGTTTCGCCGGCGGCAAGTTTCAGAATTTCAATGCAGTCACAAATCACCGCATCGTAAGATTCGCCGGCGCGATACCACTCGAGCATGGTAAATTCCGGCACATTAACCGCGCCCTGTTCACGGTTCCGGTATACTTGCGCAAAAGTGAAGATGCGCCGTTCGCCGGCGGCCAGCAGTTTCTTGCAGGCAAATTCCGGGGAGGTGTGAAGAAACAGCCGCTTGGTTGTGCCGTCTGGAGCGATGCGGTTGGTCGCGAACGCGTGCAGATGGGCCTCATTGCCGGGAGAAATCTGCAGCGCTGCGCATTCCACCTCTATGAAGCCGTTGCTCTCGAAATACCGCCGGATCGCCTGCCTGATGCGTCCGCGCGCCTGAAGCAGCGGCCGCCGGTCGGCATGGAGGCGTCTGTCCCACCAGGGCGACGGCTTCAGCAACCCGCTGCTCCGGTTGCGGACATATTGGACAAGGGGAGCGCACCTGCTATGACCCGCGCCGTTCTGACGCCGGAAAGCGGCCGATAATGAGGCAGTTTACGCATTTTCGCCGCCGAAGGCAGCAGGACCGGCAGAAAATGCTCCAGAAGAGGCAAAACTCGTGGTTTCAGTGATCGCCAGCAGCATTCGCAAGGGCAATGTCGTTGAAAAAGACGGCAAGCTCTACGTCGTGATCCGGGCCGAGAACATCCATCCGGGGAAAGGCACGCCGATTACCCATCTGGAGATGCGCCGCATCTCTGACGGCGTCAAGGTAAACGAGCGCTACAAGACCACCGATGCTGTCGAAAAAGCCTTCATCGACGAGGGCGCGTATAATTATTTGTATCAGGACGACCATTCCTTCGTTTTCATGGAGCCTACGACGTTCGAGCAGGTCCATGTTCCGCAGGACGTGATCGGGGATGCCGCAGCCTATCTCACCGGGAACATGGAAGTAACGATGAGCCTGCATAATGGCGTGCCCATTTCGGTCGAACTGCCGGCGCGCGTGGTGCTGGAAGTGGTTGAGACCGAGCCTGTGGTGAAGGGACAAACCGCATCATCGTCCTTCAAGCCCGCAGTCCTGTCGAATGGCGTGCGCACCATGGTTCCACCGCATATTACGGCCGGGACGCGCGTTGTGGTGCAGACCGAGGACGGCGCCTATCTGGAACGCGCAAAGGAATAACGGGAAGCGCGTGTCAGCGCCCTGATGGCCCCGCCTCGCGCAACAATTTCCCTGCCATGAATTACCGGCATGCATTCCACGCCGGAAATTTCGCCGATGTGCTCAAGCATGCGGCGTTGGTCGCGGTGCTGCTGCATCTGAAGAAAAAGGAAAAGCCTTTTGCGGTGATCGACACGCATGCCGGGCGTGGCTTGTACGATCTTGGTGGTGATGACGCACGGAAGACAGGGGAAGCGGCGGAAGGTATTGGGCGTCTCGCGGGGTTTTCATCCGTGCCCGATGTTCTCGCGGCCTATCTGCAGATCGTGCGAAGTTTCGGCGCTGCGCGTTATCCCGGATCGCCGCTCGTCGCCGCGCGCATGTTGCGCCCAACGGACCGCTTGATTGCCGTGGAATCCCGGACAACGGAATGCGAAGCGCTTGCGATGGTACTGGGCCATATTCCCAACGCGCGAGCCGTCCCTGGAGATGGCTATCGCGAGCTGCTCCGGCTGCTGCCCCCTCCGGAACGCCGTGGAGTCATCCTGATCGATCCGCCTTACGAGGAGGCCGACGAGTTTGCGCGCGCAGCCGAAGCCCTGATCGCCGCCCATCGCCGCTTTGCCTCGGGGATTTATCTGCTCTGGTATCCGGCAAAGACGCTTCCGCTGGTTCACGCGACGGCCGCGGAATTGCTGAACGCGGGGATCCGGTCACTGGTGCGGATCGAACTCGACGTCGGAGCGGGCTCCCTGCCGGAATGCGAGGGCAGGGGACCACCGATGCACGCGACCGGATTGCTTGTCGTCAATCCGCCATTTGGTTTTGTTGAGAATATGAAAACGGCTCTGCCATTTATTGCGGAAGGGCTTGCTCAGGGCTCGAATGCGTCGACCCGCATCGAAATCCTTGCCCAGCGCTAAGGCGGCGGTCGCATCTCCTTCGCCATCATTGTTTCATGCTGCCTCGAAATGGTTCAGTATGCGAGAGGACGACCTGGCAAGAGGGAGGAGCCATGAAAGCGCAACTCAGGACACGATTTCTCGGCGCGGCGGCCGCAGTGGCGCTCGCGTTCACTGCCGGAAGCGCGCCACATGCCCAGGCGCAGCAGCAGCAGGTGCTTGTCATTCAGGGTGGCACGCTGATCGACGGCAATGGCGGTGCGCCCGTGCCGAATTCCGTCATTGTCATTCAGGGCAACCGCATCACCGCCGTCGGCCGCGCCGGCGCGGTTCAGGTCCCTGCCGGCGTCACCGTGATCGATGCCACCGGCAAATGGATTACACCGGGGCTGATTGATTCCATGAGCTTCGGCACCTGGATGTTTGGCGAGGCTTATCTGCATTTCGGGGTGACTACGGCGGTCCCCAATGTCGGCCGCGGCGATGAAGGGCTCGCCGAGCGCGACGCGATCAATCACGGAATCTATGAGGGGCCCCGGATTTTCACTCCTGTTGCCACCTATGGCGGCCGCGTCCTCAAGACACCCGAAGAAGCACGTGCCCGCGCCAGGGCGCTTCTCGCGATGGGGGCCGATGTTATCGGTGCACAGGACGGTGATGCGCCGCCAGAAGTTTTTGCCGCCTATGCCGACGAGGCCCACAAAGCGGGCAAGGCAGCCATGTTTCGCTGCGTTGGGCCGCAGACGCGCGCGAAATCCTGCGTGCTTGCCGGCGCAGATGTCATGCTCCACACGGGGCTTGTCGGCGACGAAATGAACCGTGATGAGGAGAAATGGAAGGGCTATGTCGGTCTTCCTCCGGACGTCTATTGCGATATGGATCCTGTCAAAGAGAAGGACATGGTCGCATTCCTCGCGTCGCATAATACGGCGGTCGTGCCCAACCTGATCGCGGCAGACCACGGTTTCCCGTCAAGCTGGAAGCGGATTCAGCAGGAAGACCGTGAGATGTTGTCCGATCCCGATTTCCGCGCCTATTATCCCGAATATGCCGTGGCGGATCTGGTGGACAATAACAAATCGCCGGAGGAAGAACTCACGCCGGCTCAGATATCGATCCGCACCTGCGGATACAGGAACCACGCCAAATTCATCGGCGATCTGATTGCGGCAGGCGGACATGCGCTGCCCTCCATGGACGATTCACAGTCGGCGCCGGGCCTGGGTGTGCTGCAGGAAATGGCAGTGTTCCAGGAAGACGCGCATGTTCCACCGATGAAAATCATTCAGTCGGCGACCAAATGGCCGGCCGAGCATTACCATCTCAAGGATCTCGGCACGATCGAAACCGGCAAGCTTGCGGATATCGATATCGTTTCCGCTGATCCTTCGCGCGACATCATGAACATGCGGAAAATCGATACGGTCATCAAGGATGGCCGCGTCGTCGATCGCGCGTTCCATCCGTGGTACCGCGGCTCGATATTCGCCAACGACAAAGTCAGTTATGACGCGGCTCCGGTCAGCAATCTGCCCTTCGTGAATGCCCTCAAGCAACTGGTCCCAAAGCCGGTTAGCATGCCGAAACCCACCATGACGGTGACGGCGCCGAACGGGCAGGAGGTCGGAATTCTTCCTGGTGTCGCCTATGTGCGCAAAGGCCCGGGGCTTGGTCCGGTGCCCGATTATGTTATTTCGCCGACGCCGGGCATCGACACGATTGCGCCACGCACGGTCCTGCAGGGCACAGGGCAGACGACCGTGACGCTGACCGGCGTAAACTTCGTAAAGCGCTCGGTTGCATACGTGAATGGCGAGGCGGTGCCGACGTCAGTGGACAGCGCGACGAAGCTGCGTTTCGTGCTTTCGCCTGAGAAGTTTGTCACGGCGGGCAAGCTGCACATCGTGGTGAAAAACCCGCAGCCGGTTGAAAACTTCCAGTGGGGCGATACGTCGAACATTGCCCATATATTGGTGCCCTACGCCTTCTCGACCGAACTCGCGCGTCCGGCGAGCGTGGCCGAGAACTGAAACCAGGCACTCGAATTTCCGGCTCCCAGCCGCCGCTGCCCGCGGCGGCTGTTTTTTGTGTGCCTTGAACTTCACCCGCCGGGTTCGAGCCCCGCCACCTTTATTCGCACCGGCCCCGGCCGTTTCTGGAAACGAAGCCGTTGCCAGTGTAGCGTGCTCATTCGATAGAAAGACCCCGGGGACCGCCGTGGCGCAACGCCCGATTGTCAACATAGCCGAAGTGATTGAGACGCAGCGGAAGAGCTGGTTTTCGCTTTCGCTCTTTCTGATGTGCTGTCTCGTCATGCTGGTGGATGGTTTCAACCAGCAATCGCTGAACTATGCCGCGCCGGCCATCATCAGGGATTGGCGGATAAATCGCGCTTCGATGACTGTCGTCTTCGACCTTAATATCTTCGCATGGATGATCGGAGCGATCGTCTTTTCAATGCTCGCCGACCGTGTGGGGCGGCGAATATCCATTCTGATCGCGGTATTCACCTTCGGCATCTTCACCATCGCGATGCCGCTTGCGGTCAATCTCCATCAGCTTGCGCTCATCCGCTTCGCCTCCGCGCTCGGCATCGGAGGCGGGATGCCAATGGCGATTTCGCTTATGGCCGACTACGCGAAGACCAAAACCCGCGGACTGAAGATCACTTTGCTTTATCTCGGATACACCGTGGGTTCTTCGGGCGGCGGCTTCCTGGCCGCTGCGCTCACCCCCAATTACGGCTGGAAATCAGTTTTTCTGGCCGGGGGCGGCGTGAGCATCCTTATCGGGTTCGTGCTGCTGTTCGCGCTTCCCGAGTCGGTCCGTTTTCTGGTTCTCAGGCGCGGGGCGAAGGAACGTATTCTGTACTACGCACGGAAATTGCGGCCCGATGCCGATTTCGCTCAGGATACGGAATTCACCATTGCGGAAAGCGCGAAAGAGGGCGTGCCGGTGACCCATCTGTTCACCGAAGGCCGTACCGCAATGACCGTTTTATTGTGGCTTGCGCTCGGCCTCACCTTCGTCACGCATTTTTTCCTGTCGGCGTGGCTTTCGACCCTGTTTTCCGAATATTCCAATCGGATGAGCATACCGAATGCGCAAATGACACAGGCGTTGTTCCAGTTGGGCACGGGTTTCAGCTTTGTTGTCGGTTTTCTCATGGACAAGCTTGGCATTCCGGCTTTGGTCTGGATCCTGCTCATCGGCGCTCTGCCGGTCGCGGGCTTGGGACTTGTGCATGGCACGGCGGCCACCATGGCGCTCGCATTTGCGGCAGGCCTTCCGGTCAATGGTGGCGGTGTCGGGCTGAACGCGCTCTCCAGCATGATCTATCCGACCTTCGTCCGTTCCACTGGTACAGGTGCGGCTTTTGCGGCTGCCCGCATCGGGGCTTTGATGGGGCCCGCAATCGCGGGTTATCTCATTTATATCGAAACTCCGTTGCCGCTCATTTTTCTCGCCGGCGCTTTGCCCGTCCTCGCGGCGGCCGCAGCCGCCTTCATGCTTGATCGCTCCATGACTCCGGCCGCGCAAGCCGAAATGGCGTCCCGTTCGGCGCTTGCGCGACACTGATCCATGGCGTCGCGCGCAGCCGGAAGTCATTCAGCCCGAAAAGGAAATATCGGATGATCATCACGGACGGGGGCAGCCATATCTGGCGCGCAGCCTCTCCCGAAAATCCATGGATGCCGGGCCGCAAGGCTCATCTCGATACACCCATTGGCTATGAGGACCTCAGGCGCATGATGTCTGAGGCGGGTGTTCATCGGCACATTCTCGTTCCTCCATCCTGGGAAGGTGATCGCGCCGATTATTCGCTCGAGGCCGCTGCCAAATATCCAGACCAGTTTGCAGTAATGGGCCGCGTGCCTCTTCAAAACCCGGAAGACGGACGGCGCATGCTGGAGACCTGGAAGGAGCGGCCGGGCATGCTGGGCGTGCGCCTCACATTCCACCATGCCTGGGACGAGAGTTGGATCAGGGATGGCACGGCGGACTGGTTCTGGCCACTCGCCGAGCGATTCGAAATTCCGGTGATGATGAATGCTCCCGGCGGCCTGCCGGACGTGGGCAGGGTGGCGGCGCGTTACCCGAACCTCAGGGTCATTATCGATCACATGGGCCGTCTGCACGGCATGAAGGACGCGACCTTCAGGCTCGACAAGACAATTGCCCTGGCGAAATACCCCAATGTCCACGTAAAGCTGTCGCTGATCCAGGAATGCACAACCGACCCTTATCCCTACAGGAACATCCAACCCGAGGTGCGGCGGCTGATCGACGCGTTTTCGCCGCGCCGCTCTTTCTGGGCCACCGATCTTTCGGTTCTGATGAGCCGTACAACATCCACATACCGCCAGGCGGTGACGCTGTTCACCGAAGAGCTGGGTTATTCGGCGAGCGATATCGAGTGGATCATGGGGCGGGCAATTTCGGAATGTCTGCCCTGGCCCGTGGCCCCATCTCTGGCGGCCCTTAATGAAGCCGGCGGCGCATTGCGCACACAGAACGGTAATCCTCGTGTCAGGTAAACTGAAACTCGATCTTGCGATTGGAGATTATCCGCACACGGCGGCAATCCAGAGCGGCACGATTCCGATCGAAGGTGTCGAGCCCAACTTCATCAAGGTTGTTCCGCAGATCGGGGCTTACCGGCGCATGGTGCGCCAGCTCGAATTCGATGTCTGCGACATTGCGCCGACCACTTACATCGTTGCGCGCGCCCTGGGGGCTCCGTTCATCGCCCTGCCGATCTTTGTCATGCGCCGTTTCCATCACGGTGGACTTCTGGTGCGTCCTGATGCCGGCATCAGGCATCCGAAGGACCTCGAAGGGCGTAAAGTCGGTGTGCGCGCCTATTCGGTTACGACGGGCGTGTGGACCCGCGGTATTCTGATGGACGAATATGGCCTCGATTCGTCGAAGGTTACCTGGGTGGTCGATGACGAAGAACATGTCACGCAACTCGAACTGCCGGAGAACGTCGCTCATGCGCCGGAAGGCTGGTCGCTGGCCGACATGATGGCGGCTGGTGAACTTGTTGCGGGATTCGAGGGAAATGCCGGAATTGGACGTTCGGGTTCGCCAACCGGAGGATGGCAGGTGCGAGATGCCGATTATCCTGAGCTCTTTCCCGACGCGGAGGAACTTGAGGCTGCCTGGTATGACAGGACGGGCATCTATCCGATTCACGGCACCATTGTCGTCAAGGATGAAATCCTCAGGCGACATCCATGGGTCGCCCGCTCGCTTTTTGATGCATTTTGCGAGGCCAAGGCGCAATGGCTGGCGAAGTTGCACTCCGGCGAGGCCAATTCAGCCAGCGACAGAAAGTATCGCAAGCTCACAAAGATCGTGGGCGATGATCCGCTGCCTTATGGAACCAAAGCCAATCTGCCAACCATGGAATCGCTGGCAGAAACCGCTTTCAGGCAAAAGCTCACTCCGCGCCGGATGAAGACGGGCGAAGTCTTCGTCGAAATTGAAGAAACCTGAACAACCCAGTCGGCTGGCCGTTGTTACCGACCGGGCATGCTCATGCTTCTGTAGATCATCCTTTCTGCGCTGGCGATTGGCCGCGCCATCAGAAATCGGACTTTGTCGCGGTCGGGATCGGATCGATCCCCTGACCGAAGTGATCCCCATTGTTTTCAGCACAGGCCATTTCTTCAAGCGGCCCCCCCATTTTGCGGGCATCCGTCGCGGCTCCTTTCGCGTCAACGCGGCGATAGAGCTGGGCTGCGCTCCAGGGCGTCGTGAACGCGCCCGGGTCTTCAACGCGCACCTTCACCTCCATCGTCTTGCCTCCGTCAATCACACGGAAACGTTCCACGACGTGAAGCTTGTCCGTATGCGGCGTAAGGAAACTGTCGATGTAGGTCCTGGTATTCAATCCTATCGTGTCGACCACCAGCGTATCGCCTTCGTAGTGTCCAATCAATTCACCGAACCATGATGGCGAGAGGGGAGCGGAATGGGGCACGTTCATGTAAACGTGACGAACCTGATGGTCCTCCGCCCAGATAATCACGACTTCTTTCTGCGTCTGCAGGAAGTAGACCGGCTGGACGGGATAAAGCAGAAAACCCGGGACGCCGATTGGCCAGCAACGCTCCTTGGGCGTAAAGGCCCGGTCTCCATTGGCAAGAACAAAATCGTTGCGCTTCTTCAGCGCGTCGCGGGCCCAGGGCTGAAGGATTGGACTGCTGAGATCGGCGAGCGGCCGCATGGGTTGTCTGCTGGCCGTCCGTAAATCGTCATTTCCGATACGCGGGTGCTGCGGATCGACAATGACAGGTCCCGGCCCGCTTGACGGCGGCAGGAAATCCTGCCCCCGCGCCACCCATCCCGTGCCGCTGTCCGGAGCGAAATCGGGCTCTGCGTTCGCGGCCGAAGCGGGCATGGCCGCCAGATATGCGCAGGCAAAGGCAAGAAGCGATGATGCCGAAAACCTGCTGAATACCGTGCCCATTACAATCCTTTCCCTGACAGGACAGATGAGCTTACCGCATAAAAGTCTGCTGGCACATCGGCCGGCAAATCCGGATCAGGGTAGCGCTTATTTTGCCGCCGCCTGGGTTATCATGGCGGGCGCTGTCCCCGATTGCGGCGGCAATGTCGCA